>CADCIB010000016.1 GCA_902801375.1 uncultured Prevotellaceae bacterium | reverse complement strand
CACCATCAACTCTATCACCGTTTCGGAGACTGAGCAGCTGAAGATTAAGGACGTTGCCGACTACCTGAAGAAGTATCCGCAGGCTAAGGTTGTTGTCAGCGGTTATGCTGATGTTGGCACAGGTAATGCCAAGATCAACGCCCGTCTGGCCGCTGGTCGTGCAGACATCGTCGTTCGCGACCTGAAGGAGAAGTACGGTATCTCTGAGGACCGCATCACCTACGCCAGCTATGGCGACACCGTGCAGCCGTTCGAGGAGAACGACCTGAACCGTGTCAGCATCTGTATCGCCGACGGTGCCACCGAGGTGAAGAAGGTGCTCAAGGAGGTGAAGGAGACACAGGTAGAGGTTGTCGAGTAATCGCAATATGTTTTATTCTGAAGGTTGGTTGCTGTGCTTGCAGCGACCAACCTTCTGTGAATCTTAACACAATCGAATATGAACAATCAGAAATGGCTTCTATCAATTGTGCAATCGTTAGTGGTGGCACTATTGGCAATTATTCCATCATCGTTGCATGCGCAAGAGGATGATGTCCCGAAGTATAAGCTGGTGGCATGGTTTAATGAGAGTTATTCTACAAAGATGGCCGAGATTCCTTTCAGTGATGAACCGGAAATAAAAGTAGAAGGGAATCAGGTACAAGTCAAGTATGGTGACAAAGGGCTGATTTTTACGCATGACGATTTAGACAAGTTTACGTTGGAAAAGATACCTTCTGTTGCTACTGCTGTAGACAAGTCTGAAATGGCTTCTCAGTTTCATCTTCGCGCCAATAGCTTGACCATCACCGGCACACCAAACGCTGAAGTCGGTATCTATGACGTGAGCGGAAGACTTATCGAGAAAAAGGTGTTGAATGCAAGCGGTGAAACCTTCATAGACCTACCTTCTTTAGGGAAAGGAACCTTCATAGTCAGGTCAGGTAAAGGCTCTTTCAAATTTTTTTGTAAATAATCATTTTAATCTGACAGTATTCAATAAGTAAGATGAATCTTAAACAGTTATTGGCGATGGGTTGTTTCGCCATCGTGCCGTACACTTCCTGGGCTCAGGGTATTATTGTTCATAAGACTGATGGCAGTGAAGTGCGTTTCAAAGCGACAGAAGTGGAGCGTATCACAACATATAGTGAGGAAGAAGAACCCAATTTGCCGAAAGACGTGACAATACAAGTGGGCGATGTTGGCCTTAGAATGATTTATGTAGAAGGCGGCGTGTTCACAATGGGTGGCACTGACGAGCAAGGTGAAGATGTAAAAGCCTATGAGGAACCAGCGCATCCTGTAAGACTCAATAGTTACTATATCGGTATGACCGAGGTGACGCAAGAGCTTTGGGAGACTGTTATGGGTTGGAACTATGCGTGGAACACCGAAAGCAATCAGCTTCCTATGGAAGATGTCAGCTGGGAAGACTGTAATGAGTTTGCTGATGTTCTGAGCGAACGGACAGGAAAGAAGTTCCGCTTACCTACTGAGGCTGAGTGGGAATATGCAGCAAGAGGTGGCATCAAGAGTGGCAACCATAAATATTCGGGCAGCGACAATATAGATGATGTTGCGTGGTATGTCTCTAATAGCGATGACATGACACACGAAGTCGGCACAAAGAATGCTAATGAGCTTGGCATATACGACATGAACGGCAACGTGTGGGAATGGTGTCAGGACTGGTATGGAGAATATAGTACCTCGTCGTATGACAATCCCACGGGGCCGAAGACCGGTGACTTCCGCATATATCGTGGCGGCAGTTATAAAGAAAAGGCCGAGTATAACCGTACGAGCAACAGAAGCTTCAACCGGCCCGACTTCCGTTATGGCAACATCGGTCTTCGGGTTGTCATGGAGGTGGAGGAGTAACTCTGCTGGTCTGAATGACAATTATAAGTACGAAACAGATAAGAATTCGCAAAGGGCGGCCCCGACAAACGGGGGCCGCCCTTTCTTCTGTTAAAGTCTCGGTACACAAGCTTGTGGACCACAAACTTGTGTACCGAAGGAAGAGAGTGTTATTTTTCTATATCAATATGAAGACTGACGGCTTCAATGATGCTTTGGTTTGCGCGGTCGATGACCTTGCTGCTGATGGAGTCGAGGTAGATGCGCGTTGTCTTCTCGCTGGTGTGTCCCATGCTCTCGCTGATGACGCTGATGGGGATGTCCAGGTTGCGTGCGATGGTGGCCCACGAGTGGCGCGCCACGTAGGTGGTGAGCGGGAACTGCAGTCCCAAGGTCTTACCTATTTCTTTCAGATGGCGGTTGACGCGCCGCTGGCATCGGCGGTACTGCTGGTAGGACGGTTCGGTCTGGTCGGTGATGATGGGCAGCAGGAACGGCGAATCGTTTGCATATTTGCTGGTGATTTCGATCAGCTCTTTCTCGCACTTCACCTGTAGCCGTTGTCCTGTCTTTCGGCGCTGATAGACGATGACATTGGCCACGATGTCCGTCTTCATCAGGTAAGCCATATCGACGAACGACATGCCACGGGCATAGAAGCTGAAGAAGAACATGTCGATGGCAAACTGCTTCTCCTTGCTCACCTTGGGGTAGAGGCGCTGTATCTCTTGCAGCAATTCGGCTGAAATGGCCCGTTTGCGTGTCCGTTCCACACCGGTGTAGACGTGGCGGAACGGCTTTATGTCAGGAAGTTCGTGTTGGTCGATGGCTCTGTTGTAGACAGCCCGCAGGATGCGCATATAGAAAGAGATGGTATTCTTCTTCACCCCCCGCTGCTTCAACCATGTTTCGTAGGCATTAATCAGGTGGTGGTCGATTTCGCCGAGACGGCAGTCCCTCCCCTTGCGAAACTGGGCAAAACTGCTGCGTGTGCTGAGGTAGGTTTCGGTTGTCCGCAGTTGTCCTTTTGCGCGAAGCGAGTCGATGACCTTGTCCATAAAACAGAGAAAAGTGGGTTCCGTGGAAGCCTGTACCTCCTCTTCCAGCACCAACTGTGCCGGATTAACCCTGATGACCACCTCTTTTTGAGAGTTTAGTAGCAGTTCCTGGGGTATATCAATTCTGATGACAGGCATCCTATAAAACGAAAATTGCTCCCCTCGGCAGGGGAGCAACTTTGAATTCAGTAATTATTTATTTAACTATGTATTTTTCTCCGTTGACAATGTAGACGCCTTTCATAACCCCTTCGAAATTCTTTGCTTTCTCTCTGACAAGCATGCCGTTCAGGTCGTAGATGTCGAACGTGCCGCCTGCTGCTATGACTTCATCAATACCTGTCTTGGGATCGATGGTTAGCATGCCATTGGTGTAGATCAGTTCGTAGTTTGGAGCTTCACCGCCGCTCACATAGATGGGGTATTCGCCAGGTTCGCTCTTGCTGGTAGCCTCACAGGTGGCTTCGGGGTAAGAGGTGAACACGCCCGGAGTGTATTCATTCTCGTGGTTCTTGAAGCCGAAGTATACCAGGTAGAATGTGGGCACTTCCTCTCCGAAGTACATGGAGTATTCTCCAGGTGTCACCTCTAGCGGAGCCTTCTCGATGGTCAGCGTTCCGTTCACGAATGTGGCTTTCTTGTTCCTCACCGTACCCTTGGAAATGATGATGTCGTAGACACCCACAGGCGATCCCATTGTTGCCTCGCAAGAGAGGGCGGGCACTCCCATCACCAGACCACCTTCGGTGGTGTACTCGAGTTCAGGAATTTCGTCGCCATACTTGATGGTGTAGCTCTTGGCTGTGATGGTTGAGGGTTCCTCTGTGGGTTCTACGAGGTTGCAGCTGTAGACATCGTCTTGGTGTTTGGAGTCGATGGCTAAGTAGGCCGAGTTAGCATCCACATAGCCAGAGGTTTTCTTCACGAAGCGTGGAATGCCGCCGTCGTAGTCAAAGATGCGCATGGTGGCTGGGTCGATGGCTGTCTGGTTCTTATGGGTGAATTTGCCATTGTGCGATGTGCTGTTGATGTTGAAATAGACGCCCTTCAAGATGTTGCCGCTAACGGCAGAGACAGTCTCGTTGATGGGTGTCAATGTGTAAGAATTAGACTGGCTGGCCAGGATGACCGGCGTGGCAGCGGGTACCTTGTTTTTGATTTCCACCATGTTAGCCTTGCCCTCGCTGTCATAGCCTTTGGCATAGTAGGCACTGACGCCGTTGGGCAGTTTGTAGGCAAACGAAGAGTAGAAAGACTTGAAGTAGGTGTCTTCGTCCTTCAGTGAGGCGTTGATTTCCAGACCTTCACCTGCTTCGATGGGCTCCACGAACCATGCGCTGGTGGTCTGGTTGTCGATACCAAGCCATCCGCCCTCATCGTCGAGGTAAGCCGTTGCGGAACCGGCACTGGCGGTTGCGCGGATGACGGCAGAGTAGGTGGGCTTGCCTTCGCGGTCGCCTGCATAGGAGATAGCAAAGTTGGTCTCGTTGCGGTTCATGATCTGATAGATGTCTGTACCCTGCGCCCTCAGGTTGTAGTACATGTTACCCCTCTTCTCAAGAAGGATAATCGTTCCTGGGTCTGTCTGTGCCTCGCTCTCCGAGATCAGTGCGATAGCACCTAAGTCCATGTTGATGGTACCACCTGCGCGGTTCGACATGTCTTTGTTGTCGTGAACGGCGATGTACCTTTTCGTCACGGCATTTTGGATACGGTAGTAGCCATTCTCAAGCGGCTGATAGTTCTGCGCGCTTGTCTTTACTACGAACACTGAAAGCATGGCCAGCAGTGCGAATGTAATCTTTTTCATAATGCTTTATTGATTAATTGTTGTATTTAAAATTCTGCATTCTTGGGTGTACGTGGGAAGGGAATGACGTCGCGGATGTTTTGCATGCCCGTGACGAAGAGGATGAGTCGCTCGAAACCGAGTCCGAAACCACCGTGTGGGCAGCTTCCCCAACGGCGTGTGTCAAGATACCACCACAGTTTGTCGGTCTCCATGCCGCGCTGGTTGATTTCGGCCATCAGTTTGTCGTAATCTTCTTCACGCACACTGCCGCCGATAATTTCGCCGATCTGCGGGAACAGCACATCTGTGCCTTGCATGGTCTTGCCGGGAGCTTTCGCACCATGGTAGCCCACAGAACCCTCACCGTCGGCCTCGTTCTGCTTCATGTAGAATGCCTTGATGGCAGTGGGATAGTCGGTCATGATGACAGGCTTCTTGAAGTGCTCCTCCACGAGGTAGCGCTCGTGCTCGGACGCTAGGTCGTCGCCCCACTCGCAGGGGAATTCAAACTTCTTGCCTTCCTTGATGGCCTGTTGCAGGATGTTGATACCTTCAGTATAGGGCAGGCGCACAAAGTTTTCTTTCAACACACCTTCCAGTCGGGCGATGAGCGTCTTGTCGATCATCTTGTTTAGGAACTCCAAATCATCCTTACAGTGGTCCAAAGCCCAGCGTACGCAATACTTGATGAAGTCCTCTTCGAGGTCCATCAGTCCTTCCTGGTCGAGGAATGCCACCTCAGGCTCCACCATCCAGAATTCTGCGAGGTGGCGCGGAGTGTTGCTGTTCTCGGCTCGGAAAGTAGGTCCGAAGGTGTAGATGGCGCCCAAAGCCGTTGCGCCGAGCTCGCCTTCAAGCTGACCGCTGACGGTGAGCGATGTCTGCTCTCCGAAGAAGTCGTCGTCGTAAATAATCTTTCCCTGCTCGTCCTTTTTCAGGTCGTAGAGGTTCTTCGTGGTCACCTGGAACATGTTGCCGGCACCTTCGCAGTCGCTGGCAGTGATGAGCGGTGTGTGGAAATAGAAGAATCCATGTTCGTGAAAATAGGTGTGGATGGCCATTGCCATGTTGTGGCGGATGCGCATCACAGCTCCGAAGGTGTTGGTGCGGAGGCGCATGTGAGCGTTCTTACGCATCACCTCGAACGACTGTCCTTTCTTTTGCATGGGGTAGTCGCTGCCGCAGAGGCCATAGATGGTAATGGTCTGGCATTTCACCTCGCTGGCCTGACCTTGTGCGGGGCTCTCCACGAGCTCGCCCGTCACGCCGATGCAGGCACCGGTGGTGATCTGTTTCAATGTTTCTTCATCCACCTGTCCGGCATCTACCACCACCTGGATGTTCTTGATGGTGGAGCCGTCGTTCAGGGCGATGAAGTCCACGGCTTTGCTGCTGCGATGCGTACGCACCCACCCCATCACCGTAATTTCTTTTCCGTATTCTGTGCTCTGAAGAGCGTCAATAATCTTTGTTCTTTTCATTTCTATTCAGTTGACGAGTTAACGAGTTCTTGCTCTGGCAAGCGCCCCTTCGGGTCGAGCGGACAAGCTAACTAGTTGATGTTTTGTTCTGTTATTCGAAGGCTCCCATGCGAAGCATTTCTACTTCTTTCTCAGTGAGGAAGCGCCAGTCACCACGACGAAGGTTCTTCTTAGTGAGGCCTGCAAACTGCACGCGATCCAGACGGACCACGCGGTAGCCCAGTGCCTCGAAGATACGGCGTACGATGCGGTTTTTGCCGCTGTGAATTTCAATGCCAACCTGACTCTTGTCCTGGTCAGACGCATATTCGATGGCATCGGCATGTATTTCGCCGTCGTCGAGCTCTATTCCCTCAGCAATCTGCTGCATGTCGCGGGCTGTGACGTTCTTGTCGAGATACACGTGGTACACCTTTTTCTTCAGGAATTTCGGGTGTGTGAGTTTCGATGCCAAGTCACCATCGTTGGTGAGAAGCAGCACTCCCGTGGTGTTTCGGTCCAGTCGACCTACAGGGTAGATGCGCTCTGGGCATACATCCTTCACCAGGTCCATCACCGTCTTGCGTTGCTGTGGGTCTTCGCTGGTGGTGACATAGTCCTTCGGCTTGTTCAGCAATACGTACACTTTCTTCTCCAAAGTGATAGGCGTGTCGTGGAACATCACCTCGTCGGTGCGCAGGATCTTCGTTCCCAGTTCCGTCACCACTTGTCCGTTCACAGTCACGGCACCGGCGGTGATGAACTCGTCGGCCTCTCTTCTGCTACAGATACCGGCATTGGCCATGAACTTATTCAGGCGGATGGGCTCATTGGGGTCGATGTGCTCTTCCTTATACTCTATGCGTTTCTTCAAACTGTATTTTGCGTTTGGATCGTAGCCCTGACGGTTGTAGCCTCCACGTTGTGGACGCTGTCCGTAGCCACCGCGCTGTTGTCCGTAGCCGCCCCGTTGCTGTCCGTAGCCTCCGCGGTTCTGGTAGCCTCCCTGTCGGGGCTGTCCGTAGCCTCCACGGTTCTGATAACCTCCCTGTCGGGGCTGGTATCCTGTGTGCGGTTGATAGCCACCTTCCATATCGGCATCGTAGCGCGGATGGTAAGTCTGAGGCTGTCTGGGTTGATAGCCACCCTCCATGTCGCTTTCATAACGTGGACGATAGCCTTGCTGTCGGGGTTGGTATCCCTGTCGGGGCTGGTAGCCCTCTGTGTTGTAGTTGTTGCGTGGACGATAGCCTTGTTGCCTTGGCTGATAGCTGCTGCGCGGTTGATAACCACCCTCTCGGGGGGTATATCCACCCTCACGCTGCTGGTAACCCATGGTGCGCGGGCGGTATGAGCGCTGTTGCATGCCTTCGGCAGGCTGTCCTTCACCCTGATTTTCAGTAGGTGTCGTCGGACGTGTTGTGTAAGCTCGTTGTGTTGTGTGAATGCGCGGTCGCGGCGTACGTCCTACAGGACGGTTGCTTGCATAGTTGGATGCCGGGCGATAGCCTTCGCGGCTACCCTCGGTCGGTTTCTGTTCTGTAGACTGTCCTTCAGTCTTCATTTCTAAATCTTCTGACATCATGATGATAAACTAATTTACGATTTGTAGATTTACTATTATTTGTCAATTTGGTTGTTTTGTGATCATATTTTTTTCCAGAGGAGGACGGGAAGTGCTCTTACATGCCTGTGTAGTTCCAGGGGGTGATGGCACGGAGTTCCTGTTTCACGTCGTCACCGACGTTGAGCGTTTCAATGAAGCTGTGAATGGACTCCTCTGTCATATGCTCGTTGGTTCGTGTCAAGGCTTTCAATGCCTCGTAGGGGTGTGGATAGCCTTCTCGGCGCAGGATGGTTTGAATGGCCTCGGCCACGACAGCCCAAGTGTTGTCGAGGTCGCGACGGATGGCCTCTTCGTTGAGGATGAGCTTGCGCAGTCCCTTCAGAGTGCTTTGTAGGGCGATGAGGCTATGACCGAGAGGTACGCCGATGTTGCGCAGTACGGTAGAGTCGGTCAGATCGCGTTGCAGACGGCTGATGGGCAGCTTCTGTGCCAAGAACTGCAGTTGCGCGTTGGCCATTCCGAGGTTTCCCTCAGAGTTCTCGAAGTCGATGGGGTTCACCTTGTGAGGCATGGCACTGCTTCCTACCTCACCGGCTTTGATTTTTTGTTTGAAGTACTCCATGGAGATATACATCCAGAAGTCGCGGTCCAGGTCGATGACGATGGTGTTGATGCGGCGGATGGCATCGCAGACGGCGGCCGTCTGGTCGTAATTGCTGATCTGGGTAGTCCACAGCTCACGCACCAGCCCCAGCTTCTCGCTGACGAATCGGTTGCCGAATGCCCGCCAGTCGATGTTTGGGTATGCCACATGGTGGGCGTTGAAGTTGCCCGTAGCTCCGCCGAACTTTGCTGTCAGCTCTTCACGGCGCAGCGAGTTGAGTTGTCGGCGCAGGCGGTAGGCGAAAACCATCACCTCTTTTCCCAGTCGGGTGGGGGAGGCAGGTTGGCCGTGTGTCTTTGCCAGCATGGCCACGTCTTTCCATTCGTCGGCATACTGCTCCAAGAGGGCCACCAGCTCTTCCACTTGCGGAATGAACACTTCTTCCAGTGCTTCCCTCATCGACAAAGGCACTGACGTGTTGTTGATGTCCTGAGAGGTGAGGCCAAAGTGGATGAATTCTTTGTAGGCTTCCAAAGAGCCTATTTTGTCAAACTGCTCTTTGATGAAATACTCCACGGCTTTGACGTCGTGGTTGGTGATTTTCTCAATATCCTTGACGCGCTGTGCGTCGGTTTCACTGAAACTCTTGTAGATGTCGCGCAGACGTCCGAAGAGTGAGTGGTCGAACTTTTCCAACTGAGGTAGGGGCATTTCACAGAGTGCAATGAAATACTCTATCTCAACCCTGACACGATAGCGAATCAAGGCATACTCAGAAAAATAAGCCGCCAGGGGTTCTGTCTTGCCTCTATAGCGCCCGTCAACAGGCGATACGGCAGTCAATACATCGAGTTTCATTTCTTTTTTTCGTATATATGTATGCTAATGCTAAACTGAAAGGTGTACACCTGATTAAATACTTTCTCTATTTGTCATATCTTTATGCGACTGCCCCTGTCTTGTCACCGACAAAGGCCCGCCTCTGTACTTGAACCGTGCAAAATTAGTAATTTTTTCCAACACCCAAAATTCTTTCGGTGAAAATCGTGTCTTATTGATGGAAAATTAATGCTAATTAACGCTCTCCCCCTTGTGAATCGTACTTCTGCGAGTGTTTTTTTGCTTGTTGAGTTCTGATAGCCAACGCTCGTGCGCGTATATAAATAATGTGTATTGTCGTGTGGGTTGAATGGCGTGCAGCCTGAGAAGGGGAGGTTTATCGGCTCGATTCTTGGTTGTATGGCTGCTTATCTCCCCTGATATTTATGTCCCATTGGTGCCTTTGTAAGTGTTTGTGTGTGAAATAAAAGTTAAAGGATATTATATCTGCTTAATTTTTGCTGAATTAGAGCGGGTTGCAATGTGTAAAATTAGGTGGTTACTGAAATTATTCGTACCTTTGCAGCCCGAAATAGTCCGATGGGATTATTGTGTACATATTCGAATACAAATAATATCAAATATATAAATTAATAAAAAAAGTAAAGTAAAATGCCTACTATTTCACAGTTAGTTAGAAAAGGCAGAAAGGTACTTGCAGACAAGAGCAAGTCGCCCGCTTTGGACGCATGTCCTCAGCGTCGTGGCGTTTGTGTGCGCGTGTACACAACGACCCCGAAGAAGCCTAATTCGGCAATGCGTAAAGTTGCCCGTGTTCGTTTGACAAACCAGAAGGAAGTGAACTCCTACATTCCCGGTGAGGGACACAACCTGCAGGAACACTCCATCGTGTTGGTGCGTGGTGGTCGTGTAAAGGACCTCCCCGGCGTGCGCTATCACATCGTGCGCGGTACATTGGACACCGCCGGTGTGGCCAACCGCACCCAGCGCCGCTCGAAGTATGGAGCCAAGCGTCCGAAGCAGAAGAAGTAAATCTTCCAAGAAAAACGGCTGGTAGCTAAAGCCGGAGAGGGTTTCAGCTGCCAGCTGCTCAAAAAATCAACAAACCGTTTTGCTGGAGAATTGTTAGAAAAGGTTGAGTAAATGCCCTGGAGAGGGCGTTGAAGAACGAAGAAACAGCCCCAAGCAGAATTTAATTCTTAAACAAAAAAATGAGAAAAGCAAAACCCAAGAAGCGCGTGATCTTGCCAGATCCCGTGTTCAACGACCAAAAGGTCTCGAAGTTTGTGAATCATCTGATGTTCAGCGGTAAGAAGAATACTTCTTATGAGATTTTCTACAAGTCGCTCGACATCGTGAAGGAAAAGATGGCCAAGGAGGAGAAGGCTCCTCTGGATATTTGGAAGCAGGCCCTCGACAACATCACTCCGCAAGTGGAGGTGAAAAGCCGTCGTATTGGTGGTGCCACATTCCAGGTTCCTACAGAAATCCGTCCCGACCGTAAAGAGAGTGTGTCCATGAAGAACATGATCCAGTTCGCACGTAAACGTGGCGGCAAGTCGATGGCTGAGCGCCTCGCTGCTGAGATTATGGACGCCTACAACAACCAGGGCGGCGCCTTCAAGCGTAAGGAAGACATGCACCGTATGGCTGAGGCCAACCGTGCCTTCGCACATTTCAGATTCTAATTTTTTATTTTCAGGATTATCGGCTCAATAACAAATGGCAAAGCAAGACCTACACCTGACACGCAACATCGGCATCATGGCTCACATTGATGCGGGTAAAACAACCACGTCCGAGCGTATTCTATATTATACGGGAAAGACGCATAAAATCGGCGAGGTACACGATGGTGCTGCCACCATGGACTGGATGGCGCAGGAGCAGGAGCGTGGTATCACGATTACTTCGGCAGCTACCACTTGTTACTGGCACTACAACGACAAGCAGTATAAGATAAACCTGATTGACACTCCGGGGCATGTCGACTTCACCGCTGAGGTGGAGCGCTCCCTGCGTGTGCTCGATGGAGCTGTGGCCACCTATTGTGCTGTGGGAGGTGTACAGCCGCAAAGCGAAACCGTGTGGCGCCAGGCTGACAAGTATAACGTGCCGCGTCTGGGATATGTAAACAAGATGGACCGCTCGGGTGCCAACTATTATGATGTACTGCAGCAGATGCGCGATGTCCTCGGTGCCAATCCTGTTTCTCTGGTCATTCCAGTGGGCGAGGAGGAAACATTCCGTGGCGTGGTGGACCTGCTGAAGATGAAAGCCATCATTTGGAACGACGAGACCCAGGGTGCCGAGTTTGAAGTGACAGACATCCCCGCCAACCTCGTTGACGAGGCTCAGGAGTGGCGCGATAAACTGGTCGAAGCCGCTGCTGAGTTTGATGAGGCTCTCATGGAGAAGTTCTTCGACAATCCCGACAGCATCACAGAGGCTGAACTTATTGCAGCCATCCGCAAAGGCACGCTTGAGATGAAGTGTACGCCGATGCTCTGCGGTTCATCATTCAAGAACAAAGGTGTGCAGACTCTGCTCGATTACGTATGCGCATTCCTGCCCTCTCCCCTCGACACACCGAACATCGTGGGCGAAAACCCCGAAACCGGTGAGGAGGAAGACCGCAAACCTGATGAGAGCGAGCCTACGGCAGCACTGGCCTTCAAGATTGCCACCGACCCGTATGTGGGTCGTCTGGTGTTCTTCCGCGTCTACTCTGGTAAGGTGGAAGCTGGCTCTTACGTCTTCAATACCCGTTCTGGTAAGAAGGAGCGCATCAGCCGACTGTTCCAGATGAACTCCAACAAGCAGCAGCCCATGGAGTGCATTGAAGCTGGCGATATCGGCGCTGGTGTGGGATTCAAGGACATCCGCACGGGCGACACGCTCTGCGAAGAGTCGCATCCCATCGTGCTGGAGAGCATCACCTTCCCCGACACCGTCATTTCCATCGCCGTGGAGCCGAAGAGCCAAGCCGACATTGCCAAGCTCGACAACGGTTTGGCTAAGTTGGCCGAAGAAGATCCCACGTTCACCGTACATACCGACGAGCAGAGCGGACAGACCGTTATCTCGGGCATGGGTGAGCTTCACCTCGATATCATCATCGACCGTCTGCGTCGTGAGTTCAAGGTGGAGTGCAACCAGGGTAAGCCTCAGGTGAACTACAAGGAAGCCATCACCAAGACCGTCAATCTGCGCGAAGTCTATAAGAAGCAGACCGGTGGTCGCGGTAAGTTTGCCGACATCATTGTAGAGGTTGGACCTGTCGACGACGATTGGAATGTCAAGGAAAAAGGCGCGCTTCAGTTCGTCAACGAGGTGAAGGGCGGCAACATTCCCAAGGAGTTCATTCCCGCCGTGCAGAAAGGCTTCGAGGATGCCATGAAGAATGGTATTCTCGGCGGTTTCCCGCTCGAATCGATGAAGGTGACACTCCTCGATGGTTCGTTCCACCCCGTGGACTCCGATCAGCTGTCGTTCGAACTCGCCGCACGTCAGGCTTATCGCAATGCTTGCGTGAAGGCCGGTCCGGTGCTCATGGAACCCGTGATGAAACTCGAGGTGGTGACGCCAGAGGAGAACATGGGCGACGTGATTGGCGACTTGAACAAGCGCCGCGGACAGATGGAAGGCATGGACGACGCACGCAGTGGCGCCCGCATCGTGAAAGCCATGGTGCCGCTGGCAGAGATGTTCGGCTACGTCACAGCTCTGCGTACCATCACTTCCGGCCGTGCCACCAGTTCCATGGAGTACGACCACCATCAGCCCGTTGTCAGTTCCATCGCTAAAGCCGTGCTCGAAGAGGCCGGCGGTCGCGTGGACCTGGTATAGAAAAGAAAAAAGGACTGCGGCTGAACGAATGACTCTTTAGCCGCTTTCCAAATAATAGTAAATAATAATTATAATTTTAAACATTATCATGAGTCAGAAAATCAGAATTAAGCTGAAGAGCTACGACTACAAACTGGTAGACAAGTCAGCAGAGGCCCACACACAAGCGCATCTACACCGTGAACCGTTCGACCTTCGTCAACAAGAAGGCCCGTGAGCAGTTCCAGCTCTCTAACTACAAGCGTCTCATCGACATCTACAGTGCATCACCCAAGACCATCGATGCCCTGATGAAGCTCGAGCTCCCCAGTGGTGTGGAAGTAGAGATCAAGGTATAGTCAATTTTTTTCCAACGAACGATAGAGTCCGAAGTGCCAACGCGCTTCGGACTCTTTTTTGTATTCTCCCTACAAAGATTTGGGCTCTTTTTGTGTCCCTACTACTGAAAAATGTGGCCTTTTTGTCTATTTTCTACCAGCCTGCGGGGCTATTTAGTTAAAAAATTTACGCTTTTTGTTTTTTTTTTTTTTGATTCGTTTGCAGAATTCGTTTATTTTGTTTACCTTTGAGGCGAAAATGTTTCAAATGACAAGTACAGGCGAATGCCAATCAAAGAAAACAAGTTATTAATCTAAAAATGTATACAATCATGAAGAGATTCTTTACACTTTTGATTGCGTTCTTTGCGATAGCCACAGGAACGCAGGCTTACACACTTGCTGTAGGCGGTTATAATGTCTCAACCAATTGGGGGAGCCGCAATTTCGATGGTGCGGAGTGGGATGCCGAAACGCTGACGCTAACCATCGAGAATCTTGAATTGAGCGAGTCGGGCAGTCTCATTTATGCTGTAGACTTCGGCAGCAGTACGCTGACGATTGTGGTGAAAGGGACCTGTAAGCTGACCTGTTCCTATGAGAATGCCCTCTACATTGAAAACAGCAATGTGGTCGTCAAGGGCGAGGGCAAGCTGGAATTGACAAGTAATGAGAAAGCGGCCATCCTCTTGGATCGCGGTTCAGAACTCACCCTTTTGGATGCCGATGTGAGTGCGCGTGGATATAATTGCGCCATTGAGGGCCTGAATGGCGATAATGTTACGGTGAATCATTCGTTCCTTTATGCTGACTCCCAGCGTTATGGCGATGCCACCATCCACGGCTTGGACGGTTTCAATCTGATTGATGCCGAATACAATGACCTCAGTTTGGCACTGGAAGATTTCTATAACAACTGGTGCCGGTTCTATGGCCAGTATTTCCACTACAGTAGCGAAGATGCTGCCATCCGCTACGATGGCACTTACACCGATGAAGACTATTCTGTGGATGATGACCTGAATTGCATCTGGAACTACGATGTCTTCATCTCACCTACTTCTCGTTCCGCGGAGGCCTATGCCGTCTATTCAGCATCGAACAGTTCGCTGACCTTCTACTTCGACGAACAGATGAGCACGCGTCCAGGCACGGAGATGTATAAATTAGGTACCGGCGACCCAGCCACTTACAACTTGAATCCCTGGTACTTGACAGACGCCGTGAGCAACATCAAGCATGTGGTGTTCGACCCGTCGTTTGCCGACTACCGGCCTACGATTACCACGTATTGGTTCTATGATTTGACGCTGGAAGACATCACGGGCATGCAGTACGTGAACACCAGCGAGGTGACGAACATGTCGAACATGTTTGGCAATTTCAGTTTCGGTACATACTTGGGCTCTGAGCTGAAGGAACTCGACCTCTCTACCTTCGACACCCGTAATGTGACGAAGATGGGAAGCATGTTCTCTGGTTGCACCCTGACGACCATTGACCTCTCGGCATTTGACACGCACAAGGTGGAATCGATGACCAGCATGTTCTCGTCGTGCCCGAACCTGAAGACCATCTACGTGGGCGATAACTGGAGCACGGAGTCCCTGGCGTCGCAAGGCGACTACTGGATGTTCTCCGGCAGCACCAACCTGAAGGGCGGCGAGGGCACGACCTTCGACAGCGGCCACGTCAATAGTGCCTACGCCCATGTGGACGGCGGCAACGCCAATCCTGGCTATCTTACCTACAATAAGGTCTATCCGCTCTGGGTGTTGGGCAACCGCGTGACCGACCGCAACAGCGACTGCATCTACCGCACCACCTACATGGGCCAGCTAAGCAACGACTATCCCGTTGCTGCCGAGTTCAAGCCTTCGATGAATATGCTGAGACTCTCCTATCTCGACACGAAGAATCCCGTCACCGTAGGATTCCTGGGTACCAAGAGCATGGTCTCCAACGGAGACATCGACCTTGACATTCCTGGTATCGACGGCCTGACCATCATCGTTGACCATACCGAGTTGGGAACTCAAGGCCACAACTACTCTCAGTCTGGGATGGCCACTCAGGAGACGTGCTTCGAAATCAATGCCAACACCACGGTGACCGGCGGCAACTTCGCTTTCTTCGGCGACCAGGGTCCGGCCGTTCGCATTGGCAAGACCGCCCAGTTCAAAATCATAGACATGTTGGGTACGATGATTCTCGTGGCTCCAAACACCGTCATTCAGGGTGCCGGCGAGTACTTCAACTCTGAATTGGTCATTTCCAACTCGTCGGTTCGCCTGCACCAGCTGAATGGAAGCGTCAACGGAGTGCAGGGAGCTACCATCGACGGCATTAAGAAATTTAACATCTATGGAATTGTGTTCGAGGACGTTCCCGCCGAGACAGAGAACACGCCCGGAACGGTGGGATGGTCTGACGGCGTTCAAGGTAGCGAGTTCAGCGTCAACTACATCATCCATCAGATATGCTATTTAGGAAACAGGTACGCCGATGCTGTATGGATGAAGAAAGACCTGTCGAATGATATGGTGTTTGAAATCTGTAATGGTGACGTGAACATTTATATGTTCAGAATGCTACTGAATCTCTTCACCGACAACACAGGATACGAAGCACATTATGTGTTAGAGCCGTACCTTGTCACCCAAGAGGAAGACGGCAATATCTACTATCTGCAGGCATCCGACAACAGGGCCTTGTTCTACATCGAACCTACGAGAGGGGCCTTTACCTTGGTACCGGGTGCCAACGGCGTGGAAGTTAGCATGCCTGTCAGTAATGTATTGGAGACATTCTTCCAAGACCTCTGGCAGTACGAGGACAGCGTGAATGAGATTCTCAACGAGATGGCGTGGTTCCGCGGCAACAACATTGTGCTGCACATGGGTAAGATCGTGCCCACCGCCATCGAATCGCCCGAAGTTCAAGGCAGCGAGGCTTCACAGCGCAAGGTGTACAACATCAGCGGCCAGCGCATCGAGGGGCAGCCGACGCACAAGGGCATCTACATCATAGATGGCAGGAAAGTGGTGGTTAAGTAAGCCTTGGATGAGCACGGACTAACGCGAAAAAACTATTTTTCTCGCAACTTGTGGTGAAGACACTTAATGATTGGACATCGGACAGGCTGTCGTTAGAGCCCACACACAAGCGCATCTACACCGTGAACCGTTCGACCTTCGTCAACAAGAAGGCCCGTGAGCAGTTCCAGCTCTCTAACTACAAGCGTCTCATCGATATCTACAGTGCATCTCCCAAGACCATCGATGCTCTGATGAAGCTTGAACTCCCCAGTGGTGTGGAAGTAGAAATCAAGGTATAGTCTATTATACAAAAACTATCAAGAATCCGAATCGCCTTCATGACGGTTCGGATTCTTATTTTATATAGTTAGTATCCTTAAAACCGAGAACCAACATTTTCTTTCGTATTCTTTCTCGTTTCAAAAAATAATTGTATCTTTGCAGCGAGTTATTTTTGTTCCTTAGAAGTGTTATGAATAGACTTGTATTATCAGCCGTGTTGCTGACGGCAACGTTTTTTGCGCAAGCGCAGAACTACATACTTGACGGAGTGGAACATGAAACGGTGATTGCTCCCATCGTAGTGTCGAACTTCAACGGGCAGACGCTCAGTGCCGCCCCTGCCGGAAAGGGCAGGACGATCACGCTTGTGAAAACCTCCTTCTCGAAGTCTTTAGACGACTACACCGCCCTCGCGCTGCCGGAGCTGAAACTTGGAAACATCATTGGTCATCCGACACTCGGCTGGGACGACACCGATTACCGCATTCCCGATATCGTGCCAGAGGTGTATAGCAACGGGTGGATTCTGAATGATGTCTTCTACGATGGCGACTATCCCGTGGCAACTTACGGAAGGGCGCCGAGTACGGAGCTTCTGCCTTGGGGGGAGTCAGAGAAAGATATCTCGCGCCGAGGCAGAGATCCCCATCTGATTATGCTCGTTGACTCCTCGAAAGAAATAAAGAAGGTTTACAACACATCGTCGATGACCTTCCCGCCGAATAATCGTGGTGCCGACATCGACAGACAGTCTGTCACTTGGGCCGTCGTCAAGGATGGAATACTCTATTTCAGCATCGGCGGGTTGGATGGCTTCGACAATGGGCTGAATGCTTACATCGTGGCCGTCGACACGAATACCGACAAGACGCTGTGGCTGAGCAAGCCCAATACCTGCAATTCTGAAAACTTCCTGATCATCGACAATTCCATCGTGTGTGGATACGGTGGCACGGGTGTCACGGACTACGTGAACGTGCTGAACAGGTTCACGGGTGTGCAGAAGCAGCACCTCTGGGTGGCCACCGCCCCCTATTGGTTTGCGCTCGGCAGCGATGGCAAGCTATATGTTTCTCTCTACGACAAGCATATTTCCTTTAAGGTGAATCGGTAGATATCTTGTGTAAATTTGATTATTCAGCAATCATTTCATCTGTTTCCTTTCGCCCTGTTGTGCGTCTTGCACAGCATCTGGCAGTTCTCAATCTCCGTGCTGCCACCTTTGCTCCAGGCCGTGACATGGTCGGCATCCATTTCTTTGAAGTCCCATATCCTGGTGTGGTTGGCATCGTGACCAATGGCGCAGAGAGGGCAGTTTGACTCGCCTTTGTTCTTGGCGGTTGCGGTCTGTTGGGCGTAGACGGCCTTTTTCGTGGGTTCATCGAAGACGCGGACATTCAGCAGTTTCGTGTTCTGACATCCATCGAGGACGTATTCGTAGATTCCCTTTTTGTCCTTTACATAGAAACTTTCATAGAGTTGGCGGATCTTCTCTGCTACAGCAGCTGGATTGTAGGCCTTGTCGTGGAAACGCTCATATAGCTCTCCCCATTTTAATCCGCACATTTCCTTTTCTGGCGAGAAGTCGAACACAGACGTTATCCAGTCGATGACAGAAGTGAAGTACGTTTTTAGTTCCGTAATGTTGTCGTCGAAGCGGTGGGCAGACATATAGTCTTCGATGCGTTTGTTGTCACCAGTGTCTTTTGAGATCCATCCAAGGGCGGCGTGGAGGAAGTCCTGACGCTTGGCAGTTCCTGGAATAAAGTGGCTCCACTTGTTGATGTTGGTATTGTTGGAGTTGGAAAATTCTTCTTTGGCTTTTGACACAAACGGCCCGGAATATACGGAGTTGAGCGTTTCCTGCGTGTTGAGTGGGATGCCAACAATGTTGATGGTGCGAAACCAGTCTTTGATTTCCTTTTCCGTACCTTCACAAACATAGATAAGCAGACGCGTGTTAAGGAACTTCTCCTGTTCGTCTTTGTTGAGGGCTGTGAAGTACCAGGGCCTGCCATCAGCATCAATCCATGCGAATTTCTCCGTGATGAAACGTCCAAGCGATGTGATGCGCTGCTGACCGTCCAGTACCTCGTATCGGTCTTCGCCGACCTTCGAGAAGTAGATCAATCCCAGAGGATATCCGTTTCTGACAGACTTTATCACATCTATCTCCTTCTTTCCGCCATTATCCGCATAGAGATAGTGACGCTGGAACTCAGGTTGGATGGTCAGCCTACCAGAAAGGCCATACAAGCCTTTCCCTTCGTATTCGTTATATTGGAAACCCTTGCAGATGTCGCCAATGGTCCAGTCTAGGAAGAGTGTTGCTTTCATGTGGATTGTTGTTTTTTTCGGATGAGAATTCTGCCGTAAGGCTTTTCCGGTTTACCGTTAAGTATATAATAGAGTTGCCCGTCACGTAAACTAGGATTGAGCTTCTTTAAAGCACGGTCATAAGGCCTTAGGCCTAGTTTCTTACCAGACTCTCCTTCTGCAAATCCTATTAATTCGAACTGTTCTGGACAGTACTTGTCGAGAAAAGTTCTAGGTACTCCCATGATACCTTCAAAATCAGATGGAATCACATCAATATACGGTACATCTATTGCATCATAGTTTTCATATTGAATGTATCCTCGTTTTCTGAAAACTTTGTGTTTGCTAAAACGGAGATTATCCTTCATCGTCATCAATCGAAGCGGGTCATGTCTTCTTCCGTGTTCGAGATTTGTAAACCAGCAGCAGTTTCGGAATTTTACCAATCCTGTCTCAGGGTTATACACGCCATTTGCAAATACAGAAGTATCACCATGGAATTTAAAGTAAGCATTGCCAGCATCGAATCCATTCCCAAGCCATATTTCATTGGATTGTATAAGAGGAAATACCTCTTTATATGTAATTCCGTTTCGATTGCCAACTATTAGAAATTTCTTTTCTGCTTTTACTATCCATGTTATAAACTCCCTGAACAGCGAAAATGGAGGGTTAGTCACGATGATGTCGGCTTCATCGCGCAAGGCGCACACTTCTTTGCTGCGAAAATCTCCATCACCCTCGAGATAGTGCCATTCCAAATCGTCCATATCAATGTGTCCGTTGCCATTGGTGTCGCGTGTCAGTTCGAATATTTTTCCCTTGATACGCGTCTTGTCGACATCATACCAGGGACTCTCTGTTTCAAACAACGTGGGTTGGTAGTTCTTATACTTCTTGCTTTCGACGGCATAGCTGGTAGAAATGAGCCGCCGCAATCCTAACCGCTCAAAGTTCTGAGCGAAGAACCTTGTGAAGTTGCTCCATTCAGGATCATCACAAGGCAACAATACAGTCTTGTCACGAAACGTGTCAGGGTTGTATTCCAGATAGGCATTCACTTCCTTCTGTATGTCCGCATATTGCGTGTAGAACTCATCGTTCTTTGCCGCTTTCGCAGCCCCGAGGTTCATGTTGTTAGCCATACGTTATGCACTCTTTGCGTATTGCTTATCTTCGGAGGTGCAGGTCATGCAATAGAACATAAAGAACATGGACGGTCCCCATCCATGTCCTAAAGGCTCTCGCATGCCTGCAAAACCAGATAAGTCACGCCCATGCTTAACGCACAGGCGTTTGCGACTTATTCTTCGGTTTTGCTTTTGAATTTGCGAGATTCTTAGGACATTCCGAATAACAGCAAACGCTTGTTATTATTTCCTCGAAAGTCATACCGCCTCCCTGCGCTCAAGGAACTGCCGAAGCTGGTGTGGCTACGGCGTAGCGGCGATACTTGTTGCAAAGGTACTCATTTTTGGAAGAAATCATGCTTTTTCCTTGCGGAAATCTGAATTGATGGCGGGTTTTTAATCAATTTTAACCGCATGGGGCATTTTGTTCATCCATTCAGGTGTCACCTACGGCGAACGCTCATCTTCAGAGATGAGAAATTCCTGCTGAATATTCTTGACAAATTTTGGTCGGCTTTTTTCCGCGTTTTCGCGAAAGGGAAGCCCATCTGTGAGGGATTCTCCCGCTTGTCGGAATGGTTCAGAATGGCGCAGATTATCTCCGATGGTGTCATTTGTGGTCTGTATGGCGGTCGGAGATGGTTTGAGAGCGTGCGAAACAATAGCGGAGAGCGTGTGATCTGACGCGGATTGCGAGGTCAAGTGACGCAAATCGCAAGGTGATTTGACGCTGATTGCGGGGTGAAGTGACGCAAATTAGAAATGCTCGAACGGCAAACAATGGTTTGATTTGCATAAACTGCTCATTGTCAACAGATTAAGGAAAATGCTCATTTTCGGGCGTTTTCCGTCCGTCGGATGATTTTTTTTCAAGGAAGGGAGTATTGACCCACTTAAATTCGAAGTTTTCTTTACAAACCAGCCAATGAGTCGCCTTCTGGAAGATGGTATTTGCCGTTTTGCTTTTTTTAACTATGGATTGCGCCATTCTTCCAATTTTTTGTTATATCTTTGCACCATACATTATTAATTCTTAAACAGTCTGCCTTATGAAAAAACTGATTACACTCATGTTTGTGCTCATGGCGATAGCTTTGGGCGCACAAGCCATGTCATATAATATCTGGATTGCCGGTATTCAGGTGACCGACGACAACAAGAACAACGTCACGGGCGGTGGCATCGACTGGAGCGGCTTCTCCGACGGGAAAGTGTGGTTCGACCCAGGTCACAACACCTTGTATTTGGAGAATGTCCGCATCAATGGTTACAGCAAAGAGGCCATCAAGAGCGACATCTATGGCCTTACCATCAAAGTGAAAGGTCGTTACAACAGCCTAATCAGCTCTGGTTCGTACGGCATCTACCAAAGTAGCAACGGCACGCTGACCCTTGAAGGCGATGGCCTGTTGGATATTCTGGCAGACAAGAGCGGCATCTATATCAACAACGCCTATTGCGATTTGACGCTGAAGGACAACGTCCGTGTCGTGGTGACTACTTACAATGGTGCGGCGGTGGGCGTTTACGGCTCCACAGCGGTGACGGGATATTGCAACATCGAGGGCGAGAAGACCATGCTCTTGGCTGAGACCAAAGCCGGCGAGAAAACGGTGGAGGGATTCAAGGATATGATATTGTCCGACGGTATCTCCTTCAACAAACCTTACACCTATTATTATGGTGCATACTACGACAAAAACAAGAGATGTGTCTGCTTGGGGGGCGATCCCGTGGGCAACGAAGATGGGGCAGTGGTCATTGGCAAGCACTTCGATATCACTCCCGCGAACTTCCCTGACGAGCAAATGCTCGAGAGGGTTCGCACGATTGACAAAGACGGGAATAACATACTCGACCGCGATGAGAACTACGATGCCCGATCCTTCTACCTCGATACCGGCAGTCCCTATAATAGCAAGAATCCCGACCTGACGGGACTGGAACTGCTTTATGATATCACCACATTCGATGCAAATCTGATGGAGGTGGAGAGCATTGAATTCCACAACTCATTCCTGGAAGCCATCTACCTCCAGAACGGGAAGATCACAGACCTTGTGGTGGACGAATGCCCGTGGCTGAGGAGCTTATGGTGCCAGGGCCACAACCTGACCTATCTCGACCTGAGCAACAACACGCACCTCGCTGACCTCTCGGCAGGGAGAAACCAGCTCATCAACGTGAAGCTGCCTTCCTCCTTCCCTAACGAGCTTGTGGGCTTGTCCATCGAATGCAACAAGTTCACGGAAAGTCGCATGAACACCTTCATCAACAAGCTGCCGCAGAATACCTCGGGCAAGGAGCATTACGTCAACGTCACCACCAGCATCGGAAAGGAATACTTCTCCGATTCATATCTGGAATACTACAAGGAGGAGGGCAACGTCATTACCCAGGAGCAGCTGCAGGCCATGCGCGACAAGGGCTGGATTCCCAAGTACACCCTCCGCCACAAAGGCGAATGGGTGCAGAGTGAATACTACGGAGCACTCGAGTACGACCTCTTCGTCGATGCCAAGAAAGTCAACGACTACAGTAAGAGCGACCTCATGAACGACGGCGGCGGCATGAGCTACAACCATGCGACGAACACACTGTCCATCATGAGCGACTATACGTTCGACACCAATGCCATCCAGAACTACATCCCCAACCTCACCATCAAGACCGTGGACGTCTCCACGCTCGACTGCAAGTCGGACGCCATCGACCTCTATGCTAACACCACCTTCACGGGCAACCATCCGCTGACGCTGAACTCGCAGTTGGGCGCAGGCATCTTCTCGGCCGACGGCAAAACCGTGACCCTCGACAATGCCAACCTCAACGTCTACGCGCCGAAGGGCCCCGGCATCCTCGGTGCTACCACCAATGGCACACAGCAGCTCATCATCAACAAGTCCAGCGTCCATGTCGAGAGCAACGAAACCTCCATCGCCGTGTCGTGCTATCCCGGCGGCATCCTCTTCAACGACTGCGGCATCATCGAGCCCGTGGGCGGATACGTCAAGGATGGCGACATCGTGGACAAGGACGGCAACTGGGCCACCAACGTCACCATACAGAAAGCCAGCACCTTCTATCCTGTCTATGTTGCCGGCAGGCAGGTGCACAATTTGAACGCATCGGATGTGTTAGGCGACGGCACAGTGAGCTATAACCCCGACACCAAGACGCTGACGCTGAACAATGCCACGATCAATACCGACGATGAATCAGGCATCGAGTTTAAAGAGTTTGGTCTCAATCTCGAATTGATAGGCGAGAACCATGTCCATTCCGTCGATGGGTACCCCGTCTACGTCGGCTACGACATGCGCATGGTGGGCGACGGCTCGCTCGAAGCCGTGTCCGACAACAACACCGCCATCTATCTCTTCTGGGGAGGCCTGGCAGTGAAAGAAAACGTGAAACTGACCGCCCGTGGCGGCAAGTATGGCATCAGTGGTTATGCCACGCCATACGGCAATGCCGGTGAACTTCACGTGCTCAGTTCGGGTGCCGTCGTGAAAGCCTCTGGCCCAGAAGGCAGCATCGTTGCCTTAGCCACGCTGCAGTTAGCCGAGGGCGTCGCCATCGACTCACCTCAAGGAGCAACGTTCAATGAGACAACAGGAAACGTGGAACTTGACGGCGTGACGGTCACCGACGAAGTCGTCATCGCAGGCGCCGCTTACCAGTTTGTTATCTACGATGGCATGACCGATATGGACGAGGCTCGCCGCCTTCTTTACATGGCCGTCGACTTCGGCATTTTGGGTATGAGCTACAACGCGCTGACGAGCGAACTCAGTTTCGAGACAATGAACAACGGAAAGCAGATGGTCGTACAAGCTCCTTACAACCACCACGGCGACAACGCCTACTTCCTCTCCAACAGGCTCACCACCGACGATCGTATAGAGATTGGCATCAACGACGATAAGCGTACCTGGTACCAGGGCGTGGTGGACGCCATGGACGACGCTGAGGCCAAAGCCTACTATACCAACCTGCTCAATAGCTACGGGCGTGTCGTTATCTCCTTCGAGATACCCGAAGAGTGGCCCACAGAGAATATCGTCGGCAACATCGTACACAATGAGGAACTGTCGGAAGAGGTTTCGTGGTATTGTGTGGCTTTGGTTCTGTGTGGCGCTATGAGCATGGAGGACCAGCATTTTTACGATAGCGACGGCAGGTTGCTGTTTTCCTATGATGAAAACGGCTTGGTATCCTTGGGCGACGATGTCAATAATGGCGATTGCGTGTACCGCCGTATCGTCCAAGCCGATCGCATGAAGGGTATCACCAGTATAGTCAACTCCGTCAGGCTGAACTTCATCCGAGGGGGCGCTACCGATATTGCCTCGCCAGAAGTTCCGTACGATGCCGAACAGCAACGCATCTTCAACCTCAGCGGCCAGCGCGTCGAGGGGCAACCGACACACAAGGGCATCTACATCATCAACGGGAAAAAAGTGGTGGTGAAGTAAGCAACGTCTCGGACGAATTCCTTGGTGAACCGAAAACAGATTGCAAGGATTTCACGAGTAATGCCATGGGAACGCATCGGAGTGTCTGGTGCGTTCCCAATTTGTTTTGCAGGTTAAATATAATTAAATTATCAGCAAAAAGGCTAAAATCTCATAAGAATTGTTGCGTATATAAAATAATAGGTGTACCTTTGCACCCGCAAAAAGCGGTAATTGCGCTGGCTTATGGCTATCAATACGCTGAAACAGAACGGTTTAGCTCCCAATGTTAAGGAGATGGACTGATTCTTTTTCTCTGTGTGTCTATGGCTGTTAGAAGCAAAACGAACGCTATAATAAATAAATAGGTAATAAACATTATTATTAATTTTAAACTGAAATGCCAGGATTAATTGGAAGAAAAATCGGAATGACATCCGTTTTCAGTGCCGACGGTAAGAATGTGCCGTGCACTGTTATCGAAGCTGGTCCTTGTGTTGTGACTCAGGTGAAGACCGTCGAGAAGGACGGCTACAAAGCACTTCAGCTGGGTTTCGCCGAAGCTAAAGAGAAGAACACCACGAAGCCCATGATGGGTGTGTTCAAGAAAGCCGGCACGACACCTAAGCGCCACTTGGCCGAGTTCAAGTTTGACGAGGAGTACAATCTCGGAGACACCATTACGGTGGAGATCTTCAACGACACAACCTTTGTGGACGTTGTGGGTACCTCCAAGGGTAAGGGATTCCAGGGCGTGATGAAGCGCCATGGTTTCGGTGGTGTCGGTCAGGCTACACACGGCCAGGACGACCGCGCCCGCAAGCCGGGTTCTATCGGTGCCTGTTCGTATCCCGCCAAGGTGTTCAAGGGAATGCGCATGGCCGGACAGATGGGTGGCGACCGCGTGACCACGCAGAATCTCAGAGTGTTAAAGGTATTGCCAGAGAACAATCTCCTCATCGTGAAGGGTAGCATCGCTGGTTGTAAAGGTTCAACCGTAATCATCAACAAGTAATGGAAATTAACGTATTAAACATCAATGGTCAGGAGACCGGAAGAAAGGTTACGTTAAACGAATCTATCTTCGGCATTGAACCCAACGATCATGTTATTTACCTCGCTGTCAAGCAGTTCATGGCCAACCGCCGTCAGGGCAATGCCAAGTCGAAGGAGCGCAGCGAGATTGCCGGTTCCACACGCAAACTGATTCGCCAGAAGGGTAGCGGCGGTGCTCGCCGCGGTGACATCAAGTCGCCCGTGCTCGTTGGTGGTGGCCGCGTGTTTGGTCCGAAGCCCCGCGACTACAGCTTCAAGCTGAACAAGAAGGTGAAGGCTTTGGCTCGCAGAAGCGCCCTCTCATACAAGGCTCAGGAGAATGCCATCGTCGTGGTGGAAGACTTCACGTTCGAGAAGCCGAACACGAAGCAGTTCCTCGACGTTGCCAAGAATCTGAAGGTAGACGGCAAGAAGCTGCTCGTCGCTCTGCCCGAGAACAGCAAGAACGTGTACCTGTCGGCCCGCAACCTGCAGAAGACTCAGGTTATGGAAGCCAGGGAAATCAATACATACAGAATCCTGGATGCCGACGTTCTCGTGGTGACCGAGAAGTCGCTGGAGATTATCGACGGAATCTTAAACAAGTAATAAGGAGACATCAGATATGGCATTTATCATCAAACCGCTGGTCACTGAGAAGATGACCAAGATAACGGACAAGACATCTGAGGAGAAGACATACAAGGTGAAGGGCGAGACCAGAACCAAGAAGGCTGAGACCCGCTATGGTTTCATCTGCCGTCCGGAAGCCAACAAGCTCCAGATCAAACAAGAGGTCGAGCAGCTGTACAACGTGACAGTGATCGACGTGAATACCATGCGCTATGCAGGCAAGCGCTCCAGCCGCTACACCAAGGACGGCTTGATCCGCGGCCAGAGGAACGCATACAAGAAAGCAATCGTCACCCTGAAGGAGGGCGATACAATCGATTTTTACAGCAATATTTAAATAAGAAATGGCAGTACGTAAATTAAAGCCGGTAACTCCCGGCCAAAGACACAAGATTATTGGCACGTTCGAGGAACTTACTGCATCCGTGCCAGAGAAATCTCTCGTTTACGGTAAGAAGTCCACTGGTGGACGCAACAACACCGGTAAGATGACTGTCCGCTATCGTGGCGGCGGCCATAAGAGAAAATACCGCGTGATTGACTTCAAACGTGAGAAAGATGGTGTTCCAGCTGTAGTGAAGACAATCGAGTACGATCCGAACCGCTCGGCCCGTATCGCATTGTTGTATTACGCTGATGGTGAAAAACGTTACATTATTGCTCCTAACGGACTTGAAGTGGGGACTACCCTGAAGTCGGGCGCTGAGGCAGCTCCCGAGGTGGGCAACGCTCTCCCGCTGTCAAACATCCCCGTGGGTACGATGATCCACAACATCGAACTCCGTCCGGGTCAGGGTGCAAAGCTCGTTCGTTCGGCAGGTAACTTTGCTCAGCTTACTTCTCGTGAAGGTTCTTACTGCGTCATCAAGCTCCCCTCGGGAGAGATCCGTAAGATCCTTAGTGCTTGTAAGGCTACTGTAGGTGTGGTTGGTAATGAGACTCATGCGCTTGAGCAGTCCGGTAAGGCTGGTCGTTCGCGCTGGCTCGGCCGTCGTCCGCACAACCGTGGTGTTGTGATGAACCCGCACGATCACCCGATGGGTGGTGGTGAAGGCCGTCAGTCTGGTGGACATCCGCGTTCGCGTAAGGGCTTGTATGCAAAGGGTCTGAAGACACGCGCACCGAAGAAGCACTCTAACAAGTATATCATTGCAAGAGCAAGTAAAAAATAACAAGTAAACTGAAGTAAATTATGAGTCGTTCATTAAAAAAAGGTCCGTACATTAACGTATCTCTTGAGAAGAAGATTCTCGCCATGAATGAGAGCGGCAAGAAGAATGTCGTTAAGACATGGGCCAGAGCTTCAATGATCTCCCCGGACTTCGTGGGACACACTGTAGCTGTTCATAACGGAAACAAATTTATCCCTGTTTACATTACCGAGAATATGGTCGGCCACAAGCTGGGTGAGTTCGCTCCCACACGCCGTTTCGGTGGACATGCCGGTAATAAGAAATAATCAGGGCTGAAACCATTTTAATTTAGAGCAATAATGGGAAAAAGAAAACATATTTCGGCTGAGAAAAGAAAAGAGGCCTTGAAGACGATGTATTTCGCGAAGTTGAAGGGATGTCCTTCTTCTCCCCGCAAGATGCGCTATGTCGTTGATTTGATCCGCGGTATGGAAGTGAACCGCGCCCTCGGTGTCCTGCGCTTCTCGAAGAAGGCAGCTGCCGCCGATGTGGAGAAACTGCTCCGCTCTGCCATCAACAACTGGGAACAGAAGAACGAGAGAAAGGCAGAAGACGGTGAACTCTATGTGTCAAGAGTCTTTGTTGATGAAGGCGTCACCATGAAGCGCATGCGCCCGGCACCGCAGGGACGCGGCTACCGCATCCGCAAGCGCTCGAACCACGTGACACTGTTTGTAGACGCTAAAGCTAATGACGAAAAATAATCAGAAGAATGGGACAGAAAGTTAATCCAATAAGCAACCGTCTCGGTATCATCCGCGGTTGGGACTCAAGCTGGTACGGCGGTAAGAGCTTCGGCGAGAATCTGGTGGAAGACCAGAAAATCCGTAAGTATCTCAACAAGCGCCTGGAAAAGGCCAGCGTTTCGAAGATTGTCATTGAGCGCACCTTGAAGCTCGTGACTATCACTATCTGCACAGCCCGTCCGGGAATCGTCATTGGCAAGGGCGGACAAGATGTCGACAAGCTCAAGGAAGAGCTGAAGAAACTCTATGATAAGGAAATCCAGATCAACATCTACGAGGTGAAGAAGCCTGAGTTGGATGCTACCATCGTGGCCAACAACGTGGCTCGCCAGATTGAAGGCAAGATTGCCTACCGCAGAGCCATCAAGCAGGCTATCGCCAACACTATGCGTGCTGGTGCCGAGGGTGTGAAGATTCAGATTGCAGGCCGTCTCAACGGTGCTGAAATCGCCCGCAGCGAGATGTTCAAGGAAGGCCGTACTCCCCTGCACACTTTCCGTGCTGACATCGACTACTGCCATGCAGAGGCTCTCACCAAGGTGGGCCTGCTCGGCATCAAGGTTTGGATCTGCCGTGGTGAAGTGTACGACAAGAAGGACCTCTCCCCCAATTTCTCGCAGGAGAAGCAGGGCGGACGTGGCAACGGAAGACCTGGAGGCCGTCGTGATCGCAAGAGAAACAAATAATTAAGAAAAGAGGAAAATTATCATGTTACAGCCTAAAAGAGTAAGATATAGAAGACCCCAGGACGGACGTGGCAACAAAGGCGACGCCCACAGGGGAACACAATTGGCTTTCGGTTCCTTCGGCATCAAGACCCTTGACGCTAAGTGGCTCGACAGCCGTCAGTTGGAGGCTGCCCGCGTTGCTATCAACCGTTACATGCAGCGTGAAGGTCAGGTCTGGATTCGCATATTCCCCGACAAACCGATTACCCGCAAACCCGCCGACGTCCGAATGGGTAAAGGTAAGGGTGATCCTGCAGGATGGGTTGCACCTGTCACACCGGGAAGAATTCTCTTCGAAGTAGAAGGCGTGCCTTTCGAAGTTGCCAAGGAAGCACTTCGCCTGGGTGCCCAGAAACTTCCTGTTAAAACCAAGTTTGTTGTAAGACGTGATTACGATAAAAATGCTTAAGTAAGATGAAGACAAGTGAGATTAAAGGACTCGCAACCGCAGAGTTGAACGAGCGTTTGGAAACAGAGGTTGAAAAGTACCATCGCATGCTTCTCAACCATGCAGTGACCCCACTGGAGAACCCTTCTCTGATTAAGGCTACCCGTCGTGACATCGCACGTATGAAGACAGAACTCCGTCAGAGAGAACTTAACAAATAACAATGGTCCAGATGGAAACAAGAAATTTAAGAAAAACAAGACAGGGTGTCGTGATCAGCAACAAGATGGATAAAACCATTGTTATTGCCGCCAAGTTCAAGGAGAAGCACCCGATTTATGGTAAGTTTGTCCAGAAGACAAAGAAATACCATGCTCATGATGAGAAGAATGAGTGCAACGTTGGTGATACCGTGCTCATTATGGAAACCCGTCCGTTGTCGAAGACAAAGAGATGGAGATTAGTTCAAATCGTAGAAAAAGCTAAGTAATTATGATACAGGCAGAATCAAGACTTACAGTAGCTGACAACAGCGGTGCTCGCGAGGTTCTTTGCATTCGCGTGCTGGGTGGTACCCGCCGCCGCTATGCAAGCGTTGGTGACGTGATTGTCGTGACGGTCAAGAACGCAATCCCCACAAGTGATGTTAAAAAAGGTGCAGTATCCAAGGCTTTGATTGTACGCACAAAGAAGGAAATCCGTCGCGCTGATGGCTCTTACATCCGCTTCGATGACAATGCCTGTGTGCTTCTCAACAATGCTGGCGAGCTCCGCGGCAGCCGTATCTTCGGCCCCGTGGCCCGTGAGCTCCGTGCTGTGAATATGAAAGTCGTTTCTTTGGCACCTGAAGTTCTTTAATATTTAAACAGAAACAGTAATGGTAAAGTTACATATTAGAAAAGGTGACGAGGTCATCATCCTTGCCGGTAAGGACAAAGGCCAGAAGGGCAAGGTCCTCAAGGTGTTCGTCAAGGAGCAGAAGGCTATCGTCGAAGGCTGGAACATGGTCTCGAAGAGCATGAAGCCCAGCGCCAAGAACCCCCAAGGCGGCATTGTGAAGCAGGAAGCCCCCATCCATATCTCGAATCTGAGCCTGATAGACCCGAAGAGCGGCAAGCCGACACGTGTCTCCATCAAGCATGAGGGAAAGAATGTTATCCGTATTTCTAAAAAGTCAGGAGAGGAGATCAAGTAATGAATACAGCACAGTTGAAGAAAGAATACAAGGAGAATATCGCTCCGGCTCTGCAGAAGCAGTTTAACTACAGCTCAGCCATGCAGATTCCTGTCCTGAAGAAGATTGTTGTGAATCAGGGTCTCGGTGATGCTACGCAGGACAAGAAAATCATCGACGTAGCAATCAACGAACTCACCACGATCACCGGCCAGAAGGCTGTGGCAACCTATTCGAAGAAGGACATCGCCAACTTCAAGCTCCGTAAGAAGATGCCCATCGGCGTGATGGTGACACTGCGCCGCGAGCGCATGTATGAGTTCCTTGAGAAACTCGTCCGCATCGCACTTCCGCGTATCCGTGACTTCAAGGGTATCGAGAGCAAGTTCGACGGCCGCGGCAACTATACGCTGGGTATCGAAGAGCAGATTATCTTCCCCGAGATTAATATTGACACGATCGACCGCATCCAGGGTATGAACATCACATTCGTCACTTCCGCTAAGACTGACGAAGAGGGATTCGCACTGCTCAAGGCCTTCGGTCTTCCATTCAAGAACAAATAAAGAAGTAAAGATATGGCAAAAGAATCAATGAAGGCCCGCGAGGTGAAGCGCGCTAAGCTCGTTGCCCGCTATGCCGAGAAACGTGCTGCTTTGAAGAAGGTGATCGCTACTTCAAACGATCCTGCTGAGGCTTATGAGGCAGCCCGCAAGCTCCAGTCCATACCGAGGAATGCCAACCCCATCCGCCTGCACAACCGTTGCAAGATCACTGGACGTCCCAAGGGATATATGCGCCAGTTCGGTCTTTCACGTATCCAGTTCCGCGAGATGGCTTCGTCTGGTCTGATTCCCGGAGTGAAGAAGGCAAGCTGGTAAACGAAAGGGCGACAGGTAATGGGTGATTGGTGAAAGGCCAACACCCACACCCCATACCAAAGATTATTTATTTTAATATTGTCGGGGCAGTCCCGATTAATTAAACATCAATCATTTATGACAGATCCAATTGCAGATTATCTGACGAGGTTGAGAAACGCAATCATGGCTCATCACCGTGTTGTTGAAGTACCGGCTTCAAACTTGAAGAAGGAGATTACGAAAATCCTCTTCGAGAAGGGTTACATCCTGAACTACAAGTTCATCGAGGATGGCCCCCAGGGAACAATCAAGGTTGCCTTGAAGTACAATCCCGCAACGAAAGAGAACGCTATCCGCGTCCTCAAGAGAGTGTCCACACCCGGTCTCCGCAAGTACACCGGCTACAAGGACATGCCGAGAGTTATTAACGGATTAGGTATCGCTATCTTATCTACATCCCAAGGTGTCATGACAGACAAGGAAGCTGCTGCCCTGAAGATTGGCGGTGAGGTTCTTTGCTATGTATATTAATAAGGAGGGCAAGCTATGTCAAGAATTGGTAAGTTACCTATCGTGATACCCGCCGGCACAACGGTCGACTTTAAGGACGGCATCGTGACTGTGAAAGGTCCGAAGGGACAGCTTTCGCAGAAGGTGGATCCCTCCATTCTCCTGAAGTTTGAGGATGGTCAGATTGTTTTCGAGATTGACGAGAACAGCCCTGTGAACTATAAGCAGAAGCAGGCTTTCCATGGTCTCTATCGTGCATTGGTGAACAATATGGTGGTCGGATGCAGCGAGGGCTTCAAGAAGGAGCTGGAACTCGTCGGCGTCGGTTACCGTGTTTCTAACCAGGGCAACCTCCTGGAGTTTGCACTTGGTTATACTCATCCGATTTTCCTTCAGCTCCCCTCCGAAGTGAAGGTGGAAACAAAGTCTGAAAGAAATCAGAACCCTCAGATCATCTTGGAGTCTTGCGACAAGGAGTTGCTTGGCCTCATCTGTGCTAAGATTCGTTCTTTCCGCATGCCTGAGCCTTACAAAGGAAAAGGTATCCTCTTCAAAGGCGAGGTTATTCGTAGAAAGTCTGGTAAGTCAGCTTCAGCTAAGTAATTTTAATTTTTTACGATTATGGCAACAAAGAAAATAGAAAGACGAATTAAGATAAAGTTCAGAATTCGCAAGAGCGTGAACGGTACTGCTGAGCGTCCTCGTATGAGCGTGTTCCGCAGCAACAAGCAGATTTATGTCCAGGTTATCAACGACCTGACCGGCAATACTCTCGTATCGGCTTCTTCACTTGGCATGGAGACTATGCCCAAGAAGGAGCAGGCTGCCAAGGTGGGTGAGCTCATCGCCCAGAAGGCTCTCGAAGCCGGCATCACCCAGGTGGTGTTCGACCGTAATGGATATCTCTATCATGGCCGCGTGAAGGAATTGGCCGATGGAGCACGTAAAGGTGGACTTAAATTTTAATTGATTATGGCATTGAATAGAGTTAAGATAAATAGTGACGTCGAGTTGAAAGACAGACTGGTTGCTATTAACCGTGTTACAAAAGTAACAAAGGGTGGTCGTACCTTCACGTTTGCTGCTATCGTTGTCGTCGGCGACGGCAATGGTGTTATCGGTTGGGGCCTTGGAAAGGCCGGTGAAGTGACAGCTGCCATCGCAAAGGGAACAGAGTCAGCCAAGAAGAATCTGGTGAAGGTTCCCGTGTTGAAGGGCACTATTCCTCATGAGATGGAAGCCCGCTATGGTGGCGCTCAGGTGTTCCTGAAGCCCGCAGCTGCCGGTACCGGTCTGGTGGCTGGTGGTGCTATGCGTGCTGTGCTCGAGAGTGTTGGTGTGAAGGATGTGCTTGCCAAGTCGAAGGGTTCTTCCAACCCTCACAACCTTGTCAAGGCCACCATCTTCGCACTGAGCCAGATGCGTGACGCCTATACAGTGGCAGGCACACGCGGTATCAGTATGGACAAAGTGTTTAACGGATAAAAGCGATTTTCATCATGGCAACAATTAAAATCAAGCAGATCAAGAGTAAGATAGGTTATCCTATTGATCAGAAACGTACGTTGCAGGCATTGGGTCTGCACAGGATCTCACAGGTTGTTGAGGTGGAAGACTGTCCTTCTGTCCGTGGAATGATCCGCAAGGTGCACCATCTCGTGACCGTAGTAGAATAATCATCGTTGAACGTTTTTAAAAACAGAATAGACTATGAAGTTAAGTAATTTAAAGCCCGCAGAAGGTTCTACGCATTCAAGCCGTCGTCTCGGTCGTGGTCCCGGTTCAGGTCTCGGTGGTACCTCTACACGTGGTCACAAGGGTGCCAAGGCCCGTTCTGGATATAAGAAGAAGGTAGGATTCGAAGGTGGACAGATGCCGTTGCAGCGCCGTTTGCCGAAGTCTGGCTTCAAGAACATCAATCACAAGGAATATTATGCTGTGAACCTCTCTACTCTCCAGAAGATGGCAGAGCAGAAGAATCTCACTAAGATTGGCATCGCCGAACTGAAGGCCGCCGGTCTCACCAATGGCAAGGAGCTCGTGAAGATCCTCGGTATGGGTGAGTTGAAGGCAAAGCTCGATGTTGAGGCTAATGCTTTCTCAAAGACAGCTGAAGAGGCAATCAAGGCTGTAGGTGGTAATGCAATCATAATCTAAACTCATAATGAAGAAGTTAATTGAGTATCTGAGAAATTGTTGGAGAATAGAGGATTTGCGCCAGCGAATCCTCATCACCATCCTGTTCGTGGCAATCTATCGCTTCGGCTCGTTCGTTGTGTTGCCCGGTATCAATCCCGCAGCTCTTGAGAAACTGCAGGAGCAGACAGCAGGAGGTCTGATGTCCATTCTCGACATGTTCTCAGGTGGTGCTTTTTCCAATGCATCTATCTTTGCATTGGGAATCATGCCATACATCTCTGCATCTATCGTGATACAGTTGCTTGCTGCAACCGTGCCCTATTTCCAGAAGATGCAGCGTGAAGGCGAAAGCGGCCGGAAGAAGATCTCATGGTACACCCGTGTACTCACCGTGGCCATCCTGTTCTTCCAAGGACCGGCTTATCTTACCAACCTGAAGATGCAGGCCGCAGGTGCTCTGTCGTCGGGAGTGAGCTGGAGTTTCTTCATGATTACCTCAGCATTCATCCTGGCAGCAGGTTCCATGTTCATTCTGTGGCTCGGTGAGCGTATCACCGACCGCGGTATCGGCAATGGTGTGTCTGTCATCATTATGATTGGTATCATCGCCCGTCTGCCTCAGGCTTTCGTACAGGAACTCACCTCGCGTTTCACCGCTATCAGTGGTGGTGGTATCGTGATGTTCATTGTTGAGCTCCTCATCCTCTATGCTGTGGTCTGTGCGGCCATCCTCCTGGTGCAGGGCGTACGTCGCGTTCCCGTGCAGTATGCCAAGCGTCTCGTGGGCAACCGTCAGTATGGCGGTGCACGCCAGTACATCCCTTTGAAGCTGTTCGCAGCCAACGTGATGCCTATCATCTTTGCTCAGGCTTTGATGTTCATCCCGCTGACCATCGTGCAGTTCTCAACGAACTCTACCAACAGTGTGCTGCAGGCCCTGCTGAATCGCGACAGCCTTCTGTATAACATCGTGTTTGCCGCTCTCATCATCATCTTCACGTATTTCTATACGGCCATCACGTTGAATCCCACTCAGATGGCAGAAGACATGAAGCGCAACAACGGCTTCATCCCCGGTGTCAAGCCTGGTAAGCCGACTGCCGACTTCATCGATACTGTCATGTCGAGAATCACACTGCCCGGTTCCTTGTTCATTGCCTTCATCGCAGTGATGCCGGCTCTGGCTTCGTTGCTGAATGTCCAGCAGGGATTCTCGCAGTTCTTCGGAGGAACATCTCTGTTGATTCTCGTAGGTGTGGTCATTGATACGCTGACACAGATCGAGAGTCATCTTATGATGCGTCACTATGACGGTTTGCTGAATTCTGGTAGAGTGCGTTCTACGCATAACGGTGTCATCACCGCTTACTAATTCTGCTGATGAAAGTATTTCTGAAGACAGAAGACGAAATTGAGTTAATGCGCCGGGCGAATCGCCTTGTAGGCAAGACGCTCGGCGAATTATCGAAACATATCCGCCCAGGGATCTCCACCCTCCAATTGGACAAGATTGCCGACACATTCATCCGTGACCACGGAGCCGTTCCGACATTCAAGAATTTCCCAAATCCATACGGAGGGCCTTTCCCAGGGAGTATCTGTACATCTGTGAATGATGTTGTCGTACACGGAGTGCCCAATGCCACTACCGTGCTGAAGGATGGAGACATCATCACCGTAGATTGTGGCGTGTTGCTTGACGAGTTCAATGGCGATTCAGCTTATACATTCTGTGTGGGCGAGGTCGACGAAAAAGTGAAGCACCTACTCAAGACTACGTACGAAAGTCTCTTACTTGGCATACAGCAGGCAGTGGCTGGAAACCATCTCGGCGACATCAGCCATGCCGTTCAGGAGCATTGTGAAAGCAATCACTACGGAATCGTTCGGGAATTGACCGGGCACGGCATCGGCCGCAAGATGCACGAAGATCCGCCAGTGCCCAACTATGGGCGCCGCGGCAATGGTATCCTGCTTAAGGCTGGGATGTGTATAGCCATCGAACCCATGGTCACCATGGGCGAGCGCTACATCTATCTGGATGCCCACGACAAGTGGACCCTTCGCACACGCGACAGACAGCCGGCAGCGCATTTCGAGCATACCATAGCCATTCGCAGAGGACAGGCTGAGATATTGTCTTCGTTCGAGGATATTTTACAAACAGAAGGTAACACATACTGATTTATGGCAAAACAGTCAGCTATTGAACAGGACGGAACTATTCTTGAGAGTCTCTCAAATGCCATGTTCCGTGTAGAGTTGGAAAATGGAGTCCAGATCATCGCGCATATATCTGGAAAGATGCGTATGCATTATATCAAGATATTGCCCGGAGACAAGGTAAAGGTAGAGATGAGTCCTTACGACCTGACCAAAGGAAGAATCGTTTTTAGATACAAATAATTACTGATATGAAGACAAGAGCATCATTGAAAAAGCGTACACCCGACTGCAAAATCGTACGTCGCAAAGGTCGTTTATTCTTGATTAACAAGAAGAACCCGAAGTACAAAACACGTCAGGGTTAAGTTAAAAATGCGTAAAAAAATAGGTGGAGTAAAAAAATATTCTTACCTTTGCACGCATTTTTATCGCACGATTAATTTTTAGTTATTTTTTTTAATTCAAAACAAGTAATGGCAATAAGAATTGTTGGAGTAGATTTGCCCCAGAACAAGCGTGGCGAAATCGCATTGACTTATATCTACGGTATAGGTCGAAGTAGTTCAGCAAAGATATTGGACAAAGCTGGTGTCAGTCGCGACCTGAAGGTCAACGAATGGAGCGACGATCAGGCAGCTAAGATCCGTGAAATCATCGGCGCTGAATTCAAAGTAGAAGGTGATCTCCGCAGTGAGATCCAGATGAACATCAAGCGCCTCATGGACATTGGTTGCTATCGTGGAGTGCGCCATCGTAATGGTCTTCCCGTTCGCGGTCAGAGCACCAAGAACAATGCACGTACCCGTAAGGGAAAGAAGAAGACTGTTGCTAACAAGAAGAAGGCCACGAAGTAAATTTAACAATTGAGAAATTAAAAAATTGAAAAGAAAATGGCAAAGAAAACAGTCGCTAAGAAAAGAAACGTCAAGGTAGATGCACTGGGACAGCTGCATGTACACAGTTCTTTCAACAACATCATTGTGTCTTTGGCAAACAGCGAAGGTCAGGTCATTTCCTGGTCGTCGGCCGGTAAGATGGGTTTCCGCGGATCGAAGAAGAACACTCCGTACGCTGCACAGATGGCAGCCGAGGATTGCGCTAAGATTGCTTACGATCTCGGTCTCCGCAAAGTAAAAGCTTACGTGAAGGGTCCCGGTAACGGACGCGAGAGCGCCATCCGCGCCATCCACGGAGCAGGTATCGAAGTGACCGAAATCATCGACGTCACTCCGCTGCCCCACAACGGCTGTCGTCCTCCGAAGCGTCGCCGCGTATAATCACCAAAAGAAACAATATCATTTATTATGGCAAGATACATAGGTCCGAAATCAAAAATTGCGCGCCGATTTGGAGAACCCATCTTCGGTGCCGACAAAGTTTTGTCCCGTAGGAACTTCCCCCCGGGACAGCATGGCAACAACCGTCGTCGCAAGATGTCTGAGTATGCAGTCATGTTGGCAGAGAAGCAAAAAGCAAAGTACACCTATGGTGTGCTCGAGCGCCAGTTCCGCAATATGTTCGAAAAGGCAGCCAAGGCTGAAGGTATCACCGGTGAGGTTCTCCTGCAGAACCTGGAGAGTCGTCTCGACAATGTGGTGTTCCGTCTTGGTATTGCTCCCACACGTGCTGCTGCCCGCCAGTTGGTAGGCCACAAGCATATCGTCGTGGATGGTCAGGTGGTGCACGTGCCTTCATACGCCGTGAAGCCCGGCCAGGTAGTAGGAGTACGCGAGAAGTCTAAGTCGCTTGAGGTCATCGAGGCAGCACTTGCTGGATTCAACCACAGCAAGTATCCGTGGATTGAGTGGGACGAGACCACCAAGAGTGGTAAGTTCCTCCACAAACCCGAGCGTGCCGATATCCCTGAGAATATTAAGGAACAGTTAATCGTTGAGTTGTACTCTAAATAAATCATTAAATTAATGGCGATATTAGCATTTCAAAAACCTGATAAAGTAGTAATGTTGGAGGCCAACGACAAATTCGGCAAGTTCGAATTCCGTCCGCTGGAGCCTGGGTTCGGTGTCACCATCGGTAACGCCCTGCGCCGCATTCTGCTTTCCTCCCTCGAGGGTTTCGCCATCAACACCATCAAGATTGGCGGTGTTGAGCACGAGTTCTCCTCCGTACCGGGTGTGAAGGAAGATGTCACCAACATTATCCTGAACCTGAAGCGTGTGCGTTTCAGACAAGTAGTAGAAGAATTCGAGAACGAAAAAGTGAGTATCATTGTAGAGAATTCTACCGAGTTCACGGCAGGTGATATCAGCAAGTATCTGACTGGATTTGAAGTGTTAAACCCAGATTTGGTGATTTGTCATTTAGATGCAAAAGCATCCATGCAGTTGGACATCACGATCAACAAAGGCCGTGGCTATGTCACAGCCGACGAGAACCGTGAATACTGCACCGATGTCAACGTTATTCCAATCGATTCTATTTACACCCCTATCCGTAACGTCAAGTATGCTGTCGAGCCCTATCGCGTCGAGCAGAAGACCGACTACGACAAGCTCGTCCTCGAAGTGACGACGGATGGTTCCATTCACCCGAAGGATGCACTCAAGGAGGCTGCCAAGATCCTCATCCACCACTTCATGCTCTTCTCCGACGAGAAGATCACACTGGAGAACAACGATGTGGAGGGCAACCAGGAGTTCGACGAGGAAGTGCCAGTACAACAAGACCGACCTCCTGAAGTTCCGCAACTTCGGTAAGAAATCGCTTTCAGAGCTTGATGATTTGCTCGAGAGTCTGAATCTGTCGTTTGGAACCGACATTGCAAAGTACAAATTAGATAAAGATTAAGAACAAAAATGAGACACAATAAGAAATTCAATCATCTGAGCCGTACTGCATCGCATCGCGACGCCATGCTTGCCAACATGGCCATTTCGCTGATCATGCACAAAAGAATCACTACGACTCTGGCTAAGGCCAAGGCACTCAAGAAGTACGTCGAGCCGCTGCTCACCCGCGCAAAGGACGACAGCACCAACTCACGCCGCGTCGTGTTCCGCTATCTGCAGAACAAGGAAGCGCTGAAGGAACTCTTCGGCGTAGTGGCTGAGAAGATCGGCGACCGCCCCGGTGGCTACACCCGCATCATCAAGCTCGGTTTCCGCAAGGGCGACGCTGCCCCCATCGCATTCATCGAGCTTGTCGACTTCGACGAGAACATGGCCAAGACGCCGAAGGCTGCCACCAAGCGCACCCGCCGCGGTGGTGGTAAGAAGAAGGCTGAGGGCGAAGCTCCCGCAGCAGAAGTTCAGGCTGAGACAGCTGAATAACCCCACTCACTTCATATCAACGAAGAGCCATCACCCTTTGCGGTGGTGGCTTTTTTTATTCGAGCAGAAGACTTACATGTGTTAGCAAATTATTAGAGACGTAAGTATTTCATGCAGGCCCACACCGTTCAAGGAACCTTGGACGAGTGCGGGCTTCCTGTATTTCTTCCGCGTCGACATAAACAACTAATTGATGCCGGAAGGTCTCATCTTGCAGTAACGCTCATACCACTGCTTCTTCTCTGGCGTTTCCATGCGGTCGTACTCGCTGATGATGCATCCCTGGTGGAGGTCGTCGGCGATGGCGAGGATGACGTCATGAAGCTCCAAGCGCTGCTTGAACTTGGCTGGAATGGCGTCGTAGCCGACGATGGCTCCGATGATGTTGCCCGCGACGGCACCTGTGGAATCGCTGTCGCCGCTGTGGTTGACGGCGGCAACGAGCGCGTCTTCGAAACTGTCGATATGGCGGGCTGTGGCATAGATGGCTATGGCCAGCGCCTCTTCGCCAACCCATCCCTCGCCAAGGCGACAGATATTCTCCACATCGCTCAGTTCGTTAGCTGCCAAGGCCAGGGCGCGCTCCACCAGTTCGCGCAGTCGCTCCACGGCATTGTGGAATACCTCGCCAAGCGTTTCTTCTCTTTCCCATGTCAGTTCCGACACTTCGTTCAGGACTTTGAGTTTGGGCAGCAACAGTAAAGCTTCATTAACGATGGCGGCAAAGGCTTGTCGGGCGGCCGTCTTGTCCAAGCCGGCCAAAGGAACGTTGCTCACCAAGCGGTAGAGGATATGCGTCAGCACGATGGCAGGCATCCAGCCTAAGGGGTGTTTGTGAGTAAGTCGCGCTATCTCCCCCCCCGCCACATCTATTTCCTTGATGGAACAAAGCACACTATGACAGGCACAGTACAGTCCGTAGGGAGCCACCCGCATCACGCCGCCGCAGCCTTTGCTGTCGTTCCGGGGTGTCTTTTTCATTTTTATCTCGCTGATGGCCGACAGACAGGTGTTGCCTGGAGCGCGGCGGGCGTAGAGCTCAGGCAAGTTGCCGAGCCACGAGTGGCGACCGGTGTCGGAAGCCTTGTCGTCGCTCATGACGCGTTCATACGATTTCATCTGGGTGTCGAACCAGTCCTGATAGGCATATTCCACATAGAACTCTGGCGCGTTGCCTACGCCTTTCATGAATCCACGTGTCAGGCCCAACAGCATTCCGTTGGCGGTGAAGAGCGTCATCTGCGTGTCGTCGCTGATCATTGCCACGCCCTTGTTGAGCACATAGCTGGTGATACCCTTCGGTCCAAATCTTCTCACGATCTCACCATACTGCATAAACTCCACAGGATAGCCCAGCGCATCGCCTGCGGCTCCTCCAATCAATGACCCACGGACGAGGTCAAGTCGTGTACGATCATTGTCTTTCGTCATCATTTTGGTTTTTTACATGATTGTTTCTACGATACTTCGTTTCTTCTGCATGAACCACATCCGTTGAACACTTCAGCCAAATCATATCACTTAAACAAGTCTCCCTCCACCATCTTCTCTTCTTTGGAAAAACGGATGGTCGGGCCCTTCGACTCAACTTTCTCTGCTTTCGGTTCTACAGGTTTAGCCTCTTCAAAACCGCACCTGCTGCATACATACTCTGCCAATTGGAACAGACGGGTCATTCCAAGGTCTATCAGATTGTCCATACTGTACATTTTCTTTGCAACCATAGTTACGTTCTTTTTTAGTTAAACATTCGGGTCTCACATTTTTTTGCAAAGTTAAGTATGGAGTGTTTCAGAACGTGGAACAGTCACGGATTATTTTCGTTTTTTGTAGCGTTCGATGGCCTTTTGGTGCCATTCCACCAGTTCATCGGCCAAGGACTGGGGCTTCAGGACCTCTATCCATTCTCCGCGCGAGAGCAGTTGGGCCTTGAAGTCGGAGGTGGGTTTCAGGTGGAGCTCAAAGTCGGAATACTCCTCGGTTGCGTTGATTTCGCGCTGGCTGTGATGCAAGGGCAGGTCGCGCAGATAGTATGGCTCGTAGCCGTATGCCCTCAGCACGATGCGCTCCACCGCCATCTTGTCGTCGGTCAGCATGCCGAAGCTGTCTTGGAAGTAGGCTGCCCCGTCGAAATCATCAGGAACGATGAACTTAGAGTCGAGTTGTTTGATGTCCTCCACGCGGTCCAAGGAGAAAGTCGACAGATAGCCGTTGGTCAGTCTCCCCAACAAATACCATCGCTGCCGGAACAGTTTCATGCAGTAAGGGTCTATCGTGAAGTCCTTGCTGGCCGAGGCCGAGTAGCGTCGGTAGGTGATGTGTAGCTGGCAGTTTTCCTTCATGGCCTTGATGACCTTTCGGAGTCTCTCACCGCCAGAAGGCACATGCTCCAAGAGGATGCGCTGGTGCAGGCTTTGGCTTTCGCTCACCATGTTGCCCACGCTCAGCGTCGAGAGCATCCAGTTCTGTACGGTGTCTTCGCGCAGCACGTGTTCATTGCCGATGTAATACTTGTTGCCGTTCTTCTTGTCGCATTCGATGTATATGCCGAAGATGTCCTCGATGGCGCACTTGTGGCGAAAGAACGTGGAGCGGGCTATTTCCACCCCTTCGCTCATCTCCGTCAGTAGCCACCGCCTGTTTATCTCGGCCAGCGTAATCCTGCCGGCTTGATGGATCGTGTTCACCAGCCAGGTGTATTCCTTGAACTTCGTATATGTTTTCATGTTTTGTGTATCTTGGATTGCAAATATACACTTTTTTCTTGAAACTCATCACAAGTTGGTTCGTATTTACACATTATTTAAGTTTGTTTCTGCTAATTCTTTGCTCACTTAGTTGTATTATTCGTGCCTTTACGCCACCTTTGTAACCAAATATAAAGATACGGTTAACATGGGTTGAAAATGATCTGAGTGGGTGTCTCAGATGTGGTGAGAGCGTGTCGGAGACAGTCTCCATGCTTGCCGGAGATAGTCTCTCAGGGTCGTTCGCATTATGTGTTGGCGGGCGATTCCCGTTCGTTGTTGGAGCCGCTATATATATAGGCGGCTCCAACAACAAACAGACATCTTATCGCGGCCACGCATTTGTCAAGACGTTCTTTCATTGTCTGTGGGAAAGCCGGAAATGCAAAAGAAAAGTCGACTTTTCCTTTGTGTTTCTTACATTTATTCGTACCTTTGCGGCCATGAAAGAGAAAAGACCCCTGATACTGATAGCCAACGATGACGGCTATCAGGCGAAAGGCATTAACTGCCTTATCGACATGCTTCGCGACATGGCTGACCTCATTGTGTGTGCCCCCGACGCCGGCCGTTCTGGCTTTGCCTGCGCGTTCTCGGCCACGAAACCGCTGCGCTTGGAAAAAGTCTGTGAAGAAGAGGGCTTGCAGGTGTGGTGGTGCAATGGCACGCCGGTGGACTGCGTGAAGATGGCCCTGCATTGCATCTGTCCGCGTCGGCCCGACATGATTGTGGGCGGCATCAACCACGGCGACAATGCTTCGGTGAACACCCACTACAGCGGCACGATGGGCGTGGTGATGGAAGGATGCATGAAATACATCCCCTCGGTGGCTTTCTCGCTCTGCGACTTTCGTGCCGATGCCGACTTTGAACCTATGCGCGACATCGTGCGGAAGGTGACGGCTCGTGTGCTACAGGAGGGACTGCCGCGTGGCGTGTGCCTGAACGTGAACTACCCGTTGGTGGATGAGGTGAAGGGCGTGCGCGTCTGCCGGATGGCCTATGGAAGCTGGGGCAAGGAGGTGGTGAAATGCCATCATCCGCGCGGCTACGACTACTACTGGATGGTGGGCGAATACAGCAACGATGAGCCCGACGACGATACCACCGACAACTGGGCGCTGGCTCATGGCTACATCGCCATCACGCCCACACGGATGGACGTCACCTCGTATGAAATGTTGGAACAGATGAACGGATGGTTCAATGAACCAAAGAATAGCTAACTCTTCAGCCGAATGAAATACTACCTGATAGTCGGTGAAGCCAGTGGCGACCTGCATGCCTCCCATCTGATGCGGTCGCTGAAGAAGGAAGACCCAGAGGCGGAGTTCCGCTTCTTCGGGGGCGACTTGATGGCTGCCGAAGGAGGGACACTGGTCAGGCATTATCGCGAACTGGCCTATATGGGTTTCATACCTGTGCTGATGCATCTGCCCACCATCCTGAAGGCGCAGAAGGAATGTGTCGCCGACATCCGCCAGTGGCAGCCCGACGTGGTGATTCTGGTGGACTATCCAGGGTTTAACCTGAGGGTGGCAAAGGAGTTGTCGAGGAGCGAAGAGCTCCCTGCTCCTCGAGTCTACTATTACATCTCACCAAAGATTTGGGCATGGAAGGAGTGGCGCATCAAGAGCATCCGCCGCTATGTGGATGAATTGTTTTCCATCCTGCCCTTCGAGGTGGACTTCTTCGAGAAGAAGCACCATTATCCCATTCATTATGTGGGCAATCCCACTGCTGATGAGGTGAGGGAGTTCCTTGCTTCGAGGAGTGAGGAGCGGGGATCGAGGAGCGAGAATGATCAGAGGGTTCAGCAATCGTCGCTTCCCACTCCCCGAAGAATCATAGCCTTGCTGGCTGGTTCGCGTCGCCAAGAGATTAAGGACAACCTGCCGGCGATGCTGAAAGCCACGGAGGGGTATAGTGGTTACGACATTGTTGTGGCTGGGGCACCAGGCATTGAGGAGGCATATTACGAGCAATTCTTGAAGGGCTATGAGGTGCGTATCGTTTTCGGAAAGACCTACGAACTGCTGAGCGAAGCCACGATGGCTGTGGTGACCAGCGGCACGGCCACGCTGGAGACGGCTCTCTTCGGCGTGCCGCAGGTGGTGTGCTACAAGACACCCGTGCCTCGGCTTATCCGCTTTGCCTTCAACCATATCATCCAATGTAAGTATATCTCGCTGGTGAACCTTATTGCCGACGAGGAGGTGGTGCCGGAACTCATGGCCGACCGCTTCTCGGTGGGGAATATCCGTGAAGAGCTGAGCCGCATCGCACCTGGGACGGAAGGCCGGCAGCGTATGCTTGAGGGCTACCACCGAGTGCGGCAGGCTTTAGGCGACCGGCGGGCACCCGAGGAGACCGCACGGATTATGGTGGGCCTTTTGGGCGATTTCGGACGGCGGAACCGTCCGAAACACTAACGGAAGATGATGCTTTTCGCTTGCCAACCGTTCGATATACTAACGGGTGGATACAATCTTTCGTTTGCCGACGATGTAGATACCGGGGGAACGCAAGGCGCGTTCCTCTATTTTTATGCCTTGAAGGGTATAGCATCCTGCGGCTTCTGTCCCTTGCAGCACAGACTCGCTACAAGGGGAGACAATGCCAGTCGAGACGTTCAGCGGCGCACTCTTGGCGGCATTGACTACCTGCCCCGTCTCCGTATTGACGAGCATGGCCACGACGTGGTATCGCGCACCGCTCTGAAGCAGCGTGGCAGGAATGGTCAGCCGTTGGCTGAAATGCTGCGTTTCCAGACTTGCCAAGGGACTGGCGATGCTGCCACTAATGCCGTTTTCCACCCCCTCCACCGCAACAGCTACGTGGTTGTAGTCCACTTTCATCCATCGTTCGCCATAGACATACTCGTCCATGTCGGGGTCGTACCACGTGCGGTCCATGAACTCATTGCATTGCAGCCACTTTTGCGTTTCGCCCGACAGGCCGTCGGCTGTAGCCACAACGACGAGGGCATGGCGTGCCACCGGGTCGCTGTAGTAGAAGGTTGTCGCCACATCGCAGTCGATACTACCCGGGGCATCGTCGGCCCATTGTGCCGTCACGTTTACATCAGCCACGGCTTTCTGGCTCAAGGCTTGCTCCACAATGGCGTCGGTCTGGAAGTGCATCTGAAGTGTAAAGCCCATGTATGGGTCGCATTTGTAGAAGCGGTCGACGGTGGCTGCGGGGAAACCGCCGAGGGCACTTGTCACGCTACGCCGGAATTGGCTGCCGTCGTAGGCGGCAATGGTCATCGGGTCGTCGTTGTGTACGGCAATGCCGATGAATCGTTCTCCAAACGCCTCCTCTAAAAGTTCCATGCCCACCGTGCCTCTTGGACAGTTAGGACACCACGTGCCGGTGAACTCCTCCATCACCGTACGCTTCGTTCCTAACTGGTCCACGACCAAGATGGGCTTGCCTTCCGCTTTTCCGCCAACATCCTTACCGTTGATGGAGAGGATTGTCAGGCCCAGCTCATGCCATGTGGCATCCTCGTGGCAAGTGATGGTGACGGGCAGTGTCGGCGTCGCTTCCAGTTCTGTGACTGGTTGTGGGAACTCGTATTCCATCTCCCACGCGGCTGTTTCGTCGATGGTCCATTGGTAAGTGATCTTTTGCAGCCCCTCTATGCCGTCGTTTCGGAGGGGGATGTCTACTGTGTAGGACTCGTCTTTCACCACGATCAGCCCCTCGGGGATGAGAGCCGTGGCTCCCGTTTCAGGCAGGTCAGGGTTGCTGATGAGCAGCTGTATGGCGATGGGGCCGCAAGTGTTCTCTACGCTTTTCCAATCGTAAAGATTGGCGTTGGCAGCATTTGTCGATTCTCCCGAGGCCATCATCTGGCAGGGTGTGAATGTCCCTGTATCAGGCATTGTGATGCAGAACCCTATGTACATGTTGGCATAGGCGTTGCCAGACTGCAGCAGGTCGATAGGTTCATCGAGCATGACAACCGTTGGTTCACCATCGTTGTTGACATCTTTCAATTCGCTTGCGGGCACTTCTGCGTTGAGTAGATTGTAGCCCGCCGATTGTCTTGACGATGCCCACACTTTCGCGGCCGTCACGGAAGTCTTGTCGCTGATATAGAATCGGATTCCGTGCAGCTTGGCACCCACCGTGACGGTGTTCTTCGCAGTCAGACGGATGCCCATCACATTGTTGCCGGGAGCCAGCTCGCCCACCTCTTGTAAGCCCATCGGCGATGTCCAATAGCCCCACCACTGCTGGACTTCCTGCGCTTGGACGTTTGTGGACATGAGGGCAAGTAGCATGCAGGAGCAAATGCAGATACGTTCTGTCAGTTTCATAATGTTTCTTGTCATAACGATCAAAAAGGGATTTATGCCCGCAAAAATACAACTAATTTTCCGTTTTCCATGCTTTTTCACTCAAATTTTACACTTTTTGCGAAAAATGCCTGGTACTTCTACGATTTTCATCGGTGAAAGCTGTCGCGGTATTGTTTCGCTGACATGCCGGTGACGCGCTTGAAATAGCGGTAGAAAGATGTGGGCTCAGAAAAGCCGAGCATGTAGGCCTACGCAGCGAGCAATATTGATCTTCGCTGCGTAGGCTATTTTGTTGGGCCGTGAAAGGTAGGGCGGGGTGAGCTCTTAGGGCAAATTGTATAAAAAGTTACCCCGTTCGTAGACATTTTTTTATTAAAATGGATATTTAAATATAACTATAAAAAGCCCTCACAAATTAATAAATCATAATTTTTTTGTCGATTTAGTATTCTGTCCATTGTCATTTCATCTGTTTTGTTTATATTTGCACCATTCAAAACAATCACCGCCGTAGGGGCGGACCAGCGTTTCCACCCATCGTGGCATCGCACCTATCTGAAATCCATCATCACCTAAGTTAGCTACATATTTCGAAATGACTAACCGATTCATCATAAAAAGACTGTCGTTGGCCTTCGTCGTGTGGCTCATGGCGCTGACAGCGGTCGTGGGACAGACAAAAGTCGAGGGCGTTGTCGTGGCGCAGGAAGACAACGAGCCCGTCATTGGAGCCACCGTGATGGTGGAGGGCGAGAAGACAGGCACAACCACCGATCTCGACGGGCACTTTACGATAGAAGTGCCCGCAGGCAAGAAACTCGTCATCAGCTATGTGGGTATGACCACGCAGACCCTCGTGCCGAAATCCCAGATGCAGGTGGTGCTCGTGAGCGATGCCATCATGGTGGAGGAGGTTGTGGTGACAGGTATGCAGAAGATGGATAAGCGCCTGTTCACGGGTTCTTCGACAAAGGTCAGCGCGCAGGATGCGAAAATCGACGGTGTCGCTGATGCCAGCCGTGCCCTTGAAGGCCGTGCTGCCGGTGTGAGCGTGCAGAACGTCAGCGGCACGTTTGGTGCTGCGCCAAAAATCCGTGTACGCGGTGCCACCAGTATCTACGGCTCCTCGAAACCGCTTTGGGTGGTGGATGGCGTCATTATGGAAGACATCGTGGAGGTGTCGGCCGACGACCTTGCTTCGGGCGATGCCAACACACTCATCTCGAGCGCCATTGCCGGACTGAATTCCGACGACATCGAGTCGTTCCAGATCTTGAAAGACGGTTCGGCCACTTCCATCTATGGCGCACGTGCCATGGCGGGTGTGATTGTGGTCACGACGAAGAAAGGAACGGCGGGCCAGAACCGCATCAACTACACTGGCGAGTTCACCATGAGGCTCAAGCCGTCGTATAGCACATTTAATATCATGAACTCGCAAGACCAGATGTCGGTCTATCAAGAACTGCAGCAGAAGGGCTACCTGAACTATGCCGAGACAGCCAACGCCTCTGAAACGGGCATCTACGGCAAGATGTACCAACTGCTCTCGCAATACGACGCTGTGACGGGTACGTTCGCACTGGAGAACACCCCAGCCGCCAAGGCTGCCTACCTGCGTGCCGCCGAGTATAGGAACACCGACTGGTTTGATCTGCTTTTCAGCAATAGCCTGCAGCATACGCACTCCGTGTCGATGTCGGGTGGTTCCGACAAGGCGCAGTACTACGCCTCGGTCAGTGCGATGATGGACCCTGGATGGACCAAGAAGAGTTCGGTGGAGCGCTACACTGCCAACATGAACGCCAATTTCAACATTTCGAAAAAGGTGACTTTTGGCGTCATCAGTAGCGCGTCCTACCGCGGGCAGGAGGCTCCTGGCACGTTGAGTCAGGTGACCGACCCCGTGGCAGGCACGGTGAGCCGTTCGTTCGACATCAACCCCTATTCGTATGCACTGAACTCGTCGCGTACGCTTGACCCCTATGAGTTTTATACGCGCAACTATGCGCCGTTCAATATCTTCCATGAGTTGGACAACAACTACATCGACCTTCGCGTCACCGACTTCCGCTTGCAGGGCAAACTGACCTACAAGCCCATCACGAAAGTGGAGCTGACAGCCTTGGGAGCCGTGAAGTATTCCACCACGATGCAGGAGCACAAAATCCTGGACGAGTCGAATCAGGCGATGGCCTACCGGGCGATGGACACCTCTACCATTCGCGAGCAGAATCGCTATCTCTATCGCGACCCCGACGACATTTTTGCCCTTCCCATCAGCATCCTGCCGCAGGGTGGTATATTGGAACGCACGGACAATAGCATGTTTGGCTACGACTTCCGCGGGTCGGTTTCCTACAACGACGTGTTCCACGACACGCATATCGTCAATGCCTACGGGGGCATGGAGTTGAACTATGTGAACCGCCACATGCACTGGGACCGCGACTGGGGACTCTTGTTCGACGACGGCGAGATTTCAGCCTTCAGCTATCTGGCTTTCAAGCAGATGGCCGAGCGCAACAATACCTACTATACGTTGGCAAACACCCGTGAGCGCAGTGCCGCCTTCTTCGCCAATGCCACCTATTCGTATAAGAGCCGCTATACGGTGAACGGCACCTTCCGCTATGAGGGAACCAACCGCCTGGGGCGTTCGCGTTCCGCCCGATGGTTGCCCACGTGGAACATCTCGTCGGCTTGGAATGTCCATGAGGAAGGATGGTTTGAGCGGCTCAAGCCCTTGTCGCACCTGACGCTGAAAGTTTCCTATTCGCTGACCGCCGACCGCGGTCCGGCCAGCGTCACCAACTCCACCGATATCTATGGGCCCTACAACCCGTGGCGTCCCTTCACCACGGTGAAAGAGACAGGCAACGAACTCCTGCAGCCTGCCAATCCAGAGTTGACCTATGAGAAGAAGCACGAGCTGAACCTCGGCTTTGAGGCTGGGCTGATGGACAACCGCATCAATGTGTCGTTCGACTGGTATAAGCGCAACAATTTCGACCTCATCGGTCCGATGCTGAGTGCCGGCTATGCGGGTGGCCTGCAGCAATATGCCAACATCGCTGAGATGAAGTCGAGCGGTGTGGAGGTGAGTGTTTCAACGGTGAACATCCGCAAGAAAGACTTCTCGTGGACCACCAGTTTCATCTATTCGCACACTTCCAACGAGGTGACGAAACTGCGCTCTGCTGAGCGGCTCATCGACCTGGTGTCGGGATCGGGCTTCACCTTGGAGGGCTATCCCGTCAGGAGCATCTTCTCCATCCCCTTTGCGGGGTTGAACAAAGAAGGCTTGCCCACGTTCATGGTGAATGGGCAGCGCACTGTCACGGGCATCTATTTCCAGGAGACCGACCCCGAACAGCTGCGATTCCTGGAGTATTCGGGCAGCGCCGACCCCACCGACATGGGTTCGCTGGGCAATGTCTTCAAGTGGAAAGGTCTGACGCTGAATGTGTTCCTGACCTACTCCTTCGGCAATGTCATCCGTCTGGATGCTGCTTTCTCCAACCGCTACAACGACCTGCGGGCCATGCCTAAGGAGTTTCGCAACCGTTGGACGGTGCCGGGCGACGAGGCAAAGACCGACATCCCCGTGATAGCCAGCCAGCGGCAGAACCGCAACGACACCAACCTGGGCTTTGCCTACAGTGCCTACAACTTCTCAACGGCGCGCATCGCCAAGGGCGACTTCGTGCGTATGAAGGAAATTTCACTGGGCTATGACTTCCCCAAGTCGTGGTTGTCGAAGTTTGGTTTCCAGACTTTGGGCATCAAGCTTCAGGCCACCAACCTCTTCCTGCTCTATGCCGACAAGAAGCTGAACGGCCAGGATCCAGAGTTCACCAATGCTGGTGGTGTGGCCGTTCCTATGCCGAAGCAGTTCACCTGTACGCTTCGTTTTGGACTGTGATTCTTCATGACAACGGATTCATCGAATAGTAAGATAGTTTATGAGTATGACATATATAAATAAGGTATTGGCAAAGGGAAGCGGTTTCCTGTTGTTGTCTGTCGCTGCATTCCTCCTCAGTGGTTGCGACAGCTATCTCGACGAGCTGCCCGACAACCGCACGGAGTTGACCTCAGAAAAGAAAATACAAGGCTTGCTCACATCGGCCTATCTGAGCAACGACCCGTTGTATGTGGCTGAGCTGATGTCGGACAATATGGACAGCTACGGCCCCACGAATCCCAACACCAACCGTTTCTCCGACCAAGTGTACAACTGGCAGGATGTCACAGAGAGCGACAACCAGAGTCCAGAGCGGTTCTGGGAAGACTGCTATGTGCGCATTGCCACAGCCAACAAGGCGCTGGAGGCCATCGACGAGATGGGAGGGGCTACCACAGAGACACTGCGCGCTTGCCGGGGCGAGGCCTTGCTGTGTCGCGCCTATGCCCATTTCATGCTGGCCAACCTGTTCTGCATGGCCTACAACAAAGAAACGAGTGCGACGGATCTGGGCATCGCTTATATGACGCATTCTTCGGAAACACTCGACGAGAATCCCTCGCGTGGCAACGTGAAGCAGGTGTACGAGCAAATAGAAAAAGACATTCTCGAGGCGCTGCCGCTGGTCACGTCAAACTACAGTGTGCCGAAATACCACTTCACGCCCAAGTCCGCCTACGCCTTTGCCTGTCGTTTCTACCTCTATTATGAGCAGTGGGACAAGGCCATCGAGTATGCCAACCTCTGCCTGGGCAGCACACCAGAGACCATGCTGCGCGACTGGTCCTACATGGCCACGATGACGCAAGACTATACTGCCATCACGCAGCACTACATCGATGCGTCGCTCAATGCCAACCTGTTGCTGCTCACGAGCTATTCCTACATGGGCATCGTCTTCGGACCTTACCGTTTCCTCTCGCGCTACAGTCATGGCAAGTATCTGGCCCGTCATGAGGATGGTGAAGCCGACAATATATGGGGCAGTGCGCCGCTCTATCAAGAGATGAGTACCTATGCGGCCACCAACCTCGACAAGACCATTTTCTGGAAACTGCCCTATATGTTTGAATACTACGACGCTGTGGCCGGTACGGGCTACTATCGCACCGTCTATCCCGCTTTCACCAGCGATGAGACGCTGCTCAACCGCGCAGAGGCTTACGTGCTGACAGGGCAGTATGAGAAGGCTGCCGCCGACCTGACCCTGTGGATGCAGAACTTCGTGCAGACCACTTTGGTGCTCACACCCCAGCTGATACAGGATTTCTACAATGCCATCGACTACAGCTACAGCGACGAGCGGGGCATAGAGTCGACCATCAAGAAACATCTCAACCCGAAGTTCGACATCGGCGAGGAGGGTGGCATGAAGGAAGCCATGCTGCAATGCGTTTTGGGCTTCCGCCGCATTGAGACGCTGCAGATGGGGCAGCGGTGGTACGACGTGAAGCGCTATGGCATAGAAATCGTGCGCCGCATCATCAATGCGATGGGCGAACCTGAGGAGCGAACCGATGTGCTGAAGCAGGACGACCCCCGACGTGCCGTCCAGATTCCGCTCAAGCCGCGTGCCGCAGGTGTGGTGCCCAATCCGAGAAAATAGGAGTTTTGAGTTAGGAGAAATACAGAGAGTATGAAGGATAAAATACAGATATTGCTGCTATTGCTGGCATTGACATGGGTGTCGTGTTCGGAAGAGGAACTCAGTTCCGAGAGCGTCATCACAATCGACCAGGAGGACTACACACCGTTCGACTACTGGTTGGAGCGCAACTATGTGGCTCCGTATAACATACAGTTCAAGTACCGCTACGAGGACAACGAGTCGGACATGAACTACTACACCATTCCTGCACGCTACGAGGCAGCGGTGAAACTGGCACATATCGTGAAGTATATGTGCCTGGAGAGCTACGACGAGGTGGGAGGCATTGCGTTCACACGCGCCTATTTCCCCAAGCTCATTTTCACCATCGGCGAGTGGGAGTACGAGAACAACGGCACGTACATCCTTGGCACGGCCGAGGGTGGAAAGAAAATACTGCTCTCAGGTGCCAACTATATTGACCAGTATGTGAAGGATGCCGACGAACTGAACCGCTACTACCTGAAGACCATCCATCACGAGTTCACCCACATTATGAACCAGACGGTGAACTATTCGGCCGACTTCCAGCTCATCACGGGCTCTGGCTACGTGGCCGACAAATGGAGCGAACCGCCCTACAACACCGACTTTCTGACTCGGGGCTTCATCACTGCCTATGCGCAGCATTCGCCCGATGAGGATTTTGCTGAGATGCTTTCCACGTTTGTTTGCAATTCGCCTGAGCGTTGGGCCTATTGGATGGGCTTGGCAGGAACGGAAGGCGAACGCCTGATCATGACGAAGTTCGACTTGGTGAATCGCTACATGAACGACAGCTTCGGCATCGACCTCGTGCAGCTGCGGAATGTCGTGCAGCGCCGCCAGCTGGACATCACGATGGGGCGTATCGATTTGGAGAGCCTGGAATAGAAAAGAAAACGTATTCGACGAAATTAGTTCAAAAAACATGATAACAATATATCGTTTACTGCCCATGCATGGAGAAGAGCTGAGGTGCACTTCGGCAAGACCGAAACGCACAGGACCTCTTGTCGTTTGCTGTTTCGTGGCCATCTTGGCTGTCTTTACTTCTTGTCTGAAAGAACAGGACGACTATTTCCCAGAGTCGCCTTCAGAGCGCATGGCCAGCACGATGGAACGCGTGCATACCCTCCTGTGCAACGCCGAATACGGGTGGGAGTTTGAATACTATCCTGGCAGCAGTATGGACTATGGCGGCATCGTCTATACCGTGAAGTTCGACAAGCTGACGGCCGAAGTGGCCTGCTCGCTGGTGCCCGACAGCATCTATACCTCTTATTACAGGATGACCAACGACAATGGGCCGGTGCTGACATTCGACACCTACAACCCGCTGCTGCACTATTTCTCCACACCCAGCGCCTCTGAGTATGAGGCCAAGGGAGGCGAGTTTGAGTTTGTTGTCGACAGCATTGCCGACGACCTGATTGTGCTTTATGGCAAGAAGACGCGCAACACCATGTATCTGCGCCGTCTCACGGCTCCTGCAGCAGAATATACGGCCAAGGCCATCCAAGTATACGACAACTTCGTGGAGCGCATCTCTGGCACGATAGGCAACGTTGAGGCTGAGGGCGTTTTCAACTTGAGCAACAAGCATCTGACGCTGGTGGCTGGTTCCGACACCATCCGGAATGCGTTCTCCTTCACCGACTATGGCATCCATTTCTATCGGCCTATGACAGTGGGAGGAGTGAAAGTGCAGTCGTTTGCCTACGATGCCGATACGCGTATGCTCACTTGCTTGGACAAGGGCGCTGAGCAAATCAGCGTGCAGGGCATACCGTTCGACGAGAAGAAGATGGCGCTGAAGGACTACGAGGGCAACTATGCCCTGCGCTTCTCTGGCGGCGACCGTACGCAGCGCGTGCGCATCGACCTCAACCGCCTCGACGGTACGCTCGTCCTGAGCGGACTGAGTCCTAAGTACAACCTGCGGCTGACATACGATTACGATACAGGCAACCTGAAACTCACCCCGCAGGTGGTGGGCGAAATCAATGGACGGACGGTCTATTTCGTGACCTATTCCTCTGAAACGGGCAGTGTGTGGCTTTCTGACGATGCCTCGTTCACCATCAAGTGGAACGGCAATAAGGTCTATTCCGTGTTCAACTTCGAGCCTACCAACCCGCAGCTGTATAATTGCGACTCTGCACTCCTCGTGCTGGTCTATACCAACGACGACGGCAACCTGACGGCTACCGTGATGGACGATGGAGCCTGGTACACGGCCGGTTCTCCGCTCATCGCCAACATCAAGTCGCTGTCGAAGATGAGAAATTAAACCATCGTCGGGGTGGCATAGCCGCCTGGACAGGAACGAACGAAGAAACAGAAGGATATGAAAGATAGAGTATTGACATGGATACTGCTGATGGCCACATTTGTCTTTTCTGCTTGTGGAGGAGACGATGCTGTGCCCAACGCTGTTGAGAGCATCACCATCGTGAAGAGCGACCTGATCTTCGAACCGGCTGGTCGTACAGGATCGGTGGAAGTCTTGGCCAAGGGCCCCGTTACCGTAGAACTGCAGAGCGACTGGTGTTCGGCATCGGTCAACGGCAATGTGGTCAGCGTGAAGGTAGCCGACAACAACTCCTTCGAGGGGCGCACGGCACTGATGACGCTCAGGGCCGAAGGCGCAGCGCGGCGGCTGCCCATTCAGCAGCGCGGAATGGCCTTGGGTTCGCTGCCTGTGAACAGTCATCATTCGCCCAATAGCGGTGAGCGGTTCGCACTTTACATCCGCCACGACCTGCCCGTCACGCTGACATGCGATGACGATTGGATACATCCAGAGATGGTTGGCGACAGCTTGGTGATCACCATTGAGAAGAATCCCAATCTTTACCTGCGCCGAAGCGTCGTGGGCTTCGAATGTGCCGGCTACGAGGACGAGCTGACCATCACGCAGTACGACTTCGAATACATCCTTGGCACCTATTTCATGGCTGGCACGGGTCAGGGGGGCGTGACGCAAGGGTTCCGCTTCAACTTCCGAAAGGTGGACAACGACTATTTCATCAACTTCTTCACCGTCGATCAGTGGGCCGACCGCAATGTGCCGGTCGAGTTCGACGAAGGGCTGTGTGAGATCACGTTCCACTCGGCAACGAATATCTACGAGAAGGGTACCGACCGCGACATCATCTACTTCTTCCAGGAAGACGGCACTGTGGCCAATACGCCAGGAGCCACGATGAAGGCGCTCATCTACTATAACCCCTTCCAGCAGACCCATTATGCTGCACTCGAGGATGGCGGCACGTGGGGCGGCGACCCGCTCGTGGGCTTGCTCATCTATACCATCCGCGGCGGAGGCATGGTGCAGACGTCGCTTGCGCAGCTGCTCGATCCCTATCTGCTCTGGTTGGGGTCAGAGGAAAATATACGTTAGGAACATGCCGTGCGGTCCGACCGTACGGCACAGAACGAACAAAGAATATTACGACATATGAAGAGGATCAGTTTCCTGTATCTGCTAATGCTGCTGGCAGCCGTGTCTGCTCATGGGCAATACCAGCGGTGGTGGGGCTACTACGATGAAGGTATGGCCACCATGGCAGCGGGTACGGGCGTCAGCGAGACCTACCATTGTGCTGTCTATGTGTCCGGCTCGCAGGCCTTGCTCAGCGGCGCCACCCTTCATGGCATCCGATTCTACCTGCGCGACAAGACCAACATCAGCGACGTGCAGGTGTGGCTTTCGAAAACGCAGTTCCGACGCACGTCGCAGCCCGACATCCTGGTGGTGGATGTGCCGCAGACGTCGCTGAAGGACATGGATCACGATGGGGCGATGACGGAGGTGACATTGCCCGAAACCTACACGATGGGCAGCACGGAGGGCATCTATGTGGGCTATTCGTTCAAGGTGAACAAGGCTTCAGCCGATGCCGACAAGAACCCCATCGTCTACACGAAAGAAATATCCAGGTCGCAGGCGTTCTATGTGCTGACCTCGAAGAGCATCATGTCGTGGAACAACCTGAACACGACGTATGGCGGTTCGCTGGCCCTCCAGGTGCTGGTCAGCAACCCGTCGTTGCCCGCCCATGCGGTGGCTGTGGGCGATGCTGAGCCGGCCACCTATCTGAAGGGTCAAACGTTCGCCGTCCGTGCCTTCATGGCGTCGATGGGCTTTGCCGTGGTCAATGATGTGGACTATGAAGTCCTGATCGATGGCCAGACGGTCGCCCAGCGCCATTACGCGTTGCCTCAATCGCTCCGCGAACCCAATGCCAAGGCGGAGCTTCCTGTGGAAATCCCCATGCCCGCAGCCAATGGGGTGGGAGAGTGGACGGTCAGACTGACCCAAGTGAACGGCCAGCCCAACGAGGAAACAGAGATGAACGCCACATCGGCCCGTCTGATGACGGTCGACCAGTTGGCTGAGCGCCGATCTGTGGTGGAGGAGTACACGGGCACTTGGTGCACCAACTGCCCGCGTGGCATGGTGGGACTGCAGAACATGGAGCGCGACTTTGGCGAACGGTTCATCGGCATCGCCATCCACACCCAGCCCGATCCGATGGTCGTTCCGGCTTTCAGTCAGCTCGTAGCCTCGATTCCTGGTGGCGTGCCCAAGTGTCAGATGGACCGCAAGATTTGGTGCGACCCCTATCTGGGCGATATCCTCACCGACAAGCACTATCATGCCAGCACCACCCTGCAGCGCTTCCTGGACGTCTATAGCGAGGCCGACCTCTCCCTGAAGGCTCAATGGACCGACGACGCGCAGACCGCCATCAGCTACACCGCCACCACGACGTTCCACATCGACTCGTCGCAAGCCGACTACAGGCTGGCTTTCGTACTGACCGCCGACGCTCTGACCGGCACGGGCAGGGAATGGTATCAGGTGAACGGCGATTCGGGCAGCAACGAGTTTCCCGACGCAGATATGGACCCGTTCCGCAATGCCCCCAACCCTGTGACCGATATGGAGTACAACCATGTGGCCATTGGAGCAACGGAAGTTTCCAGTGGCATCAGCGGCAGCATCCAGGCTCCCCTGGTCAGCGGGCAGGCGCAAACCTATCGCGGCTCCTTCAGCATTGCCGGCAATAGCCTGGTGCAGGACAAGACGAAGCTGCATGCCATCGTGCTGCTGCTCAACACGCAGACGGGCGAGATTGTCAATGCTGCAAAGGCTGCAATCGCAGCAGGCAGCGGTGATGCAACGGGGATTGACTACGCGGCCACGCAGTCGATGCTTGCTCGAGAAGAGTGCCAGACTGTCTACGACCTGCAGGGGCGCCGCCTCTCATCGCTCACCTCTCACGCCTCACCCCTCACCCCTCACCCCTCACCACTTAATAAAGGTATTTACATCGTCAATGGAAAAAAGATAATCGTTCAATAAAAGTAAAATGAAAAGCGTAAACAAGACAATCAAGCTTTGCCTGGCGGCTTTCATCCTGACAGCCTGCTGCGCTGTGGCCTCTGCCCAGGAAATGGGCGAAGTGCAGGGCTATGCGAATGTGTTCATCCGTGTGCAGGTGGTGAGTCCCTCCGCTTCCGACAATCAGCAGGTGTGGATCTCTGCCAACAACTCTGGACTCCAGACGTGGAAGACGACCGTCGACTTCAAGGCTACATTGCCCGTCTACATGGAGAGCGTGTTTTTCTTCGGAACAGCACGCGACAAGAGCAACACCTATGAGTTCGGCGGATGGTATGTCGACGATGGCGACGGCGTGTTCGACATCGAGAAAGACCTGTTCTTCTCCGATACGAAGGAGGCAGCCTATCTCTATTTCCCCGTCGAGGAACTGACGGGTTCCAGCGAATACTACGAGACGGAGACCGATGCCAAGAACGCCACCGACAAACCCATAGAACCGCAGGCGCTCATCTGGGCCTACTTCTCCAACAGCGCCTCTGTATTCCACGATAGCGAACTGTTCATGCCGACAATGGGCGAGGTGACCATCGACAAAAGGGTCAATGTTCCTGGCGACGAAGTGACCATCACGGCCACGCCCTATCCAGGCTATCAGTTTGAGTACTGGAAGTCGGAAAAAGGCAGCACGCTTGGCAGCGACGACAAGCACATCGTGAGCTACGACAACCCCTACACCTTCACCGTTCAGGGAAGCGAGAAGCTGTATGCCTATTTCTCGCAGATCGATGCGCCCGTGATCAACTTCCCCGCCGAGGGAGGATGGAAAGCTTTTGCCGCCGACAAGGTGTGGTGGATCCACGAGCAGAGCGACGGCATGGCCTATACCTTCAGCCTGGAAAACCTCGAGAAGCAAGCCGACGGCATCTTCGTCAATCTCGATGGAGCCGAGGAGTTCAACACGCAGCGGTTCAGTGAGAATTTTGTGGGCAGAACCGCCAATGCCACGCTCATGTACGGGCGCGGACCAGTGCGCTTCGCCTATTCCACGCTCGACGGAAAGAGCATCGCTGGCTATCTGCTCTATTGGTCGGGCAGTAAGGGCTACACCATCCAGGACAAGGATCACGCCTACAACTACCACGTCTATCGCTTCTACGACAACATGGAGGGCTTCTTCGAGATAGGCTCCACCGATGAGTTCGCCTACGACGATCCCAGCGATGTGCCTTCCTCGGTCAGCGTGCCTGCCGAGTGCGCTTTCCTGAAACTCTCGCCCTACGACCTCTCCGACCTCGGACTGATCAACGACGACGGCTCCATCCCCAGCATCATCGCCTTGTCGGAGAAAGCCTTCGAACCCTTTGTCGAGAATCCCACCGGCATCGACAAACCCGTGGTGCGCGAGCACAACCTTGGCGGCATGAAGGTCTACACGCTCAGCGGCATGCAGGTGCGCGCCACCAACCAGCCCGGCATCTTCATTGTCAATGGCAAGAAAGTGGTGAACGTGGGAAATCAAAATCAGTAATCATTGAAAAAATGAATCATATCCAAATCTAGTTTTATTAACCAATTAATTAACAAGCTTATGAAAAAAAGATTATTACTTCTGTCCATGATGCTCATAAGCGTCTTGGGCATGAGCGCGCAGAAGACTTGGAACTTCTCCGACGAAATCTGGTATTCTGGGGTTAACGACGAAGGAAAGCCGATAACCACAGACTACACGGAAGCGACCACCATCGACGGCCTGACGCTGACTCCCGCATCGGGCAAGAAGTTCACGGTGGACGCAAACTCCAAGACGGTGGACGACGTCAACTACATCGCCCGCCTGAAATTCCCAGGATCGGCAGCTGCCGACGGTGGCAACACCGTGAGCTTCGATGTCAGCGGACCCTGCACCATCAAGATCGTGCTGCAGTCGTCCAACAGCAATGAAGACCGCACGCTGAACCTCTGTGCAGGCGCCTACGACAAGGAAAACCCCTTTGCCACGATGACCGCCCTGGGCGCATCGCCATCGGCTGGCACCTGCACCTACAAGGGCGAGGCCGCTACCATCTTCGTGGGTAGCTATTCGAGTGGCATCAACCTCTATGCCATCTATGTCGAACCGCTGCCCGTCTATTCCATCGTGGGCGACTTCTTCACCACCGACCTGTTCAATGGCTGGGACTACGACATGGACATGACACAGAGCGAAGAGAATGAGAACATCTACACGCTCGTGGTGGACAAGTTCACCGCTGAGGCCAGAACCTATGAGTACAAGCTCCGCACCAACCACAAGTGGGGTGGCTTCGAGATTCCCGAGGATGGCACCAACCAGAACTGGGTGTTCGGTACCGACATGTATCCTGCTGGCGACTACAAGCTGACCTTCACCGCCAACATCGCTGACAAAACGCTGGAGCTCCTGCCCGAGGCCATCGAGCCGGAACTGAACGTGGTGGAAAACATCGCCGCCTTCAAGACGTATGAGACAGAAGGCGAATTCGCACTGAAACTCAACAATGTCAAGGTCACCTACGCCGCTTCAGGTGTGAAGGACTTCTATGGCACAGAGCAGCCCTACGACTGGGCTGTGCTCGAGGATGCCTCGGGTGCCTACGTCTTCCAAGACCTCGGACTGGGCGCTGCCTTCAGCACGGGTATGACGCTCAATGGCGAACTCGTGCTCAACTGCTCGAGTGGATGGCTTGGAGCAGAGATCACGGCCAGCGACAACACGGCCGCTTCCATCGCAGCCATCCAGGCTGAGGCTGGCACCGCAGAGCCGCTCGTGCTGACAGAAGAGAACCTGGATAGCTATGCTGCTGATTACGACTGGCGCTATGTCAAGATTGAGAACATGACGGCCAAGATCGTAGCAGGCGATTTCGGCGACGATTTCTTCTTGCATTCCGACCTGACCGATGCCGACTACGGCATCATGGATATGCTTGGAACCAACGTCGAGCTGCCTGCCGATGGCGATGTGGTCGACATGGTAGGCTATCTCTTCAACTACTATGGAACTACCTATCTCCAGCCTCTCACCCTCACCAAGAAAGAGGCTGCACCTGAAGTGGGTGGAGTCGTCACCTTTGGTAACAACAATCCTGGCAGAGACTTCGTCACCGATCCCTTCGTGGTCAGTGGTGTGATCAACTTCGAAGCCGACCTCAAGGACGGCACCCATCTGCTGCTCAGCCACGACTCGGAAGGTAATCCGAATGGTAAGTTCTGGAATGGCAATATTGCCGGCGAATGGACCAACAGCGCTGCCGTCGATGCCCTCAACGAGTCTCTCGGCACCGCTTTCGTGAATGCCGACTTCGCTGCAGGCACCAACCTGGCCACCGTCGACCCGGGACCCGGCGACGCTCACTCTCTCCTGACGCTCACCTTCGCCAATGCAGAGAAGAACACGCTTGAGCTCTACGCCTCTGTGACAGGCAGAAACGGTGCCCTGGACAACATCACCGTTACCGGCCTCACCAACGTCATCCTCTCCTACGCTGTGGGCAGCGGCGACGGCTTTGTCGAACAGCCCACCTTCTCGCCCGACGTCCTGGGCGTCACCCTGGTGAAGATTCAGGGCTATCTCGGCGACGACAAGCAGGTGACCATTTCGTCGACCTCGATGGCTGGCGAAGCTTCTGCCAAGAACGGTTTCCAGGTGGCTGCCTATAAGATCACCGACGAGGAGCTTCCTGCCGTTGCCTCTCCCATCGAGAGCATGGCCATCGTGGGCACATTCCCCGGCATGACCTGGGAACCTGCCGAAGGTATCGCTATGACACAAGATCCTGAGAACGATGCCGTCTGGACCGTCACCATGGAAGGTGTCGAGGTAGAGGGCCAGACTTATGAGTACAAGGCTACTGCCAACGGCACATGGGGCGTCTACGAACTGCCCGCCAGCGGCAACCAGAACTTCGTCTTCGGCACAGAAGGATATCCTGCTGGTGTCTACAACCTGACCTTCACCGCCAACACCTCTGAGCACACGCTCACATTGGTGGTTGAACCCGCTCAGGCATCCACAGAGTTCGTCGACATCGTGGTGACCGACGAGGTGACCGATGGCACCCTGTTCTATCGCACCTTCAGCTGCGAGCAGCCGCTCGACTTCACTGGCGTGGAGGGCATCAAGGCCTACATTGGTAAGAAGAACATTCTCTACGACTACGACGCCAACGTCGATGCCAGCGAAATCATTCTCACGCCGATCGAGAAGGTTCCTGCCAACACAGGTATCCTCCTCAAGGCCACTGAGGCCAAGACCTACACCGTCGGTGTGGCCGTGGGCGATGTTCCCGCCGTCACCGACAACGACCTGCTCGTGGCAGCTGAGAAGACCGACCTCTTCCCGCTGATCGATGGTTACAACAAGGGCGTTGCCACCCTGGGACATGAAATGAAGTCAGAGTACGACTGGTGGACAGGCCAGACCGTCACGGTCGATGCCCTTGGCTTCCTCGTGCTGCCCGTTCCTGCTGAGGAGGGTGTCGACTTCTTGGAGAAGGGCGATGTCTATCTCTCTCTGACCAAAGACGATCTTTCGCAGACAAGCTATCACAGCGACTATGTCAAGCTGACGTTCACCGATGCCGAGATTCCCGTCGTGGAAGACATCGCATCGTTCGTGGCACTTGCCAACGAGACGGATGCCACCCTGAAGTTCGCTGAGAACACCGTCGTCACCTTTGCCGGCGAGAGTGTGGTTGCCATTCAGGACAACACGGGTGGCCTGGTGTTCCAGGGCATCGAGTTCCCCAGTGCCTTCAATGCTGGCGATGTGCTGACAGGCGAGATCACGGGTAAACTCAACAAGGCTGAGCTCTATCCCCTCATGGTAGCAACTGTACAGACCGATCCTTCTACAGTCGTCGTCGCTGGCACCAGCGAGCTGAACCCGCCGGTGGTCACCTTCGAAGAGGCTTTCTCTGACGAGAACATCATGCGTCTTGTGAAACTCGAGAATGTCAAGGTGTCGGTCGTCGAAGGCTCCTATTCTCCCACCATCACGTTCACTGACAGCAACGGCACAGATCTGGTCATCAACGACCTCTTCGATGCAGTCACGGCAGACCTCTACAACCTGACAGACGGCTGCACCCTGAAGCAGCTGACAGGTATTGCCTATCTCATTCCTGATGGCAGCTTCTACGTCAACTTCTACGACACCAATCAGTTCCAGCCCATCTCGTTCGAGGTGGCCGAAGAGGAAACCCATGAGTACGCCATCGTGGGCGACCTGACCGGTGGTTGGGACAACGATATGGTGATGACACAGAGCGAGGACGACGCCAATGTCTACACCCTCACCGTCGAGAACTTCGAGGCATTTGCCAAGACCTACGAGTACAAGCTGCGCGCCGACAAGCAGTGGGGCATCTTCGAGCTGCCTGCTGAGGGCAACAACAGCTACACCTTCGAGGAGATGGGCATCTACACCCTCACCTTCACCGCCAACATCGCTGAGAACACGCTGATACTGGAGGCTGAGAAGACGGGCGAACTCGTTCCCACCTACTCCATCGTGGGCGACTTCTTCACCGATGGCGACATCAGCGGTTGGGACAACGACCAGGATATGACACAGAGCGACGTCGACGAGAACATCTTCACACTCGTTGTGGAAGACTTCGCCGCTGCTGCTCAGACCTACGAGTACAAGCTCCGCGCCAACCACCAGTGGGGTCTCTTCGAGATTCCTGCCAGCGGCAACCAGAACTTCGTATTCGGCACAGAGGAATATCCTGAGGGCACTTACACCCTGACCTTCACTTTCAACGCTGCCGACAACACCCTGACGCTCGACGTCGAGTCGAACGCTCCTGCTACGGGCATCCGTTCGATGAACATCGACTGGGCCGACGGCAACACCTACAACCTCAATGGTCAGCGCATCGATACCCCGCAGAAGGGCGTCGTCATCCGCAATGGCCGCAAGGTTGTGATTAAGTGAGAATAAAGCACTCCCCGCCAATGCCTAATAGGTGCGACCCCGTAGGCACTCCCCGCCCCTTTTTAAGGGGAGGGGTTGGGGTGGGGTGAGCATCAAGCTGAGCTTTTGGCTCAGGGTTGTGATTAAGTGAGTATCAAGCTTTTTCATAAGTTCAAGAGGACGTGCTCCACATCATGCGGGGCGCGTCCTCTTCTCTTTATTTGGCAATGATATAGCAATTGACCTTTCGTGACCTCCCCCTCACCCCTCCTGTAGGCGGGGAGTGATTAGTTTCTGCGCTCAGTTCTAACCTCTCCTCCCCCTACAGGGGGAGTAAAGAGGGGGTCGCAACCTCCTGTAGGAGGCTGAGGGGCGTTCATACTCCTGCGAACCTTTCGGGTCAACTTCTATGTTATTCCTATGATTAATGATGTACGCACATGCGTACCTTATCATACATTGCAGAAGCAGTGAAATGAAAATGTCACGCAGAAAGCATTCCATTAATTCTATCACTAATTACAATGCAGATAAATATCTTCATCACAGCGACAGGAAAGATTTCGTTTTTTACCAGTCGCATTTGAAAATCTCAGTTGTTATCTATCTGGATTTTTTTTTATATTGTAATATAAAAAGTACTATCACAATAATAGCTATAATAATTAATTTAATCGATGCTGAATGGCCTATTGTCTTATCGTTAATGAACGAACACAACAAACCGATTATAATACAGCATAGAGCTTGAGATACTTTTTGTATGTTCATTTTAATATTATTCTGTGGAAGTTTTACATTTGGTGCAAAATTACTATTACAATATTAAAATTAGTAACAATCTGTTATTTATTTAGCAAAGTTTAACGAAGCGAAAATCGATATTGCGAGGCAATATCATGAATCCGCGCAAGACGCGAGAAGAAAATCTCACACAGAAAGCACAGAAATCACAGAAAGGATATTGCGGACGCAATATCTAGAAATCCGTTAGATCCGTGAAATCCGTGTTCGTAATAGAACTTCTGTGCTTTCTGTGAGAAGCAATTTTCGCGTAAGTCTGTTTTTTTAGCGTTATTTCGCGATTAATATAATGACCGTTTACGCGATGGAATGGGAATGCGAAAACACGCGAAAAAGCGAAAATCATGCGAAAATCGATATTGCAGCCGCAATATCATTATAATTCGTGGAATTCGTGCAATTCGTTGTTGAAAAAAGATTTCTGTGCTCGTAGGGGTTAGGAATGTTCATGAAGGTCAAGCGGAGTTCATGAAGGTCCATTGCTATATCATTACCCATCTTTTCTTGCCCTTCTGTTCCTCTATCTTCTTTATCATCTGTTCCTCTGTCTTTTTCTTTTCCTTCTTTCTTTTGTTCCTCTGTTACTCTGTCTTTATTTTCTACTTCTGTTCCTCTGTCTTCTTAATCATCTGTTCCTTTGTTACTCTGTCTTAATTTTCTCCTTCTGTTCCTCTGTCTTTTTATCTTCGTATTCCTTGTCGGTGGCGCAGCAGGCCTGTTTCTGGATGTCAAAATAATTCTCGGTAAGTAGTCCCTTGTTCTCCATGTTTTCTTCTTATTTTCTCTGTCCCTTCGTTTTTTGAAATGCAAATATACGAAAAAATCCCGAAAAACCAAATGAATCACTGTTTATTTGCACAAATCCCGGAGAAAAAACGGTCGTCGTTTTGGTGTTCATCCGTCAATCGGAAACCATTCTTTTGTCAAGAAAATTTCGAATTTAAGTGGGTCAATACTCCCCGACTTGAGAAAAAGTTTCCCAGTGGCTGGAAAAATGCCAAAAATGAGCAATTCTTGTAACTCATTGTATATAAGCGGTTAACAAAACCTAAGGTTTCGTTTGACTCTAAATCATTTATGATTTGCGTCACTTTACCCAATGATTTGCGTCAAAACACCTTGAGATTTGCGTCAAAACACCTTGCAATCAGCGTCACTTTACATGCCCGATGCTCTTGTTTCGCACCCTCATGCCTATCGGCAACCGCTTTATGGAATACAAATACGGTATTTATAAACTATTGGCACCATCCAAATAATCTTTGGCCACCACCACGGGACATATTCCTTTTGCTAGAACGCAGAAAAAAGTCGATGAGAATTTGTAAAGATCCTTCATCGACAATTATGATAAGAATTTATGCTGTCTTTTCAGAGGGAGGAAACAATATCCTTGGCCTCCTTAGCCTTTTCCACACACCACAGATATGACTGGTCTTTCGGCTCGACCTTTCCGAGATAGCATTGTATCCTGCCCATGTTGGCACCACTTGGGTGAGTGATGCCAACAATAGTTCCCGTTATCTTCTTCTCCTCCTTCAGACCCTTTAGCACGTCGTAAACGCCAGGACCGCATGCCACGTATAACACATCGTTCTCATACCTACTGCAGTCCTTCACGAATCCCTCTTCCAGCATGGCTGTCAGTTTCTCCGACTTTGCAATTTTCTTCACGTCCTTGAACATCATCCGGCTGCCGTCCTTCTTCAGCTCGTAGGTCGCCTCCTTCAGTAGCGATGTCATATCCACTCGGTCGAAGTCCTCCTCCCACAGCGTGCGGCACGACTCAATGCCCAGCACGTTATTCACGCCGATGTAGTCCAGTATGTTGATGAGATTTGGTCGCATGTTCCCAGCAAAGGCATTCTTGCGCTTAATCTCTCGCAACTCCACTCCCACACGCTCACCCTTCAGCTGTGAATTGCCAGGTGTGATACCCACGATCACCACCTCAGCCTTGGTATTCTGACAGCCCGCTGCCCCCGCCTTGGAACCCGATGGCGATGGGGCTATGGAAAGACATCGTCCTGGCGATGGCCGCCGTGGAGAACGGCTGCGACATGCAGGACTACCGCTCCTCGTGCATCAAGGGATGGAAGAAAGCATTTAATTGATGTGTTTTGTTATTTGACTGTTTTTTTGAAGCGGCTGGCCTGTGAAGGTCAGCCGTTTTTTTGTTTATATAGGTATCGCTCACCCTCGCCGCTTTGCTTGGAAAGAACTACTTGTTGATAATCGAAAGCATCCTCTACATGGGAACATTCTGGGAACATCAAACCCGCTGACCTTCGGCATTACTGCTGAAAATCAGCGGGTTTATTTGATTTGTTGTCAATCTTGAAAAGATGATGAATTCAAATTATAACCATGGTACATTATAATCATTGTCTATCTCGTCCACTACAAAGAAGTTGTTAGGAGGCAATATGATTTTTGCTTTTGCTAATCTTTCAAGATAGTCGCTACGAACTGCAAAATTCTCTATTTCTTCCCTTCTGGCTTTACTCATTGACAGGAACTCATCTTCTATTTCTAACCCAAGGTATTTTCTACCAAGTAAGTTTGCTGCAATACCAGTTGTCGCACTTCCATTAAAAGGGTCAAGAATCCACGCTCCAGGCTTAGTACTGGCTTGAATCAATCTTGCCAATACACCAAGTGGCTTTTGGGTTGGATGCTTACCACATGACTTCTCCCAACGACCTATGGCAGGTAACTGCCACACATCAGTCATTTGTTTGTTTCCATTAAGTTGCTTCATCAAATCATAATTGTAGTAGTGAGCAACTTTTTGAGACTTCCTTGCCCAGATGATGAACTCAGTAGAATAGGTGAAATATCGGCATGAAATGTTTGGTGGTGGATTGGTTTTTGCCCATGTTATCACGTTCAGTATTTTGAATCCCAACTTTAGAAGTTGTTGTTGAACACTAAAAATATTATGGTGTGTTCCTGAAATCCATATAGTTGCATTATCTTTCATGTGGTCTCTGCAAGCAGAAAGCCACCTCAGATTAAAAGCATCCATTTCTTCAGGAGTTGAAGGCTTATCCCAATCCCCTTTGTCAACACAAACGACTTGACCACTTTGACATGATATGCCACCACCAGACAAGAAGTATGGCGGATCAGCAAACACCATATCAAAGCCGAACTTGAACTTTGACAAAGTTTCAACGCAATCACCTTGAATCAATGTGAAGTCGTTGTTGGGAGATTTATAGTACGATGGAATCATTATCCCTTAATTTCTTGTAGAAATTCCATTATGCTTGTGAGATTGTAAATGCTTGGAATAATGCTATATGCCTCCTGAAGCTTGTTCTTTGCTGACTTCCATCCAATGCCGTCAGTAATCCAAACGAACTCAAATCCAGGCACCGAATTTATCTTTGGGGCAATATCAGAATATGAACGTGCGACCTCATTCAGTTTTGAACCGCCACCACTATAGAAATTAACTTCAATCAGATAAGTCTTCTTTGGAGTCTGAATAACGAAGTCAAAACGTTTTTCATCATCACCAAGCACTCTTTGAAGGTTTGACCACTCAGTTGAGTAAACTTCCTGACGGAACTTAATGCCGTTTTTCTTCAGGATGCTTGCCACCATTCCTTCCATGACATGACCGCTGCGATTCTTTCTTGCGTTACTGTCGAGTCCTGTTTCAATTCCAAAGACATAATCGACCAAGTCGTTTATTTTCTTTTGACGGAACAAATCTGCAAGGCCTGTTCCTTCAAGATACTCCATTACTCCGTCAATACTGGTGAATAGTCTATCAAGAATAATGCAATCGCCAGCAGAGTTAAGAACAACCTTCTTTCCTTCGCTTCGAACAGCAATAAGAATATCCATTACGCTGAATGCAGAACGATCTCTATTCCAGATTGTTTCTACACTTCTTCGTAAATCAGTTGTTCCTATCATGCTATTGAGCATACAAAGGCTCAATTTGATATTATCTACATTTGCTGCAATCTTATCAAAGTCGCAGAAGAAATCAAGCCTTTGGTTTGTCTCTTGTAATTGAGACATAAAAAGATTAAAATCCTTATTCATATTCTTCTATCCGATTAGTTCAACGAAATCTTCATTCTCTATCGAGTACATTCTTATCTTGTTCTGATACTTCAAGTCCACAGCGCTTTTGCGGATTCTGCCTATTTGGGGAGCAATGATGTAAACTGAAACTTTCTCAAAATCCTCTTTGTCTGTTATAGCTTCCAGCCATTTCAGATAACGGGTCACTTGCTCATATGCTGGTTTTGTTGCCCTTTCCTTCTTCAGCTCAATTACCACATTGGGGACAGTGCCGTTTTTGATGGGGCTGTTCATGCTATACAAACAAATATCAGCCCTATCCATTTTTGACGGCTTGAATGGCGATATTGGTACTTGTCTGCACAACACATAGTCATCCGTAAGGAAATCAGCGAATGGTTCCAAAGATGCCAGTATTGTAAACTCAAGCTGAGCTTCGTTGACCAAATCTTCATCCAAAGAAATCAATCCGTCATTGAAAACAGTTTCTTCACCTTTTTTGTCTATCTCGCCCAATCCTTCAAACTCAATCTTCTTATCACTTTGGGATATGAGTTCGTTGAGTGTCTTGACTTCACCTGGGGTCAATGTGCAAAATCCCATCCCCTGCATACTATTTGATGGCAGTGGATAAGGATATTTGCCTAATTCAAAATACAAGTCGTCAGATATGATGTATTTACCAGTGTTTTCGTTCTGGTAGAACTGGAACATGAAAGGTTGCGCCTTGTCGCCACCATCTTTAGCGACTTTGAATACGCCAGGCTTATCCGTTGCAAAATACCTCTTTCTTAAAGATTCATCCCAGAACAAATCTGCATCAGCCTTCCTTCCCAATGGACTTGTCTGGCCATTGAGATAGAAAGAACCAACTTCCTTATTGCCGTAAATCTTGCCACCATAAACGATTTTACGTTTTAGAAAGAAAAACACATCTGTTCCCTCTCGGCTACATGCATAGTCAGCAAGGATGGCATAATAGCGACTTTGCGCTGTTGGCTTAGGGGCCATAACGGGCTTCATTAAGAAGCCGTAAAGTCCCTTGTCAAGATAAAGTTTCAAGGATTCCTCATCATACAAAGCGATGAAAAGCCCACCGTGAATTCTCGTTGAATCGTCTTCCTCTATAGTTACGATGGGTTCGTCAAACGTGAAGTCAAATTTGAACTGGCTCATAATAATACTTCTTGGTTAAACAATTCAACTTCTTCTGCCGCATATGCACCATTGCCTTCAGGTCTGTAATTGCAGATTAACAACTCTGTGAGTTTACCTCGCTTTGAAGGGTTTGCGTTGATGGCTCTGGAAGCGTAAACTCTATTGATAAAAAAGTCGTTATATATATCCTCGAAGAATGTGTCTTCAGAATTTTTTGCCGAACAATCTGCATTGCTGAGCATCCAGCCAATTCCCAAACGTTCATTTAATCTCGCGCAGAAGTCACGAAGCCTGATTTGTTCCTCATCGTTGAAGTCCTCTTTTGAATAGGAATTAAAACTTGATGTCGCATTGAGTGGGCGATATGGCGGGTCGAAATAAAAGAAGTTGTAGCCATCGCCTACGTGATTAAGCGTTGCTTCAAAATCACCTGTCAGAATCTCCACACGTTGAAGCAACTCGCTATCCAACCGAATGGTCACAGGGTCGCAAATCTGTGGATTGATGTACTTGCCAAAAGGAACGTTAAACAGCCCTTTTTTATTCACGCGGTAAAGTCCATTGAAGCAGGTCCTATTGAGAAAAATGAACTTCGTTGTGTTCTCTATAGGGTCAAGATTTTTCTCATTATAGCGGTCGCGAGCGGCGAGGAAGAAATCCCTGCGTGCCTCCTCTGTTTGAAGTTCGTTGTAGGCATTCTGTATTTCCATCATAGAGATTATCAACTCTTCGGGTGCGTCCCTGATCGTCTGATAGCACGTGGTCAAATCGGAATTCACGTCGTTGATGACGGCATGCTGGATATTGGGGTATCGCTGTAACATATAGAAAAGCATAGCCCCACCTCCTACAAAGGGTTCAATATAAGTAATATTTCTTCTTTCGCCAAATTCCTCTGGCAGGTATGCGTCAAGCTGATCTAAGAGTTGTCCCTTACCTCCAGCCCACTTGATAAACGGTTTTGCTTTTGCCATTATTGTACCTTTTTTCAGTTGAATTTAACAAGTCCTTTACGTCAACGTCAAGGAGTTTTGCAATCTTATCTAATGTTTGCAAGTCTGGTTGAATTGTATTCTGACACCATTTGCTAACTGTACATGGAGACTATCCAAGTTGGTCTGCAAGCCACTTTCCTGTTTTTTTCTTTTCGACAAGGACAACTTTGATTCTATTTAGATTTGCCATAATGGTATATGATTATAATTTGATGCAAAGGTATTAAAATTCCATGAAAGTAACGACAAATTTTAAAGGAAAGTTTATATTACTATGTATTTTCTCTGAAATATGAGTAAAAATGCTAAATGGAACATCCAGACCTGCCTGATTACTAAACCCCTCGAATTCGAGGGGATTAATATTCGGATTATATAGGGTTTTCCACAAAACATGATTTTGAGAATTATTCGCCATATTCGCGCTTGAATCAACAATGAAAGGATGGAGTAATTTAGAATGACAAGATTTCGCGAGTTATAAAACAGCCGATTTCGAGTTAACCCTCTCCTTGCTGCCGTAGAGTGTCTATGACTTGTTGAGTCTGTGTATATTTCTTCCCCTTCATAAAAAATCTATTTCAACAACTTCCTACCTTCATTATTCTCAAGCACCAGCATCTGCTGGATGGCAATCTTGTTGAGTTTCACGAGGCGTTCTCCTTGTGGCATACCGTCGTTGATAAGCACGGCATTAATGTTTTCCATGTTTGAGAGACAGATGAGTTCGTTGATGGTTGCATAGTCGCGAATGTTGCCTTTCAGCTCTGGATTGATTTCGCGCCATTGCTTGGCAGTCATGCCAAACATGGCAACATTCAAGACATCAGCCTCTTCTGCATAAATGATGCTCGACTGCGCTGGTGTCACCTCCTCAGGTATCAGATGACGTTTGATGGCATCGGTATGTATGCGGTAGCCTCCTGTTCTTCAGTCTTTATGTTCTTCCGTTACTCTGTCTTTATATGTTCTTATGTTATTCTGTCTTTATATGTCCTTCCGTTACTCTGTCTTTATATGTTCTTATGTTATTCTGTCTTTATATGTCCTTCTGTTACTCTGTTTTTATATCCTTCTGTTCTTCTGTCTCATCTCATAAAATTGCTTAATTCCTCCCGCTCGATTTGCTCATTCTCTGTTAATTCCGTAACTTTGCACCAAAAGCAAGGAATCGCAGTATGATGAAGAAAACAGAAGAAAACCGTCGGCAGTTGCTCTTCGCGCTCCTTTGGTTGGTGGGCGCCGTGATGTCGATTGCTGCTCATGCAGGTGTGTACAACGTGGTGGATTTTGGTGCCAAAGGCGATGGGCAGACCAACGATGCCGCTGCCATTCAGACGGCCATCGACGCTTGCTCGCGAGAGGGTGGTGGACAGGTGTTGTTTCCTGCCAACAAGGTGTTCCTCTCTGGCCCTGTGGAACTGAAGTCGAACGTGCAACTCCATTTAGAGGTCAATAGCCGCTGGGTGGCGCATCCCGATGAGCATCTCTACCAGTTGAGTGCTTTCAAGGCGAACCGCGGCGAGGGTATGATGTGGCTGTGGTGCAAGGATTTGGAAAACCTGAGCATCACCGGTCAGGGCACCATTGACGGCAACGGCGTGGCCTTCATGGGAGCAGAGTTGGACGACAGCTACGAGCTGAAGCCCTTGGCCGACCCGACCTTCGACCCGCGGCCGCATGTGCTGACGCTCATTGGTGTGAAAAACCTCATCATCCGCGATGTCACCATCTGCAACGGTGCCTATTGGACGGTGCATCTTGTGGGTTGCGACGGGGCTCTCATTGATGGCATCTCGTTGCTCAACAACCTGAAGATACGCAATGGCGATGGCATCGATGTAGACCATTCGCGCCATGTGCGCATCGCCAACTGCCACATCACCTCGGGCGACGACTGCATCTGCCTGAAAAACCGCCGCGAGTGGGAGGAATATGGCCCCACGAAGGATATCGTGGTGACCAACTGCGTGATGGCAAGTCGCTCGTGTGCCATCAAGATTGGCAGCGAAAACATGGACTCCATCAGTCGTGTGATGATAGACAACTGCATCATCCGCGACTCCAACCGCGGCATCGGTATTCAGAATCGCGACGAGGGAACGGTCAGCGATGTGGTGTTTTCCAACATCATGCTCGACTGCCGACTGTGGTCTGATGTGTGGTGGGGCAAGGCCGAACCCATCTACGTGACCAGCTATCCGCGAGCCAACGGCAACCACAAGGATGCCAACTGGCGCTTCCCCAAGGGCGAGACGGTGGGACGTTGTGGCGAGGTGAGCCGCATCTTCTTTTCCAATATCGTAGCTACGAGTGAGAACGGTTGTTTCGTAGGTGGCGACACGCCCGACAAGGTGAACCACGTCTATTTCGACAACGTGAGGCTGTTCATGAAGAAGCAGACCGACTACCCCTCAGGTGTCTACGACCGTCGCCCCTGCCGCGACGAGGGTTTTATCCGCGACAAGGTCTTTGGCGTCTATGTCGATCAGGCCGTTGATATCTTTACCGATGGTGTGCAGGTGGTGTGGGAAAAGCCGCTTATCCCCAATCGCGGTGACATAACGAACTAATCCTTGAAAATCATGATTTCCATTCGTGCGTTTTTCTGTTGCGTCGTCTGTCTGCCGGTATTGTGCATGGCACAGGAGAACAGAACGTTTGTTGAACAAATGCTTGATGGCATCAACACCTTCACTGGCTCTGCCCCCAGCATCACCCAGACCGCGGGGCTCTTCGGCCAGCACAGCGAGGAGTGGGGCCAGACCATCCCGGCTGTCTTGGAGCCTTTTGGCATGAACTTCTGGACACCGCAGACGCGAGCCACAGAGCTCAAGTGCGTGGCACCTTTCTACTATAACGACTCGCTTTTTCAGGGCTTCCGCAACAGCCATTGGCTCGTGGGTGGGTGTACGCAGGACTACGGCTCGTTCACCTTGGCAGCTGTCTGTGGCACGCTCCGCACGCAGCCAGAGCAGCGCGCCACGCGTTTCTCCCACGAAGAAGAGATTTCCCATCCTCATTATTATAGCGTGTTCCTCACCGACGAACAGCTGCAAGCCGAGATGACGGCCACCAGCCGCGCTGCCATCTTCCGCTATTCTCAGCTTTCGAGGCATGATAACACGAAAACAAATCTCGGCCCCCGAAAACTCTTCCTCATCCTCCAGCCTAACAGCGATGAGGGGCAAGGCAGTGTGTGCATCGACATTGAGAACCGTCTCATCACGGCCACCAACCCCGTCCATCGCATCTATCAGGGATGGGGCGAGAGTGCCGGCTTTGCTGGCCACTATGCGTTGAGGTTCCGGCAAGTGCCCTTGGAGTATGGCGTCTTCGATGGTGAGAATACCTATCCAGGCCAGACCGCCATCGCTGGCAAAGAGCATATCGGCGCCTATCTCTGCTTCGAGATCCAAGCCGATGTGCCACTGTTGGTCAAGGCGGGTTCCTCGTTCACCGATGTCAGAGGCGCCCTCTGCAATCTCGATGCGGAAATCCCTCATTGGGACTTCGACGGCACCTGTCGCCAGCTGGAGAGCATCTGGGTGAAGCGCCTCTCGCTCATTGATGTGGAAAGCTCCGACACCGCTCTCCTTCACAAGTTCTATGGCGCTCTCTACCGCGCCTCGTTCCTCCCCCATGCCATCAGCGATGCCGACGGCCGCTATCCCGCCTTCGCCCAGGGAACCGCCATTCAGTCTGCTTCCCAAGCCCTCTCCCAAGTTTCTGCCAAGGCCCCCGTCTCCGGTTCTGTAAGTCGCCATACCATGGTATCTCCCAAAATCTTCACCCTTCCCCCAGGCTGCACCCAATACAGCGACTTCAGCCTTTGGGACACCTACCGCGCCCAGCACCCGCTCATCAACATACTCACTCCCTCGCTGGCTAGGCAGATGATGCAGTCGCTTGTGCGCATGTACGAGCAGGGCGGCTGGCTACCCATCTTTCCCTGTTGGAACAGCTACACGGCGGCGATGATTGGCGACCATGCCTCCTCCGTCCTGGCCGATGCCTGGGTGAAGGGCATCCGCTCGTTCGACATCACGACGGCCTACGAGGCCATGCGCAAGAACGCCTTCGAGTCGCCGAAGACCTATCAGGAATACAAGAACGGCATGGGGCGTCGCGCCCTGAAGAGCTATTTGCGCTACGGCTACATCCCCTTGGAGGACAGCGTCCCTGAGGCGTTCCACCAGCGGGAACAGGTGTCGCGCACACTGGAATACGCCTACGACGACTTCTGTGTGGCGCAGGTGGCCAAAGCGCTGGGCAAGGAAAAAGACTACACGGAACTGATGCGCCGCTCTGAAAACTGGCGCAATGTCATCGACATAGAAACAGGCTATGCGAACGGTCGCATGGCCCCCCATACAGCCCACGATGGGGCTTCGAATTTCCTCAAAACTAATGTGGCCCTCTCTGGGACTGAAAAGGGAACCGTTGGGGGCGTTGTCCCCTCACCCTTCCTCAAACAGCCCTACATTACGGAGGGTGCACCCTGCCATTACACCTGGTACGTGCCGCACAACCCGGAAGGGCTGATGCAAGTGATGGGTGGAAAGGAAAAGTTTGTGGCAAAGCTCGACTCCATGTTCACCTGCGGTCGCTATTGGCACGGTAACGAACCCTGCCATCAGGTGGCGTGGATGTTCAATGTGGCCGATGCGCCGTGGCTAACGCAGAAATATGTCCGCCACATCATTGACACAGAATATCTCGATGCTCCAGGCGGCCTCTCTGGAAACGACGATGCCGGTCAGATGTCGTCGTGGCTTCTCTTCGCATGCATGGGCTTCTACCCCGTCTGTCCTGCAACACCTTATTATTATATAGGAGCTCCCGTCTTCCCGCGGATCACCCTCCACCTCGAGAACGGCCGCACCTTCACCATTCTTGCCGACAGTGTGTCAGACAAGAATATCTATGTCCAAAAGATAACCCTCAACGGAAAGCCCCTCACGCAGCCCTACCTCTCCCACGACGACATCCTTTGTGGCGGCACTCTGCGTTTCTCGATGGGATCCTCAGTTCCGCTGCAGTAGCGGCATGCCTTTATTTCTGTCTGCCAATCCTCCACTCCACGGCGAAGGGGGTGTGGCGCATCTCAACGACCAGGGGCAGTCCCGTTCCGAGGGCTTTAGACCCGTTGGGATGGGCTATCCACATCTCTGTGGGGTTGTCGACAGCCTTCACATGGATCATCGGCTGCGTACCACTGTCGTGTGGCGGTGGAGTAGGGGAGGCTGTCTCGTCCATGCGGTTCCAGGTGATGCCGTCGTAGACAAAGGATCCGTTCTCCTCCAGCTCGTTCCATGCTTTCAGGGAGATGAAGGCAAACGTGCCGTTGGCCTCGAAGGTCTTGCCGTCCAAAGGCTGTTGCCAGCAGAAACGGTTGGCTTGCTCCACTTCCTTGCGGGCAATATGATAAAACGCCTCTTTGCAACCCACGCAGAGCGTGTCGCCCTCCCACGCGAACGAAAGCGGCCACGTGCGGTATTGGCGGTGGAGGGTGTAGGAGATGTTCATTGAGGGGTCGAGGGCATTCTTCGAAGGAGCGTGGGTGTGTAGGTGTGTAGGTGCGAGATTGCCTTCATGGGACGGAAGATGGTATCTACGCCCCTCTTCCTTTGGAGAGGGGTCGGGGGTGAGGCTGAACACCAGTTCTCCACCCATTGTCAGTTCCTCGTGGCTGATCCAGTCGCGGTTCAGTTTCTTGCCGTTAAGCACGATGCTTTTCACCCTTCCGCCCTTCTCAGAGAAGTTCTTCGCCACCACATGCAGTCGGCCCAGCGTGTACTCCTTCACCATCGGCGCCAGGAGCAGATAGCGATCGGTGCCCGCCAGCGGGTAGAACCCCATCATGTGGAAGGCGAGCCACGACGACATGGCGCCGCTGTCGTCATTGCCAGGCAATCCTGTGGGCGAGTCGTTGAAATGCCTGCCGACAATCTCCCTCACCCGCTCCGTCGAGAGGTCAGGGCGTCCTATCCAGTGGTAGAGGCAGGGTGTGAGAAACGACGGTTCGTTGGCCACGTTGTAGTAGCCGCGCTCGAAGAAAGTGTCCAATCGCTGGCGAAACGCCTCCTTGCCGCCGCACAGTTCGATGAGTCCCGCCACGTCGTGTGGCACACTCAGAGAATACTCCTCTGAGGTGGCCTCGTAGAAGAAGGTCCCCCACCAGGGCACGTACCACGGTCCCTCGCGGATGATGGGCGTGTAGAGGAATAGGGGATTTGTCGTGGGTGCGAGGGTTTCTTTATGCTCGTACCTTCGATTTCTCATTCCTCCGTACCCTCGATATTCATTCCCTCTCATCGGCACACTGTCGAGCCATTGTCCGTCTTCGCTGCGAGGCATGATGAAACCGCGGATGCCGTCCCATTCGTAGTCTGCGCGCCAGAGGTTCTTCCAGTTGCCCGACTGCCGCATGAACCGCTCATACAGGTCGTTGTGTCCCAATGTCTTGGCCACCTGCGCGATGCACCAGTCGTCGAAGGCATATTCCACTGTCCGTGTGCCGGCGCGGTCGATGCCATAGGGCACGTAGCCCAGCGTGTTGTACGCCACCAGTCCGCCGCGCCCCTCTTGTTCCTCGTTGCCGCCTGGCGGCACGTCAGCGTCTTTGAGCATCAGCTGCAGTGCTGCCTCATAGTCGATGCCCTGCAGCCCCTTCGCCAGGGCGTCGGCCACCACCACCTCCGCATGACTGCCGCCCTGCGTCCGTCCGTTGCTGTTGCCGCTCCTGGCATCTGGCATGTAGCCGTCGTGCAGGCCAATGTCGATGAGCGACTTCACGATGTCGCGCTCGCGGTCAGGGTCTATCAGCGTGATCAGCGGCAGCGATGTCCGATAGGTGTCCCACAGCGCGTAGAAGTCATCGTAGTACGGCATCGCTTCCCACTCCTCGCTTTTCTCTGCTTTAAGTTCATTTCTCTCTCCTCTCTCCTCTCTCCTCTCTCCTCGAACCTCATTCCACAACGGATTCTCCCCCGTGCGATCCGAGGGCATGAGCATAGTGTGGTAGAGGGCCGTGTAGAACATACGTTTCTGCTCCTCATTGCCATCTATCACGATGCGTCCCAGCAGGTCGTTCCATTGCTGTCGAGTCTGTGCCAACTGTTCGTCGAACGAGCCTTCGCAGATGTTCCGTTTCGCCTGCAGTGCGCTGACGAACGAGATGCCTATTTTCAATGTAATGGGAGATTGTAGGGCATTTCTCTCTCCTCGAAAATCATTTCTCGCTTCCCGCTCCTCGCTCTCCGCTCCTCGAAAACCAAACCTCAACCAAGCCCCCGTTTTGCTTTGGGCGTCCTCCCAGGTCTTGGTCTCTTCGAAGGGAGTGTCGCTCACCAGACAGAAATACACCGTATAGGCGCGTCCGTTGTTCCATCCGCCACGGATGCGGCTGAAACCCCTCACCTCCGTCTCGCTGACGATTTCTATCTCTGAGCCCACAAACTGCTGCGCCTCGCGGGCATTGGGGATGGGGTTTTCGCCGAGGAAGAAACCGCAGTCGATCATTAGGCAGAGGGGGGCACCCTCATACCCTCGAGAACTCCCCGCACCCCACGAAATCCGATAGAACGAACAGCGCTCCCCAGCGGTTATCTCCGTATGGATGCCGCTCTCAAACGTCGTGGCATAGTAGCCACAGGCCATCTCCTCGCTCACGCGCCGCTGCTCATGGTTTCGGCCCTCCAACTCACCGATGTACGGCTGTATCAGGATATTCCCGTACTTCGGTCCGCCTCCTGTGCCGCTGACATGAGTCTGCGCGAAGCCCGTCACCACCTCTGGCATGGGCAGCCATCCGCTGTTCGGCTTGCAGGTGCAGTCGGGCCCCGGCCTCACCATGCCGAAGGGAGCTGCCGGTCCGATGAACACACGGCCCAGTCCCTCGCTGCCGATGCGCGGGTCCACATATCTCGTCCAGTCGTCGGCCAATGCCGTCAAGGCCGTTGCCCACAATAGGCAGGCCCATACTACGTATCTCTTCCTATTCATAATCTTCAATTTTTCCTGCAAAAATACAAATAAACAGCCGAACCCCCAAATATTTTGGCAATTTTTGAGGGTTCGGTATTAGGTGATGATGGTTAGCAGAATGGGTCATACGGATTTTGAAATCCGCATCTCATGAGTCAGGGTAAGACGCCCGTATTCGTCATCACATCAGCCGCTTGTGTCGCAAGATGATCCATGAGGCCACGCTCGCCACGATGCTCACCACCAGCGCCACGCAGAAGCCGAACGGGTTCGCTTCCATGCCGTTGATCAAGTTCATGCCGAAGAGCGAAGCCACCAGCGTGGGGAACATCATGATGATCGTCACGCTCGTCAGCGTACGCATCACGCGGTTCATGTTGTTGTTGATGATCGAAGAATACGTGTCCATCGTCGACTCCAGGATGTTCGAGTAGATATTCGTCGTCTCCCGTGCCTGACTCATCTCGATGTTCACGTCCTCGATGAGGTCGGCGTCCAACTCGTCCACCTGCAGTTTGAACTTCAGCTTCGCCAGCAGGTTCTCGTTGCCACGGATAGAGGTGATGAAGTACGTCAGCGAGTCCTGAAGGCGCGACAGTCCGATGAGCGACTCGTTGTTCACGTCGTGGTCCAGGTTGCGTTTTGCCTTGTCAATGATGGTCGAGATTTGTTTCAGCCGTTTCAGGTACCACACTGCACTCGAGAGAAACAGTCTGAAAATCATGTCCACGTAGTCCGTGAACCCCTCTGCGCGCCGTTGCTGGAAGCTGACGAAGTCCAGCATCATGTCCGTCTCGTAGAAGCACACCGTGATCGTCACATCCCTTTTGTGGATGATACCCAGCGGGATGGTCGTGTACGGAGTTCTCGAGCGTATCTCCTTCACGTAGGGGATACGCAGGATGATGAGCATCCAGCCGTCGTCATACTCATAGCGTGCGCGCTCGTCGGTATCGCTGATGTCGCTGATAAAATAGTCGGGAATCTGAAATCGCTCTTCGAGCATCTGCCGGTCTTCCTCCGTGGGGCAGGTCACCTGGATCCAGCAGTTGGGCTCCCATTCCGTCAGGGCCCTCAGTCCTTTGTTTGTGTTCCAATAAGTTCTCATGTGTTCATCCTTCTTTTGATTCCCGCAGTTGTCCTTTCTACCACGGGAAATGATACTTTACTGCGCCGAAGGATGAACCCGGCGGCATTGAGGCTATAGGGTCCGCTCCCTCAGCAATCTACTGAAGCTCTCTCTCTGTCTTTCCGCCGGATAGTCGTCCATATTGAATTGTTTTTAAGGGTTCATCATCAGGTATGCGAAGTGACACATACCCCAATATCGGGTGCAAAGTTACTGCAAAATTCTGAATTGGCGAAGAAAAAGCCGATTTTTTTGCTTTTTCGCGTACTTTCGAGCAAAAAAACGTCAAACCGTGGGGGGGCTTCCATCGATGTCATTTCCGTCAATCATAAAAGTATGTGCCTATACGCGACAGCGTTTAACACACTTCCAACCGAACCCAGTGTGTCGAAAATTATCATAAATGATAAAAAAAATGATTAAATCTTTGTTGGTTTGAAGAATTTTCGTTACATTTGCACGGAAAAAACCTACTTTTGCCTGTGGCGCGTTGTTGTCGTGGGCAAATAATAGGTATCTGTAGTATGAACTTTAATCATTAGAAAATGATGGACTCTCAAGAGAACGTCCTCGCACAAGAGGCACAAGAAGTGAACAACGAAGTAGAGAACAACGTTGTCAATGAAGAGCCGGTGGCAGAGCCGGCCGTGGCCGCAGAGCCAGAACCCCAAGAAGTAACCCCTGCCGAGAAACCTGCCCAAGAGGAGACTCCCGCCGTGGAAGAACCTGTGGCTGAGGCTCCCACCGTGGAAGAACCCGTGGCCGAGGAACCCAAGAAGGTGTACAAGACGAAGCAGGAAGTGATTGAGCGCATGAAAGAACTGGCACACGGGGAGGAGACTCCCGCCAAGGAAGAGGTGGACCTGCTCAAGACAACGTTCTACAAACTGCACTTCGCTGAGCGCGAGGCTGCCATGAAGGAATATCTCGATGCCGGCGGCGACCCTGAGACCTATCAGGTGGTGCCCGATGCCGACGAGGAGACTTTCAAGGCGGAGATGGGGCTCATCAAGGAGAAGCGCGCCCATGCCTTCCTCGAACTGGAGAAGGAAAAGGAGGAGAACCTGCAGCGTAAGCTGGAGATCATCGAGCTGATCAAGAACATGGTGACCACGCCCGAGGATGCCAACAAGAACTTCCAGGAGTTCAAGAAGCTGCAGCAGGAGTGGAAGGAGATTAAGCTGGTGCCGGCAGAGAAGGCCAACGAGCTGTGGCGCAACTACCAGCACTATGTGGAGCAGTACTACGACCTGCTGAAGCTGAACAGCGAGGCCCGCGAGTATGACTTCAAGAAGAACCTGGAGCTGAAGAAGAAGCTCTGTGAGGCTGCTGAGCGACTGGACGAAGAGCCCGACGTGATTAGCGCCTTCCACCAGTTGCAGAAACTGCACCAGGAATACCGCGAGACGGGACCCGTGTCGAAAGAGCTGCGCGAGGAGATCTGGCAGCGCTTCAAGGCTGCATCGACGGTGATCAACAAGAAGCACCAGCAGCACTTCGACAACCTGCGCGCCAAGGAGGAGGAGAACCTCGCCCGCAAGACGGCCCTCTGCGAGCGCGTGGAAGCCATCGCCAAGGAGGAGAACAAGTCGGCCGCCGATTGGGAGCGCCGTACGAAGGAGATTATCGAGATACAGGCTGAATGGAAGACCATCGGCTTCGCTCCGCAGAAGATGAACGTGAAGATATTCGAGCGCTTCCGCGCTGCCTGCGACGACTTCTTCGGCCGCAAGGGTGAGTTCTTCAAGGACATGAAGGCCCGCTTCGCAGAGAATGCGGAGAAGAAACGCGCCCTCGTGGAGCAGGCTCAGGCCCTGGCCGACAGCACCGACTGGAAGGTGACGAGCGACAAGCTGATCAACCTGCAGAAAGAGTGGAAGACCATCGGCACGGTGCCCAAGAAACTGGGCGACCAGCTGTGGAACGACTTCCTCAGCGCCTGCAACAAGTTCTTCGAGGCTCGCAACGCCGCCAATGCCGGCACACGCAATGCGGAACGCGAGAACCTGGAGAAGAAGCGTGGCGTGATAGAGCAGCTGAAGGGTATTCTGGAGGAGGCTGGCGACGACGTGCAGCAGCGCGTGCAGCAGCTCATCGAGGAGTATCAGAGCATCGGACACGTGCCCTTCAAGGAGAAGGACAAGCTCTATAAGGAGTATCACGAGGTGCTCGACAAGATCTATAAGGAGCTGAACATCAGCACGGCACGCCGCCGTCTGGACAGTTTCAAGAACAACCTGAAGAGCATGGCCGAGAAGGGTGTCGACGCTTTGGACAACGAGCGCTCACGGCTGATGCGCCGCTACGAGGCGATGAAACAGGAGATTCAGACCTACGAGAATAATCTGGGCTTCCTGAACGCTGCCTCGAAGAAGGGTAACTCGCTGATTGATGAGATGAATCGCAAGGTGCAGAAGCTCAAGGACGACTGCGAGCTGGTGCGCCAGAAGATCAAGGCCATCGACGCTGAGAATACTGAGGAATAAAATAGATTGCAATGAATAGCATGAAAGTCCTGCCTTCTGACGGAGGTAGGACTTTTTTGTGTTTATTGCCGTTAAGCAGCGTTAAAGAAACGAGCGTAAGCATTTATTTTTGGAAGAATTATTGTGAGGGTCGGGGAAAATGTCTACCTTTGCGCCCATCTAAAAACCTTTAAACTTTAAACAACTACATTTATGAGAAAAATTTACTTTGCTCTGGCCATGATGGCCATGACGAGTGTGCCTGCAATGGCACAAGAAGGTGAAACCACTTATCCCACCATCGAGACGGGTTATTTCCGCATCGTTCACAATGGCTACGGCGATGTGCTGAACGTGGACAAGAAGTATGGCTTCAGCCTCAATGCCACAGAGAACGATGCACGCACCATGCCGGGCAGCATATTCTACTACGACACCGATGGCATGTATATGTTTGGTGACGATATGGAGCAGCTCGATCCGACAAGTCCTGATTTCGTTGCCCAATTGCAGGATTTGATGGGCAGGACTGCCTGGAAGAGCGGAAGCTACACTACCTACGACTTCACGAACCAGGGTATCAGTTACGTCGGCGGCTACCTGAGCAAGCTGGCAAAGTATGTGAACGACGCCTTCGACAACTTCAGCGAGAGCGACGCTGTGAAGGAGTGGTACGAGAATCCGGACAACATCCATGCAAGGGTATACTTGATGGTCTCGTTGACGCAGTTCTTCAACCCCATGACGCTTACGTCGCTTGAAACTTTCAGAGGTGCCGTGAAGAATTTCATGACAGTCTGGAAGAGCTACCTCGACCTGAACATCTATCTTTCGCCCGTGCCCAATGTGGAGAACGGATTTAATCTGATGTTCCATTCACCCGCCGACAATGTGGGTGGCATCCGCATCCAGAAGACCATGGACGAGTTGAGCGCATACCACATTGACGATCAGGTGTTGGACCTGAGCTTCGACTTCTTCGGAGCTGTGAAGCGCCAGGTGATTGAAGAGGCAGCCAAGGAACTCGATGGCGAGGCTCTTGCCTACATTGAGCATGTGCTGGAGCCCATCGAACTGGACAAGCAATACTATATCTGCGAGAACGAGCAGGGCGAGCTGTATGTGGCCGGATTCAACTCACTGAGTGGCACCTTCGGCGAGGAGGGCGCTTTCGATGCCATCAACCCAGAGGAGATTGTCTGGATCATGCAGCCCGTTGACGATGTGAACCCCCTGATGGTGGAGATGGACGAGCAGCTGATCGACGTGGATGCCAACTACTACACCACGATGTTCACGGAGTTCCCCTACGAGCTGAAGGACGGCGTTGAGGCTTACTACATCGACGCTGTGAACGAGGGCGTGGCCCATCTGACACAGATTGAGGGCAAGGTGCCTGCCATGACTGGCGTAATCCTGCGTTCGAAGAGTGCCGCTGCCGTGAGCAATGTCGTGATTCCCGTCGACGAGGAAGTGGCTGCCATCGAGGGCAACCTGCTGAAGGGTACCTGTCTGCCCATGGAGGCTGAGAACGTCAGCGTGATGAAGCGGGCCGCTGAGGGCGAGACCGCCAACATCGTGATGGGCAAGGCCAACGCCGTGGAGGCCAACCAGTGCTACATCGACACACCTGAGGACGGCAGCAACGTGATCATCGCCGCTGCCGGTGAGGCTCCTGCCGATCCCACTGCCATCCAGACTGCTACCATCGCCCGCCAGGCATCACCCATCTACGACCTGCAGGGTCGCCGCGTGATGAACCCCACCAAGGGTCTCTATATCCAGAACGGTAAGAAAGCAATTGTAAAATAAACACGAACCATAGGTCCACAAGGGGGGCACCGACAAGGTGTGCCTCTTTGTGGACTTTCATTTTTTTTCGTTTTTCATGAGAAACATCAAGCACCTATTCTTTTTGCTATTCCTCTGCTTGGGAATGACGGTGGAGACGCATGCCCAGGACGGAGAAATCTGGGTGAGCTTCCCCAGCAACCCCAACCGCGAGGAGAACGGCGTCTATGGCTTCCCTGCCAACGACCCGTCGGCCATCGAAGGCCGGAAAAACGCCCCTGAGCTCTATTTCCGCTACGGCATGGGCTATCAGGACGGCAAACTCTATGGTATGAACTTCCAGCAGGGCTTCTTCACCGCCGACCGCTACATACTCTATGCCATCGACACCAACAACTGGACGATGACACAGCGCGACGTCGACAAGAAGTTCGCCATCAGCGAGACCGCCAGCGGCATGGACGGAACGGTCTATGCGCTGTTTGCCGACGGCATGCTGGGCACTGTGGACTATGTGAACCTTGTCAGGACAGACATCTGCCAGCCCACCCGCAACTATGTGGCGCTGGGCGTGACAGGCCTGAACGAACTCTACGGCATTGACAACAGCGGCAACTTGGTCAGCATCAACACGACCAATGGCAGCGAGACCGTGAAAGGCCAGATAGAAGGATTCGGCGGCGCTTCGACGGGCGAGATCGACCCCGTGACCAACCAGTTCTACTACTGCACACAGAGCAACTACTATGGTCATAGCAAGCTTTATAGCGTGAACCTGAACACCCTGCAGCGTACAGAGGTGGGCGAGTTCCCCAACGAGTTCGACTACTTTGGCGACATGGTGATCGTGGGTGAACCTGCTGCTGCAGGCTCTCCGGCCAAGGCTACGAACCTGACTGCCGACTTCGAGGGCAGCTCGCTGAGCGGCACCTTCTCGTTTACGGCTCCCACAGAAACTTTCGACCATCAGGAACTGACGGGCGAGCTTAACTACACGCTGACCTACGGCATCGAGAACGGCATAGAACAGACCGTACAGGGAACCGTGGAGGCTGGCGCCACTGTGACGCTGCCCCTCACCCTGGAAGAGGGTGGCAACGTCACCTTCGTCGTGAAGCTGGCCAACGAGGTGGGCGAAGGACAGACCGCCTCGCTCACCCAGTGGATAGGCCCCGATGCACCCAAGGCACCCACCAATGTGGTGCTGAGCATGACGGGCGACGGCCAGGTGAACCTCACGTGGACGGCTCCCACAGAGTGCGTCAACGGCGGATACATGGGCACGCTGACCTATAATATCTATCGCATTGTGGATGGTGAAGAGACGCTGGCTGCCCAGGGCGTCAGCGGCACCACCTTCACAGAGCAGATTGAGATAACCACGCTGAAAGAGTATGTCTATGCCGTGGCTGCCGTGAACGACGGCACTCCCAGCGCGCGCGCCCTGTCGAACAAGCAGGTGGCGGGCGACGGCTTTGGCGTGCCCTTCGTGGAACACTTCGGCGAGGGCAACCACCTGGAGTATTTCACTGTCGTGAACGTGAACGGTGACAGCGACCGTTGGGGCGAACTGACCTGGAAACTGCACACCTCATCCAGCTACTTGGGTGGCGAGGTGACGAATTTCGAGGAGATGTGGTGCCAGACCGACGGTGCCACCGACGACTGGCTCTTCACGCCTGCCGTGCAGCTGCAGCCAGGCAATGCCTACGTCCTGCGCTTCAGGATGAAGGTGGGCTACGAGGAAACGCCAGAGAAGTTTGAGGTGATGTTCGGACGGTCGGCTGCCATCGACGCCATGACCACGATGTTGATTCCTGAGCGCTCCATCAGCAACACGTCGTATGTCAAGTTTGAGAAGGAGTTCATCGTGGACGAGGCCGGCAGCTATTGCTTTGGCTTCCATGCCACGCCGAACAAGGGCTCTTCGCTCTATCTCGACGACATAGAGATTCGTGTGAATGCCTCGCCGGCAGCACCCGCCCGTGTGGAGAACCTCGTCGTAGAGGCTGAGCCTACAGGACAGTTGCAGACCACCATCGCGTTCAATGCACCCACGAAGACCATCGCTGGCGATGCGCTGACAAGCATCACCAAGATTGAGGTGCTGCGCGAGGAGACCGTCATTGCCACCATCGACCAGCCCGTCGTGGGTTCATCCCAGACGCTTACCGACGATGGACCCGTGAACGGCTACAACTACTATACCGTGATTGCCTACAACGAGGAGGGCAACGGCCTGCGGGCTGAGGCAGCACCCGTCTACGTGGGCGTGGACGTGCCGCAGGCTCCTGTGGTGACCAAAATCCAGGACAATGGCCAGAGCGTCCATTTCGAGTGGGCTGAGGTGCCGGCCACGGGCGAAAACGGCTATGTGGTGCGCCCTGAAGAGGTGACCTACGAGGTGTATGCCACCAATGACCTCGGACAGAAAGACCAGCTCATCTACACAGGTACCGACCGCCAGGTAGATGCCGACTATACCGATACAGAGAACTTCGACATTGCCAAGTGGATAGTCGTGGCCAAGAATGCCGTGGGCTCCAGCCGCGACGGTGTTGCCAAGATCGCCACAGGATGGCCGCTCACGTTGCCTTATCGCGAGACCTTCGCCATGGGACACATCAAGGCCAGCATCTGGACAGAGCAGGACGGCGTGCGCTCGTTCAACCCCTCGACGATGGATGCCGCTGGCGAGGATGCCGGTTCGCTGATGTTCATGCCTTACACCACGGGCGACTACAGCTCGTTCAACACCCAGCGCCTGACCTTCGTGGGCGTGAAGACCCCTGTGCTGACCTTCAGCCACAAGGCTGAGGCAGGCAGCGAGGCCACCCTCGTGGTGAAAGCCTGGCAGCCCGACGGCACAGAGACTGTCTTCCTGACCGTCGACTACAGCGAGGCCACCTCCACGCAGTGGAAACAGGAGACCATCGACCTCACCCCGCTGAAGCCCCAGAGCTACATCGTGATGAAATTCCTGGCCACGGGCGTGGCCGACCAGCCCATCTTCATTGATGACGTGACCATCGCTGACAGTGCCTTCGACGATCCTGTGGTGATCCCGACAAGTGTGAATGCTGTTGTTGAACAGCAGCCTACGGAAATCTGGTACGACCTTCTGGGTCGCCGTGTGAGTAACAACTCGTCAACTCGTCAACTTCCCAACTCGTCAACGATCTATATCGTGAATGGCAAAAAGGTAATCAAATAAGTGTAGATATGAAAATCAACAAGATAACAATCATCATGGCCGTGGCACTCATGGGTGCCACCACCATGCAGGCCGCACCCCGTACGCAGCAGCAGATGAAGCAGGCTGCCGCCAAAGCCCTCAACGCACAGCTGTCCGCCGCCCATAAGGCGCCGCGCAGAGACATGCCTGTGGTGCTGGCCGAGAAGCAGAACATCACCGTCATGGGCTATGCCGACGGCGGATTCGCCATCATGGCCAACGACGACCTGCTGCCCGACGTGCTGGGCTTTTCGACCAAGACCTACGAGGCCGACCAGCGCAACGACGGTTTCCAATGGTGGCTCTCGACCATGGAAGAGGCTGTGGCCTATTATATCAATAATAATGAACGTGCGCGCGTGGTGAAACCCAACCCCGACAAGTATCTGCCCGAGGTGCGCCCGATGCTCTCCACAGAGTGGGGACAGGAGGAACCCTACAACAACGAGTGCCCTGTGCTCCCCGATGCCGAACTCCTTCCGCGTCCTACGCTGGTGGGCTGTGTGGCCACCGCTACGTCACAGATCCTGAATTATCACCAGTATCCGCAGACAGGCCATGGCACCACAACGCTGCTGGTGCCCTACGGCGATCCCACAGGCACCAACTATTTCTTCGATTTCTCCACCTGTCATTTCGATTGGGCACACATGCGCAACACCTATACCGTGGGCAACTACACGGCTGAGGAGGCACAGGCAGTGGCCGACCTGTCGCACGCCATGGGCATGATGGCTGTCATGCAGTATGGCCACGCCGCTTCAGGCGCCATCACCGACGATGCCGCCAACGGACTGCGCGAGTATTTCGACATCACGACAGCCACTGCCTATACGCGCAGCGACCTGATGGGCTTCAGCGAGCTCTATACGGAAGAGGAGTGGTGCGACATGCTCTTCAACGACCTCTCCAACGTGGGACCCGTCTATTATGCCGGTGCCGATGCCAACGACCAGGGCGGCCATGCTTTCGTCGTCGATGGCTACAATGCCGACGGTCTGGTACACGTGAATTGGGGATGGTACGGACGCCTGGATGGCTACTACAACGTGAGCCTGCTCAACCCGCGTGTCTACCAATTCTCGAAGGCTCAGGAAATGATTCTTGGCATCGCACCGCCCAGCAAGGCAAAGGGTGTGACGCAGAATATCTCCGTCGAGGAGCCGGGCACACTGGCCCAGCAGATAGATGCTGTGCAGCAGATGCTGGGCAGCAGCATCAACATCAGTGGCCTGAAGGTGACGGGCACGCTCAATGCCGACGACCTCTATAAGATGGCCAACATGCCCACGCTGACCGACATCGACCTGAGCACGGCCAGTCTGGTGGACAACCAATTGCCCGCACAGGCCTTCTACGGCTGCACCAACCTGCGCAACCTGAAGCTGCCGCTCACGATGACCTCGTATGGCGACGGTGCCCTGGCCAACTGTTCGAACCTCAACAGCCTCACGCTGCCTGAAGATGGCGACCTGGACTATGTCGTGGAAGGCGGCGTGGTCTATACGAAAGACCAGAGCGAAGTGATTGCCGTGCTGCCCACAGCAGCCGACACGGTGAACATCCGCAGCGGTGTGACCGCCATCCACCCGCAGGCCTTCGAAGGTTGCAAGTATGTGCGCGTGGTCTACCTGCCCGCATCGCTGAAGACTTTGGGCGACCGCGCCTTTGCCAATGTGCTCATCATGCGCGAACTGCACGTCAGCGGCTACACACCCGCTACCGCCACAGCCACCACGTTCGAGGGCGTCGATCCTGGATTCCTGATGCTCTACCTGCGTGCCGGCAGCCGTGCGTTCTACGAGGAGGCTGAGGGCTGGAGCCAGCTCTTCAAGAGCGACAACGTGACGGAGGTGGGCACCCTGATCCGCGCCCGCAACCTCACCCGCAACTATGGCGAGGACGTTGACGAGTACTACTTCGAGATCATTGGCCAGCGCGTGCATGGCCTGCCGCAGATCAGCTGTGAGGCCACCAAGACCTCTCCTGCCGGCGACTATCCCATCGTCGTGAGCCGTGGCACCATCACTGCCGACGACGTCACCTATGTCAACGGCACGCTCACCATCGTGGGCGGTCCTGTGGGCATGACCGATGGCAGCGAGGCAACGGGCATCACCTCATCGTCAGTCACACTTCCTGCTTCACCCATCTACGACCTGCAGGGGCGTGAAGTGGAAAAGACGTCCAAGGGTATCTATATCCAGAACAACAAGAAAGTAATGAAATAAAGACATGAGAAAAACTATTCTGACACTTTGTGCATGGGCTACCCTGTTGGTGGCCCATGCACAGACATTCAACTTCGGCTATTGCAACGGCGAAGTGTCTACATCTACCACATGGGGCGATATGGGCGTCGGCAACACGTCGGCAGCCATCTTCATCCCCTCCTCTGTGCTCAGCGGAATGGCAGGCAATGAAATCACCACCATCCGCGTGGGACTGGCCACCCGCCTGAACATCGACGAACTGTCCGTGTGGGTGCGCCCATCGCTCGATGGCGACAACCTGGCCGAGGGTAAGCTCAACCGCAAGCAGAAGCGTGTGCAGCAGGGCTGGAACGAGGTGAACCTCAACGAGGCCTACACCATCGAGAACCTGGCCGACGGACTCTACGTGGGCTACACCTACCACCACACGTCGCTCTCGAATGCCGTTTCTGTGGTGGGCTCGACGCCTGAGGGCACGGCCTTCTTCAAGAAAAACGACAATACCCAATGGGAAGACTTCAGCGACAAGGGTGCCATCAGCATCGAGGCCGTCGTCAGTGGCTCTTCCCTGCCGCAGTACGACCTGGCGCTCAACAGCGTCGCCATCGTGCCCAACCTGGCTGAGGGCATGACCGCCTATCAGCTCAAGGCCGATGTGGCCAATGTCGCTGCCAGCGACATCGAGGGCTTCACGCTCACCATCTCAGGCGGTGGCATCGACGAAGTGACCCACCATGTGGCACAGACCGTGGAGAGCGGTCGCCAGGCCACCGTGGCCTTCAGTTTCACGGCCAGCAGTGTCATCGACGCCTCACAGCCCATCAGCGTCAACATCAGCAGCCTCGACAACGCCACCGACGAGAACATGGCCAACAATACCGCGGAAGCCAGTTTCGCAGCCTTCCAGCGCAACGTTTTGGTGGAGGAGTTCACCACGCAGCGCTGCCCCAACTGTCCGCGTGGCGCCCAGGAGATGAACGAGGCGCTCCACAGCAAGGACATCTATGGCGAGCGCGTCAGTGTGGTGTGCCACCATTCTGCCTTCAATACCGACAACTACACCCTGCCTTGCGACGTGGACATGCTCTGGTTGTTCAACGAGGGCGGCCAGGCTTATGCCCCGGCATGGATGATCAACCGCCAGGCACGCTATGCGCAGAACGTCGTCCAAACCGGCCAGAAGCAGGCCATCTACTTCATCAGCAGTCCGAGCGACTTTGCCGCTGAACTCGACATGGAGATGGCATTGCCCACCCACCTTATGCTGGGCGTCACGGCCACGCTGGCCGACGGACAGGTGAACGTGGTGGTGAATGGTGTGCGCGACAACGACTTCGACTTGGCGAACCCGCTGCTGACCGTCTATCTGACAGAAGACAACATCGACGACCGACAGGAAAGTCCCAACGGAATGATCGACCACTACCAGCACAACCATGTCATCCGCGCCTACAACAACACGTGGGGCGATGACATCGCCTGGGAGGGCAATATCTTCACGGCCAACTACACCTTCGCCGTGGAGGATGACTGGAAGAAAGAAGACCTGAAGGTGGTGGCTCTCGTGGCCAACTACGATGCTGAAAGCAACCTCAACTGCGCTGTGGAGAACTCAGCCAGTGCCGCAGTCAGCTTTGAAGAGACGGGCCAGCCCACCAGCATCAACCCCATCGCCATCGTGTGCAACGCGATTCCGTCGCGTTCCATCTACGACCTCCAGGGCCGACTAATCAGCAAGAACTCGTCAACTCGTCAACTTGTCAACTCGTCAACTCTAAAAAAAGGCATCCTCATCGTGAAAGGCGCCGATGGCACCACTCGGAAAGTAATCGTCAAATAAAAACCTTAAGAAAACATAGCATGAAAAAAAGTATTGTGATGCTCACCGCCGCCTGCCTGGCACTTTCCGCACAGGCACAGCAGCGTAGTGAGAGCGAGATGCAGGCCATCGCCGCCCAACATCTCTATGGACAACCCTCACCACTCACCTCTCACCACTCACCAGTGGCGTCCAAGCCTGAGAAACTGATGCAAAACGACATGGTTGCCGCCTATGGCGACCGCTACAACGGCACCGTCTTCGTCAGCCGCGACGCCATGTTCGCACCCGTCCTGGGCTATACCGACCGCCCGCTCAGCATGGAGAGCCTGCCCGACGGACTGCAGTGGTGGATGCAGACCATCAGCGCCACCATGCAGCAGAAAATCCAGGACAACGACCTGCGCACCATCCAGAAGGCACAGGCACAGGACGTGGAACCGATGGTCACCACGCGTTGGGCGCAGGACACGCCCTATAACGACCTCTGCCCTGTGGTGGACAGCTGGTCGAAGCGTCGCGCCCAGACGGGTTGCGTGGCCACGGCCATGGCACAGATCATGAACTTCCATCAGTATCCCGCTGAGGGCCATGGCATGGGCTACTACACCATGCTGGGCTCCAGCAGCAAGAAGAACGTGCGCATCAAAGGCGTCTACGACTGGCCCAACATGAAGGAGACCTATGCCTCGGCAGCCGACAAGGACGCCACCACCGATGCCGTCGCCACGCTGATGTACGACTGCGGACTGGCCTCACACATGGCCTATGCCCAGCAGGGTAGCGGTGCCACATCGCCCGATGCCGCAGCCGGTCTGGCTCACCATTTCGACTACGACTCGCTGGCCCTGCACTGCACCTTCCGCGTGTTGGATAATACCGACCGCTGGATGCAGACCATCTACGATGAGTTGAAAGCCGGACGCCCCGTGGAGTACCTCTCCACCGACGATAGTCAGGGTGCCCATGCCTTCGTCATCGATGGTTGCCGCGCCTCTGACGGCTACCTGCACGTCAACTGGGGTTGGAATGGCGATGCCGATGGCTATTTCGACTTCTTCAACCTCAACCCGCGGACCGCCATGCAGGCAGCCTATGGAGCCTCGGCCTACGACTTCAGCAGCAACGTTGCCTCGCAGTCGATGCTCACAGGCATCATGCCTCCCGATGGAGAGGAAAAGCCCTACATCTCGTACTGGGCCATGGCCGAAGAGGAGACTATCGAGGTGACCGACAACAGCATCATCGTGCATCTGCCCACCATCTTCAACTACCATTTCCTGGCGTTCAAGGGTCTTGTGGGCCTCTGCATTGAGAATGTGGCGACCGGCCACTCGCCCCTCCAGCCGTTCTACTACTCCGAATGGAATGGCTACGAACCCGTGCCGCCACTTGCCGGCTGGGAAGCCATGGACCTCACCTATGGCGAGAACGTCATCAATGGACTGGAGGACGGCGACTACGACCTCTATCTGATGAGCTGGTACCTGACCGACATCGGCAAATTCGATCCTCAGTATATACGCTTCCCCGACCTCGACGACGGCAATGAGAACTACAACAAGTGGCGCATGACCAAGCGCGACGGCCACCTCACCATCCAAAAGACCAAGGTGCCCCTCACTCAGGAGGAAGCCCCCACCGCCATATCGCCCGCCAGCGTCGTGAGCAACGCGATTCCGTCGCGTTCCACCTACGACCTCCAAGGCCGAATAGCCAATGGACACTCATCAAATGTCATCATCAACAACGGAAAAAAATACATTAACAAATAAATCATGAGAAAAACTATCTTTACCGCCGTGGCCGCTCTCCTGAGCATGGCAGCCACCGCGCAGATCACAGAAACTCCTGAGGGAGAAATGCTCAAGAACATGGAATGGCAGTCGCAGGGCATGTACCCCGACTATGTCGCCCAGCAGATGTATCAGTTTGTCGAGCAAGGCGCCATCGCTCATGTGGTGGTCAGTGGCAACAAAATGTACATCAAAGACCCCATCACCAAATACAAGGTGGGCGCATGGATAGAAGGCGAAATCAGCGACGACGGCACGCAGGTGGTGTTCCACACCCCGCAGGCCTACACCGAGTCCAATGGCACCCTGTTCTACCTCACCCGTCTGGTGCAGGTGGGCAATAAGCTCGGATTGGGAGAGAGCACCGACCTCGTGTTCAGCTACGAGGACGGCAAACTGACGCAGACCGATGGCGGTTACCTCGTCATCACCAACCTCGAAGGCCAGTCGGCAGGCTATCTCGACTACAACATCAACATCAGTCCTGTGCAGGAAGAGACAGTCACACCGCCCGCCGATGCTGAGATGCTGAGCTATAAGATGGATTATGAGGGACAGGGTGGACAACACTCACAGACGGTCAACGTGGCGTTCAGCGGCAGCGATGTGTATATCGCCAACCCCGCTGGCATCGCCGACAGCTGGATCAAGGGAACCCTCGATGGCGACAAGATCGTCTGCCCCAACACCCAGTTCCTGGGAGCCGACGAGAGCTTGGGCTACTTCGTCTATTTCAAGGCCGCTGAGGGCACCATCGAAATGGTGGAATATCCTGGCTTCGGCACCTTCCCCGTCAGCACCATCAACCTGACCAGCGACGAGGCCGTCACCTTCACCTACAATGCCGACGACCGTTCGTTCTCCACAGAGCAGCTCTTCCTCGTCAACCCCGCTAAGGATAAGGTCGGCGAGAGCTTCTACGACTATGGCAAGTCGTCGTTCACCACATTCACGGAAGTCGCCGCTGTGCCCGCCAATCCCGCTGTCACCTCCTACTACGACATCATCGAGGGCTTCGGTTTCGGCATCTTCATGATCGACATGCCCAACCAGGACACAGAGGGTAACTACATCAATCAGGAGAACATGTACTACAACCTCTATCTCGACGACACGCCCGTGGCCAATCCTGAGGGCCTGACCGACATTCCTTACACTTACACCTATGGCGACTTCTTCCAGGTGTCGGGCACATCGCATACGTTCAAGTATGTGAACCCCATCAGCGAGAAGATTGGTGTGCAGACCTTCTACAAGGTAGGCGATCAGGTGAACAGCTCCGACCTCGTGTGGTACTACATCCATAGCGAGCCCGATGCCATCGCAGCTGTCAAGGATGGCCAGGCAGTGGCCCGCACGGAATACTTCGACGGTGCCGGCCGCATGGTGTCGCCCGACACGAAGGGTCTCCTCATCCGCCGCACCACTTATGCCGACGGCACCCAGCAGACCACGAAAGTCATGAAGTAAACCATCCGCGGCTCCCCCTATCCCCTCCTACAGGAGGTAGCAAAACAAACCAGCTCCCCTCCTACAGGAGGCAACAATACTAACCAGTCCCCCTCCTACAGGAGATAGCAAAACAAATCAGCTCCCCTCCTACAGGAGGGGTTCGGGGGAGGTCAATCAGCAATCCCCTCTCCCCTGCAGGGATAGCGCCCCCCTCTATCTCCCCCTGTAGGGGGAGGAATAGTTAGTACTGAGCGCAGAACTAACCAGTCCCCCTCCTACAGGAGGCAACAATACTAACCAGTCCCCCTCCTACAGGAGGGGTTAGGGGAGGTCATGACGGTCAAGGGGAGGTCATGACGGTCAAGGGGAGGTCATGACGGTCAAGAGGAGGTCATGACGGTCAAGGGGAGGTCATGAAAGCTATACCTACAGCAGCCACATCCCGTCCAGGGGTGTGGCTGCTGCCTTTGTTAACCCCACAAAGACAAATGTCAGGAACAATACGAGGATGATGAACCTCACCCAATTCAGCATGCTGACGATCCTATCGGCTTTTTCTTTTTCCATTGTATGTTTCGAATATTGGTTTTGCGCTGTAAAAGTAGTGCAAAGATGTTACAAAACCATTTCATGCGTGTGAAAGAATGGTGACAGCGTCGTTTGTAACAGGATTGTCATACAGGTGTAACGGGTGTGTAATAAGATTGTAATACCTTTGCGGCGAATTACAGAAAACAACGCAATGGAATTGATCATCAACATTTTCTCGCTCGTAGGCTCACTGGCACTCTTCCTCTTCGGAATGAAGACCATGTCCGAGGGTCTCGAAAAGTTTGCAGGCGACCGCCTGCGCAGTATCCTCGCCGCCATGACGAAAAACCGCGTCATGGGCGTGCTCACGGGCATCCTCATCACCGCCCTCATCCAGTCGTCGAGTGCCACCACCGTGATGGTCGTCAGCTTCGTCAATGCCGGACTGATGACGCTGGTGCAGTCCATCGGCGTCATCATGGGCGCCAACATCGGTACCACCGTCACGGCGTGGATCATCTCGGCCGTGGGGTTCAAGGTCAACATCGCTGCCTTCGCCATCCCCCTCCTGGCCGTCGGCATGCCCTTGATATTCAGCGGCAAAGGCAACCGCAAGAGCATCGGCGAGTTCGTCTTCGGCTTCTCCTTCCTCTTCATGGGTTTGTCGTTCCTCCAGGAGGCGGCCACCGCCATGAACATTGGCGACATGGTGGCCGGCATGCTCGCCCACGTGTCGCAAGACTCTTTCTTCACCATCCTCCTCTTCGTCGTCGTGGGAGCCGTCGTCACCATGATCGTCCAGGCCTCTGCTGCCACGATGGCCATCACGCTGATGCTCTTTGGCATGAACATCCCCGGCTTCGGCTTCGAGCAGGCCGCTGCTTTGGCCATGGGTCAGAACATCGGCACCACCATCACGGCCTTCATGGCATCGCTCACCGCCAACACGCAGGCCCGCCGTGCTGCCCTGGCCCACATGTTCTTCAACGTCTTTGGCGTCGTGGCGTTCCTCATCGTGTTCTATCCCGCCTGTCATGCCGTCAGCTGGTTTGTCGACAGCGTGATGGGAGGTGGCAACGACCTCTACAAACTCTCCGCCTTCCACACCGCCTTCAACATCATCAACACGCTGCTCCTCATCGGTTTCGTCAAGCAGATCGAGGCGCTCGTGTGCAGGGTGTTGCCCATGAAGGCGCAGGACGAAGACTACCGCCTGAAGTTCATCAGCGGCGGTCTGCTCTCCACGGCAGAGCTGAGCATCATCGAGGCGCAGAAGGAGATCCGCAGCTTCGCGGAGCGTTGCCAGCGCATGTTCGGCTTCGTGCCCGAGCTGTTGCAGATGCAGGACGAGGCGGAGTTCAACAAACTCTTCTCGCGCATCGAGAAATACGAGAACATCACCGACTCCATGGAGATGGAGATCGCCAGCTATCTCAATAAAGTGAGCGAAGGCCGACTCTCCGATGCCTCGAAGAGCCAGATACAGAAGATGCTGCGACAGATTTCCGAACTCGAGTCCATCGGCGATGCCGTCTACAACCTCGGTCGCACCCTCAACCGCCACCGCATGCACTGCCAGAAGGCGTTCACCCCTGAGCAGATCCAGCACATGCAGACCATGATGCAACTCGTCGATGGCGCACTTGTCGAGATGCTCAAGCGCATCGACCAGCCCATGACCAAGGCAGGCATCAAGACCTCGCTCAACATCGAACACGAGATCAACAACTACCGCACGCAGCTGAAGAACCAGAACCTGCACGATGTCAACGCAGGACTCTACGACTACCAGCTGGGCGTCTTCTACGTCGACTTCATCTCAGAGTGCGAGAAACTGGGCGACTATGTCATGAATGTGGTGCAGGCTGGCAAGCGCCTGAAGAACGATTATGAAGACCGGCCGTACGATGGGCAGGGGTGAGCCCCTCTGCGCAGAGTTTGCGCAGAGTATGTTTAGGTCAACTGCTATGTAATTGCCAAAATTTTCGCGTAAGTCTGTATTTTCGTGCTTTTTCGCGATTAATAAAGGCCATTATATATGATTTGACCCCACCCCCTGCCCCTCCCCTTTGTGAAAGGGAGGGGAGTGCCTACGGAGTCGCACCTATCAAATCCCCTCCCATGTAGGGGAGGGGGGCAGGGGTGGGGTCAGTATTGTTTTTATGGTATTTGGTAATCTTGGGGTCAAATAGTATATAATTGCCAAAATTTTAAGGAATAACATAGAAGTTGCCCCGAAAGGTTCGCAGGAGTATGAACGCCCCTCAGCCTCCTACAGGAGGAATGTGACCCCCTCTTTACTCCCCCTGTAGGGGGAGGAATAGTTAGAACTGAGCGCAGAAACTAACCACCCCCCCTCCTACAGGAGGGGTGAGGGGGAGGTCATGAAAGGTCAACTGCTATGTAATTGCTAAAACTAAAACCTGGCGAGCGTGAATCGGATGGTGAGTCCGCCGCCAGGCGTTTCACATGCCGTTGTCTGTCCCCCGTGGGCGGCAACGGCATTCTTCACGATGGCGAGGCCCAGCCCTGTTCCGCCCAGTTTGCGCGAGCGACCCTTGTCCACGCGGTAGAAGCGCTCGAAGAGATGCTCCCGATGTGGCGGCTCCACGCCCGGTCCGTTGTCGCTCACAGAGAACTCGTAGAAATGTCGCCCTTCCGTCTCTGTGTCCCTGCAGGCAATCTCCAGGCGGGTAGCCCCTGTGGCATAGGCGATGGCATTGTCTATCAGGTTGCGGAAGATGCTGTATATCAGGCTCTGGTCGCCCATCACCTCCACATGCTGTGGCACGAGGAGCCTGGGCGCAATGCCCCGCTCGTGCAGTTGCAGCGACGTGTCGTCAATCGCGCTCTGCACCACCTGCAGCACGTTCACCGGGCGGTATTCCTGTCGCTCCGCGGCGTGGTTGTCGTCCATCTCGTCCAGCTTGCTGAGCGCACTCATGTCGAGCAGCAGCTTGCTCATCCGCTCACTCTGCGCGTAGCAGCGTTCCAGGAAGTGCTTCCTCTTCTCCTCGGGCATGTCAGGATGGTCAAGGATACTCTCCAAGTAGCCGTGAATGCTGGCGGCGGGCGTCTTCAGCTCGTGGGCGGCGTTCTGGGTCAGCTGCCGTTTGAGGCGCACCTTGTCCTCCTCTGCGTGGCGCAGTTTCCAGTAGAGCATGATGATGGTGTGGCTGATGTCGCCCAGCTCGTCGTCGGGCATGCGGCGCTCCAGTTCGGGATCCAGCTCTTCGCCCCCTTCCGCCTTCACGGCAAACTCGCGCAGGTAGCCAATGTGTCGGCTGATGCGGTGGGTGATGTAGTAGAGGGCGATGCTCAGCAGCAGCGTCAGGGCAGCGGCGAAGTAGATGTACGTGTTGTCCGCCTGCAGCGAGCGTGTCAGTTCAGCAGAGTAGGGCACGGCGGCGCGCACCACCACCTGGCCGAACCTCGTGGCAGAATAGAAATACGTCTCGTGCGTGGATTGCGACATGCGCTTGATGTCGTAGCCGTTGCCCGTGTGCAGCGCCTGTTGTATCTCCGTCCGCTGCAGGTGGTTGCCTAAGGCCGCCACGTTCGTGTCGTAGCTGTCCAGCACCACCCGTCCCTTCTCGTCGATCACCGACACGCGGAGCCCCTCCATCTGGTGCCGCGCCACATAGTCGTGAAACAGGCGGCTGCTCGTCAGGCTGTCCTCCCCCAGCGTCTGCACCATCTCGTAGTTGTACATCTGCAGCCTTGAGTGCAGGATGTCTATCTTGTAGTCCTTCTCCCGCTGATACTGATAGATGCTGAAGCAGACCGCAAAGAGCAGGAACACCCCGCCGATGCTCAGCAGCAGGTTACGTTGAAACGATCCCTTCAAAGCAGTAGCCATAGCCCACCCGTGTTTTGATCTGTTTACCATAGCGGCCAATCTTCTTGCGCAGCCGTGTGATGTTCACGTCCACCGTGCGGTCGAGCACCATCACGTCCTGCGGCCAGCAATACCTCAGCAGGTCCTCTCTCGAGAACACCTTGTTGGGATGTTGCAGGAAGAACGACAGCAGTTCAAACTCCAGTTTCGTGAACACCAGCTCCTGGCCGTCGCAGGTCGCCGTCTTCGCGTTCAGGTCCAGTGCGATGCCCTCATAGACGATCCGTGCGTCGGCAGGCTTACCGTTGGCGGCGGGCGCTGCCTGCTGCGACAGAGCCGTCCTTCTGAGCACCGCCCTCACCCTGGCCTTCACCTCCTTCATGCTCAGTGGCTTGGCGATGTAGTCGTCAGCCCCGATGTTCAGTCCTTTCACCAGGTTGTCCTCCCCGTCGAGGGCCGTGATGAAGATAATAGGGATGTGCGCCGTGGCGGCGTTGCCCTTCAGTCTGCGAGCCATCTGGAAGCCCGACATCTCGCCCATCATCACGTCCAGCAAGATCAGCCCGTAGTCCTGCAGGGGCAGCTCCAGCGCCTCCTCGGCAGAACAGGCCGTCGCCACCTCAAACCCCTCCGTTTCCAGGTTATATTGCAGAATCTCGCAAATATCCAACTCGTCGTCTACCACAAGTATTTTCATAAGCCGTCAGCATTTTAGGCGACAAAGTTACTCATTTTTTCCGAAAACCCACCACAATTCGTGTTACAATGTTATGACATTCGCTGGCGTCAGCCAATCATTCCGTCGAAATGCTATTCCACGTTCGTAGGGGGATGCAACGATCAATTATCCCCCCCAAAAAAAAAGAGGATGTGAAACACACCCTCTTTCTGATAAAAGCTGTTAGGCTGCCTATGCTTCCATTTCTTTCTTGAGTCGCTCTGTGAGCATGGGTACGATCTTGTGGAGGTCGCCCACGATGCCGAGGTCGGCCACGGAGAAGATGGGGGCATACTTGTCTTTGTTGATGGCGATGATGAAGTCGCTCTCTTCCATACCGGCGAGGTGCTGGATGGCACCGCTGATGCCACAGGCCATGTAGAGCTGCGGACGGACGGTCTTACCGGTCTGACCCACCTGACACTCGTGGGGCATCACGCCATTGTCGACCATGGCACGCGAGGAGGACACCTGACCGCCCAGTACGTCGGCCAGCGCCTGCAGCTTGTCGAAGCCTTCGCGGTTGTGGACGCCACGGCCACCGCTGACGAGGATCTTGGCCTCGCCAATGTCGGCAATGTTCTTCTCGGCCTTGATGGTCTTGACGAGCTTCACGCGGAACTTGGTGGTGTCGAACTGCGGAGCGAACGCCGTGATGACGCCCTGACGGCCAGGCTGGCGCTGCATCTTCTGCATGACGCCCGGACGGACGGTGGACATCTGCGGACGGGTGTCGCGGCAGACGATGGTGGCCATGAGGTTGCCACCAAAGGCGGGACGGGTGGAGCGGAACTCCAGTTCGCCGGTCTTCTCGTCGGGCTCCACCACGAGCTTGGTGCAGTCGGCCACGAGGCCGGCCTTCAGGCGGGAGGCGATGCGCGGAGCGAGGTCGCGGCCGATGGTGGTGGCACCATAGAGGACGATGCTGGGCTTGCGCTCCGTGACAATCTGGCCGACGGCCTGTGAATACTGCTCTGAGAGATAGTCCTTCAGCTCTGGGGCATCGACGACGATGACCTCATCGGCGCCCATCTCGATGAGCGACTGGGCCTGGTCCTTGATGCCGCAGCCGAGGAGCATGGCCACCACTTTCTCGCCAAGGGTGTCGGCGAGGTCGCGGGCCTTGCCTAAAAGTTCAAAGGCCACGGACTGGATGACACCTTCGCGCTGTTCTGCAAAAACGAATACGTTCTTATAATCTTTCAATTCCATAGACTTCTGACTTTTAAATGATATGTTTCTCTTTCAGTTTGTTCACGATGAGCTCTACGGCTTCTTCTTCGCTCACCTCGTGGACCTCGCCGGGTGCCTTGAGGGCCTTGGGGAAGGAGCGGTAGACCTTGGTGGGAGAGCCAGCGAGTCCGAGCTTGGCGGGGTCGACGTCGATCTTGTCGGCTCCCAGCACTTCCACTTCCTTGTCGTAGGCTTCCATGATGCCGCTGACGGTCATGTAGCGGGCATCGAAGGCGGAGGCGAGGACGGTGAGGAGGCACTTGCCCTCGACTTCGAGGATCTGGATGCCGTCTTCGTCTTCTTTCTCCACCTCGAGGTGGCCGTTGTCGAGGAGCTTGGCGCCTGCCACGTAGGTGATCTGCGGGAGGTCGAGGTGCTCGGCCAGCTCAGGACCTACCTGGGCGGTGTCGCCGTCGATGGCCTGACGACCGGCAAGGATGAGGTCGTAGTCGAGGGTGCGGCAGAGGCCGGAGAGGGCGTAGGAAGTGGCCAGCGTGTCGGCACCGGCAAACTTACGGTCGGAGAGCAGGATGGCGCGGTCGGCACCCATGGCGAATGCCTCGCGGAGCATGACATCGGCCTGGGGCGGTCCCATGGAGATGACGGTGACGTGAGCGCCATACTGGTCTTTCATGCGGAGAGCGAGCTCGAGAGCGCCCTTGTCGTCGGGGTTCATGATGCTGGGTACGCCCTCGCGGATGAGGGTGCCCTTCACGGGGTCGATCTTGACCACCGTGGTATCGGGAACTTGCTTGATACAAACGATAATTTTCATCATAGTGCTGTCCTCCATTTATTTAAACAATTGACCGGCAATGACCATGCGCTGTACTTCGCTGGTGCCTTCGTAGATTTCCGTGATCTTCGCATCGCGCATCATGCGCTCCACAGGGTATTCGCGGGTGTAGCCGTAGCCACCGTGGAACTGCACGGCCTTGGTGGTGACCTCCATGGCTGTCTCTGCGGCGAAGAGCTTGGCCATGGCCGCATCGGCGGAGTAGGGCAGGTGCATGTCTTTCTTCCAGGCGGCGCTGCGCACGAGGAGGCGGGCTGCCTCGACCTTCGTCTTGAGGTCGGCCATCTGGAACTGGGTGTTCTGGAACTTGGCGATGGAACGTCCGAACTGCTTGCGCTCCTTGGTGTACTTCACGGTCTCGTCCATGGCTCCCTGGGCGATGCCCAGTGCCTGCGAGGCGATGCCGATGCGTCCGCCGTCGAGCGTCATCATGGCAATCTTGAAGCCCTTGCCCAGTTCGCCCAGGAGATTCTCCTTGGGAACCTCGCAGTTCTCGAAGATGAGCTCGCAGGTGGCAGAGCCACGGATACCCATCTTCAGCTCCTTCTTACCGATGGAGAAGCCGGGCATGCCTTTCTCGACGATGAAGGCCGAGATGCCGCGTGTGCCCTGCGACTTGTCGGTCATGGCCATGACGATGAACACATGGGCGTTGGAGGCATTGGTGATGAAAATCTTCGAGCCGTTGAGGATCCACTTGTCGCCAGCGTCGACCGCCGTGGTCTGCTGCATGGCAGCATCGGTGCCGGCATTGGGCTCGGTCAGACCGAAAGCGCCGATCCACTCGCCCGAGGCGAGCTTCGGCAGGTATTTCATCTTCTGCTCCTCTGTGCCGTGCTCCATGATGGGGGCCATGCACAGCGAGGTGTGGGCTGAGAGGACGACGCCTGTCGTGGCACACACACGGGAAAGTTCTTCGACGGCCATGATATACATCTGTACCGTTCCGCCTGCGCCACCGTACTGCTTGGGAACAGGAATGCCCATGATGCCGAGCTTGCCCATCTTCTGGACAGTCTCGAGGGGGAAGCGTTCCTGCTCGTCAATCTCAGCGGCCAAAGGCTTTACTTCGTTCTCTGCAAACGAGCGTATCATCTGCAGGAACAGTTGTTCTGTCTTTGAATAGCTAAAATCCATTGAATTATTTTTACTGTTTTTATTTACTATTTGTAGATAAAGCAATTAACTTGTCCGCTCGACCCGAAGGGGCGCTTTCCAGAGCAAGAACTCGTTAATACTTATAGAACCCTTCGCCTGTCTTGCGGCCGAGTAAGCCGGCGCGCACCATCTTGCGGAGCAGCGGATGGGGGCGGTACTTGGGATCGCCAAACTCCTTGTAGAGCACTTCCATGATGGCGAGGTTGACATCGTTGCCGATGAGGTCGGCCAGGGCGAGCGGGCCCATGGGATGGTTGGCGCCCAGCTGCATGCACTTGTCGATGTCCTCAGCGCTGGCGATGCCGTCGGCGAGGATGCCCACGGCCTCGTTGATCATGGGGATGAGGATGCGGTTGACGACGAAGCCGGGAGCTTCCTTCACCTCGACGGGCTGCTTGCCGATGCTGGTGGCGAGTTCCACGATGCACTTAGTGACCTCGTCGCTGGTGAGCTGGCCTTTGATGACTTCCACCAGGGCCATGCGATCGGCGGGGTTGAAGAAGTGCATGCCGATGAACTGTGCGGGACGGCTGGTGCAGGCGGCAATCTCCGTGATGGAGAGCGACGACGAGTTGGTGGCGAAGATGGTCTCGGGCTTACAGATCTTGTCGAGCTCCATGAACACCTCCTTCTTCAGCTGCATGTCCTCGACGGCGGCCTCGATGACGAGGTCGGCATCGGCGAAGGTGGCATAGTCGGTGGTGGTGGTGATGTTTGCCAGGATGGCATCCATCGCCTCTTTCGAGATCTTCCCTTTCTCCACGAGCTTGTTGTAGCCTTTGGAGATGGAGGCCATGGCCTTGTCGAGGCTGGCCTGTGTGCGGCTCTTCATGACGACGGGCATCTTGGCGGCGAACGCCTTCACAATGCCTTTTGCCATGGTGCCGGTACCAATAACATAGATTTTCATGATTCTCTGTTTTTTAGTTATTTACTGAAGTTTTTGTTGTTTTCTGGCATTCCGATGAAGCCTATTTGCCCGTGAAGGCAGCCTTGCGCTTGCCCAGGAAGGCAGCCATGCCCTCTTTCTGGTCTTGCGTGGCGAAGCAGCTGGCGAAGAGCTTGTTCTCCAGCTCGATGGCCTCGTCCATGGTGAGGTCGCACCCCTCGTTGATGCTCTGCTTGCAGGCGCGGATGGCCAAGGGTGCGTTGACCACCATCTTGGCAGCCAGCTCGAGGGCCTTGTCTAAGAGTTCCTCGCGCTCGTAGACGGCGTTGACCAGTCCGATGCGCAGGGCTTCGTCGGCACGGATCACCTTGCCCGTGTAGATCATCTCCTTGGCCATGCCTTGACCAATGAGGCGCGGCAGGCGCACCGTTCCTGAGAAGCCGGGCGTGATGCCCAGTCCCACTTCGGGCTGTCCAAACTTGGCGTTGTTGGAGCAGATGCGGATGTCGCAGGCCATGGCCAGTTCACAGCCACCGCCGAGGGCAAAGCCATTGACGGCAGCGATGACGGGGATGGGCAACAATTCGATTTGGCGGAACACCCTGTCGCCCAACTGTCCGAAGGCGTAGCCCTCCTGCTCGTTGAGGTGGGCCATCTCAGAGATGTCGGCCCCTGCCACGAAGGATTTCTCGCCGTCGCCTGTAATAATAAGTACGCGCGTGCCCGTACCTATATGATTGACGAAGGTGTCGAGCTCCTTCAGGATGGTGGAGTTGAGGGCATTGAGCGACTTCGGCGCTGAAATCTTCAGCAGGGTGATGCCTTCCTGCGGCTCTTCAACCTTTAGAAATTGAAAGTCAAACATGATCTATTCTTCTTTGAACAATTCGTTTAATCCGTTCAATTCGTGGTCGAAAAGATTAGATGTCCATCGGCTTCAGGTCGGGCGAGATGATGAGCTTGGCCTCTGTGGCAGCCTGTACCTGCTCGACGGTGAACTCAGGATGGAGCTCGCGCAGGACGATGCCCTCAGGGGTGATGTCCATGACACCCATCTCCGTGATGATCATGTTCACCTGGCCGGCAGCGGTGAGCGGCAGTGTGCATTCCTTCAGGATCTTGGGCGTGCCCTTCTGGGTGTGCTCCATGGTAAGGATGACGCGCTTGGCACCCACCACGAGGTCCATGGCGCCGCCCATGCCGGGAGCCATCTTGCCAGGGATGATCCAGTTGGCGAGGTTGCCCTTTTCGTCGACCTGCAGGGCACCCAGGAACGACACGTTGACGTGGCCGCCGCGGATGATGGCAAACGAAGTGGCTGAGTCGAAGGTGCAGGCACCTGGCGTCAGGGTGATGAAACCGCCACCTGCATTGATCAGGTTCTTGTCCTCTTCACCTTCTGCGGGTGTGGGTCCCATGCCCATGGCGCCGTTCTCGGTCTGCAGTGTGACCGACACGCCCTCAGGCAGATAGTTAGGAATCATGGTGGGAATACCGATTCCCAGATTCACTACATCGCCGTCGTGCAGTTCTTTGGCAGCACGTTTGGCAATGACTTCTCTCATTTGAAATTTGTCCATATTGTTGTAGTTTAAAAGATGAATGATATGCTTTGATACCCTATTGGGATATTGAAGTCTATTTCATGCCTCGCTTGACCATCTCCTGCACCACGAAGGAGGCGACGTCGTCGGCATAGGTGTTCATGCCGAAGCCGGCATCGAAGCCCAGCTCCTTGGCCAGCTCGTGGGTGACACGGGCACCGCCGCAGCAGCAGATCATCTTGTCGCGCAGGCCTTCGGCTTCCATCAGCTCGATGAACTCCGTCATGTTCTTGATGTGCACATCCTTCTGCGTGACGGTCTGCGACACGAGCAGGGCATCGGCATGGAGCTCAATGCCCTTGGCGATGAACTCGTCGTTGGGCACCTGCGAGCCGAGGTTGTAGGCCTCGATCATGTCGTAACGCTCCAGGCCGTAGTGGCCGGCATAGCCCTTCATGTTCATGATGGCATCGATGCCCACGGTGTGCGCGTCGGTTCCTGTGGATGCGCCGACGATGACAATCTTGCGGCCGATGTTCTCACGGATATACTCGTCGGTGGCGTACATGTCCATGGTGTTGGACTCCACCTTGGGAACGTAGATGGTGGAGTAGTCGACGGTGTGTGAGCAGCTACCGTAGCAGTTGAAGAAGGTGAAGCCTGGCGTGAGCTCCTTGTAGTAGACCACGCTGGGGTTCTCCAGTCCCATCTTCTTGAGCAGTTGCTTGGCGGCCTCTACGGCCTCGGCTCCCACGGGGACGGGCAGGGTGAAACTGAGCTGCACCTTGCCATCGTTCATGGTGTCGCCGTATGGTTTTATCTTGGTGAAGTCTAAGGTTTTGTCGAAATCCTTAGCTTCCATGCTATATAATCCTTCGTTCATTTTTTGAAAATTAAAAAATTATAACGTTCAAAAATTATAAAATTATAGTATTCAAGAATTATTCAAGAATTATAGTATTCAAGAATTATAGTATTCAAGAATTATAGTATTCAAGAATTATAAAATTATAGTATTCAAGAATTACCGTTTTCCTTTCATCAGTTCAACAAACGGATTGAGGTAGTTTTCACCCTTCATGGTGACACCTTCCAGACCCTTACCGCCATTCTTCGGGCGTTTCACGTCGCCAAAGATACCCTTTTCGAGGGCGGTGAACAGACCTTCCTTGGTGATGTCTTCCAAGAGGCGGATGGTGTTGCCCAACACTTCCTTCACGCGGTTGCGGCAGATGCCGCCCTCCTTGAACTCCATCTCCTCGCCGATGCTCTTCATGTTGTTGAAGATGTACTTCGCATTCTCGATGGAGAGGTAGCGGTCGCTCATGAACGGTGTGTGGATGGCCTCTGTGGGCATGCCCAGGAGCTGGATGCCCTGGTGTGTCCAGATGCCGATCATGTTGAAGAGTGCGTCCTGAATGTGGCCGCGGAAGATGTTGCCCGTCATGAACTTAGTGGGCGGCATGTACTTCAGTGTGGCCTTGGGGAAGATTTCGCGCGTCATCTGAGCCTGTGCCAGTTCCAGGAGGAAACCGTTCTCGAGCATCGGGTCCATCTCGAAGGCGTGGCCCAGTCCCATCTGCTCTTCGGGCAGGCCGGCCATCAGGGCGAGCTGCTCGTTGATGAGGTCGGAGGCCAGCACGGTGTGGGCAGCCTCCACAGCGTCGGCAGTGGTCAGGTAGTTGTCCTCGCCCGTGTTGATGATGACACCCGCGAAGCCGTTGATGATGCGGCTCATGTACTGGTCGACCAGCGTGCGCTGCATGTTGATGTCGCGGAAGAGGATGCCATAGAGGGCATCGTTGAGCATCACATCCAAGCCTTCGAAGGCACCCATGATGGCGATTTCCGGCATGCAGAGGCCAGAGCAGTAGTTGCAGAGGCGGATGTAACGCCCCTGCTCTTCGCCCACTTCGTCGAGGGCCTTGCGCATGATGCGGAAGTTCTCCTGTGTGGCGAAGGTGCCGCCAAAACCTTCTGTCGTGGCGCCATAGGGCACGTAGTCCAGCAGGCTCTGGCCCGTAGTACGGATCACGGCGATGACATCGGCACCCTGGCGTGCGCCAGCCTGTGCCTGCACCACATCCTCGTAGATGTTGCCCGTGGCAACGATGATGTAGAGATAGGGCTTGGGTCCTTCGCCGATGGTCTCCAGATAATGTTCGCGGCGTGCGCGGCGTGCGCGGATGCGCTCCATGCTTTCGTCGATGACGGGCTGCAACACCTCGGCAATCTGCCGCTGGTCGCGGGTGATGACCTTGGTGATGTCGAGCTCACCAGCCGCCACTTTCTCTGCAATCTCCTGTGGCTTCAGCCCCGTCTGGATCATGGCATTGGCGATGAAGAAGAGGGCGCCCTCGCTGAGAACACCTTTATCCTTCAGGGCTTCCACCACGACATTAGGCAGCGGCACCTCATTCTCATCGATGCCATCGATGCCCATCAGTCGGCAGAGCGTGCGCTCCACGGCCACCGTCGTGTATTGTTCCACAAACTGCTGAACGTCTTCGGCGATGCCTTTTGCCAGACTTCTGGCGTATTCCACTTTTTCAAAATCTAATCCTAATTTGCTTTTTTGCATAGCGTGTATTATTATATATAAGTTGATTCAATAGGGTTGTCGGTTCTCTGGGGGGAGGCTTCCAGCAAGTGTCTTGCCGCTGAAATCCACTCGCCGTCGATGCCAAGGCTTTCGGCAATGGTGAGGGCTTCGTGAGGCACTTCACCGTCGTGGACCTCCACCAGCTGGTAGTCCATGTGTCCGTCGGCGAAGCCTTTCACCCGCAGGCAGTGGCTGTCGCCCGGTTCTATGTCGTAGTGCGTGGTCATGATGAGGCTCATGGGCTTGTCGGCCAATACGTGGAGCAAGGCCGTCACCAGGGCAGCCCCCTCAGTGGGGTTGGTGGTTCGGGCGGGTTCATCAATCAACGCCAGGAGTTTCTTGTCTTGTCTCGATGCCTTGATGACGGCATCGATGTTTTTCATCTCTGCAGCAAACGACGACAGGCCGCGCTCTATCGACTGGTCGTCGCCAATGCAGAAATAGATGGCTTGCCTTACGGCAATCTGTGCCTCGCTGGCTGGAATGCCGAAGCCAAACTGGAAAAGATATTGACACAGAGTCAACGTCTTGAGCACCACGGTCTTGCCACCCATGTTGGCACCCGTGATGAGGGTGGGCTTCATGCCAAAGCTGATGTCCACACACTGGAACTGCCTGCCTGACGAGGCCAGGGTTTCCTTCACCTGAGGGTGGAAGAGCGCCTTGTAGCGGCTTGTTCCGTCGGTTGATAATTCTGGGAAACAGAGTCCCATGTCTCTGATTTGCAGAGCCTTGGCCATGTTCACGTCGATGCGTGCCAAGGCAATCAGGGCCTCGCCAATGGCCTGGGCCAAGGGATGGAGCTGGCGGCTCAGGTCTCTGCGCACGCCATCTTCCAGCTCTGTGGCCTGGAGGAGCAGGTCGTCCTGCTGCTCAGGGTGCTGGCGCATCTTGTTGCGCAGGTCTTTCAGCTCAGCGCAATAAGAGTCGTAGATGTAGAAGGTGGCGATGTTCATGCCGTCGGGATCGAGGATGCGAATCACTTCGGCAAGGTCGGGAATGGCCACCACGTGGTCCATGTCGTGCTCCTTCAGCAGCTTGCTCACCTCCGTTGCGAGGATGGCGAGGTGCTTGAGCTCGAAGAGTTCGATGTCGTCGAGCGTGGCCTTTTGCGAGAGGTTCTTGATGGTGGTGCGAATGTCTTTCAGCCCTTGTAGGCGGAAGAGCAGTGTGTTGATGGACAGGGCATCGGAGCGATTGATGAAAGCAACGAACTGGCGCAGCACCTGGTAGGCCGCCGTTATCTCCTCCTCGGACACCATCATCGGCATGTCGAGGAGCCAGCGACGCGCAAAGCCCGACTGCAATTCCAGCCGGTTGAGGATATGGCGGAGGCCACAGGGCGAGTCAATGACGTTTTTCAGTTGCATTTCTTTCTGTCTTTTAGCAGGTCGTAGGCGGGAATGCCTGTGACCTCTGTCAGTTTTCCGCACAGCATGTCGGAGTCGAGCACATATCCGCTGGGCGATGTCGGGTTGACGGTGATGGCCAGCAGCTGACTCTTTTGCAGGACGTGGATGCTCCCTCCCGATTTCAGGAACGTGCGGAATTGAAGGGGTGTGACGAAGATTTTGGTGAAGTCGCGCACCACGATTTCCGTCTGGCGGAGGTTCTTGTTCTTGCGCACTTTCTCCAAGAAGCCGTCCACCAGCGCGCCGGCCACATAGAGTTGGCGGCATTGTTCCATGCCGTCGAAGCGGATTTCCTTGGCCAGCGAGGTCAAGCCGTTCAGCTCGTGGAGCTGACCTTCGCCATCGGTCCACCACACGCCTTTCTCCAAGGGGAGCAGCCGACGGATGTCTTCGCCGTCAGTCAAGGGCAGGTTGATGAGGTCCACCACGAAGGCCGTCTTCTGGACCAAGGTGGGGAGGTTGGCTGAATAAGCCGCTCCCGTGGCCAGGATCATCGACTGGCTGACGGCGGGTGAGGCCGAACTCATGCGCGACAAGGCTCCGTCGATGACCACAAGGTCGATGTCGAAGCGCCGCATGTCGGCCATCCATTGTCGCAGCCCTACAGTCGACGCAGGGCCGGAAAGTAGGATTTTTCCGTCTGTCAGAGCCTTTGCCGTGACCACACGGCCCAGACTGGTGGTGACATCGCTCACGTCGATGAGCTCAGAAACCAGCCGACGCTGGCGGTAGTGCATTTCCGACGTGCCGAAGAACATGCCTTCGCGCAGCACAATCTCAGGCTTCTGCGTGAGTGTCACCTGGTCGGTGGTCTCGCCGTCTATGCCGATGGAAGTGACGACAATGCGCTTTTTGTCTATGGGAAGACGGTCGAGCACATATTTGAGTGTCTCCGTCTTCCCTGTATTTTTCTCCAGTCCGATGATGGACAGGCTGTCGTACTTCTGTATGTCGTCAATAAACGGCCACATTTGATATCACTTCTTGTTGCGGGCGGCATTGCGCTCGTGGCGCTTCAGCGCACCTGGCTCCATGCTCATGCGCTCGCCTTCGAGCAGCGAGATGACACCGTCGAGGGCCTTGTTCTCAGCCACTTTCTTCTTGCGCTCCTCCTGACAATCCTTGCAGTTGCAGTCGTTGGGATAGTCGGTCGGTTCTGTGTAAGTGGTGATGACACCCTCGAAGTTGCGCAGAACCACCTTGCCAGGAGCCTGCGAGATGATGTACTGTGGCATGACAGGCGTCTTGCCGCCACCACCCGGAGCGTCGACCACGAAGGTGGGTACGCAGTAGCCGGAGGTGTGTCCACGCAGGCCTTCGATGATTTCGATGCCCTTGCTGACGGGAGTGCGGAAGTGTTCCAGACCCATCGAAAGGTCGCATTGATAGATATAGTACGGGCGCACGCGTATCTTCACCAGCTCATGCACAAGGTGCTTCATCACATGGACGCAGTCGTTGACGCCACGGAGCAGCACACTCTGGTTGCCCAGGGGAATACCTGCGTCGGCCAGCATTTCGCAAGCGCGCTTCGACTCTGCGGTCACCTCGTTGGGATGGTTGAAGTGGGTGTTCACCCAGATGGGGTGATACTTCTTCAGCATGGCGCAGAGTTCTGGCGTGATGCGCTGTGGGCAGACCACCGGCGTGCGTGTTCCCAAGCGTACAATCTCCACGTGAGGTATCTGGCGCAGACGCGAGATGATGTATTCCAAGCGCTTGTCGCTGACCATCAGGGCATCGCCGCCCGACAGCAGCACGTCGCGCACGCACTCTGTCTTCTCGATATACTCCAGTGCTTTCTCGATGCGGTCGGTCGAGCACTCGTTGTCGGTCTGTCCGGCGAAGCGGCGACGTGTGCAGTGACGGCAGTACATCGAACACATATCGGTGATGAGGAAGAGCACGCGGTCGGGATAACGATGCGTCAATCCGGGTGTCGGAGAGTCTTCGTCCTCGTGCAGCGGGTCGAGCAGGTCGGCTGCAGCCTGATGGGTCTCCAGGCCTGTAGGAATGCACTGACGACGGACGGGATCGTGCGGGTCGTCGGGATTGATCAGACTCAGGTAGTAGGGAGTGATGGCCATTCGCAGCGTCTTGAGCGTCTGGCGAACACCCTCCTCCTCCTCTTCGGTCAGAGACACATATTTTTTCAGTTGTTCAAGGGTCTCGATGCGGTTTCTCACCTGCCATTTCCAGTCGTTCCATTGCTCGTCGCTGACGTCGGGGAACATCTGTTTTCTTCTTGATTCAACCATGGCTCAATGTTCGTTATGCATACAGTTCCTCGAAGATCTTGCGCAGCTCGGGGCATTCGCGCAGCTCTTGGAGTGTGAATTCAGCATGGCCCTTCGTGTAGCCATTGCCGATGATCATGTTCACGTCGGCACCGATACCTTCTGCGCCAAGGGCAGCCTTTGTGAAGCTGGTGGCCATGGAGAAGAAGTAGACAATACCGTCGTCCTTGGTGCAGAGCACAGCTGTCATCTCGCAGTCGGGCACGTTCACGCAGTTGATGGTCACGTCGGCCATCTTGCCGTCGGTCAGCTTGCTCACCAGTTCGTTGATCTGGACGGGCGTCATGCCAGCCACACTCTCCACGACATCGCAGAAGCCGAGTTCCTTGATGCGGTTGGTCGACTTCGGGCTGTTGGCCAGACCAATCACCTTACCCGTCACGCCGACGCGTTTCTTAGCCTCGTAGCAGCAGAGCATACCGCTCTTGCCACCAGCGCCCAGGATGACGACATTCTGTCCATATTGGCAGAGCTTGGCGGTCTGTGCAGGAGCGCCGGCCACGTCGAGAGCACTCAGGGCGAGCTTTTCGGGCATGTCGTTGGGAATCTTGGCATAGATACCACTCTCGAAGAGGATGGCCTTACCCTTGATGTCCACCTGGTCGACGTCGGCCTTGATGTTCAGAATCTCGTCGATGCGCAGCGGTGTGAGCGACAATGACACGAGCGTGGCGATGCGGTCGCCCTCCTTCAGGTCGATCTTGCCTTTCAGGGCATCGCCAATCTTCTCGACAGTACCCAGCAACATGCCACCAGAACCTGTGCGGCGGTTGCGGTGCTTGCCCTGAAGCTCCACGTTGAGGAACATTTCTTTCTTGATTTCCTCCATCACCTCGGCCTCGTTGTTGGGATCCTTGGCCTGGCTCTTGGCATAGTTATGAATATCAGTGAACGAGGCAGAGTCGATGTTCAGCGTCTGAACGTCAATCAGAATCTCGTTGTCGTAAATCTCGTCCATGTTGTTGTCCAGCTTGTTGGCGGGCTGGGGAAGAACGCCTTTCGGCTCGATGACACGGTGTGTTCCGTATCTGTTTCCATGTTTCTGCATATTCTTCTAATGTTTTATTAATGGTTAATAATCAATTGCTATTTCTTGAGGCCAAGAATCTCGCGGGCCTCGTCGCTGGTGGCGATGGGACGTCCCAATTCGTTGGCGATGCGCACAACCTTGGCAACCAGCTCGCCGTTCGACTGAGCCAGCACACCCTTCGACAGGTAGAGGTTGTCCTCGAAGCCCACGCGCACGTTTCCGCCCATAGCGATGGCGGCGGCAGCCATTGGGAAGGCGTGGCGGCCCACACCCGTGACGGTCCATGTGCTGCCGGCAGGAATGGCATTGGCCATCCAGCAAAGATTGGCAACAGTGGCGGGCGTACAGCCAGGAACACCCAGCACGAAGTTGAACTGCATAGGTGCTCCAGGAGCCTGTCCCTTGCGCACCATGTTCAGGATGGTGTCGATGTGTCCCATCTCGAAGCACTCGTATTCAGGCTTGATGCCACGTTCCATCATGCGCTTGCCAAAGGCACGCATCGTGGGCATGGTGTTGTCGAAAATCTCATCGCCAAAGTTGCACGTACCGCAGTCGAGGGTAGCCATCTCAGGCTGTGGGGTGGTGTCGGTCGACTGCAGGCGCTCGTCGGGTGTCATGCCCACGGCACCGCCTGTAGACGGTATCAGGATGACGTTGGGGCATACCTTCAGGATGGCCTCCTCGCACTCCTGGAAACGGGCGCGGTCTTGTGTCGGCGTGCCGTCGTCCCAGCGGACGTGTAGGTGGACGATGGCGGCTCCCGCATCGACGGCAGATTTCGCCTCGCGTACGATCTCTTCAACGGTATAGGGAACGTTGGGGTTCTGTTCCTTGGTTACTTCTGCGCCGCAGATGGCGGCAGTGATAATCAGTTTGTCCATGTTTCTTCAGTTGGCAAGTTAACGAGTCGTTATTTTCTCTGACAGTCTTTCGGAGTGACACAAGTGCCGGAAGCGCGGCAAACCACGATGGGTTCGTCCAGTTCGTCGGCAGCAGAGGGCGAGATGTCGGGGCGTGAGATAGCCACTTTACGAGCCTCGAACTGCATGTGTCGCGAAGTGTTTCCTTCCTTGTCGATCCAACCCTCGGCCTCAATGAAGTCGCCGGCATAGACAGGAGCCAGGAAGTCGATGTTGTCGTAGGCGCGGAAAAGGCCTTCATCGCCGTCGCGCATAATGAGAAGTTCCGTTGCCACGTCACCAAAGAGGTGTACCATGTGTGCGCCATCCACGAGATTGCCCCCGTAGTGAGCGTCCTTTGCGCTCATGCGCAGTCTGATTTTTGTCCTGTATTCCACGATATTCAGTTTTAATTCTATAATAATTTTCTAATTCTATAATTTTCTAATTATTCCACAACGATGCCATCCACATAGATGCCAGAGCAGTGCACGTGTTCGGGCTTGATCTCGCCCACTTTGACGAGTTTCTCAGCTTCCACCACAACGCAGTCGGCTGCAGTGGCCATGAGCGGGTTGAAGTTGTTGGTGGTTCCAAGGAACACCATGTTGCCGAACTCATCGACGATGTTGGCGCGGAGGAAGGCAATGTCGGCCTTCAGCGGCTTCTCCAGGAGATACTCTTTGCCGTCAACGGTTACGGTTTCCTTACCCTCTGCCATGATGGTGCCCATGCCTGTCGGGGTGAGCACGCCACCCAGTCCGGCACCATAGGCGCGGATACGCTCTGCCAGCGTTCCCTGCGGCACGTATTCCACCTCCAGCGTGCCCTCATTCTTCTGCAGGGCCGTCTGCTTGTTGGTACCCGTGTGCGACACGATGGCCTTCTTCACTTGGTGGTTGCTCACCAGTTTGCCGTGAGCCACTTCGTCGTAGGCCGTGTCATTGGCGATGATCGTGAGGTTCTTGACGCCCTTTGCAACAATAGCGTCGATGATTTTGGTGGGACTTCCCACGCCCAGGAAACCGCCGAACATGATGGTCATTCCGTCATGCACTTTTTCAACGGCTTGCTCTAATGTGATTTGCTTGTTCATAGGTTACGATATTTTTTGGAATTAAATTAATACAGGTTATTAAAATACGGATGCAAATTTACTCAAAAAAAGGTGATTCTCGGGCTTTTCAGTATTTTTTTTATTCTTTATTAAGATTAGGCTCCACGCTTTCTGAAAGCGATGGCGAAAAGAGTTTCTTTTCCTGATTCAAGACTCCCAAAGCAAAGCCACCGCCGCAATTTGCGACGATGGCCAACAATTATGTAGGTAGTTGTCGTGACTTCGTTTTGTTTTGTGACTTCTGCTAAACCACAAGCTGGTTACCCTCGGTCGTAGTGGGGCATGTCCTCAGGGATAACGAACGAGAACTCCACAAGTCCTTGAACCTCACCGTCTTCTATCCACGGCGTTTGGAAGATCATTTTCTTTTGACCCCGTTTCGAGATCGTGTAGCAGTTGGTGGTTCCTTGCGTCAGCATCTCGCGAATCTTGGCTTGCGACCGCTCGTTGTGGCAGGGAATCATCGAGCGTCCCACCATCGTTTGCCCCTCCTTGTTGAAGGTGTCGCGCGAACGCTTGTTCATATATAATACTACTCCCTCGGTGTCGCACACCGTGACGGCGCATTGGATGCCTTCCGCCCAATCGAAAATCTTGTTTTTCTGTTCCATAGGCTTTGTGTTTTGATTTGTAGTAATAAACGAAAAAAGCATCCTCCGTCGTGGAAGATGCTCTCTTGAGACTGGTTGGGGTACCCGGACTCGAACCAGGAAAGGCAGGACCAGAATCTGCAGTGTTACCATTACACCATACCCCAATGTCCGGCATCCGTTTTGTTCGAATGCGGGTGCAAAGGTACTGCTTTTTTTTGAATCACCAAGCGTTTTTGCTTTTTTTTTTGCTTTTTATCCTAAAAAAAACTCAAAATCATGTATTTTTTGCAGGTTTTTCCGAGAATAAGGTGTACCTTTGTGCCAAAATCGTATATAATCTCACAGAATCATTCAATCAATGGTAAATACAAACGAAAAGAACAAGGCTCCCCTTGACGGAGCCAGAGAATTGGCAAAAATTATCATCGAAGGCATTCAAGAAAAGAAAGGCAGCGGTATCGTGGTCGTCGACCTTAGCGGTATTGAAGGAGCCATCTGCCGCTATTTCGTCATCTGCCAGGGCAACTCGCCCATGCAGGTGGAGGCCATTACCGACTCGGTAGAGGAATTTGCCCGAGAGAAAGCTGGCGAAAAGCCTGTCCGAATTGCCGGGCGGGAGAATGCCACATGGGTGGCCATGGACTATACCGACGTGATGGTGCACATCTTCGTGCCTGATATGCGTGCGTATTACAGTTTGGAGAGCCTGTGGCAGGATGCTCCTATTGAAGCTATTCCCGATTTGGATTAGAAGTGAGGAATTAGGTGTAAAGCGATAATTAGAATAAAGTGGAAAAGCAGAATAACAACAATCCGCCGAAGATGCCGAAGTTCAACATGAACTGGATTTACATCCTGGCACTTCTGGCCCTGACCTCTGTCTATTTCTTTGGAGGCGACACTACGTCAGGAAGCAGTATCAACAAGCAGACGAGCTACGACCAATTCAAAGTGTATGTGCAGAAAGGCTATGCGCAGAAAATCACGGTCAACAAGGCGAAGAACGAACTGAAGATGTATGTGAAAGCAGAGCATTTCCGAGAAGTGTTCAAGGCGGGGGCCGAACAAACGGGTCCGCAACCTTACGTATTAGTAGCCATTGGCAGCGTCGACCGCTTGGAGGCCTTTGTGGAGCAGCAGCGCAGCGAAGGTCATTTCAAAGGCGATTATGGGTATGAGAACAAGGGCGAGAGTGTCTTCTACAACATGCTCTATAGCATACTGCCCATTTTCCTGATCTTCTTCTTTTGGATTCTGTTGTTCCGCCGCATGGGCAGCGGAGGCGGCATGAGCGGCATTTTCAGCGTTGGCAAGTCGAAGGCCAAGATGTATGAGAAAGGTGGCGACCTGGGCATCACCTTTAAAGACGTGGCTGGTCAGGCTGGTGCCAAGCAGGAGGTGCAGGAGATAGTGGAATTCCTGAAGAATCCGCAGAAATACACCGACCTTGGAGGAAAGATTCCCAAGGGAGCTCTGCTCGTAGGACCTCCGGGAACGGGTAAGACGCTTCTGGCCAAAGCAGTGGCAGGCGAAGCTGGAGTGCCGTTCTTCTCGATGTCGGGTTCCGACTTTGTGGAGATGTTCGTTGGCGTGGGTGCCAGCCGTGTGCGCGATTTGTTCCAGCAGGCGAAGGCCAAATCGCCTTGTATCATCTTCATCGACGAGATAGATGCCGTGGGACGTGCCCGCTCGAAGAACCCTGCTATGGGTGGTAACGATGAGCGCGAGAACACGCTCAATGCCTTGCTGACGGAGATGGATGGCTTCGGCACCAACAGTGGTGTCATTATCTTGGCAGCCACCAACCGCGTGGACATGCTCGATTCGGCCCTGCTACGTGCTGGACGTTTCGACCGACAGATACATGTCGATCTGCCCGACCTGACTGAGCGCAAAGAAATATTCTTGGTTCACTTAAAACCCATCAAGGTAGACGAAAATCTCGATATAGACTTCCTGGCGCGTCAGACACCAGGATTCTCTGGAGCCGACATTGCCAATGTGTGCAATGAGGCAGCGCTGATTGCCGCCCGTCACGATAGTAAGATGGTGAGCAAGCAAGACTTCCTCGATGCCGTTGACCGCATCATCGGTGGATTGGAGAAGAAGACCAAGGTGATGACCGCCGAGGAGAAACGTTCCATAGCCCTGCACGAGGCAGGTCATGCCACCATCTCTTGGTTCTGCCAGTACGCCGCACCATTGGTGAAAGTGACCATCGTTCCGCGCGGACAGGCCTTGGGAGCCGCTTGGTATCTGCCCGAGGAGCGACAGATTACGACCAAGGAGCAGATGCTCGACGAGATGTGTGCACTGCTGGGTGGACGCGCTGCCGAAGAACTATTCACCGGTCATATCTCGACCGGTGCCATGAACGACTTGGAGCGTGCCACAAAGAGTGCCTATGGCATGATAGCCTTTGCCGGAATGAGTGACCGGTTGCCCAACATCTGCTATTACAACAACCAAGAGTATTCTTTCCAGAAACCTTATTCCGAGACCACGGCCAAAGTCATCGACGAAGAGGTCTTGAAGATGATCAACGAGCAGTATGCCCGTGCCAAGCAGTTGCTTGAAGAACACAAGGAAGGCCACAACGAACTGGCTGAGTTGCTGATCAGCCGTGAAGTGATCTTCGCTGAGGACGTGGAGCGCATCTTCGGCAAGCGTCCCTGGACCAGTCGTTCGCAAGAAATCATTGAGGCCAATGCCCTGCAGAAGGCCGAAGAAGCTCTTGAAGCCAAGAAATCGGAAGCTTCTGAAAGTGATCATAAAGTAGTAGGAACTCCTGAAACTCCAGAATCATGAACAATTTCATCAAACGCACCATCACGGGCATAATATATGTAGCCTGCATCGTCACGGCATTCATGCAGCCTTTTGCCATGCTCTTCCTCTTTGCCCTCGTCACGGGGCTTACAGCCTGGGAGTTCTGTGGTTTGGTAAACGACCGCGTAGCCCACACACAGGTGAACCCTCTCATCTGTACTGTGGCTGCCGTGTATTTCTTTTTGGCCATGAGCGGCTATGTCAGCGGCATTACGCCTTCGTCGGGGGTGTTCATCCCATATCTGCTTACAATCGTTTATCTGTTTGTCAGCGAACTATACCTGAAACAGGAGAATCCCATCAACGACTGGGCCTATACCATGCTGTCGCAGATGTACATCGCTTTACCCGTGAGCATGATCACCGTGTTGGCATTCACTGGCTCGGCCGATGGTGAGGTGCATTTCTATGCCCTGCTTCCACTGTCGGTGTTCATCTTCCTTTGGGTGAACGACACGGGAGCCTATTGCGTGGGCAGCCTGCTCGGACGGCATAAACTGTTCCCGCGTGTCTCTCCAGGAAAGTCGTGGGAGGGAAGCATAGGTGGAGCTGTCTTTGTGTTGCTGGCCGCATGGGCCATCGGAACACTCGACAACTTGTTCGTGGCCGACTTTGACCAGCCGCGTTTTTTCGGAAAATGTATCCTTACGATATGGCAGTGGTTGGGCTTAGGACTCGTTGTTGTGGTCTTTGGAACATGGGGCGACCTTGTGGAATCGCTTTTCAAGCGTACCCTCGGCATCAAAGACTCAGGCAATATCCTGCCAGGACACGGTGGGATGCTCGACCGCTTCGACTCTGCCCTGATGGCTTTCCCCGCTGCTGTCGTTTACATCTATACCTTGACTTTGTTATAGTTTCTGGAAAGTTAAGGATAAAGGTGGAACATGCGTTCCATCATCTGCCATTTCTCATCCGACGTGGCATCAGCGGCGCATCCTTGGTATTGCGCCACGAAGGCTTCCCACTCGGCCTGGCGAGGCAATGTGGCTAATTGCGACATTGCCTCGTCCCAGTTGAAGTCGAGGGGCGTTTCCACAATCATGAAGAGTCGGTTGCCAAGGATGTAGATTTCCATTTCAAGGATGCCCACTTGGCGGATGCCCTCTCCAATCTCGTGCCAGAAATGTTCTTTGTCGTGCGCTTCGCGGTATTTCGCGATGAGCGCGTTGTCACCGTTGAGGTCAAGCGTCTGGCAGTAGCGCTTCACAGGTTGGCCGTATTCTTTAATCCTGTATCCTTCAGTCATAAATCATTGAAATCTTGCGGGTGAAAGTCGATGTGCGCGGATGCCATATAAACCGACCACAACAAAGCAAATGAGGGGCAGTACGTAGGAAACGTTCACGGCGGGATGGCCCATGATGGTCTGCTGGTCGATGATCATTCCCTGAAGTGGTGGCATCAAAGCACCACCTACGATGGCCATGACGAGGAAGGCGGCTCCGAGTGAGGCGTCGTAGCTGTCCACATTCTCCAGGGCGATGCCATAGATGGTGGGGAACATGAGCGACATGAAGAAGCTGATACCCACCAGACAGTAGAGGCCGGCCATGCCGACGATGCTGATGGCTCCCAGCGAACACAATCCGGCTCCAATGGCGAAAATGGTGAGCAGCACGCGAGTGTTGACATATTTCATCAGGAATGTGGAGATGAAACGGCTACCCAGAAACAGACACATAGCCACGATGTTGTACATCTGGGCAGTGGCTTTGTTGATGCCGAGGTGGTCGGCATATTGGATGATGAAGGTCCACGTCATGATTTGTGCCGCTACATAGAACATCTGTGCCACCACACCCTCGCGGTAGACCTGGTTGTGCCACAGGCGGGAGAGGGTGTTTTTTCGAGGTACGTGGTACGAGGTGCGAGGTGCGAGATTACTGTCTTCGCCTTCCACGAAACTATTCTCGCCCAACGTACCTCGTACCTCGTACCTCGAATCAATACTATTCTCATCCCCCCGAGAATCCCTCTCCTTGATACACAAGGCAATGACGATGAGCATCACTACCACCACCAAACCGATGGCCACGTAGGGATTGCGGATGACGGCCAGGTCGTGCAGGCGGATGTCGGCCTTCTCTGCCTCAGAGAGTGTGTTGAAGACAATCTGCCCTGCGCTGTCGCGGCGGTCGGACCACAGCTGTGGCAAGACGATGAGCGAAGCTACCGACATGCCGCACAGCGACCCCATGGGGTTGAAGGCCTGAGCGAGGTTCAGTCGTCGTGTCGACGTCTCCTTTGTTCCCAATGAAAGAATGTAGGGATTGGCGGTCGTTTCCAAGAAGGCCAGACCGAATGTCAGGATGTAGAGCGACAGGCAGAAGAAACTGAACTGCTGGTAGGCAGCTGCAGGGATGAAGAGGAAGGCGCCTATGGCATAGAGTGCCAATCCCAAGAGAATACCTTTCTTGTAGCTGAAACGTCGGATGAAGAGAGCCGCCGGAATGGCCATCGTGGCGTAGCCGCCGTAGAAGGCGAACTGCACCATCGAGGCTTTCGTGGCCGACAGCTCCATCACCGTCTGGAAAGCTGCCACCATCGGGTTGGTGATGTCGTTGGCGAATCCCCACAAGGCAAACAATGTCGTGATGAGGATAAACGTCAACAGGTATTTCTTTTCTACTAACTTGGCTTTCATATCCTATTTGTAAATGGGGCCGAAGTTCTGGCAGGCGCGGTAGTCAGCTCCCTCTTTGTCCATACCAAAAGCGTTCCAAGCCGACGGGCGGAAAATGTCCTTGTCGGCAATGTTGTGCATGCAAACGGGTATGCGCAGCATGGAGCAGAGCGTCAGCACATCGGCACCAATGTGTCCGTAGGCGATGGCTCCATGGTTGGCTCCCCAACAGTTCATCACCGAATAAACGTCCTTGAAGCAGTCCTTTGTTTCGTCTAAGCGCGGGACAAACCAAGTGGTGGGCCATGTCGGGTCGGTGCGCTTGTCGAGAATGTCGTTGGTCTTCGGGTCGAGTTCCACCGTCCATCCCTCGGCTAATTGCATCACGGGGCCGAGTCCCTGTACTCGGTTCAGGCGCATCATAGTCATCGGCATGCCGCCCTTGGTGAGGAAATGGCTCGAATAGCCGCCGCCACGGAAGTAATCGCGGTCGGCAGGCATCCAGTTCGTAGCTTTCAGACAGGCCTCCACGTCGTCATTGGTCAGTTCCCAATGGGGTTTCATCGTTGGCTTTCCGGCTTCATCGGTCATGGCTCCCGTGGCATCAAGTGTGGTGGCACCGCTGTTGATGAGATGGATGAAACCGCCGGCGGCCATGCCTTCTGGACGTTTTCCAGCCACACGTTCCACGGCTTCTGGACTCCAGTAGGTGCGGATGTCGGAGAACATCACACCGCGATTGGTCAGCAGGTGACCGAAGAGCATCGACATGCCGTTCAGGAAGTCGTTCTCGGTGGCCAGCACATCGGCCTCACGTGGGCCGTTCCAGTCGAACGAAGTGCAAAGCATCGACTCGGGGAAGTCGAAGTTCGGCTTGTAGTCAGTCCATTGGCGCTGTCCCTGAACGCCGCCAAACAGGGCGTTGTGGCCCAGGGCCTCTTCCTTGTAGCCCATCTCCAGCAAGCGCGGGTTGCCGTGCATCAGGTCGCGGATGATCATCATCGTCTTCACCGTGAAAGCCCAGTCCTCGTCCTTTTCAGCGCGGGTCTTGCCCTTGCCCTTGCCGTTGAAGGTCGTCATGGGTGTGCCAGGGAAGAGCGGGCGATCCTCGTTATAGTCGTGGCCTTCCTGTGGCTTGCAGTATTTTTCCACCCATTGCATGGCCTTGCGGAATTCCTCTTTGTCGAAAATGCCAAAATCTACGCGGCGAAGAATCTCCACCAGCGAAACGTATTCTGTCCTCATGCCGAGGTATTGCTGCAGGAAATCGGCATCGACGATACTTCCCGCGATGCCCATGCAGGTGTTGCCCATCGACAGGTACGACTTTCCGCGCATGGTGGCAACGGCTTGAGCCGCGCGTGCCCAACGCAGAATCTTCTCCGCTACATCAGCGGGAATGGAGTTGTCGTCCAAGTCTTGCACGTCGTGTCCATAGATGCCAAAAGCTGGCAGCCCCTTTTGGGCGTGGGCGGCCAGTACGGCGGCAAGATAGACGGCACCAGGGCGCTCAGTACCATTGAATCCCCACACGGCCTTCGGGTAGTGCGGATTCATGTCCATCGTTTCTGAACCGTAGCACCAGCACGAGGTTACGGTGATGGTGCTGCCCACTCCCTCGCGCTCGAACTTCTCAGCACAGGCGGCCGATTCAGCCACGCGGCCGATGGTGGTGTCTGCAATCACGCACTCCACGGGCGAGCCGTCGCCGTTGCGGACATTAGCGGTGATCAACTCGGCAACAGCCTTTGCCAGAGCCATTGTCTTTTCTTCCAAACTCTCGCGCACACCGCCTTGACGGCCATCGATGGTCGGGCGGATGCCAATCTTCGGGTACTTTGTCATGTTTCCTATATTATTTTTAGTTCGTAGTTTGCAGATTGTTGTCTGCAAATATACAAAAAATACTGCAAATGATGGTGTATTCCGCGAAGAATTTAAGTTTTCTTAGAGGAACCCCAGTGTCGTTCGGCTTGTGATAAGACATCTTTTGGCTTGTAAACAGACGCAAATGACAACCGTACATTATTAACCTACGCAGCGTACATTATTAACCTACGCAGCGTACATTATTAACCTACGCAGCGTACATTATTAACCTACGCAGCCTACATTATTAATGTACGGTCGGGATTCAATATGAATCACATCCGCCTCTATGTTACACGGGTCCCTATTGTTTTCTTTCAGAACCAGTCCCTACAAAACTGCGATGATTCCAAGAATGAAGGCAACTTGTGATGGTCGGTACTCTGCGATGACGCCTGTGACCCCCTCTAACTCCCCCTGTAGGGGGAGAATTAGTTACATTTGTGCGCAGAAACTAACCTGTTCTCCCCCTACAGGGGGAGTTAGAGGGGGTCACAGGCCATTGGTTGAATAGTTCCCGCGATGGCCGTAAGGGTTAAATATTCTTTAAATGTGGGTGGCGAAGTAGATTTTCTCCTTGGAAAGTTGTACTTTAGTCAGCATGAATGACGAAGTAACCATCATAGAGCGGCTGTTCCAACGACATTACCGCAGGATGTTTCTCACGGCCTGCGCCCTGCTGGGCAACGACGAGGAGGCGCGCGATGCCGTAAGCGAAGTGTTCCTGTACATGTTGTCGGCACGCTGGACACCTGAAGAACAACGGGCGGAGGCGTGGTTGCTCGTGGCTGTGAGGAACCATTGCCTCAATCTGCTGAAGCATTGGAGGGTTACGGGGGAATACCCCTCTCGACCTCCCCGAAGGGAAGGAGAAACGACAGGCGATGTCAAATCGGTTGACGATGCGAATGCGGATGTTGATTCGCTGTATGCTGAAATCGAGCGGTATATTCAAGAGGAGGTGACCGAACCGATTGCAACTGTGGTCAGTATGCGCTATATGGAGCAACGACGGGCAGAGGACATTGCCACCGAGTTAGGGCTGAAACGCGCCACCGTCTATCAGCGATTAAAGAAAGGAATCAATCAGATCAGAAACCATTTCAAGGAAAGATAAGATGAGCAAGCTAAGGAAACTTTTCGATATGACCGAGCATCCGGAACGCTATGAGGATAGCGACTGGATGGAACTCGCGCTGGGTCACGACATCACGGACGAGGAAATCGGTCGCGAATGGAGCCGCGTGGTGGTCTCAAAGGATAAAATCGTCTCGAAGAAACTCCATCCGTGGCTGAAGATTGCTGCCTCCGTGGCTGCGATACTGCTGGTTTCGGGCATCGCGTGGGCGGCATTTACGGGGTATTTCGCTAAGGAAAAGGACGTTCGTGGGTATGAGGGTATGGAGGTGCGGGGGGGCGAGAATACTCTTGCAGCTGATACTAATCTCGTTTCCTCGCACCCCCATACCTCTGCTGCCTCGGAAACCATCACCTACGAGAACGTGGAATTGCAGGATATTCTGCGGCAAATGGCCGCACATTACGACCTTCAAGGCGTGAACTTCAGCCGTCAGGAGCTGCGCCATCTGCGGCTCTATTACGAGTGGAACACAGGCAACAGCCTGGAAAAAGTGGCCGAGGAACTGAGCGCTTTCGAGCAAATCAAGGTTAGCATTGACCATCAAACGCTTATTGTTGAATAGCATGAAACGCATCCTATACCTTATTATATATATGTGCGCATGTGTGATGACGGTTTCTGCCCAGGATGTTTCAAAGCTGAAGGGCGAGGAAGAACCCACCGTGAGCCGTACATTCCGCAACAAATCGATGAGCGACGTGCTGCTCAACTTGCGCCGCGCTACCGACCGTTACCGTATATCGTTCATTTATAATGAGTTGGAAGACTTCCGCGTAAGTAAGTCGTTCGAGGGGCTCACCATACCCGAGGCCATCCGCGAGTGCATCGGTTTCTATCCCATCAGTATGGTGCGGCGGGGCGACTCGTTGCTCGTCGTAGAGTGTACCGAG
>CADCIB010000015.1:58573-62361 GCA_902801375.1 uncultured Prevotellaceae bacterium | reverse complement strand
CCGACCGAACCAAACTTTAATTAATCACATTTTCAAAGAACTCTTTGGCTGCGCGGCATAGCCGTTAGGCCGTATATTGAAATTTTAACGAACTATTGTTCATGATTATGTAATTTAAATTTTATATGATTCCGAAGAGAGTCGGGGGTTTCATCGATTACCCACGAAAAAGCAATCGGCCAAAGCCACATGAATTGCGCTGCAAAGGTACGGATAAAAAACAAAACGGCAAAGCGATTTGCAATTTTTGTTGTATTTTTAAGGCAATTATATACTATTTTGACCCAAGAAGTAAATACTATAAACAATACTGACCCCACCTGACATTATATATTCTGATATTGCGCTGCAATATCTTTTTCGCATCTTTTCGCTATTTCGCGTATTTTCGCAATCCCATTCCTACGCGGAAATGATTCTTTATCGCGAAAAGCCACGAAAAACACAGACTTACGCGAGAAGATTATCTCACTTTAACCACAGAAAGCACAGAAATCTTCATTACGAACACGGATTTCGCGGATTTCGCGGATTTCTGATATTGCGCCCGCAATATCCTTTCTGTGGTTTCCGTGATTTCTGACATTATATATTCATGATATTGCGCGGCAATATCTTTTTCGCATCTTTTCGCTATTTCGCGTATTTTCGCAATCCCGTCAATTCACCGCAGAATGGTTTATCTCACACAAGCCACAGAAAGCACAGAATTTTTTTAGGCAATTACATACTATTTTGACCCCAAGATTACCAAATACCATAAAAACAATACTGACCCCACCCCTGCCCCCCTCCCCGGGCCTCACCCTCAGCCCCTCTCCAAAGGGAGAGGGTGGCTTTTGGAGGGGATTGCTGCGCCCACATGTGGGATAAATGCCTGATAGGTGCGACTCCGTAGGCACTCCCCTCCCTTTCACAAAGGGGAGGGGCAGGGGGTGGGGTCAAATCATATATAATGGCCAAAAGTTTTGCTTTTTCTTGGCTTTCCGCTCACTTATTCGTACCTTTGGCTATGCCGAAAGTACTTTCGTTCGACTATAAAAATGAAAAATTTTGGTTTTTCATTTTGTATTGTTCTCACTTATTCGTACTTTTGTCCCCATGTTTTCGAAGAAGGAGAGTGAAGCCCTGTTAGAGAGGATCCGCACGGGCGGACAGATGACGCGCAAAGACAAGCTGAACCTGATTGTGCAGCTGAGCATCCCGTCGATCCTGGCGCAGCTGACCAGTGTGGTGATGTTCTTCATCGACCAGGCGATGGTGGGGCGCATCAGCGTGGAGGCGGCGGCAGCCTGCGGGCTGGTGGAGTCGTCGACATGGCTCATCGGCAGCCTGACGAATGCGGCGTCGATGGGTTTCTCTGTGCAGGTGGCTCACTTCATCGGGGCCAACGACATGGAGCGGGCGCGCCACGTGTTCCGCCACGGCCTGCTGTGCACGCTGCTGTTCGGCTTCGTGGTGGGCGCCACGGGCCTCGCCATCACCCCTTTCCTGCCCTACTGGCTGGGAGGCGGCGCAGACATCGCTGGCGACGCGAGCATCTATTTCGGGGTGTTCTGCAGCATCATCCCCTTCTTCCAGCTCTCTGGGTTGGCAGGGGCGATGCTGAAATGCTCAGGCGACATGCGGACGCCCAGTATCATGAGCATCGTGATGTGTGTGATGGACGTGGTGTTTAACTTCATCCTGATCTTCGTGTTCCACCTCGGCGTGCTGGGCGTGGCCTTGGGGACGGCGCTGGCCATCGTGATCGGCGGCGCGATGCAGGCCTACATCGCCCTGTTCCGCAACAAGCTGCTGGCGCTCTTCGGACGGCTGAACAACGACCCTCAGCGGAGCCTGCGCCACTACTTCGAGTGGGGCTACGTGCGCAACGCGGTGAAGATATCGGCGCCGATGGCGCTGCAGTCGGTGCTGATGGGTGGTGCGCAGATTGTGAGCACGATCATCGTGGCTCCCTTAGGCAACATCGCCATTGCCGCCAACACGTTCGCCATCACGGCAGAGAGTGTGTGCTACATGCCGGGGGTGGGCATCGGCGAGGCGGCGACGACCCTGATCGGCCAGAGCATCGGGGCGGCACGACGCGACCTGTGCCGCTCGTTCGCGCGGCTGACGGTGGGGTCGGGCATCGCTGTGATGGCGCTGATGGGGGCGGTGATGTTCCTGACGGCACCGCTGCTGATGGCGCTGATGACGCCCGTGGAGGAGATCATCGCCCTGGGAGCATCGGTGCTCCGCATAGAGGCTTTCGCAGAACCGATGTTCGCCGCAGCCATCGTGAGCTACAGCATCTGCGTGGGAGCAGGCGACACACTGCGACCGGCCATCATGAACCTCTGCTCGATGTGGGGCATCCGCCTGACGCTGGCGGCCCTGCTGGCTCCGCACTACGGACTGCGCGGCGTGTGGGTGGCGATGGCGGTGGAGCTGACATTCCGCGGGGGCATCTTCCTCGTGCGCATCTTCCGCGAACGGTGGATGAAGGGGACATAATTTTAAACATCGAAAAACACGAAAGGCACGAAATGACTTTCTCAACAACGAATTGAACGAATTATTTTAAAGAACAACGGATTGCACGGATTACACGGATTGATTTTTCAAGACAACGAATTGCACTAATTGAACGAATTTGACATGTTCTTCTGTTACTCTGTCTTTTTTCAACAACGGATTACACAGATTACACGGATTGATTTTTCAAGACAACGAATTGCACTAATTGAACGAATTATTTCTTTATTAAAGAACAACGGATTGCACGGATTGCACGGATAAAAATAGGCAATTATATACTATTTGACCCCAAGATTACCAAATACCATAAAAACAATACTGACCCCACCCCTGCCCCCCTCCCCTACATGGGAGGGGATTGCTGNGGTGGGATAAATGCCTGATAGGTGCGACTCCGTAGGCACTCCCCTCCCTTTCACAAAGGGGAGGGGCAGGGGGTGGGGTCAAATCATATATAATGGCCTAAAAATATGTCCCTATGTTACTCTGTCTTATAACTATTTTTTTCCAACAAAGAATGTTAATTTGTGAAAGCGGGGGGCGGCGAAGTGTTAATTATCCATCGCAAGGGGGGGAATTCTGCATGGGCGATGCGCGATTCTCGAGATTTATTCTTACCTTCGCATCCCTATAGCAACCTTTTTGCCTATGAGCAACGACACACCACATATTCCCATCACCGACGAGCAGGCGCTGGTGAATGCCGGCCTGCGCGTCAGCGCCGTGCGCCTGATGGTATGGCGACAGATACGCCACGCCATGCGCGACGCCTTCAGCATGGCCGACCTGGAGGCGCTGCTGCCCACGGTGGACCGCTCCACGCTGTTTCGCACCGTCGGCGCCCTGACGGAAGCCCATCTGCTGCACGAGATCGACGACGGGTCGGGGGCGCAGAAATACTGCGTCTGCCACCTCGACGACACGCGCCACTGCGAGGGGCATGTCCACCTGACCTGCCTGCGCTGCCACCGCACGTACTGCCTCACGAACGTGAGGATCCCGCCAGTGCCGCTGCCTGAGGGTTTCCAGGCGGAGGAGACGGAGTATGTGGTGAAGGGCATCTGCCAGCAATGCAGCGAGGGAGAGGTGACTACTTAGCACCCTGTCGATGATTGACCTCCCCTAACCCCTCCTGTAGGAGGGGGACTGATTAGTTTCCGCGCTCAGTTCTAACTATTCCTCCCCCTACAGGGGGAGATAAGAGGGGGTCGCATTTCCCCTGCAGGAGGCTGATTCCCTTCATGACCTCACCCCTGTGACCTCCCCCT
>CADCIB010000015.1:0-58520 GCA_902801375.1 uncultured Prevotellaceae bacterium | reverse complement strand
AGGGGGTCGCATTTCCCCTGCAGGAGGCTGATTCCCTTCATGACCTCACCCCTGTGACCTCCCCCTAACCCCTCCTGTAGGAGGGGAGTGCCTACGGGGGCCAACCTATCAGGCATCTTGAGGGGAGTGGTTCATTTCTGCGCTCAGCACTAACTATTCCTCCCCCTACAGGGGGAGATAAGAGGGGGTCACATTTCCCCTACAGGGGGAGATAAGAGGGGGTCACATATCCCCTACAGGGGGAGATAAAGAGGGAGGCATGTATCCCCTACAAGGAGAGTTCAGACGATAATTATTGTTAAAGATTGAAGGGGATTGCGGGCAGAACGACAATAATTCGTTAAATTTGCAGGTTGATGGTACAGATGCTCAAGACAGTGGCCGGGGCGGCATTGGTCGGCATAGGCGGAATGATGTATCTGCTGTTCCGACAAAGTTCGCTCCTGATCTACCAGCTGGCCTGCCGGGCGGGCATGGGAGAGCTGCTGGGCCGATGGCGGGAGCACACGCTGCAGTGGGCGCTGCCCGAATGGGTGGTCTACTGCCTGCCCGACGGGCTATGGTCGGCGGGCTATGTGCTGATCGTGGACGGGCTGTTCCGCCAGCATCCCTGGAAATGGATGGTGGCGGGCATCATCCCGCTGATCGGGGTGCTGAGCGAAGGGCTGCAGGGTATGGGTCTGCTGCCTGGGACGTTCGACCTCGTGGACGCGGTCTGCTATGTGGTGCCCTATGGCATTTACCTACTGATGAAGAAAACCTAAACAGAGAGAAATATGCAAGTGAACATTTCGAAGAAGACTGTGATCATCCTTGTGGCCGCTTTCTTGGCAACAGGACTGGTGACCACGCTCGTGGGCGTGTTCCAGGAGGACAAGGAGAGCGAAGAACAGGTGGACAAGAAAGGGACGTCGGACGGCCACTTCCGCCAGCGCGACCAGGACCGCGAGGAGGGCGCCAGCGACGAGGAGAAGAAACCCTTCAGCGTGGAGAAACCGCTGGAGAACGACCCCTACGAGGAGCTGCAGAGCCTGATAGGCCTGGAGTCGGTGAAGGAGGAGGTGCGCACACTGGCCAACTTCGCGAAGGTGCAGAAGATGCGTGCCGACAAGGGTCTGAAGAACCCCAACATGTCGTATCACCTGGTGTTCACGGGAAGCCCGGGCACGGGTAAGACAACGGTGGCGCGCATCGTGGCGCGTATCTACAAGGACCTGGGCATCCTGAAGAAAGGCCATCTGGTGGAGACCGACCGCTCAGGCATGATCGGGCAGTATGTGGGCCAGACGGCGCCCAAGGTGAACGCGATGTGCGACTCAGCGCTGAACGGTGTGCTCTTCATCGACGAGGCCTACGCGCTGACGCAGCATTCCGGCAGTCAGGACTACGGCGACGAGGCGGTGGCAACGCTGCTGAAGCGCATGGAGGACGACCGCGACAAGCTGGTGGTGATCGTGGCCGGCTATACCGACGAGATGAAGCACTTCATCGACTCGAACCCGGGTCTGCAGTCGCGCTTCAACCGCTACATCAACTTCCCCGACTATACGCCTGAGGAGCTGTACAAGATTTTCCGCATGTACATGAACAAGAACGAGTACACCATCACGAAGGAGGCGGCCACGTATCTGCGAGAGACCCTGGAGTATGTCGTGGAGCACAAGGACCGCAACTTCGGCAATGCGCGCTATGTGCGCAATGTGTTTGAGAAGGCCATCCAATGTCAGGCGAACCGCATCTCGAAGGAAAAGAACCTCACGGAGGAGCAGCTCACGGAGCTGACACTGGCTGACATCAAGAAAGCCTTTGGGCGATAGGCATCCCACGCCATAGACAACCATCCCCGAAAGTCGGTTTCGATTTTCGGGGATGGTGCGTTATATGGCTTCAGCCTGCCGATCAGATGATCTGGCTGTGCTTGGCGATGCCGTGGATGTAGTCGCAGAGGATGGCGATGCCTTTCTTATTCTCGCCGCCCTGAGGGATGATGATGTCGGCATATTTCTTGCTGGGCTCGATGAACTGCTCGTGCATGGGTTTGAGCACGTCGAGATAGCGGTCGAGCACCATATCGACCGTGCGGCCGCGCTCCTTCACGTCGCGGAGGATGTTGCGGATGAGGCGCTCGTCGCTATCGGTATCGACGAAGATTTTCAGGTCCATCATGTCGCGCAGGCGGCGGTCGACGAGTGTCATGATGCCCTCGATGATGATGACGGGCTTGGGCTCCACGTGGATGGTCTCTTTCTGACGGTTGCTCTCGATGTAGGAGTAGGTGGGCTGCTCGATGGGGCGTCCCTTGCGCAGTTCGGAGATCTGCTTGTGGAGCAGTTTCCAGTCGAAGGCGTCAGGGTGGTCGAAGTTGATGTTGCGCCGTTCCTCCTCCGTGAGGTCGGAGGTGTCGTTATAATACGAGTCGAGGGGCACCACCGCCACGCAATGGGGCGGGAGCTCTTCGACGATTCTCTTCACTACGGTGGTTTTTCCTGAACCGGTACCTCCGGCAATTCCAATGATGGTCATGAGATTATCTGTTGTTTACGGTTTTATGATTTCTATGAATGATTACTTAGCTATCAACTTGTCAACTATCAACTTGTCAACTCGTTAACTTGTCAACTTGTCAACTATCAACTTCTTATAATACTCCGCCTTCTGCTCCACCTTCATGGGATAGGCCCTCGAAGAGCTGGGCATCCGCCAGAGGAGCATGGGGCGCCCTTCGAAGGTGAAGGGCTCTGAGGCGCCCACACGGGGCTGCTGCATGCGGAAATGGGCGGTGAAGAGGTCGCAGGCCTTCTGCCCCGTGACGACGACGTTGCGGCAATGGGGCAGCTGTCGGAGCAGCGCGTCGAGGTCGGTGGGTTCCACCACCTCGAGGTCTTTGTCGGAAGCCGTGTTCTTGGTCCGCACCACTGCCGTGGCCGTGTCGTAGAGCGCGATGCCCTCCTGCTGGAGGAAGTCGATGATGGCCTCGCGTCGGAAGGTCTTGTGCGGAAGGTCGACGAAATGGTCTTTGTCGGCAAAGAAGACGATGCCCATGATGCGCCACATGTCGTTGGTGAAGTTGGGATAGAAGAAATCCATACACCACCGTTTCCGCGACGGGGGGAAGCTGCCCAGCATCAGCGTCTGTGCGCCTTCGGGCAGGAAGGGTTCAAGGGGGTGGCGCTCCATAGGCGGGGATTTGCAGCGGCAGAGCGGCTACTGACACGACCACTTAGCCGATGCTTGCACGACAGCTCACTTCTGCTCCTTGACCAGATAGACGACGACGGGCAGGTGGTCGCTATAGCCATCGAGCCACACGCCGCCAGCATGGGTGCGCTTGGGGTTGCCCTTGTACTTACCCTCGGTCTGGATGAGATAGTCGCGGCGGAACACCTGGTTCTTCAGGTAGGTGAGGTAGGTGTAGTCCTTCTTCTCCTTGCGGTCGAGCAGGTTGGGCGTCAGGATGATCTGGTCGAAGAGGTTCCAGGCGCCGTTGTACTGCAAGGTGCCCGTGCCTTGCTTCACGAGGACGTTGTACCAGGGGTTGAACATGTCGTCGTCGCCCGTCTTCTTGATTTCTGACTTGGCAGAAAGCTCTTTCGCGATGCTCTTGTCGGTGGGGTCGTCGTTGAGGTCGCCCATGACGAAGATCTTGTTCGTGGGATCGACACGCAGCAGGCTGTCTTTGATGACGCGCACCTGGCGTCCTGCCGACTCGCGATAGAACGACTCAGAGAAGCGGCTGGGCCAGTGGCATACGATGAAGGTGACCTTCTCGTCGGCCAAGCGTCCCTGCACGGTGAGGAATCCACGGGTGAAGAAGGCGCTGTCTTTCTCCAGTTCGGGCACGTAGGGATGGAGCACGACATCGTCGACGGTGAACAGGGCGGGGTTGTAGAGCAGGGCGCAGTCGACGCCACGGCGGTCGGGTCCCTCGACGTGTACATATTTAATATTGCGCGCGCGAAGAGGCTCCTGGTCGACGAGGTCGGCCAGACATCTGGCATTCTCCACCTCCGACAGTCCGATGACGGCGCATCCCACGCCAGGAAGCATGTCGGTGCCCATATCGGCCAATGCCCGCGACATGTTCTTCAGTTTATGGCTATACTTGAGGCCAGTCCACCGGTTGCTGCCCGTGGGCAGGTACTCAAAGTCTCTCTTCCCCTCGTCGTGGCAGGTGTCGAAGAGGTTTTCCTGGTTGTAGAAGCCCACGGCATAGACCGAGAACTTCTTCTGTGCCGATGCTGAAAGCGCCACGAGGCAGAGCATGGCAATGGTCAAAAGATGTCTTTTCTTCATATTTCCTGATTGTTGGTTTCGATTTTCATCCGCAAAGATAACATAAAAAAATGAATTACCATTCAAAAGCGTAGTTTTTTTTCATTTTTTCAATGTTCTTTTCAGAGAATCTGCATGCTCTTTTACAACAATTCTCAAAACGAGTGAAAGTTTTTCGCGTTTTTATTTTGAAAAATGCGCAAAAAGTTGTATCTTTGCCCCAAATATACTCATTTAAACAATTATCTATGCAAAAGAAGCTCTTACTTGCAGTGATAGCCTTCTGTAGCCTGCAGGCTTTCGGCCAGACGACTGAGACAGAAGAGCAAAAAGCCAGCTTGACAACCGAGTCGGCCTTCACGTTCACTGAGGCACAGCTTGGCGAGGATGATGACATGTCGACAAACGTGACCATCATCAATTCGAACAACAACCTGTATGCCAGTAAGGTGGGTTATCTGTTCTCACCGATGCGCTACCGCTACCGCGCATTCAATCAGAAATTCAACGATGTCTACATCAACGGCGTGCTGGTGAACGACATGGAGACGGGCCAGTTCCGCTATTCGATGGTGGGCGGCCTGAACCAGCAGACCAAAGGCGTTGAATTTGCATTGCCCTTCGAGGCCAACAAGTTCGCCCTGCCGAACATGGCCGGCTCTAACAACTACAACTTCCGTCCGGCTCAGATGCCCTCTGGCAACCGCGTGACGTTCTCGGCTGCCAACCGCAACTACACGCTGCGCGGCATGTACACCTACAACAGTGGCCTGAATGCCAAAGGCTGGGCATATTCGTTCAACCTCACCTACCGCTGGGCCGACATGAACACGTCGAACGTGGAGGGTACGTTCTACAACGCCTGGAGCTACTTCCTGGGCGTGCAGAAGATCATCAACGACCACCACTCGCTGGCACTCTCCACCTGGGGCAACCCCACTGAGCGCGCCTCGCAGGGTGCCTCGACCGACGAGATGTACCACCTGGCCAACGACCGCCACTACAACCCCTACTGGGGATGGCAGGGCGGCAAGCGCCGCAACTCGCGCGTGGTCAACGACTTCGCCCCGTCGGCCGTGCTCACCTGGGACTGGGACATCGACGACCGCACGAAGCTCACCACGTCGCTCTTCGGAAAGTACTCCATGTACAAGAACACGAAGCTGAACTACAACAACAGCGACAACCCGCAGCCCGACTACTGGAAGCTGATGCCCAGCAACTACTGGGATGCCTACGACGAGACCGACGAATATAACCGCACGCAGCAGTGCTGGGACAACTGGCAGACCGCCTACGAGTTCCTCTCGAGCTCGAAAGCCAACCGCCAGATTGACTTCGACCGTCTGATCTACTCCAACCGCATGGTATCGGCACAGGGTGGCGACGCCATGTATTTCATTCAGGCCAAGCACAACGACGCTCTGACGCTGACGGCCTCGTCGACGCTCAACATGCAGATCGACAACACGAAGACCTGGAACATAGGCGTGAACATGGGCACCAACCACGGCCGCCACTACCAGACGATGGAAGACCTGCTCGGAGCGTATAAGTTCCACAATGTCAACACCTACGCCGTGGGCACCTATTCCGACGCCGACGACCGTGTGCAATACGACCTGAACCACCCCAACGCTGTGGTGAGCGAAGGCGACAAGTTCGGCTACGACTACACCATCCTGGTGGACAGACTCGTGGGATGGACCTCCTTCACGATGACCACCGGCAAGCTCCATCTCCTGGCAGGCGCCAAGATGAGCGGCGTGGCCATGGCCCGCGACGGTAAGATGCGCAACGGTATGGCTCCCACCAACAGCTACGGCCGCAGCCGCCACGCACAATTCCTTGATGGCGGAGGCAAGCTCGGACTGAACTACACCCTCGGACGCGGCCACACCGTGACGCTCGGCCTGGGCTATGAGACCAAGGCACCCACGGCAGCGACCGCCTTCGCCGCACCCGAAATCAACAACGACTTCGTGGTGAACCTGAAGAACGAGAAAGTGGCCAGTGCCGACCTGGGCTACCACTTCCAGACATCGTGGCTGAAGCTGAACATCAGCGGATACTACAGCCGCATCAACGATGCCACGGAATGGCAGAACTTCTACTTCGACGATATTAACTCATTCTCGTATGTTTCGCTCACTGGGCAGGACAAAGAGTATTATGGCGTGGAAGGCGGCGCCCGCTTCAAGGTGACGCCAGCTTTCGACATCACCCTGCTCGGCACCTACAGCGAGGCCAAGAACCTGAAGGATGCCCACGTCTGCTACATGAACTCCACCACGGGACTCTACATGAACGACGTGTGCTACAATAAGAACCATCGCGAGAACGGCACACCGCTGACCGCTGCCAGCCTCGCCCTGAGCTACCACCAGAGCGGATGGTTCCTCGACCTGAACTGCAACTGGTACGACCGCATCTACCTGTCGTCGGCTCCCTGCTTCTACTACAAGACCTCGCTGGAGAACCGCCAGGCCGTCTATGGCGACGTATACGACAACGAGGGCAACATCCTGCCCTCTGTGCTGGAGCAGGCCAAGGGTCACGGCGGCTTCATGATAGACGGTTCTATCGGCCGAAGCATCTACCTGAAGAAAGGTTCGCTCTCGATCAACCTGATGGTGACCAACATCCTGAACAACCAGCACATCGTCACGGGTGGCTATGAGCAGGGACGTTCCGACTACACCAGCAGTGGCAACGTGAGAGCCTACAAATTCTCGAGGAACCCCAAGAAATACTACGCCTACGGCACCAATGGCATGCTGAACATCGCGTATAAGTTTTAATTGAGTATTGACAACAGATAATTGAAATGAAGATGGACAAACTGAAATATATCATGATGGCGCTCGTCTGCGGGTTGTTCACAGCCTGCATGGACGGCGACTACGATGAGGGTGCGCAGAGCGACGATGCTCCCTATGGCAACAACGACATCACGGAGACCAACCTGCTCACCATCCAGGAACTGAAGACGAAGTACAGCAAGGTGCTCAACACCGACTACCGCGACGGCACCAGCTATCAGAAAGTGGAGAAAGCCACACAGATAAAAGGCTACGTGACGGGCAACGACATCACGGGTAACCTCTACAACGAGGTGGTGATCCAGGATAATACGGGTGCCATCATCATCGCCGTGCAGCAGGGTGGCATCTGCGGCTACCTGCCCATTGGCGCGGAAGTGCTCATCGAGCTGAAAGACCTCTATGTGGGCAACTATGCCAAGCAGGCCGAAATCGGCGTGCCCTACACCAACAACCGCGGACAGACCTACGTCAGCCGTATGAGCCGCATGCAGTGGTACAGCCACTTCCGCATCACAGGCCGCACCAAGATCATCGAGCCGACGCTCTTCTCCGATGGCGGCTCGAAGACCACCTGGGACCTCGCGAAGGACGACGGCCGACTGGGCATCATCAAGAACGTGTCGCTGCGCAACATCACCAAGAAGTCGATGTGGGCCGACCCCGATGGCAAACAGTCGGTCAGCTGGTATTTCAAGGAGTACAGCGGCAACACCGTGATGGTCTACACCAGCCCCTACTGCGACTTTGCCGCCCGCGTGGTGCCACAAGGCAAGATGAACATCACTGGCATCGTGAAGCGCTACAACAACTCGTGGGAGTTTGTGGTGCGCAGCCTCGACGATGTGGAGGAACTGGATTAATGCATAATTCATGCATGCAACGATTATAAGTGAAACAATAAAAAAGCAATATAACATGAAAAAGATTATTTATTCAGTATTGATGTTGGCCACAATGGCCTGCACATTTACAAGTTGCGAGGACGTACCCCTGCCCTATGGATGGCCTTTTGTCAGTGATGGAGGCGGCGGAGAAACACCTGAGGTGCCTGCCGACGCAGTGGGTACAGGAACAGCCGACGACCCGTTCAACGTGGCCGCAGCCCTTGCACTGATCAACCAGTTGGGTGCTGACGTGAACTCTGAGGATGTCTACACCAAGGGTATCATCACGGCCATCTCTGAGGTATCGCCCAATTTTGGTAATGCTACCTTCAAGATTTCCGATACGGAAGATGCCGACAACGAGCTGACGGTGTATCGTGCCAAGTATCTCGACAACAAGAACTTCTCCTCTGAGGACCAAATCAAGATTGGCGACGAGGTGGTGATCTTTGGTAAGCTGGTCAACTTCCGTGGCAACACTCCTGAATACACCCAGGGCTGCTACATCTACTCGCTCAACGGAAGTGGCGGCGGTGGCGGTGGCGGCTCCGAGGGAACGCCCAGCGGCTCTGGTACGCTGGCTGATCCCTTCAACGCTATGGGAGCTGTCAAATACGCACAATCGCTTGGAGCTGACGTAGAGTCACCCAACGATGTCTATATCAAGGGTAAGGTGGCCAGCATCACCAATAATTACGTGGCCGACAACTATGGCAATGCCACGTTCTATATCTCTGACGACGGCAAGGACGAGAACACGTTCTACTGCTTCCGTGTGCTTTACCTGAACAACCAGAAGTACACCAGCGGCGACCTGCTGAAGATTGGCGACGAGGTGGTGATTTGCGGAAAGGTGGTCAACTACAAGGGCAACACCCCAGAGACCGTAGGCAACAAGGCATATCTCCACTCGCTCAACAGCAGTGGTGGCGGCGGAGGTGACAATCCTCCCTCAGGCGACGCCAAGGGCGACGGCACGGAGGCCAATCCCTACAATGCCGTAGCAGCCAACAACGCAGCCAGCGCTCTGCCCTCTGGCGGCGAGAGCGAAGAAGTGTATGTGGCCGGCATCATCTCCAGCGTCAAGGAAGTGTCGCCGCAGTATGGCAATGCCACCTATTATATCTCTGACGACGGTAAGACCGACAACCAGTTCTACATCTTCCGCGGCAAGTATCTCGAAGGTGCTGACTTCACTTCTGCCGACCAGATCAAGGTGGGCGACAAAGTGGTGGTGAAGGGCAAACTGCTCAACTACATGGGCAACACACCTGAGTTTGCACAGGGCAACTACATCGTGAAGCTGGAACCCGGTGAAGGCGGTGGCGGCGGCAGCGACACCCCAGGTCCTGGCGGCGAGGTGAGCGGCAACTCCATCACCGTGACCATGTCGTCGTTCGGTCTGGCCAATGCCACTGATGCTGGCACGCTGACACTGACCGATGGCACCACGCTGGCTTTTGCTGGTGGCGAGAACACCAACAATTCACCCAAGTACTACGATGGTGGTGGCGGGGCTGTGCGTATGTATGCCAAGAACACGCTGACCATTTCGGCTCAGAAAGCCATCACCAAGGTGGTGATCACCTGCACCGACCCTGCCAGCGGAACCGTTTATAACGGCAACGACATGATGTATGGCGAAGCTGGCGGCAAGCGAGTGACGGTGAAGAAAGACAGCGACACGCAGGTCACCTTCAGCGACTTCTCCAACAAGTCGTTGTTCATCTGCAACGACTACACGGAGGCCAAAGCAGGCACCCAGCTGCGCATTCTGAAAATCGTCATTACGTATGCAGATTAACTCAAAATCAGCAGCTCAGGAAAGAAAAAGCTGCCGAATTTGAATAAAATATCTGAAAATATTTGGAGGGCTGCGAAATTCTTTGTAATTTTGCAGCCCGAAATTAATTATCAATCAGTAAAATAGAAAAATGAAAAAAGGTATTCACCCCGACAACTATCGCCCCGTCGTGTTCAGAGACATGTCCAACGGCGATATGTTCCTTACACGTTCTACATGCAAGACGACAGAGACAGTAGAATTTGAAGGCGAAACTTACCCAGTGGTAAAAGTAGAAATCTCTAGCACCTCTCACCCGTTCTATACCGGTAAGAGCAAGCTCGTTGACACCGCAGGTCGCGTTGACCGCTTCATGAGCCGCTACGCTAAGAGCACTGGCAAGAAATAAATTCGTTTATCCAACGTTATGAGAGGGCATTAGGGTGTAGTTGCATATGCACACTAATGCCCTCTTTAGTGCTTACTACTGAGTTTGCCATCACCACCCATCACCCAACACCCACCAATCATGCGCACCCATCGTTTTCCCCATTTTTCCTTGACGCTCCTCATGGTCTGTGCCCTCGTCGTACTGATGGCCTCTTGCGGCAGCGACGAGACGGAAGAAGAAGTCACCCCGACACAGACCACCAACAGCAATCGCAACCGTACCGACGAGTACAGGGAGGCGGGAAGGCTGGAATTTCCCAAACTGAAAAGCGGAACAAATATCGTGTTGGTTCACAAGACGAACGACAAACACGACCCCGATGGCGTGAACTATGCCGTGGAATGGGACTATGAGAAGAAGTCTGCACGCTGGACTTGCTATCAGCTGACCAAGCGGACGGCTGAGCAGCACACCAGCCGCTACTATGGCGACCCGCAGTATCCTGCCGATCCCGACCTGCCCTCGTCTTACTATTGGGATGCCGACTATTTCTACGGCTCCGGCTTCGACCACGGACACATCTGTCCCTCGGCCGACCGGCTCTATTCGGCTGAAGCCAACTACCAGACGTTCTATCTCACCAACATGCAGCCGCAGTACAAGAACTTCAACGGTAGCGGCCACGACGGCGGCATCTGGCTGACGATGGAGAACCAGGTGAGGCGCTGGGCACCAAAGAATACCAGCGACACGCTCTATATCGTGAAGGGCGGCACCATCGACAAAGTGTTTCTGGAAGGAGGGGCGCAGGACGGTGTGCTGATGCGCATCAAGGATAAACTCATCGTGCCGAAATACTTCTTCGTGGCCTTGCTTTACAAAAACAGCCAAGGCTATAGGTCGCTCGGACTGTGGTTTGAGCACAACAACGACATCCACGGCTACGACGACCTGGCCGACTATGCTCTGACCATCGATGAGCTGGAAGCCCGGACAGGCATCGACTTCTTCTGCAACCTGCCCGACGACACGGAGTCGCAGACAGAACGACTGTTACCCTTGAGTGCTTGGGGATTGTGACGAGAGCCAGCACATTCATCATTCTATTGATTCTCTTGCCCCTGACGACAATGCAGGGACAGGACCTTGCCCCTTGCGACACATTGCGTCGTGTGGGGTATTCTTTTTATGGAGGGCCGACACGGCAAATCGCCATCGACCAATACGAACGAAAGTGGTTGCGAGGAAAAAACGGAATGATGGTGGGTGCGGAACTGAACTTCGCCCCTTCGACCGACGACGATGGCACCACCGACGACTACAACCGCCCTCAGTTTGGAGTGGGCGTCATGCTGTCGCTGAATCATGGCGTCACCATGCGGCGCACACCCGATGCGGCCTGGGGGCAAGCAGAGATGGTGGACTATGATTCGCGATTGGGAAACATGGCCACGCTCTATGGCTCTTTCCTCCGGCCTATCCTTCGCCAGGGACGCTGGCAGGTGGACTACACTTTGCGGACAGGCATCGCCTACAGCACACGTCCCTACGACAAACACACCAATGTGGACAACGAGCTGATTGGTTCGCGGATGAATCTCTATTTTGGTGCAGGTCTCATCGTCTCCTATCGTTTCTCAGGCGACTGGAACCTGATGGCTGGCGTGCTCTATGGCCATCATAGCAATGGGGCACTCGCTCGTCCCAACAAAGGCGAGAACCATGTAGGCCCCATCGTTGGCATCCGCCGCCAGCCTGCCCTGTCCTCTCCACAGGGCACACTTCCCCACCCTTTCACACCCTCTTGGACTGCCCATCTCCGCTTAGGCTTTGGAGGAAAGACCCTACTCGAAGACTGGCAGACCACACAATTCCGCACAGCCCCTGGCGAACCTGAGTACCGCACGGAGCATTTTCGCCTGTACGCTGCCTATTCGGCCAGTGCCGATGTCATGTACCGCTATGCCCGCCGATGGGCATCGGGCGTAGGCTTCGACGTGTTCTATGGCACCTATGCCCACCACATCCCCAAGGCCGAAACATCCACCAACCCATGGTCGGTGGGCATTGCCGCCCGCCACGAGGCCTACTACCATCGGTTTTCCTGTGATATGGCATTGGGGGTCTATCTGTTCCGACGAATGGGCGAGCATGCACGCCAGGTGGAAAAGCCTTACTATGAACGCATCGGCTTGTCGTACGCCATTCCCCAATGGGGCGGACTACGCGTGGGGTTCAGCATCAAGGCACACCTCACCAAGGCCGACCTGACGGAACTCGTCGTTGGCCTGCCTTTCCGTTTGTCGCGTTGAGCCTTGCACTTGCTAAGGTCTACTGTTTGTAGCGTTTCCCAATGACCTCCCAATCCACAATCTGCCAGAGAGCGGCGAGGTGGTCGGGCCGGCGGTTCTGATAGTCAAGATAGTAGGCATGCTCCCAGACGTCGAAGGTCAGCAGGGGGATGAGCCCTTTCTGCACCGGGTTGGCGGCATTCGCCTCTTGCGTGACGACGAGCTTGCCCTCTTTGTCGGCTGAGAGCCACACCCATCCACTGCCGAAGAGCGTGGCACCCGCCTTCTGAAACGCTTCCTTGAAAGTGGCAAATGAGCCAAAGTCGCGCTCAATAGCCTGGGCCAATACTCCTGTCGGCTCTGCCTTTGCGGGTTTTCCGCAGAACTGTCCGAAATAGAGCTCATGATTCAAAATCTGCCCCGCATTGTTGAGTATGCCACCCGTGGATTTGCATACGATTTCCTCGATTGTTGCCTCTTCAAAACCGCTGCCAGGCAGCAGCGCATTCAAGTTGTTCACATAAGCAGCGAGATGTTTTCCATGATGGAAACCGATGGTTTCGCGGCTAATCACCGGCTCCAAAGCTTCTGGTGCATACGGCAGCACCATCAATTCAAATTTTGCCATAATCTTTGGTTATTAGTTCTTTAATTGAGTGTATACGTTCATGTATCAAAGCAATTGCGGCAGGAAGGAACTGACAATGAGTATCAGGATGCCTGCAATCAGTACGGCTATGGTTTTGCGTGAGCACCCTCTCCACTCCTTGAGGATGATGCCCCAGAGGTTGGAGAACACCACGTTGAGCGCCATGAGGATGCAGAAAGCCAGCGTGTCCATGGTGCCACCCACGGGGAAGAAGCTCCTTCCCAGAGAGAGTCCGAAGAACTGGCTGTACCACAACGCGCCCGCCAAGAGGCAGAAGAGTAGGTTGTTGCCCCAGACGTGCGTCTTGGCATAGTCGCCCCACGAGTGGTTGCGGTGGTTTTGCCAAAGGCAATAGACTGCATTGGTGAGAAATCCGCCCAACGTGACAAGCAGGGTGGCAGGAAGCGAGCGGAACATCGGATCGGACAGCTCGCCGAAGTTGATGTCGCGGCCGAAAGTGAGTCCCACGTTGAAGCATCCGCTCATGAAACCCGCAAGCAGGGCGATGGCCATGCCTTTGGGGAAATTGAAGTCGCGAACGGCCGCCCTCTTTTCCTCATCAGAAAGCGAGGCGGCTTTCATGCCTCCCGCGATGCCGATGATGGCAATGCCGATGAGCGTTGCCACCACACCGATGATCACAGAGAAAGTGAGCGACTCCAAAGCGTTGAGCTCCGGGAAGAACACATTGAGCAAGACGGGTCCCATGATGGTGCCCAGGGCGGCACATGTCCCTAACGCGACACTCTGCCCCAAAGCCACGCCAAGATAGCGCATCGAGAGTCCGAAGGTGAGTCCGCCGATGCCCCACAGCACGCCAAAGAGGAGTGTTGCGCAAAGGTTGAAAGTAGGGGCACTGGCAAACAATTGCACGAGCGACTGCCCTGCGGGGATGGCGAGCTGAGCGCCAAGCAGCGGCAACACGACCCAGGCGAACACTCCCTGCACGAGCCAATACGACTCCCACGACCAGTCCTTGATCTTGTTGATGGGCACGTAGCACGACGACTGGCAGAAAGCGCCAATGGCGATAATGAGAAGTCCGAGAAATGTTTCCATACTGTTTGGTTGATGGAGGATGATGGTTAGCAATAAGAAAATACCGATTCTCACCCTTTCCGCTTGGAGGTAATCTCTTTCTCGTACTGCTGAACACACGGGATGAAGGCATCGCCCACAGGCACATCGTTCTTGAGGTTGAAATAGTCGTAGACAGCTCCGAAAGGCATCGCCTTCGCTTCCTCCATCAGGGCGAGGCGCTCGAAATATTGTTCATTATCCTCATATTGGCGCAGCATCTGCTTGGGTTCGAGCAATGCCTGGAGAATACATTTCTGCGTGGCCCGTGTGCCGATGATGTAGGCGCCGATGCGGTTGATGCTGGCATCGAAATAGTCGAGTCCCACATGCGCACGATGAAGGGCGTCGGAGCGAACGAGTTCCTTGAAGAGGTCGAGCGTCTGGTCGTTCATGATGGTGACATGGTCAGAGTCCCATCTGACGGGTCGGCTGACGTGGAGCATCAGCTCTGGCACATACATGAGCAGCGTGCTGACAAAGTCGGAGACATTCTCCGTCGGCTCGTAGTGGCCCGTGTCGAGCGTGTACATCTGCTTTCGCGTAGCGCAATAGGCTGTGTAGAAGTCGTGCGAACCTACGGTGTAGCTCTCCAGGCCAATGCCAAAGAGTTTTGCCTCGAAGCAGTTTTTCACGCCATCAAGCGGCTCGCTCATAATCTCGTCGAGCGAAGCGGCAAGGAGCTCACGATATTTCTTGCGCTGGACGGGCACATCCTTCGACCCGTCGTGCACCCAGATGTTCATGATACAGGGGTCACCTTGCGCTTTTCCCATGGCATCGGCAATACGACGACAGCGCTTGGTATGCTCAATCCAGAAGTCGCGGATGCCCTTGTCGGGATTCGACAGGGTGAGGTTCCCGCTCTTTGGATGCGAGAACGACGTCGAGTTGAAGTCGAGTTTCATGTCAAGCTCCTTCGCCCAGTCCATCCAGCTCTGGAAATGCTTCACCTCCACCTGATCGCGATCGACGAACTGCCCGCCGAAGTCGCCATAAATCTCATGCAGGTTGAGGCGATGGTTGCCGGCAAGCAGCGTTTTGACGAAGGCGATGTCCTGCCGCACCTCATCGATGTTGCGGGCGCGCCCAGGATAGTTGCCTGTGGTCTGTATGCCTCCTGAGAGAGCTTCATTGCGTTCAAAACCCACCACATCGTCGGTCTGCCAGCAATGAAGGGATATCTGTTGTTTCTGCAACAGGTCAATCACGGCGTCGGTGTCGACCCCTATGGCTGCATATCGCTCCTTGGCGATGGCATAAGCCTGTTCAATAGTTTTGTCGTTCATACCTTTCATCATTAAATACACTTAAATTTGAGCACAAATATAATGTATTCCAAAATAAATTCACTAATTTTGTGCCAAATATTAGGATTGTTTATGAAAATTCTTTCCTTTCATGACGACCAGACATACAACAGATGATTTACCTTACTATATTAACGACAATCATAACGGCAATCATGATGATGAATCCGACAGACGACCCAATAAAGAATACAAACGTGCGACCGGCCACACAAGCCGGTAGATTCTACGACGGTAATGCAGACAGGCTCTGCCATGAGGTAGACAGTCTGCTCAGCAACCATGCTGGGAATGCTGCCTGCGACAGTGTGGCGGCAATCATAGTGCCCCATGCAGGCTACTACTATTCTGGCAATGTGGCGGCAGCGGCCTATGCAACGATTCCAACAGACAAACCTTACAAGCGGATATTCCTGCTGGGGCCCAGCCACTACGAATGGCTGAACGGCGCCTCGGTCAATACCGCCGCCGACTATTATGCCACACCTTTAGGCAAAGTGAAAGTAGACAGAGAGACTGCACAGCGTCTGACAGAGGCCGACAGCGTGTTCTCCTATCGGCCAGAAGCCCACGATCGTGAGCATTGCCTGGAGGTGCAGTTGCCTTTCCTGCAGCGGACATTCGAAACGGTGCCGCCCATCGTGCCGATCATCATCTCCACCAACAGTTTCTCGAAACTGCAGCGGATGGCTGCAGTGCTGAAACCCTATTTCACGGAAGAGAATCTCTTCATCATCAGCAGCGATTTCTCCCACTACCCCTCCTACCAGGATGCCTGCGAAGTGGATGCGAAGACGGGAAAGGCCATCGAGAGCGGCGACGTGGAACAATTCATTACCACTATCGAGCAGAATGCCCATAGCGGGGTGAGAAACCTCTCCACCAGCGCCTGCGGCGAGTTTGCCATCATCACGCTGATGCTGATGCTCGACCCACATTACACCATCAAGCATCTGCTCTATCAGAATTCGGGCGATATCGACGACCACGACCATTCTCGTGTCGTCGGCTATCATGCCTTTGCCTTTTTGAGAAATACTTCCAACGAGTTTGTTCTGACCGACACAGACAAACGACAGCTGAAAGAGATAGCCTACCAAAGCATCAAGGACTCTTTGGATGGAAAACGAACCGTCCATCCCCATACCTCCACCCTCACCATGAAGTGTGGGGCGTTTGTCTCGCTTCACAAGCATGGGCAACTACGTGGCTGCATCGGACACTTCGGCGAAGATGTTCCTTTGCATGAGATTGTGGCCGAGATGGCTCGAGCAGCTGCTTTCGAAGACCCACGGTTTGTTCCTTTGCGGAGGGAGGAGCTTGACGAGATTGACATCGAAATCTCTGTTCTCACTCCGATGCGCCGCATCTACAGCCTTGATGAGTTCCAATTGCATCGTCACGGCATCTATATCCGCAAAGGTTACCGCAGCGGCACCTTCCTTCCGCAGGTGGCCGACGAAGTGAACTGGACGAAAGAGGAGTTCGTGGGGCATTGCTCGCGCGACAAGGCCGGACTGGGTTGGGATGGTTGGCGCGATGCGGAGTTGTATGTTTACGAAGCCATCGTATTCTGATGAAAACATACGAATGCAGATATTATCGGCGGCTTGAGGGCGACACTGTGGAGTGCCTTCTCTGTCCGCACCACTGCCGCATTGCCAACGGCAGGACGGGCGTCTGTCGCAGTCGACGCAATCGCGAGGGCGTACTCGTCAGCGAAGTGTATGCCCGGCCATGTGCCTTGGCCATCGACCCCATTGAGAAGAAACCACTCTACCATTTCCATCCTGGCACAAAGTGTCTATCCATCGCTTGTACGGGGTGCAATTTCCGCTGCCTGAACTGTCAGAATCACGACATCTCTCAGGCCGCTCCCCACGAAGTCGACGCTTATGACCTGTCGCCTGAAGACGTTGTGGAGCTCTGCCTGAAGCACCATTGCCCAGGCATCGCCTACACCTACACGGAACCGCTCACCTATATAGAATATGTCATGGACACAGCCCGACTGGCGCACGCACAGGGGTTGTGGAACATTCTTGTCAGCGCCGGCTATGTATGCCAGGAGCCTTTGACCGATTTGTTGGCTTATATTGATGCGGCCAACATCGACTTGAAATCATTCTCCGACGATATCTATCAGCGTGTCAGTGGCGGGCATCTTTCACCCGTACTCGACACCATTCTCGCCATGCGCGATGCTGGTGTGTGGATAGAGCTGACGAATCTTGTCATTCCTGGCGTCAACGATGACAGGGAGATGATACGGCGGATGTGCCGATGGCTTGTGGACAATGGCCTTGCCGACGCGCCATTCCACTTCAGTCGCTTCTTCCCACGATATAAGATGAAAGACATCGCGCCCACACCGCTCCAGACCTTGAAGGCAGCAAAGGAAATCGCACTGGACGAAGGACTGCGGCGGGTGTATTTAGGCAATGTATAATGAAAATTAGAAAAATATGGAATATATGTCACAAGAAGGCTACGACAAGCTCGTGGCCGAACTCCACCAACTGGAGAGCGTGGAGTTGCCCAAAGTAAGGGATGCCATCGCAGAGGCTCGCGACAAGGGCGATCTCAGCGAGAACTTTGAATATCATGCCGCCAAGCGCGAACAGGGACGCCTGCTCAGCCGCATTCGCTTCAAGCAGCGTGTGCTTGCCCATGCCCGAGTCATCGACATGTCGAGACTCAGTAGCGACTGCGTGCAACTGCTCAGCCGCGTGGAAATGACCAACCTCGCCAACGACAAACGCATGACCTACACGCTGGTCAGCCCTCATGAGGCCAATCTCCACGAAGGGAAGATCTCCATCAAGTCGCCCATTGGGCAAGCCTTGTTGAACAAGAAGGTGGGCGACACCGTTGAAGTGCGTGTCCCTGCAGGCTTGTTGCGGCTTCACATCGAAAGCATTCAGCTTTAGAAAGAAAAACGTAGAATGCCCCATGCGATAGCCTTCACACCCTTGACATTTACACTTCAATTTTCTTGATGACACTCAAGGCATCCTCACCCCTATCGATGGCAGAGAGGACGTCGAACACCCGGTCGCTCCAGCCAGCAATCAGGTAGACATCAGGCTCTGCCAGGCGCAGGGGTGTCTGCCCGTAGCCTACAAGGTCGAAGAGGTAAAGCTTGGCCTGTGGAGCCATCTGTTTGTACTTCTTCCATGCGGCCTCTAATTCCCGAGAACGGCCCGTGCTGTCCCACATCTGCAAATCGGTGAACATCATCACCTTATCCATTATCTTTCCCTGAGCGATGAGCCAATCGATCACTTTATAGCCGTTGGTGCTATAACCAACGCTGTTGCCCAAGCGCTCTAATTGACGCGTTGCCATCAGGATATTGTCATTGGGCATGTTCACCACACTCCATTCATTACCAAAGATACCGGCTACGACCTGCTTGCAGCGGTTCCGGAGCAACATCGAAAGCAGGATTCCTATGTCATAGTTGCGAACGGTGCTCTTTCGGCTGACGGGCGACCACATGGAACCGCTCACATCAGAAGCCAACAGCACGCGGGTATTCTCATCGAAGCCCTCGATGTTGCAGGCCGAGTGCTTCACAGCAGTTTCCAGGGCATTCATCAGCATCGTGGTATGGGTGGAGTCCACCTTCTCTATCTCGCGATAGGCCGACAAATAGCGGAAAGGCAACTGTTTGGAGCCAGCCACCTGCCCTGCATCGGAAAGGCGGCTCGCCACCTTCTGCATTTCGGGCAGCGACACCTCAGCCTTCAGCAGATTGCGCAGGTTGCGCATCAAGGCCATATAGCCCAGTTTACCGCTATTGATAAGCTCTTCCCATTTCTTGCGGAAAGCCTCCTGCTTCTGGGCTTCAGACTCAAACTTCTGCTGGCCAAGAGCCGACAGCTCTGTTTCCCAAGTATAGGGAACTTCCAGCTGACGGTTCACGATCTTGTCGAAGATGGCTTGCTGCTGTTCATCCTTTGCCTTAGGGTGAACCAGGAAGAGTGCATCGCGGAGCTTGACTTCCAGGTTGTCGCGATTATACTTGGCGAACTGGTATTCGTCAAAGCGGTTGAAAGCCCTCTGCAGCCCATTCTGAATCTGACGCGACAGCTTGCCCAGTTTCTTACGCTCATCGCCAGATGGATTGCGCCACTGATAGCACATCAGCAGCTCCATGATTTCGTCAGCGCGAAGCACGGTCTTCTCCACGGCACGGGCCACAAGGCTGTCGCCGTTGTGAACCTTGGCCAATTCTACGAGCAACAACATGGGAATGCTACGAAGATGCATCTCTGTGCGGGTGTAGACAGCAAGCTGAGCCACAAACGCTGGCGACACCTTACCGATGAGCTGGGCAATGCGCTCAACCCGCTCGTCCTCCTTCTCGTAGAATGTATCGCTGAGCGATGCAGTCACTACGGCAGAGTAGAGTTCCAACTCAGGAGTCATGGCATAAGCCTTGGCACCCTCATAGTTCGTTCCTTCCATCATTTCCTTCAACATCGAATTATACTTGCTCATAATTTCTATTATATATAATAAGGTGGTGTGCAACAAGCGCAGAGGCTCTTTTTTCCCTCTGTGATTTTTTACGTCACAATGGTCTCACACGAAGTAATCCTCTACTACGGCAACACCACCTCTTCTCTTTTAATCTCTCAAAGAGCACTTTTGTTGTTTTCTGGGGGCAAAGTTAGGATACCACACCGCAACTTATTTGCGTAATCAAAAAAATCTTTCGGAAAAATGCAAAAAAAGTTGTTCTACGCAAATAGATTGCGCAAAAACCATTATCTTTGCAAGCAAAGAGACACAAAGTTATGCCAGTAAACAAAAATGCCCTTATCCGCTACAAGACAATTGACAACTGCCTGCGGAACCCCTACCGTCGCTGGACGGTTGAAGATTTAGTCGATGCTTGCTCAGACGCCCTCTATGATTTCGAGGGCATCCGGCGGGGTGTTTCCCTCAGAACAATCCAAGGCGACTTGCAGATGATGCGCAGCGACAAGTTAGGATATAATGCACCCATCGAGGTTTACGACCACAAGTACTACAGGTACGCCGACCGTAACTATTCCATCATGAACCTGCCTTTGTCGCACAACGACATTGAGACGATGACGGAAGCGGTCAATCTGCTCAGGCAGTTCGAGGACTTCGACCATTTCAGCGAGATGACCGATGTGGTCAGCCGCCTGCAGGACAACCTGGCGGTGGCCCGAGGAAAGAAGAAGATTGTGGACTTCGAGCGAAACAGCGACCTGAAAGGGCTACGCTATTTGAACCCTCTCTACAACCACATCGCCCGCAGACAGACCATCAGAGTGGAATACCAGTCGTTCTCTGCCCGCCATCCATACACCTACACCGTCTATCCCCATCTGCTGAAAGAATATAGAAACCGTTGGTTCCTGTTTTGTACGACGACAAAGGGAATGCTATTCAATTTTGCCCTCGACCGCATCCTTTCCATTCAGCCAGAGCCAGACGTGCCCTATAAGGACAACCCCGATTTCGATCCTGACACCTATTTTGACGACTTGATTGGTGTCACCAAATGGGGGAATCCCACAGAGATTACCTTTTGGGCAAGCAGAGAGCAAGCATTCTATATTGCCACAAAGCCCATTCATCCATCGCAAACAATCATTCAAGACAAGACGAAAGACGGCAGCAAGGTGTTCTCTGTCAGGGTTGAGCCGAACTGGGAATTTTTCTCCCTGATGCTCGGCTTTGGGCCTGGTGTGCGGATCATTTCCCCCAAGTCCGTTGTCCGCGAAATGAAACGAAAGACGAAAGAAGCTGCTCTACTCTATGATGCCCCATTTCCAGAACCCTCAGATATAAAGGGAGAAGCAAGCAGCCAAACAAAGCCCTCACAAGGGTGAGACCTCGCGAGGTCGCCAAATGGTATCAAAGTCTGTCATCGTTCTGATAGCGTAAGAAATCGGTTAATGTTGTATTCCAGTTCCTCCAAATCAATGAACTGGGAGCCACGATATACTTCCTTGCCATCCATCAGGAGCAATACAGTTGGCCCCGAATAGACCAAGAATTGGCCTGCAATCAAAGGCTCTTCGGTGATGTCTGTATAGAAAGAAGTCAGAGACGGGAACTGGTCTGCCAACCTCATCACTTTATCAAGCATGACATTGCAGACTCCACAATCTGGAGCCTTGACGTAGAACAGACACAGACGATTATCGGCTATAGTTTGCTCTATGTCCTTTATGTTTTTCAGGTGTTTCATTATTATTCAAACTAGCCTTAAATCTTTCTGATTAATGACAAATCACCACTAGATAAAGCCTCAAAATTGGCCTCAATCTTCTCAATGTCCCAATCCCACCACCCCCAATGCTAATCTGTTACCACTTCATTGAAATGCTCTTTGCCCCAGACTATCAGAGCTGTGAGTGCCGGCATCAGCGATTTGCCTGTCTCTGTCAGGGAATACTCCACTCGGGGAGGAACCTCTGGATAGATCTCACGACGAACAAGGTGACTCTGCTCCAGATTCTTCAGCGTCTGCGAGAGCATCTTTTGGGAACAGTCCGTCATCAGACGGCGTATCTCATTAAAGCGTAATACACCTGTCTCGCTGGTGTGAAGCATATAAAGCACCAACATGGACCACTTATCGCCAAAACGACTCACTACTTGCCTGATAGGACAGGCTAAATACTCTGCTTTAATATCTGCCATGTTTATTTACGATTTGACTATTTACGAATTACTTTTTATGTGTTTGCACGGCAAAGGTAACCAATAGTTACCGAATTACCAAATTACACTTAGTTAATCTAAGTTAATGCCACTTTCCCAGAAGTCCGATAACATCACAATTCCTACTTTTTGGTAACTATCTCACCAAAAAGTGCCTTCTTGTGGGAATGAAAAACTTGCCGTACCTTTGCACTCGCAATCAAGAAACAACGAGTATTAATAATAAAAAGGTAAGAACAATGAAAAAGATTGAGACAATTAAGAGTGGTAAAAACTTCAGCGCAATAAGCGTAGGTAAGATGAGTGAGATTATCGATCACGTGCTTCCTATGGGACCCAATGTAACCATTCAAGGCAAGGTGTTCGTAGGTCAGGCCGTAGGTGCTACAGGTAGCGAACTGAGTTTCCAGACACTCGTTCCTGGTCAGGACAGTGGTTTTCTGCACACTCACAAGACCCACGAGGAACTTTACATTATCCTGAAGGGTGAAGGTCAGTATCAGGTAGATGGTGAGATTTTCCCCGTTAGCGAGGGCACCATCATCCGTGTCGCTCCCGATGGCAAGCGTGCGCTGAAGAATACTGGAAGTGAGAACCTGACTATGCTCTGCATCCAGTACAAAGCCAATGCCTTCACTGAGGCTGACAGCCCAATGACTGATGGCACAATCCTGCAGGAAGAACTGAAATGGTAAGCGAAATGTTCGACAAAGCAATTCAGTTCCTGAAAGATCACAAAGAGATTGCCCTTGCCACGTGCGAGGGCAATCTGCCTAAGTTGCGCATCTTCCAGATTATGAAACAAGAAGGGCATGTGCTATACTTTGCCACTTCTGCACAGAAGGCAGTCTATCGGGAGTTACGTCAGAATCCCAATGTTGAGGTACTGGCATACGCAGATAATATTTCCGTTAGATGCTCAGGCTTGGTAAACTTCAATGTCGAGGACGATGTGAAGCGATGGGTATACGAACACAACGATGTACTATCTCGTCTTTATACGAGTTATGACCAGCTGGAATACTTCTGCCTGCCGATAGCCGAGATGGACTATTACGACCTGTCCCCGACACCGCCAGTATTGCAACATTTCGACCTCATTGCAGGCGAAGTTTGCAATTCAGCGAGAGAATTGCCAAACATGACTGGGCGGGCGTAACGAAGTGGAGCTGGAGGGAGTCGCGCTCGGCTCTGCCGCTTTCTCAAAGCGAAGCGACTGAAAGAACCCTCACGAGGGTGAGACCTCATGAGGGCGTAACGAAGTGGAGCTGGAGGGAGTCGAACCCTCGTCCGAACAAGGAAACCATACGCTTTCTACACGCTTATTCCAGACTTCATTTTCGTGATGCGGCAAGACCTGGACCACCAACCACACCCTTATCCTCTAAAACTTCATACGGCCGTCGAGGCCCGACCGGACTATTTCCGATTTGTCTGCGCCGCCTGATCCTTGGATTCGGAACAACACCCTTGGGGCGACGTCTCGTTCCATCACCTGGTGACGGAATAAAGCCAGTAATCTACTATACTTCGATTAGGCAGCGAGAGCATACTCATTGTTGCCAATTAATTTTGTGTTCACTCTGTTTTAGGAGATAGCCAACGAGGCTCCGCGTGCTTACGTACCATCTCATCTTGCCGTCAAATCCGGTCAACCCCAGATAATCTTTCCGCTGAAAGCCGGTAAGACTTCACGTAAAGGACTGCAAAGATAATGCCTTTTCGCGTCAGTAGGTGCAAACTCTTCAGAACTTTAACTTTATTTATTAAAAACAGTCAGAATCACAAACCATTCAAACCATTCGCATGTCAAGGGATGTTTTCGGAGGTCATGTGAAGGAAATAAAGCCAAGAACCCACCTGTTGAGCGTTGATTTTAGTGAAAAGGAGTGAATTTTGCTTGGGAAAACGCAATTAATTGGGAAAGAAAGTAAGAGTTAGAAGATAAATGTGTATCTTTGCAAATGGTTTGGGGGAGAAATTCCGAACCATTAATGAAGCATTCGCTATTATTTCGCGTTCAGCCAAAAGCGTAGGAAACTTATTGGGAATAAAAACGCAACGAGATAATACGTGACGAGGTGTCGTAAAGGGCATCTCCACCATCTAATGATAGGAATGCATTACACTTAGGTGTGGTGCATACTTGTAAGATGGTCGGGGTTCCCTTCCTACGCTACCTCGAAGCTGAACGCAAAAGGTGCATCACACCTTTTGTGTCCTGGCGTGATTGATAGTCGATGCATGGACTTAAAACTATCAATTACGTATGGCGAATTATTACCACAATTCCTCCAAGTTGGTAAAAAATCCACTTTTCCCCAATCATGAAAGGAAAAGCGAGGAAGTTAATTATAAGAAAGACTTCTGCGAAAAATACTTTGACAAGGGTACATGGTGTCTGGATGTACTAAATCAAGTTGATGTACTCCTACAAGACAGGAAGGGACGGTATCTTTTATATATAGAATCTAAGCATAAGGTAACAAATGAGGCTCAACGTAAAAAAGCTATTGCTCAGGCTGTCCTTACAAACAAAAAGCAAGAAGCGATATTAAGTCGAATAGCAATCATCTATCTGAACGAGTATGAAAATGATATACTTGAACTTATAGACTGTTCTGATGACTCAGTAATGTATAATAACGACATCAACTGGGACGCAGAAAAGCCAAGCAATCCCACAAAAGATGCTGTTGATCGAATCAATGACCGAGTAAAAGGGAAAGTAAAGCGTTTTATGAACGACGAAATAAAGGAATTCTATAATGGCTTCAAGAATAACCAAGAAACGACAATAAATATTACGGAAAAGAATTTTAATGTGGTTTATAACCTTTGGAAGAATGAAGTCCGTTTTAAGGAAACTATCGAAGACGAACAAGACCGAATCAATCTCTTCTTGGTAGATCTTTTGAACGGAACAAAATACAAGAAATCAATCATTACCGACGTCATAGACCATACTCTCTTCGATGACATAAAAGTTGGTGAAAAGGAGGAAGATACCGAAGAACCTTTGATACGAGAAGGTACCAACCTCAGCAATTATGTGATGATGAAGAACGGTGAAATCATCGATGGTATAAAGTATTCTGGTGTTCACCACTCTTATTATTATACAATAGCAAATGCAGAGGAATACAACTTTTTCTGGAGCCGGTACAAGAGGCCACCAGAGAAGCATGAGTTCCTTAATATATTGGAACGAAGTAGTAAGCTCTATTCTGATAAATACAGGAAAGATACTGGTGGAGAGTATACACCGACATGTTTCGTGGAGCTACAGAACAAAATTCTTTTTAAAAACTACAACATAGACGAATATATTGTCTGTGATCCATGTGCTGGTGTTGGCAATTTGGAAAACCAGTTTGGCAAGGATTACAAGCGTTATTGTTATCTTTCCACGTTGGAGCAGATGGATGTGGATACCTGCAAAATTAAAGGATTCGAGAATACTATCCAATTTGACTACCTGAAAAATGACAAGCAACCACTATGGAAATACAAGGGTCGTGTTTTGTCTATTGAAGAAATAGCAAAGCATGAAAATCGCAAATTAATGATAGTGATGAATCCCCCTTATCAACGCAGGAAAGGACATAAATACGATATGGCCATAGACTTCTTTATCAAAGTTTTAGGTCTCCATCCTAATGTGATTGTGTATTATTGCAAGACAGAATTCTTCCTTCGTGATACAGTTTCGGTTTTTGTCGATTCTGGTTACCGTTTGGTGTCTCATGTGTTCTCTAGTGCAAAAGACACTTTTTTACTTTCTGATTGGCCCATTAGCCAAGTAATTTTCGACAAAGAGAAAGGAGAGGAAATTGATGGAGAATATATTAAAGCACAACGTTATGAATTGGATAAAAAGGAAGGGAGTCTGGAGTTAAAAGGTGAATATTGTTATGACAATGTACGACCGTGTCTTATTTCTGAGATAGAAACCAATATAAAAAAACAAAGCAAAGGATTGTTGTTGGGACAATGGACAAATCAAAATTATTGCATAGTATTAAGCAATAGACAAACACATAATCAACAAATTACGACAGAAAATATCCAGAACGTATTGCTTCTTAAAGGAATAAACTTTAATACTCATGGAAAATACTTTGAAACAAGTAATTTGACATATAGGGGGGGGATGAGTGCCATTAGTGAAGAACTTAAAGTAGATGCTATCGTATTCTCTCTATTTTATAAAGGTAACAACTTTTCAAACAAGGAAGGTCAGGACAACTATATCATGCCATTTACAGCAGAAGAATTAGGCTGTGCCCAAAATGACTTGAATGTGTTGTTTCCAGAAATGACGGACTTATTTGAAGAACAACCAACGGCAAAGCCCTTTGACTTCAGGGTTTTTCTTCATCAATATGAATTCTCTGAAGAAGCTAAGAGTCTCTATCTGGCTGCTCTTGAAATATTCAAATTTTATCATCGTAGTAGTGATTATACTGACAAGAATTATAATGATAGTTTCTATGACATAACCAATGCTATCATGGGAAAAGACGTAAAAACATATTCCGATTTAGATAGAGCGGATGATAAGAGAATTACAAAGGTGAAAACAACTAAAGGGACAAAAGGATTTGGCCGTAATACGATTACATATGTGGTGGGAAGGAAAGACTTACCGATCTTCTATCATTTCTTTGATGCCCGTGATGTATTAGCAAAGAAAATAAATAGACTGTTAATAGAAGACAATCTACTTCTTTGGGAGAGAGAAAATATCTATTAAGAAACAGATAACATATTATTCCGTTATGGTAAAAGAAAAATTCAGCAGAACGAAAGCATGCGCCACCAAGACGCTACACGCAGTGATGAAGGAAATGAGTCGTCGTGGCGGAAGCATGCCTGCCAAGGAATTATATACGTTTGTAAACGAGAATGTGGAACTGACGGACTGGGAAAAAGAGCCGGCTGGGAAAATGCAGTATATCCGATGGACTAATAGTTTTCAATTCTATTCCATCGACTATCAAAAGGCTGGCTTTATCGTAAAGAAAAACGGGACTTGGTATATTACCCCAGAAGGAGAAAAGGCTTTGAAAAAATCACCAGAAGAGGTAATGAATCTAGCAAGGGCTGCTTACTTGGAGTGGAAAAAGAAGCGGGAGATTACTGATGGAACAGGGGATGAAGACGAACCCAACGATGAAACTGCCGAGAAGGACAACTCGATGAACCTTGATTTATTAGAGTCTGATGCCAGAGAGGGCATCAAGCATTATATTGTATCGAAGAGTCCTTATGAATTTCAGGATATGGTTGCTGCTCTGCTTCGTGCCATGGGGTATCATACACCTTTCATCGCTCCCAAAGGTAAAGATGGTGGTATCGATATCATTGCCTATTTAGATCCGCTGGGAGCGCAGATACCTCGTATCAAAGTACAGGTGAAGCATAAGCCCGACACGGCCATTGGAGCTTCTGAAATACGTGCTCTCTTAGGCGTACTCCGTGCAGGCGATATTGCCCTGTTCGTGACAAGTGGTACATTTTCGCCCGATGCTCGTAATACCAGCACCAGCTCGCGTGAGTTCATTCGTTTGATTGATGGTAATGACTTCATCGACATGTGGCAGGAGTACTACGACAAGATGACAGACGATGACAAAAATATGCTGCCGCTGAAACGTATCTCGTTCCTTGGTAATAACGAATAGAAATTGTTTAATACTAAAGGAAACTCCAAAAAAATTTTCTTATATGGAATATTTTCTGGTAATTCTATGGTAGTATTACGAAAAAGTAGTAACTTTGCAGCAAACAAGTTAAAATGAACCAATACCTCAGCATATTGGCCGAAGCCTTGGAGTCCTCTAAAATGAAATGGGACTTGTTTGAGACGAGATTCACCACTTCTGCAGATGTGGTGATTGAGGCCAGTGGGCTACGCCTTGAGGCTATTCGTGTGATAGCCCGTGAGCAAGGTGTAGAGATTGAGGACACAGCGTGCAGATGTATAGGTGAAAGCCTGCTCGCTGCTTTGGCGGATGCTCACGTCCGTAAACTTAGGGCATACTTCAATAATGCCCGACGACACATTGCCGAACTCAGTGGCGACGAGTTGGCAACGTTCATTGATTTTTGTATAACGTTTAACAATCGCCAATCATCAGAAACTTCTGCTCAAAGATGGAGCGACATTGACACGGATGCCATACGCGAGCAGTTCATAAAGAAAGTACACGAACTAACACCTTCACTTTTCTGTGAAGCAATTGATTTATTTGCAGGATGTTCCAATTTGTCTGTTGGGATAATTCCTCGTAGTTTTGATTCATGTGATAATCTCCATTCATTCGAATACATTCAGCGTTGCGAAGTAGTCGAAAAGGTGCTTCATAGTCGTTTGTTCTATGATAAGGCATCAAAGACTCGACCACTTTGCATTGACATTCGAGCAGTTGTCAGAAGGATTACCCTTTCTGCGAGATACCACATATTTACGTCCGATGACGATGACCATCAGCAAGACGCGATAGATAACCGAGTTATTCATCGTGCCCCTGCGATGGTTGCATAGTTCGTGCATCATTAAGGGGCCATAACCTATATATAGTTATGACACCTATAATAAATCATCTTGAGAATATTAAAGGCTTCTTGCCTACAGCGGGTAAGATAGAATGGCCAGTGCTGGAACTTTATTTCGGAGGACTGGGATATGGGAGGTAGAGGCAGTTTTGACAAATCCACCATGTCAATCCCAGTAGAAAACAGAAAGTACAAAACACTTGATATCGTGGATGGCATAAAGGTAATTGAGGATTTCGAAAGCGGCAATGGTAAGACACCCGTCATGTCAAATACTGCTGATACAGTTTACGCCGTTTGGAGTGAGTCCGCTGGACGTATTAAGCATATCTTCTATTACAAGAATCACGTGTTGTACTACTCCATTGATTTGGAAGGTAAGAACTCTCATGCTCATAATGTCTATGTTAACCCAAAGACAGGTGAGATTGGCAGGAAGACTCATAGTAAGGACAACTATCTTGAACTGAGTGCAAAAGAATGGAATCTTGTAAATAAGTTTTCGAAATGGAAAAAGAAATGAAAGTTGTAATAGATAACTGGTTGGAGTTTCATCCAGTTATCACCAATGCAGAATTAGGTTGGAGTGATGAGTGCATAAGAGATGCGATGTCTGAAGACCCGAAAGAAATATTCAATTATTTCTGGAAGAACTTCTTTTCTATCATATTCTATTATGTGGAGGATGGTAACTTCTATGAGTTGTTTATGGAGTCGAATCCTCATAAGTTCTGGCGTATCCCTAAGATTGGAAGTTGGGATGGCAAGTTCATTGGCAGACAAATCCTTTGGGAGAGTCATCGAGAAGGGAATGTGCTTTATGAATTTGACGATGACACCGATTTGTGGGAAACGCTCAAAATTGGGAGTAAGCCCATCGGCGAGGTTCTTGAACGTTCGTATATTGCAGAAATTAATTGAGAGATGGACAGCAGACAACTTTCAATGTTCTCAGAGTCAGAGCTGGCGAAAATGATTTCGCCAGCCTTCTCCAGAAAGAAGAATCAGGCAGAATGGAATCTTCGAGTTAATAGGCTTGGTGCCGTACGCGCTGATTTGTCAAAAGACTTACTTTTGTCAGAAGAGGGATGTCCCACTATACTGCCGTATTTTGGAATACCAGAATACCCACTAATCAATTTCAAGGAGGCGTTATCAACTGACAATTATGACTATTGGGTACATTTCTTTATAGACGATGTGTTTTTTGAACAGATCTGGAATCCGAAATATTCAGAAAGGGATATCGAGATACTCCGCAGGTTCAGGGGCATGTTCACGCCCGACTTTACGTTAGACCCACGGCTTTCACAATGGCAAGAGCGTTTCAATGTCTTCAGAAGTCGGGCCATCGGACAACTTGTCCAAAGAAAAGGTGGAATAGTCATACCAACTGTTGGATGGTCTTTCCGAAGGAGTTTTGATTATTGCTTCTGTGGTTTGTCAGAAGGTGGTACTGTTGCTATCAGTACTAACGGCATTTTGAATAATTACGTTTCGCTAAGGTTGTTTAAAGAGGGTGTTTTTGAATTAGAACGACAACTGCGACCTGAAACTATCTTTATTTATGGTAGCAAGATAGAACTACGTACAAAGGCACGTCAAATATGGCATCCCAACACACAAATTATGCATCTGAGAAATCAAGATGCTAATGATGCTGAGTCGGCATTACTACGGTCAGCGAAGCGGGAAAGGCGTAGGCGGGGTCGTTGCGGGCGTAGAGGGTTTCCCTGAGATGATCGAGGGAGCGGCGCACGCGCTTCTTGCAGAGCAGACGGCCTTGGTAATAGACGCTGATGGGGCGGTCGAGATCCATCATCTCGTCGCAGAGCAGGAAGGTGAGCTCGCGGCAGTCGGAACTTTCAATGTAGATGTCGTTGCCTTTGCGGCTCACCACGACGGTCTTCCCCTTGCCCAGTTCGAGGTTGGAGATGTGGAGCCAGTAGAAGTCGTTGACGAGCACCTCATTATCCTGTCGCCACACGATCTTCTGCGGATAGGGATTGCGTGTGTGCTTCATCATCCAGGCGATGGCAGCGGTGTCGGCGCGCAGCATCCAGTGGCCCATACCTTTCATCACGTGCGTTTCGTGGATATAGCCCTCGGGGTCAGCCCGTTGCAGCTCGTCGAGCTCCACGCCTCGCTGGGCATCCAGCTTGTTGCGGTCGTAGGCGGAGTCAAGTTCGCCCACCCAGATCATGAAGGGAAGGTTTCTGAGGTTCAACAGACTGACATCGCCAGGATGGCCAGCCATCATCGAGGCAGCCGCCCACGTGTCGGCCATGCGCGGAGCCATGCGCCACGTGCCGTCGCCGCCAGCAGAGTAGCCCGTCAGGTAAATGCGGTTGGGGTTCACGCCATCGAAGGCCACCGCTGCATGGATGAGGTTGCGGAAGAGTTCGTCGATGCCCGGTTTGAACCACATATTCCACTCATCCCAAGGTGCGCGTGGAGCCACATAGAGGCCTTCTGGCGGTATGTACAGGTGCTTTTGGTTGTCCCATTGCTGGTCGTTGAGCCAGTGGGGAGAGCCTCCACCACCATGCATAGAGATGAACATCGAGCGCTCGCCCAGCGGGGCGTTGCCATAGATGTAGCGCCAGATGGGCATGCTGATGGTGTCGTGGTGCATCACCAGGGCGCGGTAGTCGCTGCGCAGCTGATCGCGCATTTCTTGTTTCCACTGCTCCACCAGCTGAACCTTGGCCTGTTCGGCTTGCTGACGGGTGAGTTTCTGGTTGTTTGCCTGCAAGGTTCCACTCAGGAAAACCAGCAGCGTGAGGGTGATTCCGATGGTTCGCATAGTTGACTGCTTTGATGATTATTGAATTGCAAATATACGAAGAAAAAGCGAGAGGCGTTTCGTTTTTTACATTATTTAATATGGCAGGCATGAAATACGTGTGCTGATGCGCTTAAATTCCGATGAAACACTTTGACAAATTTACATCTACTTTTTTCTGCGTTTTAGCGAAAAGAGCAGCCATCAGCGTGGGGTCATTCCGCCGTTCAGCATGTCTTCGAACGGTGGAGATGGTTCCAAAGGACGTCATTTATGGTCTAAGTGACGGTCAGCGATAATGTCTGAGGGTGTGAGACAATAGCTGCGAGGGTGTGATCTGACGTTTCTTGCAGCCTGAAATGACGCAAATCACCTCATGAAATGACGCAAATCACCTCATGAAATGACGCAAATGAGAATTGCTTGCGCGGCCAGACAGAGGCCAATTCTTATAAGTTGCTTATTTACAACGGATTGCAAAAACTGCTCATTTTTGCCGTTTTTCCGGCCGACGGACATTTTTTTTGCAAGGAAGCGATTTTTGGCCCACTTAAATTCGAAGTTTTCTTTACAAAGTGGTTGAGGCGGAACCATCGTTGGGACTGATTGGTTGATGGGTGGCCACACCAAGGGCGAATTGAGAATAGCCACCTAAAACATCAAAAACTTACGCAGAAATGCCGCTTTTTTCAAAAAAATGCCTTACCTTTGCAATAATATTAGAAATTACGCGTTATTATAAAATAAGGACCTGTAAAGAACAACGACATGACAAAGAGATACTTTTTGCTCCTGATGAGCTGTCTGCTGATGAGTCTGAGCGCATTGGCACAGACGGGCATGACCGACGACCAGGTGATGCGTTTCATTCTGAAAGAGCGCGAGGCAGGCACCGTGAACACCCAGATAGTGAGGAAACTGGTGCAGCGTGGCGTGAACATCGACCAGATTCGCCGCGTCAGGAAGAAGGCCGAACGCTTGCAAAACGAGGATGGGCTGGGCGCCCTTTCGAACGAGACGAACACCAACGGCCAGAGTCGTCTGCGGCAGAACAATGCCGAGAAACGAGGCGTGGGGAGCGAGGAGCGGGGAGTGAGGAATGCTCAAAGCGCAAATAAGGATGATGGGTTATACCATTCCCAATATCGCACTTCTGAGATTCGGCATCGCTACGATAACTCTTCCCTGATGCAGGACGACGAATATCTGTTCATGATGGAAGACGAACTCAACACCCTGCTGCCCGACACGGCGGCGCTGCTGCAGCAGTTGCTGGCCGAGCGCGAGCAGTTGCGCCATAAGCGCCAGGTGTTCGGCCGCGACATGTTCAGCAAGGAAAACCTGACCTTCGAGCCTGCTATGAACATCGCCACACCCCAGAACTACCGTCTGGGACCGGGCGATGTGGTCTTTATCGAAGTCTATGGCGCCTCGCAGAAGACCATCGAGGGCACGATTTCGCCCGACGGCGAGGTGACCATCGAGGATTTCGGTCCCATTTCATTGGCGGGACTGACCGTAGAGCAGGCCAACGCTCGCCTGCGTTCCACCATGGGAGCACGCTACCAAAGCAGCAGCGTGAAGCTCACCGTGGGGCAGACACGCTCCATCATCGTGAACATCTACGGCGAGGTGGAAGCGCCCGGCACCTATACGCTGTCGGCTTTTTCCACCGTGTTCAACGCCCTCTACATGGCCGGCGGCGTGAACGACATCGGCACGCTGCGCAGTATCAAGGTCTATCGCAACAGCCAACTCATCGCCAACGTCGATGCCTACGACTTCATTATGAATGGAAACCTGCGCAGCAATGTGCGTTTGGCCGACAACGACGTCATCGTGGTGGGTGCCTACGACTGCTTGGTGAACATTTCGGGCAAGGTGAAACGCCCCATGTACTATGAAATGAAGAAAAACGAAAGCCTGCAGACGCTGCTGCGCTATGCGGGCGGTTTCACGGGCGATGCCTACACCAAGCAGTTGCGCGTGGTGCGCAAGACCGGCCGGGAATACTCCATCCACAACGTCGAGGAGTTCGACTGGAGCACCTTCCGAGTGAACGATGAAGACTCTGTCAGCGTGGACAGCGTGCTCAACCGCTTCAGCAACATGGCTGAGGTGCGCGGAGCCGTGTTCCGCCCAGGCATGTATCAGGTGGGCGGCAGCATCTCATCGGTCAAGGCGCTGATAGAGAACGCGGAGGGCCTGCGCGAGGAAGCCTTCACGGCCCATGCCGTGATGCACCGCATGAAAGAAGACCGCACGCTGGAAGTGGTGCAGGTGGATGTGGACGGCATCCTGAACGGCACCGTCGCCGATATTCCCCTGAAGCCCAACGACGTGCTGTTTATCCCCACGAAACAGGACCTCATGGAGCAGCAGACGCTCACCATCGACGGCGAAGTGCACTACCCCGGCATCTATCAGTATGCCGCCAACGAGACGTTGGAGGACCTGATCCTGCAGGCCGGCGGTCTGAAGAACTCGGCTTCGACGGTGAAGGTGGATGTCTCGCGTAGGATTACCAACCCGAAAGCCTTCACCACCGACTCGCTGACAGCCCACACCTTCTCGTTTGCCCTCAAGGACGGTTTTGTCATTGACGGCGAACCAGGCTTCACCCTGTTGCCCTTCGACCAGGTGTATGTCAGGAAGAGTCCTGGATCCTACGAGCAACAGAACATCACAGTGGAAGGTGAGGTGATGTTTGCCGGCACCTATACGCTGCCAAAGAAAGACGCCCGTCTGAGCGACATCATCCGGTCGGCAGGCGGTGTGAACGACCGTGCCTACACGCATGGAGCCCGTTTGGAGCGTCGCTACAACGATGTGGAGCGCATGGCCGCCGAGGAAGCGCGCAACAAAGCCCGCGAGGAGTTTGAGCTGATGCAGATAGAACTGGCCACCAGCACCAACAACGCCAACCTGGCCAATATCAAGACCACCCAGCAACAGAAAAAATACGAGGTGCTGGAAACCTATCCTGTGGCCATCGAGCTGGACAAGGCGCTGGCACAGCCGGGATGCGATGAGGACATTATCCTCCGCGAAGGCGACCGCCTGATTGTGCCACAATACAATGCGACGGTGAAAATCAACGGCGAGGTGATGTACCCCAACTCCGTCAGCTACCGCAAGGGCAAGTCCGTGAGCTACTACATCGACCAGGCGGGCGGCTTCACCAACAAGGCGAAGAAGAGCCGTACCTACATCAAATACATGAACGGCCACATCGCTAAGGTGGGGCACGACGCGAAGCCAGAACCGGGTTGCGAGATTGTGGTGCCGCAGAAGTCGCTCACGAAGATGACCGTAGCCGAGAAACTGGCCATCGGAACGGGCGTGATTTCTGTGGGAACGCTCATCGCCACGCTGGCGAACATATTGAAATAAGGGTCTCCCCAAACCCTCCAATGAGAGGGATTTGATTACCAGAAGGATCAGAAAATGAAAATAAAGATAGACAGTTTGGGGCTAATGAGAGCCCTCGGCAAGGACAAAAGACGCTTGGCACTATGGCTCTTCGTGGCTGCAGTGCTGGGCGTAGTGGTGGCTTTTTCCATCCCAAGGACCTACAAATCGGTGGTGATGCTCGCCCCAGAGACCACTGGCAGCAGCATGGCCTCCAGCATTTCGTCGCTGGCTTCGATGGTAGGTATCTACGGCAGCAACAACATGACGGGCGATGCCATCTATCCTGAAATCTATCCTGAGGTGGTCGGAGCCATGCGCTTCCGCATGGGACTGTTTGAAGTGCCTGTGACTACGAAGGACGGCACGCTAAAAACCGACTACTACGACTATCTGAAAAACCATCAGCGACGCGCCTGGTGGTCTTGGCCCGCATGGTGGATAGGGCAAATGGTGCAGCGGCTGAAGGCTTCGGACGATGCCCTCAAGAAAGGACAGAAACGCAATCCGCTGCAACCCACCCGCGAGGAATACAAGGTGGCCATGAAGGTGAGCGACGATGTGGTGTGTCAGGTGGACAAGAAGACGAGCGTCATCTCCATCACCGTTGAGGCTCAGGACCCGATGGTGGCAGCCACCATCGCCAATGCCGCGAAAGAGCGCCTGCAGGTGTTCATCACCAACTACCGCACGAACAAGGCCCGCCAGGACTTGGACTACATGAAGAAACTCTTCGAGGAAGCCCGCCGCCAGTATGTCAATGCCCGCCAGAAATACGGCGGCTATGCCGATGCCAACCGCGACCTGATTCTGGAATCGGCCCGCATGAGGCAGGAAGAACTGGAGAACGACATGCAGCTGCAGTACAACATCTACACCCAAGTGGCGCAGCAATTGCAGATGGCCGAGGCGAAAGTGCAGGAAAAGACACCCGCCTTCACCGTGTTGCAGGAGGCTATGGTGCCCGTGAAGCATGCCAACATGCCCAAGATATTCATCCTCGCCGTCTTCCTGCTGTTGGGATTCGTGCTGCGTGTGGTATGGATTCTTTGGAAAAAACGCAGCGAACTCATCACCCTTAGCCAAGCATGAACATGGGGAGCGACAGTGCCTGGAAAACCATCAAAGACAACCGACGGCTCATGCTGCTGTCGGTCGTTGTGGCTTTGGTGGGTAGCACTGTGGTCTCGCTGTCCATCCCGTCTGCCTACACCTCGCGGACGCGCATCCTTCTGGAGGCCGACGATGCTCTCTACAACCCACTGTCAGAGGAACTTTCGCGCATGGGTGTGGACTTTTCTGTGGCAAAAGACTTCACCTCCGACCCCTTTGTCTACGACAAGATCCTGCACACGCCCTCGTTTCTCATCCGCGTCGGCCATACCCTTGTCCGCATTCCAGGCAAAGACAAAGAAGTGCATCTGATAGAGTACTTCACCCACCACGAGCCCAAACCGTGGTGGCAAATCATAGAACGGGCATCGATGGAAGAACGGATAGCCCGCCATATCAAGTGCTCCACTGACTTGTCGACAGGCATCATCACCATACAGGCAGAGACCCACGACGCGCAACTGTCGAAGGCTTTGGCCGACTCTGTGACCCAACAGTTGCAAACTTCCATCAGCCACTACCGCCGCGAGCGCGCCAGTCAGGAGGTAAGCAAACAGAAAGAGGCATTGGCCGCAGTCACAGCCCAATACCAACAGGCAAAAAAGGCACTGGCCGCTTTTCGCGATGCCCACTACGGCAACCTCTCTCCCGCAGCGGAAGTGCGCGAGGAAGACCTTGAGCGGGAGTCGGCACGGATGTTCAATGAGCAGGAACAAGCGGCGCAACGCCTCAAGCAAACTGAAATCATCATGGGCAAGCAGTCGGCTGCCTTCACGCTCGTAGAAGAGAGCGTGGTGCCCGTTCATGCTGCAAGGCCCCATTGGGTGGCCAATTTCTTGGTGTGGTTGTTCTATGCAGGGATGCTCACCCTGTGGTATGTACTATATATAAATAGGTATGGAAGAAAGAAGTGACAGACGGACGACGCTCCTACGGAAGAACATCCTCGCCTCGTTTCTGGTGAAAGGATGGGCGGGATTGGTGCAGCTCTTGCTCGTGCCTGCCACTCTTCTGTGCTTAGGCGAATACAAGAACGGCATCTGGATGACCATTGCCAGCTTCCTCGTCTGGGTGGAGTCGTTTGACATTGGCTTAGGAAATGGTCTGCGCAACAAGTTGGCCGCCCACCTGGCCTGTGGCGATTGGGCAAAGGCGCGCGAATGCGTGTCGTCCACCTTCCTCATGCTCGTGATGGTCATCATCCCCGTGGCGCTGCTGCTGATAGCCGTCGTCCGATACGGCGACCTGTATGCCTGGATGAACGTCAGTCCTGCCCTTGTGCCCGATTTGCGCGAGGTGATGGTGATGACCACCCTCCTCGTGAGCGGCATCTTCATCCTAAAACTCGTAGGCAACATCTACCAAGCCCTGCAATTGCCCGCTGTCAACAATGCCCTGGTCGTGGCCGGACAGACGCTGGCCTTGGTACTGGTCTTCGCTCTGAGCCAAATGGACAGCCTGACCGACCGCCTATGGTGGGTGGCTTTGGCCTACACATCAGCGTCGCTGGTGGTTTATGCCGTGGCCTTCCCCATCACCTTCCACCGCTATCCGGCCCTCCGCCCGTCGTGGAAAGAATTCCGATGGACCACCGTGAAAGAACTGTTTCAGATAGGACTGAAGTTCTTCGTCATCCAAGTGGCAGGCATCGTTCTGTTCGCCTCATCCAATTTTCTCATCTCACGACTGCTCACACCGGCCCAGGTGACCCCTTATCAGGTAGCCTACCGCTATTTCAGTCTGGCCATGATGCTGTTTTCCATCGTGGCCGTACCCTATTGGAGCGCCACCACCGATGCCTATGCGCGTGGTGATGTAGAGTGGATTCGACGGTCGATGCACAAGATGCACCTTGTGCTCATAGGCGTGGCCGTGCTGTTGGGAACAATGGCATTGGTGGCCAATCCCGTCTATCGCCTCTGGGTAGGTGCCGAGGTGGAAGTACCGATGCAACTCTCCCTGTCGATGGCGGTCTATATGATGATTGTCGTTTTCAGTCTGAGCTACAGCTATTTCCTCAACGGTCTGAATGCCCTGAACCTGCAACTGCTGTTCACCGTGGGTGCGGCCCTGGTCTACATTCCCCTGGCCTGGCATCTGGGGAAGGTGTATGGTACGCAGGGCGTCGTTATGGCACTCTGCCTGGTGAACCTTCCAGGGGCCGTGGTCAACATGATACAGTATCGCAGAATCATCAATGGGCGGGCCAGAGGCCTTTGGAAACCGTCGCCCATCAAGAGCAATGTATAAGTCATGACGTGGATACTCCTCATATCGCTACTGACGCTAATGGCGTTGTTCGTCGTCTTCAAGATAGGCGATGCCTTTTCGCCGTGGATGCTGACGACGGGCGTCTGGGCGGTCATCCTCGTCATGTTCCTCATCAGCGGCCATCTGCTCTACCCCTTAGGCAGCAGGTTCTACACCTGCGTAGCGCTGTGGGTGCCCATCCTTTGCGCCACATCCATCATCACCTACTACGCATTTCCCGATTGTCCGCAACCAGAAAGCCAACGACAATCCCTACCTGTGAACCGTTTGTTCTTCAACGGTTTCTTCCTCATCAGCGTGGTGTTCACCCCGTTGTATGTGTACGGCATCTATCGTGTGGTGTCGATGTTCGATGCCGCCGACATGCTTTATAACCTGCGCATCTTGGCCAACAGCGACTACCACCTGCCCGGAGAGGGCATCCTGAAATATGTGAATGCCGTGAACCAGGCACTTTTCATCATCGCCATGTGGCGCTATCCGAAGATTGGGCGCTGGCAGCTGGCCTGCATCATACTGGCCAACATCCTATGCGCAGTGGCCATCATGGAGAAGGGCGCATTGTTTTTCATGCTCGTGGTGACGCTGTTCGTGCTCTACGAGAAAGGTAGAGTGCGCCTGCGCAGCATCGTATTCTCTGTCTTGGGCGTGTTCTTCCTGTTCTACGGGTTTAATTTCCTGCGCAGCGGAGGCAATATCGACAACGCCCGAAGTCTGACGGATTTCCTCTCTGTCTATATTCTCTCACCTTCAGTGGCTTTCGAACAGGTACAGGAAAAGCTCACCGACCAATACGGCTCACGCACCTTGGCGTTCTTCTATGCCGTGCTATCGAAACTCGGAATTGGGCATTATGGTGTGGAACAGAAAGTGCAGGAGTTTGTCCAGGTGCCTATCCTGACCAATGTCTACACGGTGTTCCAACCCTTTTTCCAGGACTTCGGCTATCGCGGTGTGGCCTTCTTCGCCTCCGTCTACGGGGTGTTCACGGGGTGGCTCTACCGCCAATGCCGCAACGGCGGAGCCATCAGCCGCTGTCTCTATGCCTACGTAGCCATGACGCTGATGCTACAATTCTATCAGGAGAACCTCATCCTAAGCCTCTCTGTACTTATACAATATATTGTCATCATCGGCCTGACCTTGCAGCAGACCATAGGTTTTACCCTCTCAAACCATCCTGAAGAAACCCCATGAACCATATAGCGCTTGTCATCGTGTTGTATCATCCCACGGCTGACGACCTGAAACAGGTGGTCAGACTGTCAGAACAGTGGAGCGGATGCGTGGTCGACAATTCTGACCAACGCAGTTTCGATGGCGATGAAGTGAACCACATGCACTATGCCTTCTTTGGTGCTAACATGGGGTTGGGCTTTGCACAGAACTACGGCATCGAGCTTATGCGGAGAAAGTCGGACGTGACGCATTTCGTGTTTCTCGACCAGGACAGCCGTGTGTCGGCAGACTACCCACGCCAAATCGTGGAAATCTTCGAGCGCATCGTCCAGGAAGGAAACCGTCTGGCATTGCTGGGTCCCACGCAGGTAAACCGTCGTACGGGTGAGGTGTACCGCTCGGCGATTCATCGCGACAAGCCCTTGTCCGATTCGTTCATCCCTCGGCGTGAGGTCGTTTCGTCTGGGTGTTGCATCAGCAACCAAGCCATCTTTCATGTGGGGCGGATGGCCAGCGAACTGTTTCTCGACTACACAGACTTCGAGTGGTGTTGGCGGGCTGCCAGTATACACTATGTCTGCGGCATCACGCCCCAACTGACCATCGAGCATAAGGTGGGAGAACGCGAGCTGAAGATAGGAAAATATCGTGTCATCATTTCCGCTCCACCCCGCTATTTCTACCAATATCGCAACTATCTGTGGCTGCTTCGACGTCGCGATGCGCCACTGCAATGGAAGGTGGCGACGGGTATCAAGCAGTTGGCGCGCCTCGTCTATTTTCCCTTGTTGGTAAGGGGCGGCGTAAAATGCTGGGTACACATGTGGCGAGGCATTCGCAAAGGACTGAAGGCTACGCCAAGATAAGGTTCCGAAAAGGGGACGAACAAGTATGCAAGACTGAAAACGAAGAAAAATGACTGGTGCCATTATCATCCTATATCACCCCGATACCGCCCTGCTGGAACAGGCGCTCGAGAAACTTCTGCCGCAGGTGGATGAGGTGTGTCTGATTGACAACTCCGACATCTCTTTGGCCGACCACTTCGAGGGGCGCAAAGGCATCGTCTATGTTCCTCTGTTGCAGAACATGGGCATCGCTGCCGCGCAGAATAGGGGAATCTGTCATTTCCGGGAGAAAGGCTATGACGATGTGCTCTTCTGTGACCAGGACAGCAGGGGAACAGCGCATTTGGTAGAGCGGCTCAAGGCTATTCGCAGTATTTTGGAACAACAAGGCCACCGCATTGCTGCCATCGGTCCGAAGCCCATCAACGAGAAAACAGGACGTTCGTATTATAACAAACCGCGCAACGTCATCCGTAAACTGACTGTCGACACCAACGGAGAAGCCTACCATGTGGACCTCGTGCACAGCATCATCTCCTCGTTCAGTCTGGTTCGCCTGACAGCCTTTGACGAGGTAGGACTTTTCGAAGAACCGCTCTTCATCGATGCAGTAGACAATGAATGGGGTTGGCGCGCTGAGCATTTCCACAGCATGCGCTCGTTCATGGTTCACGAACTGACCTTCAGCCACATGCAGGGGCAGCCTACGCGTATGCCTTTCAAGAAGTCGTCGGCCTTCCGCCTTTACTATCAATACAGGAACTTTCTCGTCCTTCTGCGGCGCCCCTATGTTCCGTTTTTTTGGAAATGGCACTGCATGTGGACCTACCTGCTGAAATTCTTCTTCTATCCGCTCTTCGTCAGCCCACGATGGCAGAACCTCTGCCAGATGCTACGCGGCATCCGCGACGGATTCTTCCGAGCATGGCCGTCCACCTTTTCTACCCTTTCTTCGTGTAAGCCATCCCCTGGCGACCAACATAGTGTGGCTTTGGAACGTCAGCAGCAGTCTCCTCTCCCCGCCTCCACCATCAGTGTGCTGATGTCGGTCTATGGCAAGGACGAACCTTCTTTTTTGAGTGAAGCGATGCAGAGCATCTGGACAGAGCAGACACGCCGTCCCGACCAGATTGTGCTGATTGAAGATGGTCCGTTGCCAGCAGCTTTGCTGGAGGTGATAGACCAATGGAAGAAGGAAATAGGGCAGCCGCTGGAAGTCTATTCCAACGAACAGAACATGGGGCTCACCCACTCGCTGAACAAAGGTTTGGAAAAGACAAAGGGAACCCTCATCGCCCGCATGGACAGCGACGACCGCTCGCACCCCAAGCGCTTCGAACGCCAGGAACAATTCCTACAGGAGCACCCTGAAGTGGATATCCTTGGCGGTTCCATGCAGGAATTTGATGAAACTGAAGAATGCCTCAACATCCGCCGCTATCCCACTTCGCCCGAGGCTGCCCGCGCCATGATCCATCGCGCCTCTCCCGTGGCTCATCCCACGGTGATGATGCGACGCCGATTGTTTGCAACGCCTGCCGACAATTCGTTGCGTGAAAGCGGCAAGCCCTTCTTGCGTTACGATGAGCGCTACCGCATCAGCCAGGACATCGCCTTGTGGTATGATGCCGTCTGTAGCGGCTATCAGATCAGCAACATTACGGATATCACGCTTTTCTTCCGCCGCGCCAACGATGTCTACAAGCGTCGCGGAAGAGTGAAAGCTTGGAATGAGTTCAAGATTTACATGCGAGGCATCTACCGGCTATATGGACTTTTCACGCCTAAATACGCCTATCCCATCATGCGTCTTGTATTCCGCCTGATGCCTCGGCGCATCGTGCGCTGGGGATACGACAGCCGTCTGCGCCGCCATATTGCCGAGAAAAAGGGATAGCCCTTAATTGAGTTTTCTGAGTTGCAGCTGCAGCTCTCCATTCCGTAGCTTCATCCTCGAACTGGAGAGTTCCACAATGGTGAACGTCTCATCGAGTGCATTCAAGCCGAACGGTGCCATAAAAGCGGCATTCTCCAAAGGATAGTCCCCCGTTTCGCGATTGAAGACATAAGGCTGATAAGTGCGCAACGTCTTGTCCTTATGCTCAAAGCGCAAAAGGAAGGCCCCTGCCGGACCGGTATGGTCGCGCAGCTCCAACAGTTTGTTCTGAAACGACCAAGCACGAATCTCTGTGGCAAGTTCCAACCTTCCGCCCGAAGCCAACGTATCGACAGATTCCAACCGCCACATCCCGTCCAGGTCGCCGTTGTCGAAGGTTTCAATATCGCACCCTGCCAATACGGAAACACCCAACGCCCAAATCCATGCTATGATAAAACGACTCTTCATGCCCTGCTCCTAACTTCTAAATCTTCCCTGTTTTGGTAATTGTCAACTGAAAGCCATAGTTGTGTCCCATTATGCCTCCTGCATCCATGCCAACAGCCCCTTTCAGAGAGAGTCCTCGAAGCCATCCCTCGTCGAAGCGGTAAGCCATTTCACCCATCACACTGACGTTATGATGTTTTTTCAGCCAAGGCCGCTCATACGTGCCCAGCCCTTCCTGCCATGTGCCCAACAGCCGATAGCGCAAGCGGGGAAAGGGTTCGCCCGTGATTCCTGCATGTAGCGCCACAAAACGACTATTGCCAATCTCTATTGCTCCTTGTCCTTCGCTCCCTGCTCCTTGGTTGTAGAGCGGCGAAAGATACAGCGGATTGCCTATCACCTGGCCCCAGTGCTGCCAGCCCGGATAGATATAGTGGTCGTAATAGTTGTCCTTGCCGCCAATGTGGTCGCCCACACCACTCGTATGGTCGTGATAGATGGAGCCGCTCTGGTATTTCGAATAGAGGTATTCCACTACCAGTCGGTCAATCCATCGCCCTTGTTTGAAGGCCATTTCCGCGCCCAGCATCATATCTTTCGGCGAATAGAGCAACACGCGACGATGCTTTTTCTGTTGCCACTCGCTACCCTCGCCGTAACCGTCGTAGTCCATCATGAACATGCTGGAATGGTCCTCGAAGAATTTGTCGACATACACACCGACACCAAAGTCGTCGCCGTCGTAGTCCACACGCAGCAGCCAACTGCCCAGTTGGTTGCCCGCCACATTCTGATAGGTGTCCTCACCCGTGTCGGCGCCCCCAGGCAAGAAAGCGCGCCAAAGACCTTTCAGCCCACTCTGGCCTGTCTTTTCCACCATGTTACCCTCTGTATCAAGCACATGGGCTGTGCCTCCAAACTGCGTAGCCATCTCCAAGCCCAGCACCAACGACCACGGACAGAACACCTCCTCGTTGCCAATCTTCAAGTAGCCAGCTTTGCTGTGGTACTTCACGTTGTCGGCATATTTCGACTGCCTCTTCGTAAAGTCGTGCTGCCACTCGTCGTCGGTCATCATGCCGTAGGCCACATGCCCCTTCACGTGAAGCCAGCCGTTGGCGAAGGGCAGTGTCCAATAGTCGGTCAAAGCCAACCGCACCTGAGGCACAGGGCGGGCATTGACGCCCAGTGTCTGGCTGCCGCTCGACAGTTCTGCAGTTTTCAATTCCATTGGCCATTCTTTGCTTCCCACTGTCAGCGCTCCTTTCAGCCAGCGTACCTCGCCGTAAGCTTGCTGCACCACCATCTTACTGGTGTAGTTCACGGGGGCGACAAGATCCAAAGCATAGCCCACGTCCCACCGCCGTTCATGGTCGCTTTTGCGCTCCACAGCAGCTCGGACGTAGCCATTTGTCGATTCCAGCGAGCTCAGTCCATAGCGGTTGGCATTGAGCCATAGCGGTGTGTTCCCATCGCTGAAGCTGCCCTGCATCTCCACACGGTAGTCCACATCGCCGAAAGGCGACAGACGCCCCTCGTCTTGTGCCCTTGCCTGAACAGCCAGCGCCAAAGCATATAAGAACCAGATTACCGCTCTTTTCATGCTTGCAAAGTTAATGAAAAAATTGATATGCGTCAACAAAACATCATGTTTTTTCGAAAAATATATCGTTTTTTATGGTCATCTCATTAAAACAGTCTACTTTTGCACCCGCTAAAAGCGAATATGCTTGCATAAAACATAAGTTTAACCATTTAAAAAGTAAGAAAAATGAAGAAGATTATCATGACATTGGCAGCTGCTATCGTAGCAGTTAGTGCAAGTGCACAGGTTTACATGGGCGGTAGCGTTGGCATCGGCAGCGTAAAGATCGGTGGCGGCGACTCTGAGACTACTTATAAGGTTCTCCCCGAGATTGGCTATAACCTCAACGACAAGTGGGCCATCGGTGCTTACTTAGGCTTCGGCAAGGGCGCATGCGACCTGCAGAACGATGCTTTCAACAACGGCACGCAGGAGTATTTCACCATTCAGCCGTACGCTCGCTACACCTTTGTGAAGTCGCAGTACGTAAATGTGTTCATGGACGGTGGTCTGGGTTACACTCATTACAACGACGTGGCCAACATGTTCAGCGTGGGCCTGCGTCCTGGTGTGGCCGTGAACCTCGGTGCCAAGCTGAGTTTCGTAACTCATTTCGGTTTCCTCGGTTACCACAACCTCGATCCCGACATGGACGGTGCCAAGTCGAGCAGTGCCTTCGGTCTTGATCTCAGCGGTGAGAACATCACCTTCGGCCTGTACTACAACTTCTAATTGTTAGTACGAGTATATCCTAACGCTTTACGGGGGCGCAGTGAGTCATCTTCTCTGCGCCCCCGTTCTGTATTCTTCAGCATCTCGGTAAGGGTATCTTCGCTAAAGAAAGTTATTTTTTTAGGAGAACACATGGCTGTTCGCAAAAAAATAAGTAAATTTGCACGTTTGAAAGAGCCGCGTTCGTGCGGTTCGCCATACAATGAGCTAAAAATCATACTATTAACTTACAAAAATATCATGAGCAAAAAAAGAATCCAGTTCAGTCTCGTCTATCGGGACATGTGGCAGAGCTCCGGTAAGTTCCAGCCACGCAAGGACCAGTTGGAGCGCGTAGCTCCTGCAATCATCGACATGGGCGTGTTCGACCGTGTGGAAACCAATGGCGGTGCCTTCGAGCAGGTCAACCTGCTGGCTGGCGAGAATCCAAACCATGCCGTGCGCGCATTCTGTAAGCCGTTTAACGAGGTAGGCATCAAGACTCACATGCTCGACCGCGGTCTGAATGCTCTCCGCATGTATCCCGTACCCGACGACGTGCGCCAACTGCAGTATAAGGTGAAGCACGCACAGGGTGTGGACATCCCCCGTATCTTCTGTGGATTGAACGACGTGCGCAACATCATCCCCAGCGTGAAATGGGCAAAGGAAGCCGGCATGACACCGCAGGCTACGCTCTGCATCACTACCAGCCCTGTCCACACCGTGGAATACTACAGCAACATTGCCGACCAAGTGATTGAGGCTGGTGCCGAGGAAATCTGCTTGAAGGATATGGCCGGTATCGGTCAGCCTGCTCTGCTGGGTGCACTCACAAAGAGCATCAAGACCAAGCACCCCGACATCATCATCCAGTATCACGGCCACTCGGGCCCCGGTCTGTCGATGGCCTCCATCCTCGAGGTATGTAACAATGGTGCCGACGTCATCGACACTGCCATCGAGCCGCTGTCTTGGGGTAAAGTTCATCCGGACATCATCTCCGTACAGTCGATGCTGAAGAACGAAGGCTTCGAGGTGAAGGAAATCAACATGAATGCATACATGCGCGCCCGTGCACTGACTCAGGAGTTTATTGACGACTGGCTCGGCTATTTCATCAACCCGGGTAACAAGATGATGTCGTCGCTGCTCCTCGGTTGCGGACTGCCTGGCGGTATGATGGGCTCTATGATGGCCGACCTCGCTGGTATCCACCACATCATCAACAAGACTCTGGCTGCCAAGGGCGAGCCCGAGCTCTCCACCGACGACATGCTGGTGAAGCTCTTCGACGAAGTGGCTTATGTATGGCCGCGCGTGGGTTATCCCCCATTGGTGACACCGTTCTCGCAGTATGTGAAGAACATCGCCCTGATGAACCTCCTCACAATGGCACAGGGCAAGGGACGTTTCGTGATGATGGACGACTCGATGTGGGGCATGATTCTCGGCAAGAGTGGAAAGATTCCAGGAACCATTGCACCCGAAATCGTGGAGCTGGCCAAGGAACAGGGCCGCGAGTTCACCGATGTCGACCCGCGTTCGCTTATTCCCAATGCCCTCGACGATTTCCGCAAGGAGATGGACGAGAACGGCTGGGACTACGGACCAGACGACGAAGAGCTCTACGAACTGGCTATGCACCCCGAGCAGTATCGTCCGTTCAAGAGCGGTATGGCCAAGAAGAACATGCTGGCCGACCTGCAGAAGCTCAAGGACCAGAAGCTTGGTGCCAACCTCTCGCCCGAGAAGATTGCCGAATTCAAGCACGCCAAAGCCGACGCTCTGGTGGCTCCTGTCAAGGGACAAATCTTCTACGAGTTCTCTGGCGACGGTGAGTGCGCTCCCTGTGTGGAACCATACATCGGTCAGACCTATAAGGAAGGCCAGACCTTCTGCTACATCCAGACACCTTGGAACGAGATTACGGAGATTCCCGCTGCCCTCGGAGGCAAGCTCGTTGAGGTGGCTGCCAAGCAGGGCGCCAAGGTGATGAAGGGTCAGACACTGGCTTGGATTGAGCGCGACCACGCTGAATAAGAAGTTTCTTCATGTTGGGGCTGCACTCCCATGTATGCTCCGATATGCTTCAACAACTCGCAATCATCGTGAACTATCAACAGATAATAGATAAGTATTATCCCCAAGAGAATGCGCTCAAGCGCATTCTCTTGGTTCATAGCAGTAGCGTGGCCCTGAAGGCCCTGCGTATCGTCGATGCTCACCCAGAGATGAACATCGACCGTCGTTTCGTTGAAGAAGCAGCCATGCTTCACGACATCGGAATCTTCCAATGCGATGCACCAGGCATCCACTGCCATGGCACACAACCCTATATTCTGCACGGACGCATGGGCGCTGAACTGCTGCGTGCCGAGGGATTCCCACGTCATGCCCGTGTCTGCGAACGCCATACGGGGGCAGGCATCACCCTACAAGAGATCATCGACCAACAGTTGCCTTTGCCCCATCAGGACTTCCAACCAGAAACTATCGAAGAACAGATTGTCTGCTACGCCGACAAGTTCTTCTCGAAAACACGGCTCGAAACTGAAAAGACCATCGAACAGGCCGAGCGAAGCCTCGCCAAGTTCGGCACGGCAGGCGTTGAGCGCTTCCGTCGATGGGTGGAAATCTTCGAGCCATAATGATTTCTTCCCTTTGCGATGAGTTTACATATCAATAAGATGTACCTAATATGGTGGCTGGCTCTGACAGTCCTATTCACCGCCTGTAATGGGAAGGGCGGCGACAGGGAAGGGCGTGGCATGTACTATTGGTCCACCACGTTCAACCTCGACTCCGCGAAGCTCCAATTCCTGGACGACCACGATGTCCATCGCCTTTACGTGCGCTACTTCGACGTGGTCATCGACGAAAAGGGAGAAATCATGCCCAACGCCAGCATCCGCTTCCCCCGCAGCACACATTCATCACCCAACAACCAACAACCGTCATCCATCACCATAATCCCCACCATCTTCATCGTCAACGACGTGATGCGACACGACGTCAGCGGTCTGGCAGAGAAGATACTCCAGCGCATCCTGCAGATGAACAAGACCCACGGCATCGAGAACGTCAGCGAACTACAGATTGACTGCGACTGGTCGGTGCAGACACGCAAGCGATTCTTCGCATTTATGGAAGAATTGCACAAGCTGGCCAAAGACCAAGGACTGCAGCTCTCAGCCACCATCCGCCTACATCAACTCGCCCAAAAACCACCATCGTGCGACCACGGTGTACTGATGTTCTACAACACCGGCGACTTCACCAAGTATGAAGACGAACACCCCATCCTCGACATGACTGTGGCAGGACCCTATCTGCAATATCTCAAGAACTACACTCTGTCGCTCTCTACCGCTTATCCCATTTTTGGTTGGGACATTCTATTCCGCCCCATCGCCTCGGGGACCTTCCACTACCTCGGCATACAGCATTTCCCAGGTGAAGTCCCCACAATGCCTGGCGACACCCTCGTGCGCCGACAGCCCACCTTACAGGAAATACTCCAGGCCCGCGAAGCCGTAGAACGCCTGCGCCCTGATGCCAACCACGAAGTCATCCTCTTCGACATGAGCAATCCGAACATCAATAGATTCAAAAATAACGATTATGAAAAAATTTTTGGCCATTAGCCTGACCCTGCTCATCGTGAGCATCCAGGCCAGTGCGTGCAGCGGAGAAATCACGCACAACTATTACATGATGAACCTCTACCCACGTTGGCAGTGGGAACAAGACAACCAGAAACGCTACAACAAATTCTGGGAAGCTTACACTGGTGGTGAGGTCACCTACTTCTCCACATGGGCAAAGGAAGGCTTGCTCGAAATCATCCGCAAGAAGAACGATGCCGAGATGGAAAACTACGTCATCCTGCTCTGCGACTATCTCGACAACTGCGGAGAGATCAGCAACGGATGGGACTACCCCACTGCTGAGGAACTCAACCGTCAGGACGAGACGATGGAGACCATTCTCGCCTGCGCAAACGAGTATGTAGGCTCGCGGCTCCGCCCGCAGTTCGCACTTCTCAAGATGCGCGCCCAGATGCAGCTTGAGCGCCATCAAGACAACATCACCTTCTGGAACGACTACGGCAAGGATTTCCCCGCCAGCGTCTACCGCGACATGATGGAGAACATCTACGCCGGAGCGCTTCTCCGCACAGGACAGCGCATGGAGGCTTGGAACATCTACGCTCGCCAGCAGGACTTCGTCAGTCTCCGCTGGAGCGTGTTCAAATACCGCAACCTCGCAGGCATACGCACCATCTACGAGCAGTACCCCAACGCTGAGGTGCTCAACTACCTGGTTCAGGACTTTGTCAACAATGCTCAGGAAACCTTCGACAACGTCAGCGCCGTCAGCAGCAATGTAGACTCGCAGGAACAACTCATCGAATGGGTCAACGACAATGTCAATATGGTGGGCTGCAATCCCATCTACTCAGAGGAGGTGAAGAACTTCATCAACTTTGCCTACCAGGTGGTCAACGAGAAAAAGAATCCCAACCCATGCCTCTGGATGACTGCCGCCGGACTGCTCCACCACTTCCTGGGCGACTCCCAACAGGGGCTCAAAGAGCTTGACCAGGCACTCAAGCTCAACGGTAATGCACGTACGAAGGACAATGCCCGCGCCATCCGACTGCTCATCGCGGCATCGGTATCGCCGGCCAATAAGAAGTTCTCGCAGTACATCGTCAAGGAACTCAAATGGCTCGACGACAAAAACCGCGAGGGTGGCGAATTCGACGACTACTTCGCCCACGCCAAGGACCGCATCGTGAACATCGCACTGGCCAGCCGCTACGAGCGCGAGGGCAACCTTAACATGGCCACGGCCCTGCGAGGCATGGGCGTAGGCTCCGACGACAGTTTCCGTTGGTATAACTCAGACTCCAATGAATACTCGTGGAACGGTAAGTACAGCGGCGAATTCTACTACACCACATTCCAGCAGATGAAGGCCGACGAGATGAAGTCATTCTTCGACTTCCTCCGCGCCCCTCACAAGGACGAATTAGAGAAAATGGTGGTGGAGAAGAACCGCAGCATTTACAATGATGACTACCTGAACGACCTCATCGGCACGAAACTACTCTCCGAGGGGCGATTCGCTGATGCCGAGACCTATCTCGAGCAGGTGCCGCTGAGCTTCATCGAGGGGCAAAACATCTCATGGTACATGGCACACCGCGACTACACACAGCCCTGCTGGCTCGTCAGCCAGGACGCAGACGATGAGGATACCGACGGACCGAACAAGGCAACCATCGCCGTAAACAAGAAACTGGAGTTCTGCCGCGAGATGAAACAACTCATGGCACGCCACCTGCTCGCTGCCACTGGCGACCAACGCAAACAGCTGGCCTACGACATGGCTGTACGTTTCTATCAGGCTTCTCCTTGGGGACAGTGCTGGTGCCTTTCCGACTATGGTTTCTCCACCTATCACGACTATACAGAGCCTCTGCCCCTGTTCGTGCAGAACGCTGTCACCTACCTTACCGAGGCAAAGACCGCCAACGACGCTGACCTCCGTCTGCAGAGCTACTTCGCCCTCGCCTACATCCCACAAGACGAATGGATTACCTATGACTGGAGCTCCGGCGAATTCACTCCAAACCGTGAGTCCATCCAGTATGCCGCCATCCGAGACCTGGCACAATACGTGAAACAAAATCCGCAGACACAGAAGAAGCCCTACATCCAGAAGTGCGACCTCATCCGCCAGTTTATGAAATGATTGCACGCCAACTTAGTATTATCACAAAAAAAGAATTGGGGAATTATCTGTCGTGGATAATTCCCCAATACTCTTATTCGTGATTGACCCATTCGGCCGATTCGCAGTTCTTGCAATCAGTCTTCCTCATCGGGGAAGACCTCTTTCTGCTGCTGCGAATAATACCAATCGTCATACCAGTCATACCCACGGAACGAGCTGCCCCATCCGCCATTGACACGATACAGCCGGAACGATGCCAGGTATTCGCCTGTGATGTAGTCGTGGAACTCTCCAACGAACGTGTCTCCGCGGAGGTCCCAGTTGTAGATGGCTATCTGCGACCCATCGCTGTAGTCCATGAAGATCACACGGTCGCGCACGGTGTAGTTGAAGTAGACCTCCTCGCCATAGTAGCTATAGTTGTAGTCTATCTCGCGTCCCCGTCCGCTGGCATAGCTATAGGGATCGCTGTAGAATTCTAACTGCGTGTCGGTGTACTGCACATCGTGGCCGTAGCGTCCGTAGTAGTACTCGCTCTGTATCTGTCCGCGCCAGATACCTTGCAGGCTGTTGGCCACATAATCGTCGTCGTCGTTAAACACGCACGAGGTCAGGGCCAGCGGCGTCAGCCCCATCAGGGCCAATGCCAGGAGAGTGTAAATCTTCTTCATATCCGTAATTATTTAATGGTTCGACATTTATTTTGATGGTGCAAAGATACAGTTTTTCCCCCCAACCGCCAAAGGAAATCCCATAAACCTGCATAGGGTTTTCCCTTTTTCCCAAAAAGAATCTACAACATCATCTTTAATCTGACAAAACAGCTCGACGCTTGTCATCCTAATGAAAGAAAAGCCCCCGGACGAGTGTCCGAGGGCCATCTTACAAACATTATTCACCTTAAAACCATTCTTATGAAAACAGCTGTTACTTATCCTACGGTAATCTGCCGAGCCACTTTCACTTCCTCCTTCACAATCTTTGGAAGCTCCACGGTGAGCACACCGTCGTTCACACGGGCAGCAATCTTCTCCTTGTTCACATCCTCAGGCAGGATCAAGGTCTGCTCATACTTTGTGTAACTGAACTCACGGCGCAGGTAGCGGCTCTTCTTGTCCTCCTCCTTCTGTTCCTGCTTGCGCTCCATCTTGATATTCAAGTTACCCTCGTGGTTGATGTTCACGTCGAAGTCTTCCTTTCTCATACCAGGAGCGGCCAACTCTACGATATATTCCTTGTCGCTCTCCTTCACGTTGATGGCTGGAGCCGTGGCATTGACTTTCGGCATAAAGTCGGTATCAAACAAATCGTTGAACACTTCCGGCAACCACTGATTCCTTCTTGCAAATGTTGGGTACATCATAATCTTTACCTCCTAATTATTTTTTTAGTTGTACATTACTTTGTTTTCTTTCGCCCTCCCATTGTAAAGGGTGGGCAACCACTATTTTGCAATACCCATGCCACACAACGATTCATGCCAGAGTGACAGAATAAACATGACACAATGGCACAATACTGTTTCTGATGTAAATAATGACAGCCCGCACTTCCGAAGGCTGTTGCCATTGGAGGTGCGGGCTGAAGGAGCTGATTGTATTCAAAACAAAGTGCTACTCTCAGCTTTATTCCATGTCCTTGCGGTTGTCGATGTTATCACCTTCGGTGGGTTTCATCTCCTCTTCAAAGTCGGTGATGCCATTGGCAATAAGGATATTGTACCACTGCAGGAGCTTCTTGATGTCGCTGTTGTGCACACGGTCGCGGTCGAAGTTGGGCAGCACCTGTCCGAAGTATTCCTGCAGCTCGGCGCCCGAACACTTCTTGTAGTCGATGGATGCGGGCTTGCCTTCCTCCTTGTCGCGCACGCTGGCCAGAATGGTCATCAGTGGAATGTCGTCGGCATCGGTGAACATGGCGATGTCGGCCAACGATGTTATACGGTCTGTGCTGAACACGGGCATGCGCTTGTGGTGTTCATCGAGCGATTCTACAATCAAATTTCTGTTGCTGCGCGAAAGCAGTTTGTAAAGTCCAGGTTTTCCTGCAATGGATAAAATTGTCTGTTGCATATTATTCTTTTATAAAATTAATCAGATTATCTATTTGTGAATTCAAATTATCTTTTCCGTCGTTCAAGATCCAGAAGTCCGACTGTCGCAGCACTTCTTCCTGCGGCCATTGCCGAGTCATCCATTCGAGCACTTTTTCCCGACTGATACCGTCGCGTTCCATGACTCTTCGGATGCGCACCTCGAGGGGAGCGACTACGCAAACCACCTGGTCGACCAGTCGTTGAAATCCGCTCTCGAAGAGAATGGCACACTCCATCCACGTCATACCACTACGGATGAAATCGTCGGCTACGGCGGGATGCACCACGTTGTCGACGGCGCGCGCATGCTCCTCAGAGGACAGCAGATACTTCGCCATGACTACTTTGTTGAGTTCTCCGTCGGTATAGACATCTTCGCCCACCAAAGCCTGCAAGCGCTTTTTCAAATCGTCGGACTCGCGCATAAGGCGTTTGGCTGCTGCATCGCAATCGTAGATTTCGATGCCCCGCTGCTTCAAGAGTCGGCACACGTAGCTCTTGCCGCTACCAATTCCTCCTGTAATTGCTACACTCATTGGTTCTCAATTACGTAGTCCACCTGCCCCACTTCCGTACGGGCGTTACGCACACCATGCGGCACGGCCTGCAGGTAGAGTGTGCATTTGTCAGAAGGATGCTCGGCTATCTCGTTGTAGTCGACCACCACCTTGAAATGCTCGGGATAGATGTTTCGGATGTTCGAAGCTCCTGCCACGAACACCACTTTCACTTTCGATGGGAAGGTGCGCAGGATTTTCCCCTCAGGCATATTGATAGCCACGATGGGCACCTCGCGTGACTCTTCGGTGAGCACATCGGGATAGACCGTCATCTTCACCTTGGAGGGCACGCACTTCACGCCCAACATCCTGGCCAGCGACACGTCGCTCTCCACTGTATCGTTCACATTCGTCAGTCTGACCTGTTCGGTGGGAATGTACTTGATGCTGTCGAGTTTCTCGCGTGTGGCATAAACGGTCACTTGCTCAGGAGTGAACTTCACCCTTGCAATGTAGAAACTCTGCCCAGCCAAGATGCTGCCGCTGAGCTTGACCGACACTCTCTTGCGATCGCCGTTGTTATAAGTGAACTCAAAACGTTCGGGCTTCACAGACACAATCTTCGACGACTTGTACAATTGCCGATAGACAAGTTTCTGCATTTCCGACGACGTGACGACACCTTTCCCGTTTCCTTTGTCGAAGGCATTGAACATAATGGAAACCGGCTGGAGCTGACCCGAGAAGAGATAAGACAAGAGCATATAGCCCTTGTCGCGAACGGTCACGCGCAAGGAGTCGTCGGTAGAGCTGGTGATGACAGCGCTCTTGGGCACGCCCTCGAGCCGTGTGCTCATCACGATCTCGCGCTCGTAGGTCTCGTTCAGGGTCAGAATGAGCCAGAAAGCCCCACTCAACAAGAGAAAGGACAAAAATATCAGGAACTCTTTATTCACGGCACTGAAGAAAAAGTCCCTGACTCTTCTGAGCATTCCTTTGTGTCCGCCGTCCTCGTTCATTTACTTAGCCTGCATCGAAGAAGTGGCATCGTTGAACACATACCCGAGGTCGACGCGGATAACCACGCCCTTCGCGATTTCCACATCGACGCTACGCGTCTCCAGATTGATGCGGCGCACCGTGCCGTAGATACCGCCACCGGTCACCACTTTGGCGCCTTCCTGAAGGGAGTTCTGGAAATTGCGAATCTCCTTCTGCTTCTTCTGCTGAGGGCGGATCATAAACAACCACATGATGGCAAAGATGGCCACCATCATAATCAAAAACGTCCAGTCGCCGCCACCACGGGCAGCCTGAGCTGCTAAAAGAATTGATGTCTGCATGTCTTTTTAGTCTTTATTATCCTTGTTTTCGTTTCTTCTTCTGATTTCGGGCAGCGGCTTCTGCAACTTACCTTCACTGACCAGCTGACGGGCTATCGAGTCGATCATGCCGTTGACATAGCCGGCACTTTTACCCGTGGAGTAGACTTTTGCCAGTTCCACATACTCGTTGATCGTGACATTGACGGGGATACCCGGGAAGGAGAGCATCTCGGCAATGGCCACCTGCATGATGATGATGTCCATCAATGCCAACCGGCCAAACTCCCAATTCTGCGACATCACGCCCATATACCCCTGATACTCACTGGCATTGAGAATGGATGCGCGGAAAAGCTTAATGGCAAAGTCACGGTCTTCGCGGTCCTTGAATTCCGGCAACAGTTCCATCTCGGTCATTTTCGAAGGGTCAAAGCGGCGGATGGTCTTCAAGACGAAAGTGTCGACCACCTCCTTATCGTCGTTCCAATACAGGCTCTTCTCCTCCAGAAGCGACTCAAAGTCGTCGTTGTCCATGATGAAAAGCTTGTAAAGCTTGCGCCACAACTCTCGGTCGGCATCATAGGAATCGTCGTCGCTGGCCATATACTCCTTATAGGTCTCGCAGTCCACGATCAGGGAATAGAGTTTGCGGACAAACTCAATATCGTCGTCCCACGACAACTTCTGCATTTCAACGAATTCGTTGAGCATACGGTTCTCCTCCAACTGGAGGACGAACTTGTTGTTTGCAAACTTGGCCGAAGGCATGGGTTTGCCTTCGCGCCTGGCGCGTGCCTCACCAATCTCCACATGGTGACGCGCCTCCTTGGTAATCGCAACAATCAACAGTAATAGATAGTTATACAGATGATAGGCCTTGGAAAGACTAAAAATCAACTCTTTTTCAGCCCTGTCGATATTGTTACTTCCATTCTGCTCGTAGGCATAGACCAACTGTACAATCTTGATGCGTATTAATTCCCTGTTAATCATTTTACACCTTATTTATATATAATGACGACTCATTATTTCGATGCAAAGGTAGTGTAAAATGGCGTGAATACCAAGAAATAGCACCTTTTTTTGCTTTTTTTTTTGAAAAATGTTGCAAGTTAAGCGGAAAAGCAATACCTTTGCACCGCTTTTTCTGCAAGCAACACCCGTTCACCCATGAAAACGGGTCTGTGTGATGGCGAATTAAGCACATAATTTTATTTACAAACTTAATTTAGAGTAACACATTATGAAAGAAATCAATGTGATCGGTCAGAAGAGAACCGAAACTGGCAAGAAAGCCACCAAGCAGTTAAGAAAAGAAGGTCTGATTCCCTGCAACCTCTATGGTGAGGCAAAAGACGAGAACGGTCTGCCCAAGGCCATGTCGTTCGCCTGCTCGTTCAGCGAGCTGCGCAAGGTGGTCTACACCCCGCACATCTATCTGGTGAACCTCGTCATCGACGGCGAAAGCCACACTGCCATCATGAAGGAACTGCAGTTCCACCCCGTGAGCGATGCACTGCTGCATGTAGACTTCTTCGAAGTACACGAGGAGAAGCCCATTACCATCGGCGTGCCCGTGAAGCTTTGCGGTCTGGCACAGGGTGTCCGCGACGGTGGACGTATGGCCCTCATCGTGCGCAAGGTGAATGTGACGGCTCTCTATCAGAATATTCCTGAGACACTCGACATCGACGTCACCGACATGAAGATTGGCAAGAGCATCAAGGTGGGCGACCTGAAGTTCGAGGGTCTGGAGATGGCAACCAGCAAGGAAGTTGTGGTATGCACCATCAAGGCTACACGTAAGTCGAACGCTGCCGCTTCGGAGGAGACAGAGGAGAATGCTGAGTAGTCTTCTGAATCTTTTCAAGAAAAAGGACGACACCCAGATGGACAAGTATCTGATTGTGGGATTGGGGAACCCCGGCCAAGAGTACGCGGGAACCCGCCACAACACGGGTTATATGGTATTGGACGCCTTTGCCGAGGCGTCCAATACTGCTTTTCAAGACAAGCGTTATGGGTTCGTCGCCGAGACATCACTGAAGGGAAGAAAGCTCTTCCTGCTCAAGCCCACCACTTTCATGAACCTCAGCGGCAATGCCGTGCGCTACTGGATGCAGAAAGAGAGCATCGAGCAGAGCCGCCTGTTGGTCATTGTCGACGACCTGTCGCTACCTTTGGGCACATTTCGCCTGAAAGCCAACGGCTCCAACGGCGGCCACAACGGGCTGGGGCACATCCAGCAGCTCATCGGGCAGAACTATGCCCGCCTGCGAATGGGCATCGGCAATGAGTTTTCTCGCGGTCAACAGGTTGACTGGGTGTTGGGAAAATACTCCGACGATGAGCAGAAAACGCTCAAGCCCGCTATCGATACCGCCGCAGAGGTTATCAAAAGTTTCGTGCTTGCCGGCATCGACATCACCATGAACCAATTCAACAAAAAGGGAAAGACTCCCCCCGCTATACAGTAAACCGCTCTCACCCCTCACCTCTCACATCTCACCTCTCACATCTCACCCCTCACAACATGGAAACCGCAAGAATCGACAAATGGCTCTGGGCCGCCCGCATCTTCAAGACGCGGAGCATTGCCGCCGATGCCTGCAAGAACAGTCGCGTCAGCATCAACGGTGTCAACGTCAAACCCAGCCGCCCGCTGAAGGTAGGCGAGGTGGTCGACGTGAAGAAAGCTCCCGTCACCTACTCGTTCCGTGTGCTGAAGTGCATCGAGCAGCGTGTTGGAGCGAAGCTCGTGCCCGAGGTCTACGAGAACGTCACCGACCCGAAGCAATACGAGATCCTTGAGATGAGCCGCATCAGTGGCTTCGTCAACCGCGCCCGTGGCACCGGCCGTCCCACCAAAAAGGAGCGCCGCGCCTTGGAGAATTTCGTGGAGCCCGCCATGTTTGGCTTCGACGACCTCGACGACGAATTCGACTTCGACGAGTAAAATCTCTCACCCCTCACCCCTCACCCCTCACCTCTCACCTCTCACCTCTCAAAAAATGAACATCGCCATCTTCGTCTCCGGCAGTGGCAGCAACTGCGAGAACATCATCCGCTATTTCCAAGGTTCCGAACTTGTCAACACAGCCCTCGTGGTGAGCAATCGCTCCGATGCCTACGCCCTGACACGAGCAAAGAACCTCAACGTGCCTGCCGTCGTTGTCAGCAAGGCAGACCTCAATCGCGAGGAATTCCTCCTACCTCTGCTCGACCGGTATCACATCGACTTCATCGTCCTGGCAGGATTCCTGCTCATGGCACCCTTGTTCCTCATCAACCGCTACCCACGCCGCATCATCAACCTCCACCCCGCCCTACTCCCCAAGTTTGGCGGAAAGGGCATGTGGGGCCATCACGTGCACGAAGCGGTGAAGGCGGCCGGCGAAACAGAGACGGGCATGACCGTCCACTACGTCAGCGAGGTGTGCGACGGCGGTGAGATCATCGCGCAGTTCCGCACCCCCATCAGCTCCGACGACACCCCCGACGACATCGCCGCCAAGGAGCATGAACTGGAGATGGCCCACTTCCCCCAGGTCATCGAGCAGGTCATACGCTCTCTTCCAGCAGATGACGCGAAATTCCGCTGAATTTGTTTTACAAAATCGCATCAAGATTTTCTGCAATTCTGGAGAACGGAGCGGAAGGAAATCTTCGTTTCAATCTACTGTTTTTGTGATTTGCGTCATTTCACCTTGTGATTTGCGTCACTTCATCTCGTGATTTGCGTCTGATCACAGCGTGAAATGCCATCTCTAAGCGGCTCAGACCTATGCGCTGAGCGCCTGAAAGATGGCATTTTCCAGCACAAAACACCATCTTTGTGCATCATTTTCCATTCACTTTGACATCCAAAA
>CADCIB010000014.1 GCA_902801375.1 uncultured Prevotellaceae bacterium | reverse complement strand
TCCGGCCGCATTGAGTATCAGCATTTATAATGCGCTTCATTTTCATCATTGTTGTACGTTGACGTTAATCATGCCATTTTTATACTTGTTTGCTTGTTTATTTGTTTACGCATTGCAAATGCTTATACTCGGGACAGTCGGATTACAAATCCGACTGAGCGAGTTCTTCCACCTTCCGCTCGGTCGGATTTGCAATCCGGCCGCATTGAGTATCAGCATTTATAATGCGCTTCATTTTCATCATTGTTGTACGTTGACGTTAATCATACCTTGCATTCCACTGTAGTTGCGAGCGGAACTATACAGATAGTCCTCTGGCCTTTCCACAATCTCCTGTCTAACGGGATTCATGTGTATGTAGTTAAGCTTTTCCTTGTAAAAATCATAGGAATGGATGGTTTCTACATAATTCCCGTCCTGCCAGAACTTATAGTTTTTGACTTTGCAATCATTGGCACCACGGAACGCACATCTATCTATCAACCATGCCTTACGGCTCTCTTGCTGATTCTGCTCAATTGCCTTGACAAGGCCTTTGCTGGTGAACTTCTTGAAGTCGCGCAGAACATCGCCAATCTGTGAGGGGGATTGCGAATTCGTCTGAACATTGTCCAAACCAACAATCATGTGCAGGTGATTTGTCATTAGCACCCAAGCGTATATCTCAAGTCCTTTTTGCTTTTGACAATATTTCAGTGAGTCTATAACAATGTGCTTATAAACTGGGCGGGTGAATACGTCCATCCAATCAATGACGGTTGATGTCGTAAAGTATAGTTCTTTCGTAAATCCTAATATTGCCATTTTTTTACCATTTACTTTTTTACGCATTGCAAATGCTTATACTCGGGACAGTCGGATTGCAAATCCGACTGAGCGGGGTTGCAAATCCGACTGAGCGGGGTCACCTTGCCTTCTTCATCCTTATATAGTATGATTTTGTTCTCTTCCATTTCTTCTACTTCACGTTAAATCCAATCCCAGCGAGTTTCTCGCGGATGCCTGCCTCAAGGCGATGACTTTCGGCAAAGAGGTCACCGAGTTCGGCGGTGAGTCGCGCCATCTTTTCCTCGAAGGGCTCTGCATCTTCTTCCTCATCTGCAATGCCGACATAGCGACCAGGAGTGAGCACCCAGTCCTGTTTGCCGATCTCCTCGATGGTAGCCACCTTGCAGAAGCCTTTTACATCTTCGAGGGTGCCTGCCTCATAGTCGCGGAAAGCCTTAGCGATGCGTTGCACATCACATTCCTCGGCAGGGAGTTTTGCCCAAGGCTTGTCTTCCTTCTTGACAGTATCATAACGTACAAGGTCGTCGCTGAGTTCTCGATGGGTACGGTCCACCATCATGCCCATCTCGCGGGCATCGATGAAGAGCACCTTGCCCGGATTCTTTTTCCTGCGATTGAAGAACCAGACGCAGACAGGGATGGACACGTTGTAGAACAGCTGGTTAGGCATCGCGATAACACCCTCCACAAGGTCAGCCTCAATCAGTCGTCTGCGGATATCGCCTTCACCACCCGTTGTTGTCGTCAAAGAGCCGTTGGCAAGCACAAGGCCGATGCGACCTGTTGGCGAGAGGTGATGCACCATGTGCTGAATCCATGCATAGTTGGCATTGCCCTCAGGCGGCACGCCATACTTCCATCGCACATCATCAGCCAAGCGGCTTGCTCCCCATTCACTCATATTAAACGGAGGATTAGCCATGATGAAGTCGAACTTCTTGGTGGCATGTTTATCGTCACCAAAGGAATCACCCCAACTGTCGCCAAGGTCGGCCTCTATGCCACGAATAGCAAGGTTCATGTGTGCCATCTTCCAGGTGTTGGCATTAAACTCCTGACCATAGATGGTGACATTGCGCAGGTTGCCCTGATGCTGCTGAACGAACTTGGCACTCTGCACAAACATGCCACCCGAGCCACAGGCAGGGTCATAGACACGACCTTCGAAGGGCTGAAGCACTTCTACGATGGTACGCACAATGCAGGAAGGTGTGTAGAATTCGCCTCCCGATTGCTGGGTTTCCGCTGCAAAGTTTTGCAAGCAGTATTCATACACTCGTCCGAAAAGGTCAAGCCCTTCGCCTTGTGCATGCATATCCATATTGTCGAAGATTTCAACGACCTCACCCAAGCGGATTTTGTCAATCTCAGGACGGGAGTAATTGTTGGGCATCACCTTCTTCAGGCGAGGGTTCTCACGCCCAATCTCTTCAAGGGCATGATCTATCACCTGTCCAATCTCAGGGCTATGGGCCTTGCTGGCGATCACCTGCCATCGCGCATCCTGAGGCACCCAAAACACATGCTCGGCTGTATATTCGTCACGATCTTCTTCAAAACCATCACCTTCAGCAACAAGTTCGTTATAACGTTTTTCAAAGCAGTCACTGATATACTTAAGGAAGACGAGACCCAACACCACATTCTGATACTCAGATGCAGTGAGATTACCACGAAGCTTATTCGCACTATCCCATATTCGGTCCTCTATAGACTTCTCCTTAACTGCTTTTGCTTTCTTTGCCATATTATTATGGATTATCTTCTTCTATTGAATTAAATAATTTCGACGCAAAGTTAGATAATTTAATCGGATAACGATGAGATACGATGTAAAAACCGTTGTTATTTTACGATTTTTATTACTTTTGGCTTCTAAGACTACTCAGCTCCCCTTGCAGACTGACCTCCCCTATCCCCTCCGAGCCTCACCCCCAGCCCCTCTCCAAGGGGAGAGGGTGGCTTGGGAGGGGGAGTGATTAGTATTGTTACCTCATGTAGGAGGAGCACTGGTTAGTTCCTGTGCTCAGTTCTAACTTTTCCTCCCCCTACAGGGGGAGATAGAGGGGGTCACATATTCCACGTTGTTTTCTGACTTGGAAAACGTTATTTTCTGACTTGGAAAACGACGTTTCCTGACAAGAAAAAAAACGAGTAATCCTTTGGCATTTCACTCGTTTATTCGTATCTTTGCCACCAATTATGGCCATTGAAGTTACTTACAGGCGTACGAAGCGCCTTTCGATGCGCATCGTGAAGAATGGCGACGTGCATGTGTCGGCACCCATCGGGGTGTCGAAAGACATGGTGATGAAATTCATCGAGGACAACCGCGCGTGGATAGAAAAGGCGCGGAAAACCGCGATGGAGCACCAGGAAAGGCAGAACAGTTTCTACGGGCAGCTACCCCTGCAGACGCGCGAACAATGCGACGAGGCTGGCCAAAGGCTCATAAGCATCGTGAAACCGCTATGCGAACGCTACCAAAAACTCATGGGCGTGAACCACAGGGGAGTGGTCATCAAGCGCATGACCTCGCGCTGGGGACGCTGCAACGTGAAGACGGGCGAGATCGCTTTTAGCATCTACCTGCTGCTTTTGCCTGATTGGTGTATCGAACATGTGGTGGTTCACGAGCTGGCTCACTTGATAGAAGCCAACCACAGCCCGCGTTTCCATGCCCTGATGGACCAGTATTTCCCCCGCTGGCGTGAGGCGCGGGCCGAAACCCGGCGGCTCTGCCGCGTTTCCGAAAAGGCGAACGACGATGACGATGATAGGCTCTGACGATGTGATTCCTATCGAATGACGACCGTACATTAATAACCTACGCTGCGTACATTATTAACCTACGCTGCGTACATTATTAACCTACGGTGCGTAGGTTATTAATGTACGGTCGGGAATCAATATCAACGACAACGGGATGAATGGCCAATGACAACGGTTTTGGCCATCAACGACGGGTGGTGCGGACAATGAGGATGCTCAGTTCGAAGAGCAGCCACATGGGCAGCGATACTATAAGAAGGGTGAAAACGTCCTGCGTGGGGGTGATGATGGCCGCAAGAACGAGAATCAGGACGATGGCGTGCTTGCGGTAGCGGCTCATCATCGAAGCCGTGAGAATGCCCCCTCGTGCCAAAAGCCAGCACACCACAGGTATCTCGAAGACCAAGGCGATGCTCAGCGACAGCGACAAGAGGGTGCCAATGTACGACTCTACGGAGATGAGATTCTGCAGTTCAGCACTCACCTGATAGGTTCCCAAGAAGCGGAAAGTCAATGGGAAAACGATGAAATAGCTGAACAGCAGACCCACGACAAACATCAGCGAACCGCTCAGCACTCCTTGATAGAGGAGTCGCCGTTCGTTGGCATAAAGGGCGGGAATCACGAAAAGCAGGACTTGCCAAATGGCAAAAGGCATTGAAACAAGGAGCCCCACGAAGAAGGATGCCTTCACATGGAGCAGAAACTGGCGCGTCAGGCCAGTGTTGATGAGCTGGACGGAGAAGTCGTCAAGTCCGCCACCACCCAGTTTACGACTCAAAGCCTCAAGCCACTGATAAGTGATGAAACCGCTATCCTTGGGAGCCATCACAACAAAGAAAATCTCGTCCTTGAAGAAGAAAGCAACAACGGAACACACTACCCACACCAGGATGATGCGGATGATGTAGGTGCGCAGCACGTCGAGATGTTCCCAAAACGTCATGGGAGTGGGATGTGGAGAGTTAGAAGTGAAGAGTTCTCACTCTTTCACTTTGTCCTTTTCGTCATCAGGATTGACGTCTTTCATGCCATCCTTGAAGCTCTTCACACCCTTTCCCAAGCCTTTCATCAGCTCGGGAATCTTCTTTCCACCAAAGAACAGCAGCACCACCAAGGCGATGAGCAGTATTTCTGAAGTTCCAATTCCAAACATATTCTTGATGAATGATTTGCTGTGCAAATGTACGAAAAAAGTTTTGTAAGGGCAACTTTACGGCAAATAATTTTCTCATTTCGCAGAAAATCATTAATTTCGCGGCAAAATTACGATATGAACAGGCAGCAAAGGAGACCTCTGCTATTGCCTTTTCATAAAGCAAGGTTTCAGCTGGGGTGGCAACTGGAAGAGCAACAAAGACTACCAGCACTCCGACTATTCAGAATGAAACTAACCGCCAAATTGTAAATACGCATGATGAACTGGCAACAACTCATCTCCAACAAACGGCTGGGACAGGAGAACCGCCCGCCTTCTCGCCACGATGCGCGATCAGAATTCAAGCGCGACTACGACCGGTTGATATTCTCCGCACCCTTCCGCCGCATGCAAAACAAGACGCAGGTGTTCCCTCTGCCAGGCAGCGTCTTTGTGCATAACCGCCTGACCCACTCCTTGGAAGTGGCCAGCGTGGGCCTTTCGTTAGGTAATGATGTGTCCAATGCGCTCATTGATGCCGATCCTTCCTTGGCTGAAACCTATCTCCCGCAGATAGGAACCATCGTCAGTACAGCGTGCCTGGCCCACGATATGGGCAATCCACCCTTTGGACATAGTGGGGAGAAAGCCATTCAGACATACTTCACAGAGGGGAACGGCAGCTACCTGAAAGACTTGGTGACAGATATTTTCTGGAACGACATCACCCATTTCGAGGGCAATGCCTACGCTTTCCGACTGTTGGCCCACCGTTTCAAAGGCCGTCGCGAAGGCGGGTTCGTCATGACTTACACCACGCTGGCCAGCATCGTGAAATATCCCTACGCCTCTTCTGTGGCTTCCAAGAAAGGGAAATTCGGTTTCTTTGCCACGGAGCAGGACATCTACGAGCGTATTGCTGCGCAATTGGGCATAAAAAAACTGTCGGCCGACGGTGAGCCGCCCCGCTATGCCCGCCATCCCCTGGTGTACCTGGTAGAGGCAGCCGACGACATCTGCTACGAGATCATGGACTTGGAAGATGCCCATAAGCTGAAGATACTGACGTATGAAGAAACCCGCGACCTGCTGCTCGGATTCTTCGATGAGCCTACAAAAGCAAGCATACTACAAAGAATAGATGATGAGGGCATCACCGACGACAACGAGAAGGTGGTGTATATGCGGGCCAGCGCCATCGGTGTATTGGAACATCTTTGCGCGGAAACATTTGTCGACAACGTGCAACAAATTCTGGATGGCACGTTCGAAGGCAGTCTGATTGACCATATTCCCGAGCGCGAGCGGCAGGCTTACAAACATTGTGCAAGCGTGTCGGTAAAGAAAATCTACCAGAGCAAGCCCGTGCTCGACGTGGAACTGTCGGGTTATAAGATTCTGGCCACGCTGATGGATGTGATGATTGATGCTGTGGTACACCCCAAGCGCTACTACAGCCAGCAACTGATGATGCGCGTCAGCAGCCAGTACGATATTGACAGTACCGATCTGCAAACGCGCATCATGGCGGTCATCGACTACATTTGCGGCATGACCGACGTCTATGCTTTGGATATTTACCAGAAGATCAATGGCATATCCCTGCCTATTGTCTAACCGAACTTGATGGTTCCGCTGACGGGTTCCTTCTTTTCTGTATCCACCGTCTTGACGGCTCCAGCAGCTTTGTTGCGGATCTCGTCAAGCTGTTGGCGTGTGCGCTTATAGGTGGGCGTCTGCTCCACATCGCTGATCACATCGTCGTTGTCGAGGTCTTCCTGTCTGAAGATGAAGATGTGCGGACGACGCTTGTACTGCGAGTTGGAGCCATCGCGACCATAGTAGCGGTTGCGGCGGTCCTGACGCTCGGCGGCTTTCTCCTCCTCGGCAGCCAGACGGTCGGCCTCTTCCTGCGTGCGCTTCGAGAAGTGGGCGCTCATGCCGTCCACGTCCTTGATGCCAAATCCCGTTGCCAGGATGGTCACCTTCACCTTGTCGCCCAGTTCCGGGTCGGTGGCGAGACCCCATTTGATTTCGAAGTCGTTGCCAAACTTACCCATGAAGTCGTTGACGTCGTTCATCTCTTCCATCATCAATCCCTGCTTCGACTTGTCGTCGGAACAGAAGGTGATGGAAAGCAATATCTTCTTCGAGTTGAACACGTCGTTATCGTTGAGCAACGGAGAATGCAGGGCATCTTCGATGGCTTTGCGCACACGGCTCTCGCCTTCGCCATAGCCTGTCGACATGATGGCCACGCCACCGTCTTTCAACACGGTCTTTACATCGTTGAAGTCCAGGTTGATAAGACCATGAACGGTGATGATTTCCGCAATCGACTTCGCGGCCACCGACAGCGTGTCATCGGCCTTTCCGAAGGCATCGAGTACGGTCAGCTCAGGATAGATTTCGCGAAGGCGCTCGTTGTTGATGACCAACAGGGCGTCCACATGCTTCGACATCTCCTCTACGCCGTCGAGGGCCTGGTCTATTTTCTTCGGTCCTTCGAAGCGGAAGGGGATGGTGACAATGCCGACGGTCAGGATACCGAGTTCTTTTGACACCCGAGCGATGACGGGTGCTGCACCCGTACCTGTTCCACCGCCCATGCCTGCGGTGATGAAGGCCATCTTCGTGCCGTCGCTCAGCATATTACGCACGTCTTCAATACTTTCCTCTGCGGCCTGACGGGCACGCTCGGGTTTGTTGCCTGCACCGAGTCCTTCCTTGCCCAGCTGCAGATGCACGGGCACGGGAGAGTCGTTCAGAGCCTGGTTGTCGGTGTTGCAAAGCACGAACGTCACGTCGTGGATGCCCTCGCGATACATGTGATTCACGGCATTGCCGCCACCTCCGCCTACACCGATGACCTTGATGATGCTGCTATCCTTTTCGGGTTCACCGAAATCGAGGATATCTATGTTGTTGTCTTCTTTCATTTTTTTGTGGATTTGTTAGGATGATTGGGATGAATTGAGATTTTCTCGGATGAGGAAAGGTTGGCGACTATTCGTCTTCAGGTTCGGAGATAAGTCCCTTGATGAACTTGGATAACCGCTTACCCATTTTCTTCACGCCGCTGTTTTCCTTGCGTTTGCGCTGTTCTTCCTCTTCCAGCTCACGCTGCCGACGCAGGTTTTCTTCAATCTCGCGCTGGCGCTCAGCCTCAGCCAGTTCTTCCTGACGACGGCGTTCTTCCTCAGCCTTCTGCTTCTCGGCTTCGGTAAGCACCACACCCGGTTCAATCTCGTTGGCCTTTCTCGGTTCGCGCGACTGGGCAGCATTTTGGGTACCACCCGGCTGGTTACCAGTATTGTTTCCAAAGAGATCACCGTTTATTTCCGGTCCGGCACAGTTGATGTCGCCTTTGGCGAGCAGACCTAACACCGTGTTCATCATGGCGTTCTGCGAGGTGATGAGTGGGTCTTTCGACTGGATGCTCTGCTGAACGAAGCGTGCAATACGTATCTTCTCCACGTGTGTGCGGTTGCGGAACGCCGTTTCGATGGAGCGCAGGTTGGATCCACCGCCTGTGAGTATGATACCTCCCAAGAGTCGGTCGGCATACTCAGAAGGCACCTGGAACCACACGTTCTCGATGATTTCCTCAACGCGGCCCTCCACAATCTCGATGAACTTACGGCTCTCTACCGTACGGTCGCCATCGATGTTGAGCATGAGCGAATTATCTATCTCACTGTTGTCTGTCCAGGCATTGGCGTACTTCTGCTTCATCTCCTCGGCTTGGCTTTCTTCCATCTGCAGCGAGGCGATGTCTTTGGTGATGTTGTTGCTACCCAAAGGAATGACAGCGAGATGGCGCAGAATGTTCTTGTAGTAGACACTCACCGTCGTGGTATCGGCTCCCAGGTCTACCAATGCGCATCCAGAGCGTTTCTCCGCATCGGTAAGCACGCTGTCGGCAAGTGCCAACGGGGCAAGGTACATCTCAGCAATGGCCACGTCGGCCATGTCGAAACATTTGTTGAGTTTGCGGTAGAACTCCTTGCGCCAAAGGATGTTCAGGAAATTGCCTTCCAGTCGTGTGCACTGAATGCCCACAGGGTCGATCTGGTATTGATTGTCCACCTTGTATTCCTGCGTGGCGGCATCCAGGATTTCCTGCTCCTGATAGCTCATGTTGCGGTTGGCATCCATCAGTTCGTTGACCATCTCCTGCGTGACGATGGTGTCGGCGGGAAGGTTTTTGACGATGACGTTCTTAATGCTGCAAATCGACTGTCCGCCTACGCCTACGTAGACGTTCACGATGCTTGTCTTGAGTTGTGTGGTCAGGCGCTTGACGATGTTCGAGATACATTGCGCCGTCTTGTCGATGTTATAAATCACTCCTTTGCGGATGAAAGAACTGGAGTCTTCCTTGACGACAGCCAAGATGGAGATGCTCCCATCGATGTTCTTCTTACCCGCAATGCCGGTCATCTTCGATGAACCCAGCTCAATTGCTACGATAAATTGTGCCATACGCTATTTTGTTTTTATTGATTGTTTCCTTGCCTGGATGAGGGTGAAGTTATTGTGGGGATTGAGACGGTTGAGAGGCTTGGGCCGAAGTGTTGGTTCCTGGTTGTTGGGCTTCTCCTTCGGATGGTGTGGCCGGCTGCTCGGCAGTCGGCGTCGTTTCTGTCGGAGGAATGGGGGCTACAGCCATCTCCGTCACGTTCTTCTTACAGATAATCTGGTTGTCGAATTCCAAGCTGATATAGTGGTATTTGTTCCATCCGGCTACGCTGAGACCATAGCGGTAGAATTTCTCCAACCTTGCGAGCTTGCCATGGAGATACTCCTCAATAGCTGCCTTGCGCTTTGCCGCGTCTTTCTCCTGCGGCAGATAACCGATGAAAATGATGTGCTCGCCAACGCGCGGAACCAACTCCACCCCTTGGTCGGGGAGGATGTTGATCTGTACAATCTGGTTTTTCCAGAATGCGTCGCCCATGATGGCCGATGCGAGATGGGTCAGATAGTTGCAGGCAAAGTCCTGTGTGACGTTTCCCGTGACGATAATCAGGTCGCTCACATATTTCGAATTGGGCATGACACCACCCTTTTCGTCGACGTAATAGTCGTTGCCGGCAGAGTCTTTGATGCGCACCACGGGCAGCCGTTGGGTGATACTGATGTTCACATGTCCGTCTTGTGTCTTGTAGCATTCTGCCGTACGGACAAAAGAACTGGTCTTCAATGCCTCCTCGATGCTGCGAGGATTGATGTCGCTCATGTGCTGATGAGCCGGATAGAGGTTCCTTTTTTGCAGAATTCTCTTGATTTCTTGTGCGCTGAGAAAACCGTTTGTATTCTCGTCGGCCACCACGATGTTCACCTGTGTGCACACCTTCATCGTCTCGTCGGGGCGGTTGAACGAAGTCATGGCCATGCCGAGGTAGACTGCCAGCACGATGTCCAAGCAGACGATAAGCAACTTCTTCCAGTTGATATACGGCCTTTTCATGAGCGCTTTTTTGTAAGATGGTTTATATATTGTACTTTTTTCTCAGGATTTTCGCCATCTCAGGCACCTGATTGTCGAGATCGCCTGCACCGAGAACGACCAGCACTTCGAAATCGTGCTCTTTCACATACTGCAGGGCATCGGCGGTATGGATGAGTTCTTTCTCCACCCCTGGCTGCAGGTTGTCGTAGATAATCTTTGAAGTGATGCCGGGAATAGGCTCTTCGCGAGCGGGGTAAATGTCGGTCAGCACCACATGGTCGAGCAGGCTCAGACTGTCGGCAAAGTCGCGATAGAAATCGCGGGTTCGCGTGAACAGATGCGGTTGAAACATCACCGTGATGCGGCGGTTGCGATAAAGCTCCCTGATGCTCCTGGCACTTTGGTAGATTTCTTTCGGATGATGGGCATAATCGCTTAGGAACACGATGCGGTCGCTCTTGATCTTGAAATCGAAACGACGCTCCACGCCATGATAGGTCTGCATGCCATAACTCAGTTCCTCGGCACTACATCCATTCAGTTGGGCCATGGCCATGGCGGCAATGCCATTCTCAATGTTGATGGTGACGGGCTGTCCCAGCCGAATGCCGCTCACCCTTTCGATGGGCGACACAAAGTCGAACGAGATTTCCCCATCCTCAATCAGGATGTTCTCAGCGTGGAAATCGCCCTCATCCTGACTGTACTCAAATACTTTCACACCGTCGGCCACGTCGGGGACCACCTCCAGATTCTTATGGATGATGAGTGCTCCTCCAGGCTGAATGAGTGTGGTATAGTGGCGGAAACTTTCCAAGTAAGCCTCTTTTGTGCCGTAGATATCGAGGTGGTCGGGGTCGGTACTGGTGATGACCGTCATCCATGGCCTGAGCCAATGGAAACTGCGGTCGAACTCATCGGCTTCGATAACTACGAATGGGCTTTGGTCGCTCAGTATGTAGTTGGTGCCATAGTTTTGTGAGATACCGCCAAGGAATGCGTTGCAGTCGATATGCGACTGATGCATGATATGGGCGCACATGGCTGATGTCGTGGTCTTACCATGTGTTCCTGCGAAGCACAATGCCTTCTGGCTGCGCGAGAGCATACCCAGCACCTGAGCTCGCTTCTCCACGTCGAAGCCATTCTCACGGAACCATACCAGTTCCTGATGCTCCTTTGGCACAGCAGGTGTGTATACCACCAATGTGTGGCATTTGTTGCGACAAGCATGAGGTATCTCCTCGATGTTCTCTTCATAGTGTACCAGCACACCTTCCTTTTCCAGGTTACGGGTCAAAGCAGACGGTGTTTTGTCGTAGCCGGCAACTACCATTCCCTTCTTCAGGAAGTAGCGGGCAATGGCGCTCATGCCAATGCCGCCCACACCAATGAAGTATACGCTCTTTATCTCTTGCAGTTCCATTTTCTTGTAGGATTAGTGGGATGATTAGGATTTAGCCATGCGGATGACTTCGTCGGCAATGATGTCGGCCGAATTGGGCAGGGCCATTTTCAGGATGTTCTCATGGAGCGACTGCAGTTTGTCTGCATCGTTCACCGTCTGAAGAGCCAGCGAAATGACCTCCTTAGGAGCGTCGGCATCCTTCACATAGAGGGCGGCCTGGCGGTTCACCAATGCCATGGCATTTTTCGTCTGGTGGTCTTCAGCCACATTGGGCGAAGGCACCAAAATCACAGGTGTGCCCAACAGGCAGAACTCAGAGATGCTACTTGCCCCCGCACGACTGATGACCAGGTCGGCAGCCCGATAGGCAACACCCATGTCGGCGATGAAGTCCATCACTTTCAGCATGGGCATGTCAGGGTGTTTCTTCATCTCTTCCAGGATAGTGGCGTGATAGTATTTGCCCGTCTGCCACACCACCTGAACACCGCTTTGGCGTATCTCATCGAGGTGCTGCAGCACACTCTCGTTCATAGTACGTGCGCCAAGCGAACCACCGACGATAAGGATGGTCTTCTTGTTTTGGTCCAAGCCCATTGCCTTTCGGGCTTCCTCCGGAGAGGTTTTCGTGTCCAAAAGAGCCTGCCTGACAGGATTTCCTGTCATGACAATCTTTTCTTTCGGGAAGAATCGCTCCATACCTTCATAGGCCACACAGATTTTCTGGGCCTTCTTTGCCAACAGTTTGTTGGTCACCCCGGCATACGAGTTCTGCTCCTGAATCAGGCAGGGAACACCCATTGCGGCGCATTTATTGAGCGTGGGGCCACTGGCATATCCACCAACACCCACAGCTACCATCGGGCGGAACTGCCTGATGATTTGCTTGGCCATGCGTTGGCTCTTCCAAACTTTATACAACACCTTCACGTTTTTCAGCAGGTTCTTGCGGTCGAAGCCTTGAATGGGCAAGCCCTTGATTTCATAGCCAGCCGCAGGAACGCGTTGCATCTCCATTCTTCCCTCTGCGCCCACAAAGAGGATTTGTGCGTCGGGACGCTTTTGCCGTATGGCATTGGCTATGGAGATGGCGGGAAAAATATGGCCTCCCGTACCGCCTCCGCTGATGATGACTCTCAGTTCATTATCCATAATCTATACCTTATCTATTTATACGCGCGATGTGGCCATTGCCACTTTTTTCTTTTTTCCTGACTCCACCTCATCTTTCCGCTTCGCCGTGTAGCTCACGCTGAGGATCACTCCAATGTAAACGCAGTTCACGATGGTGGAGGTTCCACCCTTGCTGATGAGCGGAAGCGGTTGTCCCGTGACAGGAGCAAGCCCCACAGCCACACACATATTGAACATGGCTTGGGTCACCAGCAACAGAGCTATGCCCATGATGAGCAATGCAGGGAACGCGTTGGCACAGCGATTGGCTATGGTTGCTGTGCGGAACAGCAACACGATGTAGAGCAGACATACGATGAAGGCTCCCCAGATGCCCATCTCCTCGATGATGATGGCATAGATGAAGTCGGAGAAAGCCTGCGACAGAAAGTCGCGCTCCACACTGTTGCCAGGCCCTTTGCCAATGACATTCGACGAGGCAATGGCAATATTGGCGTGTGACACCTGTGCGTCTTTATCAAGATCCACCTCTTCTGGCGGTATCTCGCGGAAATCGAGGAACTTCTCGATGCGGGCCTTCCAGGTGTCGAAACGGTGGAACACCTTTTCTACGACCGACTTGCTCTGCGGGGCCTCCACCTGTTCGGTGAGCACCATCTTGTCGTCGTCGGCCACAGCTTCCCTTTCCGATTTGCCCAACAGCATGATGGCGCCGATGAACACTGCAGCACATACAAGGATGAAGCCTACGGTACGCAGCAACTGTCGTTTGGGCACGCGGCCGATGAACATCATGATCAGGATGGTCAGGAACAGCAGTCCCGCGGTGGACAAGTTCTCAATGCCGATGAGGAACAGGATGGGCAACGACACGGAGAGGATATAACGGAAAGCGTGGCGGTCGGCACCGTCGACGGTCTGCATAGCGCTCAATATCTGTGCTTCGGCCAGGATGACAGCCCCTTTGGCCAATTCCGAAGGTTGGAACTGAATGCCGAACAAGTCGATCCATCGTTGCGCGCCATTAGTGGTCTGACCCACGACGAGCACGGCTATCAGCATGATGAGCGATAGCAAAAGCGCAAAAGGCGTGACAAGCTTGAAGTATTTGCACTTCACATTCATGGTGACAATCATGAAGACGACGCCCACAACAAGCAGCACCGTATGGTAGATCATTGGTTTGAAGTAGCTGCCGCCTTTGTAGGTCAGCCCGCTTGAAGCGCTGAACACCTCAATGATGCTGATGATGCAGAGTATGAAGAACACGGCCCAGATGATGCCGTCGCCCTTGATTTTCAGCTTTCCTAATTTGTCGAACATATAGTCAGTTCTTTCTTCTTTTCAATACTGTGATCTTTGTGGTTTATCCAATCACAAACTGCGTGCCAGTCGCTTGAACTGCTCGCCGCGGTCTTCCATGTTTTTAAACAGGTCGAAGCTGGCGCAGCAGGGACTCAACAGCACAGTCATGCCCGGTTCTGCCAGTTCGTAGCAGGCATCCATACACTCACGCATTGAGTGGGTGTCGCGCACGGGAATTCCCATGGAGTCGAAGTTGTCGTGCAATTTTTGGTTGTCGGCTCCCAGATAGACGATAGCGGCACACTTCTCCTTGACCAATGGCTTGATGGGTTCATAATCGTTGCCCTTGTCCTTGCCACCGATGATGAGGATGGTGGGTTGGCGCATACTTTCCAGCGCATACCAGCAAGCGTCCACATTGGTGGCTTTTGAGTCGTTGATATAGGTCACGCCGCCCACTGTGCACACCTTCTCCAACCGATGCTCCACGCCAGGGAAATCGCCCAAGCACTTACGGATGACATCGTTCTTAATGCCGCTCACACTGGCTGCCAGACCGGCTGCCAGCGAGTTGTAGATATTGTGTTTGCCCGTCAGGGAGAGTTCCTCCTGCTCCATATTGAAAGGTGTGGGCACCTCTATCTTGTATTGTCCCTCCTCGATATAGGCGATGCTGCCCCGCTCTTTCAGTTCGGAGAAGGGGAGCATGACCGACGGTATGTTGTATTTCTCCAGTTCGCGACGGATGATGGGGTCGTCGTTCCAGTAAATGAACGCGTCCTTGTCGGTCTGGTTTTGCACTATGCGCATCTTGGCATCCACATACTCCTGCATGTTGTAGTGGTAGCGATCCAGATGGTCGGGCGTGATGTTCAGCAGCACAGCCACGTTGGCGCGGAAGTCGTACATATTGTCGAGCTGGAACGAACTGAGCTCGATGACATAGTATTCGTGCGGCTCTTCGGCCACTTGCAGTGCCAGCGACCGACCAATGTTGCCAGCTAAGCCGACGTCATAGCCTGCATTCTTGAAGATATGATAGATGAGCGATGTTGTCGTGGTCTTGCCATTGGAGCCGGTGATGCACACCATCTTCGCCTGCGTGTAGCGCCCAGCGAACTCAATCTCACTGATAACATGGATGCCCTTCTGCAGGATTTTCTGCATCATCGGAGCCTCATCGGGAATACCCGGACTCTTGATGACCTCGTCGGCCTGCAAGATACGCTCCTCCGTATGCTGTCCTTCTTCCCACTCGATGCCATGGTCGTCGAGCAGTTGCTTATAGCGGTCCTTGATGGATCCCATGTCAGACACGAACACGTCGAAGCCTTCTTTCTTGGCCAACACAGCGGCGCCAGCACCACTTTCAGCAGCGCCGAGCACGACGATGAACCCTTTTCCCTCTTGTTGTTCCTTCATTTTTTGTTTTCGTTGTTTCGTTATGACGATATGACGTTACGATGTTTTGTCAATAATGATGCTTCGACCTACTATCTGATCTTCAGCGTGATGATGGTCATGGCCGCCAGGATGATGGTGACAATCCAGAAACGGAACGTGATCTTCGACTCATGGAACTGTCGCTCGGGCCAGCCTTTCAAGACGTAACGGCTGGTTGGGTCGAGCTGAGAGTCGAGTTTGCGGAAGTTGTCATGGATAGGTGTTGCGCGGAAGAAACGCACACGCTTACCCTTGTGTTTGTAGTATTTGAACACTTGTGTCTGAATAATGACACTCAGGCTCTCCACGAAGAAAATGCCGCAAAGAATGGGCAACAGCAGCTCTTTGTGGATGATGACAGCCACCACACCAATGATACCACCAATGGTCAGCGATCCAGTGTCGCCCATGAATACCTGAGCGGGATAGGCATTATACCACAGGAAGCCGATCATGGCACCCACGAAGGCACAGAGGAACACCACGAGTTCCTGCGAGCCAGGTATAAACATGATGTCGAAATAGGAGGCATAGCCCGAGTGCGACGACACATAGGCCAAGATACCCAAGGCCACGCCAACGATGGCTGCATTGCCTGCACACATGCCGTCCATGCCGTCGTTGAGGTTGGCACCATTGGAAACGGCAGTCACCACGAGAATGGTCATCAGCACAAACAATACCCATCCTGCTGCTGTCTTATGCTTGCCACAGAAGGCCATCACTTCAGAATAGTCGAGATTGTGGTTCTTGATGAAGGGGATGGTGGTCTTCAGCGACTTGTGCGCCACACTCTCATGTTTCACAACCTGCTCGGTTTGGTCTGTCTGCGGCACACTCATATTCTCGCGCATCACGGCATCAGGACTCAGATAGAGCACAATGCCCACGATAAAGCCTATGCTCACTTGGCCGAAGATTTTCCATTTTCCCTTCAGACCTTCTTTGTGCTTGCGGAAAATCTTGATATAGTCGTCGAGGAATCCAAGGAAACCGAGCCACAAGGTGGTGATGATCATCAGGATGATGTAGATGTTGCGCATACGCCCCAACAGCAGGACGGGCACCAGGATAGACACTATGATGATGATGCCTCCCATCGTTGGCACCCCCTTCTTGGCGGTGCCGAAGGGGTCGATACTGGCATCGCGGGCTGTCTCAGAGATTTTCTTGCGCTTCATGTATTTAATGAAACGCTCACCAAACCATGCTGAGATGAGCAGCGACAATATCAGTGTGAGCAATGCGCGGAACGAGATGTACTGCCACATGTGCGCTCCTGGGATGTTGAATTGCTCTAAAAATCTGAACAGGTAGTATAGCATCTTGTGATATTTACTGTTTAACTATTTGCGATTCACTATTAAATCATGCATAAAGAATTATGCATTGGCAAAGACTTCGCGGAGCACTTCCTTATCGTCGAAGTGGTGCTTCACGCCTTTGATTTCCTGATAGTCCTCATGTCCCTTGCCGGCAACGAGTACCACATCGCCCTTCTTGGCCAGCATACAGGCCGTGCGAATGGCTTCGCGGCGGTCGACGATGGCGACCACTTTCCGCATCTGCTGTTTGTCAAGACCAGCCAGCATGTCGTCGATGATGGCCTGCGGCTCCTCGAAACGCGGATTGTCGGAAGTGATGATCACCTTGTCGCTTTGGCGGACAGCTTCCTGGGCCATGAGTGGCCGTTTGCCTTTGTCGCGGTTGCCACCGGCTCCACAGACGGTAATGACCTGACCTTTTCCGCCCAGCACCTCATGGATGGCACTCAAGACATTGGCCAAGGCATCAGGCGTGTGGGCGTAGTCGACGATGGCCGTGAAGCCCTCGGGCGAATAGATTGGTTCCAAACGGCCGCTGACGCTCTTCAATGTACTCATCACCACCAGCACATCTTCTGGCTTCTCGCCCAGCATGACAGCTGCTCCGTACACAGCCAGAAGGTTGCTCACATTGAACTTTCCGATGAACTGCACCCCCACTTCGCGTCCGTCTATCTCCAGATACATGCCCTCGAAGTGGCACTCCAGCAGTCGGGCACGGAAGTCGGCCATAGTCCGTGTGGAGTAGGTCTTCACCGTTGCCCGACAGTTTTGCACCATCACCATTCCGTTCTTGTCGTCGGCATTGGTCACGACGAAGGCTGATTTAGGCAGAGAGTCGAAGAACATCTTCTTTGCCTTCAGATAGTTTTCCACCGTCTTGTGGTAGTCCATATGGTCGCGGGTGAGGTTGGTGAAGATGCCTCCCGCGAACTGTAGGCCGCCTATGCGTTTCTGATGAATGGCATGGCTGGAGCACTCCATGAACACATATTGGCAACCAGCCTCGACCATCCGCGCCAGAAGGGCGTTCAGCTCGATGGGGTCGGGTGTGGTGTGACTGGCAGGAACGGCCTCTTCTTCGATGTAGTTGCACACTGTCGACAGCAGACCACACCGATAGCCTAACTTACGGAACATATTAAATAATAAGGTGGCGATGGTGGTCTTGCCGTTGGTGCCTGTCACTCCGACCAGCTTCAGATGCTTGGAAGGCTCACCATAGAACATGGTAGCCACTGGGCCGACGGCATCTTCGGTGCTGTCCACTTGCACGTAGGCCACGCCTTCTTTTCGCTCTTGGGGCATGTCCTCACACAAGACGGCCACGGCTCCGAGTTCCAATGCCTTGGGAATGAAGGCATGACCATCGGTCTGCGTACCCTTCATGGCCACAAACAAATGGCCGGGTTGTATCTTCCGGCTGTCAATGTTGACACCCGTGATTTCCACGTTCATGCTACCTTCCACGGCAGTGGGCTTGATGTTCTTCAGTAATCCTTCCAGCTTCATACGCATTCTATTGTTTAACTATAATCTTATTTCAATTTCAACAGGCAGAGCTCCGATCCGTTGTACTTACGCCCAGGCGCCAGGCTCTGGCTCACCACCTTGCCCCTGCCTTCCAGACGTACGCGAATGCCCTTTTTTTCCAAGAGGAAGACAGCGTCGCGGGCACCCATGCCAGCCACATCGGGCACAGTGCCTTGTCCTGAGGTGTCGGCTTTTTCTATCTTGACGGCATTGGCAGTCAACGAGGCTTTTCCCCAAATGGGATTACCCGTAGCATAGCTGCCCTGCCATCCGTCGAGCGTCTCCACGCCAAGACGATTCAGCACATAGTCGGCGGCAGCCATATTGCCGTTCTTCACATCGGGCAGGAGGATGGACAGCGAGTCGCGGGCATCGCTCACTCTCAGTTTCAGGTCTTTGGCCATGATGCCTTCGGAAATCTGATGGAACACCACGCCACTCATGCCGCCACCGCTGGCGGGGAGTCCTGACTTCTGTATGCAGACGATGCAACTGTAGCGCGGATTGTCGGCGGGGAAATAGCCGCAGAACGAGAGCAGATAGCGCATCTGCCCCGACTTATAGCCGCCGGCACCCTTCGACACCTGTGCCGTTCCGGTCTTTCCTGCTACTTTAAACGACGGCGATCCAGCCTTTTTCCCCAGTCCTTGGCTGACCACATGATAGAGGATGGTCTGTATCTCCTTCAGGGTTTTCTCTTTGCAGATGCGTTCCTTGATGACGACGGGCGGAAAGTCCATCAGCACTTTCCCGTCTTTCACCACCTGCTTGACGAAACGCGGGCGCATCATCCTGCCGTTGTTGGCAATGGCGTTGTAGAACGTCAGCGTACTGATGGGTGGCACCTGTGTCTCATAGCCGATGCTCATCCAAGGCAGGGCCGTCTTGCTCCAATTAAGATACTGTCCGCGTTCATTCTTTTTCGGATGGCGGATTCGAGGCGGTGCAGCTCCCACCAAAGGTATGTGCAAGTCGGTGGGCAGTCCCAGCCGATAAATGCCGTCGACGAATTTCTCAGGATGGTCGCCATAGAAACGGTCGATGATTTTGCTCACGCCGATGTTCGAACTGACTTCCAGTGTTCGTGGCAGCGAGATGGTTCCGTAGCCGCCGCGATGCCAATTGTGGTCACGCATTTTGGCTCCGTGCATTTCTGCAATGCCGCTCCCCGTGTCCACATGATAGGTGGTGTCCACCACCCCATCGTCTAAGGCCACCATGATGCTGGCCGTCTTGAACACCGATCCTGGCTCCAACAGGTCGCTTACCGCGTGGTTCTGACGCTCGTAGTATTCCCCATCGTCGGCCTTCGACATATTGGCGATGGCCTTGATATCGCCTGTAGCCACCTCCATGACAATGGCCACGCCCACGTCGCCGTTGATCAATTTCAGCTCATCGACAAGCGACCGCTCGGCCAAGTCTTGCATATTCACGTCGATAGTGGTCACGATATCTGCCCCATCGGTGGGTGCCAATTCGGTGATACTCAGGTATTTGTTCATCACCTTCTTGCGTTGCACCACTCCCTCCTTGCCTCGTAGGATGGTATCGTAATACTGTTCCAGTCCGCATTTGGCCAAGTCCATGGCGCCATACATCTCGCCAACGGTTCTGCCGGCCAGCGATCCGAATGGGTGTTGGCGGGCGTTGAAGGCCTCGGTATGGAAGCCGCCCTTGAACGGACTGAGGCAGAACACGGGCAGTTTCTTCACTTCGGAGTACACTTCGTAGCTGACCCGACGGGGCCAGATGGGCCAGTTCTGGCTCATCTTCTGATGGCCTTCTTCAAGGTCGCGCTTGAAAGCAGCAGCCGTCTTTTCAGGGAATATCTCGTGAAGCCCCTCGCAGATGCTGTCCACCTTCTCGTTCCAAAGCGAGTCTTTCACCTCGCCGCCGGCCTTGAAGTCCATGAAGAGTTTGTATTCTGGCAGGGAAGAGGCCATGAGACGACCGTCGCAGCTGAGGATATTGCCGCGAACGGGCTTCACCATAACGCTGTCGCGCTTCAGGCGGTCGGCCACTTTCATCCAATAGTCGCGTTTCACCGTGGCGATGTAGAATGCCTTGCCCACCACCAAGATGCCGAGCAGCAGCATGACATAGCCCACGATTTTGTAGCGTGGTATGATTTTCTTCCTATCGAACAAACTACTCATGTTCTTATACCTTATTATATATAGTGGAATATCTTTGTCTATCCTTCCCAACTCCCCCTACTCAGGCACCTCAATGATATAGGGTGGCTGGCTGGGGATGCGCAACATGCTGTCCTTGTTGGTTTGCAACATCTTCAGCACATTGCTCTCGCGGCATTTCTCCGTCAGTTCGCTCGACGACGACAGGGCGCGATATTTCGCGTCGATGAGTTCCGTGTTCAAGCGGTCTATCTCCAGCATGTCTTTCTGACAGCTATAGCGGTTGGAGATGTAGATAATGATGAATATCACGATGAGCATCAGCACGCCCAACTGCCTCCTCAGCAGATCGGCGGTAAGCCAGTCGCCGCCGAGGATTTTGCGCAGGCTGAACGTAGCCGACATGGGCCTTTCGTCCTCGCGCGCCTGCTCGATGATGGCCTCTTTCAGTTGCTCCATCTCTTCCTCGGCCTTCGCTGCTTCGCTGGCTTCTGCAGGCTGCGGGTTGGCAGGCTGTGGGTCGGCGGCGAGTTCCTCAGGCATGCTTGAGCCTTCGGACAGCTGGTCTATCTTGATGTCGATTTCGTCTTTGCCCATGATTCTTACACCTTTTCTGCTATTCTGAGTTTGGCACTGCGGCTTCTCGGGTTGGCAGCCTGTTCCTCGTCTGACGGTGTGATGACCTTGCTGTTCACCAAAGAGAAGGGTTTCTCGATACGCCCATAGAAGTCTGCGCTGACGCGCCCTTCCACATTTCCGCTCCTCATCACGTTTTTCACGATGCGGTCCTCCAGGCTGTGATAGGTGATGACCACCAGACGTCCACCCGGCCGGATGAGTGCAGTGGCGGCCAGGAGCATCTCCTTCAGGGTCTCCATTTCATGGTTCACCTCGATGCGAAGGGCCTGAAACAGGCGCGCCAAGTCTTTCTTCTCGCGGTCTTTCGCCATGAGAGGCTGTACGGTGTCGATGAGATCCTGCGTGGTGACGATGGGCTGCGAGCCCCGTCGTTTGACGATGGCCGCAGCGATGCGTCTTGCCGTCTTGAGCTCACCATAGAGGAAGAAAATGTCGGCCAACCGTCGTTCGTCGGCTTTGTTCACCACGTCGGCGGCGGTTTGCCCAGCCCGTTTGTTCATGCGCATGTCGAGCGGTGCATCGAAACGGAAGGAGAACCCGCGTGTCTCATCGTCGAAATGGTGGCTCGACACCCCCAAATCGGCCAACAACCCGTCAATCTGGTCCACGCCATAGTAGCGCATCCAGTTCTTCAGGTAGCGGAAGTTGGAGCGGACGAAGGTAAAGTTTTCCCTTTCGGTATCGGCATTCCGCTCAGCATCGGCATCCTGGTCGAAGCTATAGAGATGCCCCCCAGACCCAAGCCGCGAAAGGATTTCACGGCTATGACCACCACCGCCAAAGGTCACATCCACGTAGATGCCCTCAGGTTTGATGGCAAGCCCGTCGATGCTGTCGTTCAGCAACACTGGTACATGATATGTCTCGGCCGTCTCCATCTGCTCACTTCAATTGTCAAAGCCATTCTGCAAAGGAGACTGTTGCTCGCCACCCATCACCTCTTCGAGAGCCCGTCCAAAGTCGTCGGGTTCCATGAAAGGCTTGGTGGTACGCGCCGCACTCCATATTTCGATGGTGTCGCCCATGCCTATGAACTTCACCTCCTGCTCAATGTCGGCCATTCGGAGATAGCGCTTGGGGATGAGGAAACGGCCGTTACCATCGAGGGTGATCATCTCCACATCCGACACGAACTGTCGATAAATTTCTTGATGGGCGCGGTTCCAGCGATTCAGCCGACTGCGCAGCTGGTCCATCTGGGCGTTCCAAACCGATTCGGGATAGAGCACCAGACACGACTGGAACACGTCTTTCCGCATGACGAGCGACTCTTCTCTCTCGGTTTGCAAACCCTTACGAAACACTGCCGGAAGGAATACTCTTCCCTTCGCATCCACCTTGGCTTCTATATTTCCTAACAGTCGCATGTTTCTTTTATTGGCTATTCGGCTACAAAATTACGAATAATTCTCCACATTCCACCACTTTTCCCCACAAAAAATCAAAAACGAGTGAATTTTTCCACTTTCTTTACAAAATGAATGATATTTATCAAGGTTTTCAGCATTGATGAATGCAGTTCTCTCGCGACAAGACTCACACAAAGATTGGCTGACGACGAAGTTGGCTTTACACCCTGATGGATATATCACAACAAGCCAACAAACCTCCCGTTTCTATGGCCACCAAGCAGTATGATCGCATTTTTCTCACAAAATTAACATTTAAGAAAAATTCGGACAAACTATTTCGTGAGAATCGAGCATCTGGAAACGAAAGCCATTTCGCCTGAAACGAAGTGATTTTTCGACGTTATTGTAAACGCTTGACATACAGGATGTTTGTGAGATGCGACACAAATGGGAGTGTCGTCAGCGGCAAATTATCTCGTGATTAGCGTCAAATCACCTCGCAATTAGCGTCAAATCACAAAGTGACTTGCGTCAAACCGCACGCTGGTTTGCGTCAAATCACAACAGAAGAAAACACAAATCATCCACCCCGCCCTATCCCAAGGACACAAAAACAGCGTTTCGGATGAAACACACGACCAAAAACAGCCTCGACAGTTGGCAGGTCTTTGCCAAAACAGCCTCACTATCTCCTAAAACCTCAAAAAGCAAAGTGTTAAATAATGGGATATTTTCTTGACAAAACAGCAAATTGAGAGAATAACGGATGGTTTAGGGAGAAATCTTGCAAAAATGCATGTTGAGGATGCAGAAAATGCACACTTTTCCCCTTTTGTGAAAAAAAATGGGGCAAAAAACAACATTTTTTGCAAAAAAAGATAGTTTTTACAAAATTATTTCTTATTTTTGCATATTCTTTTTTCAATATGGACAGCATCAACGAAAAAACCGTCGACATAGAGCAAGTGCTGAAAAGCAAGATGGGCTCGAAAGCCAAATGGGTGCCACGACCCGTGGTGAAATGGCTGAAACACATCATTCACGAGGACTGGCTGAACCAGTTCCTGAGGGACAATCGCGACCTGAAAGGAACGCCCTGGCTTGAGGCCTGCGTCAAATATGTAGACATGCATGTGGAGGTGAAAGGACTGGAGAACCTGCCGGCGAAGGACGACGGGCGGCTCTACACCTTCGTGAGCAACCATCCTTTGGGTGGTATCGACGGTGTCACCCTGGGTAGTATTCTCGGCCGGCAGTACGACGACCGATTCCGCTACCTTGTGAACGACCTGCTGATGACCCTTCCAGGGCTGGCGCCACTCTGCATTCCCATCAACAAGACGGGGGCGCAAAGTCGCAACTTCCCAGCGATGGTGGAGGCTGGTTTCGGCAGCGAGAACCACATCTTGATGTTCCCCGCAGGCCTCTGCTCGCGCCAACAGAACGGCGTGATCCGCGACCTGCCTTGGAAAAAGACCTTCATCACGAAAAGCGTGCAGACACAGCGCGACGTGGTGCCCATCCATTTCGGCGGGCAGAACTCCAAGTTTTTCTACCGGCTGGCCAACATCTCCAAGCGCCTGGGCATCAAGTTCAACATCGCCATGCTGTTTCTCGTCGACGAGATGTACAAAAATCGGGGAAAGACTTTCCCTGTGACCATCGGCAAACCGATACCTTGGCAGACTTTCGACAAGTCGAAAACACCCGCCCAATGGGCACAATACGTACAGGACGAAGTGTACAAACTGAAGTAGAATCAGGAAGAAAAACTCCTCAGAAGCATAACCATCATGGAGCAAAAGATTATCCGACCTATTGACAAGCAGGTGCTGAAAAGCGAACTCACGCCGGAAAGACAGCTGCGAATGACCAACAAGAGCCACAACGAGATATACGTTGTCACGGCCCATCAGGCACCCAACGTGATGCGCGAGATAGGGCGTCTGCGCGAAATTGCCTTCCGCACCGCTGGTGGCGGAACGGGAAAGGAAACAGACATCGACGAGTTCGACACCTGCGAGAACTGCTACAAGCAGCTCATCGTGTGGAACCCCGAGGCTGAGGAAATCATCGGCGGCTACCGCTATCTGCTGGGCACCGACTGGGAAATTATGCCCAACGGGCAGCCCCACCTGGCTACCAGCCACATGTTCCACTTCTCTGAGAAGTTCCTGCGTGAGTACATGCCGCAGACCATCGAGCTGGGACGCTCGTTCGTCACCGTAGAATACCAAAGCAGCAAGATGGGGTCGAAGAGCCTTTTCGCACTCGACAACCTCTGGGACGGACTCGGCGCACTGACGGTCATCATGCCCAACGTGAAGTATTTCTTCGGCAAAATGACCATGTATCCTTCGTATGTACGCAAGGGCAGAGACATGATTCTCTATTTCCTGAAGAAGCATTTCGACGACAAAGAGAACCTCATTGTGCCCATGAACCCTCTGAAACTGGAGACCGACCCACGTGAATTGGAAGCGCTCTTCTGCCACGATAACTTCCGCGAAGACTATCGCGTGCTGAACCAGGAAGTGCGCAAAATGGGCTTCAACATACCGCCCCTGGTCAACGCCTATATGAACCTGAGTCCCACGATGAAGCTCTTTGGCACCGCCATCAACGACGGTTTCGGCGAGGTGGAGGAGACGGGCATCCTCATTGCGGTGGACGAGATACTCGAAGAGAAGCGCGTGCGCCACATCGACAGTTTCATCAAGCACCACCCAGAAGCCCTGAAAATCACCAGCGGCGCCAACAACATCATCTACAAAGAAACGTAATGTCGTGTAAGACACGGTTCCGCCGTGTCAAAACAACCAAGATATGACCCCAGCAGAAAAGACCTACCTCGAAGAGCGCATACTCGATGTGCTGAAAACCGTATACGACCCGGAAATCCCCGTCAACATCTACGACCTGGGGATGATCTACAAGATAGATGTCCTTGAAGACTACACCGTCGACGTGGACATGACATTCACCGCTCCCAACTGCCCAGCCGCCGATTATATTCTGGAGGATGTGCGCACGAAAATAGAGAGCATCGACGGTGTGAAAGGCGTGAACGTGAACCTTGTGTTCGAACCCGCCTGGGATCAAAGTATGATGAGCGAAGAGGCCCGTGTGGAACTGGGACTCGACTAATCAACCATCACCCACCACGCAATGAAGAATATCTATATCATCAGCGACGCCCACCTGGGCTCATGGGCCATCCCGCATCAGCGCATGCAGGAACGCAGGCTCGTGCGCTTCCTCGACGACATCAAGCACAAGGCTTATGCCGTCTATCTGCTCGGTGACATGTTCGACTTCTGGTACGAATGGAAATATGCCGTGCCCAAGGGCTATACGCGCTTCCTCGGAAAAATCTCAGAACTGACAGACATGGGCGTGGAAGTGCATTACTTCACGGGCAACCACGACATCTGGATGTATGGCTACCTGGAAGAGGAATGCGGGGTCATCATGCACCACCAGGCGCTGACCACCGACATCATGGGCAAGACCTTCTTCATGGCCCATGGCGACGGACTGGGCGACCCCGACCGGAAGTTCAAGTTCATCAGCCGCATGTTCCACAACAAGGTGTGCCAAAGACTCTTCTCCACACTCCACCCCCGCTGGTCGATGTGGTTCGGACTGACCTGGGCCAAGCACTCACGCATGAAGCGTGCAGACGGAAAAGAAGAGCCCTACAAGGGCGAGGACCGCGAATTCCTCATCCAGTACACCAAGGAATATATGAAGACGCACCCCGATATTGACTACTATATATATGGACACAGACATATAGAACTCGACATGATGCTGTCAAGAAAAAGCCGCATGATGATCATCGGCGACTGGATCTGGCAGTTCACCTATGTGGTCTTTGACGGCGAGCACATCTTCCTCGAGCAATACGTCGAGGGAGAATCACAATTGTAGAACCCTTTAACGATCATCAAGCGTATGCAGACAAATTGCCACCTTTCGGTCCTGATTCATCAACAGGCCAAGAATTATGGAGACAAAACGGTGCTGAACTACCGTGACTTCGGCAGTCTCAAGTGGAAAACGGTCTCGTGGAACGAGTTTTCCGCGCAGGTGAAAGTTGTGAGCAATGCCCTGCTCAATATGGGAGTGAAGGTGCAGGAGAACTTGGGCGTGTTCGCACAGAACACCGTGCAGTATCTCTACACCGACTTTGGCGCCTTCGGCATTCGTGCCGTCACCGTGCCGCTCTATGCCACCAGCAGTGAACACCAACTGCAATATGTCATCGGCGACGCACAGATAAGGTTCCTCTTCGTGGGTGAACAGGAGCAATACGACAAGGCGCACCGCATCCTGCCGCTGTGCCCCACGCTGGAGAAAATCATCATTTTCGACCGTAGCGTGCGCATCGCTCAGGGCGACCCCAGCGCCATGTATTTCGACGACTTCCTGAAACTGGGCGAAAACCTGCCCCGACAGAGCGAGGTGGAAACACTCTGGTCGCAGGCATCGAACGACGACATCGCCAATATCCTCTATACCAGTGGAACCACGGGCGACTCGAAAGGCGTTATCCTGACCTACGGACAATACTACGCTGCCTTTGAGGCCAACGGCCGATGTGTGCCGGTTGGCGAGAAAGACCGCGTCATGGTGTTCCTGCCCATCACACATGTATTCGAGCGCGGATGGATGATTCTGTGCTTGACCCTCGGCGCACAGCTCATCATCAATACCTATCCAAAGGAAATCCAGCAGTCGATGCGCGAGACACACCCCACTTGTATGTGTGCCGTACCCCGTTTCTGGGAGAAGGTCTACATCGGCGTGAAGTCGAAGATCGAGAAAGCCGGACCCGTGCAGCGCAGCCTCTTCAAACGGGCATTGGCTGTGGGAAGGAAGTACCAGATAGAGTATCAGAGTCGCGGACGGCGCGCACCACTGCCACTGAAACTGGAATACGAGGCTTTCGACAAAACGCTCTTCTCGCTCGTTCGCAAGCAATTGGGCTTGGAAAATGCCCACTTCTTCCCCACCGCAGGCTCGTATGTGTCTGACGAAGTGGAGGAGTTCGTCCATTCCATCGGTATCTTCATGATGGTAGGCTACGGTCTGACGGAGAGTCTCGCCACCGTTTCATGCGACCACATGGACAAGCCCTACACCGTGGGGAGCGTCGGACGACCCATCCATAGCATAGAAATCAAGATCGGCGAGAACGACGAAATCCTGCTGAAAGGCCCCACCATCACGCGAGGTTACTACAAACGCGATGCCCTGAACGCACAAGCTTTCGACCCCGACGGCTTCTTCCATACAGGTGATGCAGGCTATCTGAAAGATGGCGAGCTATTCCTGAAAGAGCGCATTAAGGAGCTTTTCAAGACCTCCAACGGCAAATACATCGCTCCCCAGATGATCGAATCGAAGATTCTGGTGGACAAATTCGTCGAACAGGTGGCCGTGATTGCCGACCAAAGGAAATTTGTGTCGGCCCTCATCGTACCAGCTTTCGCAGAACTGGAAGAGTATGCCAAGGACAACGACATCGCCTATGAGTCGATGGAAGACCTTTGCAAGAACCCGACCATCATCAAGATGCTGACCGAACGCCTGGACACCTTACAGCAACAGCTGGCCAGCTACGAGAAGATCAAACGCTTCACACTCCTTCCCAAACCGTTCACAATGGAGGCTGGCGAGCTGACCAATACGCTGAAAATCAAACGCTCAGTCCTCAACAAGCACTATGCTGCTGAGATTGAAGAAATGTATGTAGAGAACTAAATAGTGAAATGATAACCCAAGACCAACTGAAAGATGTCCTGAAACGTGCAGAAGACTTGCACCGCTACTTGGACATCGACCGAAAAAAGATAGAATTTGAAGAGGAGGAACTGCGCACGCAGGCTCCCGATTTCTGGGAAGACCCAAAGCGGGCACAGGAACAGATGAAGAAAGTGAAGGCCATCAAGAAATGGATTGATGGTTATAAGAATGTGCGCACTCTGGCCGACGAGTTGCAACTGGCCTTCGATTTCTACCACGACGAGATGGTTACAGAGGAAGAAGTCGACGAGGACTACCGCAAGGCCATCGCTGCCATTGAAGACTTGGAGCTGAAAAACATGCTGCGCCAGAAGGAAGATCCAATGGACTGTGTGCTGAAAATCAACTCCGGAGCAGGCGGCACCGAGAGCCAAGACTGGGCATCGATGCTCATGCGAATGTATATGCGGTGGGCTGAAGCTCATGGCCACAAGGTGACCATCAGCAACCTGCAGGACGGCGACGAAGCAGGCATCAAGAGTGTGACAATGGAAATCGAGGGCGGCGAATATGCCTACGGCTACCTGAAAAGCGAAAACGGCGTACACCGCCTGGTGCGCGTCAGTCCGTTCAATGCACAGGGCAAGCGAATGACATCGTTCGCCAGCGTATTCGTTTCACCCCTCGTAGATGACACCATCGAGGTATACGTAGATCCCGCCAAACTCTCGTGGGACACATTCCGAAGCTCGGGTGCCGGCGGACAGAACGTCAACAAAGTGGAGTCGGGTGTGCGGTTGCGCTACTGGTACACCGACCCTGACACAGGCGAGGAGGAGGAAATTCTCATCGAGAATACTGAGACGCGCGACCAACCGAAGAACAAGGAGCGTGCGCTGACCTTACTCCGTTCGCAACTCTACGACCGAGCCATGAAGAAACGCCTCGAGGCGCAGGCCAAGATTGAGGCTTCGAAGAAGAAAATTGAGTGGGGCAGCCAAATCAGAAGCTACGTTTTCGACGACCGCCGCGTGAAAGACCACCGCACCAATTACCAGACATCCGATGTGGATGGTGTGATGGACGGCAAGCTCGACGGCTTCATCAAGGCCTACCTGATGGAGTTCCCCGTCACAGAAGAACAATAAGACTAACCATTAAATAAAAAACATCATCATTATGAACAAGAAGAAGAGAGAAATGCGGCAGGCACGCCGCGCTGCAAAACAAGAGCAACAGGCCAAGAAGGTTATCAACTGGATTGTCGGTGTACTCATTGTCTTAGCCATCGCTCTGATTGTCACATTCATGTTGCGCTGGGCATAAGTCAGTCAGCGTCTGAACGTTTCATGAAGAACATGGAGATTGAGCGCAAGTTCCTTGTCAGGGGCGAATCCTACCGGGAACTTGCCGAAAGCAGCAGCCATATCAGGCAAGGCTACATCTGCAGTGGTCACGGACGCACCGTCAGGGTACGCATCCGTGACCAACGCGGTTTTCTCACCATCAAAGGCCCTTCGGACGATGGCGGGTTGTCGCGCTATGAGTTTGAGAAAGAAATAACGCTGGAAGAGGCCCGTCAACTGATGGACATCTGCGAAACAGGGGTCATCGACAAGCGCCGATATCTGGTGAAAAGCGGCCAACATACATTCGAAGTGGATGAGTTCTACGGCGACAATGCTGGCCTTGTGATGGCGGAAGTGGAGTTGCAAAGCGAGGACGAGCCTTTCGAAAAGCCTGATTTCATCGGGCAGGAAGTAACAGGCGACCGCCGATTCTATAATTCCCACATGAGGAAAATGCCTTTCTGTCTTTGGAAAGGTACGATTCCCTCTGAGTTCAGACATCTCGAACTGGAGTAGAAAAACCTATAACCGTCCTTCTTCGTGGTAGCTATAGTAAGCCCCGTCGGTAATGATGACGTGGTCGAGCAGGTGTATGCGCATGATCTCGCAGGCCTTGCGGATGCTTTGTGTAAGCTGGTCGTCTTCTCGACTGGGCCGCAGACTGTTACTGGGGTGGTTATGGCAGAAAGCCACAACGGTGGAATTGTTGAGAATGGCTTCACGCATCAGGATGCGCACATCGACGCTGACACCTGTGATTCCACCGCGGCCGACACACTCCATCTTGATGAGCTTGAAGTTCTGATTCATCAGCAGAATCCAGGCTTCCTCGGTGTCAAGGTCCTGCATTTTGGGGTGCATCAGGTTGTAGATGGCCATCGCAGAGTCTATCTTCTGCCGCTGCTGCGCCTGCTCAGACTGCCGACGTTTGCCCAGTTCGCAGGCTGCCAGCACACTGACAGCCTTGGCCGGGCCCATACCTTTGTACCGGGTCAGTTCGCGGATGGTCATCTTGCCCAAAGTGTTCAGGTTGTTCTGGCAGTCGTTCATAATGTGCTTCATCAGGTCAACGGCACTTTCTTCCGGAGAACCCGAACCAATCAGAATGGCCAGAAGCTCGGCATTGCTCAGCGCTTCCGGCCCTAACGACATCAGTTTTTCGCGTGGGCGGTCCTCCTCCGCCCAATTGTTGATGGTGAGCTTATCCATTATTTATAGAAATTCTTCTCGAAGGCGGTGAAGGCATCTTGCTTCAGCACACAACGTTTCCACCATGCTTCCAAGAATCCACAGCCGTAGCCCATAAGCTGAACGAAAGCAGCGGGTACACTGAGCAGACCCACCCGGAGAGAGCGGTTCTGTCGGGCGGAATCGATGAAAATGACGAGTGAGTAAAGCAAAATGGGCAGCCAAGGCAGGGCAGCCATGAGATACCATGTTTGGAAATGCTCCGGGCAGAAGTGCATCAATGCCCTTCCGACGGCAGAACAGAGTACTAAGGCGATGACTCCCACGGTAAACACCATCGGCAGAAGGTGCACAAGCTTCATTGTTCCTGGATGGAGCTTTTCCAGATTGATGCGGGCGATGCCGCTGTTGTACACTTGTCGGAAGAACTTTCGGAAATCCGTGCGCCGCTTGTGCCACACCCATGCCTCGGGGAACAAACGCGGACTGTACCCTGCTTCCACGATGCGGTAGGAGAAATCGATGTCTTCGCCAAAGCGCATCTTTGAGAAACCGCCCAGCTGCTTATACACATCGCGGCGGATACCCATATTGAACGAGCGCGGGAAGAACTTGTCGAGTTTCTTCTTCCCTCCACGAATGCCACCGGTGGTGAAGAAAGAGGTCATCGAATAGCTGATGGCCTTCTGTACGGGCGTGAACGAATCGTGGGCACGGTCTGGCCCACCGAAGGCTTCGGTAGGCGCCTGTTCCAACTCGCGCGACACCTCTTTTATATACGCGCGCGGGAGAACCACATCAGAGTCGAGCACAATGAGGTACTCGCCCTGGGCACGCTCCGCGCCGTAATTACGGCTCTGCCCGGGACCACTGTTGGGCTTGGCGAAGTATTTCACATCCAGACGATCCTGGTATTTCTCCACCACAGCGCGACAGTCGCGTGTGGAGCCGTCCTCTACGATAATGACTTCGAAAGCCTTTACGGTCTGTCCGCAAAGGCTTTCAAGAAGTTCGTCCACCTCGTCAGGGCGGTTGTAGACGGGTACGATGAGTGAATATTTCATTCTTTCACGCGTTGCAGGTACGATCCGTCGCGGGTGTCCACCTGTACCAGTTCACCCTCGTTGATGAACAGCGGCACGCGAATCTCCACGCCAGTCTCCAATGTAGCAGGCTTGGTGCTATTGGTAGCAGTGTCGCCTTTCACGCCCGGTTCAGAATGAGTGACACGCAGAACGGTCTTCACGGGCATCTCGGCATAGAGAATAGTATTGGTGTCGGCATCGCTGACCACTTCCACTACGTCGCTTTCTTTCATGTAGTCCACACCAGTGATAAGGTCCTTGGCGATAGGTATCTGGTCGTAAGTCTCCTGATTCATGAAGATGTAGTCGGCACCTTCCTGATAGAGATACTGATAGGGGCGGCGCTCCACGCGCACATCCTCCAGAGCCTCACCAATGTTGAAGCGCTTCTCCAGCACACGGCCGCTCACCACATCCTTCAACGTGGTGCGCATGATTGTGTTACCCTTGCCCGGCTTCACATGAAGGAAGTCGATGCAGAAATACAGCTTGCCGTCCATGCGGATGCAAGTTCCTTTTTTAATGTCTTGTGATTTAATCATAATGTGATATGGTTTGTAATATGGATGTCTTTTTTACAAAAACTGCCGTTTTCGGCTGCAAAGTTACGAAGAAAATGGAAAAAAACATAAAACTTTTCATGAAAAAATGCATAATTCTTTGGTAATTCAAAAGAAATGCGTAATTTTGCAGCCCAAAAGCGACAAAGTGCGTCAGCTTGACAAGGAAAATAACATAATAATAATAGATTAAGAAGATGAAAAGAACATTTCAGCCTCACAACAGGAGAAGAGTGAACAAGCACGGCTTCCGTGAGAGAATGGCCACAAAGAATGGTCGTCGCGTATTGGCTTCGCGCCGCGCAAAAGGTCGTAAGAAACTGACAGTATCCGACGAGAACCACGGAAAGTAGTGATTTCGTCATTCAACGAATGAGGGAAGAGGCAGCGTCCTGTACAAGAATCAACAGGGAGTTGCTTCTTTCTTTGTTTATGCCTTTATTGTTCCCCACGAAAGCCACAGCAAACTATGGGGAGCGGGGTTTTACGTAAAAACTGCCAAAGATTTGGCGTAAAACTACCGGATAATCGAAGCAAATTTCTAAACAGATGATTTTTTCAGCGGATTCTCTTCGTGTTTTCGTTTTTTTCCATTAACTTTGCAACGGAATATGAAGATGAATGGCGCATGAAGATAACAGAAGTCATTAAGAAGGTTTTCAGCCTTGGCCTATGGGCCAACCTGCTGGCCATGGCCGTGGTCGTCGTGCTGCTTTGCCTGGGTGTGAAGTATGGCATCGATTTGTACACCCACCACGGTGAGAAGATTGTGGTGCCCAACCTGCGGCAAAAATCATACGCTGATGCCGAGCACATCCTCGACAAACTCGGACTGGAGATAGCCGTGAGCGACACGGGCTACGTGAAGACGCTGCCGCCCGACTGCATTTTGGAGCAATCGCTCATGCCCGGCCAAGTGGTCAAATCGGGACGAATCGTCTATGTCGTGGTCAATGCAAGCAGCACACCGACTCTCACTATTCCCGACGTGATAGACAACAGCAGCTATCGTGAGGCACGTGCCCGACTGACGGCGATGGGCTTCAAAGTGGGCGACCCTGAGTATGTTCCAGGAGAGAAAGACTGGGTCTACGGCATCAAATGCAAGGGACGTCTCGTTTCGGCGGGCCAACGGGTTCCTGTCGATGCGTTCATCATCATCCAGGTGGGCGACGGCATGCGCGACATGGCCGACAGTGTAGCCTTCATTGATGCGCCCGCCCCCCAACACGTAGAAGTTGAAGAGGAAGTCATCGACGGAGACAATCCCACTGGTAATCAGGGAGGTGCCGAGGAAGTGGATGAATTCGAAGTGGTGACATCACCAGAAGAATAGACGACAAAAAGATGAAGCCCAACAACAGTTTACCCTCTACAGACAATCTTGAGATTCCGGAAAACCTGGAAGACAATGAGAATATAGAAATTCCCACCCCCGAAGAGGACGAGGACGACGGATTTCTCTACGAGCATTTCCGCATCGTGGCCGACCGTGGACAGGTGCCTACCCGCGTAGATAAATTCCTCTTCGAGCATCTCCAGCACTCCAGCCGCAACCGCATTCAAAAAGCTGCCGAAGCCGGTTTTATCCATGTCAACGACCGCCCCGTAAAAAGCAACTACAAAGTACGACCGGGCGATGCGGTGACACTGATGATGAACCGTCCACGCCACGACGACACCATCGAGCCGGAGGACATTCCCCTTGACGTGGTATACGAGGACGAACAGCTGATGGTCATCAACAAACCGGCTGGCATGGTGGTACACCCCGGATGCGGAAATTACCACGGAACGTTGGTCAATGCCATTGCCTGGCATCTGCGCAACCTGCCCAGCTACGACCCCAACGACCCGGAGGTGGGCCTGGTTCATCGCATCGACAAGGACACCAGCGGACTCCTCGTCGTAGCCAAGACGCCCGAGGCCAAGTCGAACCTCGGCATACAGTTTTTTAACAAGACCACCCATCGCTCGTACAACGCCCTGGTGTGGGGGAATCTGAAAGACGACGAAGGGCGTATCGAGGGGAACATCGGACGTGATCCAAAGGACCGTTTGCGCATGTGTGTATTCCCTACCGACTCGGAAATTGGAAAACCTGCCGTCACCCACTACCACGTGTTAGAGCGATTCGGCTATACCACCTGGGTAGAATGCATCTTGGAAACGGGGCGTACCCATCAGATTCGAGCTCACATGAAGCACATTGGGCATCCCATGTTCTCCGACGAGCGATATGGAGGGACAGAGATTCTGCGTGGAGAGCGCAGCAGTACCTACCGCGCATTCATTCAGAACTGTTTCAAATTGTGTCCTCGACAGGTGCTCCACGCACGAACGTTGGGATTCGTCCACCCTGTTACCCATCAGCAGATGGACTTCACCTCCGAACTACCCGCCGACATAGCTGCCCTCCTTGAAAAATGGCGCACCTATACCTACGGCACCACTCGCGACACCTTTGAGCCCTAGCAACCAATCAGAATAAATCCCACATAATCCCAATAATCAGAAAAACAATGAAACCACTGAAAAGGAACATAGCCATCGTCTGTGGTGGCGACTCTCAAGAGTATGTCGTGTCGATGCGTTCGGCACAAGGTCTTTACTCGTTCTTCGACAAGGAACGCTACAATGTTTACATCGTTGAGATGCGCGGACTCGACTGGCATGCCGTGCTTCACGACGGCACAACGGCTCCCATCGACCGTAACGATTTCTCGTTCAAGGAGAACGGAACGCTTGTCATGTTCGACTATGCCTACATCACTATTCACGGCACACCGGGTGAGAATGGCTTGCTGCAGGGATATTTCGAGTTGATCCACCTGCCTTACAGCACCAGTGGTGTACTGGTAGAGGCCATGACCTTCGATAAATTCGTGCTCAACCAATATCTTCGGGGCTATGGCGTAAGCGTGGCCGACAGCCTCCTCATCCGCCGAGGCTACGAGGAACTCGTCAGCGATGACGAGGTGGAGGAACGCATTGGCATGCCCTGTTTTGTGAAACCCGCTGCCGACGGCAGCAGCTTCGGTGTGTCGAAAGTGAAAAACAAGGATCAGCTGGCACCTGCCATCCGTAAGGCCATGATGGAAAGCGACAGCGTGATGGTGGAAAGCTATATGGAGGGAACGGAAGTCACCGTAGGATGCTATAAGACTCGCAAGAAGACTGTTATCTTCCCACCTACCGAAGTGGTGACCAACAACGAGTTTTTCGACTACGACGCCAAATACAACGGACAGGTAGAAGAAATCACGCCTGCACGCATCTCTGACGAATTGACCGACCGTCTGAAGCAACTCACCAGCCACATCTACGACATTCTCTACTGCAATGGCATTATCCGTATCGACTATATTATTAGCAAGGAAGGCAAGATCAGTATGCTCGAGGTGAACACTACTCCTGGTATGACGGCAACCAGCTTCATCCCCCAGCAAGTACGCGCCGCTGGACTCGACATCAAAGATGTGCTTACCGATATTGTAGAGAACCAATTTGCCTGATTTTTTAACAATATATGACCGATTATTATAAGACTTAGGGTGCGAAAGTATGAAAAATGTTAACAAGTAAAAGATTTTACACTTTTTTTTGTTGAGATTCAAAGAAAATCATTACCTTTGCACTCGGAATGTAAATCATTCTAATGTAGTAGTTTTCTCATAACAAATTTTTTGAAAAGCAGGAGCTTGTGATAAGTTCCTGCTTTTGTCTTTCAAATGGTTCTCCATAAAAAAACCGTCACCCCAATTATTCTTATGGGGCAACGGTTCTAGTTTATTTGTTATTGTCTATCGTTATTGTTTCAGCAATTTCTCTTCCAAATGTTTCAACATGTCCTTGGTCATCAGTTCCAGGTCGTAGTCGGGCATCCAGTGCCACTCCTTGCGGGCACAACTGTCGTCCATGGAATTGGGCCAGCTCTCGGCGATGCTCTGCTTCAGCGGATCTACGTCATAAACCATTTCGAAGTCGGGCTTATGTTTCTTAATCTCGGCATAGATCATTTCCGGATCGAAGCTCATGGCAGCGATATTGAAACCATTATGATGAACGAGCTTCGAAGGATTGGCCTCCATCAGCGTAATAGCTGCTTTCAGAGCGTCGGGCATATACATCATGTCCATGAATGTTCCTTTGGCAATCGGGCAAACAAACTTCTCGCCGCGCACAGCACTGTAATAGATGTCAACGGCATAGTCGGTGGTACCGCCGCCCGGAGGAGTCACGTAAGAGATTATGCCAGGGAAGCGCACCGAACGTGTGTTCACGCCGTACTTCGTATGGTAGTAATCGGAAAGCAATTCTGTCGTCACCTTCGACACACCATAAATCGTGCGTGGGCGCTGAACAGTGTCTTGCGGTGTTTGGTCGTGCGGGGTGTTCGGGCCAAACGAACCGATGGAACTCGGAGTAAATACGGCGCAGTAGTTCACTCTGGCCACTTCCAGAATGTTCCAAAGACCGTCGATACCAATATTCCAGGCAAGGCGCGGCTTCGATTCGGCCACAACGGAAAGCAGGGCAGCCAGATTGTAAATGGTGTCAATCTTGTACTTCTTCACAATGGCATCGATACCTTCTGGATCCAGCACATTGGCAATTTCTGCAGGACCACTTTCCAACAATTCTCCCTTCGGCTCTGCGCCGGGAATATAACCTGCTACTACATTGTTGCCGTCATAGATACGACGTAATTCACGAGTCAGTTCCGATCCAATCTGACCGGTAGAACCAATGACAAGGATATTCTTCATGTTATTGAAATAATTAATTTGATAGATTTCGGACTGCAAAATAAATGTTTTTTTTCGACATATCAGCAAAACAACGGATAAAAATACGTAAAAAACACATCGAAATGTCAAATACTGCCAAAAAACGCCCTTCATGTCGCTTTTTTTTTGTTACTTTGCATCGTTCTCAGACTATATGAAGAGCAATAAGAACAACTAAATAACCAAATCGTAAATCAATCGTAAACTGTAAATTGTAAATTAACCTTATGTACGGAAAAATGAAAGAACATCTCGCCAATACTCTCTCTGAGATTCGCGAGGCAGGATTGTACAAGGAAGAGCGACTCATCGAGAGCCCGCAGCGTGCAGCCATCCAGGTAAAAGGAAAGGAAGTGCTGAACTTCTGTGCTAACAACTATCTGGGTTTGTCAGACCATCCGCGCCTGATTGAGGGTGCACGGAAAATGATGGAAGAGCGCGGCTTCGGCATGTCTTCTGTACGTTTCATCTGTGGCACTCAGGACATCCACAAACAGCTGGAGGCCGCCATCAGCGATTATTTCAAGACCGAAGACACCATCCTCTATGCCGCTTGCTTCGACGCCAACGGAGGCGTGTTCGAGCCGTTGTTCTCCGAGGAAGATGCCATTATTTCTGATGCCTTGAACCACGCCAGTATCATCGATGGTGTGCGTCTGTGCAAGGCTAAGCGCTATCGCTATGCCAATGCCAACATGGAAGAGCTGGAGAAGTGTCTGCAGGAAGCTCAGGCACAGCGGTTCCGCATCATCGTCACCGACGGCGTGTTCTCCATGGACGGCAATGTGGCTCCAATGGACAAGATCTGCGACCTTGCCGAAAAATACGATGCCCTTGTCATGGTAGACGAAAGCCACTCTGCCGGTGTCGTCGGTAAGACAGGCCACGGCGTGAGCGAATTCTTCAACACATACGGCCGTGTGGACATCTACACCGGCACCTTAGGAAAATCGTTTGGCGGCGCCCTCGGAGGCTTCACCACCGGTCGTAAGGAAATCATCGACCTGCTGCGCCAGCGCAGCCGTCCCTACCTCTTCTCCAACTCATTGGCTCCCTGCATCATCGGTGCAAGCCTGGAAGTGTTCAAGATGCTCAAGGAGAGCAACGAGATTCACGACCGCCTCGTGGAGAATGTCAATTACTTCCGCGACAAGATGATGGCAGCCGGCTTCGACATCAAGCCCACACAGAGTGCCATCTGCGCCGTCATGCTCTACGATGCCAAGCTCTCGCAGGTCTATGCCGCCAAGATGCAGGAAGAGGGCATCTACGTCACGGGATTCTATTATCCTGTCGTACCGAAGGAACAGGCCCGCATCCGTGTGCAGATTTCCGCCGGTCACAACCGCGAACAGCTCGACCGTTGCATTGCCGCCTTCATCAAGGTGGGCAAAGAGCTCGGTGTGCTGAAATAACCGTAAAACGAGAAAGTCAAAATTGAAAAAGTATCTATTTGCTTTTATCAGCCTATTGTTCATCGCCTGCTCATCGGAAGACTATGAGACAGGCGATGGACAATTGTCTTTTATGAGGGCCGACTTCGCCGATGTCTACACCGATGCAAGGGCTTATATGGTCAGAGCCATGACCGACGACGGCGATTCGTTGTTGCTGAAGAAACCGGTTAAGCCGTCGTGGGTGAACACGCCCGACAGTTGTTATCGCACCTTGTTATATTATAATAAGGTAGAAAACATGGCTGACGTTGTTTCAGTAAATACCGTCTTAGTGCCGTCCATCCGCAAGCGCTCTGACGATAAGCCGGAAGAGGTAAAGGAAGACCCCGTGAAGGTGATTGGTGTGTGGAAAAGTGCCAATGGCCGGTATCTGAATCTCGATCTGGAGTTAATGACGGGAAAGGACGATGGTGAAGTGGTTTCACAAATGGTGGGCATCTATTGCGATTCTATTTCTACCGACGAATCGGGTGTCCAACATGCCATACTGAGTCTCTATCACAACCAAAACAACTGTCCGGAGTATTATGCCGCCGAAGTGTTCCTGAGCATTCCGTTGGCTCGCATACCCTGCCTGTTGAAACCGGGCGATGATGTTTCGCTGCGCATCAACACTTATTCCGGCCCATGGCAGCGAACCTTCACTATCGCTCCATAAAAAAGTCTCCACATCACTTGATGTTGGGAATTATCTCGCTGAGCCGGTCAATCACTGTATCGCGTGACACGCCAGCTTTCAAGGCAAGGAAAATGGTGTCGGCACCTGCGATTGTCCCTAAGAATTCCGGGAAACCACTACTGTCGATATTATAGGCGATGCTACTGGCATAGCCAGGACGTGTCTTGATGACGCCCAAGTTGCCGGAGAAATTGATGGAAACAAAGCCTGACATCTGCATCATCTCTGTAGCCATCCTTTGTGTGGTTACGCGTTTGTACATCGTTTCGTTGGGAAGCACATACACATACTTCCCGTTCAGCGTCGAAGCCTTCGCCACTTTCAGCTGCTTCATGTCGCGGCTCAACGTGGCCTGCGTCACGTTGAAACCTTCTTTGGCCAGAGCCTGCAACACTTCTTCCTGGCTCCCCAATTCCTGACTGGAAATGAGCATTTTCACGGCTTCTAATCGTTGCGTCTTTGCTTTCATGGGGCAGTTTATTAGAATTTCCATGCAAATGTATGCATTTCTTTTTGTTTGACAAAATATTTTGATGTTTTTTTGTATAATTATCCGAAAAAGAATAAGGTGGGGGTGCCCCGATCGTTCTTCGACGCACCCCCACCTTCGTGTGGCAATTGCTTATTCAGTTCCTGCTATTACCGAGAATGCGCAGCAGGTGGATGAACAGGTTGATGAAGTCAAGATACAGCGTCAACGCACCCATCAAAGCTACTTTCTGTGCTGTCTCACCAGCATCGGGAGCTTCCAGAAGCATCTGCTTGATCTTCTGAGTATCCCATGCCGTCAGCCCCACGAATATCAGTACGCCAACGTAGTTCAGTATCATTGCCAGACCGCTGCTTTTCATGAATATATTCACGATGGTGGCCACAATCAGGCCTATCAAGGCCATGAACAGGATGCGTCCCATCGACGAGAGGTCAGCCTTGGTGAAATAGCCGAACAAAGCCATCGCAGCAAAAGTACCGGCCGTAATGAGGAACACGCTGGTGATAGACTCAGCCGTATAAGCCAGGAAAATAAACGACATCGTGACGCCATTCAGCACTGAGTATAGCACGAACAGCAATGTTGCCGTGGTCAGCGACAGACGGCCGATAGCAGCCGACACGCCCCACACCAACGCCAATTCGCCAATGATGATGCCGAAGAACAACACCTTGCTCGACACTATCATCTGCAGGATGGCCGGACTATTGGCCACGCCGTATGCCGTAAAACCAGTAATCACCAAGGCCAAAGCCATCCACACATACACTTTGCGCATCAGCGCAGGAAACGCTGTAGCGGCCCACTGACGGGTCTCCTGAGCGCTCATCACTTCTTGTTCAAATCTCTGTAATTCCATATTCTCTTTTTGATAATGATGTTTTATTCTTAGGGTCGCCCCTTGCCTTTAGACGTGCAAACATACATATAATTCATGGATTTACCATCAAACGACCCGTTTTTTTTGAAGATTTAACATAATATTCCACTTTTGTAACGATGCCACCGTTCGGCAAGGCTGAGTAGCCCCACTGTTTCCGCTGGACGTTAAATAATATTAATCGTCATGCAAGAAGAGAGGAAGTCTGCACGATTCTTTGTATATTTGCAAGATAATTGCATTGAACATATTTTACTTAAATCATTCAACAATGGATCTTATTCAGCAAATCATTGAACGCGCTAAAAGCAACAAACAGCGCATCGTGCTCCCCGAAGCAGAGGAGGAACGCACACTCACCGCAGCCGACATGGTGCTGCGCGACGACATTGCCGACATCATCCTCATCGGCAACCCTGAAAAAGTAAATGCCCTGGCAGAGGAGAAGGGATTGAAAAACATCGGGAAAGCCTCTCTCATCGACCCACTTCACTGCGAGAAGAGTGAGGAGTATGCCGCCCTGCTGGCCGAACTGCGCAAAAAGAAAGGCATGACCCTTGAACAGGCCCGCGAACTGGTGAAGAACCCGCTCTACCTGGGTTGTATGATCATCAAGACGGGTGATGCCGATGGACAAATCTCAGGTGCCCTCTCCACAACGGGAGAGACACTGCGTCCTGCCCTGCAGATCATCAAGACCGCCCCTGGTATCACCTGCGTGAGCGGTGCCATGCTGCTCATCACGAAGAAACCGGAATTTGGAGAAAACGGAGTCTTGGTGGTAGGCGATGTGGCTGTGACCCCCATGCCCGATGCCGACCAACTGTCGCAGATTGCCGTCTGCACGGCACAGACCGCCAAGAGTGTGGCAGGTTTCGACGACCCACGCGTGGCCATGTTAAGTTTCTCGACGAAAGGCAGTGCCACTCATGAAGTAGTCGACAAGGTGATTGAAGCCACACGGTTAGCCAAGGAAATCGACCCGCAGCTGAAGATCGACGGCGAGTTACAGGCTGATGCCGCCCTGGTACCCGGTGTGGGTGCGAAGAAAGCCCCAGGCAGCGACATTGCAGGCAAAGCCAATGTGCTGGTGTTCCCCTGTCTCGAAGTGGGCAACATCGCCTACAAGCTGGTGCAGCGCCTCGGCGACGCCGTGGCCATCGGCCCCATCCTGCAAGGCATCGCCCGTCCCGTGAACGACCTCTCCCGCGGCTGCTCCGTGGAAGACATCTACTACCTTGTAGCCATCACCGCCTGCCAGGCCATGGACGCCAAATAAATTGAGTCTTATAAGAAAGAAATTAGAATATAGAATAATTTCTTTCCAAACAACAACTATTAATTCAAACATCAATAATAGCTTATGAAAATTTTAGTATTGAATTGTGGTAGTTCCTCGATTAAGTACGCACTGTACAACATGGACGACAAGAGCGTGATGACATCTGGTGGCGCAGAGCGCGTGGGCATGGAAGGCTCATTCGTGAAGGTAAAACTGGCCGACGGCTCCAAGAAAGAAATCATGCACGACATTCCTGAGCATACAGAGGGAGTGAAGTTTATCTTCTCCCTGCTCACCGACCCGAAGATTGGTGTCATCAAGGACCTGAAAGAGATCGACGCCGTAGGCCACCGCATGGTGCATGGCGGCGAGAAATTCAATAAGAGCGTACTGCTCACAGAAGAAGTGCTCGACGTATTCGAAGAGTGTATCGACCTGGCACCGCTGCACAACCCTGCCAACCTGAAAGGTGTGCGCGCCGTAAGCGAACTGATGCCCGGTCTGCCGCAGGTGGGTGTGTTCGACACTGCCTTTCACCAGACCATGCCGAAACGGGCCTATATGTACGCCCTTCCCTACCGGCTGTACAAACAGTATGGCGTGCGCCGCTACGGCTTCCACGGCACGAGCCACCGCTACGTCAGCCAGCGTGTCTGCGAGTTCCTCGACGTCAACCCCAAGGGCAAACGCATCATCACCTGTCACATCGGCAATGGAGCCTCCATCGCCGCCATCATGGACGGAAAGTGCGTGGACACCTCAATGGGTCTGACCCCGCTGGAAGGCTTGATGATGGGCACCCGTGCTGGTGACGTCGACGGTGGAGCCATCACCTTCCTGGCCAAGAAACTCGACCTCGATGCCGATGGCATGTCGAACCTGCTCAACAAGCAGAGTGGTGTATTGGGCATCACGGGCGAATCATCCGACATGCGCGACGTGGAGAACGCTGCAGCCAATGGCGACGAGCGCGCACAGCTGGCTCTCGACATGTATTTTTACCGCATCAAGAAATATATTGGTGCTTATGCTGCAGCTATGGGCGGCGTCGACATCATCGTCTTTACAGCTGGCGTCGGAGAAAACCAGGCTGGCATGCGCGAGGAAGTGTGCAAGGGACTGGAGTTCCTCGGCGTGAAGTTCGATGCCTCGAAGAACAATTTCCGCGGCGAAGAGCGCGTCATCTCTGCCGACGACTCGAAGGTCACCGTCTGCGTCATCCCCACCGACGAGGAGCTGATGATTGCCACCGACACGATGAACTTGCTCTAAAGCCATGGACGAAAAGTGTTTTTGCGTCAGAAACACAGCATTTTTGCGTCAGAAACGGATTGTTTCTGACGCAAAAATATATTTGGCCACACACCTTTCAGGCCTTAACAAATGTGAAAAATAGCCATAAATTTTGCCGTTTCAAATAAATTATGTATATTTGCAATCGCATAATCATATTTGAATCTATCATTTAATACTGCAATATGGCTACGACATTGGTATTGATACAGTTGGCCATCGTATTGGCCATGATTTTCATTGGTGCCCGCGTGGGTGGCATTGGTCTGGGTATTTATGGCATGATCGGTGTGCTCATTCTGGTATTTGGTTTTGGCATGCACCCGGGCAAGGTGCCTATCGACGTGATGCTCATTATCGTGAGCGTCATCACTGCCACGGCAGCTTTGCAAGCGGCAGGCGGTCTTGACTACTTAGTGACCCTTGCAGCACGCTTCCTACGCAAGCACCCAGAGCAAATCACCTATTACGGACCGCTGACCACTTGGCTCTTCTGTCTCTTGGCCGGTACGGCACATACCTGCTACTCGCTGCTGCCCATCATCTCAGAGATTGCGAGGAAAAACAAGATCCGTCCGGAGCGGCCCATCACGGTGGCCACCATCTCGGCCTCGCTGGGTATCACGGGCAGTCCGATGTCGGCAGCGACGGCAGCCATGATCTCGGCCGATATCCTCGGCGGCAAAGGTATCGAACTGAAAGACATTCTTCTGGTATGTATTCCAGCGTCGTTCATTGCCATCCTCGTAGCTTCGTTCGTACAGAACCATGTGGGCAAGGAACTGGAGAAAGACCCAGAGTACCAGCGCAGACTGGCTGCTGGTCTCTTGGAAGAAAGCAAAGAGACAGCTGACAACAATGGCGAGTATGCAGGCAATCCGCGAGCCAAATGGGCCGTACTGGCCTTCTTGCTCGGAGTGGTGTTGGTGGTGCTGTTCGGCAGTATTCCCAGTCTGCGCCCGTCGTTCAATATCGATGGCGAGGTGACCAGGCTGACGATGCCTGAGACCATTGAAATCATCATGATGTCGATAGCCGCGCTGATTCTCCTTGTGGGAAAGGCGGACGTAAAGAAAGCCGTCAGTGGCAACATCTTCGGTGCGGGCATGAACGCCATGGTGAGCATCTTCGGTATCGCCTGGATGGGCGACACGTTCTTCAACGGCAACCTGGAGTTCTTCCGCTCACATATCGCCGACATCGTGACGCAGTATCCGTTCCTCTTCTCTGTGGCCCTGTTCATCATGAGCATCATGCTCTTCTCGCAGGCCGCTACGGTGCGCACCCTCTATCCGCTGGGCATCGGACTGGGCATCAACCCGATGGCGCTGGTGGCTATGTTCCCTGCCGTGAACGGTTATTTCTTCTTCCCGAACTATCCGACGGAGGTGGCCGCCATCAACTTCGACACCACGGGTACCACGCGCATCGGAAAGTATGTCATCAATCATTCGTTCCAACTTTCGGGCTTCATCACGACATTTGTGTCGATTGCCGTGGGATACCTGATTATCACCTTCCTATATTAATAATAAGGTAAGAACTATTAACCCCCAAAACAAAAAGCTTATGAAAACAATGCGTAGTTTAGTAGTGCTGTTGGCACTGTTGGTTTCAGCAAACATCGTTGCAAAACCGAAGATTAGAATTATTGCCACGGGCGGAACCATCGCCGGTGTGAGTGAGTCAGCCACCAGCTCTGCCTATAGTGCAGGCCAAGTGGGTGTACAGACCCTGATCGATGCCGTGCCGCAGATGCTCTACCTGGCCGACATCAGTGGCGAACAGCTGGTGAACATCGGTTCGCAGGATATGAACGACGAGGTGTGGCTGAAGCTCGCCAAGCGCATCAACCAGCTCCTCAACGAGGAAGACTACGACGGCGTGGTCATCACCCATGGAACGGACACCATGGAGGAGACGGCTTATTTCCTCAACCTCACCGTGCATTCTGACAAGCCTGTGGTGCTCGTTGGCTCCATGCGCCCCTCTACCGGCATCAGTGCCGACGGCCCGGGCAACCTCTATGCAGGCGTAGCTGCCGCTGCCAGTCCCAACTCGAAGGGCCGTGGCGTGTTGGTGTGCATGAACAACCTGCTGCTCGATGCCAAAGACGTGATTAAGATGCACACCACCGATGTGGCCACTTTCCAGAGTGCCAACTACGGCAAGGTGGGCTATGTCTACAATGGTGAAGCCATCTACAACCGCAACATCGACAACCTGCACACCACAAAGAGCGAGTTCAGCGTGGACAACCTGCAGAAACTGCCGAAGGTGGGTATCGTCTATGGCTATGCCAATGCTTCTCCGCTGCCCATGCAGGCCTTTGTGGATGCCAACTACGATGGCATCGTGCTGGCAGGTGTTGGCGACGGCAACTTCTATAAGGATGTGTTCGACGTGGCTCTGAAGGCTCGCGAGAAGGGCATCAACATCGTGCGCTCCAGCCGCTGCCCCACAGGTCCCACCTGTTTGAACGGTGAGGTGGACGACGACAAGTACCACTTTGTGGCTGCCCTGACGCTCAACCCGCAGAAGGCCCGTGTGCTGCTGATGCTTGCCCTGACCAAGACTCACGACTGGCAGGAGATCCAGGAGTATTTCAAGAAGTATTAACGAATTCATAATTAATAATAAGGTATAGTTATGAAAAAGAGTATTTTAATCGGAATGATGCTATGCGCAGGTCTGACAGCCGGCGCACAGCAGAACAGGGACCTTTCGGCTGGTGAGGAAACCTTGTTCGAGAAAGTCATGAAGGTGGAGAAGAAGCAGGACAACTTCCATTTCCTTCTCAACCTCAACAACAGTTTCGATGTCAATGAGAATGCCGGCGACTTTCAGGATGCCAAGTTCAACATGCGACAGATCCGTATCGAGGCGAAGGGTAACATCAACGATACCTTCTCCTTCCGCTGGCGTCAGCGTCTGAACCGCAACAACACTCCCGCTCCCGACGGCATCGACAACATGCCCGCTTCGTCAATCGACATTGCAGGCATCGGTGTGAAAGTCAACGACAAGTTCTCAATGTTCCTCGGTAAGCAATGCGCTGCATACGGTGGTGTGGAATTCGACCTCAACCCCATAGAGATTTACGAATACTCCGACATGGTGGAATATATGAGCAACTTCCTCACAGGTGCAAACTTCCAATTCCAGGTAACCCCCGACCATCAAGTGCAGCTGCAGGTGCTCGACAGCCGTAGTGCCAGCATGAGCGACATGTATGGCGAAGGCTATCATAAGTCGAAGGTGCCACTGGTTTATACAGCCAACTGGAATGGTAATTTCGGCGACGTGTTCAAGACGCGTTGGAGCTACTCTCTGATGAGTCAGGCCAGAGGAAACCAGAGCCATTATGTTGCCCTGGGCAATGAGGTGACCATCAACAATTTCGACGCTTTCTTCGATGTGATGTACATGCGCGAGGGCATCGACCGCCAAGGCATCGTGACGAGCATTGTGGGCAACAATGCACATGGAGGTCATCAGAATGACGCCGAATATCTCTCGCTGGTCATGAAGGCGCAGTACCGCTTCTCGCCGAAATGGAACTTCTTCGTCAAAGGAATGCTTGAGAACGAAGGATTCTCCAAGGCCAACGGTGCAATCGATAAAGGCAAATATCGTACGGCCTTAGGCTATTTCGCAGGCCTTGAATTCTATCCGATGAAGAACAGCAACCTGCACTTCTTCCTCACCTACGTCGGACGCCACTACAGCTACACTGACAAGGCAAAAGCCTATGGCTTCGACGACTATAGCACAAACCGCATTTCACTGGGCTACATCTGGCAATTGCCTATGTTCTAATCCCCAAACAATAATTATCATCAATTCACAATCTATGGAAGAAAAGAAATTCAGAGTAGAGAGCGACCTCTTAGGTGAGCTCCAAGTTCCTGCCGATGCCTTGTATGGCGTTCAGACACAGCGTGGTATCAACAACTACAAAATCTCAAGCAACCACATGTGCGACTTCCCCGACTACGTCATCTCCATCGCCTATGTCAAGCTGGCCGCCATCCTGGCCAACAACGAGCTGGGCGTCATCAACGACGAGGTGACCAAGGCTGTGGCTCAGGCCTGCCGTGAGGTGATTGACGGCAAGTGGCACGAGAACTTCCCCCTCGACATGATGCAGGGTGGTGCCGGCACATCTGTCAACATGAATGCCAATGAGGTGCTCGCCAACCGTGCCCTTGAAATCATGGGCTACGAGCGCGGCGACTACCAGCACTGCTGGCCCAACGACCACCTCAACTGCGGACAGTCGACCAACGACGTCTATCCCACCACCATCCGCCTGACCTTCATCCGCCTGAACAAGAAGCTGGTGGAGAGTCTGCAGGGCCTCATCGCTGCCTTGCGCGCCAAGGGCGACGAGTTCAAGGATGTCATCAAGATGGGGCGTACCCAGCTGCAGGATGCCGTTCCTATGACCAGCGGACAGGAATTCCACGCTTTCGCCAACAACCTCGAGGAAGAAGTGGCCAACCTGGAGCGCAATGTCAACCTGCTCTTTGAGATCAACATGGGTGGTACAGCCATTGGTACGGGTCTGAATGCCGTTCCCGGTTTCACCGAGCTCTGCACCAAGAAGCTTGCCGAAGAGACAGGCCTGCCCTTCACCGTTGCCGACGACCTCGTGGAGGCTACTCCCGATACGGGTGCTTACGTGAGCTACTCAGGTGCCCTGAAACGTTTGGCCGTGAAACTCTCCAAGACCTGTAACGACCTCCGCCTGATGGCTTCTGGTCCACGTTGTGGTCTGCATGAGATCAACCTGCCGCCGAAGGCTCCTGGATCAAGCATCATGCCGGGTAAGGTGAACCCCGTCATCCCTGAAGTGGTCAACCAGGTTTGCTTCAAGGTAATTGGCAACGACACCACCGTGAGCTTCGCTGCCGAGGCTGGTCAGTTGCAGCTGAACGTGATGGAACCTGTCATCACCGAGAGCATCATCGAGAGCCAGACATGGCTGAAGAATGCTATGGACACACTGGTTCGCGAGTGTATCAACGGCATCACCGTGAACCGTGAACACCTGATGGAGATGGTGAAGAACTCTATCGGTATCGTCACTGCCTTGAATCCCATCATCGGCTACAAGAACAGTACGAAAGTAGCTAAGCAGGCTCTCGAGGAGAACCGCTCGGTCTACGACATCGTTCTGGAGAAGGGCCTAATGTCGAAGGAAGAACTCGACAACGCTCTCGACCCGAAGAACATGCTTGTCCAAAGAAAATTCGTGGTTAAATAAACGAAAAGGAAAAGCATCTGAAAAGCAAAACGGAGACGCATTCTACAATGGAGTGCGTCTCCGTTGTTTATTACCTTTATCATTACCTTCCTCTATCTTCTTCCATTAGGAGTTGATGAAAAGATTTTACGAATAAAGGGCTGATACATCAAAATATGCTAAAAAATGAACTTTTTGTGTTAAATAGCGAATACATTTCAAGAATAATGCGTAAATTTGCACATTATTCAAACAATTAGCTTATGAAAAAATTTTATCTATTTCTAATCAGCATTTTGGCTTGGTCGGCTCAGCCGTCTCAGGCTCAGACAATCCTTGAAGAGGATTTTGAAACGGGTTCCACAACGGACTATTCCATTCCCGTGGCTAAGGGTGAGGGGTGGACTACAGTGAACAGTTATACCGGTACGGACATTCGGTTCATCTGGCATAATTTCTACAGAGATCCTAATGGTCAATCAGGCCCGACAATCAGCGGTTCCGGTTGTGCCGCTTGCGACGGTCCCATTGCCACAAGTGCCGACGGTGCAGGTCCACGCGAAGAGATTCTGCTTACGCCGGAACTCGACCTGAGTGACACCTACATGCTGCAGTTCACGTGGTTCGTCAGTCCCATGAATGCTTACGACAATTCGAAGTACGACCTGCAGGTGCGTATTGTCACCGATGGCGACTTGGATGGTGCTGAGACCGTTTTCAGCATCCAGAACGAACAGATGTTGCGTGAAAGTGGTGTCATGGTGTTCCCCATTAGCACTTGGGAGCACCACATCTCCAAGATTGATCTCAGTGACTGGAAGGGCGAGAAGGTGAAGATTGCCTTTGTCTACAAGATGTTCACCAATATTGCAAATGCTGTCTATATGGACGACGTGTCCGTGAAGCAGTGGACACCCGATGCAACACCCGTGCCCGAACTGTCGATGAATCGCTACAACTTCGGCGACATGTACATTGGCGAGAAGATGTACACCGAAGTCATCCGCATGACCAACAAGGGAAAGAACGGCCTTCAGGTGACAGGCATGGACCTGCCCGAGGGCGTGGCCTGCATGCAAGACCTCTCTACCATCAACCTGAACCGCTATGAGAGTGTGCAGTTCCAGCTGAGCTACACCGCCTCGCTGATGAGTCCCGCCGAGTGCGATGCTGTTATCCACACCAACGGTGGCGATGTGAAGGTTGCTCTTCAAGCCAACAAGGTGGATATCCCTGATGGCTATTTGCTGGAATCGTTCGAAGGACCGTTCCCGCCCGCAGGATGGCGCAACAATGGATGGCGTGGCGCAAACATGGCCATCGAGGGCGACCAGAGTGCCTATGCCGGTGGCGACTTCTCGAATTGCACACTCCGCTCGCCGCGCCTCGACCTGAGCGATGGTGGTAAGGTGCGCTTTACCTATTATAATCAGTACGACGGCGAAGCTGTACCGGAGTACGACATCGAGCTGCAGGTGTCCTACGACGGAGGCGACAATTGGACCACGAAATGGGTAAGCGACTTTGAGAACGGTTTGAACCAGCTTCTCACAGAAGAGGTTGATCTGGGCATGGGTTCCGATGAGAGCTACATTCGTTGGTTCTATCCCGCAGTGGAAATGGATGACGAGGGTGCTTGGGATCACTCCAACTTTACACTCGACCGCGTATTGCTTCCCAATGTATATGGTGCTGATGGAGTGCCTCTGAACTGTACTGTGGTGCGTCCGGCCAACAATGCCACGGATGTCTATCCGAAAGATGTTGTCTTGGAGTGGCTCCCCGCACAGTTTGCTGAGGGCTACAAGCTCTATGTAGGCAGCAATGCCGAGGCCAATAACCTCATCGACGGCCTCGATGTGGGCACCGCCTTGACCTATACCATTCCTGAGTGCGACTACGAGACCACTTATCGCTGGAAGGTCGTTGGCTATAACAGTGTGGGTAACTCACAGACTGCCAGCACATGGAAGTTCACCACACAGCCCGACGCTTCGGTGGTGGAATTCCCATATTCAGAAAACTTCGACGATTGCACTGATGCCGTACCTGTGCCGTTAGGTTGGCTTAGCGCTAAATCTTCTGACGATGTATATAATTTTGCCAAGTGGAGTCCTAACAAGATTTACCCATACGGCGGAAATGGAGTCAGCTTGGCAGCAGGCCATCTGAGCGCTGGACAGAGTGTAACGCTGACCACACCCCCGTTCCGTCTCCCCGCCGACGGACAGAGCATGAGCATCTCGTTCGTTTGGGGTAACGCCCATCCCAGCGACCTGCTTGTCGACGAGACAGGACTTCTGAAGAAGGAGAACGTCGAGGGTGGCAATGGCTACGACGAGGTTGTGTTTGAAATCTATAGCGATGGAGAATGGAAACAAGCTTCTTACCTTTCTGAAGCTGCTATTGACGAAGATGGACACAAGTATTGGAGAAATGAGACCATCGACCTCGATGAATATGCCGGCAAGATCGTTCAGTTCCGTTGGATCGACCGTTGCTTTACTACTTACAAAGGCTACGGTTGCCTCGACAATGTCGTCATCGACGGCACCATCGTGGAAGGCGTTGCCTTCAACAAGGAGTCGTGGAATGCAGGTCCTGTGAACTACGGAAAGGCTACCACCTCTGGCGAATTGTTAACCATTCTCAACAATGGTAAGGAGGATCTCAAGGTGAAGGAGGTGGTGTTCAACACCGACAACTTCGAAAGCTCCATCCAGCCTGGCGACGAGCTGCTGGCTGGCGAGGGAATGCCGTTCACCATCCAGTTCAATGCCCTTGACCTGGAAGACGAGGTGGAAGACGAGATGACCGTAGAGTTTGAAAGCGGCTACACAGCCACCTTCCCCGTAACGGGCATCGGCCTGCCCAAGGACGTGCTGTACTACGGCTTCGAGAACAACCCCTTGGACTACCAGTGGAAGGAAGACTTCACCATGGTCGACATTGACAAGAAGGTGACCTACATGTCCAACTACTATGAGACCATCTTCGAGGACAACGGTGGTCGCTATGCCTTCACATGGGTGGAGCATCACAACGACAACCTGTTGGCTCACGGTGGCATGTACACCATCGCTGCAGCAGCTCCCGACGACAACTCTGCCGCCAACGACTGGCTCATCTCCAAGCAAATCATTCCGTCTGAAACTTCTACCTTCGACTTCTATGCTCGCAACCTCGGCACAACAGGTTCCGTATTCGTGGGAGACAACGACCTCCACAGCGTCACCGTTTTGGTCAGCGAGAATGGCAACACAAACACCAACGACTTCAAGGTTGCCATGGGCGAGACCGAGATGCCATACTTGGACGAAAACGTGTGGAACCACTACACTGTGGACCTCTCGTCGTATGCTGGCAAGCCCATCTATGTGGCCGTGCGCCATACGACGGTAAGCGCCAACTGGTTTGCCTTCTTCGACGACTTCACCTTCACCGGACTTGCAGAGCCAGAGACTCCTACCAGCATTCAGGCTGCACAGATCGGAGCCAACGCTGAAGTGGAAGTTTACAATGTGAACGGTCAGCTCGTAGCCACAGGCCGCGGCATGGCCACCGTGCAGAAGGCTGGTCAGGGCTTGTACATCGTGAAAGTGAAGGATGGCAGCGAGGTGAAGACCCTCCGCATGACCAACAACCGTTAACACACTCCTCCATGATAAGGTGGGCGAACCATGCTGAAAAGCAGCGAGTTCGCTCACCTTTTCCAATTCCATTGACAAAACAAATAGCATTTAACATGAGAAACAATACCTACGCTTTACTCTTATTACTTCTCTTGTGCTGCACCACGTCCATGGCCCAGAAGAAGGACAAGCAGCTCACCATCGAGGTAACGTCTGTAGAAGGCGACAATCTGGAAGGACAAGTCATTGTGCTGAAACAGACCGACTACCAGTTGAGCTATGGCACCCTGACACTCGATGCCGACGGTCATTGCAGCGTGAAGGTCTATGCCGGCAACCATCGGCTGACCATCGACCGCGAGGGTTTTGAACCGCTATCTCACGACTTCGTGGTAGAGGCCGACCAGACTGTCAGCGTCAGTCTCTCAGAGAAGACCCGTACTCCCTATGCCCTTACGGCACAAGTGGTGCACGATGCCTATACGGGACAAGATAACATCGAAATGAGTTGGAACGTCGAGGCACCCGCCTTTTTTGACGATTTCGAGAGCTACGACGACTGGGCTGTCCAGTTCGGCGAGTGGACGGGCATCGACGGCGACCAGGAAGTAGCCGCCCCGCTGCTGGGCAATTATCCCAACCGCGGTGTCATGCAGTATGCCCAAATCATTAATCCGCTCACCGTTGAACCTACCTGGTGGTACGACTATCCCATCCTGCGACCCTACGACGGACAGCAGTATGTGGGATTCACCCGCACCAACTCGGGCAATGCCAACAACGACTGGCTCATCACGCCCGTCATCACTGTGGGCACCGACAACGAATTCGCCTTTATGGCCAAGGCTGCCGACCGCTTCTTGGAGCGTTTCATGGTTTACGTCACCACAAAGCTCGACAACCCCGCACAGTCGGATTTCGTCCGACTGGACCAAGGCAACTACGAGACAGCCGACTACACAGGCTGGCGTCGTTGCAGCTACGACCTTTCGGCCTACGAAGGCCAACAGGTGAAGCTCGCCATCCGCTACATCAGCGAATACAACAGCTACGGATCCTTCATGCTCATGGTGGACAACGTCTATGTGGGACAAAAGCCGATAGACTCACCTCTCACTTCTCACCTCTCACCTCAAATGAAATCCCCCGCCAACCCCAACGAGGTGTTCCACATCTATCTCGATGGCGATGAGGTGGGCACTACAGAGAATTACACGTATACTCTTGAGGATGTTGCTGCTGGTCTGCACACCGTGGGCGTGAAGGCTGTCTACAAAGCAGCCGAGAGCGAGATGGTCACCGTGGATGTGAATGTGGAGAAGGAAGCCCTTTCGCATGTTGTGTTCAACGTCACAGCCAACAGCATTCTGCAACCTGAAGGGGTGCAGCTGCATCTGGTGGGCATTGCCAATGGAGTGGAATTCAATCTCACGGTGACCGACGGCAAGGCAGAAATCCTGTCGCTGCCCAACGGGCAATACATCGTGAACGTGGCTGAGGGAGCCTTTGAGGAATACCAGCAGACCATAGACGTGACGGAGGATGCCACCTTCGACATCGTCTTGGAAGACCACATGATAGAGCCCTACAACATTACGGCCAATGCCGAAGAGGACGGCTGCTACAAGGTGAGTTGGAACCAAGAGCTGTCGTTCGTCGACAGTTTCGAGGACTACGACGACTTCGCCACCGGCACGTTCGGCGGGTGGAAGACCCTCGACAACGACCATCAGCCCGTCTACCCAATTTCTTTGGGTGGCTACGAGAACATCATCACCTTCCCAGGCAGCGGCACGGCTAACAACCCCACCGCAATCGCACCGATGGTGTTCAACCCCTGGAACACCGTGCCTGCCATGCTCCCCACCGATCAGGCAGTAGCGGCTCCGACCGGCGACAAGACCGTCATCTTCTTCTCTGCCCAACGCGGACTCAGCGACAAATGGCTCATATCACCGCTGTTCACCATCAACCGCGCTTATGAGATGAGCATCAAGGCCAAGGGCTACGAGGCCTCCTACCCAGAGGCAATGGCGTTCTGCATCTCCGACGGCAGCGATAACCCCGCCGACTTCACTGTCCTTGCTGAGGCTGATCCCCTCGCTGCTGGCGAATGGGCTATGTACACCGTCGACCTCTCCGACTACGAAGGTCAGCAGGTGCGATTTGGCTTCCACTATACCTCCTACGATGCCTTCTTCTCACAGATTGATGACTTTACCGTAGGACCGAAGGCAGGAGAGGCCTCCACCGTCGACTATGGCAACGTAGTCCGTTTCGACATCTACCTCGATGGCGAGAAGATTGGCGAATCCACTGAAGCCACCTTCACCCTGCCTCCACTCTCGTCAGGCATCCACACCGTGGGCATCGTTGCGGTCTACATGAACGGGCAGTCGACCATGGCCGAGTATACCATCACCATCGCCGCCACCGCCCTTCATACCCTCGAATGTGATACGGTCTCGCTGAATCAGAAAGAGGTCTACGACCTCCAAGGCCGACGCATAGCTGACGGCTCGTCAACTCGTCAACTTGTCAACTCGTCAACTCATAAAAAAGGTGTTTACATCATTCGCGACAACAATCAAGCAAGAAAGGTAATCAGATGAAAAAGATAATCTTCACCATCATCTCGGTCATGGCCGTTGTCTCGGCCATGGCCGACAACACACGCTATTTAGGCTACACCGTCACCGACGACATCGATGTCAATGGCGGAGCCTTCGGTCAGGCTGGCACCTACTCCATCGGTGCGCTGCTGCCCTCCCAGATGCTGGCGCCCTATCAGGGATGCCGCATCATAGGCGTCCGTTTTGCCCTTAGCAAGTCCATTGGTCGCACCAGAGCCTTCATGTATGATGCCACTAACAATATGTTTACAGAGATCAGCGCACAGAAACAGCGCACCTACGAAGGATGGAACTCCGTCATCTTCAATGGCGACGGCTATGTCATCACAGGAACAGAAGATATCTTCTTCGGTTTCGACTACGTGGAAACCGAAGAGATGGTAGCAGCCGAAGAGGGCGCCCTTTGCGGAGTAGGCAACGACACCAATGGAGCCTTCTACCTCTTTGGCAACTATGGCCAGGGTGAAGGACTCTATTCCATTTCGGGGATAGGCCGTCTGTGCGTTCAACTCATCGTAGACGTGAGCAGTCTGCCGCTCAAGGACATCGACCTCACCGACCTAGGCACGGGTCACAAGTACAAGGAGCCCGACACCGACATTGACGCCTACGTCCTGTACAATAACACTGGACGCGACACCATCTTCCAATATCGCTTGGCCTATCAACTCGACGACAACGAGCCCGTTTATAAAGACTTTGCCGACACGCTCCTTTGCGCAGAGGAAGAGATGTGGGAGTTCACCGTTCACTTGCCCGCCGACATCCCTATCGGAATGCACACGCTGAAGGCTTTCTTCTGCCATGATGAGGGGGAAATTATTGAAAAGATCAAGAACGACACCCTGCAGGCTTCCTTTGCCATCTACCGCAACCAGATGCAGCGTCATCAGGTGTATGTGGAAGTCTACTCCAATCAGCAGTCGCCCTACACGTCCATGCTCGACAAGGCACTCAACCAGCTGGTCGCAGAGAATCCCAATGTGGCACTGGTCAACACCTTTGCATACGGCAACCCGCTCTTCCTGCAAGAAGCCGACTATCTGCACCTACTCTACGCCTACGACTATCCCACATTCACGTTCAACCGAGCCCACTACCCCGGCGAGCCCTATATTGCCTACGACATGAACTATTATCTGCCGCAGATACCGGCGAGCTTCATCACGGGCATTCTCTCAGACATGCTCGTCCAGGACTACGCGAATCCCGCCTTCGCCAGTATCGAGCTGTCGCCAACGTACGATGCCAATAGCCGCGAACTGAAAATCAACATCACCGGAGAGACCCTCGCAGAAGCCGAAGCCATCTATGGCGACATCGCCCTCACCGTATTGCTCACCGAGGATGGTGTCAAGTCGCCGCAGTCTGTCTATAATGAAATAACACAGCGCACCACCACGCAGAAAGACTACGTGCACAACCAGGTGCTGCGACAGTTCGTCAGTGCCCCTGTCGGCGACCCGCTGACCATCGAGGAAGGAACTTATCAGGCTGACTACACGCTGACTCTTCCCGAAGAGTGGAATCCGGAGAACATGCACATTGTGGCCTTCATCACAAAGGCCGCCGAGGAAGTGACCGACGACAACGTGCTGGACATGGACATCACCAATGCCAACAGTTGCGCCATCCCCTTCTCTGAACCCACGGGCATCCGATCCACCAACACCGCTGACCAAGAGCCTGAGTATTTCAGCCTTGATGGCATGCGCCTCGACCGCAAGTCCCTGCGCCCAGGCATCGTCATCATGCGCAATGCCGACGGCACCGCACGGAAGGTGAGGGTGTCTCGCTGACCCTGACTACTTACCCTACCTCTGCCCCTCCCCTTTAAAACCTTTAAAAGGGGAGGGGTATTTTGATGCCGGTGATGGTTCCCAAGGTCGCCATTTGTGGTCTAAGAAACGGTCAGAGATAAGGAATGAGAGTGTGATCCATTATCAATGAGCGTGTAAAGTGACACAGATTGCAGGGTGATTTGACACCAATCACAAAGTACAGTGACGCAAATTGGAAAGGCCGCATCACGAACTCTCAGATTTATGAACGCAACGTTCAAAAACACCCCGACACCTACCCATGCTCCAGCCCTTTGTTTATCAGCATTTCAGGGCTATAGGGGTAGGTGTTTGGTGTTTTTGCGAAAAAACTCTGTAGAATCATGTCATTCGCAGAAACTGTTTTTTGCCAACTTTATCATTTTATTAATTGTTCATAAATCGAGGAAAGGCTGCGTCGGCACAAAGGCCGACGACTGCCCATCGAAACGAGAGAGATTTATAGTCGGTTCTAATATCCCATTCGCGAGGTGTCAACCTGCTTCTTCTGCTTCTCCTTGAAGTTGCCGATGCGGTAGACGGCGGTAAGGGAGTAGTTGGTGTAGGGCATCCAGACGCGCATGGTATAGTCCTGATTGGCTATCGTGGAACGAGTGCTGATGCGGGAGTTCAGGATATTCTCGCCCTTGGCCACCAGGCTCCACTTGCCGTTCTTCGTGGTGTAGCGGAGTGTGGCATTGAGCCGTAGGAAGGGATCAATGTCGTAAAGACCTTGGACAGACTTTGTCTGGAAAAATGGATTGAGGATAAACTGGACGTTGTGCCTCTGCGATAGCTTGGCTACGGCCGTTCCACCCAGGATGCCCGAAAGACAAGTGCGGTCGATAGGCAGGTCGAAGAAATCAGTCCTGTCGTGGCGATAGAGGGCGGTGGCCATGACATTTCCGTTGAGCCAACTGCCCATGCGGAACTGTGCCGAGGCTTGAAGACCAAAGTAGTTGGAGTAATCGAAGTTGGTCTCTTTCATAATGACGGCCATGCGGTCCGTAGGCTGGTAGGCCATCTGCACGAAGTAGTCGGGCTCCAGCATGACGAAGGCGGTGAAGGTGTATTTGCGGTTGAGTTGCCACATCAGGTTAATGTCGTATTTCGACATAGGCTTTAGGTCGGGGTTGCCCCATATCTCGCTGTAGGCCGAGGCATAGTAGATGCTGCTCATGGTGCTCCAGTAAGAGGGATAGACGGCCTCGCTGCTGAAGGAGAGGTTGAGCATATTCTTTTCGTTGATATTCCACATGGCGTTGAACTGTGGGTAGATGCGCCACTCGTTCCACTTGGTGGCATGGTATTGCTCAGCTGTTACTGAGGCATCCAGACTCAGCGACTTACCTATCTGTTTGCTCATTCCGACGTAGCCATTCAGGATGCGCTCGTCGTAGTCCACATGCGATGTAGCATCAGGCAGAGGCTGGCCGCTGGCATCGAGGGTGGTCTGATAGCTGTTGTTGTTGGAGAACTGCGCCTTGCCGCCGTAGCTCAGTTCCCAGCCTTTCGGTAGCGTATGGGTTTGGTCGGCAGTGAAGAGCCACTTGCTCACCTTCTGACGGCTGTCAACCGAGAGATTGCGGCTGATGTCATTCAGCCGACCGTCCAGATGTTGCGTGCTTGGCTCCTGATAGTTGGTGTAGGATGCGCTGAGCTGCAGCCCGAAAGGAGCCATGTACGTGGCATCGATGTTGTGCAGGTAGGTGTGTTGCTGGGAGTGTTGGGTGGATAGTGCAGTACCTATTGTGGTGTTAGTCGCACGGGTTGAGTTCCATTGTCCCGTGTAGGCCAGGCTGAGGCGGTGATTATCGGCGATGGCATAGTCCAGTCCGATACGGTAGTCATGGTTGGTGCCTTCGCCGTGTTGTGTCGTTCTGTCATTATAAGCCACGCGTTGCCCGTTAAGCGGATGGTTGGCTTCGTGTTCCACCTGGCCATAGCTTGAGCCGTCGGTGAAGGTGTACGACGCGTCCACGCCCAGTTTGCCGTGGTTGTAGACAAGGCTACCGCCAGTATAACCTTTGCCATACTTGCTCTGTTCCCAGCCTCCCATCACCTGGCCCGAGAGCTGGTTTGTCCCTGAAAAGTCCTTAGTCACGATGTTGATGGCCATGCCTCGCACGTGATATTTTGCAGGTGCCGACGGCATCACTTCGGCCTTGGCCAGCATGGCAGCGGGCATCTGTTTAAGCCGTTCCACCACCTTGTCGGCACTCAGCGTGGTGGGCTTGCCGTTGATGATGAGCGTCACGGTCCGACCAGAGAACATAATGCTGCCATTCATCTCACTTACTCCTGGAATGTTGGTAAGCGCATCGTAGGCATTGTCGGCTGGATACAGTTGCAGGAGCATGGGCATGTTGTAGACGAGGTGGCCGTTCTCCGTACCCGACACAATGCGCTCGCCTTTCACTTGTACACCGTTGAGCGTATAAACTTCAGGTTGTAGGCGTATCGTGCCAATATTCTCCGTAGTGCATTGTTTATAGATGGTCTTGTATCCAACGTAGGAGATGCGGGCAAGAACTTTATCTTGCTCGTATGGAATAGCGAAATAGCCGCTCTCGTTCGACACACCACCGCCAAGGAGGGTGCTGTCGGCAGGATTAAGGATGGCCACATTCACGTAGGCCAAGGGTTGACCTTGCTCATCGACGATGGTGCCTGTCAAGTGGCGGTCGGTCTTGTGGGTACACTCCACATAGATTTCGTGATCGTCGGGCTTCACAGTCATGCGGACAGGGTAGAAGCCTATCATCTGCTGGATGGCATCGAGCAGACGCTTGTTCTTGATGGTGGCGGTGATGCGGAAGTCCTCCAGCTCGTTATAGAGGAAGTTGATGACGTATTCATCTTGAGCATTGTTCAACCCAAGCAGGGCTTCGCTGAGCGACACATTATTATAGGTATGGCTGATGCGCTGAGCGTAGGTGCCAAGTGGCATGCAGAGGACGCAGGCTATGAGCGTCAGAGTATATAACGTGTATCTCATCTTACTACCAGTTTATTATCTTCCATGCCGATGTTCACGGCCTCGAAGGTGTTCAACTTTTCTACAACACGGTCGAGGCTGTCTTCACGCTTCCATACAAAATGGAAACGGAGCTCACGAGCCGATTCATTCTCAAACTTCACGCCGACCCCATAGGCTGCAGCAATGGCTGTGAGCATGGAGTCGAGCGGCACATTGTTGAAGACGTAAGGCTCTGACTGGATGATGTCGGCCTTAATCGTATTTGCGGGCAGGGATGTGACTGGCTTCTTGTCTGTCGCTTGCTCCGTAGAGGGCAGTTGCGGTTTGGGTGTGCTGATGTTTCGCACGACTTGGAAGGCGGCAAAAGCAATGCCCGAAGCTAAAAGTACACCGATAAAAGATGCAGCAATCTTGCGAGGTGCGAGGTAAGCGCGAAGACGGGGTGTCGTTTTTAAGCGCGTCGTGCTTGAAGGCACGCTTGGCAAATCCAAGTTGCTGCACGAGTTGACGCATCTCGTCATCGGCGAGTATCTGCTGCCGCTCGGCTTTGCCGCTTGGCTCGTCCAAGAACTGCTCGTCAGTCAGTTGCTCGGGGTGTTGGCTTCGCCTTCTTCCTCCTCGCTCGGCAGAGTTGATGCAAGCATCACTCTGCTCTCGCTCGTTCGTCAGTTCCTGTAATTCCAGAAGCCACTCTATACGCTTTTCTTCGGTCATCATATTGCTTTTGAGTTTGAATTGAAGTACTTTCTTATTTTCTCCACAGACTGCTTCAGGTGGGTGTGGACGGTTTGGCGGCTGACGTTCAGCGCTTCCGCCACCTCCTGGCAGGTCATCTCTCGTAGGTAGCGCAGACGGAATATCTCCAGGCTCATTGGCGAAAGGCTGTTCTGCAAGTAACGCATCAGTTCCTCCATCTGCATTTGTTCCTCTGCCGTATCGTGGCTGATGAGCGCGTCGTTGTCCTCTGTGAGTAGGCGTGCAAAGCGCTCTTTCACTTGTTTGTGCTGCAACACATTCAGGCAGCGGTGGCGTACACTCGTCAAAAGGAACGCTTGTGCGTTGTCTGCTCTCATCATCGTCTTGCTGCTGATCAGACTGGCGAAAACCTCGCTCACCACGTCCTTACTCTCCGCCTCATCGAAGAGAAGCGTGAGTGCCAGATGGTACATCTGCGTGTAGTGTGTCTTGAACAGACTTTCAACATCTTTTCGTGTCATACACTTATAATACAGTTCAGACGAAGAAAATGTAAAGCAGAAATGCGATTATTTTCTGGTTCAAACTCAAATTTCTTTATTATGGGGTGTTTTTCCAATCAAATCGGGCGAGGATGCGCTGTATCTATCCTCGCCCGCCTTCGGCTGACCTTCACAGACCAGCCACTGGTAAAATCTGCATATTCATTTAAGATGAGAGAGATTATTTCTTCTTTTTCAAAGTGAGGATGAGCTTGTCTTTCTGCGTACCATCCTTAGCCTTTTCTACTTTCATGCTCTCGATGTTGTCTGGCTCAATATTGTTCAAATCCTCAGCATCCACAACACGACCGTCCACCACGACGTCGAACTCCTTGCCCTTGTGCTCCTTGCCAAGAACGACGTTGTTCGCAGCGGGCTTTTCCTCTTTGTCGAGTTTGAACGAGATGGGCACGGTATATCTGACCGCTACGGGTTTCCCATCTTGCATACCAGGCGTCCAGTTAGGCATGCTGTTGACCACGCGAAGGGCTTCAGCGTCCAGTTGCGGGGCTACAGACTTCACGATATGAGCGCCACTGATGCTGCCGTCTTTCTCCACAGTGAAACTTGCGATGACATGTCCCTGAATGCCATTCTTGAATGCTTCCTCCGGATAGTGGACATTCTTCGACAGGTATTGAATCATGGCAGCAGAGCCACCTGGGAACTGTGGCATCTGTTCCACCACATCGTAGGTCTTTTCGAGCTCGGCGCTACCGTCTTTCTGCAAGACGAAGACATATCTGTCCTGAGGCTCCTTGACGACGATGACATCGCTTGCATAGCCGATGTAGGCTGCAGCGACAGCATCGCCTTTCTTGACATCGATGGAGAACTCTCCGTTCATGTCAGTCACTGTGCCAGCCTTGGAATTGCCAATCTGGATGATGGCACCCACGATGGGCTCGCCTTTCTCCTTGTCTTTGACTATTCCGCGCATCTTAAACGTCTTGCCATCCTCCTGTGCCGAGGGAGTACTTTCAGCCTCCTGTGCCTCAATGCCTTGGTTGATGGTGGAGTGAGATGATTGTTGGGTACTGACGGATTGTTGGTCCTGCGGCTTGTTGTAGATATAGTCTGTTACGGTACGGGCGTTGAGTGCGAGTGCTGCACCGATAATGGGCAGCAGGGCGAGCAGCTTCAGCAGATGGCTGCTCTTCGATTTTCTATTTGTCATCATGTGAATACGGTTTTTAAGGGTACTGTGACTGATGCCGTTAGCTATGGAATAGCCACCAATGCTTGCGGCTTTGCCTAACGGCGAGTCCGCTTCCGCTCGGAAAAGCGAAAAAACATTTCCGCTTTCCACTCGCTTACTTGCGGCCTTTGAGATTAACAGATATTGATATTGACGCGCGTTAATCCCTTGAGAGAGCACCTCGCCGTCGGCCTCATATTCGTGGATGGCGCGCAGGTCTTGGCGCAGCATCCACATGGCAGGGTTGAACCACTGGAGGGCGGTGAGCAGGTCTACGAGGACGACATCGAGCGAGTGTCGCAGTCGGATATGTCCCCGTTCATGAGCGAGAATGGCGGCATCGTGAGCCTCATAGTCGCTTTGGTTCATCACGATATAGTGCATCCAACTGAAGGGTGCCACGGCTGCGTTACCAGTCACGCAGAGGATGGTGCCATCAGGTTGCGGATAGCGTTCGCTTCTTCGTATCAGTTGCCAGACTCTCGCCAGCGAGAGCAGGGTGTTACCCAGCGTTGCCACCATACCTATTATATATAGGACAGGTAGCACGACCAGCCAAAGAGGTTGCTCCGTTTCGGATTCTGGTGCTATCTGCGCCTGCACATCGCCAATGGCCACCTCTGGCGTCGCTACCGCTACCGTCTGATGCGTAGTGATGACGCACAGGGGCAGCACGAACGAGGCTATGGCCGTCAGCAACAGCACGATGCGGTTCACGCGATGGAACGTCTCGCGTGAGAGCATCAGGCGGTAGAACATGTAGAACACGATGATGAGCACCGCCACTTTTAGGTCGTATAGGAGAAAGTCTGACATATTATTTTAGCGATTTTTGGGGGGGCGTCGCTGAGCAGAAAGAGCGCTATAGCGACGCCGATTGTCCGGATTCTATCTCGTTGATGAGTTCGCGGAGTTCTTCTAAGCTGATTTTCTCTTCCTTGACAAACGAGGAGACGGCAGAGAGGTAGGAATCGCCAAAATAGTTCTTGACGATTCCTGCTATCGACGTCCTGCCATACTCTGCCTCTGTGATGAGGGGGTAGTATTGGTAGGTGTTGCCATACTTCTTATGTCCAAGAAAGCCTTCGCGCTCCAAGATGCGCACGATGGTGGACAGCGTATTGAAGTGAGGACGGGGCTCGGCATAGAGTTCCAGAAGTTCGCGCACGAACATCGGGCCGTGTTGCCAATACAGGTCCATGATTTCCTTTTCCTTGTTGGTCAGTTTCTTCATTGCTCCTTTTTCTTGCTAAAGTTTTACACGTTACTTGCGTCAATAATCAATATCTGGGTGCAAAGTAACTAAAACTTTTCGTTACTGCCAACTAAATCAATTAGTTTTTCAACTATTTTAATTAGTTTCTTTAGTTGTTCACACATGTTTCGACCCTGCTTGCAGTCAGAGTCGGCTCTTCTCTGCATTGCCAGCACCCGTACCACGGTACTTCGACGGGGTGACATTGAAGCGATATCGGAGGGAGAGCGTGACGCAGCGCGAATCGTTGTCCTCCATCTTGCGGAACATCATGCGATTGCTATAGAGCATGAAGCGATTGATGGCTCCATTGAAAAGGTCATTACCTGAGAGTTTGATGTTAAGGCGACGTTTGCAAAAGTCCTTGCTGACACTAAGTGAAAGAATTGGATTAGTACAGTCGAATTTGGCATTTGCGCCGCTGTTGCCGTGGGTGTGCATGTTGAAATCGGCCTGCACGAGCCAGTCGTGAGGAAACGTGACTATGTTGCCCAATTGCAACGACAGCATGGGCTGATTGAAACTCTTCTGTTCACCCAGAAACTCCGCTTTAAGCCACGGCTTCATCAGTGACATGTTGTATTGCGGAGTCCATGTGACTTCGTGACCCAATTTGACATTCTTCTGTGCCCCCAGTGTGATAGTGATCCAATCGGCATGGTCGTAGTTCTTGTGGGTAACGAGGTTTACCTTGCTATCGTTCTCCAAACTCTCTGCCGTATAAAGGATGGGATCTACGCAATGGGAGAAGTTGACATTGAGATAGAGCCACTTCCACATAGCTATTGTATTTATGTTGTGGTACTTAACTGGTTTCAGATAGGGATTGCCCGTCTGCAAGTTCAGACGGTTCTCATAGATGACATCACTACTCAGCTGCCAGTAAGACGGACGCGTAGTGCGCTTGGCATAACTGAAGGAAAGTTGCACTTTCTTCACAGAAGTTGATAAGGAAACCGATGGAAAGAAGTCGTTATAGGTACGGCTTTGGTCGTCGCGGCGGATGCCACCAACGAAGTATTCAGACATCACATGCTCATAGCGCAAACCAGCTGCCAACTGAAGACGGCCAATCTGTTGGCGTAGTTCTATGAAGGGGGCAATGGCTTGCTCATGCTGCTCGTTATTGCTATTGGCGATGTAGCCCTCCACGTTCTCGAAACTGCTGTTCCAGCGGGTATTGGTGTACTCCTCGCCAACCTCAATCTGACCTTTCCCTATCGGATGCGTCACGAAGAGTTTCTCGGCCATCAGTCGGCTGCGCGTCAAGGCGTAAGTGTTCACATCGCGGTCATCAAACTCGTCACTCAGTTCCTGTTGCTGATTGCGGTTACGCTGGCTACGATAGGTATAGTCGGCATTGAAGTCGATGGCGAGCTTTCCTATCTTGCCCGTGTAGTAGAGATTCACTTGGTGTTTGGGGGCACCTTCGGCTCTGTTGACACTGCTGTTCTGCAAACGGTCATACATATTGCCGTTGGCTTGCAGGTCATCGTCATTGTCGCTCCAAGTCTTCACGTAGTCGTAGGTATTCTGATAGAAGCCGCCAAAAGAATTATTATCGTTAAGCTGGTAGTTGAAGCCGAAACGGCCTTCAAGGAATGGATTGTAAACCTTGTCCCTCTGCTTGTTGGTAATTACCCACAGCGTGTCGGCAAAGACGGTCTGCTCGAACTCGCCCTTCTCCCACCGCTTGTTGTAAGCTCCAAAGAGGTTGGCAAACAATTCAAGTCCTCCTTTTCGATAGGTAAGGTTGATGCGCTCGTTATTTGCAAAGCCATGCCCTTTACGACTCCAGGAGTTCAGTTCTACACCAAGGCCTTCGCCTGCTGTGCGTTTGGTGCGAATGATAATGACCGCATTGACGGATGCGTCATATCGGGCACCCGGATTCTGAATGACTTCCACGTTCTTGATGTTGTCCGACTGGATGTTCCGCAGTTCCTGCAAGTCGGTCAGCTTGCGGTTGTTCAGGTAAATCAGTGGCACGCCCTTGCCTAATATTTCAAAGCCGTCGCCCTTTTTCGAAATGGTAGGCACCCGCGACAACACATCTTCAGCGGTGCCCATTCGCTCCATCACCGTACCCTCTACGTTCATGACGAGCGCGTTGCCTTGCAGCTGAACCTTGGGGCGCTCGCCCTGCACGACTACGCCTTTGATGGTTAGCGTTTCGGGCAAAAGCTGAATCGTGCCCACTTGCTCGCTACGGCATAAGCGGAAAACGGTTTTGTAGCCGACGTATGAAATGCGGGCGAGGACCACGGGCAGCTCATAGGGGATGACAAAAACGCCAGCCTCGTTGCTCACACCTCCACCGATGAGGGTTGAGTCTGATGGATGAAGCAGGTAAACATTGGCGTAGGGCAGAGGCTGGCGATTCTCGTCGATGATGGTACCTTTCAGGTGGCGGTCGGTCTTGTGGGTACACTCCACGAAGATTTTCTTTTCCTTCGGATTGCTCTTGTCTACGGTCATGCGAATGGGATAGAAACCTATCATCTGCAGGATGGCATCGGGCAGCGACTTGTGGCTGACGGTGGTTGTGATGCGGAAGTCCTCGAGTTCATTGTAGAGGAACATGATGGTGTATTCGTTCTGCTGACGGGCAAGCTGATTTAGGGCATCAGAGAGCGACACATTATTATATTTATGATTGACGGTATGCTGCGCCTGTGTGCTAATGGTTAGGAGCAAGGCCAGGACGACGAGTGTGATATTTCTTTTCATGACGGATGGCTATTCTATGGTGATTTGGTTATCATTCAACGTGACGGTCAGACACTCAAACTGGTTGAGGTCGCTGACGACTTGTTCGAGACCCTGCTGCGGATTCCATACGAAATGGAAACGTAGCTGACGCGCCTCGTCGCTCTGGAACGTCACTTCTGCATCATAGTGGGCAGCTATCTCCAGTACCATCTGCTCCAACGGGACGTTGTCGTAGACTACGGGAGCAGTTTTCTCTACAGTCGCTCTCTGATGGGAAAGGCGAGTGGAATGCCTGACTGTGTCGGACGCAAGCTCGTATTCATTCCTTTCGCTCTTTGGAGAGAAGGCTGGGGTGAGGCTGAAGATCGCGGCAAAGGCAATGCCCGACACCAGCAGCACTCCGATGAACAGCGCTGCGACCTTCGTCCAGTTATAACTATGCTTTTTAGGCTGAAGCTTCTGATTTAGCCTCATCCATGCGGCGTCCACATCGATGGGGTCGACCGTTTTGCGATGTCTACTGCTACGCTTGGCCTCTATCATCTGTCGGTAGGTTTGGCGTGTATCTTCATCCCGAAGGATGATGTCCAGCATTTGCTGTTCGGAATATGCCTCAGGATGGTCGAGCATTTCCAATAGCTGGCGGATGTTTTCGTTTGTCGTTGTCATGGTGATAATCTTTTAGTGATTGAAATGATTTCTGATTCTCTGAAGACTCTGTGCAAGATACTTATAGGCGGTGTTCGGATTGAGATTGAGCCTGCGGGCTATCTCGGCAACGGTCAGGTCGTCGTCGAAACGAAGGTGGAAGATACTGCGGTGGGGCTCCTCCAGCTGCTCGTCAGCATAAGCTGATATGCTATCGAGGCGCTCCAGCCGTTTGTCAAGGGGTTGCAGGTCGGTTTCGGATTCCACAGGCAACAGGCGTCTCACCCGCTCATGCAACCTCATCTGACGGATTCTGTTCAGGCAGGCATTGCGCACGGCACTCAGCAGATAATTGTCGGTCTTAGGCGAAATATCGCTATCGGCCAATCGCAAGAAGATGTCCTGCACCACGTCTTCTGCCGCTTCGTCGTCGCCCAGCAAGACACTGGCCAGATGAATCATCTTGCTGTAGTTCTGACGGAAGATCGTCTCCAATTCTTTTTTCGTCATCATTGTATCTTGTGCTTTTTTTAGCTCTCTACCAAGGGAGGGATCAAGAGTTTGCACCTCGATTTGAGCTTCGTCTATTCTATAGACACATCAGCGTCCCCATTTTTTTACGCAGGCACCCACTTTTTATGATTTTTTTATCTCCCGCTCACCGCTTTGTTTCCTTTTTGAGGATAATCGTTGGTTCTTTCAATTATAATTCGTATCTTTGCACCATTCAATCAACAAACTATATGAAAGATATGAAACCAAACAATGTCAACCCAAACTCTCGGCATGCTTTTGCCCTCGTTGTGGCCATAGCCCTGATCATAGGCCTCAATGGCTGTAAGACACCAGCCACCTTAGACACACTTGCAACTCAGACTACCCTGAAGAAAGAACCCGTGAAAATGATTCTCGACTCCGACTTCGGCAGCTCCACCGACGATCTCTTCGCCCTTATGATGCTCAACCACTACATGGACGACGGTCTGGTAGACCTGAAAGGCATCGTCGTAGACCGCGAAGGCGAAAAGAATGCAGCCCTCGTGGATATCTTCAATACCTACTACGGCCATCCCGACATACCCATCGGACAGGAGCGAAACGGGGTAAAGAACCCTCGCTGCTTCATTCCCTACAACGGCATCTGCGACCTTAAAGACGCTCAAGGGCAGCCACTCTTCAAGCGCACTCAGGACACCAGCCGCTGCCCCGAAGGCTATAAGCTCTACCGCCAGCTGTTGAGTCAGGCTGAGGACAAGTCGATTGTAGTCGTAGCCATCGGCTTTGTCACCACGCTGGCACAACTTTTCGAGTCGGGAGCCGACGAATATTCTCCACTCACAGGCACCGACTTGTTCAGCCAAAAGGTGAAAGCCGTCTATATCCAGTCAGGACGTTTTGAGACAGGCGACAGCCTTAGCGGCTACAACATGCGTGCAGCCTCACGACAGTCGGCCGTGTTCTACGACCGCTTTCCCAAGAATGTGGACCTCATCATGTCGCCCAGCAACGTGGGTGACCAGATAGACTACCTGCCCCATGAAGTGCTCTCAGACCTCTCCTCCACCGAACTGAACCCCATCAAGGCGGTCTACACACGCTACACTTGCGACACCGGCCAACGCATGTGGGACACCAACTGCTTGGTGCAGGCTGTTCTTGGCGACACAGAATACCCGCTTTCACCACGCGGCTGGGTGACCTTTGTAGACCGCGGAGAAGAGTCGCTGATGCTCTTCAAGGACGACTCGCAGGGTAATGCACGCTACCAACTGCCAACGGACAGCTATACTGCCGAACAAAAACTCATGGACATCCGCCGACACAACCGCATGAACCGCTATCCCTCGCGCTACACCATTGAGGCGCCTCAGCCACAGCTGAAAGGAGTCGGTGCGGTGGAATGGGTGCGCCCGAGGATGTCCTTGCTGGTGGACAAATACATGGGCAGCGCAGGCAACAAGCTCGATCCGGACAATGTGCGCATGTTGTTCCGACCCATCGGCTATTCAGGTCCCAACGTCGCCGACTATCGCGAAGCGGAGAACCTGTTGGTCGACTCCATCTACAATGCCATGCTTCTGAAAGCCTTGAATTTAGGCAAGCGGGACGTGGTCATCGTGACTGGCCCTCCCGCCAGCGGCAAGACAACTGCCGTCAACCAGATGAAACTGGGTAAAGCAGGACTCATCTTCGATGCCACACTTACAGAGGGCAACCGCTTGGAGCAGGCTGTGGCGCAGGCTAAGGCAGCCGGTATGGAGAAGGTGAAGCTGGTGATGGTGTACAACGATGTGGTGACTTGCTATAAGAACAACGTGGAGCGGGGTAAGAATATCTGGCGCTATGCGGCACTGGACTATCTCGTGGAGGCCTATCGCAACAACAAGGGACTGCTGGAACGTGTCCACAACGCCAACCCCGACGTCGAGATCATCCCCGTTACGTTTGCTGGCGACCAGCCTATGCAGCGGATGAGCATCGAGGATGCTCTGCGGTGGGACTATACCGTCAGCGACAACCAGCTGCATGAGATGCTCAGCTATCTGCTTGCCGAACTCAACAACGGCGCGATAGAGCCTATCCTGGCTCCCTTAGCCGCTGGCAACGTGACTGCTATCCCCGGTCTGAACAGTGAGAACAAGGCCCTTGCCCAAGAGATAGAGCAGGTTATCGGCTCGCTGATCAAGGAAAACAAGATCAGGTAAATCCATCATCCTGAAAAAAACACGAATTAAACGAATTACACGAATTGCATAGTGATTGTTTCATATCACAACAATTCGTGTAATTCGTTTAATTCGTGGTCTACAAAAACATCCCTGTATCTTTCTTATCTCACGACAATCTTCTTGGCTGAGCCGTCAGCCATTCTGAAAATCTGTATACCCTTCTTCGTTGAGGTACTGGAAGAAATGGAATTTGATCCATAAGAAACGGGACGGCCCTGCAGGTCGTAGATGCCTTCGCCCTTCATCTTTCTTCCTTCATCCTTCATCCATTCATTCTCAATACCCGTGTCGTCGCCCTCCTCGGGTGCATCGACGATGTGTGCCTGGATGCATACGTTGGGATTCTCGAAGAGCAGCGTCATGCGCCACCAGCCTTCCATCGTCTGCGTCATGCTGACAAACGAGGCGTTGTCGTTGGGAGCTGCTCCCCAGGCGGTCATCAAGGGATAGGCATTGGTCCAGTCGCTTTCGCTCTCCACCTGCGTGATGGTGAAGCCGTAGCCCACATAGAGGCCCTTCTTCGGAATGACATAGGGTTTCGAGAAGTACACCTCGTTGACGAGGCCCGGTCCCCACTCAGGGTCGTCGCCCCCGTTCATCTGCGTGGGGTCGAGGGGGACGAACTCTGTGTCGGCAACCGAAGGTATGCCGGGCAGCTGGGTTGACACCCACACGCCAAGGTCGGTCATGTAGTCGGTACCACGCAGGTAGAACCGGATGCCGTCGATGGCTTTGCCGCGCACATCGAGCTCGTAGCCTGGTACGAGGATGGCAGCTTGATAAGAGTCAGGCTCCTCGCCGTTGCCCAGGTCAATGCGTTCGCAGGGATAGGGTATATAGCCCCACCAGTTGCCGTCGGTCATTTGCTGTGCGTTGGTGCTATGGATGGCAGCGATGGCCAACGCAGCTGAAATCAGAATCTTTTTCATTTCCTAATTCGTTAATTATCAATTATCAATTTTCAATTATCAATTCTTCTTCGTCTTCCCAGCTCCAGATGTCCTGACGGCGGAGGCGTGGCGACCGCAGCTCCGTTCCATCCTCATGTTCGGGCGTTTCAGAGGTGTTCTCTTCGTAGTCGTTGCTGCCCGCCATCATCCTGCACTGTGGCAGGATGACGGTTTGAGCAACGACAGGCTTGATATACCTTGTCTGTTTCATTTTCTTCTTCGTTTTTTTACTTATTTCACGACTGTCTTCTTTCCATTGATGATATAGATTCCCTTCTTTGTCGGGGGTACGTGGTACCCATGAGAAACCAGCCTTCCCTGCAGGTCGTACACATTTCCGCTATTATCAATTGTCAATTGTCCATTATCAATTGTAACAACGCCTGTGGCCACGGGCAGGTCTTCCATCTCGATGGCGTAGCTCTTGGCAGCTGTCTCGCCCTCTACCTTGAGGTAAGCGCGGAACGGACTGACGAATGCCGATGTTATCTTACCGAAGGTGCCGTTGTCGGCACTGTAGCCATAGCAGGTGACGCCTTCTTCGGCCACTACGTGCTGGCGGCTCATCGTACCGATGAAGCTGACATTGTCTACCGTAGCCGTCGTGTTGGCCTCGGCATCGATGGTCCATGCATCCATATCGGCGAAGAGGTCACTGCCGTCGGTTGCCTTATATATATAAGGTACGTAAGCCTCGGTGGTGGTCACCTCCTTGAAGCCGATGGTCTCGCCGTCAATGGCGTTCAGGGCATAGAAGTGGCCTGCCTTCCGTACGGCGGCCTCATCGAGTGCCACGGGCAGGCAGATGGTATAGACCTCGCCTTCGGCAAACTCGCGAGCGGCATAGCCCAGCTGTACGTCCATTTCGACGTTGCCCTCAGCAAAGGTCACGTTCTCAACAGTCTTTGTCTCGAAGCCTTCCACGCAGAATGTTGCGGTATAGGTATGGTCGGCCTGTACCACATCAACGAAGTAGCGGCCCTCATTGTCAGCCTTGCCGGTATAGACGGCCTCCGGGCTGGTCAGCGTCACCGTGGCACCGGGCAAGACGTTGCCGTCCATGTCGGTGATGTTGCCCGCAAGCTGCTTGGCGGTAGAGATAGTGGCATAGAGCACGGGCTTGTAGTTGTTGGTCTTCCAGGTCTGGCCACCATCCTTCGAGATGTATTCCGTCTCATTGAAGTATTCGAAGTAGGCTCCCGAAGAGGTTCCCTGCTGGTTGGTCAGCTCTATCCAGATGCGCATATTCTTACCCTCATAGACGAAAGGCTCCGTCAGCGGCATGTTGAGCATCACGATGCGGTTGTTGCTGCTGCCACCCTTCTCGAAGGTCACACGACCCTCGAACACCTGTTGCATCTCGCTCTGGTCGGTCAGATAGTCCTCCGTGTCCTCGGTGTTCTGAAGGAAGAGGCGCACATTGGCGGTCACGGCATTGCCCGTGTTGTAACCGCGCAGGGCGATGCTGCGCAGATTGATGCCGGCCTCGATGCCCATCTGTGCAGGTGTATAGATAGCCTGACAACCCTTGTCGTCACTGCCGTAGAGGTTGAAGGCGCAGTTGTAGTAGGTGCTGTAGCTATAGCTGCTGGGATTGGCGATGACGATGTCGGCCAGGGCTGTTTCTTCCTTCACCTCGATGGTGGCATGCTCGCTCTCTTCCGAGAAGTTCAAGCCCTCGAAGGCGGCGTATACCTCCATGCTGCCCACCTCTGTGGGACGGAACGTGAACACGTAGTCGTGCTGCTCGCCAGCGGCCAGAGCCACCGTTTCAGCCTCGGCTATCTGTTCGCCGCTGGCATTCAGCAGTTGTGCCGTGTAGCTTCCGGCTGCTGTCAGCGTGCTGCTGTAGTTCGTAGCCTTCACCTTCACCGTCACCTCGTTGTTGGCCACGGCCTCGGCAGGTGCCTCGATAGCATCGATGGCCAGTCCCTTGGCGACAACCAGTGCGGCATCGACCACCTTACTGCCATCAGCAAAGCTCACCTCCTGCGCGAAGGGGGTGTAGCCTTCCTTTTCGATGCGCAGCTGGTAGGTCAGCTGGTCCTGAATGACATTCATCGTGTAGTGTCCCTCGGCATCGGTCGTCGCTTCATAGAGCACGTTGCCGCTGGTCAGCGTCACGTTCTGGTCGGCTACGGGCGTGCCGTCTTCAGCCAACGTCACGTTGCCGCTCAGCGTCGTGGGGTCTTTCTCGACATCGAGATAGACGACGGGCAGGTTGCCGTTCTTGAGCGACATCTGCGAGAAGTCGGTAGTGCTATAGCTCGAACGATACAGACACTGCCCCGTGATGTTCGTATTCTCGAAGTAGACGCTGGTGTAGCCATTGATCTCCATGCTGCGCACATGGATGCGCAGGCTCTGTCCCTCGTAGACGAAGGGTTCCGCAAGACTCACGCTGAGCATGTCCGTGCGGTTGCTGCTGCTGCCCTGCTTCTTGAAGGTGTACTCGCCGTCGTAGATGCAGGTCATCGTGCTGACGTCCTTCATCTCACTGCCCACAGCTACGTCCTCGGTGTTCTCAATCCACACCTGCACGTCGGTCGTCACGTCCTTGCTCGTGCTGTAGCCGCGCCACGTTATCTTGTTGATCTTCGTGCCGGCCGCCAGCCCTAAGTCGTCGGCTGTGTAGACAGCCTCACTCTCGGTATTGCTGTTGTTGATGTCGAGCGGCGTCTTGTTGTTGTTCGTGTAGTAGTCGCCCACCTGCACCTGGCTGGTGGCCTGCTCTTCAGCCACGTTGACGTCCACCTCGGCAGTCTTCATCACATAATCCTCGGCCTCGAAGGCTACATACACCTTCTGCACACCAGCCTTATGCGGCGTATAGCTCAGGTTGAAAGCCTGCTGCTTGCCCGGCTCGATGTCCGCACCTTCCGTCTCGGCCACCACTTCGCCGTCGGCATACAGCCGCACCTTATACTGTCCGGCAGCCTCCGTCTCGGTGTTCGCATTCTTCAGCGTCACCGATGCACTGTAGGCGTTGTTCACCTGGGCCTCGGCAGGAATGTTGCTGCTCACGGCCACCATGTCGTGTGCCGTCTCCACGAGCGTGCCACCGTAGATATTGTCGATGTAGCAGTAGCGGTCGCCAAACATCAGGTAGATGTTGCCCGCGGGCAGGCCCGTCACGCTGTAGATCTTCTTCGTTGTGGTAGAGAGTTTCCACTCGTCGGCCACACCGCTGGTAGACAGCTCGGCAGCCTTCGTCCACGTGTTGCGGTCGGTCGACCAATAGACGTTGAGCAGCGCACTGTTATAGCTGCTGTCATAGCCCATGGCCTCGAACATGATGGCCTCACCCTCTGCCAACGTTATCATTGGCGACTGGATGCGTCCCTCCATGTTGCTCGATTGGTAGAGCATGCCATTCGATACGTACCAATAGCCGTCGACGACAGGCATGTTGACAGGCACCTTGCTGTCGTTGAAAGGTTCGAACCACTTGCCCTCTTCGGCCACGAAAGCCTTCACGATGAGGGCGTAGTCGCCGCCTTCGTAGCTGCTGATGGTGATCTGTTCGAGCTGTTCGCCAGGCTGTGTGCCCTTGGCAACGATGTTGAACGAAACATAGCTCTTCGGACTGACGACCGTCTCGGCGCTGATGCCCTCCACGGCAAAGTCGCCTTCCACGTCAAGGCCCGTCAGGCTGAGCGGTGCCGTACCATTATTATAGATGCGGTAGGTTTTCGACTGCTCGCCCTGAACCAGTCCGAAATCGATGGTCGTGCCGCTCTTCACCTCATTGCCGTTGGCATCGGTGAGGGCGAAGACAGCCTCGTAAGGCACGGGCGTACTCTGATAATACACATCGTAGCGTGTCCCCGTGATTCCCTCTTCGAAATAGTAGGAGTAAGTGTCGGGATAATCCTCGTAGGCCAGCTCTATCTCAACGTTCGTGTTGCTGCCCTGGTCGCCCGCGGCCAGAGTCTCCTCAACAGGGATAGTCTTCAGCAGAATGTCCTCCGAGCCAGTCTCATTGGCCTTCATGTAGAGTCTCACCTCGTAGCCCTCGTCGCCGGGGTTCAAGTCCACCTCGCCAGTGTTGCTCACTCTGTACACGAACTTCAGCGTGTACGTGCCAGCTGCCGTCACCTCCGGCGTGCGGGTGCTCAGCTGAGCCGAAGAGATGGTCAGCCCGCGACGCAAGACGACATCGGCCTCGTCGGCATGGAAGTTGTCAATGCCCACGTAAGCCATCCGTATGCCCACCATCGTCGGCGTCTCAAGGCCGCGAGCCAGCCTCACGCGGACAAAGCTGCTGGTCGACAGTGCCGGAACGGGCTGCTCTTCGCCCTCTGCCACCTCGGGCTCGGTGACGAACTCCAGCTCCGTAGGCAGCTCGTCGCCAATCTGCAACGTTCCGTCCGTACCCTCCGTCACGGCAAAGAGACGCAGGCTCGCTTCATCGGCATGGCTGCTACTGTAGATCTTCACCAGCATGCTCACATCGCCGGAAACCAGAGGAGTGACGAGCAGGTCGTTCACACCCTCGGCCTGATTGTAGCTCGTGTAGAGCCAACCACCCTCGTAGCCGTTGTACGAGTTGTAACTATAGTACATATTGCCATCGACAATATGCTGCCATCCAGGCGCAACGCTGAAACCCGACGACGTGTTGATTCGCGTGTTGAAGTCAACATCGTAGGGCGCTTCGTGCGTCTGTGTCTGAGCCATCGCAGGGCACAAGCCCATCGCGATGAGCATCAGTAGGAATAAATGCTTGAAGTGCTTCATTGTTGTTTGCAGTTTTGTTAATAATAGATGATTCGTTATTTTCCTAATTATCAATTGTCAATTATCAATTGTCAATTATCTTACGTCCTTTCCTTATGTAGATAGACTTGCGGGATGCCGGGCAAATAGAATTTGCCCCGTAAGAGACGGGACGACCAAGGAGGTCGTACACACTTTCGCAATTATCAATTGTCTCTTGTCCATTATCAATTATCTCTTGTCCATTATCAATTGTCAATTGACCAACGCCCGTTGGAGTCGGTGGGATGGGCTTCACGAGATAGTCGAACTCAACGGCACGGTTGCCCGTCTCACGGATGTTGTAGATAGGCTTGTTCAGGAAATAGCTGCCGTCGGTATTCTTGTTGTAGACCGTTGCCCTGGGATGACTGCGGTTGGTCAGCGAGTCGAGAGTCTTACGTCCGTTCAGATAGGTGTAGGGGAAGGCATCGGTGTCGCAGGTCTTGATGTCGCGGATGTTGTCCGCCGGCACCAAGAGCATGCGCTGTCGGTTCTTGTTGGTGTTCACCTGGTTGTGTTCCCAGGCATACTCGTCGTAGTCGACGTGCGTCACCACAAGGCCGTGGCTGTAGAGACACGAGTCGAAGCCCACATACTGCCGGTTGTCCAAGAGATAATACTCGTCGTGGTTGCCCTCGTTGTAGAGGATGAAGGTCTCACCCCCGTTCACCAAGGGTTGCCAGTCGGCAATGTGCTGCGCCTCGGTCAGCTCCACGGGTTCGCGCCATCCGCAATACCACCGCTCATAGCCCGTGTAGCCCGAAGGGCAGTAGGTGTTGCCGTTATAGGCACCATAGTCCATCACGTCGAAGACATCCATGCAGAAGTCGTTGAAGTCGCTGGCGTTGTAGAAGTCGGGGAAACCCAGGCAGTGGGTAAACTCGTGGCAGATGGTGCCGATGCCGTCAATCTGCGTGCCGCTCTTGCCGCGCAGCTCGCACGAACAGGCAAAGGTGTCGATGGTGATACCATCAACGACGGGCAAGTCTCTGACACCTCCCTGCTTGCTCAGCTGGCCTTCGCAAGGCCAGATAGTCCACGACGGGCCGCCCTGCGCCTCGCCGTAGCCGGCATAGAGCAGGAACACCTGGTCGGCCTCGCCGTCGCCATCCCAGTCGTACTGGGTGAAGTCTACCGAGTCGGCCACCTCGTTCACAGCCTGGATGACGAGTGCCTGCACCATACCGTCGATGCCACCCATCGACCCATTGGCTCCATAGTAGCTCTCGTTGTGTTCGGCCATGATGGGGCCGACAATGTCAAACGTCAGGTCAAACTGGCCGTCGCTTTGCTCATAGAAGTAGTCGCGCACGGAGCCGCAGTAGGGAGGTGTGCGATAGTTGCGATAGTTGCAGATGCTGTCGTAGACAGTTTTGATGTCCGGCCGCGAGAAAGGCTGCTCCGGGAACTCCACGAGGATGAAGAGGCCCTTGCGCTCGCCGGTGTAGTGAGTGGGTGTCTTCATCGAGGGTGCGTGGGTGCGTGGGTGCGAAGGTGCGAGATTACTGCGGGAGACATTGGCAGCGGCACGCCGCTCGGCAGCCTGCGCCTTGCGCTGTTGCAGCTCGTTGTCGGAGAGCGGTCGGATTTCAAATCCGCCCGAGCGGGTTATGTCGGTTTGGATGTCGTAGCACCGTCCGTCGCGGGCTTTGAACCAATGCCCGTGTTCGTCGCCCGTGAGCATCAGCTCCATCTTCGTGCCGTCGGGCAGCGTGTAGGTGTGCCACCGCCTTTCGGCCGGAGCTGCTATCACTGCCGACAGGGCGAACAGATGAATGAGCAAAATGCAGAATATCTTCTTCATACTGGTTATAATGTTACTAATTCATAATTTTCTTTCCGTTCTTGCCTTGCAAGCGTCCTTCGGCCGAGCGGATGATGTAGATAGACTTGGGTGATGTCGGGCAAACAGAATTTGCCCTGTAAGAGACGGGACGGCCCAGGAGGTCGTAGATGCCACCGCGCGATTCTTCATCCTTCATTCTTAATTCTTCATTCTTCATTCTTAATTCTTCATTCCCTATGCCCGTGGCTTCATCGTCGCTGCCTCCCATAAATCGGAACGAGGTGGTGTGCGTGTCGGCATCCATGCGGATGTCGGTGATGGGCTTGTCCATCGTCTTCTTGAAGCTCTTGTTGACATTGAAGACCATCGCCGAGGGCGTAGAGGTGTTGGTGAGGGCATCGTTCAGGATGGTGCCACTCTCGCGGTCGATGTAGGGGTAGGTGTTGCCTATTTCCGCACTGTCCTTGTAGGTATAGAGGTTGTTGGCGGGAATGATGGCCATTCGCTCCTTGCCGTATTCGTTGTTCACCTCGTTGTTGCGCCATGCAGCGGCACTGTAGTTGACGTGGGTGATGAGCAGTCCCTTGCCGTAGAGCCAAGAGTCGAAGCCGGTCCACTGTCGGTTTTCCAGAATGTAGTATTCATTCTTCTGCCCGCTGTATTGGTCGTTGTAGACGACATAGAAGTCGCCTCCCTCGCTCAGCGGCTGCTGGTTGGTGATGGTTTGTGGGCTGTCGAGCACGATGGGCTCCTGCCATCCGCAGAACCACTTCTCATAGCCGGTGTAGCCGGCAGGGCAGTAGGTGCCGAGGTTGTAGCAGCCAGAGTCCATCAGGTCCCAGTCGCACATGGTGAAGTGCAGGTCGTCGAGCGTGTCGTAGAAGTCGGGCAGTCCGAAACAATGGCTGAACTCGTGGCACATGGGGCCGACGCCTGTGAGCCAGCGCTCGCCTCCGTAGGCCTCTTCGTTGCCGTAGAGCTCGCAGGTGGTGGCATATTTGTTGATCTCCACCCCGTCGATCTTCAGCGGACGACCGAAGTCCGACTTGGAGAGCTGATGCTCCTGCGGCCAGATGGTTTCTTCGGCAGCGCCCATTGCCTCGCCCCATCCGGCGTAGATGACGACCACCTGGTCTACCTTTCCGTCGCCATCCCAGTCGTAGTCGGCATAGTTGACAGAGTCGGTGGCCAGCTGACAGGCCTCGGCCACCATTTGCCCTACGTGTACATCGCCGAAGATGTTGTTCTGTCCGTAGTATTCCATGTCCTTGGAGAGCTTGACGGGACCGACGACATCGAAGGTCAGGTCGAACTGCCCGTTCGACTGCTCAAGGAAGTAGTCGTGGACGGAGCCTTGGAAGTAGCCCTTCTGGTAGCCGGTGTAGTTCATGATGCTGTCCATGGTGGCCTTGGAGTAGGTGTAGGGATAGTTGGCATATTCGGCCAGGATGACCAGCCCGCGTCGCTGGCCCGTCATGACGCGGCGTGGCATGGGTGTGCGTTCCACTTGCGACATGCGCTGCTGCCGAAGCAGGCGAAGGGCTTGCTGAACCTGAGACAGACGGGCGGGAGTCGCATTGGCAATGCGACTGACAGGACCATCAGATTGGGCTACAAGTTGTGAGGTGGGTACAAGTCCTTCGGCCTTGACTTCGGCATAGCAGTAGTTGCCCTTTGCATTGCGTACCACGGGCAGTCCGTTGTCGGCCGTAAAGTAGTGCAGATGCTCATCGCCACGAAGGTTCAGGGTGAGCTTCGTGCCGTCAGCCTGCGGCACCGTGCGCTTCACGCCACGCTGGGCAGGAAGGGCGTTGGCAATAGAGAATTGACAATTGATAATTGACAATTGAGAGGGGAGAGATGAGAACAGAAAGGCGATGAGGACGAGTACTTTTTTCTTCATGGGACTTGATAATTGAGAATTGACAATTGAGAATTGACAATTGAGAGGAAAGAGAAAAGATGAAAGAGGAGAGAGAAGGCAAAAGATGCTTTCGGCACCAATTGCCTTTTCACCTCAGTCTGTTGAATGATTGAATTACTTGACGACAACTTTCTTCACTTCACCGTTGCTCATGCGCACGAGGTTGATGCCCTTGGTGGGAGCTGTGAGCTGATGGCCCGAAAGGTCGTAGAGAGTTGCCGAGGCGGCCTGTTGAGAAGCTGCCGAGTTGATGGCTGTTGTCTCGTCATCACCCTGTTCAGCCAGATAGTCCTCGATAGTGAGGAAGTCGTTTTCTTCATAGAACTTCTTCCACACGGGCGACTGGATGTAGGCGGGGATAGATTCCTCGGGAACGTAGACGCGGGCCGTCTTGTAGCAGCTGTACCACGGCTCGCCGCTGGCTGAGTTGCTCACAGGAGGAACGGTAGCATAGCATACGATCTTCTGCACGTTGCCCCAGAGGAAGGAGAGGCCGTTTTCGAGCACCTCGACGGTGGCAGGCAGTATGATGGTGTTCAGCGAGGTGCACTCTTCGAAGGCGAAACGCTGAAGGGTCTTTATGCCGTCGACAAGGTTCAACTTGGAAAGAGAAGAGCAACCGTAGAAGCATTCCATAGGCAGTGTCTCGATACCACTGCCGATGGAAGCCTCTTTGAGCGACGTGCAGTTGCGGAAGATGCCCCTACCGATTTCAAGCACATTGTCGGGAACGGTCACTTCTTCAAGAGCCTCGCAGCCATAGAAAGCTTGTTCGTCGATGTACTGAAGCCCGGAAGAGAAGTTGAGGTCTGTCAGCGACTTGCAATAGGAGAAGGCACTGGGACCGATTTCAGAGATGCGCTCAGGCAGGTCGAGGCTGACAAGGCTGTTGCACGACGAGAAGCAGCGGTCGGGAATCCAAGTGATGTTCTCGCTCAGGGTGAAGTTTTCCAAAAGCTTACAGTCGGAGAAGCAGGCCGTACCGATAGAGGTGACACTGTTGGGCAGGGTGAAGGTGCGCAGTCCGCTGTTATAGAAAGCATTGTTGCCGATGGTCTCCAGTCCCTCGGGTATATCGATCTCCTCGAGGAAAGGAGTCTGCTCGAAAGCATAAGAGCCGATAGAGATGAGCGTAACGGGGAACTTCACTGTCTCGAGGCTGGTGCAAGTAGAGAAGGCAAAATTGCCGATGGTCTCGATGTTGCTGTCGGAGAGGTCGAGATACTCCAGTCCGTCGCACCACTTAAACATGCCGTAGGCGAGGTTTTTCAGGCCAGAGCCGATATTGATTTCTGTCAGCGAGGGGTTACTGCAGAAGGCGAAGTAGCCCACTTCGGTCAGTGTGCTGGGCAGAGTGAGGCTCAGTAGAGAATTACAGCGCGAGGCACACTCTCTGCCGATAGAGACGACACCCTCGGGAATAGTGAGCGAAAGCAGACTGGCGTTGTTGGTGAGCGAATAGTCGTCGATGGTGCGGATCTTGTCGCCGAGTTGCAGATCGACGAGTGCATCACAGTGCGACACGCAATAGCGTGGCAGCTTCTTCAGCTCGTTGGGCAGTTTCAGCGATACGAGGTTGTAGCAGCGCTCGAACATAAAGTCGGGTGCCACGCCCTCTTTCTGAATGCTGTATTTCGTTCCTAAGTATTCGTCTTCGAAGAAGTTTCCACCTCCTGTTACGAGGTGAACCTCCGAAACGTCGAGGATGGCCAGCGAGCACTCGCTCGGGTCGTGTGGCAGGTCGCCATGACCTTTGCGGGGAGCCAGATTCAGGTTGCCCGCGGGTTTGGCATAGTCATCCCAATAGTCGTCGGGAATGATGTCGGGCATAAAGCCGGCCATTTGGCGGAGCACTTTCAGGTCGGCATTGTTGATGCTTCCCGTCACCTTCAGGTTGGTGCAGGTGTACAACTCGGCACCAAGTTGCTGTGCCAGTTTACCTGGTGTGGTGTTCTCTACGACCAGTTGTTCGTCGTCTTGAGCGTGTGCAAGCGTCACAGCGAACAGAGCGCATACGGCAAGTAAAATCTTTTTCATTTTCAACGATTGTTTAGATATTTAAATATAGGTAAGCCCATCAAATTCGCATCGTCCAAAAGTCCGACAGGGCTCTTCATCGGAGAAGGACGCTGCAAAGATAAGCGAAATCGAAAAAACCGCCTAACAAAAGCGATGTCGGCGTGTTCGAATCATGCAAAACCGAACGAAATAGCAGAAAGAAAACGCTCCCCCTGCTTGTTATGGGGAGCGTGTTGGGTGAACGTTGATGATGGTTAGTGGGTGCTAAGTGTTGCTTTCGGCAGCCTTGCGGCGGGCTGTCTTGAAGTATTCGGCAGCCGTCATGCCCGTCACCTTCTTGAAGATGGTGGAGAAATGACTGCGCGACGAGAATCCCACCGTCGTAGCGATGGCCTCGATGGTGTAGTTGCCGTAATGCTCGATGTCGTTCATGCAGCGACAGGCCTCCTTGATGCGGTAGTCGTTGAGCAGGGCATTGAAATTGGTGTCCCACGTCTCACGGATGACCTGCGAGACATACGAGTGGCTGTAGCCCGAAAGCTGGCAAAGCGTCGAAAGGGTGAAGTCGGTCTGACAGATGACGTCGCGCTGGCTCATCACCTCGAGAATGGAATGCTTGATGGCCTCCTTTGTCTGTGGCGCCATTTTCTCGCCACGATCGTCGCTTTCTTGTGGCGCGTCGTCAGTAGTCGGTGAGGGATGAGAGCTGGGTGGTGAGGAGGGAGAAGAACGAGACAGCAGTTGGCTGGATTCGAGCAGACGCTGGTTCTTCTCGTACAGCACGTTGACGTATCGACGCTGCCGGCGCAGGCTTCTCACAATATAATACAGGCTGACGACCAACAGGACGAAGGCGATACTGATGATCAGGAGGACAATGGTCTTCCAGTGGTTTTCGGTCTGTTCGGCCTGTAGCTCGTCGCTCACCTGTGTCAGCTGGCGTAAGAATCGGTTTTGCTCCATGTCGCCCAACTGGTGCTGCTCTTGAAACTCATCCTTTACCTTTAGCTTGAGATACTCGTAGTGTTGGGCCAGGTCAGTCTGACCAGCTTCCTGATAGATTTCCTGCAAAAGACCGTAAGCCTGCACTTTTGAGGTCATGTTGTCGCCGTCTTTGACAAAATTCTCAAACTCGTTGCAGAAATGCGCCACCTTTTCATGCTGTCCGACCATTCTGCAAAGACGGATAAGCGAACTATAGGTGTTGGCAATCTGGTCGAAATGGACGTGCTGCATGAAGTCGGCATCGTCCAACTGCTTCTCGAGCAGCGCGATGCTTTGTTCGTAGCGATGTGTTCCGTATGCCTGAAGAACAGTAAGGTAGACCTGGGCGATATCCTTCAGCGTGGTAGAGTCGGGAATGTTGAGCCGGGCATACGTTTCTACCTCTTTGCGTATGGGCGAGATGTCACGGGTGCCCATGTTGATGTAGAAAGTGGCCAAACCATAGAACGAAGCCGTCACACAGTCCCACGCTTGCTGCTCTACACCCGAATGGAAGGTTTTCTTGAAGTTGTCGATGATCTTCTTCTCGCTCTGCTTCTGGCCCTTGATGGTCTCGTAGATGTAGGTGACATTGCCCTTGTTCAGGTAGAGGTAGGGCAGATGACTGTCTTCCTTGAACTTCTTGGCAAGGGCGATGCCTTCGTCGAAAAGGGCATCCGCGCGCACGTGATCATTATAATATGTATAGTAGAGATAGCCTAAGTTGTTCAAGGCCCGGATATAGAGGTTGGCATCCTGCTTGTCGTGCACATTGTTCTGCAACCGGTTGGCTACAATGCTATAGCACACTAACGCACTGTCGATGTTGAACCGTTGATTCAGGAACAATCGTCCCATGGACATCAGCTTGTCATTGCCATATCCATCCCAACGGCTGTAGAACTCGGGCATATTGATGGCATTTGCACCTCTTGCACTGAAGCTCATCAACAGCAACGGTAGCAGTATACAGAGCCTGCATATTTTACTCGTCATGGTATCTATTTTTTTCTTTGGCTGCAAATTTAAACTATTTTCTTCATATCTCATCGGTTTTCTTCAAGAAATCGACATTTTTTTGTTCAAATTAGTAAAATTGGAACAATCATACAAAAAAAATGCAAAGCCTTTTCATTTCTTTGTCATAACTTTGCAGCGTCCAAGCAGGACAAACGACCTCTAACAACATCATCGTATCGTATGAAAACTGTTTTTACCTCTCTCGCTGCCCTCTTGATGGCAGCCAACATGATTCAAGCGCAACCCGTGCGACGCGTCCTCATGGAGGAGTACACGGGCACCTGGTGCAGCAACTGTCCCCGAGGCATTGCCAGTGTTCAACACCAACAGAAAAGATATGGCGACCGCTTCATTGCCATCGCTGTTCACCAGGAAAGCTACGACCCCATGAAGAATAAGCTCTATGCCAGCGGCAACGGCTACCCCTCGTGCGAGCTGAACCGCTCCATCAATACAGATCCTTTCTTCGGAACTTCATGGAACTATTCCGACCCCATCGGCATTATCCACAACATCGACCAACTGCTCAACCAGACATGCTACGCCGACGTCAGCGTGGCGGCGCAGTGGAAGGATGCTCAGCGCAACATCATCGGCGTGACGGCTACGGCCAACTTCACCTTCGACGACACACAGTCGGACTATCGCTGGGCGTTCGTCGTCACCGAAGACGGCATGAAAGGCCCCGAGGGCGACCGCTACTGGATGCAGCAGAACAAATATGTGGGAGATACCGACTGGCTCGTGATGCCCGAAATGAAACCCTTCGTCAACGGTTCGGGGCTGATGGAGATGGAATACGACCACGTAGCTGTTGATGGCGCCGGTGTGCGACAGGGACTGGAGAACAGCGTCGTGCCGCCGATCGTGAAAGGTGAGCCCAACACCTTTACCTACGACATCGACATCTCGGCCAACACGCAGATTCAGAACCGCGACAACCTGCATGTGGTGGCCATCCTGCTGAGCTCGAAGTACAACGATGTGGAGAATGCCGCTGTCTGTGAAATCTCGCCTGTCGATGATACAACTCCGCTCTCGCTGCGACCTGTACTTCAAGAGCAGAAAGAGATGCCACACGTGTTTAACCTCGAGGGCAAACGCATAAATAATTCATCTGTTATGCAAGGTAAAGGTATTCGCATCTTGGAGGGCAAAGCGTATCTGAACCATTAAAACTCAAGACTAAATAGACATGTATAGTTAATAATTTTTCTCATAAGCACAATTATAAAGGTTTTTAAAGGCAGCCCTTCGTGAGAAGATGCTGCCTTTTTTGTGTTGTTACATCGAGCAGATGGCTTGTACTTAGTCGTTGATGAGGCACTCACCCGTCATGTCGGAGGGTTGGGGAAGTCCCATGATGTGAAGGATGGAAGGTGCGACGTCGGCCAGACGACCGTCTTTCACCGTAGCCGAGTTGTTGTCGGTCACGTAGATGAAGGGGACGGGATTGAGCGAGTGGGCTGTATTGGGCGTGCCGTCAGGGTTGATGGCATTGTCGGCATTGCCATGATCGGCAATGATGATGGCCTCGTAGTCGTTGCGCTTGGCGGCTTCAATGACCTCGCGGACGCAGTTGTCGACTGCCCAGACGGCCTTGGCGATGGCATTATAGACTCCTGTATGACCCACCATGTCGCCATTGGCGAAGTTCACGACGATGAAATCGTAATTTTGTGTATTGATAGCTTCGACGAGCTTGTCCTTCACCTCGTAGGCCGACATTTCGGGCTTCAGGTCGTAGGTTGCCACCTTTGGCGACGGCACAAGGATGCGGTCCTCGCCTTCGAAAGGAGCCTCGCGACCTCCGTTGAAGAAGAATGTCACATGAGCATACTTCTCAGTTTCAGCCGTGTGGAGCTGCTTCTTGCCCTGTTTGGAGAGATATTCGCCCAGCGTGTCTTCCACATTCTCTTTCGGGAAGAGGATGTGCACACCCTTGAAGTTAGCATCGTAGGGGGTCATGCAGTAGTATTGCAGGCCAGGGATGATGTTCATGCCCTGCTCCGGCATATCCTGCTGCGTGAGGGCGATGGTCATTTCCTTGGCGCGGTCGTTGCGGAAATTGATGAAAATGACCACGTCGCCCTCTTCGATGCAACCATTGACAGTAGTGTTGTGGATGGGCTTGATGAATTCGTCGGTCACACCCTCGTCATAGCTTTCCTGCATGGCTTGTACCATATCGGTGGCCTGTTTGCCCACGCCATTCACTATCAGGTCATAGCCTTCCTTCACACGCTCCCATCGCTTGTCGCGGTCCATGGCGTAGAAACGTCCTACAATGCTGGCAATAGCAGCATCGTTGGCTTCACAGACCTGAGAAACCTGCTCGATGAAACCCTTACCTGAGCGGGGGTCGGTGTCGCGGCCGTCCATAAAACAATGTACAAAAAGCTGATTCTTCAGACCGTATTCCTTACCGATTTCGATGAGTTTGAACAGGTGGTCGAGGCTGGAATGCACACCACCGTCGCTGGTCAGTCCCATCAGGTGGAGCTTCTTGCCTATCTCTTTGGCATAGCTATAGGCAGCCACGATTTCCGGATTCTGAAGGATGGAGCCGTCTTTGCAGGCACGGTTTATTTTGACCAAGTCCTGATAGACTACGCGTCCGGCACCAATGTTGAGGTGTCCCACCTCTGAGTTGCCCATCTGTCCGTCGGGCAGTCCCACATCCTCGCCGCTGGCTTGCAACTGCGAATGCGCGCTGATGGCAGTAAGATAATCCAAATAAGGTGTCGGGGTGTTGAAAATCACGTCACCCCGTCCGTGCTGACCGATTCCCCATCCGTCGAGAATCATCAATAATGCTTTCTTTGCCATTTTCAATCTTTTTACTTTGTTTCTTTTAACCTTTCAGTGTGCAAAGGTACGAAATAATTGATAATTGACCATTGCCAATGGACAATAATGTGTTGGCGATTGACATTTTTTCGCAAATCGCTTGGAAAAAGAGTGGTGAAACGATGTGAAACCCTTGCCCACTCGTCATGAGCCGGTTTTCCAAAAACGCTTGAAAATCCACCAACCGATGGGCTGAGCCAGCGTGGCTCCCGTGGCATTGGCGAGGAAGTCGAGCCAGTCGCCACTGCGCACTCCGCCCGTACAGTAGCGCTGCGCCAATTCCACCAACCCACCCATGAGCACGGGCAGTATCCATGTTAGCAGCAAGACACGGGAGATTCTCTGTCGGGAAGCCTCCCACCATACCACCAAACAGAGTGTGGCATACATGACAAGGTGTGTCCACTTGTCGATGAACCGTACATGGCTCAGCGGCGACTCAGGAATGGGAATGAGGCAAATGACCCATATCACGCCCACCAACGCCATAGAGAAAGGATATTTACGAAACATATTGCAAAGGTACAAAATAATTGACAATCGGCGAATGGCCATGGACTGCAGCTTACAGATAATTGACATTTTATGAAGGTTTATTGACGATTTTTTGCATCAGCCTTTGGTTATTCTGATTATTTAAAGTACCTTTGCAACCAGATTGCTACAGAAGCAATGACATGGAACATCCAAAGACAACAACCAACTAACAACATGACAGATACAAAAAGAAGCGGTTTCGGATCGAAGCTTGGCATGGTACTGGCCACTGCCGGTAGTGCCGTGGGACTGGGCAACGTGTGGCGTTTCCCCTATGTGACAGGCCAGAACGGTGGCGCTGCCTTCATCATTATTTACGTTGTGTGCATCTTGCTGATGGCCATCCCTGTGATGCTCTGCGAGATGATGATTGGCCGACACGGACAATCGAATGCAGCTCGAGCCTACGGTAAAGTGTCTGGTTCGAAGCGCTGGCGTTGGGTGGGCTACCTCGGTGTGTTCACAGGCACCCTGATTGTGGGCTACTACAGCGTGGTGAGCGGCTGGACATTGCAGTACACACTGTCGTCGCTGCTGAACGACCTTCACGGCACCCCCGAGTATTTCAAGGACTTTTTCAACAGCTTCATAGCCAGTCCGACGAAAATTGTGGGATGGACATTGCTGCTGATACTCATCACCCACCTGGTGATTATCCGTGGTGTGGAGGGCGGTATCGAGAAAGCCGCCAAGGTGATGATGCCCGTTCTTTTCGTGCTGCTTGTCGTGTTGGTGGTCTGCTCCGTGATGCTTCCAGGCGCTGCCAAAGGTCTTGAGTTCCTGTTCAGGCCCGACTTCTCGAAAGTGACGGGCGAGACATTCCTTGAAGCTATGGGTCAGGCATTCTTCTCGCTGAGCATCGGTATGGGTGCGCTGTGCACGTATGCCAGCTATTTCCAACGCGACACCCACTTGGTGAGGACCACGGTACAGATAGCCGGTATTGACACAGGTGTAGCCATCATGTCGGGATTGATCATTTTCCCCGCAGCCATGTCGGTCGGTATCCAGCCCGACAGCGGTCCCTCGCTGGTGTTTGTCACCCTGCCCAACGTCATTGAGCAGGCCTTCGCATCGGTACCCGCCATCGGATATATTGTCTCCGTAGCATTCTACCTGCTGCTTTTCATCGCTGCTCTCACCTCTAACATCTCTGTCCATGAGGTAGGCACGTCGTTCGTGAGCGAAGAGTTCCACATGAGCCGGCGTAGCGCAGCCCGCGTCGTGTCGCTCATCTGCGTGGTGGTCGGCTCGCTGTGCGCCCTGTCGCTGTGCGGCTATCCATGGCTGAACTTCTTCGGAAAAGCCCTGTTCGACCTGTGCGACTGGATGACGGCCAACGTGCTACTCACCCTGGGCGGACTCTTCACGAGCATCCTTGTGGGATGGGTGTTGCCGCGCAAGTTGATCGTAGAAGAGATGACTAACTGGGGCACCCTGCGCTCGCGCTATCTGCCCATCTTCATCATCTGCGTCCGCTATGTGGCTCCTATTTGTATCGTACTCATCTTCCTGCACCAATTTGGAGTGATTTAAAAGTCAGGTGCAGTGCATTGAGCATTATGCATATATAAAACATGCATTGGAAAGAGTTCTTCTGTTTCAATAAGTCCGACAGGCAGGTGCTATTTGTACTGTTGGGTGCCATAGTCATCTTCCTATTGGCCACCTATTTGATGGGCGACCACAACGAAGACGGCGATGACCTTCCAGCAAGTACGCTTCTGAGGGAAAAACGGGAAAAGAACGCTTCACGAGAAACGCAACAGCCATATTATTATGTGGAAGGGCGAAAGGCAGAACTCTTCCCGTTCGATCCTAACACAGCCGACAGCACACAGTTGCTACGTTTAGGGCTGCAACCTTGGCAGGTGCGCAACATCTACCGCTATAGGGCAAAAGGAGGCGTCTATCGCAAACCGCAGGATTTTGCCCGGCTCTATGGTCTCACCGTGAAGCAATACCGAGCCATGGAACCCTACATTCACATTTCGTCCGACTATCAAGATGCCTCCACGCTGTTTGCTCCTTCATCGGGCGGAGAGCGTGGAAGAGGAGGATATTACGACAGACGGACTTACGGGGGAACGGATGGCAATCTGTCACAGAGTGGCTCCACGGCGGCACTGCGCGATGGCGTTTCAGCCAACGAGTACCACCGCGACACCCTGCGATACCCCATAAAGCTAAAACCCGGCGAACAGATTGCCTTAAACACTTCCGACACCACTCAATTGAAAAAGGTACCAGGTATTGGAAGTTTCTATGCTCGGAAAATAGTCAGATACCGCGAGCGGCTGGGCGGCTACTATGACGTTTCGCAACTGATGGAGATAGAAGGATTTCCCGAAAATGCATTGGCTTACTTCAGAATATCGCGAAACGACATACAGCGTATGAACGTCAACAAACTGTCGGCAGCCCAACTTCGCAGTCATCCATACATTAATTATATGATGGCAAAGGCCATTCTCGACTACCGTCGACTGAAAGGTCCCCTCCAAAGCATGCAGGACTTGCGTTTATTGCCTGACTTCACTCCAGAAAACATCCGTCGCATAGAACCCTACATAGAGTTTTAGTCACGTTGATTTCCCCGTAAGAAAAACTCCTCACACCCATGAATGTCAAAATAGAAGATAGTTGGAAACAGCATTTGCAAGCCGAGTTTGACAAACCCTATTTCGAGAGGCTTACGCAAATAGTACGACAAGAATACACCACTACGCCCTGTTTTCCTCCTGGGCGTGAGATATTCAACGCCTTCAATCTCTGTCCTTTCGAGCAAGTGAAGGTCGTCATCATCGGTCAGGATCCCTATCACGAACCAGGGCAGGCCGAAGGACTGTGCTTCTCCGTGAAACCAGGTGTGATGATGCCACCCTCGCTCATCAACATCTTCAAAGAGATAGAGGCCGACCTAGGACAACCCATGCCCAAAGACGGTAGTCTGGTGCGCTGGGCCAAACAGGGCGTCTTGCTGCTCAATGCCACGCTCACAGTGCGCGCCCATCAGGCCAACAGCCACTCCACCATCGGGTGGCAGACATTCACCGACGCTGCTATTCAAGCGCTGGCAACCCACCGCGAACATCTGGTCTACATGCTCTGGGGCGGTTTTGCCCGCAGCAAAGCCTACATGATAGACCGCCAAAAGAACCTGGTGCTGGAATCGGTTCACCCTTCACCGCTGAGTGCCAACCGTGGAGGATGGTTTGGCAACCATCATTTCTCACGTGCTAACGCCTATCTTCAGGAGAACGGTATTGCCCCCATCGTTTGGTAGGCATAACCCGATCGTAAATAGTAAATCTAAGAATAAATCATAGAATTCTAAGAAAAAGATGTCTCTTCCCCCCATCCTTCAGGTCGGCGAGGTGCTGCTTTCGTCTGACATCATCACGGAAAAATTTTGCTGCGACCTTGCTGTATGCAAGGGGCGATGCTGCATCGAAGGTGAAGCCGGTGCACCAGTGAGCATGGACGAAATCCTTGAAATAGAACAAGTGCTCGACGTCGTGTGGAACGATTTGTCGGCATCGGCGCAGGCCGTCATCGATAAGCAGGGTGTGGCCTACACAGATCAGGAGGGCGATTTGGTGACGAGCATCGTGGGCGGCAAAGACTGTGTGTTCACATACGAAGGAGAGTTGGACGACCCGTCCACACACCAACCTATCCGTCACTGCTGCTTATGTTCCTTGGAGAAGGCTTTCCGCACAGGAAAGACCCGTTTCTGCAAGCCAGCCAGCTGTGCCCTCTATCCTATCCGTGCCAAGCGGTTCAGCAATGGCACCATCGGTCTGAACTATCACAAATGGAACATCTGCCAATGTGCCCGCGACAAAGGGCGGGCACTTGACATTCCTGTATACAGGTTTCTGGAAAAACCACTCGTGGAACGCTTTGGCCAAGAGTGGTACAATGAGCTCTGCTCTGTAGCTGAGCAATGGGAAGCCTGAGCAAGGCTAACTCTCAGAAATACGATACTTTCTCGGACTGATGCCCACCCTTTCACGGAAATATTTCCCAAGGAACGACTGATTGGGGAAGTTCATCTTCTGTGCAATTTGCATCACCGACATGGTAGAGTTTTTCAGCAACAACCTGATTTCCAACACCACATACTTGTCTATCCATTCGTTGGGCGTACGCTTACTGGCCTTTTTCACCATCTCAGAAAGGTATTTGGGCGAGATACCCATCTGCTTGGCATACCATCCCACCAGACGAACCTCGCGGAAATTCTTCTCGACGAGTGTCAGGAATTGAGTGAAGATGATCTCTGCCCGGCTGCTTTGTGACTCATGATTCTCGCGGAAGCGCCACAACGTATCGCTCATATCGTAGAGCATCGTCATCAGCAGCGAACGCACCACATCCGTGCGGAAATGATGATCGGTGTTCTCTATTTTCTGCTTGATTAGCTCAAAATAGGAACGGAAGGCATTCACTTCCTCCTGACGGAGGTGGAATACTGGATGGGTGCGCGAGAACAGGAAGATGGATGTCAGGCCGTGCACTCCCTTGATAATCTCGTTGAAGAAATCGCTCTCAATGAAATAACCGACACCCGACAAATCCGGACTCACCCGATAGTCGTCCATCACTTGGCCGTCGTTTACTACCATAATATCGCCAGGCTCAACAACATAATCATTCGTGTCTAACGAATACTCTGCACGCCCACTCAGGCAAACACCAAGAATCACACAGTTGGCACGCCGGGGCACTTGCGGCAGCGGAACTAACGACAGGTCGTCAATCAGCATAATTTTGTCTTCGATGCTACTACCGCCATACACTCTGCAAGCCTCTGCGATGGTCAGTTCTACCATTTTTACATTATCCTTAACTGATTCTTTCATAGAGGGTATACTTTAATATTATTATCGGTTGCAAATATAGATAAAAATAAACGAAAAACCAAACAATTGATGGAAAAACAAAACATTTTTTGAGTATTTTTTAATATTGTTTGTCTTTTATGGGAACAAAGTCTTACCTGCTTTCACTTTCAGGCTCCTACGTTGTCCGTTGCACACCACATCTACCTTCCGTCGTTGGTTGGTCAGGTTACGGATAGAATAGTCAGTCACCTTTCCATCGCGCCATGTGATGTCAACCTCGAAGCCGCCACGGGCACGAAGGCCTTTCACACTGCCAGAAGACCAAGCCGATGGTAATGCGGGAAGTAGTTCTATGCAACCGGCATGGCTCTGCAACAGCATTTCACATACGCCGGCGGTGCCTCCAAAGTTGCCGTCGATCTGGAATGGCGGATGAGCATCGAAAAGGTTAGGATAGGTGCCACCGCCCTGTCCGTGACGGCGTGGACCAGCGGGAACATACTCCAACAGTTTCTGATAAACATGATAAGCCTGCTGGGCATCGTGCAGACGCGCCCAGAGATTAATTCGCCACCCCGTGCTCCAGCCCGTGGTCTTGTCGCCTTTCTGCTCCAAAGTGCGGCAGCAGGCGTTCTGGAGAGTGGTGACGATGGAATCGCCGTCCACAGTGGTTGCGAGGTGATGGCCGGGAAAGAGGCCTACGAGATGCGACTGATGGCGGTGGTGCGGGTCGTAGTCGTCCCAGTCGTAGTACCACTCGTTGAGGTCACCGTCATGGCCAATCGTATAGGGGTGGAGACGGGCGAGTGACTTCTCAAGAATCTCCACAGAGTGACTGCTGTTGTCCGTTCGGCAGGCATCGCGTGTGTTCTCAAACAGTTCGCGAATGATAGCAAGGTCGGCCGTTCCACCGTAGCAGGTCATACCGTGGTAGCCTTCGGGGGTGACATATTCATTCTCAGGCGAGGTGCTGGGAGCCGTAATCAGCTCTCCTGGCACGCGGGGATTCTCCACGAGCCAGTCAAGGCAGAAGTCGGCGGCCCCCTCCATCAGCGGCAGTGCCACACGGCGAAGGTAATCCTTGTCCTGCGTGAACTGATAGCGCTCCCAAAGGGTGTTCACCAACCACGCACCGCCCAAGTTCCAGTTGGCCCATTCAGGCTTCTCGTTCTTCTCGCCCACAGGATTCACCATCGCCCAGATGTCACTGTTGTGGCTGCTGCACCATCCCCTGTCAATGCCGTAATAGTTCTTGGCTGCATACTTTCCGTTGATGGAAAGAGCCTTGACGAAATCGTCAAGTGGTTCGGCCATCTCGGTCAAATTGGCCACGAAGACCGGCCAGTAGTTTTCTTCGAGGTTGATGTTCACCGTGTAGTTGCTACGCCAAGGGGCCTTCAGGTGGGGATTCCACAGTCCTTGCAGGTTAGCGGGAACACCTGGAGTGCGCGACGAGCTAATGAGCAAGTAGCGCCCATATTGGAAATAGAGGGTTTCGAGGTAGGGATTGTTTCCACCTTGAGCAGCGTAGGCGAGGAGCTGCTGGTCAGTGGGAATCTGCACGGAGGTGTTAGACCGTTGCGGATCGAGGTTGAGCTGAACACGTTGGAACAAGGGCTGGTAGTCTTTCAGGTGGTGTTCCAACAGTTGCGAGTAGGTGTAGTTCACCAAATGCCAGGCATTGTCGGTGGCATGGGCAATGAAATCAGCGCCTTCACGTACAGGATGTTTATCGAACCCATTGAAGCTCGTCTCGTTGACGAAATAGATCACCGCCTCGTCGGCCCCACTCAAGTGCAGCACCGATCCGTCGGTTTCCACGCGGCCGCCGCTATTCTCCACACGAAGGATGGAGCAAAAATGGATGGTTTCCATCGCGTCGCCTACGGCATGACCGGTCATGGTGAGCTGTTTCTGTCCTGCTACGACGTGATGGGGAAGGAGCGACGAGAGCCGCAGACTAATGTTGACGGCTCCAGGTTGGCTCGCTGAGAAGTGCACGGCAATGACTCTGTCGGGGTGTGAGGCCCAATACTCACGGGTGTAAGTGATGCTATTTTGACTCCATACTGTGCGGGCCACGGCGCTGTCGAGACTTAGCGAGCGCTCATAGCCGGACACCATCTGCTCAGTAAGAGGTTCGCCTGTAGACCCTTTTTGCTGGATATACATCGTTCCCAGCGGCATGTAATAGGCCGAGTTGTGCCCCTGCACATGCAACTGGAGCGAGTCGGCCAAGGCATAGTCCTCGTTGAACAATGCCTTACGAATCTCAGGAATCCACTGAGAAGCTCCCGCGTCTTCGTTGCGGTCGATAGGACTGCCCGACCACAAGGTAATGTCGTTCAACTGTAGCGAATCGCACCCCACTCCGCCATAGACCATGGCCCCCAGCCGGCCATTGCCTATAGGCAGCGCCTCTTCGAAATAGGTTGCCTCATGCTCATACCAAAGTCGCATGGGCTGCTGAGCAAAAAGCACCGGCAGCGCCACCACAAGCCCGCATAGGGTTGTCCCAAGTCTTCTTTTCATAAAACGATTGATTTGCTTACAAAAATACTGTAAATAATTCACAACGGAAACCATTTCAACGAAAAACTGCACAAAAAAGAAACAATTAACACTAATTAGTTGGGCTGTTTCACATTTCTTCGTATCTTTGCAAGCAAGAAACATATTATACAAACCATTTAAATACCCTACTATTATGGCATTACTGATTATTGGTATTCTTTTTCTGCTTATCCTGGTAGTTATTATTGCTGTAGCCGTCTATATTTTCAAGACCCAGCGCCAATTGGTGAACATGGACGAGCTTTGCAAGAACGCTTTGGGCCAGATCGACGTACAGCTGAACACACGTTACGACATGCTCATCACCTTGGCCAAGAAGCTGAAGCAGTTCAACGAGGTGGAAGCCAACTCTATGATCAAAACCATCGAGGCACGCCGCCCCACAGGAAACATTACATCGGCCGCGGAGGCACAACAGCAACAGGACTTTTTGGGGCAGATGATGAGCCATTTGAGTGTGGTGGTGGAGAAGTATCCGGAGTTCCATTTCGACGAGATTGCCCTGCAGGACCGCAAGGACACGAAGGAATATGAAGAGAACGTCCGCATGGCTCGTATGGTCTATAACGACACAGCCACGAAGCTCAACCGCATAATCCGTCAGTGGCCCAGCTCGTTTGTGGCTGGCATGCTCGGTTTCAAGGAGCGCGACTATTTCAGCGTGAATAATGCTGAGAAACGTGAAATACCCGTCGACCAGCTATAAGTACTGGAACATCGCCATTTCGAAATCCCAAAGAACCGAAATGTCGTCATCACAAAACAAAGAACAACCATGAACTACGGAAATATCTTTCGCAGCCTTGTTTTTGTGGCTGTGCTGTCGGGCAATGCCTGCGCCTGGGCCGACAGCCGATTGGACACACTCTTCGTCATGTGCCGCCTGCAGGACAACGGTGATGCACACATTACAGAAAAGCGCGTGATGCACATCGACGAGGAAGGGTCAGAGCTCTACATTCCCATCAGCAACCTCAACGGCAGCCAAATCAAAGACCTAAAGGTGTTCGACGAAGGCAGCACAGAGATGTACAAGAACATCGGAGAATGGGACGAGAATGCCTCGGCCGAAGAGAAAACCAACAAGTGCGGCATCATTACAAAAAGCGACGACAGCTATGAGATCTGTTGGGGCATCGGTCATCGGGGGGAGCGTTCCTACTACACCTGCTATACTATCACGAATCTTGCACGCAGCTATAGCGACTACGATGGCTTCAACCACATGTTTGTCAACCCTGGCATCTACCCAGCACCGCGCCATGTACTCGTCAGCATCAGCCACGAGCAATACGCCATGGAGGAGACCAATGCCCGTGGGTGGGCATTCGGCTTCAACGGCGATGTGGAGGTGAAGAACGACCGCGTGGTGGTGACCAGCGACGGCCCTCTCGGCAACGACGACTACTGTGTGGTACTCTGCCGCTTTGAGAAGGGAATGATGCACCCCGCACTCATCACCGACGACTCGTTTGAGACATTGAAGGAAAAGGCTTTCGAAGACAGTGACTATGGCGTGGAGAAGAGGTCATGGAGTGACAAACTGGGGGAATTCCTTGCGTGGATTTTCATTGTTCTCGGCGGACTGATTGCAGTGGTGGGCGGAATCTTTGGCATCAGTTCCATAGCATCGGGTATCAAGAAAGAACGTAAGCTCAAGAAACAGCTGAAAGAAAACCTCAACTGGTGGCGCCAACCGGTCTACGGTCTGCAGAAATCCAACTCCATTCTCGCCGGATTGTCCTTCCTCTCGGGCTTCAACACGAAGAACCTGCTCTCTGCCTACGTGCTGAAAATGCTCTACATGGGATGGCTCAAAGTGGTGGACGAACGAGAAAACGTGACGCTGGCTGGGTCGCCCGACGAAGACAAGAAGCTGTTTCTGGCCATCGGGGAGCAGAAAACGGACGCGAAGTTGATGGACAACGACGCCTCGTTGCTGCCCAAGCTCTTCGATGTATTCCTCAACGCCGCGGGCGAAGACCATATCCTGCAGCCCAAAGAGTTGAAGAACTACATGAAGGAGCACGAGGAAGCATTGGTGCCACTCGTGGAAGAACTGCAAAAGATGACGTTTGCCCACGACATGAAGGAGGACCAAATGGATGGCGCCAAGAAACTGTTGGGTTTCAAGAAGTTCCTCGAAGAATTCACCCTCAGCAACGAACGCCATGCCTACGAGGTGAACCTGTGGAAAGACTACCTCATCTACGCTACACTTTTCGGTTGCGGCGAACAGGTGCGAAAGGACATGAAACAAATCAACCCGGAGTTCTTCCAGATGGACACCATCACCCGACAATTGGAAAGCTCCGACAACCTGTTGCCATCCTTCACGGCAGCAGCCATGTCGGGCACCAACCACATTAACAACTTCATCGACCGCAAGAAAGCAGAAAGCACACAGACCAGACGCAGTTCAGGATTCGGCGGACGCTCATCGTTCCGCGGAGGAGGAGGATTCTCCGGCGGCGGACGCGGCGGCGGCATCCGATAGTCATTTCATATTCTGTAGACTGCGGTTACCGCAGTTCATCATCAACAATAGTCTCAAACTATGCTTTACATCCCTCTCCTACAACCCCTCGTCGAATGGCTCACGAACCTCATCGTGCGCTTTGCCCAGTGGCTGAACGGCATCCCCCTGCCCTTCGGGCTTGATCCGATATGGATGTTCTGCGGCATCCTCGTCTTTGGCGGTGCCCTTTTTCCCATCGTGGCGGGTCTCATTGTCGTGGCCCTGAGGGAACAGGCACGCTCAGCGCTGCTCTCCCAGATGCAGAACGGTCTCGGATGGTGCCGCGAACCAGTCTATGGACTGAAGCAGACCAACATCATTCTCTACTCACTCAATGTCATGGACGGCAGCAACCTGAAGAACCTCATCAATGCTTTTCTGCTGAAAATGGTCTACGACGGACGGCTGAAACCTGTTATCGACAACAGTGGGGAGCCAGGAGTCGTGCAGGCGCTGGCCATTGGAGCGGGCGACAAAAACGAGTCCCTGACGCATCCTGACGACCAAAAAGCGGAGGAGATGCTGTACAAAATGCTGAAAGAAGCAGCAGGCAAGGATCGGGTGTTCCAGTCGAAAGAGCTCAACGACTACATGAAATCGCACAAACAAGAGATGCGGACGCTCGTACTGATGCTACGTCACAGGATGACGAAGGCCGAGATAAAAGCCGACCGTGAGAATGTCCGCCGCGTGCTGGGCCTCAAGAAATTCCTCGAGGAATTCACTATTTCCAACGAGCGTCATGCCTACGAGGTGCAGCTGTGGAAGAACTATCTGGTCTACGCCACCCTCTTCGGATGCGGCGAACAGGTGCGTCGCGACATTCGGCAGATGAATCCCGAATTCGCCAGCCTTGACGCAAGGATAGGCAATATCAACTTCAACTTCGAGTTCGCCGACACGGAGCGCGATGTGGAAAATGCCGCCCTCGACGTAAAATTCTTTGGAATCGGCAATCTCGTGGACTGGCTTTTCTACGACGTTTTCTTTAAAAAGAAGAAGTAATCTTACAATACAACGAATTACACGAATGAAACGAATTGCGGATGTTTGCACATCCCTAAACAATTTGTTTCATTCGTGTAATTCGTTGTTAGTCCATCCACGGATAGATAATCCGGGTTATGCGTCGATATTGGCGTAGGTGGCGTTCTGCTCGATGAATTCGCGGCGTGGTTCCACGTCGTCGCCCATCAGCATGGAGAAGATTTCGTCGGCCTCGGCGGCGTTCTCGATGCTCACCTGCTTGAGCAAACGGGTGGAGGGATCCATCGTGGTTTCCCAAAGCTGCTCAGGATTCATCTCACCCAAACCTTTGTAGCGCTGGGTATGCAGAGCCGTGGAGTTCTCATCGCCAGCCACATACTTGTCGATGAAGGCTTGACGCTGCTGCTCGGTATAGCAGTACTCGCTGACTTTCTTGTACGTACACTTGTACAGCGGCGGTGTGGCGATGTAGAGATGACCTTCCTGTATGACCTTCGGCATGAAGCGGTAGAACAGCGTCATGATGAGCGTGTCGATGTGCGAGCCATCGACGTCGGCATCGGTCATGATGATAATCTTGTCGTAGCGCAGCTTGTCGATGTTGGCCTCGCGGTCGCCCTCACCTTCCACGCCAAAGCGCACGCCAATACTCTGGATGATGTTCATCACCGACTCAGCCTCGAATACGCGATGCCATTGCACTTTCTCCACGTTCAGAATCTTACCGCGGAGCGGCAGGATGGCCTGCGTGTAGCGGTCGCGGCCCTGCTTGGCAGAACCTCCGGCGGAGTCTCCCTCGACAAGGAATATCTCACACTCCTTCGGATCCTTGTTCGAGCAGTCGGCCAGTTTGCCGGGCAGTCCACCACCCGACATGGGGTTCTTGCGCTGCACACTCTCTCGCGCCTTGCGGGCGGCGATACGTGCTGTAGCTGCCAGAATCACCTTGTCGCAAATCTGCTTGGCTTCTTTCGGATGCTCCTCAAGGTAGGCTGAGAGAGCCTCACCCACGGCCTGCTGCACGGCACCGGCCACTTCCGAGTTGCCAAGTTTCGTCTTGGTTTGGCCTTCGAACTGCGGTTCGGCCACCTTGATGCTGATAACGGCCGTCAGACCCTCGCGGAAGTCCTCACCGGCAATCTCAATCTTGGCCTTCTCAATCTGCTTTGAAATGGAAGGATCGGCATCGGCATACGCCTTCAGCGTACGCGTCAGCGCCGTACGGAAACCCGTCAGGTGCGTACCTCCCTCGATGGTATTGATATTGTTGACGTAGGAGTGGATGTTCTCAGAATAGTCGGTATTGTACATCACGGCCACCTCAATGGGCACGCCCTGCTTCTCGGTCTTCAGATAGATGACATCGTCGAACAAGTGGGTGCGATGACGATCCACATAGCGCACGAAAGCCTTCAGTCCGTCATGGGCGTGGAACACCTCCTGACGTGTGTTACCCTCCTCGTCAGGGCGCAGGTCGGTCAGCGTAATGGTGATACCAGCATTCAGGAAGGCCAGCTCGCGCATACGGCGGGCGATAATGTCCCACTGATACGTGGTGGTGGTAAACACCGTAGGATCGGGCCAGAACTGCTGGCGGGTGCCACGCAACTCAGTCTCACCGACCACCTTCACGGGATAGAGCGGTTTGCCCTTTTCGTATTCCTGCTGATAGATTTTGCCATCACGGTACACCTGCGAGAGCATGCGCTGCGACAGGGCATTCACACAACTGACGCCCACACCATGCAGACCGCCACTGACCTTGTAGGAACCCTTGTCGAACTTACCTCCTGCATGAAGCACCGTCATGACCACTTCCAAGGCCGACTTGTGCATCTTCTCATGCTCGTCGACGGGAATACCGCGACCATTGTCGAGCACAGTGATGGAGTTGTCTTCGTTGATGGTCACCTCGATATGCGTACAATAGCCGGCCATGGCCTCGTCGATGGAGTTGTCCACGGTCTCGTTCACCAAGTGGTGCAAACCTTTCTCACTGATATCGCCAATATACATGGCTGGGCGCTTACGTACGGCTTCCAAACCCTCAAGCACCTGAATATTACTCGCGGAATAATCCTGCGTAGTGTTCTGTATATCTTCCATTCTTCTTGTTGTTCTTAATAGAGAGTGCAAAGGTACGAATTATTCCGCAAACGACAAAACAAAAAAACCTTTTTTAGCATATACTTTTGACGAGGAAAAATAGTGGGCAATCCGAATAGAAAACCACCCTTGTCCGACGGCAAAAGACGGTCGGCGAGCGTGTCGTTTGCCACAAATGCCGACCGTAGGTTAATAATGTAGGCACCGTAGGTTATTAACCTACGCAGCGTAGGTTATTAATGTAGGCAGCGTAGGTTAATAAGGTACGGTCGGGATTTACGTCTGCCTGCGGCTTATTTCCCCGTCAGACGGGCAGTGAAAGCACGGGCAATGGAATCAGCGCGGGTCTCATCGGCAGGTGTGGCAAAGGCATGTCTGTAGCCCTGTTGCTCCTGCCAGTAGCCACGGGTGAAGTCAGGCACCTCCACGGGCAGGTTGCCGTTGTCCATGGAGATGGCGCCAAGCTCGGCGAGGCAGCACCATTCGGCGAGGTCGTAGATGTCCATGTCGAGCGGTAGACCATTCTGCAGGCAATAGACCAGACGCGAGTCCATGATGAAGTCCATGCCGCCGTGGCCTCCCACCTCCTTTGCTTTCTTTTCATAACGCGTGACAAGGGGCGACGTGAATCGCTCCACCAACATCCGGTTCTGTTCCTCAGTAAGGTACGAATGACCCGTCAGCTGGTCGTATTTCTGGCTCTCAGCAGCCTCAGCATGCTTTTCTGCGGTTTTCAGCCAACGTCCCTGAACGGCATACCCCTCGCGAGGATATTTGTTGGCAAAGCCTTCCGTTCCCGTCAGTTGGTACATTCGGTTGTAGGGCTGGGGGGTCATCACGTTGTGGTGGATTTCCAACACCTTTCCCTGTGCAGTTCGGATAAGCGTGGTGGTATGGTCGCCGTTGCGGAATTCCACGTCTTCACCCGTGCGGTCTTTCACCAGCTGACGGCCGTTGAACGACCGGGTGTCCATGGCCACAAGGGTTTCCATACGATCGCCGCGGTGGATGTTCATCACCTGAGCTATCGGGCCGAGTCCATGCGTTGGGTAGACATCTCCGCGATGGTCCTTGTTGTAGCGCAACCGCCACTGCAGGCGGTCGTTCGGATCGCCGTTCCAATATTTGTCCCAATAGGGCGACAGCTCGTGGCGATAAGCTCCCTGAGCATAGATCACTTCGCCGAAAACACCCTGCTGCGCCATAGAAAGCGAGTTGAGTTCAAAGAAGTCGTAACAGCAGTTTTCCAGAATCATACAGTGAAGGCGCTTCTGCTCCACGAGGTCTATCAATGCCCAGATTTCATGAAGATTCATGGCCGAAGGCACTTCCACGGCCACATGCTTGCCATGCTCCAAGGCGCAGCGGGCCACGGGGAAGTGATGGACCCAGTCAGTGGCAATATAAACCAGGTCGAGGTCGTTGCGGGCACAGAGCTCCTCATAGCCTTTCTCGCCGTGATAGACGGCGGCACGAGGCATGGAAGCCTTCTCCAAGGCCTGCTGGCAAGCATTGGCGCGCTGGACCTCATAGTCGCACAAGGCCACCACCTGAATGCCGGGGATGTGGGTCCAGCGTTCCACGGCGTCACTGCCTCGCATGCCCAGACCCACAAAGCCTACGCGCACAACAGGTAGTTTTGACGTACGGAGCCCCAATGCCGGCAGTTGACCGGACTGGCGTTCTGGCACATGGGTGGTCACCCGACCGTTGTTCACCTCATAGGGCCAGTTGAACTGTGCCCAACTCTGCATGGACAGCATCAACAATGCAGCCACCCATAGCATTTGAATCGTTCTCTTTCTCAGCATATCGATACACATCTAAACAAAGGTAAAAACATTCGTACGAAAAAAAAGAACTGCCTACCAAACAATGGCAAGCAGTTCCCAAAAAATTATGAAACGATGAAACGATGTTTACACAACATTTTCTCTATTAAAGCTTATTAATATGCAAGGCGAGCTTCGACTTCAGGTTAGAAGCCTTATTCTTATGAATGATATTCGTCTTAGCCAACTTGTCCAGCATCTTCTGAACCATCGGATACATCTTTACTGCTTCTTCCTTGTCAGTCACTGCGCGCAACTTGCGGACAGCATTACGCATCGTCTTAGCGTAATAACGATTGTGGAGAGTTCTCGTCTTCGTCTGACGGATTCTCTTCTTGGATGATTTGTGATTTGCCATCTTTATAATTTCGTTTTTATCTTTTAACCTTCAACCTTTCATCTGTTGATTCCATTCAGCGGGTGAACTCCTCAACGTCGTTGTAGTCCCTAGGAGAGTCGAACTCCTCTTTAGAGAATGAAAATCTCTCGTCCTAACCGATAGACGAAGGGACCTTACCACTTGCAATTTGCCAATTCAGATAATTCTGTTTTGTCAAAAGCGGGTGCAAAGGTACGGCTATTTTTTCATTCACGCAAATTTTCTTCAAGAAATTTTCATTAAATCGCGAATTTTGTGTAATTTTGCACACAAATGATTATAAAAACACCCGCCATCGTGCTCCATACGACACGCTACGGTGAACAGAAAATCATCGTCAGCCTGCTCACAAAAACCGAGGGAAGACTCTCGGTTGTGGCACGCATTCCAACCACTCAACGCGGAAAACTGAAGAAACAGCTTTTCCAGCAAATGAACATCCTTGATGCAGAAATAGATCTAAGACCCAATGCCGAGCTGCATCATTTCCGCGACGTACGCCTCAACGCACCCTATACATCGATTCCCCTGCAGCCCGAAAAACTCGCCATCGCGCTCTTCCTATCTGAGTTTATATATTATGGTACGCGCGAGGAACACGACAATCCCAACCTTTACACTTATATCGAAAGTAGCCTCCGCTGGCTTGACGCATGCCAACAGACGCCAGCCAACTTCCATCTCGTCTTCATGATGCGTATGAGCCGATTCATCGGATTCTATCCAAACATCGACAACTACCACGACGGCGACTTCTTCGACCTGCAGGCAGCCTGTTTCACTACGCAGCAGCCCATGCACAGCAGTTTCCTTTCGCCACAAGATGCGGCACACATCTCTACGCTCATGCGCATGAACTACGACACGATGCACCTCTTCCGAATGACACATCAGCAACGCAACAACATCACCGCCGTCCTCATTGACTACTACCGCCTACATGTCAGCAATTTCCCGCAACTGAAGTCGCTGAATGTACTCCAGCAACTCTGGCAATAGTATCTCACAAAAAAACGAGGCGATGCTCTCGCACCACCCCGCCCATTGTTACGCTTAAATCAAATTGCGAATAATGATGATTTTTTAATGTAGCGTTTCTCTAAACAATCTTAATTAAAAACCTATAGTGCTATGATGTATCGATTACTTCACTACGACCTTCTGGGTCTTGCCATTGGTGCGTACCACATAGGTTCCCTTTGTGGCAGGCAGGCGGTTACCCACATACTGACCAGCTGCGGTGTAGACGCTCATGTGGCTTGCGTCGAAGCTGACAGCATTGATGGCTGTGGCCACACCACCTTCATAGTCGACAGAATAGTAGTTGCTCGGAGCTGACTCACCATTCTCATAGACCACTGTCACATAGATGTCGTTGTGACCGTTGACGAGAGAAACTGAGTAGCGAGTGCTGGACACAGGATCAGAATTTATCTTCGAACCGTTGCGATAGATGTTATAACCCAGGATGCCAGGAACAGCCGGCGTGTAAGTGATGTCGTCCAAGAAGAAGGCTGTCATGTTCGTGCTCGGCGTCATGGTGCCGTCCTCCCAATAGTCGTAAGCCCACGGAGTGATGTGCTGGATGGCAAAATACTTCGTTCCCTCGGGGAGTTCTTCCTCAAACGGATCCTCGAAATATTCAGGAGCCACCAAAGCCTCCAAGAGTGTGAAGCTGGCAGGGTCGGTATCGGTCATCGAGTACAGCACGTTGAACTGCTCCGCAGAAGAGTAAGGTACGTAAGTGGTAGTATTCTCCACCTGCGATGTCCAGCTCTTGGCATAGAAGTAGATGGTCTGCTTCTCACCGGTCAATTCGGGCGAGATGAGCCAGTTGTCGCCATCAACGAGGTTGGGCTGTCCACCTTCATGGTCGGCAGCAAAGCCACCAATCTGAGCCATCAGCATCTGGTTGCCCGACTGGCAATAGTACGTACTCATTGGATCTTCAATGTGGTCGGCATCGAATCCAGCTTCCCACGGGTTGAACACCTGATAGGCCTGCGGCGTGGTGTTGTTGGGCCACTCGTAGCCACCCAAAGCTGATCTCCATGTAGAGAGATAGGCACCGTCGCGGTCGATGAGTGTCCAGTTGCCAATATTGTCGATGATGAACGGAGCATAGCGCTCGAAGTCCTCAACCTTCTCACCACCCTGGGGTTTGCTCCAGCTGATGTTCACCTTGCCTTCCACCTGAGTGCCGCTGATCTCAACGGTGGGCAGGTCAGCCTGTTGTACGGCGATGGTCTTCACGGTGGTCTCGTTGTTGTCTTCATTCTCATCCTTTGCACAGACTATTTTCACCTGAATATCAGCCGATTCACCAGTAGTTACTTCAGGAATGTAGTTGAATTCCACATCAGTCTTGGCACCAGCCTTGAGGGGCTTGCCAGTTTGTGTCTTCACTTTCACGCCATTGACATAGAGCTCTGCGGAGAACGAGTTAATCTGCTTGTTACCCACATTCTTCACGGTGGTCACAATCTGGGCAGGCTCGCCAACAATCAGCTGCAGCGGGGTAGCGGTCCACTTCACGTTCAGGTCATAGTCTTTCTTTACGAAATCGTCGATAAAGAACAGGCCAGCCACCTCTTCACGGTAGTCGTAGTTGAGCAGTTTGGTCTCTGTGACGGCATCCACATCTACCTCGTAGAGAGCGGTCACATTGTTGTTGAATTCATCCTCCTGGGTGGGAGGCACACCATTCATAGACTGCACAGCAGCAAACTCGTTGCAGGTCCAGTACATTTTGCCTGTGCGCCAGTCAATGACGGCACTCTGAATACGATGCTGGCTCTTGTGAAGTACACCAAGAGCGGTGCACTCGGCAGTCTCCTTGTCAATCTGATAGAGCGTGCCCGACGGACCGATACCATAGAGATAGCCATTGGGGTGAGCGGCCAAGGCACGAATCTCCTCCGGCAGCGACAGCGTGCTGACGGGTGTGGCGGTGCGCGCATCGAGGTCTACCTTTGTGAGCAGATAGGGCACGGCGGGTGACTCGTCACTGACGATGACACTGATGCCATATACCTGGTCATCGGCATAGTCGTAGGTCAGGTCGGTGAATGACATGTAGCTCTCAGGGGCCAACGACACCGTGGTGCCTATCTGTTTCCATGTGAGCGGGCTCAGGTTGGCATCATTGAAATAAGCGGCGGCGTCCCAGTTGCGCATCTTCACTTCGGTGAACACGTCGTTGTCGGCCTGTCCGAAGTCATCGCCCTGAGAGGGGTTGAATGTATAATAAACGCCATTGGCATACACAGCGCCTGCACGTCCATAGATGGTGTGCCCCCATGCATTGACGTAATGGCCGTTTTCGTCGTACCATCCCAGTCCCCACTGATCAGAGTTGCCTGCAGCTGCCAACATGGTCTCGTTGCTGACGAGCATGGTCTGCACCGCAGTGCCATTGGCGATGTCGAACTTATGGATACCCACGCGTTCCACGCCCCACTCCAATTCCACATTGAAGGTCTGGCCATAAGCCTCAACAGTCTTTGTCGTGTTGAATCCATTTGTGACGTTACCATAGAGGGTAACCTGTGCGCTGGCAGTGCTTGCCGAGAGGCAGAGCATGGCAGCGGCTGTAATTTGTAGAATCTTTTTCATTTCCTTATTTTTATTATTTATGTTATTCTGATGAATAAAAATCACTTGACGAGCACTTTGCGTCCGCCAACGATGTAGATACCCTTTTCGGGAACACCATCGATGCGTCGACCCAGAAGGTCGTAAATCAAGCCACCGTTGGTGTTTTTCACAACAACGGGCGACTGAATCGACGTTGCCGTGAGGGGCTTTGGAGCCTGCACATACACGCTGTCGAGGAAGGCGCGCTGACCAGGACAGAAACAGATGTCGATGTCGCCTTCGCCAAAGATTGTGAACGAGCAGTCGGTCCACTGGTCTTCCTGCAATTCAAACTCAATTCCCATGTAATTCTCGTCTTCGTAAGTCACCAAGACATTGGGATTGTCTATCACTACGCCACCACCCATGAACGACTTATTGCGTACCCATACGGTCAACACATTGTTGTCGCCATGATAGGGAGCGGCCTGGAAGGTGACGTATGCCATACCCTCAGTATAGAAAAGGGGCGTGATAGCCGGTACGGCCTTTCCTTTCACACCGATCTTGGCACATTGGTTGGCTCCCATGATAGCACCGTCCCACTGATTGTACTCCGTATAGTTGTCGGCATCGAGCTTGGCACTGCCGATGTTGGCAGACGGTCCCCACTTGCCATCGTTGCCGCCCTTGCCATTACATTTGTCGAAAGTTTCTGCCAAGAACACCTTACCCGTACGGAAATGCTCCTCGCTGATCTCAGTATTTGTGTCAACAGCGCGGAAGGTGAATCCCACCGTCCCGTCGTCGTTGCGGTGAATACCAGTAATGGCCTTATTCAGGCGCATAGAGCCATCTGTGTTGGCACGGTAAACCTTAGCATAGGGCCACGAGGTGTTGGTCAGGCTATCGTTGCCTTCATAAGGATAGGTGTCGCCAGAGATGTCCAACCCACCGATGTAGGCGTCGGGCTCACCATATTTTCCCTGAATGTCGTAAACGCCCACGTATGAGTCGTCGGCACACACCACATGACAGTACTGGTGTACGGATGCGGGATCCGCACTGATGCCCGACCAGTTGACGGCATTGTATGCCCAAAGGTCGGGGAAATATTCCACATGGGTAATCAGGAGGCCATTGCCATAGAGTCCGCGGTCCCACTTGGTAGGCTGGCGATTTTCCAGCAGGTAGTACTCTTCGCGATGCAGGGTTGTCCCCGTCTCACTCTGGTACTCAATGTCGCGGTAGCCTTCATTATAAATAATGTATGTATTGCCACCTTCTGTGATGGCTTGCATGTCGTCGATGGTGCAGTCTTCCGTCAGTTCGATGGGTTGACGCCACCCGATGTAGCTCAGTTCATAGGCCGTGAGTGATGCCGGCAGGAAAGCGTGAGCATTGTATGAGCCCTGGTCCATAAGGTCCCAGGTGCCCATACCATAAAACTCACCTTCGCCCGTGTCGTACATGTCGGGCAAGCCCAGACAGTGGGCAAACTCATGGCAGAGCGTGCCGATACCGTCGAGGCCAGGAATGTAGTTGTCGTTCTCATCTAGACCGTATACTGTCAACTCTGAAGTACATGCGTATGTATCGAGTTGGACGTTGTCGAAAATAGGCAATTCCGTATGTTGGTTGCTATAAATGGGATTCTGGCTGAAATAATACTCATGGGGCCACACGCTGTAGTCGCCACCGATGCCATTCTGTCCGTGACCGGCATAAATGACTATCACTTGGTCGACAATGCCGTCGCCATCCCAGTCGTAGTCTGAAAAATCCACATCCTGATCAACAGTCTGGCAGGCTTCCAGCACCATCTCGTAGGCATTGGCGTCCATCATGCCGGTATCGCCACCGTAGTACGCCTGCTTGTTTTTCAAGGTGAAGGGACCCAGGACATCGAACGAAAGGTCGAACTTGCCGTCAGACATATCATAGAAATAATCGTGGATAGATCCTTGATATCCCAACTCATGGGTAAACCCCACCGTATTGGCTGCATGATTGTAAAGATCGCGTGTATGAGCTTGCTCGAAAGCCAAATCCTGATACTGCACGAGGAGGATCAAGCCTTTCTTCGACCCCTCATATGGCTGATGATCCATACCCGGTGTGATGCGGCGTGGCCCATTCGTTTTGCTCTGGCGCACGGCATTCACCGTCTCGCGACGTATGTTGGCACGCCTGGCCAAGGCACTCAAATCAGTCTTCTCATAAACATCGTCGTTTCCGTTCATCTGTTTTTTGTACGCGTTGCCATCGGCATCTGCCCACCACGAGCCGTGCTCATCGCCGCGCAGTTGCACTTGTACCATGGTGCCATCGGTCAACCGTACCATTTTCTTGATACCCGGAAGAGCTGGTGCTGCTTCGACCAACAAAGCCGAAACCAGCATCACGGACATCGAAAGTAACAATTTCTTTATCATTCGCAAATTAATAGTTTGACGATGCAAATATCGGAAAAAAGCAATAAACCTCCTAATTTTTCAGCTTTCAGCTTGTTCAAATTTAAGAAATTGCACAAAAGACCGGTCGTTTTTTGTAAATTTGAACAATCCATAGAAAGCGTTTTCCATGAAATACATTGAAAAAACATCAAAAGCAAAAAATTCGATAGCAGATGGCATTTGTGAACATTTCTATCCACTTTTGCTTATTAATTTTACGGTTTGCGAATATCGGCTTTCAATAACTTACATTTCATAAGCCCAACTCCATAATAAGCGCTACAATCTGACAAAAGGTCCGCAATTAGAGGGTCTTTCAATAACTTTCTGTATGTAATTGCCACCTCGTATTGTTTCGTCATGCGGGAAAGAATATTTTCCGACTTAGAAAAAAAAATGTTTTCTGAGTTGGAAAACGACCTGAACAAACATTTACGCATTCTCCGCCCCTCTGAGTGGGAGAGGATTGGCTGAGCCAACAATCCGTTCTTTTGGCTTGTCAGAAGGCGCTCTCGTTCGGGAAACACGTCTTTTTACGCTAAAATTTGCACAAAAATTGAAAAAAATTTGCACAGATTAAAGAAATGTCGTACCTTTGCACCCGTTCAGTGGAATGAGGGGCTTGCAGAAGCCTCTCATTTTCATTTATAATTCAAACTTATATATGATTGAAAAGAACAAGATTCAAGAATTAGTGGAGCAATGGCTTGAAGGGAAAGACTACTTCCTCGTGGACATTGCAATCAGTAGTGACAACAAGATCGTAGTGGAGATCGACCACGCCGATGGTGTGTGGATTGAAGACTGTGTGGCGCTGAGCCGCTACATCGAAGACCACCTCAACCGCGACGAGGAAGACTTCGAGCTCGAGGTCGGCAGCGCTGGATTGGGACAGCCTTTCAAGGTGGAGCAGCAATACCGCAACTTCATCGGCAAAGAAGTGGAAGTGCTTACAGCCGACGGTAAGAAGGTGAAGGGCCTGCTCAAGAGTGTCGACGGACGAGACTTTATCGTCACCGTGAAGGAGAAGGTAAAGGTGGAAGGCAAAAAACGTCCTGAACTGCAGGATGTGGACCGCCAGTACAACATGGACGAAGTGAAATATACTAAATACTTAATAAGTTTCAAATAAGCTATGGCAGCAATCAAAAAAGAGGCAGAAGGTGTGAACCTGGTTGACACTTTCACCCAGTTTACCCAAGACAAGAACATCGACCGTACGACACTGGTAAGCGTTCTGGAAGAGAGCTTTCGCAACGTCATCGCCAAAATTTTCGGCAGCGACGAGAATTTCGATGTCATTGTGAACCCCGACAAGGGCGACTTTGAGATTTACCGCAACCGTACGGTGGTGGCCGATGGTGAGGTGGAGGACGAGAACAAGGAAATCAGCCTGTCAGAGGCACGCAAGATAGAAGACGACTACGAGGAGGGCGAAGAAGTGTCAGAACGTGTCGACTTCAAGAAATTCGGGCGTCGTGCCATCTTGAACCTGCGCCAGACACTGGCCTCGAAAATCCTTGAACTGGAGCACGACTCGCTCTATAATAAATATAAGGATCGCGTGGGACAGGTCGTCAGCGGCGAGGTTTACCAGGTGTGGAAGCGCGAAGTGCTGGTGGTCGACGAGGACAACAACGAGCTCATTCTCCCCAAGTCGGAACAGATTCCCAACGACCAGTATCGCAAGGGTGAGACCATCCGTGCCGTCATCCTCCGCGTGGACAACGAGAACAACAACCCGAAGATTATCCTCTCGCGCACCAGCCCCATGTTCCTGGAACGCCTGCTCGAGGCTGAAGTTCCAGAGATTGAAGACGGCCTGATCACCATCCGCCGCGTGGCACGCATGCCAGGAGAGCGCGCCAAGATTGCCGTAGAGAGCTACGACGAGCGCATCGACCCCGTGGGAGCCTGCGTCGGCGTGAAGGGAAGCCGTGTGCATGGCATCGTGCGCGAGCTCGGCAATGAGAATATCGACGTCATCAACTTCACCACCAACACCAAACTCTTCATTCAGCGCGCACTGAGCCCTGCACAGGTGTCGAGCATCACGATTGATGAAGAGAACCACAAGGCTGAAGTCTACCTGCGCCCCGAAGAGGTAAGCCTCGCCATCGGACGCGGCGGACTGAACATCAAACTGGCCAGCATGCTGACAGAGTATACCATCGACGTGTTCCGTGAGGTCAGCGAGAGCGAAGCCGACGAGGACATCTACCTCGACGAGTTCGCAGATGAGATTGACGAATGGGTCATCGAGTCGATCAAGAAAATCGGACTCGACACAGCAAAGGCCGTGCTCAATGCTCCGCGCGAAATGCTCGTGGAGAAGGCCGACCTCGAGGAAGAGACGGTGGACCATCTGCTCGAAGTGCTGCGCGCAGAGTTCGAAGAACCCGAAGCTCCCCAAGCTCCCGAAGCCCCCGAAGAATAATCGAAAATCATTAATAGACTAATTGTAAAAGCATAAGATAAGGTGAGTATCAGATTAAACAAAGCAATCAGAGAGTTGAACATAGGACTTCAAACGGCAGTTGAATTCCTGGAAAAAAGAAACGACTTGGGTGAGGTGAGGGCCGATCTGAGCTTCAAGCTGAGCGACGAGCAGTACAACGCGCTCGTCAACCAGTTCAAGAAGGACAAGCAGGAAAAGGACCTCGCCGGGAAACTGTTCCCCAAGCACACCAAGGAGAAAAAGCGTCCTGCCGAAACCAAGGTGGAGACACTCGTCCCGCCCAAACAGCAGTTCAAGCCGTTGGGAAAAATCGACTTGGACAGCATTGGGAAGAAAGAAGATAAGGCGAAGTCTGAAACTCCCAAAACCATTGAGGAACCCGTGAAGAAGGCTGCTGCCGAGAGCCCGAAGCCTCAGGAGATTCCGACGGAGAAGAAGGTGGAGACACCGGTGCAGGACAACGAGAAACCAACTGTGAGCGAACCCGTAGAGCAGAAGGTGGAACAGGAAGTGCCTGCCCCCGTTGAACCTGCCATAGCAGAAACGGAAACCACCGAAAAGAAGGAGGTGTTCACCTTGAAGAGCGAGCAGAAACTGGCTCCAAAGGTGAATGTCCTGGGAAAGATTGACCTCGACTCGCTGAACCAGAGCACCCGCCCAAAGAAGAAATCCAAGGAGGAGAAGCGCAAGGAGCGCGAGGAGAAAGCCAAGCAGGAACGCGAGTCGCGCGCCAGTGCCAACGGCGAAAAGAAGAAGCGTTCGCGCATCACCAAGGAGCGCGTCGACATTGAAGCCGCAGGAAAGCAAGGCGGCAACAAACCTCAGCCCAGTCAGGGCGGCAAGCAACAGAATGCCCAAGGCAGCGGCAAGAAGAAGAACAAGAAGCGTAACCAAAAACCTTTGGAGGTAAACGAAGAGGACGTGGCACGCCAAGTGAAGGAGACGTTGGCCCGTCTGACCAACAAGACCACCCAGAACAAGAAGGGCGCGAAATACCGTAAGGAGAAGCGCGATGCCGTTCAGGAACGTCTGCACGAGCAGATGGCTGAGCAGGATGCCGCCAGCAAGATCCTGAAACTCACGGAGTTTGTCACCGTGAGCGAGCTGGCCACGATGATGAATGTCAACGTCACGCAGGTCATCGCTACCTGTATGAGCATCGGCATCATGGTGAGCATCAACCAACGCCTCGATGCTGAGACCATCAACATTGTGGCCGACGAGTTCGGTTTCCAGACGGAATATGTGAGCGCCGAGGTGCAGAACGCCATCACCGAGGAGGCCGACGACGAGAACGACCTCGTGCCACGCGCACCCATCGTGACCGTCATGGGCCATGTGGACCACGGTAAGACATCGCTGCTCGACTTCATCCGCAACACCAATGTCATCGCCGGTGAGGCCGGAGGTATCACCCAGCACATCGGTGCCTACAACGTGGAGCTGAAGGACGGACGCCAGATTACCTTCCTTGACACGCCGGGCCACGAGGCCTTCACCGCCATGCGTGCCCGTGGTGCTCAGGTGACGGACATCGCCATCATCATCATCGCTGCCGACGACTCGGTCATGCCCACCACCAAGGAGGCCATCGCCCATGCACAGGCGGCCAACGTGCCGATGGTATTCGCCATCAACAAGATAGACAAACCGGGAGCCAACCCTGACAAGATTCGCGAAGACCTTGCCAACATGAACCTCCTCGTAGAGGACTGGGGCGGCAAGTACCAGTGTCAGGAAATCTCCGCCAAGAAGGGACTCGGCGTCGACGAACTGTTGGAGAAAGTGCTGCTGGAAGCCGAGATGCTCGACCTGAAGGCCAACCCGAACCGCAAGGCCACGGGTAGCATCATTGAGTCGTCGCTCGACAAAGGCCGCGGCTACGTGTCGACGGTGCTCGTGTCGAACGGTACGCTCAAAGTGGGCGACGTCGTGGTGGCCGGTACCAGCTTTGGTAAGATCAAGGCCATGTTCAACGAGCGCAACCAGCGCATCGAACAAGCCGGACCGGCAGAGCCTGCCATCATTCTCGGCCTGAACGGTGCTCCCACCGCCGGCGACTCCTTCCATATCATGGAGACGGAGCAAGAGGCACGCGAGATATGCACCAAGCGTACACAGCTGCAGCGCGAACAGTCGTTGCGTACGACGAAGACGCTGGGTCTCGACGACATCTCACACCGCATCGCTCTGGGCGAGTTCCACGAGCTGAACATCATCGTCAAGGGTGATACCGACGGTTCGATAGAGGCCCTGAGCGACTCGTTCATCAAGCTCTCTACCGAGAAGGTGCAGGTGAACGTCATCTCGAAGGCCGTCGGTCAGATCTCGGAGAACGACGTGATGCTCGCTTCGGCTTCGAAGGCCATCATCGTGGGCTTCCAGGTTCGCCCGTCGGCCGATGCCCGCAAGCTGGCCGAACGCGAAGGCGTGGAAATCAACACCTACTCGATCATCTACGACGCCATCGACGACATCAAGCAGACCATGGAGGGCATGCTCGACAAGGTGAAGAAGGAAATCATCACAGGCGAGATAGAGGTGAAGCAGGTGTTCAAGATCTCGAAGGTGGGTACCGTGGCCGGCGGTCTGGTCATCGACGGCAAGGTACACAACAAGGACAAGGCTCGCGTCGTCCGCGACGGTATCGTGGTGCACACCGCCAACATCGATGCCCTGAAGCGCTTCAAGGACGATGCCAAGGAAGTGGCCACCGGCCTGGAATGCGGCATCTCGCTGGTCAACTTCAACGACATCCAGGTGGGCGACATCATCGAAACTTTCACAGAGATAGAAGTGCAGCAGAAGCTGTAACTTTCTACTACGACAAGCATGCTTGCACGCGCCGGCTCCTCGAACGAGAGAGAGTCGGCGCGTTTTTTGTCGGTGCACAGCGGAAGCTGCCAAAAGGCAAATAAAGAAGGAAAAATTCACTCGACAATAATAACATAAAAAAGGTTTTTTGTTTTGTATTGTTCTCACTTATTCGTAACTTTGCAGCCGCAATGGAAGATAAGAAGGAAAAAGGAGCAATGGACGGCGGCAACGAGCTGGTGCGCCGCATTGCCGAGAAGAAATATGAGTTTGGATTCACAACTGATGTCAGCACGGAGATTATCGAACGGGGGCTGAACGAGGATGTGGTGCGGCTGATTTCTGCCAAGAAGGGTGAGCCTGAGTGGATGCTGGAGTTCCGCCTGAAGGCGCTGCGCCACTGGCAGACGCTCGAACAGCCCACGTGGGGCCATCTCCACCTGCCGCCCATCGACTATCAGGACATCTCTTATTATGCCGACCCGATGGCCCGGAAACCGAAAGGCGACGGCAAGATAGACCCCGAACTGGAGAAGACGTTCGACAAGCTGGGCATCCCCTTGGAAGAGCGGCTGGCCCTAAGCGGCAACACCGCCGTGGACGCCATCATGGACTCAGTGTCGGTGAAAACCACCTTCAAGGAGAAGCTTCGCGAGAAGGGCATTATCTTCTGTTCTATCGGCGAGGCCATCCAGCAGCATCCCGACTTGGTGCGCCAGTATCTGGGCACCGTCGTTCCCTACCGCGATAATTTCTTTGCCGCCTTGAACAGTGCCGTGTTCAGCGACGGTTCGTTTGTCTACATTCCCAAGGGTGTGCGCTCACCCATGGAACTGAGCAGCTATTTCCGCATCAATGCCCGCAACACGGGGCAGTTCGAGCGCACACTCATCGTTGCCGACGACGACAGCTACGTCAGCTACTTGGAGGGTTGTACGGCCCCGATGCGCGATGAGAACCAGCTGCATGCCGCTATCGTGGAGATAATCGTGATGAACCGTGCGGAGGTGAAATACTCGACGGTGCAGAACTGGTATCCCGGCGACGAACAGGGACGGGGCGGTGTGCTGAACCTTGTGACGAAGCGTGGCGAACTGCGCGGCAAGGACTCCAAACTCTCGTGGACGCAGGTGGAAACGGGCAGTGCTATCACGTGGAAATACCCCTCGTGTGTGCTACGCGGCGACAACAGCACCGCCGAGTTCTACTCCGTGGCCGTGACCAACAACTATCAGGAGGCCGATACCGGCACGAAGATGGTTCATCTGGGAAAGAACACCAAATCGACCATCATCTCGAAAGGCATTTCCGCAGGCCATTCGCAGAATTCCTACCGCGGACTGGTGCGCGTGGCAACGAATGCTGACAACGCGCGCAACTATTCCTCGTGCGACTCGCTGCTGTTAGGCAGCCTGTGCGGCGCGCATACATTCCCCTACATGGACATCCACAACGATACGGCCGTGGTGGAACACGAGGCCACAACGAGCAAGATTTCCGAGGACCAGCTCTTCTATTGCAACCAGCGCGGCATCCCCACGGAGCAGGCCGTGGGCCTGATCGTGAACGGCTACGCCAAGGAAGTGCTCAACAAACTGCCCATGGAGTTCGCCGTAGAGGCACAGAAGCTCCTCAGCGTATCGTTAGAGGGAACGGTAGGGTGAAGGGCAACGAGAGCAACCTTCTCGCCGACTATCTCTGACGAGCATGGAGACGGTTTCTGACAACGTGGAAGATAACCTCTTTCAACGTGGAAGATAATCTCTGACGAGCATGGAGATGGTCTCTTACAAGATGATGCACGATTCTTGTTGGAGTGCCGATAGGCATCGGGCGACGAGCCGACAAACAGCCAGTTTCCTGTTGGCGCCGCAATAAGATGGTTGTTTGTTGTTGGAGCCGCCTATATATATAGCGGCTCCAACAACAAACGAGAATTGCCCACCCTGTGGAGCGTCAACCGGCATTCGCCTTTCTGACTTTTTCTGCCTACTTGGCCTCTTTTTCGCGCTTGCGTTGCTCTTTTTCGAGTCTGCGCTGTTCCCTTCTCTGTTTGCGCTGCTCCTTCTTCAGCTGGCGCTTCAGTTTCTTGGCTTCCTTGGCCGCTTCCTTGGCGGCCTTGTGCTCATTCTTCACCTCTTCCTTCTCTTCGGCGGCCTGCTCTAACGATTCGCGCAGCATCTTCTTGTCGAAGGTGAACACATGGCCAAAGATGCCAAGCGACAGGGTGCGATCCTTGCCGCCCTGCTTCATGTGAGTGGTGTTGAAGATATAATAGTTGCTGAGTTCCAGCTTGCTGTTCAGCGATACTTCGATGGTCTTGTTCACGATGCCTTTCCCCAGCTTCGTCAGGACATTGTCGCCCAGCCCCTTGTTTTCAGCTTCTTCGTCGACATACTCCCTGATGGCCGCCATCATAGCCTCCTTGTGGGCAGCCTTGTCGGGTACCATCTGCGTCATCAGCACCGCCACTAACAGGATGATGACTATCACCAATAGTTTTTTCATGCTTCTTTTTTCTTTATTTGATGTTGGGTGCAAAATTAGTGAATTACGTCAGAATCCGCAAAGAAAGAGTGGGAAAATGCAATAATTTAACTTTTTTCTTTTGTATTCTTCTCACTTATTTGATAAAAATTCGTACCTTTGCGCACTCAATCAGAACATCTATCGACAAGAAGGATATGTTAGAAGTACGCAATTTGCACGCCCGCATCGGCGACAAGGAGATACTGCGGGGCATTGACCTCGTGATTAAGGACGGCGAGACCCATGCCATCATGGGGCCCAACGGCTCGGGAAAGTCAACGCTCTCAGCCGTATTGGTGGGCAATCCGCTCTACGAAGTGACCGAGGGTGAGGCTTGGTTCAACGGCAAGAACCTGTTGGAGATGAAGCCCGAAGACCGCGCCCACGAGGGCTTGTTCCTCTCGTTCCAGTACCCTGTGGAGATTCCCGGCGTGTCGATGACCAACTTCATGAAAACGGCCATCAACGAGAAGCGCAAATACCAGGGTCTGCCCGAACTGAAGGCAGGCGAGTTCCTGAAACTGATGCGCGAGCGGCAGAAGGTGGTGCAGTTGGACAACAAACTGGCCAATCGCTCGGTGAATGAGGGTTTCAGCGGTGGCGAGAAGAAGCGCAACGAGATTTTCCAGATGGCGATGCTCGAGCCGAAGCTGTCGATTCTCGACGAGACGGACTCTGGTCTCGATGTGGATGCCATGCGCATTGTGGCCGAGGGCGTGAACATGCTGCGCACTCCTGAGAGCAGTTGCATTGTCATCACCCACTACGACCGCCTCCTGGAGATGATCCGCCCCGACGTGGTGCATGTGCTCTACCAAGGACAGATTGTGAAAACAGCCGGACCAGAACTGGCTGTGGAGATTCAGGAGCGTGGCTACGACTGGATTAAGGAAGAAGCTGATAAGAATTAGGAGTTAGGATTGTACTGAGCATGATGAATAGTGAGCAGCAATATATCGACCTCTACGGGCAGTGCCGCGAGATGATTTGCCAGCACAGTAGCGAGGTGATGAACGCCCGGCGCGATGAGGCTTTCGAACGGTTCAAGGCCAACGGCTTCCCCACACGGAAGGTGGAGCGCTACAAATATACCGACATGCAGCAGCTCTTCGCACCCGACTATGGGCTGAATCTGAACCGGCTGGAGATTCCCGTCAATCCCTACGATGCCTTCCGATGCGATGTCCCCAACCTGTCGACATCGCTCTATTTCGTGGTCAACGACGCTTTCTATTCGAAAGCCCTGCCCAAGAGTCAGTTGCCCGAGGGCGTCATCGTCGGTTCGCTGCGCGAGCATGCCGACCGTGTGGCCCACCTCTATGGCCGCCTGGCCGACACCGCCGATGCCGTGACGGCACTCAACACGATGCTGGCGCAGGACGGGCTGCTGGTGTACGTGCCCGACAACACGGTAATAGACCGCACCATCCAAATCATTAACATCCTAAAGGCTCCCTCCCTTTTGGGGAGGGCGGGGGGAGAGGCTTTGATGGTCAACCGCCGCGTGCTGATTGTCATGGGCCGTCATGCCGAGGCCAAGTTCCTCTTTTGCGACCATGCTGCCGACGACCGCCGCTTCTTGGCCACGCAGGTCATCGAGGCCTTCGTGGGCGATGAAGCATCGCTCGACCTCTATTGTCTGGAGGAGACGCATGCCAAGAACACCCGTGTGAGCAATGTCTATATCGACCAGCAACGGGGCAGCCGCGTGAACCACAATGTCATCACCCTGCACAATGGGACGACGCGCAACATGCTGAACCTCAACCTCAACGGCGAAGGAGCAGAGTGCTACTGCAGCGGTTGCGTGATAGCCGACAAGCAGCAGCATGTCGACAACAACACGCTCATCAACCATCGCGCTGCCCACTGCCAGAGCGAGGAACTTTATAAATATGTATTAGACGAGCAGGCCGTGGGTGCCTTTGCCGGCAAGGTGTATGTAGCCCCTGGGGCACAGAAGACCGTTTCACAGATGACCAACCAGAACCTCTGTGCCACCCGCGATGCGCGGATGTTCACGCAGCCGATGCTTGAGATCTATGCCGACGACGTGAAGTGTGCCCACGGTTCGACCGTAGGCCAGCTCAACGATGCCGCCATGTTCTACATGCAGCAGCGAGGCATACCGCAGCACGAGGCACGACTGCTCCTGCAGTTCGCCTTCATCAACGAGGTTGTCGACAAGATGAAGCTCCAGCCGCTGCGCGACCGCCTGCACTATCTCGTAGAAAAGCGTTTCCGCGGCGAACTCAACAAGTGTGAAGGCTGCCAGCTCTGCAGATGATGTGACTCAACGCACAACATCAAAACCATGAGCGACAACAGAAGAAGACATATCACGCCGACACACCGCATCGGCCGCCACATTGCGGCTGTTGCCATCACCCTCATATTGCTGATGGCCTGCCATAACCCCTCCCCCTTGGGGAGGCTGGGTGGAGCCATCGACTCCCTCGTCAACTCCCGCCCCGACTCAGCCCTGACGCTCCTCAACAGCATCGCCCGCGACACCGCAGAGATGTCGCGGCGCGACCTCATGCGCTACTACCTCCTGCGCACCAACGCCGAGAACAAGTGCGACACCGTCCTCACAGCCCGCCACGCCGCCCTCATGCGCCGCGTCTGCGACTACTACGACCGCAAGTCCCCCTCGCCCTTTGGAGAGGGGTCAGGGGTGAGGCTGTCCAACTCCCGTATGCTCGCCCACTACCTCCTCGGCCGCTGCTACTCGGACATGGGCGAAGCCCCAAAAGCATTAGAATCATTCTGTAAGGCCATAGAGTATTGTGATACAAACAGCAATGACTGCAATCACTCTTTATTGAGTATAGTTTATTACCAGAAAGCAAAGTTACTTCTTTATCAGCTGGTCTTACCTGATGCAATAGATTGTTATGAAAAGGCACGGCAGTCTGCTTTGTTAAGCGGCGATTCATTATGGGCGATTGGATACCTCGAACACAAGGCCAGCGCCTACTACATGATGCACCAATACGACAGCGTTTTATCCGTTTGTAAAGAGGCTTCGCAAGAGTATGTGAGGCATGGCTATATTGCGCAATCCTACAATTCCTTTCCCCTTGTTGCCGACGTGTTGTTGGAGCGTGGCCAGACTGATTCCGTTGGAAGAATGCTTTCAGAATACGAAGCCAATTCTGGACTTTTCGATGAGCTTGGCGAAATTCAACAAGGGCGTGAGTTGTACTATTATTACAAAGGCAAGTACCTGACGGCATCCGGCAAGTATGATGCAGCAAGGTCTCTTTTCACCAAGCTTCTCAGCAAAAGCCAGGATCCCAATCATGTTGAGGCAGCCACAAAAGGGTAATTCGAACTCTATTCAATATTGAATATAGCAGACTCCGTTACAAAATATGGCAAGATGTATTGCAATGCCAATGATTCTTCCTACAGTCGTATTTATACGGAAGAGACGGTGAAAGCCAAGTCCATGTATGACTACAGCCGTTCGGAACGACAGGTTCATGAAAAGACCATAGAAGTGGAAAAGGCCAGAAATTCCATCTATATCCTTTTCGTCGTACTTACAGTGATTGTCTGCCTTTTAATCCTGATTGTGACATTAGGCAAGAAACGCATCAAAGAACAAAAGCTCCACACAGTCCTTCTCAATTCTAACTACAACACCTTACTTTCCCAATTTAACGGTCTTCAAGCTGAACGAGACGCTTTAGAGAAAGAGAATGAGCTTCATAGGTTGGAGCAAGCGAATGCCATCACGATAATGGAAGAAAAACTGAAAGTCTTGCAATCTCAAAACAGGTCAGACGAAGATGAATACAGGGAATTGGCTGAGAAATACAGATTAAGCCAGAGGGAACTACAATTGACAAAGCAAAGACAAGCAAAGTACGTTGAAACTTACGCTAAAAGAATAGATGAGCTGACCATGCAACTATCTGAGTTTACAGAATCTGGTGACTCAAAACATGAAAGATGGAATGCTGAGGATGCCTTGCTTCACTTTGAGATTGTCAGTAGCTTTCACAACTTGTCAAGTGCAGGCCGCCTGCCTGTGGAAAGCCAATGGACAGAACTCAAGGAAACCGTATCCAAGAAACTCAATTCTTTCTATCAGGCAATAACTTCGGACACAGTTGGACTCAATGAGACAGAGATACGCACAGCCATTCTTATCCGCCTACAGTTTATCGTGTCAGAGTGCTGCATATTGCTGGACAAGAAAAATCAGAACATGACTAATATCCGGGCAAACATCAACAGAAAGCTTTTCAACGGAAAGGGAGCAACTGGTTTGGATAACAGCATTATGTCGCTGTAACCACCAAAAGGTCCAGTCAGGTGTAAAAGGTGT
>CADCIB010000013.1 GCA_902801375.1 uncultured Prevotellaceae bacterium | reverse complement strand
TTTCTTTTTGCTCGACTCTACCTAAGAAACATGCTTCTTCATGATGGCATCCGACGAAGCATAATACCATAAGGAATAGCAGCAATGGTTTAAATAAAACGTTATTAATCATTTCGTTGATTCTATTATAAATTTTTACTTTTATCCTTATTATTTAAACGTGGTTATGCCTATTTACTTGCATCCGGTGATATGGAATTAAGAATAATTAACAAGCAATGGCTTTACCCCAAGTCGATCACACCTGTAAACATATACGTGTCATCAGAGAGTACCAGCGTATAGCTGCCTGAGAGGGTCGATGGCAGGACGGCATACTGCACGCATGGGCTGACGTTGGGCTGATACATAAAGAAAAGCCCGCGCCACTTTGGCGATATGCTTTTGGCGGCGCGGGCCGACACAAAACATTTACATCAGTTTCGTTAAACACTTGCCAGAAGAAGAAATCTGAATATGCTCAGAAAATGAAAGTCGTGTTAGATTATTGGCTCACCGATTCTGGATTTCGCATCAGCAGTACGCTGTCTGGCTTAATGGTGTGAATGCCGTTCAATGACCATATCTGAGTTCCGTTGAGATAGACGTACCCATTTGAAGCCAATTCTGAGAGAGACCAGCTTCTTGCCGTGTCGCCGTTCTTCTGTTTTAGGAAGACTGGAGTGAATGTTTTGCCGGATTTCACCACATTGCCATTAGCACTGACGGTTGCCACCACCTTGAACTTCACGGGACGCAGATAGTCGTACACGTAGTATTCCAAATCGCAGGCTGGTTTTCCGTCTAAGCTGATATAGTTAGGCATTTCTTCCAATGCATAGAATGTGTAAGAATTAGGCATAGACTTAATGATTGTGTAGCCGTCATTAAGTAGTTCCGTCTGTGCAAGCATGGGATACTCTCCTGTATTGAAAGCGCCACAACTAACTGAGGCAGCCTGATAAGGTGTCGGATTGACCCATGAACCGTCGTATTTGGTGTATTCCACAACACTATAGCTCACGGTGGCACTGACATCAGGATTGACAGTATACTGAATAGAACATTGGGGTTCGATCTTATATATGTATTGAACCATCGTGTTTATATTGGCCTTGACCAGCACAGGACAGGAGGGAATGGTGTATCTGGGCTTCTCCGTGAGGTTCCATACACCGAGACGCTCTCCGGTGCCGTTCAAGGGAATACTTCCAATAGGAGCAATTAGTCCTGAAGATGGTGAACTGCTGGTTCCTGTCACCGAAAGTTTCCCGTTCGTTGTGAACTGGACATTCTGCACGGTAGTTGAAGACTGTGTGAGAAGCGAACCGAATATTTTGTTGACTCCATAGCTGAATAGACTTGTTGCAGAAACTGCCGCCAGACCTCCCAGACCCACGCCTACAAGTCCGGCGATACCAACTGAGTCCATATATGCTTTGGCCACATCCCCTACCACCGATGCGATTCCTGACATAAAACTGCTCGTCTTATGGTTTGCACCCATGATGACACCTTCTGACTCTGCGTCGATAGACCCGTTTAGAGAGTGACTCGTCACATTCATGCAAACACCCGATATACCCATTGTTTCGCTGAGGCTATTTGGGTCATAGGACAGTTCCACCATAAAACAATTCCATCCTTGCTCAAATCCAGCGGCAATACCATCGTCGGTTATTGCTGAAAGCAGCACGCTGTTGGTTGACGTTGAATCAGAGGGTACAGCAAATTCACTCACGAAATTAAACAGTTTTGTTTGCTGTGACGCAGGTATGGTGAGCTGGAAGAAGGCATGGTTGTTTGGTTGCATGCTTGTGGCATAATAGAAACCTTTCAAAACACCGGTGAACTTGTTGTAGAGGAGAAGGTAGTTTGACTGCGTTCCTGTATGAACAGTGTGGTCATAGCCTATAATCTCCACTGTACTATAAAGAATTCTCCAGCCGTCAGACTCTTTTACGTCATATCTCACCTCTTCCGGAACACTTCCGGGTACGTCTGTGTTCCATGGAAGGTTGACCGTGCTTCCATCACAAAGCTCACACTGCGTACATAGGTCAAACGTCGTACTCCTACTCCTCGTCTCCACTTTGTACTCGCCATGTTCATTCGGTTCAACGACTTCAATGTCTGTAGAACATCCCGTAAAGAGGATGGCAATGGCTGATATAAATATGATTGGCTTTTTCGTGTTTTTTCAAATTAATCCTCATAATTAACATTTTCATAACCGTAACCTTCCTGCTGGCCTCGGGTACACATGATACCGTCTTCCTGCCATTTCTTCGTACGAAACACCCATTCCGGTACAATGCCCGAAAGTCGGTTTCCCTGCAGGTCAGGAGGAGTGCCCTCGAAATCGTCGCTCCATACCTCGAAAGGCAACTCTGTTATGTTATTGTTCCAGAAAGAGAACCTTAGGTTGGTATTACCCTTGAGAATCTCTACAGGAAACGATCCCGTTAGCTGGTTGTTGTTGAAAACAGCTCTCTTCAAACCGCTGAGGTTGGCCAGCCCCTTGGGGATGTTTCCTGTAAGGCGATTGTCAAAAAGAAACAGTTTCTCCAATGAGACCAATTTTCCTATACTTTCCGGGATAGTGTCGCTGAGAGACGTGTTGGTGATAGTGAGACGCCTCAGCTTTTCCAGATTGCCTATGCTCTCTGGGATTCCACCCGTCAAGCCTTTGCCGTCTAAAGCTAACGTCTCAAGGTTTACAAGATTGCCGATCTCTTTGGGAATCATTCCGTTGAGCACCCCTCCAGCCAAAACGAGAGTCCGGAGTTCAGTCAGCTGTCCGATTTCCGCAGGTATCTGGCCATGTAAGCCATAGCCGTTATATACCTCAAGGCCAGTCACCCGCAGCTCGTTCGTCGTCTCGTCAAGAGCAACTGTCATACCGTTCCATGTCGTGATATCGTTGAGGTTCCATTCCTCATACCAAGGGCCGATAGTGGAGTAAATTTTGACAAGGGCGAGACTGTCCGACGCATTCAGGTGAGGTGTCGTGTCCTGGACTTCCTCAGGGCTTCCATCAGAGGAACAGCCCAAAAATAAAAGCAAGGACATAAAAAAAACAAACCATTTGTTCTTTTTCATTGTTCTGTTAAGTTGGAATTCAGTCAGTGATACGATTTCTTACCCCAAGTCGATCACACCTGTAAACATATACGTGTCATCAGAGAGTACCAGCGTAAAGCTGCCTGAGAGGGTCGTCGGCAGGACGGCGTATTGCACGCCTGCGGCGACGTAGGATTGATAGACAACGGTGTCGTTGTCGTCCAAAAGAGTGAGCGCGTACCCGCTGTGTTGCGACCATATATATAAGGTATGGTCATCGAGGGTGACATACGGTGGTTCTACGGGGGACTTGGGATGGCCTGGTCCCATTGGAGTTTCAGGATCAATGATTCCCACTGATAAATCAACAGGTTCCCCATCATGCTTCTTGATACCATTTGCCAAGGTAATAAAGGAGACCCCAGCAATCAATACTGTTAAAATTTTTCTTTTCATGTTTTAATCCTTTAAGTATATGACACAATAGATTATTTGCAGGGAAGATGTTTAAAACACATTCTTCCCAAAGAACGACTGTACAAAAATAGAAAGAAAAAGATAAAATTAAAGAATAAAGAAGGGAAAAAGATTTTCCCTTCTTTTTCCCTTTTTGAGATAACGCATTAAGAATCACCAACTTCCATCGATTGAAAGAAGGTGCTAAAAATATCAAGAATTAGATGCTTTCACGCAGGGTTTGGTCAAATTGTTCTGGCTTCCCTTCGATATGAAATACATTTCGTAGTAGTTTTTTTCTTGTCTTGGAAATGGAAGCCGACTCTTTGTTCATGATAGAGGCAATCTCTCCGGGAGAAAAGCCGATGACAATAAGCATACAAACGCGGTAATCGTATGTGTTGACCCTGTGTTTGATTTTAAGCAGTCTTTTGAATTTGGGGTAGTGGTTTTCTATTTGTGCTTGCAAGGATTGCCAGTCTTCCATGCCGGGTTCGATTCTCCTCGTCTTCACATATCCTTCGAAAACTGCGTAAGTATTTGTATGTATGATTTCTTGTACACCTTGCTGGTTGGGTTCTTCGTGTTCATACAAAGTTTCAAAGTCTTTCACTTTCAATCTCAGCGTTTCCAGTTCCTCGCTTTTACGAGTAATTATCAGTTGCAATGAGGTGGTATGATTTTTCGATTGTACTAATTTGCCGGAAAGCTCTTCGTTTGCCTTACCCAATCTCGTCATTTCATCAGTTTGAGCATTGAGAAGAAGTTCAGTTTGCAATCTGATTTCCTTTTCCGCTTTCAACAAGCATTGGAGTTCTTCTTTCTTCTTTGTAAGTTCAGCTTTGTGCATGGAATATTCAAGAAGTGCACGGTTCATCTCCGCTTCCTTGAGATTCATGTCTCTCTTATGTTTTCTCCATACCATAATTAGTATAAAAACTGTTATGGCAATGATGACAGCCAAAAGAATGCTTCTCTGTTTAGCGGCATATGCGATTCTGCTTTGCTCTTCTGCCAACTTTGCCTGACGGCTGTAATCATGCATCGACTGCATTCTTTGGAGATTTCTGCTGATGGTCTTTTCGTAAATTGAATCGCTCAGGGAATAACTGCTTTGAGCATACTTCGCAACGGAATCCATTTTGTTTGCCTGCCTGTATACAAGGCACAGCCCTTGATATGCACATAGCCTGTCATTTGAAGTAGCGCCCTCGTTCAGCTCTTTGCGGAAATACACCTCTGCGGAATCGGGGTTTCCGACATGCATAAAGTATAGACCTTTAGTGTAATAATATGTCTCGTGTCCATGTGATATGGAACCGTCAGCAAGAAAAAGACCAGAGTATTCTTCATAGTAGTCGAGATTCTTCTTTGCCATATCTGTTTCGCCCTTTTGTAAAAGAGTGTGGACTGTTGAACCTAATGACATGGCTGCATAGTCTTTATAGCCCATTTTCATGAACAATCTTGAGCATTTTTCTTTTGTCCTAATGAAAGAATCTGGCATGTGAAGGTGAGCATAGCAGTTGGCCAATAAATCTTCATAAATGACAAAAGACAGCGAATCGTTTCCAAGAAGAGCATATCTTGAAGCTTGACGAAGTTCTTGTAACTCACTAGCAGGCATGTACAGCTTGTTGAAGATGCTACCTGCTTGTGAATACACCAGACTTAGTTGGTGGTAGTCGCAATCTGTCCTTGTCGTGTCGGCGGCATCTGCGGCGTTGTGGAACTCCTGCAGGGCGGCGGGGGCTTCGCCCATATCCGAGTAGCAGCGGCCAAGGAGGTAGTGGGCGAGCATACGGGAGTTGGCCCCCTCGGCCTCACCCCTAACCCCTCTCCAGAAAGCGAGGGGAAGTTGAGGGGAGGAGTGGCGGTCGTAGTAGTCGCAGACGCGGCGCATGAGGGAGGCGTGGCGGGCGGTGAAGACGGTGTCGCACTTGTTCTGGGCGTTGGTGCGGAGGAGGTGGAAGCGCATGAGGTCGCGCTCCGACATCGCGTTGGTGTCGGGTAACAGGGCATTGAGGAGGGTCAGGGCCGAGTCGGGACGGGTGTTGATGAGGGAGTCGACCCCACCAAGCCTCCCCAAGGGGGAGGATGTGCAGCCCGCCATGAAAAGCAGGACGGCAAGTGCGAGGATGGCTGCCGCTAATGGCTTTGTGAGATTGATATGGATGTTCATGGATTTCATCATGATTTTCGTCTGCAAAAATAGCAATTCTTTGCGAGACACAATCTCCTTTTGCATACTTTAACCATTACTTGGGGGGTGTTAGTCCGGGACTTAACCCCGAATCGGCATGACAAGCATCGGTGATACAATCAGTTTTTGCGTCACAAACTGCGAGTTTTTGCGTCATAAACTGTCAGTTTTTGCGTCACAAACTGCGAGTTTTTGCGTCACAAACTAGCGCAAACTGTGTTTTGAGGCACTGCCAATAGGGTAAAGAGAGGTCACCGTTCCTGCAAAACTTGTTTTAATTAAGCTAATTTGCTTTAACAAATCAAACAATGGTGTGCAAAATTCATTACTTTTGCAGCATGAAAAAGATTTTTGTCGTGACGATGGCGGCATTGTTGGCCGCCGTGGGGACTGTGTGCCCCCAGAGTTTGAAGGCGCAGGAGGCCGACCAGCCCCTGCAGCGCAGTCGTGTGGTGACCAACGGCCTGTTGGACAACTGGTTCCTTCAGGGCGGCCTGCAATGGAACGAAAACGGTGTGTGGAAACCCTTCCAGGGAAAGCTTGCCTTGGGCAAGTGGTGGAGTCCCACCATCGGCACGCGCATAGCACTGACGGGATGGCAGGGCAACCACTACGCGATAGACTGGAGCCGGGTGCCGATGGATGATTATGTCATCACTGAAAAGGATTACCAGCGCAAGAACCACAGCTATTTCACCCTTTCGGGCGACGTGATGTTCTCCCTTAGCAACATCTTCATGGGCTATAACGAAGAGCGGCTGTGGAACCTCTTGCCCTTCGTGGGCGTCGGCGTTTCCCGCAATTGCTATGCCAATTCCTATGCCATGGGCCTCGACTTTGGCCTGCTCAACACGCTGCGCCTGAACAAACGGCTGGCAGTGAACCTTGAACTGGGCTGGCAGCGTGTAGAGCCATCGTTCATTGACAAAGAGTGTGTCCCTTCGCAATGGGGAAACCATGCACGACGCTTCTACGCAGAGGTGGGCCTGACGATAGGCCTCGGCAAACAGAAGGGCTGGCAGAAAGCTCCCGACGTGGAGGCTGTACGCCTGTCGTACGAGGCCGAAATAGAAGCCCTCAACGCACAGCTCGAGGATGCCAATGCAGAAATTGACCGATTGACCAACGGCGGCGCAGAGGAGTGACATCGCGTATTCCGGGACGAGATAAAAACGTAAAAGTTGTTAATTAATTTGGCGGTTTCAATTAATCGCCGTACCTTTGCACCCGCTTTCCGAAGTAAGGGCGTTTAGCTCAGCTGGTTTAGAGCATCTGCCTTACAAGCAGAGGGTCGGCGGTTCGAATCCGTCAACGCCCACACAAAAAAGGCCTCACATCGCGCGATGTGAGGTCTTTTGTTTTGTCTGAATTGGACATACAGAAAGAAGTCCCTATGGTGCAGTCTGGACGGAAGGGGTAGGGGGTTATGAATCGTTTTGCGCCCGCGCCAGTTTCTGGTATTGTGAGGGCGTCATGCCGTTTACCTTCTTAAAAGCATTGATAAAGACGGTGGGCGACACATATCCCAGTTCGCGGTAGATAGCCTCGATGGTGAGGTTGCCATAGTGTTCTTTGTCGACGAGCCTCTTGCAAGCCTCGCGTATGCGGTATTCGTTGAGCAAGGTTTTGAAGTTTTTCCCGAAAACGTTGTTGATGACGTTAGACACGTAGGTGCTGTTTGATCCAGTGAGCTCTACCAATCTCGACTGCGAGAAGTCCGGATTGGAAATGGTGTCGACATCTTCCATGATAGCCGTAATCCGCTTGGCGAGTCTTGTCATCTGTTGGTCGTTGAGATAGGGGCTTTGTGCTGTGGCTGGTTTTTCTGCGGTAGCGTCATTCTCTATTTCTTCTATTCTGTCGAGTGCTGAAAGATATTGTTCGCGTAGGAGTTTGCTTTGTTCGTTCTGTTTGCTGAGGTCTGCGTTCTTCTCGATGAGCAGTTGGTAGGACTGTATGAGGTTTTGATTCTTTTTTCTGATGACGTAGAGAAAGATGAGCGACAACAGGAGCAGAATGCCCACAAAGGTGATGACGAAGAGTGAAAGGTTGAGCGATGTATTGAGCGAGAAGATTTTCCGTTCACGCTTTTCGCGTTCAAAAGTATTCAGCTTGCTCTTGGCTAAGTTCATTTGCTGTTGGTTGAAGAGCGTGTCGCCGATGGCAAGGGCTCTGTTGCGGTAGAGGACCGCTTCTTCCTGCTTCCCTAGTTTCTCGTAAGCTTCTGCAATGTGTTCACAGGCATAGCGGCTATAGTCGAGCAACCCCACAGTTTGTGCACTGTCGAGCACACTGATGTAATAGGTTGCAGCCTCGGCAAAGTTACCCTCTTCCATGCAGATGTCTCCAAGGTCTATGCGATGTGCGAGACCCTTGGTGTGCTGGTTGGGGGGCATCTGCTTCATGGCTTCAAGGATGTAGTAGCGTGCCAGGTCGTACTTTCCCTCCAGTTTGGCAATGACGCTATTATTATATAAGGTATAGTAGTGCTTGAACTTCAGGTCGCGCATCTTTGTATTGATGAATTGCTGGTTGAATTGCTTTGCCTGTTCAATGTCTTTCTGCTCGGCACAACACCCTACCAGGTTGATTAGGGCCATCGCCTCCGTGTCCTCGTCGCCCGACTTTATGGCGGCCTCCAGTCCCTGCTTGTAATAGTAAAATGCGTTGCTGTAGTCCTCCGTCTTTGTGAACGTGTTGCCAATGTTGATGCAGCTGATGTAGATTCCGCGGGCATGCTTCTCCTTCTCGGCCAGTTTCAGGGCGGTGGTGAAACGTTCAAGCGCATCACTGTATTGTTCGGCCTGCGCCAGGGTGTTTCCTTCAGCGATGAGTTGCCGTAGGCGGTCATCCACCTGCCCATCGGCCATGGCGTGCATGGCAAAAGATAGAATAAAGGATAGGATGAGACACCGGATGAGTGTGATATATGAGGTATGAAGTGTGTAGTTGTCCATTTCCCAAATGAGTGTTGTTTCGGCTGCAAAAATACGAATTGTTTTTGAAAAAGGCAAGTTTTTCTTCCTATTTTTGAAAAACAGGAAGAGGGGAAGGCCTTTTTCCTTGCTGTTTTCCATCTTTTTCGATAATTTTGCGGCCAGAATATTTTTTTCATTATCATTCAATCAATTAATGTTTAAGCTTATGTTTACAAGATTATCAATGGTTTCTCTGGCCTTTGTCTTGGGCTTGCCTTTGCAAGCGCAGCAGGCTGTGAATGTGGAAACCCCGCAGCCCTTGCCAGGCAAGGATGCTGCCGTAGTGAACAGTAGCCCTGTGCTTCACAGTCCGGATGCCCCGGAGGACGATACCGTGTATAAGTACACTGGTTTCAACTCGGCGGCTGGTGTGAAGAGCGACGGCGTAACGCCAACAGGTGGCATGGTGAATTTCAACATCAAGGACGCCGACGGCAATCCAGCCTTTGCCTGCGACACCGTGTCGAGCAATGCGAAGCTCTCTCCTTGGGCATACGTGAAGGGCGACCGACTGTATTGCATCTCGAAGACCGACCATTGGACAGGCGCCTATCAGACGATGACCCTCACCGAGTTTGATGCCAACACCTTGGAAGAGCTTAGTTCCAAGACCGTTGACGTGCCCGACATGGACAACCGTTATGTGCCAAAGTGGCTTGTCTACGACGACCAGTCTGGCCTTATCTATGGTGTGTCGCAGAATCGCTATGTGTCAGGAGGTAACGACGAGTACTACTTTGGACTCTTCGATCCTGAGACAGTAAGCTTCAAACTCCTTGGTATGTTGGGCGACTATGTGATCAACCGCGAAAGCGGTAATTTCACCATGAAGGGTATGGCCATCAACTATGGTACGGTGTATATCACCTATTCCGATGGCCGTCTGATGCTGGGTCAGGTGCCTTCTGTAGTGGCACCCTCTGTAAAGAAGGTAGGTATCATTGGCGCCCCCGGACGTTATGTTGCCGATTATCAGCCCATGATCTACAATAGCGACACCTATAAGCTGTTACTCAATCGCTTCGATTTGGAACTTGGCACCATCTTCTACGATGTCGACACGTACGCACCATTCATTCGTTGGGATGCCGATCTGGGACAGGCGATTTACGGTGATACGGTGAATGCCGTCGTAGCCGTCGATCCACATGACTTCATCCCCGGTGGTACGGGCTACAGCTGGTTCTATCGCCGCCCGGCCAGTGTTCCCGCGCCTACATACAACAACCGCTCGTTCCTGCCTGTCGAGGACTTCAATGTCACCATGGACGGCAATACTGCCACCATCTCATTTACAGCTCCTGAAGCAAAATACGAGGATGGTACAGACATTGAGTGGCAGACATGGCACTACGACTATTCAAAGAAAGTGCGTGTGAGCCTTTCTGTCAATACTCCCGACGGCACCTATCCCACTTCAACGCTTCCCACGCAAGTGGAATATGGAGCTGCCGTGGAAGGCACCATTGAATTGCCCAATGGTGCTAATCGTCTGGTGCTGTCATTAAGTCCCACGGCCAACGATTTGAATATTGCTCCAACCAAGCTGGCCACTATCGTCATTGCTGGTTACGATGCACCGGCTACTGTGGGTAATGCCAGTCTGAGCATCGAGGATAAGACGGCTACCATCACGTGGACAGCTCCCACAAAGGGACGCTACGATGACTTCGGCGCTCCTTTCGATGCTGAGGATCTCACCTATCGTGTGGTGCGCAATACCGATGGCGTGGTGGTTGCTGAAGGCATCACCGAAACTACATGTGTCGACGCTACGTTGGGCGAAGAGATTCAGAACTATACCTATTCCGTCTATGCTTCGTCGCATGGCGTGGAAGGTCTGCCTGCTGTCACCAATATGGTCTGCGCCGGCGACTATGCTCCGCTGCCTTACATCAACGGTTTCAATACCTCTAACTGCCTGGATTCTTGGACCGTCCTCAATGTGAACAACAATGGAACGGCACGTACGTGGAGCTACAACAACTATTGGGGTATGGTCAGCTCCAGCTATGGCGAGGAAGACGATTGGCTCATTTCTCCTCCCGTGCGACTGGCTGCCGACAAGCTCTACGCCCTGAACTATAACCTGGGTGGTGCTGGCAACCTCATCATTACAGTAGGTAAGGGAAATACCCCTGAAGCGCAAGACACTCAGCTTGAGACCATCTCTAAGACTTACAATTTTGAAGGTAACAGCCGTCAGGACAATGTGTTTGAAAGTCTGACTACCTATTTCACGCCACAGGAAGACGGAGAGTATCGTTTCGCTTTCCACAACTACGACCTTGGTGAGAACGATATGTGGAATATTTATGGTATGAGCATCACTGAAGTAGGCGAAGCAACGCTGCCAGCAGCACCCGAGATGGCCTTCACTCCTGCAGAGAAGGGCGCTCTCAGCGGTACCATCGAAGTAACGCTGCCCACTGCCGACAGTAAAGGAAATGCCTTGAGTGAGGTGAGCAAAATAACCGTCTACAACCTCGCCAACGAAGAGCTTGCCACTGGCGACGCTGCAACTACAACGTTTGATGTCACCGCTGTAAAGGGTTGGAACAAGTATCGCGTGGCCGCCACCAACGAAGTGGGCGAAGGCATGCGCAACAATATATGGGTATATGTCGGTCCTGATGTGCCACTGCCTGTCACGAACATCAAGGCAAAGGTGATGGAAGACGACGATTTCGGCACGGTGCTCTCGTGGGATGCCCCCTCAACGGTGGGTGTCAATGGTGGTTATGTCGACCCAGAGACCCTTTCCTATAAAGTCTATCAATACGTCAGCCAGTATGTCCACAATTTTATTGTCGACAATGGCAATGAGACTACTATCGAGATTGACAATCAGGGCATTGCCCAGCAAGACTATCTCACCTACAGCGTAACTGCCTATAACGATGAGGGCGAATCAGAATTCCTCAATGTTGGTGTTGTAGCAGGCACACCTTACGAACTGCCCTTCGAAGAGCCGTGGGCAAGCAATGGTACACAGTATAGTCCCTGGATTACTGCAAGCATCACGCCGGGAACAGGATGGACGGTTGACCAAAACTCTGCCTACAACCAGAAGATTGCCGCTCAGAACAACGATCAGGTGATGCTCGTTATGCCCAACTTGGCCAATGGTCCTGGTGAGGCACGCTTCTGTTCGCCGCGCATAGACTTCACCAATGCCGCACATCCCATGTTCTCCGTATGGCTGCATCATGGCGACAATATGGCCTTCGACCAGGAGGTGACGGTCAGCGTCGATGCCACTACCGATGGCAGTGAGTTCTTCGAGGTGGCACCCGCACAAAGCCTCACAGGCAACAGCGGATGGACGCAGCATTTCTTCGACCTTTCCGTCCTTAGTGGCAAGAAAGCACAGATTGCTCTCCGCGGCTCCATGCCTACACCACAGTATCGTATATTCGCCGACAACTGGAACATCTACGAATGTGATGGTGCCGACTTGGCATTGACAGCCATCAGCGAGCCCTATGCACCCATTGTGGGAGAAACCCACGATATCACGGTCACCGTGGCCAACAGCGGCAGCGAGACGTTGAGCGACTACAGCGTGTTGTTCTATCTCAACGATGAAGCCATTGAAGAAGTGGAAGGTTCTCAGGCTCTCGCACCTGGAGAGACAGCGCAGCTCACCTTCCCGCTGACACTCTCCGTGGCATTAGACGAGATTATTTACAGCGCAGAACTCTTAGCCGATGGCGACACCAACGAGGACAATAACTACAGCACTGAAGTAGAACTCACACCCGAGCAGCTCGAACTGCCAGCACCCTCCAACCTGCTGGTGGCAAGCCAGATGCTGCAGTGGACGGCTCCAGAAGTTCCGGAGGGACGTGAAGTAACCCTCGACTTCGAGAACATTCCTGGCTTCACTACCAACAATATTGCCGGATGGACGACTGTCGACGGTGACGGCCACCGCAATACTTGTTATGCAACTTCGATGACTGGCAACGGTCCTACATGGCCTTTCTATGCTCAGGTGGCTCCATGGTATGTATGGGCTCCCGCCGAGGGTGGAACCAACGGTCAGATATTCATGCCGAAGAATGGTGAGAAGTGCCTCATCGTGTGGGGTAACTATGGAGTAGACGATGAAGGTCGCGACAATACAAGCGAACCAGAAGACGACTGGCTCATCTCGCCAGAGATTATGGGTGGAACAGAGTTGTCGTTCATCACATGTACCAATTCGCAGGCTCCCGTCATCGATATCTTGACCTCTACGACCGACAACAATCCCGCATCGTTTACCAACAAGGTGCAAACACTGTCGTATGCTTCCAGTATGACAAGCTCATGGTATAATGTGTCTGTGACGCTGCCTGGGGATGCAAAGTATGTGGCCTTCCATGTGACTAACAACGACTATGCAACCCTCGTAGACGACCTCCATTATACGCTGGCAGCCGGTCCGCAGCTGCAGGGCTACAATGTATATGGTTCTGGCTTATGGCTCGATCTTGTTGCCGACAACAGCTATCCGCTGACCACGGGAGGTCTCTTCGCCGTCAGTGCAAAGTACGACCTTGGCGAGTCGGCTCTCTGCGAGAACACAGTGGCTACCGCTGTGAAGTCTGTTGAGACGGAGAGCGAACAAGTAGAGCAGGTGTACGACCTGAGCGGTCGCCGCATCGATAGCAAGCAGCGCGGTGTGAACATCGTACGCCGTGCCGACGGTAAAGCCGTGAAGGTTGTTGTGAAATAGACCGAAAAAAGAACATCATCGAAAGATGCTATTGAGATTTGGCGCAAATCTCTCGGGGGTTGCGTCAAATCTCAGAATAGTTAAGAGGAACGACGAAGGAGGACACTATTATATTGTAGTCTATCATGAAACTGAAAACCTTGACAGCCCTGCTGTTTGCCATATTTACATGGAATGCCGTAATGGCCATTCCTGCCGACCCTAAGCCCAAGATCCTGCGACAGCCCGATGGAACGTATATCACAGTTGTCATGCGTGGTGATGAGCATGCTCATGCTTTTTTCACCCCCGATGGTACTCCCTTGTTACGCAATACGCGTACTGGTATACTGGAGCCTTCCACGGTAGATAAGGCATGGGTGAAGGGAATGGCCTATCACAGTCTTCCGAAACCCGTATGCAGCGCAAGGCGAGCAGAAGGACAATACCAGCATCCGCTCATTTCCAATTTCCCGACCATAGGACATCAAAAGACGTTGGTCGTCTTGATTGAGTTCAACGATGTGAAATTTTCTTCCGTCGATGCCCCGAATGATTTCTATACAAGGATGCTCAACGAAGAGGGTTTTTCCAACGATTATGGGGCAAATGGCTCTGCCCGCGACTTCTACCATGTATCGTCGGCCAACCTGTTTGACCCTGAGTTCATCGTCGTCGGGCCAATAGAGCTGACGGGAAAGGCAACGTTCTATGGCACCGATGCCGGCACCCAGGATGCCAACATGGGCTTGGCGGTCAAGGAGGCTTGTGAGAAGGCGAATAGCGACTTCGGTGTCGATTTCTCAGAGTATGATGCCGACGGCGATGGCGTCGTAGACAACGTCGCCTTTATCTACGCTGGAAACGGACAAGCCGACACACCCAATGGCTCTGAGCTCATTTGGCCGCATGCCGCTGAGCTGGATGAGGCTTGGAAAATCAACCTCACACTGAACGGAAAGATCATACGACACTATTTCTGTTCCAATGAACTACGCTACCGTGCCGACGGACAGAAAGTGCCAACAGGAATTGGTACCGTGTGCCATGAGTTCGGACACATCCTCGGACTACCCGACCTTTACAACGTCACCTACAATCCTATTGATGTAGGTGTGTCTTACTGGGACACGATGGCTGGAGGGTCCTACAACAACGATATGAACACACCGCCCACCTTCTCTTCCTACGAGCGTATGGTGCTCGGATGGCTCACCCCCGACACGTTGGCTTTCCCCGAACTGAAAAACCTCGACCATCTGTTGCAACTCTCCCATCTGATGGAGAGCAATAAGGCCTACTATGTGCCAGTCTCGGGAAAACCTAACGAGTATTTCATGCTTGAGAACCGCCAGCAGAAGGGATGGGACGAGTACCTGTATGGTCATGGGTTACTGATGTGGCACATCGACGAGGTCGACTCCTTATGGCAGAAAAACACAGTGAATGTCGACTGGGCACACCACCACGTCGACATAGAATGTGCCGATGGCACACGGTCGGAGGGCTCCCGCGAGGGCGACCCCATGCCGGGTACGAACGATGTCACACACTTCCAACTGAACTCATGGGAAGATAGTCCTCTGCTCACTATCGACGGACTGACTGAGGACAGTGAAGGACTGATTCGCTTCTTGATAGCCGACACTGATTATCGTTTACCTTCGCCAGCAGCCATCAGCCTTGTCGAGGTGCAAGACAGTTCGTTCGTATTCACCTGGGAAACGGTCGACGAGGCTGTGCGCTATCTCATCGAAGTGAACGACACGGAAGGGAAGTCCGTGATGGAGAAGGAGACCGCGCAGGTGGAAACCATCACCGTGGAAAACCTGCTGCCTTATACCGATTACACCATATCGGTGAGGTCTGTTCGCGGAGAGTACCTCTCAGCGGCAACAACACGCGATCTGAAGACTGAGAAACTAGTCTTTGCCGAGCGCTTCCCCGAGGTGGTATGGGCTACCGATATTGTCCCAGGAGGATTCACGGCTCACTGGCAGGAGGTGGAAGATGCCGACGACTATCATGTTACGCTTTACCAACATAGTTTCTCCACTCAGCCCACAGAACAGGGCTACGGCTTCGACGACAAAGCCGATGGTATGCCCTCGCTATGGACATCAAGCAGCACCACCTACTATTCCCTGAAAGACTACTATGGCAATGCCGCTCCGTCGCTACGCCTGTCAAAAGACGGCGACTATCTCGAAGTGAGCTTCCCGGAGCAGCGCATCGACCAATTGCGATTCTGGATGCGTGGGAAGGGAGCCGAAGGAAAGGTCATCATCGAAATGGCTGACGAAGAGCAATGGAGTGCATTTGCAGAAATCACGCCTTCTTCTGAAGCCGACACTTATTGTGTGGACATTCCTCACGACGATGTGCTCTCTACAGCATCCTTTGCGGCGCCACGTATTCGCATACGCTTCGAGCGGGCAGAGGGATTTGTGGTCATCGACGATGTCATGCTTTTGTGTACCGCTATCGACCGCACAGAGGTGGATGGTCGTGTTGGGGTGCCCACAGGCGGTGAGAAGTGGTATGCCTTCAGTGGCTTGCAGCAAGGGGTCTACAGCTTCCGTGTCTGTGGCTTGGCCGATGCTCAGCCGTCGCTGTCTTCGCCAGAGTGCCAGGTGCTCATCGCTGAAGGCGTCCCAACCTGCATCGCTCACCCTTCACCTCTCATCTCTCACCCCTCACCCCTCCTCAGATACGACTTGCAGGGTCGAAGCATTGTGGTAAATTCTCTGAAAGGAAAAACCATCATTGTTGCCAATGGAAAAAAGACAATAGTAAGATAATCGTTTATGGATAAAGCAATGAACTTCAAAAAGTGTGTGGCTTGCGTGCTGATGGCGCTCGGATGGTTGCTGCCTTTGAAAGCGCAGAACACCATCAGCTTAGGCTTTTGCAACGGCGAGATGGCCTCCACCACAAGTTATCAACTGACGGGCAAAGGGTATGTCAGCGCAGCCCTGCGACTGCCGGCTGCAGCCCTCAGGGCGTACGCTGGTAACGAGCTGACGGCCATCCGCGTGGGACTGGTGGCACGCGTCAATATCGATGAACTCCGGGTGTGGGTCAATAATAGCACAATGGAGGAAACCTTGGTACAGGGAATGATTACACGCAACACCACACCGAAGATTCAAAAAGGCTGGAACGAGGTGTTGTTGGACGAACCGCTCATGATCACCGATGACACCGACGACCTCTTCATCGGCTATACCTATCACCAGAATGCCACCGTGGGAGCCGTCTCCCTCGTTGGTGAGGCAATGGACTACACGTCGTTTCTGAAAATGGGCGACGAAGATTGGATGGACATCAGCGACAAAGGTGTACTTAGTATCGAGGCTCTCATCAGTGGCGATCATATTGCACGCTACGACTATGGCTTCCAATCGGTGCAGATTGCTCCCAATCCCAGTGTCAGTCCGACAGCTCTCAGCGTGAAGGCTGTCGTTCACAACTATGGCACTGAGTCGCCCGCGTGGTTCTCCGTGCTATGCCAGACCGATGGAATAAAACCCATCAGCTTGACATTGCACGAAGCCATCCCGTCGACACGGAGCGAAACGGTGACTTTCGGCTTCGATCCAGGCATCGAGACCGACGAGCAGACACTTTGGACTTTTACCATTGGCGAGCTGGGTGGTGAACCCGACGAGCAACCTGGCAACAATAGCGCACAGGCGAAGTTTACTTACCAGAAGAATGTACTGGTCGAGGAGTTCACCACTGAGCAGTGTGTCAACTGCCCGCGCATCGCCTCTTGGCTGCATGAGGCGATGGAAGCCGACAAGGCGTTCGACGGCCGCGTGTTTGCCGTGTGCCATCATGCTGGCTATTACACCGACTGGCTGACACTGCCTTGCGATGAGGAACTGACGTGGCTATACAATGAGAACGGCAACCTCTATGCACCCGCCCTGATGATCAACCGACGAGCGATGTTCCCCAATAAATATCGTACCGACGACCAGCCAGTGGCCACCTTCCTGCCGGCGTCGGCCGAAGAGATGGTCAGTCTCTTCAACGAAGAGCTTGAGCGTACCGCCAATGCCATTGTCGGTGTGAATCTTGATGTCGACGACGACGCTTCGAACCTGATAGCCCATGTTGTGTGTAAACAAAACGGGCTCTATAAGGCGGCGCATCCCACGCTGACGGTCTATCTGATGGAAGATGACGTGAAGGCCAAGAACCAATCGGGGGCAACTGGGGTATATTGGCAGCAGCATGTCATTCGGCGATACAACTCAACATGGGGCGATGAGGTGACGTGGGACAGCAATCTCTTTGCGGCAGACTACACCTTCGAGATTGACCCATCATGGAACAAGGAAAAACTGTCTGTGGTGGCAGTGTTGGGCAACTATGATGCTGCCAACCCAGCAAATTGCACGATAGAGAATAGTGCGAAGGCTTCCCTCGTGGATGATGTGGAACCGGAAATTCCCACAGGCATCGTGACAATGGATGATTACCATGAAACAATAATGAATAACCGTAAACCCACTGCCCAAGAATGTTGCTACGACCAGCAGGGCAGGCAACTTCCTTTGTCTGCCATCCTTCATCGCTCATCCCAAACGAAAGGTGCATACCTCGTGCGCTATACAGACGGCAGCGTGAAAAAGGTGGTGATCCCATAACCCATAATCAATAACCATGAACACCATAGCGATTGTATGAATTAAAGTTTAAAGGTAGTTTTTTCTCATAAGCATTTTGGGGTTTTTCGTCTGTGAAGATGAGAAACCCTTTTTCCTCCTAGGAAGGGACTAGGAGAATACGACAGCAGGGATGGCAGGAGCCGAATGTGCTTCATGAAAGAGAACTACTCTTCAAAGATTTTCTGCAGCCTACTGTGCAGCGCTTTGCCACGGAGCGCACGGTCTACGATTATCCCCTGCGGGTCGATGAGAATGTTGTCGGGGATGGCGTCAATCTTGTAGGCATCCGCAGCGGCACAGCCCCAGCCCTTTAGGTCGGAGAGCTGCATCCACGGCATGTTGATTTGTCCGATGGCCTTCACCCACGCTTCCTTTTTCTCATCGAAGGAAATGCCAATCACTTCAAATCCCTTGGAGTGGTACTTGTTGTAGGCTTCCAGCACATTGGGCATCTCTGCCCGACAGGGACCACACCACGATGCCCAGAAGTCGACGAGCACCCACTTGCCTTCGCCTACCCATTCACTTACCTTATGCATGTTGCCGTCAGGGTCGGCCATCTCCAAGTCGGTGAACTGTTGGCCGATGAAGGCTGTCTTCGGACCTTCTTGCGGCTGTGTCATTTTGGCCACATCGTCTCTCGTCTTCTTCAGATAGGGATGGTTGGCAAAGACAACCTGCTCTTTCACCAACTCGTCGTAGGCTTCCAGTCCATTATCAAAGAAATAATATCCAGCGAACGCTACGGGTATCAGGGAATTCCGCTCATCCTGGAATACCTTGTTGGCGAAAGCAATTTGCTCTCCAATCATCTCGTTCATCTTGTTCATAATCTCATCTTGATGTTCCAGCAATTCTTCCTTTGGCATGGTGGAAACCTTCTCCCCAAATGCCTTTACAGGGATATCCTGCTCGACTAACAGCTTCACCAAGCGCTCGTTCAGCGGAGAGCCTTTCAGCGTACTGTCGTTGACATTGATGAATATGGGTGTTCCATCGTTGAAGAATTCCGTCATCCACTTCTTGCTGTCAACCTTGACAGCCATCAAAGCATCCTTCGCAGCAGAGCCTGAAAACGAGAATTTGCCATCGGCAATCACCATGCTGTCGATGGCTATCTCTGTCAGATTGTCGATGATATATATTTTCTTGCCTTCATCGGCAGAGATGCCGCTGATGGAATAGTTGAGCTGCTGCGCCATGCAAGGCATTTGCAGTGAAATAAGCGCAACCAGCGAAACAATCTTTCTCTTCATCTTTCTTATTCAGATTTTGTAGGAAACAGTTTTTTTGTACATTGGAGAAACGATGCAAAGTTAAACTCCAAAACAACTTCAAAGAATATTGCCAAAAGCCAAGACCTTACGCGTTGACGGTCGAACTTTTCCTGCTCAACACCAAGGCATACACCAGGATTACTGCGTAGCCTACAAGCGGGATGAGGAATGGCGTGATGAGGTTGGTGCGATCGGCCACATAGCCCATCAGCAGGAAGCCGCAACCACCCACGGGGGTCATCATCAGTAGCGATGAGGCACTCTTGGTGAGACGTCCCACGCCGACGAGGGCCAGCGAGAAAATGGTGGGGAACATGATGGCCTCGAAGAAATAGTTGGCCAACAAGGCATAGAGCGACAGACGGCCGATGTTCAGCAGCACAAGCGAGATGCTCACCACGGTGCCGATGGCACAGATGAGCAGCATGGTGCGACCGCTGACATGCCGCATGATGTAGCTTCCCACGAAGCGTCCCACCATGAAGAAGGCCAAGGCACAGGTGAGCACGATGCTCGCCGTATTGTCGCCCATCCATCCCTGACCGGTGACGAAGTTGATGAAGTAGCTGTTGATGGAGATTTCGGCTACCTCGTAGGCCAACAGGGCGAAGAGTCCGAACACGAACATCGGATGGTGGGCAAAGAGCTCGCGCAGGTTGCCAAGGCCAGTCTCACCTTCGCCTCCTCCCCGTTGGGATGGGGGCGGGGTATGTTCAGTGGCTTCATCCTTTGTAGTGTTGAGATTTATTTCCGGCAGTGGCACATGGGCAAAGATGACGGCAATGAGCAGTACCAGTGCGCCAAGAATAGAGTAGGGCACCACGACATCGCCGCTGCTTTCTGTGCTGAAGAAGAACTGGCCGACGACAAAGGTGGCAAAGAGCGACCCTAGCCCGTTGAACGACTGCGAGAGGTTCAGACGGCTGGTGGATGTCTCTGGGGCACCAAGCTCCGTGACGTAGGGGTTGGCCGCCGTCTCCAAGAAGGTCAATCCACAGCCGATGATGAACAGGCAGAGCAGGAAGGCGTTGAACGTTCCCATGTAGGCGCCTGGAATGAACAGTAGCGAACCGGCTCCAAACAGGCAAAGACCGAACACCACACCACGGCGGTAGCCCCAGCGGTTGATGAACAGTCCGGCAGGGATGGCCATGAGGAAATAGCCCAGATAGGTAGTCACCTGGATGAGTGACGACTGGGTGATGGAGATGTTTAGTTCGTTCTGGAAATGCTTGTTCAAGATGTCAAGAATAGCCCTGGCAAAGCCCCAGAGGAAGAACAGGGTGGTAACAAGCACAAACGGCACCATGTAGTTGATGCCGTTTCTGCGGAAAAGTCCGTTTTGTTGTGAATCCATTTGTTGACAGTTTGGGCGGCGGCAGAACCGCTGCTTACATGACAATTACTTCGTTTCGGGTTCAATAATCTTCCAAACGCAAGCTGCAAGGGCACCGCCCACCAATGGGCCTACGATGAAAATCCACAGATTGCTCAGGGCTGTGCCACCTTGGAACAGAGCCGGACCAATGCTGCGTGCAGGGTTCACAGATGTTCCTGTGTAACGGATGCAGCACAGGTGAACCAGAACCAGAGCCAAACCGATGGCCAAACCAGCGAAGTTGTTGGTGGCACCGTTGGTCTTGGCAGTGGCACCCAGCACTACCAGCACAAAGACGAAGGTGAAGAAAATCTCAGCCAACAGGCCTCCTAATGCGGGAATGGTGCCTGCACCATTGGCCTGCAGGTCGTTAGCTCCCGTACCCGTCAGACCGGATGTAGAGGTGAGCAGATAAAGGATCACAGAGCCGAGGATGGCTCCGATGACTTGGAACACCATATACATGCCACAGTCCTTGGCATTCATACGTCCACTCAAGAAGCAGCCCAGCGTGATGGCTGGATTGATGTGGCAACCAGAGATGCCGCCAATCGTATAAGCCATGGCTACTACAGCAAGACCGAAGGCGAGGGCTGTGCCCACCACAGTCTCAGGATCGCCATTGTTACAACCCAGGCTGACGGCAGCGCCGCAGCCCATCAGTACCAGCACCATTGTGCCGAACATTTCTGCCAAATACTTTTTCATAGCTGTTATTGTTTTAGATGAATAAATGATGAATCACGTAATCTGTGCGCAAAATTACACATTATTTTTGAATTGACCAACAAATTTTAGCATAATTTTGGCGGTTTAATGCATTTTGCTCTTCCTGACAAGCTTATTTCTGAATAATCCTTTGGAGTATTTGCGGGTCGTTGGTGGTGATGAGGTCGATGCCCTTGGTGTGGGCGTATTTCGTCAGACCTTCCTCGCCATCTACGGTCCAGACGTTCACTTCAAGCCCCAGGCTTTTTGCCTGCTCCACCCATTGGGGGTTGTTCTCGTAGTGGCTGAAGTGATAGTCGATGCCGGTAAGCCCCATTTCCTTGAGCACAGCGGGCGCGAGGTCACCATTCAGATAAGCCACCTTGCTGCGAGGAGACAGTCTGTGAAGTTGCTCGCAAACATAGCGGCTGAAGGAGATGTAGTCTACTTGCTGTTCCATTTCCAACAGGCTGACTAATCCCAGACAGGCTTCTACAATGCGAAGCTCGCGTTCGGCAGTCTTGTGTGGTTTGATTTCCAAGACCAGTTTGATGTCTGGCAGACGCTTTCCTAACTGCAGGTATTGCTGCAAGGTGGGGAGAAACTCTCCGTTTTCGAGCTGGTGGTTCATCAGTGCGGCATAGGAATTGTCTTCAATGCGCATGTTGTCGAAACTGTCGTCGTGGAACACCACTGGTACACCGTCGTCTGTTATCCATACATCGAATTCACTACCCCAAAGTCCCAAGTCTGCAGCTTTCTGCAGAGATGTCAGGGAGTTTTGAGCGCTGCCTTCAGTGCGCCAATAGCCTCTGTGCGCCACTATCTGTGGTTGAGCTTGAAGCGTATTGCCGAGCAATATAGTGGCCAAAGCTAAAAAGATAAAACGTTTCATAAACAATGGATTGAGATTAGTTTGTTGAAATATATGAAATCTATATGGAGCAATAGCTACTCAGGCAATAGCACGACACCTTCTTGTTTCACTCCATCCATGAGGATGGTCAGGGGGCTTGCGAAGCGAACATGCCGTACGTGAGCGGTTTCTTCGATGGCAGGCATGGCGTCGAGCACGGCTTTGTTGAAGAGTCCGTCCTGTTTGTACGGGTTCACCGTGAAGTAGCCCACGCCCATCGAGGTGAGGTTTTGGAAGAAATGGGTGCCTTGGCTGGGGTCTACGCGGTAGCCTTTCAAGCCACACTCTACGATGACGCGCGCAGCAGAAATCTGAGCCCATTTCACAGGGATGCCCAGCCAGTAGTCGCTCGACCCCCAACGCCCTGGGCCTACCAACACGTAGTTGCGGCCTGCATTGAGAAAGTGCTGGTTAATGGTTTCTATCTCCTGTGTGATGATGGGATTTTCGGCTGCCGAGAAGTCGTCGTTGGCCTTGATATAGACCACGTCGGTCACGTCCTGGCTGGCACCGTGTCCAAGGGAATTATGGCTGCGCAACAGACAGCGTTCGTCGGCTATCTGACTCAGGTCTTGTGCCAGTTCCTGTTTGCTGTCAACGATGGGGCGTATCTGCAGGAGGTAGAGCTCTCCCTCCACACCGTTGCCGTCGTCGCGTAACTTCGATGATATGTTGCAGGCCAATTCTATCTCCACTGGGCGGCGCATACCTTCCGAGCCATATTTCATGGACATCTGCAGCAGCTCGGGCAGAGGGAAAACTCCGTGTTTGAGCAACCCCACCATCGAGATGATCTTTCGCCCGCCAGGATAGTACCCATCGCGGATAATCTGGTTCATCGGGTCGTAGGTGGAGGCAATGTACTTCAGGGAACCATGCTGTTCTGCTTCCTTGACGGGCAGTGTGGCGATGTTGAAGCCATCGTCGGTGGTGAAGTCCAGCTCTTTCTTGCTTCCGTCCTGCGAATGCAGCGCGTAGAACTGTGTCTGCGTCTGGCGCAGGGCGATGTGCATTTCGCTCATCTGCAGCACTTTCTGAGGATGATAAGGACTCACACGGAGAGTCTGTCCACCGTCGACGATGTATTTTCCCAATCCCAAAGCCAAGCTGGCCACGCCCTCTTCGGCCGTTTCGTCCTCGATGGGATAGTAGTTGAGCGAGCGCAGCACGCCACTGACCGTCGGGTAGTAGTAGTCGCCGTATTGCCGTCCCACCACTTCCTGCAAAACCACTGCCATCTTCTCTTGGTCGATGACGTTCGATGTGGCGGTCATATAGGCTTTGGAATCCTTGTAAAAGACAGAAGCATATACGCATTTGATGGCATCTGCCAACATGCGGAGCATCTTGTATTTGTCGTCGGAATAGGGTATCATGTAGGTGCTGTATACCCCTGCGAAAGGCTGGTAGTGGCTGTCTTCGAGCAGCGAACTGCTACGCACGGCAATAGGTTTCTTCGTGGCTTCAAAGAAGGCGAAGAAGTCGGCAATGTACTTGTCGGGCAGTTGGGCGTGGATGAAGTGGTGCAGAATTTCTTCGTCGGGCCGGTCGCTCAAGGCAATCTGATAGAGATTGTTGGCATCCATGAACTCGTCGAACACATCTGTACAGAGCACCACCGTCTTTGGGATGCTCACGCGGATGCCGTCGAATTGGTTGAACTCTGGATGGCGCTTGATGATGTTGTCGAGGTAAGCCAGACCGCGCCCCTTGCCGCCAAGCGAACCGTCGCCGATGCGGGCAAAGTGGCTATAGGAGTCGAACTGCTCACGGTTGAACAGGGCCACCACGCCGAGGTTTTTCATGTGGCGGTATTGCACGATGGCATCGAAAATGATTTGCCGGTGGGCATCCACGTCCTGCACCTCTTTCAGCGTGATGTTCTTCAAGAATTGCGATACAGGGAAGATGGCTCGAGCGCAGAGCCAGCGACTGATGTGATTGCGTGAGGTGTGATAGAGCAACGAGTCGCTGGGGATGGAGAAAATATTGTCCTGCAGCTCTTTCAGGTTGCGGATGCGCTTCACCTCAGCCTTTGTGTGAGGGTCGCGGAAGATGAAGTCGCCAAAACCAAAATGCTCTTCCAGCTCCTCGCGCAGGTCGATGAGCATCTTCTTCGAGTTCTTGTCGATAAACTTATACCCCTCGTGCTCTGCCCGCATGCGGTTTTCGCTCTCGGAACTCTGCATGATGAGTGGGATGAACGGGTTGTCGCGATGGATAAACTCCAATAGTTGGAATCCAGCATCGGCCACGGTGTTGTTCCCAGCTTCAGTACCATCCTCACTCCTCGCTCCTCGCTCCTCGCTTCTCGAATGCTCAGCAAACATCGGGAAACGGCAGTCGCTAATCACGCCCAAAATATTGTCCCTATACCTATTATATATATACATTGCCTCTGCATGATTGCGAGCCAACACCACCTTAGGGCGTCCGCGCATACGGAGGGTGGCGCTGTGCGGGTTGAGTGCCTCTGTGGCAAAACGTTGGCTCTGAGCCAGGATATAGCTGTAGAGTGAAGGTAGGATGGAGGAGTAGAAGCGGATGCTGTCTTCCACCAGCAGAATCATCTGCACGCCGGCCTCCTCGATGTCGTGGTCGAGGTTCATGCGGTCTTCGATGAGCTTGATGATGGAAAGGATAAGGTTGGTGTTGCCCAACCAGCAGAACACATAGTCGAAGATGGACATATCCTCGTTCTCGATGCGGCGGGTGATGCCGTGCGAGAAGGGGGTGAGCACCACGCAGGGGATGTCGGGGAACTTCGCCTTGACGGCATGCGCCACGTTGAAGGCATCGTTGTCGGCCGTGCCAGGCATGCAGACGACGAGGTCGATATTGGTGGTGTGCAGCACCTCGGCCGCCTCTTCCGTCGTCGACACCTGCCGGAAGAGCGGCGGATAGCGCAGTCCTAAGGAGGTGTACTCGTTGAAAATCTTCTCGTCCACACGGCCGTCGTCCTCCAGCATAAAGGCATCGTAGGGGTTGGCCACGATCAAGACGTTGTAGATGCGGTGCTGCATGAGGTTGACAAACGATACGTCCTTGAGCACCATCTTGCTCCATTGCTGAGCTATCTTGTTCTGTTCCATGCGTATTCGGTTTTGCTTTATGGGGGCAAAGTTACGAAAAGTCGAGCGCAAAACAAAAAGAATTCATTCTTTTTTTTGCCAAGACACAGTAACTTCGCGCCTGTATGGGCGCAGAGTTACGAAAAAACAAGTGGAATGCAAAAGGAAAGCACACGTTTTCTTTATTTATGTTCACGAGTCATCACTTCTTCAATATTGAGGAGCCGTTTCGTAAAAAAGGGGCGAAAGCTTTGGTCGTATGAGTTTCTTTTCGTAACTTTGCACCATGAGAATCATTAAATCTTTTATTTTGGTGTTTGCCCTGTTGTCGATGGGTGTTTCGGCAGAGGCAAAGAAGAAGGCTGCGCACATGATTGTTGCCTCGTATAACATCCGGTATGCCAACCATCAAGACTCCTTGCAGCGCGACGGCTGGGGGCAACGCTATCCTGTGATGGCGCGACTCATCCGCTCGAATGGTTTCGAGATTTTCGGCACGCAGGAGGGCCTGAAAAAGCAGCTTGACGAACTGAAGGCTGCTCTGCCTGGATATGACTATATCGGCATCGGGCGTGACGACGGTCTGGAGGCTGGTGAGCATTCGGCAATTTTTTACCGTACTGACCTCTTCCGACTCATCGACCACGGTGACTTCTGGCTCTCTGAGCATCCTGATCGTCCGGGCTTGGGATGGGATGCAGTGTGTCCGCGCATCTGTTCTTGGGGACATTTCCGCCATCTGCCCTCAGGACGAGAGTTTCTTTTCTTCAACCTCCACATGGATCATGTGGGAAAAACGGCCCGCGTGGAAGCAGCAAAGTTAGTAATGCAGAAGACCCAGGAGCTGGGAAAAAATCTGCCTGCCATCCTGACGGGCGACTTCAATGTAGACCAGAACTCCCCAGTGTATGAGACACTTGCCTCATCGGGCGTGTTTTTCGACTCCTACGAGCGGGCTGCTTTCCGATATGCTGAGAATGGAACGTTCAACGCATGGAGCACCACCTCATTCTCAGAGTCGCGCATCGACCATGTGTTCCTGACCCGTCAGTTCCAGGTGGATCGTTATGCCGTGCTCACCGACACCTACCGTGTGCCGGTTCCTGAGGATGCCGCCGACGTCGAGGGCGACAAACCTTCAGAAATCAAACTGACGCGATATGAGTCGCACAATCCCAGCGACCATTTCCCCGTGCGCGTGGAGGTGGTGTTAAATAAATAAGGTATAAGAAGTGTAATAAACGAAAGGCAAAAGGAAAAAAAAGCAAAAAGTTACGAAAAAGATGCAGTTTTTTTCTCGAATGTTTGGCTGTTTCAAATAAAACACCTACTTTTGTGCCGCATGTTTGACACAATGTCACAATACAAGGAATTACTAACTATCAAATAATTGTTTAACTCATTAAAAAACATACCATGAACGTAGAGAAAATCATGCAGGCTCTGGAGCAGAAGCATCCGGGCGAAGCAGAGTTCTTACAGGCAGTAAGAGAAGTGTTGAACTCAATCAAGGACGTCTACAACGAGCATCCCGAATTTGAGAAGGCTAAGATTGTGGAGCGCATCGTAGAGCCGGAGCGCATCACTACTTTCCGTGTGCCTTGGGTGGACGACAAGGGCGAAGTGCAGGTGAACATTGGTTATCGCGTGCAGTTCAACAGCGCCATTGGCCCGTACAAAGGTGGTCTCCGCTTCCATCCGTCAGTGAACCTCTCCATCCTGAAGTTCCTCGGCTTCGAGCAGACATTCAAGAATGCCCTCACAACGCTGCCGATGGGTGGTGGTAAGGGTGGTTCTGACTTCGCTCCCCGTGGTAAGAGCGACGCTGAAATCATGCGTTTCTGCCAGGCCTTTATGACTGAACTGTACAAGGTGATTGGTCCGGATATGGACGTTCCCGCTGGTGACATCGGCGTAGGCGGCCGCGAGATTGGCTACCTCTTCGGAATGTACAAGCGTCTGACCAGCCAGTTCCACGGTGCTACTCTGACCGGTAAGGGTCTGGAGTGGGGTGGTTCAATCCTCCGTCCTGAGGCAACTGGTTTCGGTGCTCTCTATTTCGTTGACCACATGCTCAAGAGCCATGGTCTCGACATCAAGGGCAAGACCGTCGCTATCTCTGGTTTCGGCAACGTGGCTTGGGGTGCTGCCAAGAAGGCTACCGAGCTGGGTGCTAAGGTTATCACCATCTCTGGTCCGGACGGCTACATCCTCGACGAGGCTGGTCTGAACGAAGAGAAGATCGCTTACATGCTCGAGCTCCGCTCCAGCGGTAACGACATCGCTGCTCCTTATGCAGAGAAGTTCGCCGGTGCCAAGTTCTTCGCAGGCAAGAAGCCTTGGGAAGCAAAGGCCGACATCTATCTCCCCTGCGCCACTCAGAACGAGCTCAATGGCAACGACGCTGACGCTATCCTGGCTAACAAGCCTATCTGCGTAGCAGAGGTTTCGAACATGGGTTGCACAGCTGAGGCTGTCGACAAGTTCATCGAGGCTAAGCAGCTCTTCGCTCCCGGCAAGGCTGTGAACGCTGGTGGTGTGGCTACCTCTGGTCTGGAAATGACTCAGAACAGCATCCGTCTGGCTTGGACTGCTGAGGAAGTTGACCAGAAGCTGCATCAGATCATGGCCGGTATCCACGAGCAGTGCGTGAAGTACGGTCAGGAAGATGGCTACACCAACTACGTGAAGGGCGCCAACATCGCCGGCTTCATGAAGGTGGCTAACGCTATGCTGGCTCAGGGTATCGTTTAAAGAACCCTCTCAGGGTCCCTCTTCAGAGAGGGATGACAAACGCTTTCGCGCGCAAGCGTGGCGGAAGCTATGTTGAACTAAAACTACGATTGTGAATCAACTAAGGATTATAGTATTCATAACCGCAATGTTAAGCCTTACCACTCTCCATGCACAGGAGAGAGGTAAGGCTTCTTATTATTCTAACAGCCTGCAGGGAAGGCGAATGTCGAGTGGCCTAAAGTATCATCGTGACAGTATGTTCTGCGCCCACAAACGCTATGATTTAGGGCAGATGCTGCAGGTGACGAACCTTTCAAACGGCAAGAGTGTCGTTGTCAAGGTGGCCGATCGTGGCCCCCATACGCGTGGGCGCATCATCGACCTGTCGTATGCTGCTGCCAAGCAGATAGGGATGATTTCTGCTGGTGTGGCGATGGTGGAGGTGAAACCCGTGAAGAAAGGGGTCACCGTTCCGTATAAGTTGGAGAAGGAAGAGTTGCCAGAGCTCGATTTTGAATTCTCGAGCGACTTGGGCGCCTACGACTACGAACCCGAATGGAAACGTGCTTCCGAGGAGAATCCCATTGTTCCGGCAATTGCCGAAACAGAAAAGGCGGAACACGTTGCCGTGCCCGCCGATATTCATTCTATAACCCCTAAGAAGGCCAGCCGCCGCCATTAGTCTCTATTCTCTGGGTTTGGGTAGTTTAAACATTTTTCCCAGTTCAAAGTCAAAGCTGTCAGGTTTGAAGTTGACACAGCCGCTCCAAGGATAGAAGGTCATCTCACCGATATAGACACGGTCATCGAAACAGTAGAAATCGACCCTTACAAACGGAAAGACTTTCGACAGTACCTTAGCGATTTCCAGCATCTTATTCAGGCCGCTTGGTCTTTCCACGGGGTGGTCACTCGATGGGCGATCGCTTTCCACATGCAGTGGGTTCCAGTTGACATCAAAGAAATTGCGCCTGTGATCTGAGTTACGTCCCATATCAACCCAGACGATACGGGGTTCGCCATTGAAACACATCACCTTGTAGTCGTTCAGGCATTCTTCTTGACTCCTGTCATGTGCAACAAGCAGCTCCTCCACCATGATTTTCGGCTCTACATGGAAGAAGGCCCACTCCCTTCCAAACACAACGGGGGAAGTGGAATGCCATTCATGGAATACTTTGTAGATTTCTTCCTTATTCATTTTTGACTTGTTGCGCACAACAACGTTATTTCTATAGCCATTATTGCACTTGATGATAAAAGCCTCGGGTAGCGCATCGAAATCTATTTCCTCTATACTGGCTCCTACCTGCAATGTCTTGGGCAGGTATTCCTCGAATCCCTTTTCTTTCAGATACTCCTTTTCCAAATGCTTGTCTACGCATTGCGTCATCATGGGGTCATGGTAGTTTAGCTTATACCAATTCACCTTCTCCGTGAACCTTTTCGGCTTTTTCAGGTTGGGCCAACGCCCTACCAGCACGCGATACTGTAGTGCCACGACCCACTTGTCAGGAAGAATCCAAATGGTCTTTTCCAAAAATCGCCTGAATGTCTTGTTTTTCCTTATCTGCATCAAAACCTTTTGGGGCAGATTGTTCTATGAGTTGTTTCTATTAGTTTCTCTTCGTGGCGATGCGCAGCTCCTGAGCGTCGCTCTGGCGGTCGTTGCCGTAGAGAGTGGACAGCTGGAACAGCAGTTCGCCCGCCTTCAGGCGCTTCGTGGCGATGACGGTGGCAGTGTACTTGATGCCCGACCCTGGTGCAATGCTCTCCACTTCAATGCCTGGCGACACCATCACGTTGCGGTTGCCAGTTGCCTCAACCACCATCGGGCGCACGTCGCGGATAATGTGGTGTGTGCGATTGCGGATCTCGAAAGTGATTTTCGCCGTCTCGCCGGCATGCAAGATACCGTCGCCGTTGTTGTCGAGGAAGCGGATGTTCGATATCTCCAATGCTTCACGGTTGCCATTCATGTCCGTCAGGTCGTTCATACTGACGGTCTGCTCCTGCTGGTTTTGCCTCTTCAGCTCCTCCAGGCGAATGCTCTCGCCTACGACGGGTTGTTCGTTGCCACTGTCAAGGCGTGTTGTTGGGGTATCCATGCCTTCCAGCGTGATGCGGTCGTCGGCAGCATTCTGGGGGTCGAAGTAACCCTCATCGTCAGTCTGACCATAATCGTAGCCTCGTGTTTTCGCACCTTCATATCCACGCTCATGCTCATAGCGCGCCCGTTCCTTTTGTTCAATGCGCTCGTGGTATTTATCCAGTTTCTTCTTCGTACTCTTTTCTTTGGCATTGCCAATGGCACCACCCACTACGGCTCCTCCAGCCATACCGATGATAGTACCCCAGTCGCTGCCTCGTGGACCGTCGCTGATGCCGCCGATGGCCGATCCGAGGATAGAGCCGAACCATGCACCATTGTAGGCGCCCGACTCAGTGGTGCCACAACTGCTCACCACGATGGCTCCGCTCAATAATACAATTGCTAACTTCTTCATATCTTTCTGTTTTTAGGGATTCACGCTGCAAAATTACGCAAAATCGTTTATACCGCCAAGGTTATTTCCCTAAAAATTGTTAGGGATTTTCCTACTTTTCTTTCCATCTTTACGTGAACGACTTGGGAGGGTGAGTTGGTTAAACGTCCGTAAATCAAGTTAAAAACGATGGCGATTGTGGGAAAATCCCAATAAAATGTTGTATTTTTGCAGAATAATTGCGCCGAGAAGACGCATGCAACCATCTTATACAAGAAAGAATATGGGAAAAATCATAGCTTTGGCCAATCAGAAAGGCGGTGTGGGCAAGACCACGACGACCATCAATCTGGCAGCCTCGTTGGCCACGCTGGAAAAGAAAGTGTTGGTAATCGATGCCGACCCTCAGGCCAATGCATCGAGCGGATTGGGCGTTGACATCAAGAAGGTAGACTGTTCGCTCTACGAATGCATCATCGACCATGCCGATATACGCAATGCCATCTACACCACCGACATCGACGGTCTGGACATCATACCTGCCCACATCGACCTGGTGGGTGCAGAGATAGAGATGCTCAACATGGAGCATCGCGAGCGTGTGCTCAAGAATCTGCTGGCGCAGATGAAAGGGGAATACGACTATATCATCATCGACTGTTCGCCGTCGCTAGGACTTATCACAGTGAACGCGCTGACGGCCGCCGACTCAGTCATCATCCCCGTGCAGTGTGAGTACTTTGCCTTGGAGGGTATCTCCAAGCTGCTCAACACCATCCGTATCATCAAGAGCAAGCTGAACCCCAAACTGGAGATAGAGGGCTTCCTGCTGACGATGTACGACAGCCGTCTGCGTCTGGCCAACCAAATCTACGACGAGGTGAAGCGCCACTTCCAGGAATTGGTGTTCAAGACCGTCATCCAGCGCAACGTGAAGCTTGGCGAGGCTCCGTCGCACGGACTGCCCGCCATTCTCTACGATGCCGACTCCACAGGCACCAAGAACTATCTGGCATTGGCAAAGGAAATTATCAATAGGGAAAAAGGAAACAAAGCAATCTAACAGACAATACAGAAGAAATGGCTGTAAAAAAGAAATACAACGCATTGGGACGCGGACTCGACGCCCTGATCTCCACCGACGACGTCCAGACAGGAGGCTCGTCGACTATCAACGAGATTGAGCTTTCCGACATCGAACCCAATCCCAACCAGCCCAGAAGGGAATTCGACCAAGAAGCCCTGCAGGAATTGGCCAATAGCATCCGTGAGATAGGTATCATACAGCCCATCACCCTGCGGCAGGCCGACAATGGTAAATACCAGATCATCGCCGGCGAGCGTCGCTGGCGTGCAGCGCAGATAGCAGGACTGGAGTCCATTCCTGCCTATATTCGCACCATCAACGACGAAAACGTGATGGAGATGGCGTTGGTGGAGAATATCCAGCGCGAAGACCTCAACGCCATCGAGATAGCCTTGGCCTACCAGCATCTGGTAGAGACCAGCGGACTGACACAGGAGCGCATTGCCGACAGAGTAGGCAAGAGCCGCACCGCCGTGACCAACTACCTGCGTTTGTTGAAACTGCCCGCTCAGGTGCAGATGGCGCTTCAGGAGAAGACTGTCGACATGGGGCATGCCCGTGCACTGCTCTCGTTAGACAGCCCTGCCCTGCAAATCAAGGTGTTCCGCGAAATTGAGAAGAACGGATATTCTGTGCGCAAAGTGGAGGAGATGGTGAAGCAACTCAAGAGTGGCGAGGCACTCCAGATTGGCAAGAAGCGCTTGAAAAGCCATCCTGCACTCTCGGAAGAGTATAACGAGTTGCGCGCACAGTTGTCGAAAGTGTTCAGCACGAAGGTGGAAATGACCTGCTCGCCCAAGGGAAAAGGCAAAATCAGCATCCCCTTCGCCAATGAAGACGAGCTGGAGCAGATACTCCGTGTGCTCGACAGACTGAAGAACGAATAACAAATCGGGAGCTGTGAACTGTATCAGCCACATACTGAGAACCCTCTATCTGGCCATTGCCCTGACGGTGTCGTGTGTCCCACTTGGCGCTCAGACCGAGGTGGAGATGGAGTTGGTGGACACGCTCAACATGGACGAAGCCTTGAGCGACACGCTCCTCATGGAACTCGACATGGACAGAGCCATGGCCGACACGTTTCAGATGGATATCGAAAAGCCCATCAGCGCATTGGTGGATACCCTCCACAAGAGCAAGCGCGACTGGAGCACGTGGCGCCCCGACCCGAAGCGGGCGCTGTGGCTGGCAGCCGTGCTGCCAGGTGCCGGACAGATTTACAACAGAAAATACTGGAAGCTGCCCATTTTCTATGGAGGCTTCATCGGTTGTTTTTATGCCATTCGCTGGAACAACATGATGTACAACGACTATGCGCAGGCCTATCTCGACCTGATGGACGACAACCCAGAGACGCACAGCTACGACAAGTTCCAGCATCTGGGAGCTGAAATCACGGCGGCCAACATGCCGACTTGGCAGAATAAGTTCAAGCGCCGTAAGGATTATTACCGCCGCTATCGCGACTTGAGTGCATTCATCATGATAGGTGTCTACGCCCTCTCAATCATCGATGCCTACGTGGACGCTTCGCTGTCGGAGTTCGACATCTCCAACGACCTGAGCCTGCGCGTGGCGCCTGCAGTCATCCAGGGAGGTGCATCGTCGGCTTGGCCGTCGAAACAATCGGCCCTTGGCGTGCAGTGTCTCATTAACTTTTAATGGATGGTAGGTGAAAGAAATAAAGGAAACATTTACATCGCAAGAAATATGAACAAGAAATCAATACTGATTATGGCTGCCCTGCTGTGCTTTACAAGTTTTGCACAGGCGCAGAACGATGACGACGAGATTCAGGTGATCACCGATGAGGGAGCACTTGACGTGATGGACGTGCCTGTGGGCATGATGCTTGAGGTGGACAGCCTCTTGAACCTCTACAATGCACGCAACTACTTGCAGGAAGAGAATTGTAACTATCGCGATGAGAATCCCGATTTCCCACGCGAAACTTATATAGAACGCTTGCAGCGCATCCCATCCATCATGGAGATGCCCTACAACGAAGTGGTGCAGAAGTTCATCGACCGCTATGCCACCCGCCTGCGCCGTTCGGTGGGCTATATGCTGGGCGCCTCGAATTTCTACATGCCCATCTTCGAGCAGGCATTGGAAACCTACAACCTTCCCTTGGAACTGAAGTACCTGCCAGTCATCGAGTCGGCCCTGAGCCCGAAGGCTACTTCGCGAGTGGGAGCTGCCGGACTCTGGCAGTTCATGCTCGCCACTGGCAAGCAGTATGGCCTGGAGGTCACCTCGCTGGTCGACGAGCGCCGCGATCCCATCAAGTCGTCGGATGCTGCCGCCCGCTATCTGCGCGACCTCTTCCGCATCTACCACGACTGGAGCCTGGTCATCGCCGCCTACAACTGCGGTCCAGAGAACATCAACAAAGCCATCCATCGTGCTGGCGGAGAGAAGGACTATTGGGCCATCTACAAATACCTGCCGCGCGAGACGCAGGGCTATGTGCCGGCTTTCATCGCCGCCAACTACATCATGACCTATTATTGCGACCACAATATCTGCCCGATGCGCACCACACTGCCCGCCAAGACCGACACGCTGATGGTGGACCGCGACGTGCATTTCCGCCAGATTGCTGCAGTGACGGGCATCGACATTGAGGAGCTCCGTACGCTGAATCCGCAGTATCGTCGCGATATTGTGAATGGCAACACCAAACCGTCGATCCTGCGCCTGCCGCAGAACTACATCAATGCTTTCATCGACAACGAGGATTCCATCTACAGCTATGAGCCAGACCGTTGGCTGACCAAGCGCGCAGAGGTGGAAGTGACTGCCAACGACATCGCCGCCGCTCCCGTCAGTCAGCGTGCATCGCATAGCCGCAAGCCTGCCGTCACGAGCAAGAGAGGTAAGCATGGGAAGCATGCAAGAGAAGGTAGACGCGACCGCCGAGGCCGAGGGAGAGGCCAGAGCGTGACCGTGAAACAGGGACAGACACTCTCTGAAATCGCACGCAGGAACCACACCACCGTCGACAAGATCCGTAAGCTCAACGGCATCAAGGGCAGCAATATCCGTGCAGGAAAGAAGCTGAAGGTGAAGTAGGCAGTGGCGAGAGGTGAGATGTAAGTGGTGAGAGAAATGTAATTCAAAGGAGGAACAATCATGGAAGAGCACAATGAAGAGTTGGTAAGAGAACCGGGTGAGAAGATGGTGGACGAGGCTTTCCAGCACCTGCTCGACAGCTACTTGACATCGCGCCACCGCAAGAAGGTGGACATCATCACCAAGGCATTCAACTTTGCCCGACAGGCACACAAAGGCGTGAAACGACTCTCGGGCGAACCTTATATCATGCATCCAATTGCTGTGGCACAGATAGCCTGCTCGGAAATCGGACTGGGGTCGACGAGCATCTGCGCGGCATTGCTTCACGATGTGGTAGAAGACACCGACTTCACCGTTGAGGATATCTCCAACATCTTTGGGCCGAAAATCGCGCAGATCGTCGATGGCCTGACGAAGATTTCAGGTGGAATCTTTGGCGGGCAAGCTTCTGCCCAGGCAGAGAACATCAAGAAACTGCTGCTCACCATGAGCGACGACATCCGCGTCATCTTGATTAAGATATGCGACCGTCTGCACAACATGCGCACCCTGGAGTCGCAACCTGCCAACAAGCAATATAAGATTGCCGGCGAGACGCTCTACATCTATGCTCCGCTGGCCAATCGACTTGGCCTGAACAAAATCAAGACCGAGCTTGAAAACCTGAGTTTCAAGTTCGAGCATCCAGAGGAATTCAATACCATCGAGAAGAAGCTCGCCATCACGCAGGAGTCGCGCGACGAGCTTTTCGAGCAGTTCACGCTGCCCATCCGCGAGGCTCTCGACAAGATGGGCGTGAACTACAAGATTCAGGCTCGCGTGAAGAGTCCCTATTCCATTTGGAACAAGATGCAGACCAAGAACGTGTCGTTCGACGAAATCTACGACATCTTGGCCGTGCGCATCATCTTCAAGCCCAAGTCGCGTGAGGAGGAAATCAACGAGTGCTTCAACATCTACGTGGCCATCAGCAAGATCTACAAAAGCCATCCCGACCGCATGCGCGACTGGCTGTCGCATCCGAAGACCAACGGCTATCAGGCTTTGCACGTGACGCTGATGTCGAAACAGGGCCGCTGGATAGAAGTGCAGATTCGCAGCGACCGCATGAACGAGATAGCCGAGCAGGGATTCGCAGCCCATTGGAAATACAAAGAAGGCGAGGAGTATACAGAGGATGAGGGAGAACTGGGCGACTGGCTGCGCACCATCAAGGAAATCCTTGACGATCCTCAGCCCGATGCCATGGACTTCCTCGATGCCATCAAGCTCAACCTCTTCGCATCTGAGATTTTCGTCTTCACGCCAAAGGGTGAGATCAAGACCATGCCGGCCGGCTGTACCGCCCTCGATTTCGCCTTCCAGATACACACCTTCCTTGGCAGCCATTGTATCGGTGCCAAGGTGAACCACCGCTTGGTGCCGCTGAGCCATAAGTTGCAGAGTGGCGACCAGGTGGAAATCCTCACCAGCAACTCCCAGCATGTGCAGCCTTCGTGGATCAACTTCGTGAGCACCGCCAAGGCCAAAGGTAAGATTCAGGCCATCCTGCGTCGCGACAACCGCGAGATCCAAAAGAAGGGCGAACAGACCCTGACCGACTTCCTCGCCCGCCACGACATGGAAGTGACCACTTCTGTGCTCGACAAGCTCTGCGAACTGCACGAAGTCAAGAAGCACGAGTTGTTGTTCCAGGCCATTGGCGAAAAGTCCATCATCCTTGGCGAGAAAGACATCGACGAGCTGCTTGGCAAGAACACACGCGATGGTGGCAAGAAAGGCTGGTGGCGCCTCATTCCTTTCCTGGGTGGGAAGGAGAAGGTGAAGGTGGTGAAGCAGGCTTTCGAGGTGCAGGACTACTTCATCGTAGGCAAGGACTTCAACCGCAAGAAGCCCGTCTACATCACGGAGAACAACATCACACAGTTCATCTTCCCCAGTTGCTGTAACCCCATTCCTGGCGACGATGCCCTGGGCTTCATCGACAACAAAAACCACATCGAGATACACAAGCGCAACTGCCAGGTGGCCAACCGCTTGAAGTCGGGTTATGGCAACCGCATCCTCGACGTGAAGTGGGACATGCACCGCCGTCTTTATTTCGATGCGAACATCATCCTTCGTGGCATCGACCGCTTGGGCTTGCTCAACGACCTGACGCAAGTAATCTCCCATCAGCTGAACGTCGACATGAAGATGCTGACGTTCAAGACCAACGAGAATATCTTCGATGGCGAAATCAATCTGCGTGTGCACGACCGCGACGACGTGCAGGTGATCATCGACGAGTTGAAAGCCCTTCGCGGTATTCAGGAAATCCACCTCAGAAACTAACTTCCGACTATGCGACGAATCAGCTTCTTCATCTTTTTCCTCTTGTGCTATCTGCCCTCTGTGAGTGCCGCAATAGGGGCGAGTGCCTCAGTAAGCTCTTCGCAGGGAGGAGCCGGCATCTCTTACGACAACCCTGACACGCTGTTTGTGGCGCGCGATGGTACAGGTCAGTTTCGCAACATCAGCGAAGCCATTGAGGTGTGTCGCGCGTTCATGGAGTACCACAAGGTGATTTTCGTGAAACGGGGCGTCTACAAGGAAAAGCTCATCATTCCCTCATGGCTGACGAACATCGAAATCTGTGGTGAAGATGCTGAGAATACCATCATCACCTACGACGATCATGCCAACATCACGATGGGTGATGGGAGTTGGGCGATGGGCGATGGTCAGCAACTGACACCTGCGCTCCAACGCCAGAAGATGGGCACCTTCCGCACCTATACGCTGAAGGTGGAGGGCAGCGACATCACGCTGAAGAACATCACCGTGGAGAACAATGCCGCCCGTTTGGGACAAGCCGTGGCTCTGCATACCGAAGGCGACCGCCTGCGGTTTATCGGCTGCCGTTTCTTGGGACATCAGGACACCGTGTATACTGGTGTGGGCGGCACGCGTCTCTATTTCGAGGACTGCTACATCGAGGGCACCACCGACTTCATCTTTGGTCCGTCGACCGCATGGTTTGAGAATTGCGAGATTCACAGCAAGGCCGACTCCTACATCACCGCTGCCTCGACCCCCGCCGATGTGGCCTACGGCTATGTGTTCAACCACTGCCGTCTGACTGCCGACGAAGGCGTCAGCCGCGTCTATCTCGGCCGCCCTTGGCGTCCGTATGCCTATACCTTGTTCATGAACTGTACGATGGGGAGTCATATTGTCCCTGCTGGTTGGGACAACTGGAAGAATGCGGAAAACGAGAAGACGGCCCGCTACCTGGAGTACAACAACACTGGCGAGGGCGCACGGACGGTGGAGCGTGTGGCTTGGAGTCGCCAGCTGAGCAAAAAAGAAGCTGCAGGCATCACCCTGCAGCACGTCGTATTCTGAGTCTCACCACTCACTTCTCACCTCTCACCTCTCACCACTCACCTCTCACCACTCACCTCTCAAGTGAGATAGTCCATTTGCTTCTTCAGCACTTTCAGTTCGTCCCTGAGGTGGATGAGCGACTCCATCACGCGTGCGTTTTTGTCGACGCCCTGCTTGTTTTCTCTCAGCATTTTCCGGGCGGCCTGCAGTTTGAAGCCGCGCACCTTGACCAAGTTGTAGACTGCCTTGACATTCTCGATGTCTTTCTCCGAGTATTGGCGTATATTGTTGCCTGTGGTTTTCGGTTTCAGCAGCGGTATTTCCTTTTCCCAGAAGCGTAGCAGGCTTTCCGAGACGTTGAGCATTTCGGCCACCTCCTTGATGGAGTAATACAATTTCAGGTTTTTGTTCTCGTTCAGTGCCATAATCGTGATTTTTTCTTGGGGACAAAGGTACGAATAAGCGAGGACAATACAAAATGAAAATCGAAAAATTTTCATTTTTATTGTCGAGCGAAAGTACTTTAACTCCCCTCACCCTCATTCATGACCTCCCCTCGCCCCTCCTGAGGAGGGGGATTGGTGACCCTGTCCCAAGTAGTTCTTTTGGATTACCACTTGGAACAGCTATTCCTTAGAAAAGAAAAGGAGGGGTTGTTGAAAGAAATTAATCTATTTGTTATTGTGATTACATTTTAGTGAAAAAGGGAATATAATATAAAAAGTAATAACTAAAAAATAAAAATTATGTTTGGAAAAATTAAAAAAATATGTTTGTACTTGTGGGATTTACCACGCGCTATTAAATATGGTTTTATTCAAATTCCTTGGGTTAATGTTCCTTATATAAAAGGATTGTTTCTTTTGAATTATGCTCGTGATTATAAACTTGATAAATATGTACCTATCCCTTATATAAGATTAAGAATTAATATGGAGAAAATATCCGCACTATTTCCGAAATGGACTATACCTATTTTTTTCTTTTTCTTTTTTACTCCTTATAATATTTATTTAAATTTCTGGTGGTATAATCATACTATATATCTTCCTCCTATAGAGCCTGATAATATAGATGACTTTTATTTGGGGAGAGATTCTCTTAGAAAAATTATTGCTTATTATTTTAGAAACCCATACAAATGATCATTATCAAAAACAAAAAATGCAAGATTGAGAACATTCTCCGTGAGTATCCTAATGCTGTAATCCTTGATGTGGTTCAAGCCAACTGCTTGAATACATCGAGGCACGGGAATGGTTTGTTGTGCGCCCCTATGTGATAGCGGTTTTGTAGTCCCGCTCCTGTAGGAGGGGGATTGGTTTGTTGTGCCGCTTCTGTGGCGGTTTTGCACCCCCCTCCTACAGGAGGGGTGAGGGGGAGGTCATGAAGGTCAATTGCTATATAATTGCCAAAAAAAGAGGGAATGCTTTGTTATCTGCGAAATTATGCGTAATTTTGCACGCAAAATTGACAAAACAAACAAGAAAGATGTTAACAGCAAATGAGATTCGCGACTCGTTCAAGAAGTATTTCGAGTCGAAGCAGCATGCCATCGTGCCCTCGGCGCCGATGGTTGTCAAGGACGACCCCACACTGATGTTCACCAATGCCGGCATGAACCAGTGGAAGGATGTAATATTAGGTACGCGCGACCCAGAGCCGCGCCGTCGTGCCGACTCGCAGAAGTGTCTGCGCGTCAGCGGTAAGCACAACGACCTGGAGGAGGTCGGCCACGACACCTACCACCACACCATGTTCGAGATGCTGGGCAACTGGTCGTTTGGCGACTACTTCAAGGAGGGTGCCATCGACATGGCTTGGGAATATCTCGTCGATGTATTAGGACTGAACCCCAAAGACCTCTACGTGACCGTCTTCGAGGGCGACCCCCACGAAGGACTGGAGCGCGACGACGAGGCCGAGGGCTACTGGCTGAAGCATGTGCCCGCCGACCATATCATCAATGGCAACAAGCACGACAATTTCTGGGAGATGGGCGATACTGGCCCCTGCGGCCCTTGCTCGGAAATCCATCTCGACTCGCGCTCGGCCGAGGAAAAGGCAAAGGTGCCTGGCCGCGAGCTGGTGAACAAGGACGACCCGCAGGTCATTGAGATATGGAACCTGGTGTTCATGCAGTTCAACCGCAAGGCCGACGGCTCGCTGGAGAAATTGGCCATGAACGTCATCGACACGGGCATGGGCTTCGAGCGTCTGGTACGTGCCATCCAGGGCAAGACCTCGAACTACGATACCGACGTGTTCCAGCCGATGATCCACGAGATAGAGCGGCTCAGCGAAAAGAAATATGGCGAGCAGGAAGACATTGATGTCGCCATGCGCGTCATTGCCGACCACATCCGTGCCGTCAGCTTCTCGATTGCCGACGGTCAGCTGCCTGGCAATGCCAAGGCGGGCTACGTCATCCGTCGCATCCTGCGCCGTGCCGTGCGCTATGCCTACACGTTCCTTGGCCAGAAAGATGCCTTCATGTTCAAGCTCGTGCCGATGCTCGTGCATGAGATGGGCGATGCCTATCCTGAGCTGAAGGCCCAGCAGGAGCTCGTCACGCGTGTCATCAAGGAAGAGGAAGACTCGTTCCTGCGCACGCTGTCGAACGGCATCAAGATGATCAACGATGCCATGGACCGCATGAAGGCTGAGGGCACGACTGAGCTCGACGGCACGCAGGCCTTCCGCCTGTTCGACACCTATGGCTTCCCGCTCGACCTGACGGAGCTCATCTGCCGCGAGCATGGTTTCACCGTCGACGAGAAGCAGTTCGGCGTGGAGATGCAGAAGCAGAAGGAGCGTGCCCGCAATGCCGCACAGGTGGAGAATTCCGACTGGACAGAGCTGGCCGAAGGTGAACAGCAATTCGTTGGCTACGACTACACAGAATACGAATGCCGCATCCTGCGCTATCGCAAGGTGACGCAGAAGAAGAATGAATACTACGAGCTGGTGCTCGACTACACGCCGTTCTACGGCGAGATGGGTGGCCAGGTGGGCGACCAGGGTGTGCTCGTGAGCGAGTTTGAGACGGTGAACATCATCGACTCAAAGCGCGAGAACAACCAGACGGTGCACATCACCTCGAAGCTGCCCGAGCATCCGGAGGCTCCGTTCATGGCCTGCGTCGACACCGACAAGCGCGAGGCAAGCGCTGCCAACCACTCGGCCACGCACCTGCTTCACCATGCCTTGAAGGAAGTGCTGGGCGAGCATGTGGAGCAGAAGGGTTCGTTCGTGAGCCCCGATACGCTGCGCTTCGACTTCTCCCATTTCCAGAAGGTCAGCGATGAGGAGATTCGTCAGGTGGAGCGTCTCGTCAACGATGCCATCCGCCAGGATTTGCCCCTGCAGGAGTTCCGCGATACCCCCATCGAGGAGGCCAAGAAGCTGGGCGCCGTTGCCCTCTTCGGCGAGAAATACGGTGACAAGGTGCGTGTCGTGAAGTTTGGCGACAGTGTGGAGTTCTGTGGTGGTATCCATGCCCACGCTACAGGCCATATCGGCATGTTCAAGATTGTGGCTGAGTCGAGCGTGGCCGCTGGTGTGCGCCGCATCGAGGCTAAGACCGGCAAGGAGTGTGAGGAGTTGCTCTACCAGCTGGAGGACAATGTGCGTGCCATCAAGGCGCTGTTCAATAACGCCAAGGACCTGCAAAGCACCATCGAGAAATACATCAACGAGCATGACGCGATGAAGCGCCAGATGGAGCAGTTCCAGGCCGAGGCTGTGGAGCGCATGAAGGAGAAGCTGCTGTCGCAAGTACGTCTGGTGAACGGCGTGAAGGTGTTCTCCGCCGTCTTGCCCATCAAGCCCGAATCGGCAAAGGACCTCGTGTTCAAGGTGCGTGCAGCCGAGCCCGAGTCGTCGCTCTGCGTGGTGGGTTCCGTCTTCGACGGCCGTCCCATGCTGAATGTCATCATCAGCGAAGACCTGGTGAAGGAGCATGGCCTGAATGCCGGCCAGCTGGTGCGCGAGGCTGCCAAGCTGATGCAGGGCGGTGGTGGCGGTCAGCCGCACTTCGCCTCCGCAGGTGGCAAGAATCCCGATGGCGTCTCCGCTGCCGTCGACAAAGTCCTTGCGCTGGCCAATCTTGCCTAACGCATTCTCTCTGAACACATAAGGAAGCGCCCCCAGTCAGTCAATCGCTGAATGGGGGCGCTTGCTGTTCGTGCTTGATTACAGATTACAGATTACAGTTTTCTCATGAGCAGTCTGATTCTTACAACTTACAGCTGACAGTTTTCTCATGAGCGATATGTTTCATTCATGACCTCCCCTCACCCCTCCTGTAGGAGGGGGATAGTTTGCTGTGGCGCTTCTGTAGGAGGAATGATGGGAGGTCATGAAAGTCAATTGCCATATCATTGCCTAATAAAATCTATATAATCATATAATCTATATAATATAATATGTATAATATATATAATAATATAATATATATATAATATATAATATAATATATATAATATATAATATTTATAATATATTAACACACTGGTTCGCAGATTATTACAAGTTGAGACATTGGGGAGTATATTGTGCGTAATTTATTCATTCTTAATAGTTTATGTAAATGATAGTCTATTTGTGCCCGCTCATGAGAAAACTGTCAGCTGTAAGTTGTAAGAATTCAGACTGCTCATGAGAAAACTGTAATCTGTAATCTGTAATCGCTTACGACGAAAGCGCCAATCGCCTCATCTATGGCCTCGTCAGCGATATCATTTGAGCCCGTCGTCAATCATTGACGACGGGCTCATCCGATATCGGCGGCATCCTCATAGATGCCTGCTCTGATGGTCATTCATTCTCGTAGGGGCCTGCAGCCTGGCTGACCGTGATGATGGTTTCTTGATTGTATTTATAATCGTCGGTCGAAACCCTGAGTCGCCCCTGATGACTTACGTTTGACTTGTTTGGTGGAATACTGATTGTTATTTTTCCCGTTCGTTCCGAGTAATACCAGGAATAGGGGTCGTAGTCGCCCTCAAGTGAATACTCGTAGACTCCAGGAATATCAGAGTCGTTGTTGTAAACATCTACATGGATATAGTTGCCACTATAGGTAAAGCTGATGTCGTAAGTGCCTCCCTTCGCAGGTGCGGAAATGCTGGTCGTCGCAAGTTTCAACACATGGGGGATGTGAACTTCACTACCTGCGGTTCCGTCTTTGCCATTCCAGCTGTCTGCAGGCCAATAACTGTCCATGAAACGCATCACGGGAAGTATATACAATGTACCTGTTCGAAGCCCCTCTGTAGAGAAATTTGCTGTCACCTCTTTCGGTCCATAGCCCATGAAGCATGTTCCATCGGCATACAGCACTTCGTGAGGCTTCTTCTGCTCGTCGGTCAGACCTTCGTCGAAGGGGAACATCGTGTTATACATTCCCAAACCTACCCGATAGGGAAGGAAAGTCTTGTTGGGGATATGGGCACTGGCATCAATGCCATTCCCTTCAGAATAGTCAGCACAGAGTTCGGTGAATTTGGGTAATGAGTAGAGCGTGTCGCATCCGAAGGCCCACTCCGTGGAGAAGAACGTCTTTTCCTCGGGGTCTCTCCACATCAGGGCGGCACTGGCCTTGGCTTCCAGGTCGATGGCCAGCTTCTTCACTTTTATTTCGCCGTAGTTCACCCCAGGTTTGCCTTCTGTATGGTCGACAAAGATATCGAAGACTCCTGCGTCGACACGAGGTCCGCAATAGAGGTCGAGTTCTATGCTGGCCGCCAGAATACTTTGCAGCCAGGAGGCCGTCTCCACATTGGCCTTGAACTTCAGTCCTGTCTGGAAATAGCCAAAGAGCTTAAGCGACGTGTTGCCTGTATCCACAATGCCGTCGGGTGTGGCTTCTTCGTCTACGGTCTTATACAACTCGTAGCGCACGGGGAAATAGGGCAGGTCGGTGTCCACGATGATGCTCTCGCCCATGCCGAACTTCATCTTTGGGAAAGTAACGCGGGCTTCGAGTGTGCCGCCACCACGGATGAACCAGTCGGGCAGAGGGGTTGTCTGGAAGATGGGGAACGAGGCGGGGAAGGGGATGGCCTTGAGGAATTTCGCGAGGTCGCCCACCTGGAACTCGAAGTTCTTGCTCACGGCAAAGCCGATGGAGGGCTTCACGGAGAGGCTCATGTCGCGCGAAAGTTTCACGTAGGCCCGTCGCCAGCTGATGTTATAAGCCACGTGCAGCCCTACTTTGAGGTTCATCTCTGCCGAGAGGTCGATGCTGATGTCGCTGCTGGGATTCCACGAGCGCGTGATGGTACCGTCGATGTTGATGAGGTTAAGATCGGAGGAGCCGCTGTCTGCCCGTCGGGGCATCCCGTTGGAGTGGCAGCCCGCTATACGGCGTAGTGCACGGCCTTGGTCGTCGACCACGATGTCTTCTACCGTGATGTACTGTTCGAACACTTCGGATAGTTCCTCAATGCTCTCTACGACAAAATAGTAGCTGTTGTCGTCTTCGTGATACCAGGGCAGAGGCTCTGAGGTGTCCGCAATCCTGACCACGTAGCTGTGGATGTTGTTTTCGTCCCAACCAGAGGCCGTATTCTGGGGGTAGATGTCGGAGTTGAAACCAGCCACCACATCGCCCACCTTTGGAAGAAGGTCGGCAGGAATCGTCTTTGAGATGCCCAGCCGCGAGCCTGCTTCCGTCACATAGGGTGTGATGCCCAGCTCGTCCATGTTCTTGAGCTTCGGATTGAAGCGGATTTCAGGCTGCTGGAATCCGATGGAATCAATGGCGGCCAGCGGGATGCGGTAGATGCTGTCGGGCGTCTCTATCTCTTGTACCACGTAGTAGTCGTACTCCACGGAGTCGACGCCTATCTTCGAGAAGTTCATGCGCAGCACTTGGTCGTAGAAGAAGCCGTCGAAGTCGCCGTCGTTGCGGTAGATGAAGAAGGCCTCTGGCTCTGTCTGTGCCTGCACCTCGTTGAGTATCGACGCAGAAACAACGAGCATCACCAACATCAGCAGCTTGAAAGCAATCTCGCTCCTCACTCCTCGCTCCCCGCTCCTCGAAAGTCTTAAGATATGATTTGTTTTCATCGCTTCTGGAATTTATAGGTTGCTTCGCCTACCTTTACGATATACGTGCCCGAGGGCATGCCCTTCAGAGACACGATGGAGGATTCACCCTCGTGTGTCTGCTGCACACCAAGCAGCTTTCCATCGACGGAGTAGAGTTCAAGGCGAGTGCCTTCGGCCAGTCCGTCGAACTTCATCATGTCGTCGCCCTGACTGAACTTGATTTCGCCTGGGCGCACTTTTTCAACCATCGTCGGTCCCAACTTCCCCTCAAAGGTGTAGCGCAGCACATCGGTGAGGGGATAGCTCACGCTCACCTTGTTGGTCTCTAACCATAGTCGTCCGTCGTTGAACGAGGTTTCCGGCTCATCGTTGAGGTCGTGGTATACTTTTTGTCCACTCTTCAGCCATACCACGAGTCGCTGGGTATCAGTCTGTGCGTTCGCCATCAGTGGCATTGCCAGCAGGATAGCAAACAGGAATAATACTTTTTTCATTTTTTCGTTTATTATGGTGTTCAAGCTCTGCTTTATGCTCACTTCATCACAACCTTGAGCTGGAGCTCGAGCTTGTTCACGCTCGATAAAACATGAGCAAGCTCTGCTTGATGCTCACTTAATCACAACCTTGAGCTGAGGCTCGAGCTTGTTCACGCTCGATAAAGCATGAGCAAGCTCTGCTTGATGCTCACTTAATTACAACCTTGCGGCCATCCTTGATGTAAATACCCTTGTTATAAGCGGACGAGTCGTTACCCATGCGGCGACCCATCACATCGTAAACATTGGCATCTTGGATATGGGTTGGTGTTTCTTGGTTAACGTTGTCGAGGGCTGTGGGTGTCGCACCTTCATACACTACCCAATCACCATACTTGCCCGCGTTCTTGTCCCAGGCATACATTATCCAGCCCTTCAACTTCGCGGTTGTCGCCTGTGTTGTTGTCACCTCATTGCCCTCAGGGTACGCGTCGGAGTCGTCGAGGATGTAGATGGACCCCTCCGGCTCGCTCCTTGGAATGTCGCGCAGGCTTGCGATGAAGTCGTCCATGCCCTTTCCTTTGATCTGGTTTTGATAGCAGCTGATGTAACTGATCTTTGGATTATTCGACAGATCTATGGTGGTCAGTTTGTTGAAGCTACAGCAGAGACTGGACATGGTCTTGAAATACTCGATGCCCGTCAGGTCCTCGATGCCTTGGTCTTCAGGTGCAATTTCATCCACGTCGTCCTCGAGGGTCAAGACACCTGGGCATGCGTATTCGTAGCAGTCTATCAGGTAGTTGCGGAAATTCTCGTCAGGGAATCGTTCCTCGGTGAAATGCCAGAAGCCTTCAGTGGCTCTCCAGTCGCCATTCCTGCCAATGGTTACGTCGTAGACCTTCACCGTCCATCCTTTCCCGTTGGCGACAGCCACCTGCTCAGGTGTCATCTCGTTTGCCTCAGGGAGGCTTTGGTCCTTGTTGTAGTAGACGTAGAGAGAGCCGTTGGTGGTGGTAGGCAAGTGATTGACGAAGAAGTCCATATCGGACCCGCTGATTTGGTTCAGCATGCAGTCTATGTTAATCAGCATGGTATTCTTCGACAGATCGATGGTCTTCAGTTTGTTGCCGCTGCAGTCGAGACTGCATAATCCCGTGAAGTATTCGATACCCGTCAGGTCCGCGATGTCCTGTGTACTTGGTAACAGCTCTTCATATTCCAAGCCATCTTCGTAAGTCAGGACTCCTGGGCAACGGAAATAATCGCTTTCGTTCTTCAGGAAGTTGCGGAATTTCTCGTCGGGGAATCGTTCCTCGGTGAAATGCCAGAAGCCTTGCGTTTCGCTCCAATTGTTGTCCAACTCGTTATAGACTTTCACCGTCCATCCCTTCCCGTTGGCGACACTTACCTGCTCGGGTGTCATCTCGTTGAGGTCGGGCTTTTCCGCCGAAGAGCGCCGGTATACGTTGAGTGTTGCGTCGTTGCCCTCAGGCAGCAATTCGAGGAAGCTGTCCATATTGTCGCCACTAATCTGGTTGCGATAGCATGAGACTTCCTTCAGCTTATTGTTCTTCGACAGGTCGGCCGTCTGAATGTTGTTATCGTTGATATACAGCCATTTCAGTTCCGAGAAATAACCGATGCCCGTCAGGTCCTCTATCTCATAGTCTTCCAAGTTGAGGTCGCGAGTCTCCCAAACTTCCTCTTTCGTCAGGTATCCGTCGTAACCGAATTCATTATGCAGCAGCAGGTAGCGGAACTTGCTATCGGGGAACCGCTCCTCGTTGATTTGCCAGAATCCCTGGGTTTCGTCCCAGTCACCGTTCTGCCCGATGGATTCGTTCCACACCATCACCTTCCATCCTTTCCAGTTTGCTTCATCCACTTGCTGGGGTGTCATCTCGTTTTGGTCGGGCTTGCTTAGCATATTTGAGGGGGCAACGACGTAGATCTTTCCGCTATCGATTTCAGGTATCGTGGCGATGAAGCTGTCCATGTTGTCGCCGTAAATCTCGTTGCCATAGCAATAGATGGTTTCCAATTTCGTGTTTCTCGAGAGGTCCACCGTTTGTATATGGTTGTCGTCGAAATACAGCGTTTTCAGTTCCGTGAAGTATTCGATGCCCTTCAAGTTCTGTATGTCGTTCGACTCCAGGTTCAGTTCATCGATGCCCTTGATTTCATCTACCGTCAGTTTGCCGTCGCTACCGAAATCGTAGTTGCGAAGCATGTTGCGGAGATTGCCGTCGGGGAAGTGGGCTTGGTCGATGGGTATTGAACGGGATGTGAAATAGCCCGGATTACCGCTGCCTCCATCAATGCGGGCGTATGTGATGTTGACAAAATCCGGATTATACGTCGTTCCCTTTTCGCCGACAAGGTTGATGCAGTTGTAGAACATCCCGAAAGAGCTGACGATGCTGGTGGTGTTGAATGAGCTTTCGCAATAGATGGTTGTCAGTTTCTTGCAATTCTGGAACATCTCGTTTGTCATTTGTACATGAGAGGTGTTCCAATTGCCCAAGTCGATGGTCTTGATGCCGCTGTCCTCGAACATGTTCCGCATTTCAGTAACGCTGCTGAGGTTCCAATTGCCAACTGGAACGGTCTCCAGATCGGTACAATTCTTGAACATGTAGCTCATGTCGGTCACGTTGGCCGTGTTCCAATTGCTGACATCAATGCTTTTCAGCTTACTGCAACCATAGAACATGCTGGACATACCGGTCACGTTGGCGGTGTTCCAGTTGCTGACATCCAGTGTCTCCAAGGAGCTGCATCCGGCGAACATGCCGTTCATGTATTGCACGTGGCTGGTGTTCCAGTTTCCGACTTCGATGGTGGTCAGTTTTTTGCAACCGTAGAACATGTCGTTCATGGCTGTGGCTTTCTCCAGATTGAGATTCCATGTACCATCGACGGTCGTGAGGTTCTCCAAGCCGTAGAACATACCCGCTAAGTTCTCTTTCTTGAAATCTTTGAACGAATTGTTGAAAACGACGTTTGTAATATCGTCCTTGTGGTCGGTTAGCCATCCGTACGCAGAATATCCTGATTCGACAGTATACTTATCCCCCGGTCGTGAAAAAGCGTAGGAGTCGTAATAGAACACCAAATACCCGTCGTTGTAACACGCGTAGCAAGATGTTGCTTCGGCAGCCATCACCTTCATGCCGGATGTGAAGACTGCGAGCATTATCATCAGTGTGAATAATCTTTTCATAATGCTTATGGTTTAATGGTTAATGCTTGATTGGTTCCTAACTCTCGCTCCCAAACAGAGACCACCAGGCCGTGCCGTTGTAGGATGGTGCAAAGATAAACATAAAAAGCGAGAAAAGCAAAGAAATCAAAAGAAAAAACAACGAAAAGTGTATATCTGATACGTTGAGGATTGTCTGCCGCTGCTGAAACACATATATTATAAGGGTGAGTCAAACCATCCCTGAAAGTAGTTTTTGCGTCACAAACTGCCAGTTTATGACGCAAAAACCAACACGAAGGGCTCTTCGGAACACCCTCATTTATGTTACATCTTTCTATTATATCTAAAAGATGAATTCCAGTTCGGGGTGGGCATCCACATATTCTTGGAAACACACGGAGACACCCTCAATCGTTCCCAGATGCCCATTTCCGTCATTCATATTCCAATTACCACCGTACCCACTGATAGTAATGCCTCCATCCTTGCTAATATCTGAATCTCCATTATACATGTTTAATGTTGAGGAATATGTGTCTGTTTTTTTATATTCTCCATCCTCATTATAGCAGATATATTTGTATGTAGCATTCATTGTTGCATTTTCACGGGCTACTTTCCTGCCTCCTGCAGGTGCCAAATCAAATGAAAATGAGAAAGTGGCCTCAATGTTTGCATGATAACCATAATAGCTCTTATCTACTTCGTTTGCATTTATATTTAGCGTACAATGCCACGTGTCGCCTACTCTTGTAACGGAGAAATCTTTGTTGGTGAATTTGTCGCTTTGAAAACCACGTGATCGTTTGCCACCTTCATTATTAACTACCTCAGCGTAAATGTATGAGCAGGTGCAGGCCACGGGGTCCTCCGTCTTGTTCGGCAAGTGATGGACGTAGAGGCTTTTTGGTTCAATGGTCCCGTTCACGATTTCTGTAGGAAAGACAGTAAATGTTTCGTCGTCGATAGTGGCTTGCCCCTTGATGAGATACGAGGAGACAATCGTATCGGTGGGATGGTAGTTCTTTCCGCTTGTTTCGATGAACGCATCAGGAACAGAACTGATGTTGAAGTCCCCTTTGCTGCCCGTTGCCTGCAGATAGTTAGGAAGGTCCAAGAGGGTATCGCAATTTCCGGATGCGGTGGCCGACTGCTTGGTTGTTCCGTCATAATTGACGAGCAACTGGTCGTTTTCTATGGCGAGTTTGGCTCCGTGATAGAATTCGTATGTGGGATTGGCCAAAGCCTCCTCGTAATTGTCGGAAGAGAAGACACCGGCAAAGTTGATGAATGGCCTGACACGATACCTTCCTGATTCGACACCCCGTGGCATCACGAAATTGGGCCACGTACTTCTGTCGTGGCCGTCCAGCAATTCCAGTTGGTAGTATTTTGCGAGGCGCTTTTGGCTTTTATATGGAGACCAACGTTCGACACCATCATCAAAAAAATATTTTTCCAACATCACGCCAATTTCCATTGGCTTGACGACATTGCCTGTGGGTTCGAAAGCGAAGACGCGAGCATTGCGGAACCCATCGTCCGTAATCCGCTCCTCGTAGTATTCCTCGCATTGTCCAAACTCTGGCGCGAAGGCACATTCTATGCTGGGCAGCACATTGAGCGTACCATCGAGCACGGTCCATTTCTTTTCGCCCGAGAGCAGTGTCTTCACCTTGGCCTCTATCTTGTAATCGGCATCGAGCAGCCCGAAGGTTAACGAAGAGTTCTTCATGATGTCGTATATGTTTTCCTTGTCACTGTAATTGATGGACAATTTGGCCGACAGCTTCGGTCCCATATCCACTGTGCCACCAAGCTCCGAGTTGAAGATTTTCTTGAGCAAAGGCAGACTTTTCAGTTTCATGGGGAATTCCAGGCCGGCCTGCACATAGCCACTGAACTCTACCGTCTTTTCGGGGTTGTATTGCGAAGGAGGATTATTTGGCGTTTCGTTGTTATCCTTCGACTTGCCGAATCCCATGCTGAACCTCGGCCACCAGTCAACGATTTCCCATTTCTGCCAAAGCGATGTGCTCACTTTAGGCGATGTGACCGATAGTTTCACGTTTGCCTCACCCCCGAAGAACACGTCCGGAACCACGTCCAAAACGAACAATGGGCATGTGGCAGGTATGGGAATCTGGCCCAAGACACCCCCTACTCCAGATGTTCCGAATTCCGCTATTTTGCCGCTAAGGCTTAAAGCTACGGACGCGGCACAGTTGAGCGTGGTGGTAATGCCGATGTACTTGCTGCCGAAAATGGGGATTTTCCATACAGCCTTCAGGTTGAGGCTGGCCTCGATGGTGGGGTCGATGCTGACATCATAGTCTTCGGAGGCGATGGGGATATGGGCGTTGATGGAGAAACTGAAGATGTCGCCGGTGAATTCGCCAGAAGCTTTTCGGGGTTTCTGTCCAACGTTCAGCTCAGGCATTCCTGCCACCCGCCGATAATACACATTCCCATTGTTTTGGCTGTATTCCTCCACCAGGATGAGCTGTTTAATGATGTCGGAGATGTCCTCGATGAACTTGCATTGCACCTTATACACTTCCATGTCGTTGTACTGATCCTTGGTGATGCTGACCACTTTTCCTGCCCAAGTGGATTCCAGACTTTCCAGATAAACCATAGTATCGCCATCATACTTGTACACGTCGCCAATCTTTGGCAGTCTGTTTTCCGGAATCCAGGAATAGACGTAGAAGGCATCGTTGTCCAAATCGTAACCACAGAGATAACCATAGACTCCTTCATAGTCGTATGGTAAATTTTTGACATCTGGATTGAATATAACCTCCGGCTGCTGGAATCCTATAGAGTCGATGGCGGAGAGCATGATGCGGTAGGTGGAGTCGGGGGTCACGATTTCCTGCGAGATGAAGTCATCGTGCTCCACACCCAGCGTGTCGAAGCGGGAATAGCTGATTTTCTCCACTTCGTCGTAGAAGAAGCCGTCGAAGTGGCCGTCGTTCTGGTAGATGTAGAAAGCTTCCGGCTCCGTCTGCGCCTGTACCATGTTGAGCGTTGACTCTGGAACAATGAGCAGGAACAACATCAGTAGTCTGAAAGTAATCTTGCTCCTCATTCCTCGCTCCTCACTCCTTGAAAACCTTAAGAATTGATTCGTATTCATGGCCTCATCAGTTTAATGGTTTGACTGCCGCACTTCACGATATAAACGCCACGAGGGCGGTTCTTCACAGAGAGGGTCAGGGAACGGTCGCCGTCGGTCTTGTGCTGCTCGAGCAACGTGCCGTTGGGAGCATACAGGCATACCGACGCGTCGGATTTCAGGTGATGGAACGTAACCGTGAAGCCATCCTTGCTCACGGCAACGGCACTCTCGTTCGGCTGTTGCTCGATGCCCGTAGCGATGAATCCCTCGTAGGTATAGCGCAGCACCTCGGTGAGGGGATAGCTCACGCTCACCTTGTTGGTCTCTAACCACAGTCGGCCGTCGCTGAACGAGGTTTCCGGCTGGTCGCTCAGGTCGTGGTACACCTTCTGGCCATTGACCAACCACACCACGAGCTGCTTAGTGTTGTTCTGTGCATTCGCCATCAGCGGCATCGCCAGCAGGATGGCAAAAAGGAATAATGCTTTTTTCATACCTAATTCATTATATATATGGTGCAAAGATAGTAAATCTTTTTGAATTAACAACGCTTATACTGAGAAATCTTAGGTAATTATATACGAAATGCTTTGTATGAGTTGTCCTACCCCCTCTAACTCCCCCTCAAGGGGGAGGATGGTTTCCTTTAGGCCATCAATTTTTTCCCTCTGCTTCGAGTTGGGATAATACATACTTGTCCTCCCCCTATAGGGGGAGTTAGAGGGGGTAAGGCCTGTAGTAGTTAGGGGTGAGGTGAGAACGCGGGGGCAAATTGTATAGGATTGCTGATGGTTTTACGTAAACGTTTGTGACGAACGTAGGCGCTTTTCCTACTGATTTGTTTGTGGTTCTGACAATAATTCGTTAAATTTGCATCACGAATCATGCGGTTTTCGCAGAGATTGCCTAATGAGAATCCATCAACTAAAAATCGAAACAATATGCAAATCAGAAACTACATGAAAAGGATGCTCGCGCTGCTGATGGTGGCGGGAGCAACGCAGACGATGGCCTTGGCCGACGAGGGGGAAGGCAGTGGCGCGCCCGTAGAGAAGCAACTCTATGCCACAGACTTCACCGACTGGCCTACCATCAACAGGAAGACGGCCACCAACGAACAGGTGGAAGTGACGACGAAGTACAGCAAGGAATCGCTGACGTTCACGCTGACGGGCGTGGGTGCCGACCCTGCCGGCAACCAGTCGAAGTTTGCTGCCTATACGGGCTATATGGTTTCGGCCAAATATCCTGGCGAGTACAGTGTCGAGGAGCCGTGGGCAGAGACTTCACCCCTGGCCTCCATCACCAAACTGGAGTTCACGCAGGCCGCCACGGGTGGCAACCGCGGATGGGTGATAGCCGTGAAGGGCGACGGCGACGACGACTGGGTGACGTTGTTCAACCAGTCGATTGGCACGCAGAGTGGCGAGACGCACACCTTGGAGGTGAACCGTACCAACGTGCAGCTGCGCTTCTCGAACTTCAACTTGGAGCAGAACTCGTATATGGTCGACCTGAAGATATTCGGTCTGGTGGACCTCAGCGGCGAACCGTCGCTCGACTCGTTTACAGCCAATGGCGTGACCTACACGGCGGGCGACATATTCACCCCCGACGATGAGGGCAACTACGTGACCACCATTGAGCTGAGCAAGACGGTGGAGATGGTGGGCGAGGAGAATCCGCTGACCAATGTGACGGCTGCCAACGGCGAGGTGGGCGACATCACTTACACGCCCGATGGCGACGATATGGTGGTGTGCATCCCCGTGACGGCCAACGAGATGACCATCCGCTACATCGCCACTTTCACCTTCAAGCCCGACTTCACCCTCACCTATTATAATACGGACGGCACGGAGATGGGGACGCAACAGGTGGAGAAAGACGCCACCATCGGCGAGTTTGCCTGCGACTATACGGAAGCCATAGCACCCGCAGGACAGAAGGTGCGCGGATGGTTTGTGGCTGCCGACGGCGGACGGAAACTGACCACCGACGAGGTGATTGTCAGCGACATGGACCTCTTCGCCGTGGCCACCGACATCGAGACCATGAGCCCCACAGCCCGCTACACGTTCAACCTGAAGAGTCCCTACTTCTATGCTGAGGACCACGAGGCGTTCAACCCCATCGGCAATGGGAAGTTCCACGACACCACACACGGCTGGGACTTCGTCAGTGGCGACAAGATAGAGATTCTCGTGGGCGGCAATGCCAACATCATCCTGTCGCTCTGTGCCTATTCAAAGGGCAATGCCATCACGCTGACCGACAGCGAGGGGAACATGGTGGGCTCTCTCGACAGCGACAAGGCCGACAGCGACGGACAGTCGGAAGTGCTGGAATACACGGGTGGGGCAGGCACACTGACTCTCAACTTCAATGGCACGTCGTATCTGCACGAGCTGACCATCATGAACCTGGGCGAGATGCCCTACACGCAAAACGGCGAGTGGTATCAGGTGAAGGCTGGCGATGCGGGCAGCCTGCTCAGCACCCTCAACCTCATCAGCGCAAAGAACAGTAGTGCCGATGCCTCGCGCGCGTACATATTCCTTCCGGATGGTCTCTACGACCTGGGCGATGCCGTGCTGACCACCATCTCAGGCCACAACATCTCGCTCATCGGCGAGAGCCGCGACGGGGTGGTCATCAGGAACACGCCGACGGTGGAAGGCATCCAGGCCAACGCCACGCTGCGCAATATGAGCACGAACCTCTACATGCAGGACCTCACGCTGCAGAACAACTTCGACTACTACAACGCTGGCGCGAAAGGCGTGGGCGTGGCTCTGTGGGAGCGCAATAGCGACCGCACCATCTGCAAGAACGTGCGCCTGCTGTCGTATCAGGACACCTATTACAGCAACAGCGACCACCAGTTCTATTTCGAGGGTGGCGAGATTCATGGCTGTGTGGACTTCCTCTGTGGCAGTGGCGACGTCTATTTCAACGGCGTGACGCTGGTCTGCGAGAGCCGTTCGGCCACGCAGACGAAGAACGGCAGCAGCACCATTGCCGCACCCAACACTGCCAACAATGTGCAGTTTGGCTATGTGCTCAATGGTTGCATCATCGACAATGGCGCCAAAGAGTTCAACCTGGGGCGCGCCTGGGACTTCAAACCGAAACTCACCTACCTGAACACCATCATGCGGCAACCCAACGAGATTGTCAGCTCGCGCTTCACGGCACAGGGCATGAACGTGGTGGCCGACGACTTCAACGAGTACAACAGTATGGACGAAGATGGAAATGTGGTGTCGCCTGCATCGAACGTCGTGACTTTCAACCTGAACGGCACAACCAACGAGCAGGAGACCATCCTCACCGACGAAGAGGCGCAGGCGTATGCCCTCGACAAGGTGTTCGCTGACTGGCAGCCTGACGCGCTCACCGTGCTGCTCGATGCGCCTGTGGCAACGCTGGCCGACGGCACACTAACTTGGGAACCCATAGAGGGAGCCTCGGCCTATGCCATCTTCCGCAATGGCGCATTCGAGGCGCTTGTTGTCGATGCTACGGAATATACGCTGGACATGAATGAGGGCGACCAGTTGAGCATCAGCACAGCCAATGCGATGGGTGGCTTTGGCGAGCAGCGCATCGTGGGCGGCAGCGCCACTGCCGTCGACAAAGTAGAAGTCGGCAATGGCGTATGGCAGACTCCCGTCTTTGGCATCAACGGGCAGCGGGTGGCTCGTTCCTATAAAGGCATCGTGGTGGGCAACCGCCGCAAGTGCATCGTGAAATAAGGTTTTGATATATAGATATCGATGAGGCTCCAAACGAATTGGGGCCTCATCGTGTTTATAAATCGCTGTTTTCTATTAAGTCAGCGTGATGTTGAAGGAGCCTTTTGCGAGGATAAAACTCTCGCCGCCCACAAAGATTTCAGCGCCGTTGTGCAAGGTGGTATCTACGACGGATGGCCGACGCATGGCTTCGCCTTGCAGAAAACGGCATTGGGCCGACTCTGGGATGATGCCCTGCTTGAACAAATAGAAGGTGAGGGCAGCGTTGGCCGTGCCTGTGGCCGACTCTTCGGGCACCCCGTAGAGGGGCGCGAAGTTGCGCACATGAGCCGTGAAACCATCGTCCGACAAGGCAAAGGCGTGGACGCCCACCACACCAAGCTCTTGGCTCAGCGCTGAGAGGGCTTCCATGTCGGGGGGCAAGGCGTTTAAGGTGGAAAGGTCGGCTACGGGCAAGATGATGTCTGGCAGGCCTGTAGAGACAATCTGAATGGGATGCTGTGGCCAGACAAATGAGGCTTCTGCAGCCATGATGCGATGCAGCCTTTCAGCATCGACGGGAGTGTCTATCAGTTTTGGCGTGGCCATCTGCATCATCACTTGTTGCCCGATGCGAACTGCCAAGTCGCCGGCAAGGGTGTGGTTGATGCATACGGCACCATCGGCAATGATGCCCGTCTGGCGCAGAACGCCAAAGGTGGCGATGGTGGCGTGGCCACAGAGGTCCACCTCGCTACGTGGCGTGAAATAGCGGACGGTGAATTCATTCGCGCCGTTTTGCTGCACGAAGGCGGTTTCAGAATAGCGCAGTTCAGCCGCAATGTGAAGCATCAACGCATGGTTGGGAAAGGGGCTGTCCTTTCCCAACAATACCACACCGGCGGGGTTGCCGCCAAAGGGTTCGCTTGTAAAAGCATCAACGATGTAATAATCTTGTAGGTGAACCACGACTCTACCTTTTTATTGATGTAATAGTATATATAGTAATGTAATAACATAGAAGTTGACCCGAAAGGTTCGCCGGTGAATGACCTCCCATGCTCTCTTCGTCGGTAAGCTGCTGAAGCTTGCGTCTCATTTCTCTAAACTCATTCATGCGGTGCTCAATCATTTTATTTCAAAGAGCAGTATAGAACCTCCAAAGACGACCGGCGTCAAGATTTGATAATCTTATCTATATCGACCGAGAGGCCAATGCTGAAGGAGGTGCCCGTCGTCAGCGGTGAGAAATAATAATACGACTTTGGTTTGTAGTTGAAGAGGTTGTCAATGGCCATATTCAGATGCAGACCTCTCCAGATGTGGTGCTGGAGCATCAGTTTCCATATGGTATAGCCATGATCAACGGAGGTGTCGCCCGACTGGGGCTTGCCCTGGCATCGTCCTGAAAGAGCTGCGTCGAGGGCATAGTGTGGCGAGAAACGATGGTTGTAGCCTACCCGCCACGTCAGCGAGTGAGAACGGGGTTGTGAGAATTGCGAATAGATGACGTTGCCCGTCTCGTGCATCCACGAGTAATTGAGCTTGAGCGTCATGCCCCAGTCGAAGAAATGGGCCATGCTGACATCCACACCCCACACCGTCACGCCGTCTTCGTTCCAATAGAGTGCACTTGGCATGCCCTCATAGTCGCCGCCATCGATGGTGGTGATGCGTTTGTCGAACACGTTGCAATAGCCAACGAGCGTGAAGTTGTAGCGCCCGTCGAGAATTCCGTGGCTACGGACGCGGTTGGTACGCTCGAGGGCAAGATTGAAGTTGTGGCTCTTCTCAGGCTTGAGGTCGGGATTACCGATAATCATATAGCCCATGCTGCCCATGTCGAAGTGCATGAACATCTCCTTGAGCGTAGGTGCGCGGAAGCCGCTTGCATAGTTGGCGCGGAAGGTCATCCAGGGGAACTTGTAGACGACGGCGAGCCGCTCGGTGAGCGCACTCTGCGAGGAGGCCGAGAAGTGGTCATAGCGCAGGCTGGCCACGACGTTCAGCCGCGGCGTGATGTTCCAGTCGAACTGGGCATAGCCGTCGATGTTATTCTGCGAGTGGCTGGCGTTGTCGCGGAACTGATAGGTGGAGAGATAGTCGTTCATGTAGTCGGCTCCCAGGATGAGGATGTCGTTGCCGAACGAGTGGTGGTAGATGGCGTGGGCCACGTGCTGGCGGTTGGAGTAGTCGTGGTCGTGGGTGCGCGTGCCGTCGGGCATGTAGTTGGCCTTGTCGTACTGGTCGTAGGCATAGGACAGCTCCAGATGGCGGCCGTAGTCCCAGGTGTAGCGCCCCTTGAGTCCTGCGCTGTAGCCGTTGAAGTGATAGTCGTGGGTGTCGCGCTCGCTGGTGCGGAAGAAGTAGCTGCCACGGCCCGTCATGGTCAGCCGGTCGGTGGCACGCCAAATGAGCCGTTGCTTCAGGTTGTAGGTCTTCTGTCCATAGAGCCGACTCAGGTTGGAGTCGTCGTCGAGCACCGACTCGTCGTAGGGAAGTCCCTGCGCCTTCTTCATGAGCTCGATGGCAATTTCCTCGGGCGTGTGCGCCTTGGGCAGGTCGATGGGGTCGACCTTGGTGTGCTGGAAACTCGTCTGCGAGTTCCACTTCCTATTGTTGAACGAGAAACTGGCTCCGTTGCGCCATTCATGCCCGAAGGTGCTGTAGCGCGAATGGGCATTTGCTGTCCAAGGCTCGAGGTTTTCGCGGCTGATGATGTTGACGACACCCCCGACGGCATTCGAGCCGTAGAGTGCCGACGAGGCTCCCTTCACAATCTCTATGCGACCAGCGTTTTCAAGGCTTAAGCGGCTGTAGTCGACGTTGTCCATCGTCTCGCCAGCCATGCGCTCACCATCGACGAGGAAGAGCACGGCATTGCCACCGAAGCCGCTCATGTTGAGCGACGTCTCCTGGCTCATGGCGAATCCGAACTCCAGCCCGGGAATCTCCTGAATGAGCATGTCCTGGATATTGGTGGCATCGGCAATCCTGATGTCGTTGAGCGTGATGAGCCTCGTCACCACAGGGGCATCCTTCAGCGCCTTGGGGGTGTGAGAGGCCGTCACCACAACGGGTTCCAGCTCGACAGAGTCGCGGATGTTGTCCTGCGCCGACACACTGACAACTGGCACAGCCAATGCCATGCCAGCCAGGATAGAGGTCTTGATCCGAACGTTCACCACCTTCTGCTTTCTACTTGCGATTGCCGCTAAAGGTGGTTGTCATGAGGAATGGCATATTGCCATATTTCAAGGAGTAAGTGGCCACGACAGTCTTTTCGCTGAACATGAGGGTGACGTTGCTCACGACAAAGGCTTTCTCCTCGCCCTTGGCATTCGTCATGGTTCCGCTGTAGGAGGCAAGCTTGCCCGTGATGGTGTTGCCGCTCTTGGCCAGGGGGATGTTCTTCACTGTGAACGAGGGGATGGTCATCATGCCCATGCCCCACTCGGGAACGGTCATGTCGACCGATGTGTCGGTTGCCTTGGCTATCACGTAGGTCTTGGTCTCGTTCGACGACTCTTCGTTGTCGACCACGATCACTTCTTTACCCCAATAGGAATCTGCCACTTGGGCGGCAACGGGAGCCACGGGTTCATCGTCGTCGCTGCTGCACGAACTGGTGCCAAGCATGGTGGCCATGGCTGCAATCATTGCAATTGCTAAATACTTGATGTTCATTTTTTTGCTTATAAAGTTTAGTTGTAATTCTACTTTTTCAACTCCTGGGCCGAGTAGTCGTACTCCGACCCGTAGACGCTGTGAGGGATACTAAAGATCAGCACCATGAACACGACTGCCGCGCCGACCACCCACTTGTTGTACTTCCACCTCAAGGTGGCCAGGGCAGCCAGGAAGAACAGGAACGAGAGCAGCGTCTTGTTGTCGGTCAGGTCGGTTCCGAAGGGGAATCCCGTCCACCAAGGACCAAAGGCGGCATGCTGGACGAGGGGCCCGAAGATGAAGCCTCCGACGAACATGAAGCCCACGGTGAGCTTCAGCCAGCGGCCGTAGTCCTTGCCCGTAACGACGAGCAGGAAGGTATAGACGGCCAGTAGCATGGCTCCGAACATGAGCAGGATGTGGGGAATCAGAATGCTTGCGGGCACGTCGTTGCGGAAACGTATCACGACAGGTTCGTCCTTCAGATAGTCCTTGCCGTCGATGGTGAGATAGTACTGCAGTTTGCCTGCTACGGGCTGAACGGGCAGGGCTGCCTGCCACTTTCCATCTTTCCAGCGGAAATCCACGCTGGTATATTCGTCAGACGTCGGGAAACGGCGGAAGTGCAAGCTCATAGGCACTGGGGGCGTTTGGTCAGATTCTAACTCATGGGACAGGTCCTCGGGAATTGGAAGCTTCACGAGTGCATCTTGCCGTACGCCACTGCGGGGCAATTTCACCTGATAGCTCTCGCCACGCAGTTCGACGGAAAGCTTCTTAGGGTAAGTGGGTCCCGTGGTGCGCTGGTAGATGCTCAGCACCAGGGTGATGACGACGGCCAGAAACCAATATAAGAACTTCTTCATCTGACAGGAGGTGTTAAGTGAACCTGGAACGTGATGACCTCTTCGCCACGAAGCACCTTCACGGGAATCGTAGTGCCGGCCTTGAGCTCCGACAGGCGTTCCATATACTCGTTGATGTCGTTGACGGCCTTACCGTCAATCTCTTGGATGATGTCGCCGCTACGGATGCCGGCATTATGGGCAGGCTTGCCTGCCACCACGATATCGGCCCGCAGACCAGGAATCGTGCTGGCCCCCATGACATCGGGCATCAGTCCAAGGGTGACCTTAAACTTGGCATGCTTCATGGTCTGGGTGCTGGGCACATTGATGTAGTCAGGTGCCTCGGAAAGAGCAGCCAGACGGGCTATGAGTTGCTTCGAGAAGTCGAGTGTCTGCTGCATGCCGTCGTAATTCAACGTGGAAGGCACATCGGCTGGCGTGTGATACTCCATGTGGCCGCCCGTCGTCAGGAAAAGCACGGGGATGTCGGCTGCCACAAACGAAGCCTGGTCGCTTGGGCCATAACCGTCGGGAATACAACTAGCGTGTACGCCTGATTGCTGAGCCACCTCCTCGACCATCGCCTTGAAGCTGCTGCTGGTGCCTGTTCCCGACACGCTCATCGAGTGGTCGCGCATACGGCCAACC
>CADCIB010000012.1 GCA_902801375.1 uncultured Prevotellaceae bacterium | reverse complement strand
CCTTTGCAGTGCATTGAGATGCACTGCGAGTGAAGGCTGCGGCTCAGCATAGCTCGAGCGAGCTCGGCTCTGCATTCGCCTTGCACTTCCCTTGCGGTGAATTAAGGGGAGGCCTACCCCCACCGCCCTCCCAGAGGGGAGGGAGCTTAGATAGCTTGAAGCACAACATACAACCGCCCCACAGGCAATCGCTCTTTGAGCTTCGCTCGAAAAGCATCGGCGCTCGGGATAGCACAAGCAAGCTTTTGCTCTCCGCTCGCTTCTTCGCTCTTTGACTTACTGAAACACCGGCCTACCCCCCGCCCTCCCAAAGGGAGGGAGCATAGAAAGAATGCTCTGCGAAAACTCTGCGCACTCTGCGCCTCTGCGTGAGAAAACATCTCCGACGCGCTCAGACATCATCTCCAGCGACCTCGCAGACTATCTCCGACACGCTAAAAACCGCTCTCACATCATCTCTCACACATGCTTGCACCACCTCTCACACCGCTGCCCACACACTCACACGCCGCTCACCACCAAATGATTCTCAACCCGTAACTACTCTGCACCCTCGCTGATTGACCTCCCCTGACCCCTCCTGTAGGAGGGGGACTGATTAGTTTTCTGCGCTCCGTTCTAACTATTCCTCCCCCTACAGGGGGAGACAGAGGGGGTCGCAATCCCCTGAAGGTGGCTGATTCCCTCCATGACCTCCCCCGACTCCTCCTGTAGGAGGGGGACTGATAGTTTTGTTGCATCCTTAGGAGGGGGACTGATAGTTTTGTTGCATCCTGTAGAGAGGGGACTGATTAGTTTTCTGCGCTCAGTTCTAACTTTTCCTCCCCCTACAGGGGGAGACAGAGGGGGTCGCAATCCCCTGAAGGTGGCTGATTCCCTCCATGACCTCCCCTGACCCCTCCTGTAGGAGGGGGACTGATAGTTTTGTTGCCTCCTTAGGAGGGGGACTGATAGTTTTGTTGCCTCCTGTAGGAGGGGGCTGATTAGTTTCTGCGCTCCGTTCTAACTATTCCTCCCCCTACAGGGGGAGACAGAGGGGGTCGAATACCTCCTGTAGAGAGGGGGCTGATTAGTTTTCTGCGCTCCGTTCTAACTATTCCTCCCCCTACAGGGGGAGATAGAGGGGGTCACATATCCCCTGTAGGAGAGAGGGGAGACAAAACCGCTACCCTGATTCAGGGTACTGGTTCTAACGACAAGAGCAGAGCCGTTATCCTCAACGAGTCGGGACGCTACGCGCTGCCCCTCTCACCGATGCTGCCGCAGGCATCCTATTCGTGGCGTGCGAAGCGCTGCTCGGCCAGTTGCTCGTATTTCGTTCCGGGCAGGCCGTAGTTGGCATAGGGATGGATGCTGATGCCGCCACGTGGCACGAAGAGGCCCGTCACTTCAATGTATTTCGGGTCCATCAGCCGGATGAGGTCGTTCATGATGGTGTTGACGCAGTCCTCGTGGAAGTCGCCGTGATTTCGGAAGGAGAAGAGGTAGAGCTTCAGGCTCTTGCTCTCCACCATGCGCTTAGCCGGTATGTACATGATGCGTATCTCCGCGAAGTCAGGCTGTCCGGTGATGGGACAGAGCGTGGTGAACTCCGGGCAGTTGAACTTCACCCAGTAGTCGTGCTCAGGGTGCATATTCTCAAAAGTCTCCAGCACGGCCGGATTGTAGTCAGTGCCCACGATCACATCGTGGCCCAAAGCCTGCAGACTCTCGTTCTTTCTGTTTTCTTGACTCATATTTCAGTTATGTTTTGTTTGCTATGCTATTGTATTCCCCAGAACTTGAGGTCGATTTCGGCCTCCTCGACTTCAGCCTCGATGTCGTCGGGCAGGTTGCAGAAGAAGTCGATGCCGGTCTTCTCCTCGAGCTCACGCACGGTGATGGCATAGTCTTTTGGCTTTGCTTTGGTGATGCTCTGGCTGGTATGCTCCGTCCAGAAGGCGAGTGCATGATACTGTCCGTCGCGCAGGCAGAGCACGGCCATGTAGAAGTATTTCGGGATGAGGAGATGGGCCTGCGTCTTGGTGCTGTTGGTGTAGCCGAGGATGTCCTCTTCATGGTCGATGGTGCCGGCCTTGACCACGTAGAGCGTGTCACGGAAGGCGGAGGAGTTGCCCCAGCTGTTCACCTTGTTCTCCAGCGTCTGCCAGAGTCCGCCATTATGCGCCTGATGCTGCGGGTGGGCGTTGCTCATGTAGAAGGTTTGCGCGTTCTGATCCACGGAACTTTGGCGGTCGTCCGACATGCACATGTGCCCGCGTGAGTACCCGCTGCCCGTGTAGTCGGCATAGTGGGTCTGGTAAGCCTTAGGGATGTCGGGGTCGTCGTACCAGGAGTCCTGGGTGCGTCCCACATTGTTGTCGGGAATGCCGTTGTGGAACTGATAGCATGTCCAGCGCTGGGCTTTCTTCGTGCAGTCCCACTCCAGCGAGTAGGTGATGCCGAATTCATCGGTGCGCTTCACGACGACGAGGTTGTCGGCGTCGTCCTTGATGTGCGGATATTCCAGTCGCCAGGCGTAGGGAGCGTCCACCGTTGGGTTCTTGTTGAGGTTGGTGGAAGGAATCACCTCCTCGTAGATTTCACGGATGAGCAGGTTCTTCACCTCCCAGGTGGCAGAGTTGGTGGTGCAGGAATAATACAAGGCGAAGACGACGGCACTCTCGCCGAGGAATCGGTCGGGCAGCGTGGTCTTCCACTCGTAGAAGTCGTCCCAGTTGGAGCCCTGCGTGAGCTTTCCCGTGATGTCGGTCCAGTCGGTGGTAGCGGGGTCGCCGGTATAGTAGTCGGTGACGAGCACCCGGTTGACCGCTCCTGCGCGCACGTACCTTAATATATAGTCGAAGGAGATTTCCACCTGCTTGGCGCGGCTCATGTCCAAGGGTTGCGACAGGAGGTAGCTCTCCGAGGGTGTGGTGCTGCCGCTGACATAGCCTGTGGCTTTGGCTGTGTTGAAGTCGATGATCCAAGGCAGTCCCTTTGTTGTCTCGACTGTGAAGTTGCCGAAGCCTGTGGTAAACGGCTCGTCGGCATAGATGGTGGGAGCCGGCGTGTAGGGAGAGAACTCAGGTCGGTAGAGCGTGATGCTGTCGATGCGCTCCCACGGGAAGGAATGGGTCACCGTGAAGTCGGGAGCGAGCGGTGCGGGATGGGCGACCACCCAGAGGCTGTCGGTGTTGCCTTCTTGCTGGAAGAGGATGCGCTCGATGCCATCCACGTTGTAGACATGAAACGTCGCGCCCTTGTTGATGTAGAGGGAGTCTGTGGGTGCGTCGGCTCCGTCTGTGCGGAACGAGTTTTTCGAGGAGCGGGGAGCGAGAAGCGACGGGCGAGATTTGTTTTCGAAGGTGCGGAGGTGCGAGGATGCGGAGGTGCGATGCCCGCTCTTCGAGCAATCCACCTTCACGGCCATTGAACCAGCCCGCACGATGACCATACCCTTTGTCCAAAGAGACATATCGAGGGCGGCCTGACCGTCGTGGTCGGCGTGTGTGCCTGCCAGCAACTGTCCGTCGATGGAATAGACGCCCACGGGCGCAAAGGCTGGCAACGAGCGGAACAGAATGTGGCTCCCGTCGGTCTGCCATATGCCGCGAACATCGTCGGCTGCGGGGAAGGAAGTGATGCCTGTAGGCGGTTCAGGGATGTCGGGTTTCTCGTCGCTGAACGTTACGTCGGCCACATCGCGGCGGTCGAAGGTCAGCTCGCGGTCGGCGCAATAGACATGCATTTCGTAGTCGGAGAAGACGAGTGCAGGTCGTTCGGCAAGTTCAAACACGGTGACTGTCTCGTTGGTGGCGGTGACAATCATGTAGACCTTGGCCAGCGTCTTCATCGGGACGAGGGCAAGGATCGTAAAGACCAGAGGAAGTATATTCTTTTTCATTGGAGTGGGTATTTTGATGAGAGATTTTTCGAGGAGCGGGGGATTTTATGCCCTGATGACGATCCAGGCCATATAGGCGAAGAAGCCGATGGCCAGGACAGCACCTTCCCAACGTTCGACGGTGAACTTGGTGTAGGAGAAGAGCCAAAGCAGCACGATGCTGCCCATCATGACGGAGTAGTCGACAAGAGTGATGCCCTGAATGTCCATCGGCAGGATGAGGCCTGTGGCGCCAATGATCATCAGGATGTTGAAGACGTTCGAGCCAATGACATTGCCAATGGCGATGGCAGAGCGACCTTTGCGCGCCGCCACGATGCTGGTGGCCAATTCGGGCAGCGACGTGCCACAAGCCACGATGGTCAGTCCGATCACAGCATCGCTCACGCCAAGGGTCTTTGCCACACTCTTGGCTCCAATGACAAACAGGTCGCTGCCGCCAATGAGGCAAGCCATTCCCAGAAGCAGCAGCCCGATCATCTGCCAAACGGGCATAGGGCGCAGATTGAGCACCTGCTCGTCGCCGTTCTTCATGCCGATGCGCACAGTATAGACCATGAAAATGAGGAACCCAAGAAACAGCACGCCCGCTTCCAGGCGGCTGAGGGTGGTGTCGAAACACATCAGGAGCAGCATCACGGAGGCCACGATGGCGAAGGGGATGTCTTTCTGAACGGTGCTTCGGCTGATGGTCATAGGTGCCACGAGGGCGGTGATGCCTACGATGGCCATCGTGTTGAACACGTTCGAGCCGATGATGTTACCTACGGCAAGGTCGCTCGTACCTTTGATGGCCGACATCAGCGACACAAAAAACTCAGGCATAGAGGTGCCCATAGCCACAACGGTGAGACCGATAACGATTTGAGGAATGTTCAGACGCTGGGCGATGGCGGTTGCGCCGTCGGTCAGTCGGTCGGCGCCCCAGAGCACTAAAATGGCTCCGATGATGATGTAGACAATGCTCATGTGTTATGTATTACGAATGACGTATTTTTAATTAACGAAATATGAATGACGTATTATTATTTGCCAATGACGGATTATGAGGTGTGGGTTAGACGGACGAGGTCTTCCTCCTCGCCTACCACCCAGATGATGTCGCCTTTCTGGAAGACGTAGGAAGGACTCACTGCTGAGAGGTTCTCTTCGCCTTCCTCAAGTCCTACCACCATACAGTTGAACTGGTCCCGGATGCCACTTTCGCGGAGCGTCTTCCCCACGAAGGGCGAACTGCTGGCAAGCATCATCGAACGCAGACGCATCTCGCGTTTCTCCAGTTCGTAGTCTTCCGGGAAGGTCTCTGTCTGCAACGCCTGACGGAAACGGGTGAGCTGGTCGTCGCTGCCTATCACTTGCAGACGGTCGCCAGGGAAAATGACGTCGCTGCCATCAGGAATGTTCAGCCGGCGGTTGGCGCGCAAGATGCTGCTCACATGCACACCAAAGAGATGTCCGAGATTCAACTCTTTCAGCGTCTTGCCCATCCACAGCGAGTCGGCAGGCACTTCGAAGTCGGCAAGGTGTATGTCGCGGTCGAGCAGTTTGCCCTCGTAGAGCGGACGGCGGTGGCCGTGCACCTGTGCCTGGATGTCGCGCGAACGGAGGTTCATCATGAACAGCCGCTCCATCCGTATGCTGCGGTGCTTCACCCTTCGCGAGAAGATGATGGCCAAGAGGACAACGAAGCCCACCGTGTACATCATAGCGTGGGAGAACCGTGTAAGGTAGTTGCAGATGTAGAAGATGAAACTTAGGGCGATGACGGCGCGCACCAGGATGGTGAACAGCAGCGGCAGGCGGTTGATGTTGCTCTCTGCCCAGAGCGCCTTCCACTCCTCAGAGTGGTTTTTCTTCATCACCATTGCCCGCAGGAAGGGAGCGATGATGAGCACCGTGAGCACGCCGGTAATGGCGTTGGCGTACCAATGCAGCTCCCAGCCAGGCAGCAGACTGCGGAAGAACGGCAGGGCGAAGGTGAACATCAGCGTGATGGCCGCCGCCGAGAGAATGCCGTAGATCAGGGTGTTGCGCAACATAGCGATGAGCAGTTTGCGCCACAGGCTCTTCTCTGTGGTGTTGGGATGGCTCAGCGTGAGGTGGTTCAGCGAGCGCACCCAGCGGTTGGGCAGCCGTCGCTCCAAAGCATTATAGCAGGGTGTGGCCGCCCGTATCATGTAGGGAGTGAGGAATGTGGTGATCACAGAAACGGCCACCACGATGGGATAGAGGAACTGGCTGATGACGCCAAGCGAGAGTCCCAACGAGGCGATGATGAACGAGAACTCACCTATCTGCGCCATCGAGAAGCCGCACTTCATGGCCGACTTCAGCGACTCGCCGCCCAGCATGTAGGCAAAGGAGCCGAAAAGGCTCTGCCCCACCAGGATGGTCATGACCAGACACAGGATGGGAAGGGCATAGTCGACGAGTATTTTCGGATCGACAAGCATACCCACCGACACGAAGAAGATGGCACCAAAGAGGTTCTTCACCGGTTCCACAAGGCGGATGATCTTCTCCGCCTCGATGGTCTCGGCCAGGATGCTGCCCATAACGAAAGCGCCAAAAGCCGACGAGAAGCCCACCTTCGTGCTCAGCACGGCCATCGCGCAACACAAGCCTAAGGCTACAATGAGCAGCACCTCGCTGTTCATCAACTTGCGCACCTGCCTGAGGAACATAGGGATAGCGAAGATGCCCACCACGAACCACAATACCAGGAAGAACGCTATCTTCGCCACAGAGCCGAGCATCTGGCTGCCGCCAGGACTGTTGCCGCTGGCAACGGCACTCAGCATCACCATCATGACGATGGCCAGGATGTCTTCCAGGATCAGCACACTCATCACCAGCGAGGCAAACTGCTGCTGGCGCAGGCCGAGGTCGTCGAAGGCCTTGTAGATGATGGTCGTCGACGACATAGCCAGCATGCCGCCCAGGAAGATGCAGTCCATCTTACCCCAGCCAAACAGATGGCCCACCACCATACCCAGCATCATCATGCAAAACACGATGGTGATGGTGGAGATGATGGGCGAGGCACCCATCTTCAGGATTTTCTTGAACGAGAAGTCCAGTCCCAGGGAGAATAGCAGAAACATCACACCAATATCAGCCCAGGTGTGGATGTCCTGATGGTCGACCACCGATGCCAGATAGGGCATGTGGGGACTCACCAGGAAACCCGCCACCACATATCCGAGGACAAGCGGCTGCTTGAGTTTCTTGAACACCAGTGTCACCACGCCCGCCACCATCAGGATGAGGGCAAGGTCTTTGATCAGTTCAGGCAATTCTCCCATTTCGTCTGTCAATTATCAATTACGCTCTGCGGTCAGCTTGCAGATGTTCACGATGGTCTGCATGGCCTTTTCCATCACCTGAATGGAAATGAACTCATACGGTCCGTGGAAATTCACGCCACCCGCGAAGATGTTCGGGCAGGGCAGTCCCTTGAACGATAGCTGGGCGCCGTCGGTGCCACCACGGATAGGAGTCACGAGCGCAGGCACATCGGAGAGCTCCATCGCCTTCAGCACGATGTCGACGACATGCATGTTGGGGTCGATTTTCTCCTTCATGTTGTAGTACTGGTCCTTCACCTCAGCGGTGACGGTGCCTTCGCCGTATTTCTGGTTCATCTCGTAGACACACTTGCCGATGAATCGCTTGCGTGCTTCAAACTTCTCGCGGTCGTGGTCGCGGATGATATAGCTCAGCTTCGCCGTCTCTGTACAGCTCTCCATACCGATGCAGTGGTAGAATCCCTCGTAGCCCTCAGTCTCTTCTGGGGTCTCGTTGAGCGGCAGCATCATGGCGAACTCAGCTGCCAGGCGATTAGCGTTGATCATCTTGCCCTTGGCGTAGCCCGGATGCACGCTCACACCTTTTATATATATCTTGGCACTGGCGGCATTGAAATTCTCGTATTCCAGCTCACCCAGGTCGCCGCCATCAATGGTGTAGGCCCACTGGCAACCGAATTTCTCCACATCGAAGTGGTGGGCACCCATACCGATTTCCTCGTCGGGATTGAAGCCCACGCGGATGTCGCCGTGAGGAATCTCCTTGTGGTCGCGCAGATAGCACATAGCCTGCACAATCTCAGCGATGCCCGACTTGTCGTCGGCGCCCAGCAGCGTGGTGCCGTCGGTCACAATCAGGTCCTCGCCCACATGCTTGAGCAACTCAGGGAACTTCTTTGTGGACGAGACAATCCCCTCAGAGAGCACGATGTCGCTGCCGTCGTAGTTCTTCACGATGCGCGGTTTCACGTCCTTGCCCGAACAGTCGGGGCTGGTGTCGTAGTGGGAGATGAAGCCGATGGTGGGCACCTTCTTCTCCGTGTTGCCAGGCAGGGTGGCATAGATGTAGCCATTCTCGTCCATCTCTACATCGGCAAAGCCTTCGCTTTCCAACTCTTCTTTCAGGTATTTGGCGAAGATAAGCTGTTTCGGCGTACTGGGTACGGTCTGGCTGTCTTCAGCCGACTGTGTGTCGAACTTCACATAGTTCAGGAATCTTTCGGTAATATTCATTTTCTGCATTTTTAATAATTGGTATAAGAAAATGCAAATATACACGTTTTTTTCAATATTGCAATGTCTTGGTCTTTCTTTTTGATTTAGTTTAACAGTAATCCAGGCAAGCATCACCGTTGCAAAAACGCTTGCTGCAACCGTTACGACACTGTTTTATTTCCCTTAAATAAGTTAATAATCGCCGTGGGATGGCACGATATAAGGAAAAGTTTGTATCTTTGCAGGCTGAATGAAGAAATTGGTCAACATATTCGTCTTCTTGTTTGTCGTCATGTTTATGGCGGCAGAGGCGGCGTGGTATGGGCATCCTTCATATTACCAAGTCAGAAACGACTCCATCGAACCCGATACCACCACGATGGACTCGCTGCAGCTGGCTGTCTATCGACACAACAAGGCCATCGACGACTCCATCCGTGCCGATTCGCTCAACAAAGAGAAGAAAAACTCCATCGAGGCACCTGTAGAGTATTCCGCCAACGACTCCATCATCTACGACGCCACAACGAAGACCGCCTATCTCTATGGCGAAGCCAAAGTGAAATACCAGACGATGGACCTGGCGAGCGACAAGGTGTTCATGAACCTCGACAGCAACCTGGTGCACGCCACTGGGTCGTACGCTGACTCCACAGAGACTGAGATCATAGGCAAGCCCGTGTTCATGATGGGGCAGGATAAATACGAGAGCGACACCATGTCGATGAACTTCAAGACGAAGAAGGGACTCATCGACAACGTCTATACTGAGCAGGAGGACGGCTTCCTGTTCAGCGAGCGCAGCAAGCGCAACGACAACGGCGACTTCTATCTGGAGCACGGACGCTACACCACCTGCGATGCCGAGCATCCCGACTTCTACATCGCCCTGTCGCGTGCCAAAGTGCGCCCAGGCAAGGATGTGGTGTTCGGACCCGCCCACCTCGTCGTGGCCGACGTCCATCTGCCACTGGCCATCCCCTATGGTTTCTTCCCCTTCTCGAAGAGCTATAGCAGCGGTTTCATCATGCCAACCTATGGCGATGAGAGCGCACGCGGCTTCTACCTGCGCGACGGCGGCTACTACTTCGCCATCAGCGACAAGATGGACCTGAAGCTCTTGGGCGAAATCTACACCAAGGGGTCGTGGGGTGTCAGCGCCGCCAGCAACTACCGCAAGCGCTATCGCCACAGCGGCACATTCTACTTCAGCTACCAGGACACGAAAAACGGCGACAAGGGAATGCCCGACTTCACGGAGCAGGAGAGCTTCAAGGTGCAATGGAATCACCGCCAGGACCCAAAGGCCAACCCCTTCAGCTCGTTGTCGGCCAGTGTCAACTTTGCCACATCCAGCTACGAGCGCAACAACCTCTCGTCGCTCTACAACCCACAGGCGATGACGCAGAGCACGCGCACTTCTTCCGTGTCCTATAGCACGTCGTTCTCGTCCATCGGCATGAACATCAGTTCTACGTTCAACCTGAACCAGAACATGATCGACTCCACCATCGCCCTGACGTTGCCCGACCTGAACATTACCATCTCGCGATTCTACCCCTTCAAGCGCAAACACGCTGCCGGCAAGGAACGCTGGTACGAAAAGATTGCGATGTCGTATACCGGTCATATCTCCAACAGCATCAACACCAAAGAAAACCAGCTGATGCACAGCAGCTTGGTGAAAGACTGGAAAAACGGCATGAACAACCAAATACCCATCAGCGCGTCGTTCACGCTCTTCGACTATATCAACGTGAGCCCCTCGTTCAACTTCACCGACCGCATCTACACCAACAAAGTGCGAAAATCGTGGAACGAGGCCGCCCAACAGGAGCATGTCGACACCCTCTACGGTTTATACAACGTCTACAACTGGAGCCTCTCGCTCTCAGCCAGCACGAAGTTCTACGGCATGTGGATACCCAACCGCAAAATCTTTGGCGACAAGATTCAGGCCATCCGACACGTGCTCACGCCACAGATAAGCTTCAGCTATGCGCCCGACTTCGGAGCTGCCCACTACGGCTATCATGAAACCTATCAGAAGACTGATGCCAACGGCAACGTATCGCTGGTGGAATACTCGCCTTATTCCAACGGAATGTTTGGCATGCCAGGCAAAGGAAAGACGGGAAGCATCACCTTCGACCTGGGCAATAACATTGAGATGAAGCTGAAGTCGGATGAGCTCAAAGACTCGACGGGCTTCAAGAAAGTGAGCATCATCGACGAATTGGGCGCGTCGATGTCGTACAACATGGCCGCCCAGGAACGCCCGTGGAGCGACCTCTCCATGCGCCTGAGACTGAAACTCACACAGCGCTACACGTTCAACCTCAATGCGCAGTTCGCCACCTATGCCTATGAGCTCGACTCCGAAGGCAGGCCCTACGTCGGCACCCATACGGAGTACAGCAAGGGGCGGTTCGGACGTTTCCAGGGAATGTCGCAAAACATTTCCTACACGCTCACGCCAGAGAAAATCAGAAGATTCTTCAGCGGCGAAAAGAAATCCGACAAGGACGAAGAAGAAGACGAGGATGAAGATGACGACGACCTCGACATCAACTCAAACATCGACGACGATATGGAGCGCGGAAAACGCTCCACCAAGAAGTCGGACAGCGGAAAGGCAGAAACCGACGAAGACGGCTACATGGCCTTCAAGATGCCTTGGTCGCTGACTTTCGGCTATGGCATCAACATGCGCGAGAACACCAGCGGAAAGTTCAACGAGAAGCGGATGCGCTACCCGTATAAGTTCACGCAGACACTCAACATGAGCGGCAACATCAGCATTGCCGACGGATGGAACATCACGTTCTCGTCGGGCTATGACTTCGACAACAAGAAAGTCAGTATGACCACCGCCTCACTCACCCGCGACCTCCACTGCTTCAACATGTCGGCGTCGGTCGTGCTGGCGCCTTACACCTCCTATAACTTCACGTTCCGATGCAATGCGTCAACCTTGACCGACGCCCTGAAATACGACAAGCGGTCGGGCTATTCGAATGCCGTTCAATGGTATTGACGCGTTCCCGCGTACCTTATTTATTTATACCACAACAGCCGTTCCGCTGGTGGCAACCATGATCATCGAGGAATTGCCGCCGATGGTCTCATAGTCGATGTCGATGCCAACCACAGCATTGGCACCCAAGGCCTGCGCACGCTCCATCATCTCTTTCATCGAAGTGTCCTTCGCCTCGCGCAACACTTGTTCATAACTGGCAGAGCGTCCGCCCACGATGTCGCGGATGCCTGCAAAGAAGTCTTTCACGATGTTTGCACCGATAATGGTCTCACCGGTCACCACACCTTTGTACTCACGGATGATGCGACCTTCAATGGTCGGGGTTGTTGTTACGATCATATTCTTTTTCTTTTAAGGGTTATCTATCCATTTGACGCCCGGACGGGACAAAAAGTTGCACGCTCATGAACTTTTTCTACGATTGTAGCGCCAAAGCTCCAGGGAGTTGATGATGTTCTGCCAAAGCACGTAGCAGCCGGCACCAACAGAAGCCACGGGGTGGAGATAGATGTACGACACCCAGATACTGAGCGCGGTGTTTTTCTGGAACAGCGCCTGCCCGCTATTGAGCGGTTCGCCCAGCCAATGGCCGACGCCCCGTCCCAACGCATACTGGATGAAGCAGACAATCAGCGTGAACAGAGCTATCAGCGTGAGCAGCGAGGCAGAAGCCGTGCTGTTGACGATATTCTTTACGGTGATGCCCGCCGTGATGGACAGCGAGAACGACCAGCAGTAGAAATTCAGGTCGGGCTTGGAGACAATCCAACGGTGCAACCTCCGCACATGATGCTGCACCATCCACCCCAACACCAGGGGCAGGAGCAGCACCAAGGCGAGCTTTTTCAGGATGATGAGGAAGGCTGCCCAGAACGTGAGGCCTGCCACTTGCTCCAACAGGGGGAACACGATGGGAATCATCAGCGCCTGGGTGAACGAAGAGATGACGGTGAAGGCCGACATCGTGGAGATGTTGCCACCCAGCTTTCCCACGATGACGGGGGCTGCCGTTGCCGAAGGGGCGATGATGCAGGTGAGCACAGCCTCGAAGAGCAATTTCGTGTCTGTCCCCTGCCCTATTCCGAGTGAGGGAAGAAGACGGATGAGGGCCACATTGAGGGCGATGAGCAGCGTCTGCACCACAAGCACACCCACATGCCAGCGGTGGGGTCGCATCTGGTGGAAGTCCACTTTGCAGAACGTGATGAGCAGCGTGGCAAAGACCGACAACGGGAAGATGGTGTCGAAGATGGGTCCCAGCACCTCTCCAGCCTTGTCGAGTGCGGGTACATAGTAGAAAAGGAGATAAGCCGACGTGCCGACGGCGATGGCCACCGGCAACGTCCATTGTTTCAGAAAGCGCAAGAAACTGTTCATCAGTTCTTCAGTGTGTGTGAGTGAGAGGCTCCATAGCCTCCGTTCTTCAGCTTTTCAGGGTAATAATGTCGTTGTTCACGGTGATGCGATCCATGACTTCAAGCAGCTCGATGGCCTGTTGCACGGCGGCATCGGTGCGCGCACCACGTCGGGTGAATCCCAGGAGGCGGGCCGTCTGCCTGTAGAGTTCCTCCTTGGGCATCGACACGCTCTGCTCGATGGCATACATCACCGCCTTCTGCACTTCCTTCTGGGGTATCAGTCCGATATCCTTGTTCTGGTAGGCTTTGGGCAGGGTGTATTCCTCGGCCTTCTCCACCTTCATGTCGCTTACGTTGAAGGCCTTGGCGGCAATCTTCTTGGCGGCTTCCGATGCTTCGGCCTTGGGTTTGACGTGGTTCTTGATGTCGTTGAGACGATCGAGCAGCCGTTCCATCACCTTCGCACGGTTGGCATACCAGTCGACGGTCCATATGCGCATGATGTTCCAGCTAAGGCCTTTCAGCACACCTGTCTGCACAATCTCGCGGTCGCGTACTGTCTTGGTCTCGTAGTATTTCCTGCCGTCGCAGAGAATGCCCAGCATGTACTCCTGCGGATTGTCGGGGTTGACCACAGCTATGTCTATCTTGAACTGGCTGCGGCCCACGTTGGTGACCACCTCGTAGCCTTCACGCCGCAACTCGTCGGCCACAAGGGCAATCATCTCCTGATCAACGACGGTCTTCTCCTGGCTGAATAGTGGCTGTGAGTCCTTACCCTCGGCATAGAATCCCTTGTCGGCAAACTCGATGAAGTGCTTCAGGCCTTCCACGCCCTTCGCCTTCGAGCGGTTCATGTCTATCTGCTCAGCGCGCAGGGTGGCGTAGACAATCATCTCGTAGCGTGCGCGGCTGACGGCCACGTTGAGTCGTCGCTCGCCGCCCTCGTTGTTGAGCGGACCGAAATTCATCGACACATGGCCGTCCTTGTCTGGACCGTAGCCCACGGAGAACAGGATGACGTCGCGCTCGTCGCCCTGCACGTTCTCCAGGTTCTTCACGAAGATGCGCTCCTCCATTTCCATCGCCAATTGCTCCAATTCGGGTCGCTTGGCCAGTTCGTCGATGAGCACGTCCTCGATGAGGTTCTGCTGCACCTTGCTGAAACTGACGATACCGATGCTGAGCTTTCGCAACTCTGGGTCGCTCAGTCGGCGTATCACCTCGTCGACAATGGCCTTTGCCTCAGCGGGGTTGGAGCGTGTGCGTCCCTTGTCGTAGGTGCCTTCCACACGCACGAGGCTCACTTTCGATTTCTGGTCGTCGATGCTGGGGAAGGTATGCAGCTTGCCCTCGTAGTACTGCTGGTTGCTGAAGGCGATAAGCGACTCGTGCTTCGAACGGTAGTGCCACGAGAGGTAGTGGCCAGGCATCGAGAGCGTGATACACTCGTCGAGGATGCTGTCCATGTCGTCTATCTCTGCCTCTTCCTCATCCACCTGCTGGGTGGTGAAGAAACTGGTGGGCGGCATCTGCTTGGGATCGCCCACACAGATGAGGGCCTTGCCGCGGGCGATGGCACCAATGGCCTCGCTGGTGGGCATCTGCGAAGCCTCGTCGAAGATGACCAGGTCGAACTTCTCGCCGTCCATGTCGATATACTGTGCCACACTGATGGGGCTCATCAGCATGCAGGGGCAGAGTTTGGGCAGGAGCGTGGGTATCTGGTCGATGATCTTGCGGATGCTCATGCCACGTCCGCCGTTGGCGATGTTGCGTTTCAGGATGCCCATTTCCGAGTTGGCCGTAGCGGCGAGTGTCTGCGACGGGATCTTCGCTGCCAGACTGCAGTAGAGTTCCTTCTTGCTCAAGTCCTGGAACATGTAGGTGTCTTGCTTGTATTTCTCGACAAGCTGTTCGAAGAGCAGGCCGTTGAACTTCACCAGCGACGCGTCTTTCTCCACGATGTGCATTGCCTGCCGATGATAGAGGGCGCGCATCAGCGCCTTACGCGCCTCTTGTGGCTTCATGCCGCGCTCCTCGATGGCTTCCACCAGCGACTGCAGGCCTTCTTTCAGCAACTGTTGGCGACGTTCCGCCCAGAGACACCAGTCTTTCAGCTGCCCATCGTTGTTTGTCCAAAGGGCTGCCATCCCATCGATGTCGGCCAGCTTGCGCCCAGGTTTCACCTTGATGTCGGCTTGTTTCAAGAGTGCTTCCAATGTCTTGTTTGCCTGCTCAAGCTTTTTCTCCACATCGGCCAGGCGGTCGGCAGCCATCGGCTTGAACAGCGCATTCTCCGTTTCCTCGTAGTCGGCTTGATGACCCAGGCAGAAGTCTTTCAGCAATGCCACAAACGATTGCTGCTGCTTCAGCAGGTCGGGTACGCTGGCAAAACTTGCCCTTGGCGCGTAGGTCTTGAAGAGTTTCATGTACTTGCGCTTGGCGAAGAAGCGAGGCAGGAACCACTTCCCGGCTATCTCTTCCCACTGTGCCTCCAGCTCTTTCGCATTCTCGCGGACAAACGCCTGCGGGTTTTGTGACGGAAGTTCGCCCAATGCTTTGTTCATATCGCACACCCAAGCCATATCACGGTCGGTCAGGTCGGCAGGAACGGACAACGCGCCCTGCGCCTGCGCCAGGCTCTCGTAGGCCTTTCTGTAGGCCGCCACGCCCTTCGTCAGTTGTTCGAGGGCGCTTGCGCCCGATGCCTTCGGATAGAGTCCGGTCAGCGGATGGCCGGCAGGATGACCCGTCACCTGGAACACAGTCTCCAGTCCATCAATATCTTCCGTCCATTGCTCCAGCTCCTTTTTCGTCACGCGGTCTACGGACGGCAGACTGCCTTTTATCTCATCGCCCTCGATAGAGAGGTATCTTGAGATGCAGTCGTAGAGCGACAGTCCCGACGGCTGCGTCCGATGGAGCGCTTCTATGTAGCTCAGCAGCTCTTGCCTGTGGGCGAAGAGGCGTTCTGAGGTCTTCTGATAGTCTTCGGGTTCCTTGGTGTGCACCACGTCGAGCGCTTTCTGCATCTGGCGGAGGAAGTGGCTCTTGGTCACCTTGTTGGAGTGCAGCTCCAGGCAGAAGGGTGCCAGTCCCACCTTGGCAAGACGTTTCTCCACCACCTCGAGGGCAGCCATTTTCTCAGCCACGAACAGCACGCGCTTACCCTGATAGAGGGCGTTGGCAATCATGTTGGTGATGGTCTGACTCTTGCCCGTTCCAGGAGGGCCGTAGAGGATGAAGCTCTTGCCACGCCCTGACTCGATGACTGCCTCGAGCTGCGAGGAGTCCACGTCGATGGGGATGCAGTATTCCTTGGGCTGGCTCTTCTGATCCACCTCGCGGGCATCGATCACCTCCTCCACGTCGTCGAGTTTCACCAATCCTTCCATGAGCGACTTCACGACGCTGTTCTGCTTCAGTTTCTCAGCATTGTTGTGCAAGTCGTTCCACATCACGAATTTATTGAACGAGAACAATCCCAGCAGGGCCTCGTCCATCACACGCCAGCGCTTGTAGGGCGCCACAGCATGGCGCACAGTGTTCAATATCTTGGTCACGTCCACCCCATGCTCGTCCACGGGCAGCGGCTGCAGAACACTCAGGTCGATGGCAAACTGCTGTTTGAGCAGTTCCAGCAGGGTGGTGTTCACGATCGACTCTTCATCGCGTGTGCGAAGTACATAGTTGTTGCCCGACTTGCGGATGATGTCCACCGGCATCAGCACGATGGGTGCAAAGCGAGTCAGCGTGCTGCGGTCGCTCTCATACCATTTCAGCAGTCCGAGCACGAGGAACAGCGAGTTGGCACCATTCTCTTCCAAGGAGTTGCGCGAAGCACGATAGACGAATTTCAGCGCCCCTGCCAAGTCCTTTTCGCTCAGATACGACACGATGTGGCGATTCTTCTGTATCTCCTCCATCACCCGTTCGCTCAGGTGCGAGGCCTGTTGGGGCGAGTCGTACATGCCTTCGTCGGTGGGCTGGATGGCCTTGTCGGGATAAGGCAGGATGACGTAGTCCTCGCCTTCATGGAGGTTATCCTCCAGCTTGTCGATGCTGAACGACACAAAGGGGATGACGCGCCTTCCCAGCTTGCAATTGATCAGGTTGTTGCGCAGCGAGAAGTCCAACAGCTTGCGCTCCCAAATCATCTGCTTGGTCACCTCCTTCACGGTCTCCGTCTCGTCCAGGTGCAGGTAATAGTCGTCGGGCTCGAGCTTCACAGGGTATTCCTGACAGTACACCTCCTCGCCGTCCACATTGATGAGGATGGTGAACGTGGTCTCCTGCGTCTCCGTCAGGTTCAGCAGCACCTGCTCATCAGCCGCAATGTCGAGGTCGGGCTGTATGTTCCCGCCAGCGGGCAGCGTGCCCAGGTTGAGCTCCACGGTCTTGATCTGCTCGCCACTGATGCTCAGCCACACATTGTGCCAATCCGTTTCATCAGCATTCTTCAGCGAGCAGGCAATCACCGCCTTCACCCCGTTGAGTGCCTTGGCATAATTGATACTGGAATGATACTCTAAATAAAACTCACCGTTCCTTTTTCCTTTGATGTTGTTCTCGCCTGCCATATGCGCGTAACCTTTAAACATGATTTGACCGCAAAGATAATCATTTTTTTTCAATTATCCGCAAAAACGCATCATCTTTTATCATTTAATAAGAAAGAAAAAGCAATAACATGCACACGGTAGGGGTGGAAGACAAATCTTTAATTCTCAAATTCGTGATAAATAAAAAACCACGGATTGCGCGGATTATTCTCAAATTCGTGATAAAAAAAGGCAACAACATAGAAGTTGACCTTTCATGACCTCCCCCTAACCCCTCCTGTAGGAGGGGGGGGCAAAACCGCCGGCGAGACGAAAAGCCTTCCCACAGGAGCGTCATAGGAAACTATCCCCCTCCTACAGGAGGGGTGAGGGGAGGTCATAGTCCTGCGAAACCCTTCGGGTCAACTTCTATATCATCACTTAAAAAAAAGGAGTGAAAGAGAACCATGTCCCTTTCACTCCATTTTATACCCATTTAATCCCTTTCTCTTACACGGGAATATCGGTATTGACGTTCTTCGAACCGATGAGGGCGTAGTAGCACATGAAGGCCAAGCCCAGCAGCGGCACGATGTACGACACCATGTAGCCCGTATTGTCGGCGATGAAGTTCTGCACCAACGGCAGGATGCCGCCGCCCACCACCATCATCATGAAGATGCCGCTGGCCTGAGCAGAATACTTGCCCAGTCCCTCGCAGGCGAGGTTGAAGATGCAAGGCCACATCACGGATGTGCACAGTCCGCAGAGCACCAGGAAGAGGGCTGCGATGGGCACGGTCACCATCTCGAACGACTTGCCTGTGAAGACGGGCATCGCCACGGTCGACGACTTGCCCAGGAACATGGCGCAGAGAATGAACACCATGCCCAGCGTTGTGGCAAACACCATCATCTGCTTACTCGACACCTTACCGGCGAGGAAGGCGGAGATGGTACGTCCCACGAGCATCAGGAACCAGTATGTGCCGGCCACGAAACCGCCGATGGCGGCAGCGTTCATCAGTCCAGCACCACCACCCTTCTCTGTGGTGTCGCTGATGAAGAAGTTCAGCGTGCCTGGAATACCCACCTCAACGCCCACATAGACGAAGATGGCGATGGTGCCCAGCACGAAGTGGCGGAATGCCCAGGGCGAGTGTTCGAACACCGTGTCCTTGGTCACCTTGCCACGCTCCGGATCGGCAATGGGGATGAACGCCAGCACGATGAAAGCCAGTGCAAACACAGCCATGGCGATGTAGAGCACGAGGTTCACATCCACCATACGGGTGTTGGCCGTCACTGTTCCGATCAGCGCACCCACGAGCATCGGGGTGAGCGTACCCGACAGTGAGTTCAGTGTGCCGCCGATGAGGTTCAGCTGGTTACCACGGTTACCGCCGCCGCCGATGAGGTTCAGCATGGGGTTCACCACCGTGTTGAGCATACACACGCAGAAACCAGAAATGAAAGCACCCAGCAGGTAGACAGCGAAGCCGCCAATGCCCAGTGGGAACATGCCAGAGAGGAACTGCACGAAGACGCCCACGAAGCCCGTGCCGATACCCACCAGCGCCGTCTTCTTGTAGCCAATCTTCGTCAGCATCTTACCCGCGGGGATGCCCATGAACAGGTAAGCCAGGAAGTTCATGGCATTACCCAGCATACCAATCATGTTGGCACTGCCCGTGTCGGCAAATGCGTTTTTCCAGATGACACCGATGGGTGCGGCGAGGTTCGTGACAAACGAAATCATCGCATAGAGGAAGAACATCGTCACGATGGCGATCCAGCTTCCACTTTGTTGCTTGTTTTGACTCATAGAATTTAGTTTTTAATTGGATGAATAATGTGTTTGTGTTAATCTTCCGTGGGCGTATCGTCAGCCTTCTTGGTCCGACGGATGGCGCGCTTGCGCTTAGGCTTCTCCTCGCCCGTCAGCTTGTCTATCTTCACGCCGGCCAGTTCCGGGTCAACCAGGATTCGTCCGCAATACTCACACACAATCACCTTCTTGTGCATCTTGATGTCGAGCTGGCGCTGGGGCGGAATCTTGTTGAAGCAGCCACCACAGGCGTCGCGCTGCACGTAGACAATGCCCAGACCGTTGCGGGCATTCTTGCGGATACGCTTGAAGCTGGCCAGCAGGCGCGACTCAATCTTCATCTCCAGCACCTTAGCCTTTTCCTTGAGCTCCTCTTCTGCGGCCCGTGTCTCGTTCATGATCTCGTCGAGCTCACTCTTTTTCTCCTCCAATATCTGGTGGCGCTCGTCGATGAGTTCCTTTGCATGTTGCAGGTCACCCTCCCGCTCCTCGATGCGCATATTGGCCTCGCGGATCTTCTTGTTGCACAGCTCAATCTCCAGCGACTGGAACTCAATCTCCTTCGTCAACGTGTCGTACTGGCGGTTGTTCTGCACATCGTCGAGCTGTTTGGTGTAGCGGTCGATGCTCGCCTTGGCCTCCTCGATGTCGGCCTTCTTCATGCTGATAGCCTGGCGGAATTCGTCTATCTCACCCTGGATTTTCTCCATACGGGTGGTCAGACCCACAATTTCGTCTTCCAAGTCTTGAACTTCGAGCGGCAGCTCACCGCGCAATGCTTTTTTCTCATCGATGGCAGACAGTGTCGTCTGCAACTGATAGAGGGCTTTCAGGCGCTCCTCCACCGTCAAGTCAGTAGGATCTTTTTTTGCCATAATTTATCTTTTAATACATTATCTAATATGATTATCTTTCCTCGAAAATCTCTCCTCCTTTTTCATTTCTCTCTCCTCTTTCCTCTTTCCTCTTTCCTCTCTCCTCTCTCCTCTTTCTCAATAGAACCCTATCGGATTGGTATTCGTCTTGGTGAGGAAGCACTTCACGCCCTTGCACGCATGCTCAATCACCTCCTTGAAAATCTCGTTGGTGAACTGCTCACTCTGATAGTGTCCGATCACGGCAATCTGGATTTCCTGCTCATGGCCGAAAAACTCATGATAGTGCATCTCGCCCGTCACGAAGGCATCAGCCCCCTTGCGGATGGCATCAGGCAAGAGAAACGCCCCGGCGCCGCCGCAGATAGCCACGCGGCTGATGGGGCGTCGCAGCAACTGGTTCGCCTGCACGCAGGCCACGTCGAACTTCCGCTTGAGCAGCGTCATGAAATCGCTGGCTGTCAGCGGCTTGGCGAATCCGCCCACCACGCCGCTGCCGCCTGTCAGGTCGGCCACGCATTTCTCCGGTCCGAAGAACCGGGTGTTCTCCAGTCCCATCCTTTCGGCTATCTTGAAGTTCACGCCCTGGGGTGCATTGTCAATGTTCGTATGCATCGACACCACCGTGATGTCGTTCTTGATGGCTTTCACCACGGTGCGCTGCACGTCGTTCTCGTCCGTGATGCGTTTCAGGGCATGGAAGATCAGGGGATGATGGCTCACGATGAGGTTACACCCCAAGGCCACCGCCTCGTCTACGACGCTTTCCGTCACGTCGAGACACAACAATGCCCCTGAAACCTCCGTCTCTGTCAATCCTACCTGCAGGCCGGCGTTGTCGAATCCTTCCTGCAGGGGCAGAGGCGCGAAATGTTCAAGGGCGTTCACCACTTCTTGTATTTTCACGCTTTCCAGCTTTAAAATGAATGTGCAAATATACGAATTATTTCCTTACACGCGCGATTTCCTCCCCATCTTTTAGTTTTTTTTAAGCAATGACATAACAAGAGTGTCACAACAAACCGCCCACCCCTACACACAAAAACTCCGCTTTTCCGAAAACCCACCACAATTCGTGTTACAATGTTATGACATTCGCAGGCGTGTATAATAAAAATCCCCGCACCCTCTCGGGCACGGGGATTCGGAATCATAGTTAAAATTTAAATTACATATCTTTCCCCCGATGGGGGTGAGATTTGTAAAATAAATATGGGCTCGCCACCTCGCGGCGTGTCAGGAGCCCAGGTTCTCTTATTATCCTAAACGAAGGACTGGTGGATGCCCCACCACCTTGCGGTCGCGGGCACCTCCATATCCTCTACGCTTAGTCTTCGTCGTCCCAGAAGGAGCCGCCCTTGTTGCCAAGGAAGTCGCCCTCTTCTCTGAGTTCGTTGTCGTTGTTATCCGTAGGCAACGATGTGGTATCGAGCAGCGACTCTGCAAAGAGTGCAGACACCACTATTTCAGGTTTGATATATTCGATCTTTTTCATTGTTCGTTTCCTCCTATCTTTTATTTAACAATAATCTTTTTGCCATTCTGGATGAAGATACCCTTGTACAGACGGTTCACCTGGCGACCCTGCAGGTCGTAGACGGGAGCATTCATGTCGAAGCCAACGCTTTCGACGCTCTCAATGCCAGTAGCCACGCCCTCGTCGAAACTGAAGTCGAAGAAGTCCTTCGAACCATTACTCTCAATCGTGAGGTAAGGCTTGCCGGCGGGCACGGTCACGTCGTTGGCAACGCGTTTGAAGCCTACCGTTCCGCCCTTGTTACCCAGAGCATAGATGGTAGCACCATCGCCCTTTACAGTGCCATCGGAAACCACGAGCAGGTTGTCAGACACATCATCTGTTGCCTCGGCAGCGGTCGGCCCTGTATTGGCGGGAGCAGAGGCAACCGACGACAAAGTAACAGAAGTAGAGGTGGCATTGGTCACGATGTAAGCCGTCACATCCTCAGGAATGGTCACATCCTGGTTGGGGACATAAGTAGCCCACAGGGCAGATGTAATCACGATGTCGTTCACAGGCACGGGGATTGTGGTGCAGTAGTCGGAAACAGTGACTTCCCCATAAGTTACCTTGATATAGCTAAAAGCTACGGCCCCAGATACTTCAATAAAGAACTTTTTAAATGAAGTACTTCCGAGTGCTGCAAGGTGCTCTGTAGTCAAACTCTCATTATGAGGTGCTGTAACGGTTCCAAGATCACCATTATCGCTTTCTAAAGAAGAGTTAATATAAAAATATCTATCACTACTTGAACCATTATGAGTCATTATGGCAATTCCTGTTATGTTACTAGGAAATTCAGGTGATTCCAAATAACTACCACTTGTGTTTCTTAAACCAATTCTAGCTACGCTTTTTTCGTATGGTTCATTGGTATTACCGCTCCATGTATTTCCCTTATCGTCAGTATATACGTGATTGCCATATGTTGTATTATTTACCGTATGAGATGCTGTTAGTGTGGCTGTTTCTGTTTCACCTTCCACTATGGCCATAACAGCATAGAAAGCGACATCTGCATCAGCCATAACAGCGGAAGTAGTATAAGTAGGTGCCGTATCCTGTTTACCCTGTATTTCCGTATTTGTCCAACCCGTAAAAGTATAACCTTCTGGAACAGTTACAGTTGACGGCAATGTGATGGCATCACCCTCGTAAACCTGCTCTGTGGAAGAAACCGAACCGTTCACATAGAAAGAAACCGTATGCTTGGCCATCTCTGTAAATGTGGCTGTCAGCGTAACGTCATTATTGGGCATTGTAAACTCAACAGGATTGGCTGTCGCGTCATCGAGCGTGATGCCTTCAGCAGTCCACGAAGAGAAGGTGTAATGTTCGTCTGGAGTTGCTGTGGCAGTGACAGTTGCGTTTACAGCGATAGAATAAATACCGTCGGCAGCAACAGACTTACCTTCAATTGACACCCTACCATTGTTGGCAACAACCGTAAGCGTCTTCTTGACTTCGGGAGCAGCAGGAACTGCAATAGTGATGGGACCAACACCTACGTTAGAGCCCTTTGTAAAATACAGGCGCACATAGCGGTGGGTAGCATCAAAGCTATTCGTTGTCTCAAGCGTGATTACATCATTCTGAGTTCCGCTGATAGTCAGTTCTTCAACATTGGTAAATGTCTCGCCATCGGCGGAACCCTGTACAGTAATCGTTGAAGTGTTTCCACCACCAATCATCTTCACACCGATGGTCACCTTACCAGGCTGGCTATCAGTCTTCACTTGGATATAGTCGCCATTGCCATCCAACTTGATAAGATAAGGGGAGTGACTATCGGAATCATAATCAGAACCCAAACCATTTGCAGTAACACCGTTCAGAGCCAAAAAATCCGCACTTGCTCCGCCTTCCCAGTTGAACGGCAGGGTAGCGAAGTCTTCAACATAATGCTTCTGTGTAACTGTGACGGTCTTGTTAGTAGCACCTTCGTAAGAGAGTGTGAACGTAGCCGTGCGGTCTTCATCTCCCTCGTTGGCGGTTGTCGTAAAGGTGACTTTTTCTGTATCTACGGTGATGTTAGAAATCCAATCAGCCGTGCATGTAGCAGTCAACGCATGACCCTCAACAGGATTAGTGATGGTATATGCAATGTTACCAGATGTAGTGTTGTATTCAAGGTTTACATTGTTTGCATTAATAACAGGATTCGAATCTGCATAAAAAATCTCAATCTTTGTTATTTGGGTATTATGACTAGATGTAACTTTTAAGGTATACTGAGTCCCTGCACTCTGATAGGCTGTGGCAATATTATAGGTACATGTACCAGTTGCTCCAGTTGTTTCTGTGCTAACAGCAGTTTCTCCAACAAAGATATTCATTTTTACAGAAGCTGAAGCACCAGTTTTTCCTGTAACAACGATTTTTGAGACAGGTTGAGTATAAGCAGGAAAGTTGATATAGGCTCCACTCTTACCCATTATGAAATAGCCATCATTCATTTTAAAGTTGGCCCCTCCTTGTCCAGTGAAAGAAACTTCTCCGTTAGAAAGGGTACCGTCTTCAACAGTCCAAGACCCAACTGTGAAGTCATAAGTGACGTCTGCAGCATCTTGTGCCCACGCACTTCCATATCCTACTATGAGGGCGCATAGTAAGAGCATCGTTTTAAGATAAATTTTTTTGTACATAATATTACGTAATTTAATTTAAATGATTCCAGTCGGTGAGAGGGATAGTTCCTCTAAGGGGTTAAATCGGCTGCAAAGGTACACATTATTATATACATATCCAAAGATTGAGGGTGAAAATAAATATTTTTTAGCGAAAAAAATTGCAATAACACAAAACTCCGCTACTCGTCAGCAGCGGAGTTCTTGTTGAGTTTGCGGTCGATCATCACATCGAGACCCAGGGCTGAGCCTGCGAAGAAGAAGGCTTCGCCCGTGTACATCAACACAGAGTCGGCGATCGTCCCCAACGGAGGAAGGAACAGGGAGATGGCCGAGAGGATGAACCCCGACACGAGGGCGAACACGGCACAGGCCGCGCGAACTTTCTCTTTCATCACAGCGTAGTGTTGTTACGACCACGAACCAGACACGTTGCCGCGCCCGGTTCGTGGTAGAGAGATTAAGGTTCGCCGCCTTCGCCGCCGCCTTCGCCGCCCTCGTCATCGATGGGCTCAGGCATGACGGTGTTCTTCGGAGCCTCCTGGATGTGCCACGATGCGGTCATGGGCTTCGTGTAGGAGTTCGTGCCCGAGTCCTTCTTCCTCATGGGCGCGAAGCGGATGCCCACCTTGGTGATGTTCTTCGATGCATTGAACTCACGCACGGTCACGGTGCCCGTCGACTTGAGGTTGGGGTAGAACGTGCCGAGGCCTTCCAGACGGATGGCGTGGGAGTTGCCCAGCTCGCGGGCCATCACCTCGCAGAGCTCCTCGATCACGGCCTTCACGTCCGACTTCTTCATCGAACAGTTGCGCTGCACTTCGAGCGCCAGCTCGTCGGTGCCGTACAGGTTGGTGTGGATGCACTTCGCGTACCACTTGCCGTAGGCCTTCGTGTTCTTCTTGTTGTTGTTCTGATACAAACGATAAAGTACTGCCATAGTATTAAAAATTAAAGAATTAAAGAATTAGAGAATTAAAAAAATTAGAGATTAAACACACACAGATTTTAAGGATTAGACATTCAGGTTAACACACTCTGGGGTAGACCCTGCCGTCGGTGTCTGATGAGGGCGCCAACTCACGCTGACGGGGCGCCGGCAGGCGGTATTTTCGGCCTCAGCAGACATCCGTGAGGGCGCCGTGAGGGCGCCATTTCACTTCAGTGGCCGCAGCGCGAAACATACCTGTCTATAGCATTGATTTGCTGATGCAAAGGTACGAAAAATATTTGAATTATGCAAGAAAAAGAGAGAAAAAGAAAATAAAAAAACATGGAGATGAAGACAATGAAGAGTTCTCTCGTACGAATTCTTACACCTTACAGCTGACAGTTTAGTCTTGCGACACCACCACCCCCTAAATTATAGGTTACTATATATATATAATATATATATTATATATATATAGTAATATATATTACTTATAAATTATAACTCAAATTTGTTCGATACGTTGCTCCTAAAATAAACTGTCAGCTGTAAGGTGTAAGAATCGTTCGACATACGATAGCATAAAGGCACTCTAAAGAAAACACAATTTAACGGTAATTCTATAGAGAGATAAATCATCCAACATTGTAAAGCAAATAAATGCCTATTTTTTTTGCATTGTCAACGCTTTATCGTACCTTTGCACCCAAGTAATAACATATCACAACAAAAGAGCCATAGGCTTTTCGGATTTCCCCATCAATCTGCTACATAAACGAAATCCACGAGAGACGAAGGCTGCCAGCTCACACCGTATGGCGTGGGCATTGGTAGGTTTCGGCAAGGTGGATAGGTGTAGCAGCCTTGATGGGCTTGTTGTTTACTGAAGATGCCTGCGCTCTATTTGCATTTAAAAACACACAAATACCATGAACGAGAAAGAACTACAAGACATTTTAGCGAAATTGGAAGAGCAAGGGTGGGAACCTTTGCTTTGTGACACGTGCGTACCTTATTATGACTCCCCAGTGATATGTGGTGAGCCGATGACAACTTATGGGAATAGGCCTACAGAAATAACTTTCCCAAGGGATATGCTTTCGATGAACCCAGAGTTTACCATAGTGGCGAAGGGCGATTCTATGCAAGACGTAGGCATCGAGCAAGGAGATGTATTGAAGATTGTTTATGATGAGTGCGCCCATGATGGCGACATCGTGCTGGCTTCTATTGATGGAGAGACGACTATCAAAGCCTACTGCGAAGACGACGACGGCAGTCCCTGGTTAGTACCTCAGAACAGCAATTACGAGGCTTTCCCTTTGGGGGGATGTAATTGCAGGATAGTCGGCCGTGTTCGCGAGATTATCAAAAGCGTGCCCCACGTGAGTTATCGTGATTGTATGCGTATGATCAATAAAGTAAAACTGAGAAAAGTTTGCGCTCCAGAAATCAGCCAAGCGCAGATATCGAAAACCATTCGCGAGATTGCCCCAATGATTGTTCTGGCCCGACAGTGGTATGCTGTATATAGAGCCATGGCCGACTTGAACATTGTGGGGGAGGGTGATTATGACACTTTCATTGAGTTGGTGAAAACAGAAGTGCCATCACACAAGAATCTGCCAACGAGAGTTGAGCTTCAACGAATGGCCTTGCAAAGTTTTGCAAAACCCGTGGCGTTATGGCGCATTGGCAATGCTCCTGTACAAGGGAAGCGCTTTAACGACTATCTGAAGATTGCGAACAGGACTAAGGATTTGCTGTTGGAGCGTCTTGAAATACTCTCATAAAACTCTCAAAAACTCTCATGAAGACAGCCCTTTTTTAGGCAAAACTCTCACGCGAGGGCAAAACTCTACACAAAACTCTCAAAAACTCCCACAGGGCGACGGATTCTTTCCGCCGCCTTTTTTTTGTGCGTAACTTTGCACTGTCGAAAGCTGAAAACTGCATCTCGACAGCGATCTTTGAGCCTGCGGCTCGAAAATCTTAGGCGCTCGGAAAAGCTCAAGCAAGCTTGGCTCTTCTCTCGCTGATGCGATCTTTGACTTACTGATACACCCAACGAATAATGATGTACGCACATGCGTACCTTATATTACTATTAACCAATCTTCGCTTTTCCAAGGCTCGCAAATTTCAACAAGACTATGACAGAAATAACCATTTTCAAAAATGAACAGTTCGGAGAAATCCGGACGATGATTGACGAGAACGGGGACATCCTGTTCTGCTTGAAGGACGCTTGCGCTGCCCTGTTGCTGGACGGCAAGCAGGTGGTGCGCCGCCTCGACAAGGGGGTGGTTTCAAAACACCCCCTTTTGACGGAAGGTGGTGCGCAGCTGACAACGTTCGTGAACGAGGACGGCCTCTACGATGTCATTCTTGACTCTCGTAAGCGCGAGGCCCGTGCCTTCCGCAAGTGGGTGACCTCTGAGGTGCTGCCGCAGATCCGCAAGACGGGCGGCTACATTCCCACCCGTCAGGACGGGAAGGAGCTGCCGGCTGAGGAGATCGTGCAAAGGGCGTTCGGCATCATGCAGCGCACCATCTCTCGCGAGAACCTGCCAGCCGACGACTGCCTGAGCATGACGGAGGTGGCAAAGTTATTCGGCTTGGAGGCGAAGGACCTGATCAGCTGGCTGCGCGATAAGCGCATTATCCGTAGGCGGGGTGGCCGATATGTGCTGACCGACCAATACGCTGGCCTGGGCTACGACAGCACGCGCGTATTCCACGCCTTCTCTCTGGACGGACGCCCGAAGGTACAGCAATATCTGGTGTGGACACCACAGGGGGCAGCGTTCATCAAATCGTTGGTTGAACGCTTGAAGTAACAACAACAGATTCTTTAATTCTATAATTTTCTAATTTTCTAATTCTTTAATTTTCTAATTCTTTAATCTTATAATTCTATAATTTTATTATGAAAGCAACGTTTTTGAAAGTCGTGAAGTGCGGAGATGCCTTCACGGTGAAGAGTGAGAAATCCGAGAACGGGCTCAGAAAGCGCAACATCGTGCTGCAGGAGCTTGGCGGGAAGTATGAAGACCAGTTCGTGGTGGCAACCCTGGGGGAACTCGCCGACGTCCCCATGAAGGAGGGCGACATCGTGCTTGCAGCTCTGCGCTTCCATGCACGCGAATACAACGGCCAGCAGTACCAGGACATCACGGCCACGGAACTCATCAACACGTCGAATTAATCAATCAAGTATTCTGAACTATGAAAAAGTATGTATTCATCATGGATGCCATCGCGCTGCTGAAGCGGCTGATGGATGGCAGGAGAGTGGAAGGTGTGCTCTTCATCGACGAGGCCACAGGCAAGCTGTCGTTCAAGCCCTACAACCGGCAAACCTACGTCAGGCCGAAAGACAGGCTGATACGCCGTCTGGAGCATGGATGGGTGAAGGAATCGAAAGACAACATCAAGCTGTTCCAGTCCGTGCCCAAGGAACTGGGAACGGCCAAGGTGATGTCGGTCATCGACCGCGAGGTGGAAGAGGGCAAGGACGCGCTCGTCGACTGGGAGATCATCAACTTTTTGTAAACCTTAAACCGAATGACTATGTCAAGAATCGATATCGGACAAAACATCATCAAGCCTCTGGTCGTGCCTGCCACGGCCGAGGTTTTCTACAAGGCCGTCGACGAGAACAAGACGGGCCGCATCTGCGCTGAGCTGGCCGACCTGCTGGAACAATACCGGCGCGGGGAGCTGAAGGCCGAAGAGTACAAGACCCTGAAGGCGAGGAAGAAACGCGGGTGCCGCTTCTACACGCCGCATGCGCACTTCGCCAAGGGCTACAAGAGCAACGCGGGCGAGCCTGAGGATTCGGGCAAGGCCGTGATCGACCTCGACGGCTGCGAGCACTTCGAAGTGCTCTACGAGCAGAAACTCAAAGGACGTGAGCAGAAGCTGGGTGTCAACATGGCAAACATCTCCGTGAGCGGCACGGGCGGCCACGTGCTCTTCGACATCCCGAAGGGACTGACGCGCCAGCAGGCGCAGGCATGGATGGCCCACGAGCTGGGCGACGTCAGCTACGACAAGGCGGTGCATGAACCTGAGCGCGCCGTGTTCATCCCCTGCCGCCAGTATATTCTCTACATTGACGAAAAGCTGATGTTTAGCGACAGCCTCCATCCCGCCAAACTCACCAAGGCTGAACTCGAGCGCTGGCAGCGCTGGAACGGCAAGGATGAGGCGGCAGCGCCCAAAGAGGAGGCAAAGCAGGAGGAAGCACAGCAGGACGGCAAGCCGCGAAAGCAGTACCCCGCGGACTACCACGGCATCCCCTTCGCGGAAATCTTGAAAAAGTATTGGGAGCTGAACAACAACGGCTTCGAACCCACGGAAGGTGACCGCGACACACTGACCTTCCAGCTCGCTTCCGACCTGCGCCACATCTGCGGCAAGAACTTCGACTGGCTCGACCAGGTGATTCCCTGCTACGATGGTTTTCCATTGGAAGAGAAGCGGCAGAAGATTCGCAACGCCCTGACAAGCAAGTACGAAGGGATGCCCGCAAGGCTCAGGGGAGTGCTGGAGGCTTTGGGAGAGAAGATGGATGCAGGCGAGGCGAAGGAGGAAGAGGCGGCAGCGACGGCCACCCCGCCAGAGATGCCAGCCAAGCTGCCCTTACTGGTCAGCCTGCTGACGTCGAAGACGCCAGAGGTCTACAAGGCAGCCGTGGCGCATGCCGTCTTCCCGCCACTGGCCACGCACCTCTGCGGCGTGCGCTTCTGCTATACCGACCAAGTGGAACATGAGGCCACGCTCATGAATTGCCTCATGGCGCACACGGGAGCCGGCAAGGGATGCATCGACGAACCCATCCGTCGCATCATGGCCGACATCCGCAGGCGCGACAAGGAGAATGAGCGGAGAGAGGCCGAGTGGAAGAAGGACTGCCAGAAGAAGGGAGCGAACAAAGACAGGATGACGAGGCCGGAGGGGCTGGTCATCCAGATGATCGACCCCGACATGACGAAGCCTGCACTGGTCACCCGCATGGACGAGGCAGAGGGGCATTTCGTCTATGTGAAGCTCAACGAGCTGGACCTCTTCGAGCAGCTGCGCGGGCAGACGGGCAAGCAGCACTTCCAGCTGATGTGCCTCGCCTTCGACCCTGGCGCTGAGTACGGACAGACGCGCATTGGCACCCAGAGCGTGACGGCAAGGCCGAAGTGCCGCTTCAACTGGAATGCCTCTTCAACCATCCTAAAAGGGCGGCGGTTCTTCAACCGCGTACTGACCGACGGGCCTATCTCGCGCATCAACTTCTGCACCATCCCAGAGATGGAGATCGGAGCCGACCAGCCCGTCTACGGGCAGTATGATGCAGCCTTCGACGAGGCGCTGAAGCCCTACATCGACAACCTCGTGGCAGCGCGTGGGCTGATAGACTGTCCGCAGGCCTACAAGCTGGCCAAGCAGCTGCAGCAGGAGTGCGCAGAGTTTGCAAGGCTGTCGCAGAACGAAGTCTACTGGAATCTCTCGCATCGTGGCTGCGTCATCGCATGGCTGAAGGCCTGCGTGCTGTATGTAGCCAATGGTCAGAAATGGGAGAAGAGCATCGAGGACTTCATCAGGTGGTCGCTGAACTACGACCTCTGGTGCAAGATGCAGTTCTTCGGCGAGGACATCGAGCGGGCCAACAACGGCGACGAGGCGCGCGTCGGCAAAAGAGGACCGAAGAACCTGCTGGAGCTGTTGCCCGATCAATTCACGCTCGAAGATGCCAAGCGGGTGAGAAGACAGCAAGGACTGAGCAACGAAGGCTATAAATGCCAGAATATGATATATCAGTGGACCTATCGTAACTATATCTTACAGCTTACAGCTGACAGTTTTCTCAAGAGCGATAAGAAGAAGTTGAAGAAATAACCTGATGGAATATGAGTAAAGCGAAAATTGAAATCATTCTCCAGATTATCATGATGGTGGTGGAGATGCTGGTAAAAGTAGTGAATAACCTGAAAAACGAGAAAGGAGGTGACGACGATGAGATCATCGAGAAAAATCGCGAGCTGCACGGGGCATAGCCCCCGTGTGCCGCGAGGCATCCGCAACAACAACCCGCTGAACATTCGCAGGGGCGTACAATGGAGAGGGCTGCGCGACTTCGCGACCGACAAGGCCTTCTGCGAGTTCAAGAGCATGGACTACGGCTTCCGGGCTGCCTTCTGCATCCTGCGCACCTATTTCAGCAAGCGCGGCGTGAGAACCCTGCGGCAGCTCATCTCGCGATGGGCACCGCCGACAGAGAACAACACAGAGGCCTACATCCGCAAGGTGCGCCTGCTGGCAGGCCTGCGCGATGCGGACAGCCCGCTGCCCCCGCCTTGGAATCCGATGGCGATGGGACTATGGAAAGACATCGTCCTGGCAATGGCCGCCGTAGAGAACGGCTGCGACATGCAGGACTACCGCCAGTCTTGCATCAAGGGATGGAAAATGGTATTTAGCTAACATGTTTTCTTTGTTCATGTGTGTGTTTTTTGAAACGGCTGGCCTGTGAAGGTCAGCCGTTTTTTGTTTGGTATCTTACCCTAAACCCAGCAGATTTGCTTTTTCAGTGGTCAATCATGGAAAGATGTTGAATGAAAAAATTTAGTAGCGTCCATATAATCTTTGATATTCACTTCTAGCCAAACTATTTCCACAATGTGCTGACATTAAAAGGTAATCTTTTGAAGCTAAGCGGTCACCATTGTCTTGTTTATATATAGCCATATCATATAAGTGTGAACCAAATAACCCCATTAAAGATTCTTTGGATGAATCATCTACTTTTAAATTACTTTGTAAAAGTTGTTTTTTTGTTATGTTGAAGTATTGTAAAAACTTAATGAAGCCCTTTTCATAGAAAGAAGATGCGGCAGAAGGTTTTCCCATTTTGTAATAACTATAGGCAATACCACATAGCATATCTCCCTGGCTTCCACAATCTCCAACTTTTGAATAGTAACTAACTGCGAATTCAAAAGAGCGAATAGCATTTTTGTAATCTTCAAGATTTCTATAGCCAATACCTTGCATGTTATATAAAATTGCAGCACTTCTATCAGACATTGTTTCCTTATTGTATTTGATGCATTCATTTGTTGTATCTATTAGTTGCTGCCATTCTTCCAAGCACATATAAATATGTCCCTTCTTCATATACAACAGAGGAAAAGGTCCCTTTCCTGTTATTTTTTTCCAGTTAGTTTGAATAGAATCTAATGCATCAAGAGCTTGCATATACATACCTTCTTCCATTATAGAGTCAACAGTATGAAGAATAAATTGTTCTGCAAGCGATATGGCTATTTCTTTTTGCTCTTGTGACAGAGTGTCTAATGCTTCTTGATTCTGGGTGTTCTGAGCAGATGCAGAAATAGACAGAAGAGTGAATAGTGTAAAAAATAATTGTTTCATTGAATAGTTATTTTAAAATGTTCAAAGAATGGCGAGCCCTTTTTTAGTTATGGGGCTTCGCATCCCCTAAATCGAGGTGCTGGTAGCACCATAGCAAAAGATGCGAAAGCAATCTACGGCCAATCGAAGACGATAAAAAAGTTAGAAATACCCGCGATCCGCTTCCACTTGGTCCTCAGTCACATCGTCGAGCTGGGGGAAGAAGTTGATGCCCGTGAGCCGTTCCACCTCATCGACGGTGGTGGCGTTCTTGAACATCTTGGGATTGTTGTGCCCGTGGTTCTGGTAGACGAAGGCGATGGCCTTGGGTTCGGGCTTCATGGCAAGAATGACCTTGAAGAAGGCCTCGGGCACCACCACCTTGTTGCGGCCGATGGTCTGGTAAGGCTCCTCGCCGAGGATGGGTCCGCACACGATGTAGACCTCGCCGTATTTCCGCGCCCAGCGGCGGCAGGCAATCTCGAGGTCGTTCCACCCGTCTTTGTTCAGGGCATGGTTCTGCGGACAGATATTGGTGAAGAGGAAGGTCTCCTCCATGGCCTGCTCGTTCCATTTGTTGTCGCCCGCGGGACACATATGGCCGCGGTCGTAGCGAGAGTTGTAGTAGTCGCCATCGGTGGCCCTCGGCTCTTTCACCTGCAGGTCTTCATGGAACATGTAGTTCTCGCGCTGGACGCGTCCCTCGCTATGGGCTGCGGTGAGGCGCCACGCCACCCAGTTGGGGAGCTTCGTTTGGCGGTTGTAGCTCACGGTGTAGCCTGTGCGCTTCAGGATCTGCTCAGAGACGCCCTTGATGCTGGCGGGCTGTTCCAAGGGTTTCACGACCTTGGTGTCTTTTGCCGGGCTGGCTTTGCCGTCGGTTGTCGTCACGAACGATTCCACGCGCTGGTCGCTGTCGGCGACGGGCTGTGCTGACTGTTTGCGGCAAGCGGTGAGTGCGACGAGGCCTGCCACGATGCAAAAGGATCGGAACCACTTCTGTGTCATTTCCATGTGTTTTTGAGTCTTCTGAATGGGGTTGTAAAGAGTTTGGTCTTACTGACCGTTTTTCCTTGAATAGCCTTTCTCGCCGTCCTTGAAACGCAGGCGGAGGGAGTCGCGGGTGAGGAGAAGGAAGTCTGCCGTGTCGCAAACCTCGAGGCGGTGGTGGAGGGAGTCTTCCTTCGTGGGGCGTATTTTCAGGACGAGGCGGCCGTTGAATACATGCCACTCCATATACCGTTTGGGAACGGGGAACTCCACAGGGTCGTCGTCGCTGCTGGTCAGGGCGTGGAGCAGTCCGATGGGCTGAGCCGCGTAGTGGCGCTTCAGGGCGAAGCCGATCTCCACGGGTTTCAGGCGTTCGCGCAGGAGGGAGTCCATCTCTTCCTGCACGGCCTCTTCCAGCCCTTCGGTCATGGGATTCTTACGCAGGGTGGGCGCCACCCATTGCACCCACTGTCCCTTCAGCTCGTCGAGGTTGATGACCATGTCGGCCTTCAGGCTGTCTTCGCCATTGAGGACGACGGCCACCCAGTCGCCCGTCTTCGGACGTCCGATGACGCGGCGATGCATGAAGGCTTCGACAATGTTGTAGGTGACGGGATTGCCGCCGGTGCCTGGCAGGAACACCAGCACGGAGTCGGTGCACCCCTCGCAGGCCAATCCATAGCGTGTGGAGTCGCCCTCGATCTTCGTACTCGTACCCACATTGCCGTCGGGCTTCTCGCCAGAGGAGGGTTTGCCGCCACAGGCAGCCAACAGACTGGCCATCGCCACTACCAGACACAATACGCTCTTTCTCATATTCTCCGTGGTTTTGTTTTTTTGGATTGCAAATTTAAGAAAAACGGGAAAGACTCTCCGCATTTTCCACATTACTTTAATAATTATTATTCAAGTTTCGCATTCGCTCACTTTTTCGGCAGGGGCGAGTGCAAATAATGCATAATCCTAAAAATATTGTGTGTTTTTTGCTGTGTTTATCGTTTTTTTTCTGTATCTTTGCACTCGCATAAAGAAAAAGAAAAGATATGAGAAACAGAATAGATTGCTTCTTCCCTGCGGTGATGACCACACTGGAAAGTGAATGGGCGTGGCTCGCAATTCCAGAGCTGTGCGTGAGGAGCATGAATCCGATGGCGGGGGAGATGACATCGACCGCCAACATCCGCGAGATTGCCCAGCAGGCCGTGGCCGACTACGTGCTGCTGTGGGTGAAACCCGTGAAGGTGACGATGGGAGAAGGTGCGCTCAGGCGCATGGTGATGGCTGCCGACATGAGTGGCGCGGCCATGGTGTATGGCGACTACTGGGCCTGCCCCACCCCACCTCAGGAAAGCGACGAGGCAAGCGGTTCGCAGCCAGCGAAGGAGAAGCACCCCGTGATAGACTGGCAGATAGGAAGTGTGAGAAACGACTTCGACTTTGGCAGCGTGGTGCTGGTGCGCACCGCCTTGCTCAAGGAGTTTGTGCCCTCGGCCGACTATCAATATGCCGGCTTCTATGACTTGTGGCTCTTCCTGAGCCGCAGGGGCGAACTGTTCCACCTGAACGAACTGCTCTATACGGAAGAAAAGATAGACCTGCGCACCAGCGGCGAAAAGCAGTTCGACTATGTGAACCCTGCCAACCGCGAAGTGCAGGTAGAGATGGAACGTGCCGTCACGGCCCACCTGAAAGAGATTGGTGCCTGGGTGGACACGACGAAACGCGAGGTTCCTGACTTTGAGGAACAGCCATTCGCCGTAGAGGCCTCAGTGGTGATTCCTGTGTTCAACCGCGCGAAGACCATCCGCGATGCCGTGGAGAGTGCGCTCTCGCAGCAGACGACCTTCCCTTACAACGTGATTGTGGTGGACAACCACTCCACCGACGGCACATCGGAGATTCTGAAGGAGTGTTTTCGAGGAGCGGGGAGCAAGGAGCGGGGAGCGAGAAATGTATCAACCCTAAGCTCTCATGACCCACAACTTATTGTGATTACCCCTGAGCGCAGGGATCTGGGCATAGGCGGGTGCTGGAATGAGGCGGTGAACGACAAGCGGTGCGGACGGTTTGCCGTTCAGCTCGACAGCGACGACCTCTACTCCTCGCCCCATACGCTGCAGCAGATGGTGGATGCCTTCTACGAGCAGAAGGCGGCCATGGTGGTGGGAAGCTACCGCATGTGCGACTTCGACCTCAACACGCTGCCGCCAGGACTTATCAACCATGCAGAATGGACCGACGAGAACGGTCCGAACAATGCGCTGCGCATCAACGGCCTTGGGGCGCCACGTGCCTTCTTCACTCCACTGCTGCGCGACATGCAACTGCCCAACACGAGCTATGGCGAGGACTATGCCATGGGCTTGGCCTTCAGCCGTAACTATCGCATCGGACGAATCTATACAGAGCTGTACCTGTGCCGCCGATGGACGGGCAACAGCGATGCAGCGCTGAGTGTGGAACGTGTGAATGCCAACAACCTATATAAAGACCGGCTGCGCACGATGGAGATACTGGCGCGACAACGGATGAAGGACGAGGGAGCAAAGATGCGGGCCACCGACCGTTTCGTGGAGCGACAGCTCTCCGTCTGGGACGAGGCGCGCCAACGCTATCAGGACTTGAACAAGGTGCAGACGCGCGAGTTGGAGGCCGATGGCATCAGCCTGCGGCTGCAGTTCAATCCGGCAAGAATGGTGTCGACAGGTGCGAAGATTGACAAGCAGACCCTTGACGAGCGGCCGTGTTTCCTCTGTGAGAAGAATCGGCCGGAGGTGCAAATGGCATGCCCCACCCCCTCCTCTCAGAAGGGCGGGGAAGAGCAAAAGGGGCATGGCTTTGAGCTGCTGCTGAATCCGTTCCCCATCCTGCCCATACATTTCACCATACCCTCGACACAGCATGAGCCACAGCGCATAGCCGAGCATATAGGTACGATGTGGCAATTGTTGGAGCGATACCCCCACCTGACCGTGTTCTACAATGGTCCGATGTGTGGTGCCAGTGCTCCCGATCACTTGCATTTCCAAGCTGGAGAGGGCTGTGCATTGCCTTTGCTGCAGCAATGGCCTTCGCTCAAGAACCGCCTGAAGCCTGTCTGCCAGACGACGGCAAACGAGCAGATCATGCTACTCGACGAGTGGCCTGCACCCGCCTTGGTGGTGCGCTGTGCTACGGAGCGTAGTTTCACACGCCTTTTCCGACGCATCTACAAGGCGCTGCCTGCTGCCACACCTGAGCCCATGATGAACATCGTGGGGTGGAAGACAGCCGAAGAAACGGTGTTCGTGGTATTCCTTCGCAAGAAGCACCGTCCGGCCTGCTATCCCGACTGCATGGTCAGTCCGGGCGCGCTCGATATGGCCGGACTGGTGATCACTCCGCAAGAAACCGATTTCCTAAAGCTCCAAGCAGAAGCCGTCGTCGGCATCCTGAAAGAGGTGAGTCTGGAAGAGGAAGAAGTGCAGCGTGTGGTGGCCCGTCTGTCGAAGCCGTCGGAAGGTGCCAGTGCATCGGCAGAGACGCTCTTCTCGCAAGAGCCGACCGTGAAGGTGGGCATCGTCAGTGCCCAACGCATACGCTTCACGCTAAACGGTCCCTACTCCGCCAAGGGCGAAGTGATAGAGGGCGAGCAGGAGGTGTTCTTCTTTGAAGGAGGCATCAGCTGGAACGGCAGTCTCTATCGCGAGCTGAAGATGGTGCCCCTGTCGGGCGATGCGTCGTTCTCGTTGGAGGACGTCACCATCGGCGTGAACTTCCATTGGGAAAGAAAAGAGACACAGACCTTCCAGGGCATGCTCCATCTCGTGGTGGAAGAAGACAAGATATGTGCCATCAATGAGTTGCCCGTAGAACAATACCTGGCCAGCGTCATCTCGAGCGAGATGAGTGCCACCTCGTCATTAGAGCTGCTCAAGGCCCATGCCGTCATCTCGCGTTCGTGGCTGTTGGCTCAGATGAAGAAACGCAGTGAGCGAAAAGAGGCAGGCGGCGACAACGGTTTCTTCTCGTTCGTGAAAAAAGAGAACGAGATCGTGCGTTGGTACGACCGTGAGGACCACACCATCTTCGATGTATGTGCCGACGACCATTGCCAGCGCTATCAGGGCATCACGAAAGCCAGCAACCCCCATGTGGCAGAGGCCGTGGAGGCCACCCGCGGGCAGATACTCACCTACGAGGGTAAAATCTGCGATGCGCGGTTCAGCAAATGCTGCGGCGGGCAGACGGAAGAGTTTGAGTATTGCTGGGAAGATGAGCATAAACCGTATCTCACCTCTGTGCGCGATGCAGCCGACGAGAATAGTGAGGCCTTCTGCAACACACACGATGAGCATATCCTGCGGCAGGTGTTGAACGACTACGACCAGGAGACGCCCGACTTCTTCGAGTGGACGGTGGAATATACGCAACAGCAGCTGCTCGAACTGATAGAAAGCCGACTGAAGATGACGTTCGGACAGATCGTTTCCTTGGAACCCTTGGAGCGCGGCAAGAGCGGACGAATCAGCCGGTTGAAGATCGTGGGCACGGAACGGCAGTTCATCATTGGCAAGGAACTGGAAATACGGCGTACGCTGAGCGACACCCACCTGAAGAGCAGTAACTTCGAGGTCAGTTCATTCGACTTCGTGACAGGTATACCTCAGCGGTTTGTGCTTCACGGACACGGATGGGGCCACGGCGTGGGCCTCTGCCAGATAGGGGCTGCCGTCATGGGTGAGCGCGGCTATCGCTACGACGATATACTCCGCCACTATTACCTCGGCATAGAAATCAGTAAAGCGTATTGAGTTTAGAGGAGAGAGGAAAGAGGAAAGAGGAGTGAGGAGAGAGAAGTGTTTTTTCGAGGAGAATATAGTAAAGATTTAAAATGATGAATAACAAAAAGACATCTCCCTGGGCATGGGTGCCCACATTGTATTTTGCCGAAGGACTGCCCTACGTGGCAGTGATGACGGTGTCGTTGGTGTTGTACAAGCAATTAGGACTGAGCAATGCCGAGATCACATTCTACACTTCATGGCTCTATCTGCCATGGGTCATCAAGCCGTTGTGGAGTCCGTTTGTGGACATTATCCGTACCAAGCGGTGGTGGGTGATCACGATGCAGCTGCTCATTGGTGCGGCTTTAGGCGGTGTGGCCTTCACCATTCCCACATCGTTCTGGCTACAAGGCACACTGTGCTTCTTCTGGCTGATGGCCTTCGCCAGCGCCACGCACGACATTGCCGCCGACGGATTCTATATGCTGGGGCTCGACGAACACGACCAGGCATGGTTTGTGGGAATAAGGAGCACGTTCTATCGCATTGCCACCATCTTCGGCCAAGGGCTGCTGGTGGCATTGGCGGGCAACCTTCAGGTGCTCTTCCGCTATAGTATACCCTATTCTTGGAGCCTGATGTTCTACGGTGTGGCGGGTATCTTCATCGCCCTTTGGCTGTGGCACAGCTACGCTATGCCCCGCGTGGAGACAACACCCTCTCCTTTCACCACTGACACCATTTCTCTCACCCCCCACCCCTCCAACCTTACAAAGGAACTTCTCGATGTTGTCAAGACGTTCTTTAGCAAGTTCCCCTTGAGGGAAACGGTCATCGCCCTGCTCTTCATGCTTCTCTATCGCATGCCCGAGGGCTTGCTGGCCAAAGTGTCGGCACTCTTCCTGATTGACAGTCACGGAGCCGGTGGTCTGGGACTCTCCCCCCAGGAGTACGGCCTGGTGCAAGGCACGGTGGGTATCGTAGGACTGACTCTGGGCGGCATCCTGGGTGGTATGGCAGCTGGGCGCGACGGTCTGAAACGCTGGCTGTGGCCCATGGTGTGCGCCATCACACTGCCCGACATCGTCTATGTCTACATGAGTTACGCATTGCCTGAGAGCCTGGGCGTAGTGAATGTGTGTGTGTTCTTCGAGCAGTTCGGCTATGGCTTTGGCTTTACGGCTTACATGCTCTACCTTATTTATTATAGCCAGGGAGCCTACAAGACCAGCCATTATGCCCTCTGCACAGCACTGATGGCCCTGTCGATGATGATACCGGGTCTCTTTGCCGGCGCGCTGCAGGAATGGGTGGGCTACCGTTGGTTCTTCATCATCGTGATGCTCTTCTGTGCCGTTACTTTCATCGTCACGGCCCTCATCAAGATCGACCCTGAGTTTGGAAAGAAAAAGTCAAAGGAGTAATAGCCGTACCGTGGTTGGCACCCCCTCATAGAGGGTATGTCAAAATGGTAAATGCGTCCCTACACGCGGATAGCATTTGGCATTTTGACACACCCTCGACTGTTATTGAAAAAAAAATTTTTGAGCAATAAAAACAAAGTGTGTACACCTTCGCTGCTTACTTAAACAAATCATCCATCACTACCGTATGCACAAAACTTCCACTATATTCATTGTAGGAAAGACCGTAAGTGGTCACAAGAACAGGATGAATAACCGTACGGCGATTGACCATCTCTGAGAGCACTATTTGGCGATGTGCCAGTTTCCGTTCGTACGCTTTGCTTACTTTGTATTCATCACCGCAGAATTTCATTTCGCACATATTCACAACGTTGTCCTTGCGACTGATGAGCAGGTCTATTTGTACGCCTTCTTTTTCATCATCGCCTCGCAAAGCCCAAGCCGATTGGGTGGAACTGACACCCGCAATGCCAAGAGCAGCCTTTATCTGCTGGATATGAACCAAACACACCTCCTCGAAAGAAATGCCTCGCCAACTGGTTACCGACTGCGATTGCTGGCTGAGCATCCAGAAATCAGGATTCATCTTGTCGCGACCAACAACCCAGTATAGAAAAAACAGGCAGAATGAATCTGACAGTTTGTAAGCTACGTTGCGTTTACCTGCCCCAAAGGGGACATACTTCAGTATAAAGTCACTTGCTTCAAGAGCCTTCAACATTTTGGTAGCCGACCCACTATCGTCAATACCCGTTTTCTTCAAAATCTCCTGACGGGTAAATCCAGCATGCTTGGTGCTCAGTAATCCTACAATCTTTTTCATGTCATCAGGATTACTAAAAACTGCTGAAAACAGTCTGTCGTATTCATCACGCAATTTGGCACCAGTGGCAAAAAACAGTCTGTCTATGTTTTGGGCCAGACTCATGCCTTTCTGAAAGTAACTGAGATAATAGGGAATCCCCCCAAGTATCATATAGCTCTGCACAATATCATAACGCGACATCTTTATGTTGCGACTCCGAAAATACGCCTCACACTCTTTTAGTGTGAACGGAGAGAGCTTCATCTCATAAGTTACACGACCATAAAGACCACCGTGATTGTTTATCAGATTGTCCAAAATCCATGATGTAGCACTGCCACAAACTACCAGCATGAAATTGTGGCGATGGCAAGCCCATCCGTTCCAAAATCCTTCCAAGGCTGTCACGAATCCGGAGCGTGGCGTATCCATCCAGGGCAGCTCGTCAAGAAATACCACTTGTCGTTTGCCATCATCAATGGATTGAAGGTGCATCTCAAGCATAAAGAAAGCTTCCAGCCACGATGTAGGACACTTGCATTTCTTCATACCTTGCGACAATAATGAATGATAGAAATGTCTTAGCTGGTCTTTTAGCATACTGCGTTTCCCATCGTCATCAATCGGCGAGAGTCCTGCATGTCTGAAAGAAAGATGACTACCCAGCGTCTCGTCTATCAAATAGGTCTTTCCTACACGGCGCCGACCATACACAGCTACGAACTCTGCCCTTCCACTCACGTAGAGATCTCTCAACTCCTGCTGTTCCTGTTGTCTTCCTACCAAATTGCTCATAAAACTCATATTTATTTTTCTGCAAAAGTAACAAAATCATGAATTGTAGAAAAATAAAAGCATATAAAACTGCAAAAACTTTCGTTTATTTAACGATTCAAACGCTATGGAACATCATTAAAGATGAGGAGATGTAATGAGTTTTTCAATAAGAATGCTCCTGCCGCAGGACAGCCTGTGACAGGGGCATTCAATCTCACACTAATTAAGACTAATAATCGCCTCAATATGGGGAAGTCCGGCCTTTCTCACTTGGCAAACCAAGCGACGATAGTCTCCAGGAGTTCCTGCTTGCCAGAAGTCTGGCGAGGTTCACCCACCTGACGGCCATAGGCGTAGATGTCTTCGAGCGAGAGCTTGCCCTCTTCAAACTCGCGACCCTTACCTTCGTCGAACGAAGCATAGCGCTCCTTCAGGCGGCGGCAGAGCTCACCGTCCTCGATGATGGCAGCTGCATTGAGCAAGGCACGGGCCATGGCATCCATACCACTGATGTGGGCGATGAAGAGGTCTTCCAAGTCGGTGGAGTTGCGACGCAGCTTGGCATCGAAGTTCGTGCCACCATCCTTGAAACCGCCATTGCGGATAATCTGCAGCATGGCCTGCGTCAGCTCGTAGTTGTCGATGGGGAACTGGTCGGTGTCCCATCCGTTCTGTGCATCGCCGCGGTTGGCATCGATGCTGCCCAGCATGCCGTTGTCAACGGCCACGGCCAACTCGTGCTCGAAGGTGTGGCCAGCCAGCGTGGCGTGGTTCACCTCGATGTTCACCTTGAAGTCCTTGTCCAGACCATGTGCACGAAGGAATCCGATGACCGTCTCTGTGTCTACGTCGTACTGGTGCTTGGTGGGTTCCATCGGCTTTGGCTCGATGAGGAACGTGCCCTTGAAACCTTGCTTGCGGGCATAGTCGCGAGCAGCGGTCAGCACCTGTGCCAGGTGTTCCTTCTCGCGCTTCTGATCGGTGTTGAGCAGCGACATGTAGCCCTCGCGGCCTCCCCAGAACACATAGCTGGTGCCACCCAGCTTGATGGTGGCGTCGATGGCGTTCTTGATCTGCACCACAGCGCGGGCCACCACGTCGAAGTCAGGATTTGTGGCGGCGCCGTTCATGTAGCGCTTATGGCCGAACACATTGGCCGTACCCCACAGCAGATGGATGTCGGGATACTCCTTCATCTTCTCCAGGGCGTAGTCGGTGATGGCTTTCATGCGCTCCTCATACTCTTCGACGGTGGCACCCTCTTCGATGAGGTCCACATCGTGGAAGCAGAAATAATGGATGCCCAGCTTGTGCATGAACTCAAAGCCTGCGTCCATCTTGTCCTTGGCGCGCTGAACGGGACAGTCGGCCTTGTCCCACTCGTAGGAGCGGGTCTGTCCGCCGAACTGGTCGCCGCTGGCCTGACCCAGGGTGTGCCACCAAGCCATGGCGTATTTCATCCAGTCCTTCATTTTTTTGCCCATCACTTCCCGCTCAGCCTCATAGTAGTGGAAGGCCATCGGGTTTCTGCTCTCTGTTCCCTCGAAGGGAATCACTCCAGTAAACGGAAAAAACTCTTTTGCCATATTTCTATATTAAATTAGGTTGTTATATTCTTCCTTAATCGAGCAATTTCTTCCACCGCTCATAGGCTTCTCGGCATTCCTCGCGAAGGGAGGAGTCCGGCTCGATGGTGGCCAGCTTCCGAAGGGAGGCAAAAGCCTCGTTGTGATCACGATAAATGCCGAGTCCCATGCCCGCGCCCTTGGCGGCTCCAGCAGCACCGTCGGTCTCCATCAGGTGGATGGTAGCCCCGCTGGTGGTGGCCAGTGTCTGGCGGAAGATGTCGCTGAGGAACATGTTGGCCTGCCCGGCATGGATGGTACGGATGTCCATACCCATTGCCTGCATCACCTCCATGCCGTAGCAGAAGGAGAACACGATGCCCTCTTGTGCGGCTCGCAACAGATGCACCCGCGAATGCTTGTTGAAGTTCAGCCCATGCACGGAACAGCCCACCTCGCGATTCTCCAACACGCGCTCAGCCCCATTGCCGAAGGGGATGACGCTCACGCCCTCGCTGCCGATGGGTACTGTCGCGGCCAACTCATTCATTTCTGCATAGCTGAGGTCGGCTGCCACATTGCGATGCATCCAGGCGTTGAGGATGCCCGTGCCATTGATGCAGAGGAGCACACCCAGTCTGTCTTGTGGTGAGAGGTGATTCACATGCGCGAAAGTGTTGACACGCGACTTCGGGTCGTAGTTCACCTCGCCCAAAACTCCGTAGACGACACCTGAGGTGCCTGCCGTAGAGGCCACTTCGCCAGGCTCGAACACATTCAGCGAAAGGGCGTTGTTGGGTTGGTCGCCAGCACGATAGCAGACGGGCGTGCCTTCCTGCAAGCCCAGTTCTGCAGCAGCTTTCTTGTTGACAGCCCCCTGTATGCCGAACGTAGGCACAATCTCGGGTAGGATGGATTCTGGGAAGCCGAAATAGTCCATCAGGAAGCGGGCGGGACGGTTCTCTCGGAAGTCCCAGAGCATTCCCTCTGACAGTCCGCTCACCGTGGTGCGCACGTCGCCGGTCAGTCGCATGGCGATGTAGTCGCCAGGCAACATAATCTTGTCAATCTTCTCAAACAACGCAGGCTCGTTGTCCTTCACCCATGCCAGTTTCGATGCCGTGAAATTGCCAGGAGAATTGAGCAAGTGGCTCAGGCACTGCTCCTCGCCCAGTTCGCGGAACGCTTGCTCGCCATAGGGAACAGCCCGCGAGTCGCACCAGATGATGCTGGGGCGCAACACCTGCTGATTCTTGTCCACACACACCAGTCCGTGCATCTGATAGGAGATGCCGATGGCACTAATGTCTGATTCTCGAAGAGCGGAGAGTGAGGAGTGGGGAGCGAGGAAACACTTCTTCACGGCTTGCTTGGCATACGTCCACCAGTCTTCTGGCTGCTGTTCAGCCCATCCGGCCTTGACGGCCATGATGGGAGCCTCCTTTTCCGGATATTGCGCTGAAGCCACACACTCGCCCGTCTGGGCGTCGACGATGGATGCTTTCACGGAACTGCTACCTACGTCGAGTCCCAACAGATATTTTCCTTCCATAGTTAGTTTGCATATTAAGACGTGCAAAGTTACGAATTAATTTCCAAATACCTGTTTTTTGTTTTGCTTTATTAACGAGAATCCCATTATGGATTGCATAAGTTAAAAAAAGAATGAATCGTTTGGCGGTCTCATAGAATCTTCGTACCTTTGCCACATCTGAAACAAACGATTCAAAACTCAATCCTTTAGCATTATGAAGAAACTGTTATTATCAATCAGCATCCTGGCAGCCCTTGTGGCTTGCAAACCCTCGCAGGAGCCGAAAGAAGAGGCATTCCAGATGCCCGTTGTGGAAGACATTGCCATGTATCAGGTCAACCCACGTGTGTTCGCACCTGAGAAATCACTGAATGCCGTTGCCGCCCGCATCGACTCCATCAGCGCCTTAGGAGTGAACATGATGTGGGTGATGCCCATCTTCCCCATCGGCACGGAGAAGACCAAGAACTCGCCCTATTGCATCAGCGACTACAAGGCCATCGCGCCTGAGTTTGGAACGCTCGACGAGTTCAAGCATCTGGCCGAGGTCTGCCACCAGCACGGCATGGGAATCATTCTCGACTGGGTGGCCAACCACACCGCCTGGGATCATCCCTGGGTGAAGGAGCACCCCGATTGGTACACCCACGACGAGAAGGCCGACACCATCATCTATCCTCCACACACGGACTGGTATGACGTGGCCGACCTCAACTACGACAATGCCGACATGCGGGCTGCCATGATCGATGCCATGAAGTTCTGGATTGTGGACATGGGCATCGACGGCTTCCGTTGCGACGTGGCCGACGGCGTGCCTGCCGACTTCTGGAAAGATGCCATCGACCAGTTGCGCGCAGCCGCTGGAGAGCGCCGTATCGTGATGCTTGCCGAGGGAAAACGCAAGGACAATTTCACCGTCGGAGGCTTCGACATGAACTATGGATGGGATTATAAGGATATGTTGGTGAAGGTGTTCAATGGCGAGCCGGCAGAAAATCTCATTAAGGCCGACAAGGCGGAATACGACAGCCTGCCCGCAGGAAAGGTGAAGATGCGCTTCACCACCAACCACGACCACGCCACAGAGACTGAGCCGTGTGTGCAGTTCACCAACGACCGTGGGGCAATGGCTGCCTACGTGGCCACCATCTTCCCCCATGGCGGAGCGCTCATCTACGGCTCGCAGGAAGTGGGATTCCCAGAACCCATCAACTTCTTCAAGTTCGTGCCCGTCGACTGGACGGCAAAACCTGAAATCTATAAGGAATATCAAGCGCTGATAGCGCTCTACAACGATCATCCCGCCCTGCGTAAAGGCACCCTGCAGGCATGGCCCGACAACGATGTGCTGGTGTTTGAGAAGACCGATACGGAAGAGCGTTTCCTCGTCCTGGTGAATGTCCGCAACAAGCCCTGCGAAGCAAAGATTCCAGAAGAATGGGTTGGCCACGAAAGCCAGAACATGACCGCAGAGGCGGGCGTGAAGCTTGAAAGCACCCTGAAGCTCAATCCTTTTGAGTACCTCATTCTGAAGTACTAAACGATGACAAGAAAACGAATCATTACGGTTATTGCGCTCATTCTGTCGGCAGTCACGACGTGGGCGCAATACCGTTCCAACGTATGGTGCCCCGACCAGGGCGACGGAACGTATGTGAACCCCGTGATTGACGCCGATTACAGCGACCCCGACGTCATTTGCGTGGGCGACGATTATTATCTGACGGCCAGCTCGTTCAACTGTATGCCCGGCTTGCCCATCCTGCATTCGAAAGACCTGGTGAACTGGCAGATCATCGGCCATGCGCTGAACAGCCAGTTCCCTGAGGCGACGCGTCCAGAACACGGCAATGGCGTGTGGGCTCCCTGCCTGCGCTATCACGACGGGTGGTTCTACATCTATTGGGGCGACCCCGACCGTGGCGTCTTCATGGTGAAGACGCAAGACCCCGCAGGCAGATGGGAAGCACCTGTGCTGGTGGTTGAGGGAAAGGGCATCATCGACACCACGCCGCTCTGGGACGACGACGGCCGTTGCTACCTGGCCAATGGCTGGGCGGCCTCACGTTGCGGATTCAACTCTGTGCTCACGCTGCGCGAACTGAGTGCCGACGGCACACGCGCCATCAGCCTTCCTGTGATGGTGTTCGACGGAGGAAACGAGAACCACACCACAGAAGGGCCGAAGCTCTACAAGCGCGACGGATGGTATTGGATATTCTGCCCGGCAGGCGGAGTGGCCACGGGGTGGCAGCTGGCCATGCGGTCGCGCTCGCCGTTCGGCCCCTACGAGTGGCGGAAGGTGATGCACCAGGGGGCGACAACCATCAACGGGCCGCATCAAGGCGCATGGGTACATACGCCTTTTGGCGAAGACTGGTTCCTTCATTTCCAAGACAAGGGGGCTCCAGGGCGTGTGGTTCATCTGCAACCCATGACCTGGCGGCCAGACGGATGGCCTGTCATCGGCCAAGACACGGATGGCGACGGTTGCGGCGAACCCGTCATGCGGCATCGCAAGCCTCAGAGCAACAGCCGGCTGATTGTGAATCCTGTGGAGGATGATGAGTTTGACAATCCCGTGTTGGGCAAGCAGTGGCAATGGCAAGCCGACTACCAAGAGTCATTCGGCATGCCTACGGCCAACGGTGTGATGCGCCTGTACAACTACCGACTGGGCGCAGAAAACCTTTGGGCGGCGCCTAATCTCCTGCTACAGAAACTGCCTACAGAGCACTTTACGGCTACGGCCAGAATGCGCATTGCCGCCAAAGCCGACCATCAATACGGCGGATTGGTGATGATGGGGCGCGACTATCAAGCGTTGGTGGCTTGCCGCGAGGGCGACCATTTCCTCTTGCAACTGCTCACGGCCAAGGATGCCGACAAAGGCAAACCGCACGATGTGCAAACGTTAGCTACCTTCGAACCCTCTGAACGCGACCGCATAGACTATCAGCCAGCGCTATACCTTATTATATATATGCGCGTGGAGGTGGCCGACGGACAGTGCCGGTTTGCCTACAGTCTGGATGGGAAGCGCTTCCATGAAACCCAACAGGCCTTCGCCATACGCGAGGGAAAATGGATTGGTGCCAAGCTGGGCTTTGTGTCAGAGGAAACGAACCTCAAGGGCAACCGCGGATGGGTGGATGCCGACTGGATTCGTTTCTCAAAACAATAACATAGAAGTTGACCCGAGAGGGGTCGCAGGAGTATGCCCTCCCCCCACTCCTCCTACAGGAGGTAACAAAACAAATCTGTTCCCCTCCTACAGGAGGTATGCGACCCCCTCTTTACTCCCCCTGTAGGGGGAGGAGAAGTTAGAACTGAGCGCAGAAACTAATCAGTCCCCCTCCTACAGGAGGTAACAAAACAAATCTGTTCCCCTCCCAAGCTACCCTCTCCCCTTGGAGAGGGGCTGGGGGTGAGGCTCGGAGGGGTTAGGGGAGGTCTTGAAAAAGGGGTTAGAGGGGGTCTTGAAGGTCAAATGCCATATCATTGCCCTTACTTTACCGTAAATCTCATATTTGTTTGAATATAATCACCTCTAAATAGTCTTCCATCTATATTTTGTGTACACACAATTTAGGCAATGCCTAAGAAAAACAGGGGATTGTACGGATCAGAAGCACTTGATGCGATACATCATGCCCAGTTCGATGCGGTTGGTGCTGCGGTCAGCAAGGCCGCAGCGGCGGCTGTAGTCGTAGTGGCGGCCGAGGTAAGCCAGATAGATGCGGAAATCTTGCGAACGCACAGGATAATACTCCAACGAACCAAAGTAGCCAAGGGCGGTGCGGTAGTTCTTCAAAGCATCAACGCTGCGCACGTCAGCCACTTCATACATGCCCTTGAGCATGAGTTTCCACTTCGGCGTGATAGTCCAGCGGGCCTTGGCCACCATTGAGCGGAGGTGGAAATCGTTGAAGTAGAAACCAAGGGATTCTGTATCACCATAATATAACGGATGTATCGTATTGACAGAATATGTTAGTGTCTTGCAATCCAATTCCTTGGAAGCGAAGCCATAGCGGTCGACATCGTCCCAGCGTTCCATGTAGTCGAAATAGCACTGCAGGCGGGGCAACGTGAGTTGCTGGCCCAGCATCACCACCTTGGAGTATTCCCCCCTGGCCTGTGTCTGAATGCCTGCCGCCCAGCGCGTCTGTATCAGGTTGTTGGCAAAGTTGCCGTTCCAGTTGAAGATATAGGTGAAGGGATTATGGCTCTCCTCCAAAAGCTTGGTCTTCGACTTCTCCATGTCGACGGCAACAGGCTGACAGCCGTAATAATCCTCCATCGAGCCATTGTCGGTATGCGTCACCTGCAGCACAAACTCCTGCGTAGGCACAGGCTTGTAGCTGACGTGTGCTCCACCAAAGAAGATATCCATATACTCGCCGAAGTCGCTATACTGATAGATGTACATCGGGTTTTCGTCGTATTCAAAGCCACCCCACATCTGGCACACCTTGCCGCCTGTCAGCTCCACCTTGTCGTTGAGCTTGTAGCTGACAAACATCATGTCGGTGGCCTTGGCGAAGTTGTCGGCCTTCATGGCCGCGTTGCTCCTGTTCAGACGGTGGCGGAAACGGTAGGAGATGCGGTCGGTCAGCCGGCCGGTAATCTCGAAGCGCAGCTCCTTGGCGGCTATCCGACTTCTCCATGAGTCACTCTCGTCGGAAGCCTGAGCTGCCGCCGTATAGTTGAAATACACGTTGAACTTATCATTCTTCTTCTCAAGATTCAGCACACGCTCGGCCAGCGACTCATAGTTGTCTCGCTCGTCGCCCAAACCCGAATTGTTGCCTTGTGCCTGCACACCCAGTGCGGCGGCCAGCATCAGTACTGTCAAAACACTCTTCTTCATGGTAGTCTTTTTTTTCGGCGGGCAAAGGTACGAAAAATGGATGAAAGATGGGGAATGAAAGATGAAATATTTAGAAACAAGAATTAAGAATTAAGAATTATTTGGAAAAATGACAAAAAAACGAGCTGATTGTTTGCCTATCTTTTTAAGAAAGCGTAACTTTGCACCCTCAATCTTGAGAAAATTACGAACAATTTAAATACAACAAGCAAATGAAGAAAATTACATTATTCGTGGTTGCCCTTCTGTGTGTTGTCGCAGGATGGGCTCAAGAAACCGTCACGGTTCCTGAAAGCGCCACAGTGGAAGACTACACGCTGTCGTATACTGACATCGACTACAACGACAACCAAACGAACTACACCGACCAATGCAAGGTGGCCTTCGACGGCAACGACATCTATCTCTCGGGCCTCGGCTTCTCGGCCGATATCTGGGTGAAGGGAACACTCAATGGCTCAACCCTCACCGTTGCCAAAATGCAGCTGGCTGGCAAGGCCAACAACAAGAACTACTATCTGGCCGGACGCACTTCTGAACACGGAGGATTGGAAGACATCGTCTTCACCTACATCGAAGAGTCGGGTGTGCTCTATTGCGAGCATGAGATTCTCGCCGTCGATGCCAACGACTACGTGGGCGGACGCATGATGAACGTCATCTACACCCCCGGCACCAGTCAGGGTTCCGTCGACGGACTGCCCGAAGGTGCGCAGGTCTACAACTACACCTTCCGCCTGACAGAGGTGACCGATCAGAACATGGAAGATCTGACGCAGACGCAGACCTCCGACTATACGGGCCGCGTGGCCTTCTACGGTCAGGACGTCTATGTGCAGGGCCTGGGCTATCAGGAAACCAGCTGGATCAAGGGCACGCTCAGCGGCGAGACCATCACCTTCCCCTCGCGGCAGGTAGGCGGCAGCTACGGCGGTCAGGATCTCTACCTCATTGGCTACAACGGCCAGGAGACCAGCATCGTGTTCCACTACGACGAAGCTACGGGCACGATGACCTTGGGCGACATGTACGTCTTCCTCATCAACGGCAGCGACAACGTATTGGGTGCTGTCACCTATGCCGTGCTCTTCCGCCAAGGCGGTGAGGCTCCCATCGAGGACGAGGTGGTGACGCCTCCTGCCAACATCAACCCGCAGCCGTATATCTTCAAAGGCAAGAAGATGCTCTACGACCAGGATGGCGCCTACCAGGGAACCGAGGATGCCGCATGGAACATCAAGGTGGCGTGGAGCGGAGCCAACGAAGTCTACGTGCAGGGCTTGTGCAGCGCCATGCCCGAGGCTTGGGTGAAAGGTACGGTCGACGACGACGAGGTGACCTTCGCCAAAGGGCAGTATTTCGGAAAGCAGCTCTACCCCTTCTACTTCTCCGGACAGTTTGTGGGCGAAATGAGCGACTTCATCACTATCTACGATGCCTCCACCCGCGTATTCTCTGGCGGTGGCTACTACATGATGATCAACTCCTCGAAGACTGCAATCGCACCCTACGAGGTCTATGCAGGCGTCACCTTCACACCCGGCGAAATGTCAGCCACACCGATGGCTCCGCAGGTGGCTTCGTTCAGACAGCACGACGAGGGCTTCGACGGCAACGGCAGCCTGCAGATGATGATCATGCCCTACGACGAGCAGTACAACGCCCTGCCCACCGACAAAGTGTTCTTCGAAGTCATCAAGAAATATGCCGACCGCGAAGAGCTGCTGGTGTTCACCAAGGCCGACTATCCCAATATCCAGCAGGAAATGACGATGGTGCCCTACGGCTACACTGAAAACTGGAGCCTCCTGTTTGAGGATGGCCGCTATGGCATAGAGCTCTTCAATGTCGACTATCCCACCATCGGCGTACGCACTGTGTTCACAGGTGGCGGCGAGGAGAACCGCTCAGCGACGACCTGGTTGGACTGCGAGGACTTCGTTCCCGTGGAGCAGGATCCTACTGCCATCGCTCAGCACCCATCAACCCTCACGCAACAGCCCACCTACACCGATGTACAGGGACGTACCGTCGCTCCCAACACCAAGGGCCTGGTCATCAAGACAGTCACACTCGCCGACGGCACCCGCAAGAGCATGAAGTTCATGCAAAGATAGGCCTGCCAATCATGCATGCAATATATAAAGTATCGCGCGAAGCAACTCGTTTTGCGCGATACTTTTTTTGTCTATCCAAAAATCAGCCGTTTTAGTCATGCTCTTGCAACCAGCGGGTGAGCACCTGGCAATACTCATCGCAAGCATCAATGAAACAGGTGTGGCGGGCATGCCGGAACAGATGCCATCGGCTGTTGGGGATATTTTCGTAGAGCGAGGCTGCGACAACAGGTGTGCAGATGTCGCGCGTGCCACTGCATATCAGGACTGGCTGAGAGATATGGCAAAGCCGATCGGTATACTCGAAGTCCTTCAGACTGCCAAGAGGCTGATACTCATTGGGTCCCCAACCATAGAGATAGGCTTCCGTGCCCGAACGTTTCGGACGTCGGATGCACTCGGGCGAGTGTTCGTCGACGCTGATGACAAACTGCTCGAAGTAATGGTCGTTGGCGCGCAGGTAGTCGGGATCGTCCCACTTGCCAGAGGCTTCCGCACGACTTATCGCTTCCTGGTCTTCTGCCGACAAATACTTGATGAGCCGATGCTGTTCACTGGCCCACAGGCTGCTGGAAGCATGACCCGAAGAAAGAATGAGCGACTTGACTCCTGAAGGTTTGTTGTCTATGGCATACGCAATGGCCTGCATAGCCCCCCACGACTGACCGAGAATGTGCACGCTGTCCAAATGAAGGTACTCGCGGATGGCGATGAGCTCGTCTATCCAGGTCTTTTGCGTCCACAGTTCGGGATGACCATCGAGATAGGAATTGCCGCAACCTATCTGGTCGTAGGAGATGACTTGTCGCCCCGTATCGGCGATACAGTCGAGCACTTCGAAATAGTTGTGCGTGCTTCCAGGACCGCCATGAAGCAACAACAGAGGTGCTTTCTCCGTTGGCTCGCCCACTACGCGGTAGTAGGTCTGATGTCCCATGAAGGGCATGTAGCCCTCAGTGATTTTGTTTTGCATCATACAGATATAATCATTGAAATGAAACTATTTTGACTTCGTGAAGAACTCCTGCGGGCCGGTGGTGTAGAGATTGCCGAAGTGGGCGGAGTTCAAGATATGGACGTGCGACCCCAGGGTGCGCTGGGCACAGTAGAGGTAGAGGTCGCGGTAGGTCGTCGATGGCGATGCCGTCAGGTGTGCGACGAGATTGCGACTGAAGCGGTCGCATCGCCACACGCCAAGCTCACTGCTCCAGTTGTCGGCAAACGACTGCTCGTAGGTGCCGGAACTCGACATGGCCAATACACCGGGTATACCGACCAAAGGAGTGATGACGACCTCTGAGAAACAGGGTTCTGTGAGGACGAGCATCTTGCGATAGTGGCCCTGCTGCTGCATCTGGCTGATGGTCTGACGGAGCCTTTCGGCGGTCATTCCTTGTCCGTTGTCGGCATCGCGCCACGCCAGCTCATCAGCACCATTGCTGGCACGGTTGTGGCCATGACCACTCCAGAAGATGAGCACGTTCTGCCCAGCATCCTTAGGCAGAACAACAGGTGTCTTTTCTGTATTGACTCCCAGCAAAATGTTGCTGATGTCGGCGGGAGTGATGGCAGCATTGTCGTAGTCGATGTCACTTCCACCCATCAAGTCTTTGCCACCATCTTCGGCACGAATAACACCCGGCTCTGGATTCTTTGCGTCAGAGGCAAGTGCCTTGTCGAGGATCAGGATGATATGGTCGTCGTCGAAGCCGTTCTTCTTGAGCATCTGGTAAACGCTGAGCACGTCGGCCTGATGGCGGTAGTTGTTCCAACCGTAGCTGCCCTGCACCAATACGGCATACTGCCCAGTGAGGTCAGGATAAGCGATGTCTACGTCCTTGTTTTCTGCTTCATTGGCAAAGGCTTCCTCGGGATTTTCCATGAGCCAGTTCCAGGCGGCCAAGGCCGAACTTGTGCGTCGGCTACCGTCGCTGCTCAGGTAATTCTGATGTATGATTTTGCCGTCTTTAATCTGCCAGTGGACGTAGGTGGTTTGTACAGCCGAAGTGTAGGTCTCGTTGTCGAAACGAATGTCGCCCGAGGCTCCCACGAAGTCCATCAGCCTGCCTTGTTCCAAAGCGGAGAGGTAGAGTTCCATCGAGGTCTGGTTCCAGGCAGCACCGCTCAATTGTTGGGTTTGCGGGGTGGTGATGGCGATGATGGCATCATTGAGATTGAGAGATTCTTGAGATTGTTGATGCTCCAGATAGCTGGCGGCAAAGGCCGTTAGCATCAACGCATCGTAGAACTTACACTCTGCGAAGGTTGGCTTGGTGCCAAACTTCACCTCGTAGCTCTTCTCAAAGCCTGTCGTGGGGTCGGCGTAGGGCGAGAAACCCTGGTAGTACTGCAGGATGTCGGTCCCTTTCTGGCCAAGAGCATCGAGTCCCTCCTGCGTCAGGTTGCTGAAGGCGAAATAGGTACGCCCCCAGAACTCCAACAACTGCCGTGCCTCCTCTTCTCCCTCTTCTTTCAAAGGTTCGTCGGGGTTGAGATTCCACCACTCCATGCGCAAGCGGGCTATGTCGTAGAGTTGTTGTAAGGTCTCGACGACACAGAAACTACCGATGAACAAACTACCAAAAGTGGGCAATTCGTTCAACTCGTCCAAGTAGTCCTTCATGCGGCGGCGTAGGTCGGCATTGTCGGTATACTGGTCGTTGTGCGAGAAGGGAATACCCATCTCTTGAGCCTGATAGGGTCCCCAGTCGAAGAACGTACGCCCATAGCTGTCGTTAGGTGAAAAGAGGGCAGCCGGCGTGCTGGTTTCCAAGTCGTTGCCCATACTCTTGACAAACGAGGCATACATGCTTAACAACACCTCGCAGAAGGTGATATCGGTTTCGGTGAGCGACCACAGAAACGGTTTCTTGTTGGCTACACCTGCCGTTCCCACGGCGAAACGCCGGATGACATCCTCGCTGGTAGCCGTTGGAGCGATGACTGGTTTGTGAGTCTGCTGGCATGCTGGAGCGAGCTTAGCCACGGCATCGTTGCCGAAAGGTCCGATGACGGCTATCACGTCGTCTCTGCCAGCCAGAGTCTCACCAAGCTGAGCAAGGTTTTCCGTCAGTTCGTCGTGCCACTCCAGCTTCAGGCTGATGCACAACGTATCGTGCAGCTGTGCATGGTGCAGGTTATCAAGAAACCATTGCGCCGTGCGCTCAAACCGTGCCTTCGTGGCTGCGTCGGCACTTGTCGGTGCCACCACGGCCACCGTCTTCTCCACCCATCGCCGCGACTGCTGATAGACGATGGTATCGTCCTCCTGTCGGCATGCCGACAAGATGAATGTAAGCCCCACAAAGCCCAAAAGAACAAAGCTGGCGCATGAAAAACGACGCAGTTCCCTTTTCATTCTTGAATTCTCGAGTTTTTTAATTACCCTCATGTTCTTCCTCCTTTCTCACGGCTTCTTCGTGCATTTCTTTTTTCATCTCCTCAGACAGGCAAGGCGTCGTTTCTCCCTCGTAACCTGGGGGAGCCCAGATATAGATATCGCTGTTGGGGTTCAGGGTCACTTCCGTGTATCCCTCTTTCAGTCCAAGCTTCTGGTGCTTGGGCATTGTCCCGTTGGCGAACCATTGTCTGATGCTTTGAAGCAAAGCACGGTCGATGTGCTTCACGATCGAGTACGGGGAGTAATAGCTGTCGTAAAAGACGTCGATGCCAACGATGTCCATATTCCCCTGCGTGGAACTGTTCAAACGTGCGAACGTATTCGAAGCGCCGCCGCAAACGGGCACCAGCATGTAGATGTCAGCGGCGTTCCACTGGCGAAGCAGTCGCATGGCCGTAGAGTCGGCAACGCTGAAACCGCCCTCGCCCCTTTCGTCAAGATAAGCCGACGCCAGATGGTTTTTGCCAGCTTGCTCTGCCGTGAGCAGTTTCAGGCCTGCCTCAAAGCCGTCGCTGAAGCCCTGTAGGGCATCTGTGACGGATGGCGTCTTCCGGTTGGCACCCAAGAGCATGACGTTCATCCGCTCCTCGGCCGCCGCTATCCTGCCCCCTTCATACATCGCGCCGTAGTAGGTGAGAAAGAGCGTGGAGCCTTTCCCCTCCAGCGGCTTGCGCGTTTCCAGAAAGAGCAGGTCGGCGTATGGGTTTGCCTCCAGGCGCTTGTTGTTCTTGCGGATGAAATCGTCGTAGCTGGGAGAGGTCACAATGAACAGTCGGCGCACCGTGTCCTGTGCCGTTTCCATCTGCCGGAACATCAGCTCCAGATATTGCAATCCCTCTTCGGTGGTTTGTGGCGACAGCTGCAGGGTGCGGAGCCCCAAATCCTGGGCGGCGCGTTCCACGCCCTCATAGATCAGGTCGTTGTACGAATGGTCGCCCAGCGCATTGGCGTCGTAGATGACTGTCACCAATGGTGTGGTACTCGCCGCCTCTTCGTTCGGGTCGGGCTTGTAGATGGTATCACCATCTTTCGTGCAAGCCGCTATCAACAGCACGAATGCTAAAAAAAGGAACTTCCGCATACTAACTTATTTTTGATTTATTCTATTCTTAAGACACCAGGATGACCCTGGCCAATCGTCGTATCAGGTCTATGCAAAGCTACTCCCCCGACAAAACGTCGTATCAGGTCTTGCGCTTCCTTCTGGAATACTTACCAGCGTGCAGGTTACAATCTCACGCCAAACCTGAGCATAGCACTCCACTCGTTCAGCTGCCCACGGTTGTTTTTGTAATGGTAGCGAGAGTGATAGAAGTTGCCGTTCACACTGACAAACCAGTCCGACCAATTGTAGGTCAGCGACACCCGGCTATTGACGTTCAGCGTGATGCGGCTGTTGCGGCTATCGGTGTCCATCAGCGTGATGCGGTAGTCCTCACGGGGCAGTTCATCGTCGCTATGCACGACCTCGTCGAGAGCCATCTGCCTGTAGTTGGAGTCGTAGCTATAGGTCTTGATATGGTTGTAGGCCGTGACCATCGGCATGGCCAATGCACTGACCAGCAATCCCTTGAAGGGCACCCAGTTGTAGGCATACCCCCCTCCGATGCTGACCTGCCACGTGTTGATGCGTCCGATGTCGTTCATGTTGAGGATGAGGTCGGCATTGCTATCGTGGGCATAGTCGTAATCGGAGTGGAAATAGCGCAGGCCGGCAACCGGCGACCCTGCCGAACGCCGCTGGATGACCGACTGGTCGTAGGCGGCGGTGTAGGAGAAACGGCTGCTATTGAAGATGTAGACTGCCTCAAAGAGCTGCGTCTTGATTTTGACGGGCGAGCTGAGGTATAGCGGTTGCACGATGTCGAAGGGCTCGGGTGTGGCCGCTTCGTCCTCAGGATCGGCCAAGTAGCCACGCTGGCGGGTTTTGAAGTCGCCGCCTTCGAAACTATGAAGCCGCAACTTGGCATAGTAGTGTGTCGACGTAGACTCAAGGTCCCAGTCAACGCCCTTGTCGCCCGCAATGCTGGCAGAATAGCCGATTCCCCATCCGCGATAGCCCACCCAGAGGCCGACGGACGTGGTGACGGCGGTGCGGATGCGAGGCTCGACGGTGACATCGCCTACCACGCCCTGAAACATCTGGCTCCCGTCGAAGACCGACTCCATGTGGAGGTCGCTCTGATTGGCGTAGCCCTTGGCGATGACCTGCCACGGGCGCACGGGCACCTCGATATAGCAGGAGTCGATGCCTTCGCCGGTCATGTCGTCAATCCAGTGGCCCACCTTCCCGATGAAGCCCATGCTCCCCCTCACCGTCTGGGCTTGTGCCGCGACGGAGAGCATCAACAGACAAAGGCTGCATACGGCAGTAGGTAGTTGCGGTCGCCTCATGGTTATGGATGATAGGTCCTATTCCCTGATCTGGGACAACGGTTGATTGTGCTTATCCAGGAGTAGCCGCAGACGTTACATGTATGCTTCATGCTGAAGGCATTGCCACCCTCGTCGAGCATACACAACCGAAAATGCGGGATGCCCTCTACGGCGAATCCAACGAAGTAGTACACGCCGTTGTCGCCGATTGCGACATCTATCGTGCCCTTGTTGTCGTCGAGCTTATAGATGCGGGGCTGCCCCGTGAAGTCGCTGCCCACGTAGAGCTTGATCAGGTCTATGGCGTCTTCCTTCGACAACAACCCAATCTTGTAGTCGCTTCCACCCATAGCTTCGAAAAACACTTGCCCGTTCTCGTCGAGCAGCATGGCCTTCAGCTCCGCCACTTCGCGGTTTCCCTGAGCGTCGTCATCGTCATCACTACCACAGGATGCAAATGTGCATCCCATACCCAACAGCATCAATGCTGTCATGAACACGTAAATGCCTTTTTTTCTATTCATTGTCGTCAACCTTGCGTAATTTTTCGGCTAAATTACTATTTTTTTTTCAAACAAAAGAAAGAAATAACAAAAAAAAGATTTTCTGCGCAAGAAAAGACTTCTCGGCGCAGAAAATCCGTATTTTAGTGTCGTAACTTTGACGAACGACAGGTTATTTCATAGTGGCACCGCCCTTGCCGGCATCGCGGCCGTTCCAACGGTCCATGATGGATGCGAAGCTTTCAGCATCAATGCCAAAGCTGGCAATAACGCTCAGGCTGCCGTTAGAGGCGAGTTCTGAACGGTCGTCGCCATTGCCGCTGATGCGCTTACCTTTAGAAATGACACAGGGCTGTACCACGTTGACGTCGCTTGTGGGAGTGGCGTAGTCGTTACGGGTCACGATGGTGCCCTGGTAGGAGAACGACTTGCCAGCAGGTACACGCAGCTTAATATTGCGCACAATGATGTCGTCGAGGATAGTCACATAAGCAGGATTTCCACGATAGGCGCTGGTGGCGTTCTTATAGCTGTTCATAGCATCCTCGCTGATGCTCTGGCTCTCGTCGCCTTCCTTGACGAGCAGGGTCTCGCTCTTGCCATCGGCATCGGTGTACTCCACCTTCAGCTGCAGATAGGGTGCAGAGCAGCGGGGCAGCACTGCGGAAAGAGTCACTTCGTAGACGTTGGAGGATGATGACGTGCCGTTGTCATCGTCGTCGTCTCCACATGCGGTAACTACCATTGACATCGTGCCGCAGAGAAGGATGGCAGCAAGCATCCAGATAAAATTCTTTTTCATTCTGTTTTTTTTTAATTGTTTTGATTAGGTTTATTTAATGATAACTTTCTTTCCATCTTGTATATAGATGCCATTTGCGGGTTTTGTAGCGACCCGGCGACCTTGTACATCGTACATGTCGCCTGATGATTTCTTGTCGGCTACCTGACTTTCTCTGATACCCACATCGTTTGCCTTCAACAAAGTAGGCTGGAAGTCAGCAGTATACTGAATGTTACCGTCGTACTCAACGGTGACATGCACATAGATCGGCATCTGGTCGGCGTCGCCGAAGAGATCGTCAGTCACTTTGTCGAAATTCATCACCAACTGGTCGTTGCGCTTCAGGGGCTCCACGGCCAATTTCTGGTCGGCAATCTTCAGCGAATCTTTGAACAATTCATCGCCCTTGGCTGTAATCTGATAGCGGATGCGCACGGTAGGCTCCGTATCGGGGGCTGTCGTGTGAATGAACGGGTAACCATAATCCAACGAGAGGTTGACAACCAACTGCTTGTCTACGCCCAGCTGGTACTTATCTTTGTCGATGGTAGCATTGGCACGAAGCGTATCGACTACCATGAATTTCGTATTACGATCGCTCATCGCGCCCAGGGCCTCTTTCTCCCAGTCGGTCTTGACTTCAAGGAAATACTCGCCCATGGCAGGCTTCTCCTTGAAGATTTTCAGCGTGTCGATGGCTGCCAGGCGAGGCTGCTTGGAATTGTCGAGCGTCAGAGCCATCTCGCCTTGGTCAATGGTCACGCGCTCCGTGCTTCCAGGAGCCATATACTGGAGTGTCCATTCCGTTTTCTCCTGACCCGTCAGATGCGAACGCTCGTAGGGATAGCCCGTGTTGAAAAGGACATAACCATTCAGGTTGCTACCGGTCTTCAACTGATTAAAATCGTTCATGCGCACGGAGGGTTCATCCACCAAGACGAGATCGTCGCTTTTCGCAATGCCCAACCAAGGTATTCCGCGCTCGAAGACATATTCGCCGCCACGCTCGATGAAACCTTTCAGGTTTAAAACGTTAAAGACGACATCCTGGAAGGCCATGTAGTCCAGAACAGTACTGGCATCATCGGATTTCTCCCCTACCACTTCACCATAGCAGTTCTTTAGGCGGATATACATTTCCACATATTCAGGCACTTCGTATGCCTTGGGCGAACGATAGGTGAAGAGGATGAACTGTGCCATCTGCATACCTGCATGAAGCCCCTTTTTCTCCCATGTGACAGGAACATAATTCTCATCGGGGACATACTCTGTGCCGATGGTGTCACCGGTTGCCACGTAATTCAGCAAATCCGGATCAAGCTCTTGCGCGTTCACGCCTTGGGCAACGCATACCATCAGAGCCAAAGCCAAATGCTTCATTGTGGTACTTTTTTTCATCATGTTTTCTTTAAATTTGATTGATAAATATATATAAAATGTGTTGTTTGCACCTTAATTTCCCCGCAAAAGTACTACATTTTTATTATAAATTGACCTGATGGCAGAAAAAGCGAGAAAACTTGTTGTGCAGAAACGCCCGTTATGCGCAGAAAAGCGGATTTGATTAGCAATTATACAGCATTTGCCCTATATGACTCCTCTCACCCCTTCATGCGTCCCACGTCCCATCGTCCCATCGTCCCATTAAGGTGGTTCATATAAGGGAAAAAAGGGAGAGTTGAATTTTACTATATATATAATATATATATATATTATATATATAGTAACCATATAATCCTTATATTTTCCTATTTGCCTACCTGCTTAATGGGACGATGGGACGTTGGGACGCGGGACGTTTTGCGGTGTCGAGGGTGCCAAATGCCGAATGCCATCCGCGTGTAGGCAGAGCTTTGACACACGACCGCCCCCTACAGCGGGCTTGGAAGCGGGGGGATGTGCCGTTTGTATTTTTTAAGGTTGCCGGGTCGTTTTGTTAACAGATTTTTGCGGGCTACGGCATGAGTTTTTTGGCGGCTTAAAAGAAATGTCGTAACTTTGCAAAGGCAAACGAGAGGATCCATGGACTGCCGCCGTGGGCGTGGCGCTGCTCGGGAAGGGCACAGCCCCTGCACCCCATCGACCGCACGGAGAGCGTCCCCTGGCATCGCTGATGGCCGGTGTTTGTGCCGCAACGGGTGTCTGCCTGCCTTGTGAATGATGTCTCTTTGCCGTGCGGACAATGTCTGGTTGCAACAAAAACGGCGTCCGCAAGCGCTCGGAGGAGAGCATGCAGACGCCGACAGGTTAGCAAAAGCGATCTTTGAACGAATGACTATGGCTAAATCATTACCCAACAAAGAAATTACTTTACGATAAATTTCTTTCCGCCCTTGATATAAATGCCGCGTGAGGGAATGTTGCCGAGACGGCGGCCCTGCAGATCGTAGCAAATATGATTTGTCGGTTGGCTATTCACGGTTTCCTCAATTCCGGTTTCTTGGCTATCGTCAATGATCAACATGAAACGAGCCGATGAATCTTGGATACTGTTGTAGGTAAGGTAAGCGCGGTAGGGCGGTATTTGGGCGCCTTGGTAGTAGAAGAATCCCACCTCTCCCAGGCTGTTGCGGCCTAAGGTGAGGATGCTGCCCTCGTTGGCATCGCCCTGGTTGACGGGAACGCCCCACTTACCCTCTTGTCCGATGTACGAGCCGATGAGCTTGTTCTCCCATTTGTCGAGCGGGTCCACATCGCCGGTATAGGGCGTGAGCAGGTAGGTGCCAGCCTGTTCTCCCTTGACGACCACAGGAGTGGTGGCGGGCAGGAGGTTGTCGACGCGCTTCAGCGTGGCCGTATTGTCGTCGACCGACGAGTCTATGACGATATAGGCTTTCAGCTCTGGCGGCAACTGGGTGGCGAAGCCGATGTAGAGCGTGGCCCATCCGGCACTCGTGACGGTGAGGGGGAAGTAGCGGTAGAGATGGTCTTCATAGTCCTCCCACGACGCATCGTCGAGATAGTCCTCATAGAGGGCACCGTTGTAGGAACCGTCGTTGATGTAGATGTCAATGTCGCCAGATTCGGGCACGATGCCGTCCACCTCCAGTTCGGCCATGCTGCCTTCGGGCAGGGCATTGTCGAGATAGATGCTCGTAAGTCCTGGAACCTGGTAGAAGGCGTTGGGGAGAATGGCATCGAGGGTGCCGCTCACGGTGGCCGATGCTTCGCCGCGTGCCGGAGGATAGGCTATCAACTGGTCGCTGGTGTTGAAGAGCAGCCCGTTGCGGCTGACAAGCGTCGTGTTCTTGGGCTCCACATAGATATTCTTGATACCGGAGCCGCAGAAGGAGCGCCCTGTTGCCGTCGTTGTAGTGGCGGGCAAGACAACTGACTCAAGTGCCGTACACCCGTTGAAGGCATTGTCGCCAATGGTGGTCACGGTCTTGGGAAGCTCTACGGCGGTGAGAGACGACAAGCCTGACACAATGCCCTCGCTGAGTGTGGTCAGTCCCACGAAATAGCGCAGCTCGCGGAATGTCTGCACGTTGGCAGCATGGGCATCAGCCCTGAAGACAGCAAACTGCTCAGACGTGGCTTCCACGGCTTCGCGCAGGGAGATAGAGCCATCATGGAGGATGGTGTCAAAAGCGGCGAGGCATGCTGCTTCGGCGTTGTCGTCCTCGAAGGCGATGCCCACCGGACCGCTGATCTTGACGTCGATGGCTATGACACGCAGGGCCTTGGTGCTCTGGCTCTTGGCTTGGTTCGTCTGGGCGATGAGCAACTCGGTGTCGCTTCCCGTGCTATAGACGGGCGTGGCCGCACCACAGGAGTTGATGACATCGATGTAGTCGTTGCCGTGGTAGGCCGACCAGGTGACGCCCTCGTTGGGGAAATCGAAGACCTGTGTGACTTTGCCCGCACGGTCGCCTTCGGCAAAGAGCAACGGCATGGAAAGCAGGTCGCCGTAAGGGGTGTCGGCAAAGAGCTTCAGCATGGGATAGCGGCGCAGCTCGGTTTTCCAGTTGGTGGCATCGGCAAGCATCTGACCCGAAATCATATCCGCCGGCTTGGAAGAGTAATCGTCATCCAAATCAGAGAACTCAGCAGCCATCATCGTGAGGTCGAAGCGGGAGTTAGCATCTACCGTACCACGACGGACAAGGCCGAAGGAATAATTTCTGGCATATTCCACCTTGCCGGTGCTGATGCATCGGGTCACCTCAGGTCGTCCGTCATTGGTTTGTTTGTCGCTGACCAATCCTGCTCCCAAGTATTTGTTGTTGCTCGTTGCCCAGCCTACATGTACACAAGAGAAGCAATCGGTGAGGGCATTGTTGTTTTCGTCAACCGACCCCACCATGCCACCTGCCATGCCGTCGCTGAGCACACGTCCGTGGGTCATGCATTGCTCCAGAGCACCTTCGTCGCCTGCCAAGACGCCACATATCATGCCCGCACAGATTTCATTCGCAGAGCCACTGGCCGAGACATAGCTATCGACCACTGCCAGGCGAGAGACTTTTCCCGTGAGGGTGGCAAAGAGTCCGTGAGCCGACTCTTCGGCGCAGCCCTCGTCCTTGACATAGAGTCCATAGATGGTGTGGCCGTCGCCGTCGAGGTTGGCCGCAAAGTTGGAAGATGTCCACAGGTTGGCTTCGTTGCTCACTTCCTCGTTGGTTTGGAGCAGATGCTTGTTGATGAAGATGTCGTTCGCCAACTTGAAGTACATGCCCTCCTTATTATATTGAGTTGTGTTGTCGATGGCTAATCGCAGCTGGCCGACGGTGCGGATGAGGTAAGGGTCGAGGAATGAGCCGTTGCCGCCATCGAAACCGGTAGCCGTCTGTCCGTCCCACTCCGTGCCGTAATTCACTTTGATGAGTGCCTTGCGCTCCACACCGTTGCAACGGATCGTCAGCATGGCCTCACCGGGGTCAAGGGGCAGCAGGATATCACCCGCCACCTCTACGCTATTGCTGTTCTCGGCCAGAGCATAGGTCACCTGCTGATTGAAGGCATTGTAGCCCATCTTCAACGATGTGGTGACATCTTGGGGTGGGAAGAAGTGCTTGCCATCGTTGCTGATATACGTTGGCAGGCTACACAAGATGAAGTTGTCCTTGAACGAAGCCTCCTCCTTGGCCGTATTGGGCACGGAGTAGCCACCATTGGCAGGAAGCGGCGTGGTGATGGCCGATACCTTGTCGCCTAAGTCGTAGCCCATACCGTTGGTGGGCAGGTTGCCCAGCCAGCTGTCGTAGGTGAAGGAATGGTTGGTGAAATAATCATAGCTGGCATCGTAGGGAAAGTTGGTGTTGCCGAAAGCAACGCCATAATGAGTGGAGGCAGAGGGTTTCACCATCATACCGCAATACTGGCAGCTGATGACTGAATTGTAAGCCGTTGTCTGACCACTTTTACGTTGGAGATCACCAAACACACCACCGGCGTAGGTAGCCGTCGTTGCATCGATGAAAGAGCAACTGAAGCAGTTGCTGATGGTCGTGTTGTCCTTTCCAATCGAGAACTGTCCGATCAGGCCACCCACCGTCGTTCCACCCTTCAGCGATGTTGCCGTGCAGCAATTGGTCATCGCCGCCGTTGTGTTGGGAATAGTATATGCGGAACCAATCAGACCGCCCATTGTGATATTGTCGCCCGTAGCCGTGATGTTGCCTGACGACGAGCAATGGTTGACGTTGTTCACCGTACATGAGCCTGCCAAGCCTCCCACAACGATTTCTTCGTCGCCCGTGTTCGTGCAAGTAATATTGGCCACGGCGTGGCAATCGGTCAGGTTGTTGTCACATTCGCCGACAAGTCCACCTACATTGGCCCAGTCGTTGGCGGTCAAGGTAATGGAAGCCTCCTTCACCGTCAAGCTACTGATGCTACCATCTTCAATGATTCCGAAAAGTCCGAAATAATTGGCGTAGCTTGTCGAGGTGGCCGAAATCGTCATGCCACTGACGGTATGGCCATTGCCGTTGACGGTGCCATTGAAAGCATGAGTGGGAGTGCGGCCTATGGGTACCCAAATGACCTTTGCCCCCGCGTCTTTATCCAACGAGAGGTTGGCGGTGATGGAGAAATATTGTCCATCATAGGTCTGTCCGTCCTCATTGACACGATAGGCCAATAGAGCCAGCTGCTCTGGTGTGCTAATCAGGTAAGGACTGTTGGAAGAGCCATCTCCTCCGCCGTAGCTGCTGGCCTTATAGTTATACCAAGTCATATTGCCAAAGCCGTCAACATTCACGTTATCGGCCCTTGTCTGTCCGACTATCAGAACCGTCAGCAGGATTACTGTTAAAACTTTTTTATACATTGTCTTATTTTTATTTCTCAATAACTATACTTCATGATTTCCTCGGTGGTGCCCAGCAGATAAACGCCATGGGCTGAAAGAGGCACGAACATGCTGGTTTTCGTGGCCTTGGCGCTATACACCAGAAGACCTTCTGCGGAGAAGACACGCAGGGTGTCACCGCTCTTCAGTCCGCTGACAATCAGCCCACTCTCCTGTCGCTCAATGTGCAGGGCGTGGGGTTGCTCCTGAAGTCGAAGCTGCTCTATTCCCACGATTGTCTCGGCGGGCAACAGGGTAACATAGTGCGTGTTCTCGTCGTCACGCAGGTTGGGGACGTCATTGTCGCCGTTCACCACGTGGATGTTGAGGTAGGCATTGGTCGACTCCATGATGCCTGGCACATCGACAGAGGCAAAAGCCTTGCGCACGCCGCCGAAGTCGAAAAAGTCGTCGGCGGTGACCACCGTCTCTGCCTCATCGTTGATAGGCTCGGTGAATCCCGGATGCGGATAGATGCCCACCAGCACCTGATTGTGTGGCTTCAGCCCGCGTGACGAGTGGTCGATGAGTTCCACGAGGAAGGAGTTCACACCGTCCTCCACCGTATGTCCGATCAGGCGGCATTCAATGTCCTCCATATCGACATGAGTAGTCTCTTTAGCCATCTGCTGACGCACAAAACTGATGTTGCGGCGCGGATGCCGACTGGCTTTGAACACATTGTCGTAGGCCACCTCAACCTGGCTTGACAAGTAGCCGTCGAAGCCGTCGGTGATGGGATACTCCACGACGAAGGTCTGCTGGCGCAGAGGAGCCACATAGGAGTTCTCAATGTCAAAAGTATGGTCATTGATGATAGCCTTCACGCTTTGGATGGCCGATGTGCCGGTATTGCGCACGGTGACATTCACGGGAAGCACACTACTGCCTAACAAGGCCTGCCGCGTGTAGGCAATGTTGTAATCGAAACTATTGCTGAAGAATTTCTCATTCTGCATGACGACGGCGCCACCCGATGTCATGTCGGCTAACGAATAAACCACCTTGATATGGGAGTCGTCAAGGATGCCGTCGAAGTCGCAGAGCACGAGGCTATCACGGTCGCTGCCCAACGTGATGGGGGCGGTGATGCAAGGTGTGGGTTGCAAACTGACTCGCGAGGCGTTGAGCATGGTGTGTATTTCGTTGGTGGCTTTTATCTGGCCGTCCTCACCACGCACGGTATTGTTCATTTCCGTCCATAGCACGGCGAAGTCGTTGAGATTCTCGGCAGCACGGTCACAGATGATCTTTACACGCTGAGGTGAGCAGAAGTTAGCGCCCACGTCGCTGCCCGCCACGCCGCTATCAGTACCATCCATATTGAGCGTCTTGACGAAGATGTCGCGGGTGGAGTCGTTCTTCTCGTAAAGCATGGCAGCTACTGTGTGCTGGCCCACGCGATTGAGGAATATCTGTATCGGCTCGAACTCATCCTCGTTGAAAACCGGCTCCTTGGAAACTAAGTCGACTGAGGCATAATTGAACGTATTATGGCTACTGATGGTATCCAAGGGATGGACCGTCATGCATGCCCCAATGAGTACGGTATCGTTGCGCATGACGAGGTCATACTGCGCCATAACTTGGTCTTCGTCGATGGAGAACAGTCCGATGGGTTCCGACCATTGGCTGCCGTCGTAGTAGGAAAGCACGAGTTCACCTTCCATAGCCGTGTTGTAGAGCGAGTCGGGAGATATTTCTTCATCAATGGTGTAGAGTTGTCCACGCTGCCAAACGCAGGCCGCCTTGCCGTCATCTTGCATGGTGACCATGGGCTTTGTGTTGATAAAGCCATCGCCCGAGGGCATGACCACGGTTTGACGCCACGTGCTGCCTTCCTCACGGATGTTGGCCATGATGCCGTTGTGCTTAGCCAATTCGTTGCTCTGTGTCATAGCGTGTTCCGGTTGCAACTTGTTGGCATCGACGATGGTGTCCATCTGCTCGTAGACCACAATCTCATGCTTTCCCCGCTTCGAGCGGTTTTGGTTTGTCGTAGCAGTGTTCAGGTTAAGGTTGGCGTTAAGGTCAGCCGTTTCTCCGCTCTCAGTGTCAAGAATGCTGATGCGGTCGTCGTTGTAGTCGTCAGGCTTGCCCAAATCGTTGAAAACGACGTGGCGTTCGTCGAGGAAATGCGGGTTGGTGTTGCTGGCCACATTCTCTATGACAGGTTTGCCGAGGTCGGTAGCACCAAGTTTTGGCAGCCGTCGATAACTCTGCCCAACGGTGCTGGCCTTTACGTCCTTCAGCCAATAGGGGAAGTCTGGGTGAAGCGGGTTATGGTCGTCGTTGGGGTAATACCACTCTTTGCCGATGGCAACGCCAGCACGCCCCGACCACTGGAAGAAATAGGTGCGAAAATCAGCAAAGGCACTGATGCCCGCGATGGCCACGCCATAGACTCCTGCTGACGGCGCGGGGTCCGACAAACAAGCGGCCACACCGGCGGCGCCGGCAAGTTTGCCACCACAACGCAGGCCCGCATTGACGAAGAGAACAGGGTTGGCTGGAGTACACAATTCTGCCCAGGCACCTAACTTGATTCTGGCCGAAGCCGTGGCAAAATAGCCGAAGTTCTTGGTCGATATGGGCATCTTCGTGTTGAAAGTCTTCAACCCGAAATCAAGTTGCATGGAGGCCTCGAAGGTAGCACCAATGCCGAAGGTCGGTATCTCTTTCAGTATATCGGCAATGCCGCCCGTGAGGTATTTGTCGAGCAGGTCAGGAACGGTGAGTCCGATGCCATAGCCAATGGTTCCGCTAAGGTTTTTCAGGTGAAAATACTCTTTGGTGTTTTTGCTCAACGGAACATCGAAACTAATTTTCCCACTTCCAAACCAGCCTATGCCAACGCGCTGAGGTGAGAAGTCGAAGACATCGTCTATCTCTTCAGCCATCCAGTCGTCTAACGACGGTTCGTCGTCAACAGCGCTATAACTTCTGCCCTTGCTATCCTTTTCGTAGATGGAGTTGCAGTATTCCCTCGCTTCCTTGCGCATTTCGGTGAGTCGCTCGTCCTCGCCTTCAGGCAGTCCTTCATCCTCTTTTTCGCCACGGTTGTAGTCGGCTTTGACGCTGATGCTGAGAAGTTGTTTCACCGAATTCACCACCACGGAGGTCTTGATATTGAAAGGACTGAACTTCAGTTTTGCCGATACGGGTAGGTTGAACGCGACTCCGGAGTCGCTGAATCCGCGCATCGCACTCTCGTCTTCGTCGCCACCAAAGTCATTGTTCACTTTCTCCTCAGCGGTTTTCTTCATTGCCTCGCGGTCTATGCGCACCTTTGTTAGGAAGGGGAAGGGAGCGTAGGTCTGATTGCCGTCGTTGATGGCCATGCGGCAACAGATGTTCTCAGGGAAGTTGGAGGTCAGGTCGTAGCTGGAAACAAAGTATGTGCGTGTGAAAGCGGGAAACTCCGTCCCGAATATGTTCAGCGAAATTGGGCTGATGGTGGCCAAGCTACTACCGTCATTGGCATTGTCGAGCTGAAGGTAGGCCTGAGGCTGTTGGCCGCCGCGTGGTGTGGAATAGACCAGTTCCATACGGGCATAGCGCTCTATCTTCTGTCCGTTAAGCACTTTGGGCCAGTTGTTGCCGGCATCGTCCATGAAGCAGAGCGTGTCGGCCTGAGGTATGAGAGAGATGTCGAAGTCGTGAATGTCGCACACGCTATGGTCTTCACCATTCATGACGGTAACAGTCTTGGTGTCGTTGAGTGTCATCAGGTGCTGGCTACTCAGCATCATGCCATCGCTGCTGCCATTAGTGGTCTGAAGGATGATGTTGGCTGCGCAACGCGACTCGTCGACGATGCCCGTCACGGGGTCTGTGGCGCCGGGATAGCGATAGAAAGCCGGAACACAACCCGACGCAAGAATCTCTAAACAAGCTGGTTTGCCGTTGGTGATGACGCGGTGGGTTTTTGTTCGTCGGTCGTAGCCGTCATAGCGCACGAGCGGATCGTAGGCACGATGCCCGTCTTTGTCGACTGACTCGACATTGATCGTTGCCTTGCTGACATTCTTTCCACGGCTATTAAAGAGGCTGACATAGAGCGTGTCGTAATGCTCGTACAGACCGGTGCCTATCCAATTGAAATTGACCAATTCGCGGTTTTCATGCTTGTCAAGATGGAAACCTACCGACAACCTGGTGGTGCCGAAATCAGGATCCAGCGTGACACCAGGGTGCAGGCGGGCCTTGTTGAGCCTCAACTTGCGTCTTGTGTTAAGGTTTTCGTTAAGGTTGACCAAGAACACATCCTGCAGCGTCTGATCTTTGTCTACATAGAAGCTTTGGAAGGACTTGCCCTGCAATTCCAAGGTCTTGCTCTCCACCTGTCGCTCGCCCTCAGCGTCGGTATAACTTACTACGTATTCCAGATTGTAGGTCTCGCCAGACAACTGCCGCTTCGAGTCGAGTTGGAAGGTATAGAGATTGTCGTCATCCCAGTCGTAGATGTAGTATTCGAACCTGATGGAGTCCTTTTCACGGTTCGTGGGCCAAACCTTGATTTTCACGGGTTCGTCCTGACGGGGCACATTGACATAGAAATAGCGGCTGACGCTTATCGACTGGTGACCGCCCACGCCATCGTCTACTGAAACTTCATAGCTGCCGCTGGTACCCTTGCCGTCGTTGATGCGGAAGCAGAGCAGACTGTGGTCGCGCATGGTCCAAAACTGCTTCTGCTGCGTCAACCCCTTCTTTTCTGGGGATGCAAACATACGCATGACTGCATCAACCTCTACTTGATTGCCGGCAATGTCGCCGTTCTTCACTTCACGCCAAGTGAGCCCAGAAAGTTCACTCTCTATTTGACCAAAGTTGACAACGTCGGAGACATTGTTAGAGAAATAGAGCTTGAAGTTCTGACTCCTCATAGGCAGGCAAACCACAAGGAGAAGATAGCAGAAAAAATAAATTCGCTTGGTTTTCATCTTCGTTTTGTTGTTGTCGTAAAGGTTTGACTATTCATATTCATGTTCATCATCATCATCCCACTCCTCGCTGTCAGAGCCATTACCAAGCACCTCCGAAGTACCCTGATTTGGATCGAAGGATATAGTCTGTGTCGTTCCTGACAACAAGGGGAGACTTGTGATCTTTACCACACGAACAATTGGTTTTTGATATTCTATTATTTTCATTTTGATATATTTCTTTTTCTTCTATCAATTGAGCTTCGCTCTACCCGTTTCTCACGCTCGACAGAGCTGATGCAAGCATCGCTTTGTACTTGCTTATTCGATGAGTTCAAAATGCTGAAAGTCCTTGCAGGAAGTCCAGTCACCGCCCCATTCAAAGCCAGCCTCGGTAAAGAGCTTGAAACAGAGGTCGTCGTGGTCAATCTTGTACGGGAACGTCAGTGTGCGGTTGCAATATTCCACGGCTGTAGCAGGCTGCACATAGCGTGTGCCATCCTCACGGTCTTTGTAATAGGGGTTGTAGAGCGTGTTGATGTCTACGGCCAGGCCACGGGCGTGCTTCGAGAGCTTGGTGGTGCCAGCGATGGCACGGAAGCAGAAACACGACGAATTGTTGGCACGCATCTGCAGCTCGTCGTCGGCATTGAATTCGTCGGGAAGCACCATCAGCTGGATGGGGTAATGCGCATCGTAAAGCTGGCGCAGGATTTTCGACACACGGTCGGCAATCAGCTTGCTACAGATCATTTCGCCCACGTGTATCTGCTCGTCGTAGTCCCAATGCAAAGCCCGGATGTGGCGTAAGTCGTCACGACCGATGTAGGGATTCTCCTTGTAGGTCTTGTCCTGCATCCGCTCCCAGACGTTGTCGGGAATAGGCTCGGCGGCAAAGCATTTGTCCACGCCGCCAAAAGCCTCGACTGCCGTTGACGACACTGTTTTTCCAGCCTGCCATTCCTGGAGTATCTTCAGTTCTTTTTCGTCGTAGCCTGATTTCACAACATCGTCATCACTCTTACATCCTGCAAACATGAGATTGCTGGTCAGAATAAAGACCAGAATCCCTAAAAGATTTTTATTCATTTCTCAGAACAATTAAAGGTTTCGTTAACGTTAAGGTTATTTACACTTGATATCCTTAAACTGCCAGGTGGTGGAAGGCTCGATAAGTTCAAACTCCTTGGCATCTTCGGGCAGTGCGGGGAAGATGAGGGCGAAGCGCAACTTCTGGTATGGCCAGGGGATGAAAGTCTTCGCAGGCGCCATCGTCACGTTTTGCACGCTGACCAGCCCCAGTTTGCCGCCTTTGTTGCCCTTGATGTAAGCAGTTCCCTTGATGTAGACAGGAATGTTTGCTGAATAGGCCTCAATCTCCATCTCAACACGCGTCTCGCTGTTGGAGCATGCCACACGCAGTATTTTTACGCCACTGGCATTCTTTTTGTTCACGAAGACAGGATTCTCTCTCACATATCGGTAGGCGGAGTAGTCGGCAAGCGTCACCTCGGCGTTGTGGAGGATGCTGGGGCCGTCATCCACTCGCCCTGCCTTCACGTAAAGGCTGGTAATTTTCCGCGAAATGTTGCGCTGGTCTGTGTAGCTGTACTTGCAGTTCAGTTTGGCAGCCTCCTCATATTTCCCCAGGGCCTCCTCCCAGTCTTCTGCACTTTCGGCAGCCTTGGCCTCGGTCATGGCGTCCTGGAAGCTCTGCTCGAACTCTACTTTCTGACGTGCCAAAATTTCCATCTCTTTTTTCCGTTCTGCCGACTCCAAGGCGGCATTAGCCAGACCAAACACGCTCCGAATGGTGCTCTGTGTGTCATAATTGGTCCATTGGGCACTTGCGGGAAGAGTCATCATCATTCCCAGCACAAAAACGATTACATTCTTTTTCATTGCTTTAAATTTTATGTGTTATTATTTCGAATCTTTTTCTGTCCACTGCGGCTGAGCAGCAAGCCATTGTTTTGTTGCGTTTCTACTCGATTCATTCCTCGTCGTCCCAAGCGTCATCGTTTTGTTGAGCGTTGGCACCACCTTCATCCCAGCCATCACGGGGGGCTTCGTCGGAGAACCGCCCACTGGTTTGCAGCAGACTAATGCTGAATTGTGGCATCACGATTTGGGTGACGGGCTTCTTATAAAACTTCTTCATAGCTATTGTTCCTTTCTTATTTTTACTTGTTTATATACTTTTTACCATTCAAGATGTAAATACTCTTTTGGGGCTTACCAGACAACAGACGACCATTGAGGTCGAAGTAACGCTCGACGCCGTCGGAATCAATGGTGCGAATCTGTTCAACAGATGTGCTGACATCGCTGCCATCGTCGAACCCTATCCCCCCCTCGAACATCGAGGAAAGGCTGCGGGCGTTGGTTGAACCCATGGCCTGGAAGTAGGCACGGAAGGGACCAACGTAGGCACGAGACTCGTTCTCCGGCACCTTGTACCAGATGCCGTCGCTCTGCAAGATGTAGGCGGGCTTGCTGGTATCGTAAAGCGTGCTGTTGGGGATGGTAGCGGTAGTGCCCATGAACTGGTAGGAGGCACCTGCGATGTCGGTTAGTCCACTGGTGGCGCCTGTGGTGGCGATGCCACTGCCTGTGCAGGTGAAGATGACGTCGCCTTCGCTCACTACTATGTAATAAGGCGTGTAGGCCTGCATCTGTCCGTCAGCCACCTCAGTGAAGGTGACGGTTGTCACACCCTCAATATCCTGAATCTTCGATGGTTCATAGAGTTTCCAGTTGGCTGTCATATCTCCCGCCTGCACTAATGTGGCGGGGAAAGGCAGACATGCAGTGTAGCCCTTGTCGGCTTGGAGCACACGGTTGTAGGTGGCAGAGGGGAATGTGAAGTCCACCTTCGGATCGAAGTCCCAACCGTCGGTGAGTGCAAGCTCTGTGGCTGTGTTGCCGATGACCACGTTCTTCTGACCTTGGGCGGCACTGTGCGATGAAGGCAAGTAAATCATCGTCTTCTCGTTCACGCCGTAGAAGGGATTGCCTTCGGCCGTGCGGTCAACGGTTATCGTGTTCAGATTGCTGCATGCCGAGAGGTCGATAAACTTCAGATTGTTGCAGTTCTGGAAGGTGGGTGCGGTGAGCGTTGTCAATGAGGCAGGTGCAGTGACTTCAACCAGCCAGGGGTTGTCGTCGATGGCACCAGGAGCCAGCGTGACTCCATTAGGGATGTTGAACCTGCCATTCTCACTGTCAGAATAGGGATTTTTTATTTTCATGTGGAGCGTGTTGTCTTTGCCCATAAGACACCAGGAGCCATTCAAATAGAGATACGCTTGGGAATCAGGGCTTGTGCCAATGTCATTGATATTAATGCAACCATAGAATGCGCACTTAGCCTTGAAACCGTCGAGGGGGCGTGCGGTGGACCCGAAATTCAACGTTTTCAGTTGCGTACAATTACTGAACGCATAGCCTCCGTCGGTAACACCCTCGTTGTCGGTATAGGTGTAGTCGAAGTCTCCGCAATAGAATTGGATTGTTGTCAACGATGGGCAACCCGCAAAGGCCCTGTGGCCGATGTGGAGAGGCGAAACGGAATTGATAGTCAGTTTCTTTAGAGACGGGCATCCCTCGAAGCAGCGGTGGCCAATGCCAGTGATGTTCTCGGAGATAGTAACCTCGGTGATGTCCTGGTTGCCCTGTAACACATCGCTGTCAATGCGGGTGACCTTCTTGCCGTTCACTGTTGCGGGTATGGTGATAGATCCGCCGTAGCCTTTGTACTTTATAACGTGGTAAGTATCGGGGGCGTCTTCGTTGGGCAGGAGATAGAAATAGTTACTGTAGGCCAGATCAGAGCCCGGTAAGCCCTTGCTGAGGGTGATGGGGATGGGCAGTTTGTCTGCTTCCATATAATAGTACCAATGTTCTGAGCCGAGTGTTAAAGCCATGCCGTTACCGCCTAAAGGCTTGCTTTCGTAGCAGTAGAAACACGAGAGCAGGTTGGTGCGGCTACCTATCAGCCCCAGCCCAGCTGAGGCATCGCCGTTGCCGGCATAGCAGCGGCGGATAATCAACACGCCATCTTCCCCTGTCAGGGTTGACATACCGCCAATCAGTCCCTTCTTGAGAGCACCATTGTCTTGGCGTGTGACGGAGGCCTGTGCTCCGCAGTAATTGACATCTCCACTCTTGATGTTGGCGATGAGGGCCCCCGCCCAGGCATCGCCTTGTTGGTCGTAGCGCGTCAGCACGGTTCCATGGAAGTAGCAGCTCTGTATGAGGATGCGTTTGTCGCTGCGCCCCACGATGCCGCCTGTGCTGGCATAGCCCTCGACGTAGGGGGTCGCGGTGTCGGAAGGACGTACCCAAATGTCAGACACACAACAGGTGGACTGTGCCATGCCCACGAGAGCGCCAGTGTAGTAGGGTCCGCCTGTTACATTCGGAGCCTCCAGAATGACGTCGTGGATATAGGCATTGTGAATGTATCCGAAGAGTCCGGTATCGCTGTCGTTGGGACGATTGATGGTGAGATGCGAGATGATAAAGCCGCATCCGTCGAACTCGCCCATGAAGGGGTAGGTGGATGTGCCGATGGGCGTGAAGCTGGCTATGCTACTGAGGTCGATGTCGGCTCCAAGTTTCACGAGGCATCCCTCGTAGGTCTTGGCACCGCTGTTGACGTCGGCGGCCAACTGCTGCAGTTGAGTGGCGGTAGTGATGGTGATGTTGGAGGCGAAGCCATCCTTAACTTGAGGCATCGCACCTTGTTTGTAGATGTACTCGTCGTTCATCCTGACCGTCGTCAGTTGTGCAGTGGTTTGATTTTGTACTCCGGGCTGATAATAGCCTTCGGTTACTCCGTAAAAATCTATATTACAATACTCAGTATCGACAAAGTTGAGCGCTCCACGTATATAATAAGAATCTCCATCATGATTCTCAAAATATCCCGCAAAAAGTCCTGCTTGGCAGGCTTCCCTTTTTGCTTCCACCTGGGCATGTACATAATTACTGCTTGCTTCCAATCTGTACATGTCGCAATAGCCAATGAGACCGCCCAGGTAGTCACCGCCGTCCTCATCGCCGCAGGTAACGGTGCAGTTCTGTACATAGTTGTTAGAGATGACGACAGGCGACTCTTCGTCAATTTTGCCTATCAGTCCACCAGCATGGTCATCTGCGGCATGCACGGTGGAGTTGACGACGCGGTTGCGTTCAATCCAAAATGGTTGGCAGTCCTCTTCTGTATTATGGATATACCCCGCAAGACCACCTGCGATGTCGTCAAGGGTCGTAATCCTACAGTTGACGACGGCATTGTCATACAGGAAGATATGCTCAGCGTAGCCTATTATGCCTCCCACGTAGGCACCCTCAGTATTGATGCCGGTTTGGCAGTTGATGACACGACAGTTGCGGATGGTGGGATAGTGATAGGCGTCGCTACTCCTTGTCTCTTTTGCATAGGCGCAGAGGATGCTGCTGTATTCGCAGTTGGGGCTGGGCAAATTGTAGTTGACGAGTGTCAGGTCGCGGATTTCCCCTCCCTTGATGTAGGAAAACAGTGCACAGTAGCTGTCAAAGGGTATGGCATGGCCGTTGCGGATGACGTGGCCCTGCCCATAGAAGGTGGCATTCTCGATATAGTAGTCGTCGCCGTGCAGTATGGAGAAATACTTGTTGTTAAGGTCGATGTTGCATTCCAGATAGACGTTGCGCGTGTGAAGGTCGCTCCAGTAGCTGTCGTTGTACATGTCGTAGACATAGCGTGCCAGCTGGGCGGCATTATGGATGTGGACGCCCTGCTGCAGACCGTCGGTGCGCAGTTCATAGTTCTGGAACGACTGCCCGTCCCACAGGCTGTAGCCGTCGTCGGTGAGATTGGCGCCGTTCTGTCCAAAGCCAGTGTTCTCGCTCCAGTTGCGCATGTCAGTCTCATCGTCGGCATACGCTGTGTTTACACCAATGACTGCCATCAGTACAGTGATGAACCAAATGTTTCTTCTTTTTAGTTTCATGTTTATTCTATTTGTTGATGTACTTTTTACCATTCAAGATATAGATTCCTTTCTGAGGCTTCTCAAGCAGCAATCGTCCTTCAAGGTCGAAATAACGTTCTGTTCCGTTGGAGTCAACGGTAAGAATCTGCTGGATGCCCGTCGGGCCGTTGCCCTCGCCAGGGTTGTAGCTGTCACCGAACAACATGGCAAGTGATTTCGCGCTATTGGAGCCTATGCATTGGAAAAAGGCACGGAAGGGACCGACGTAGGCACGCGGCTGGTTCTCCGGCACCTTGTACCAGATGCCGTCGCTCTGCAAGATGTAGGCGGGCTTGCTGGTATCGTAAAGCGTGCTGTTGGGGATGGTGGCGGTGCTGCCCTTGAACTGGTAGGAGGCGCCGTCGATGGCGGTGGTGGCTGCTGTCTGGTGCTGCGTCACGCTGCCGCCCTGACCAGTGACGGTGGCTCCGCCGCTGCTTACAACTATATAATAAGGTTTATAGGCTGCCATCTGCCCACTTTGCACCTCGCTGAAGGTGACGGTGGTCACGCCTTCGATGTCTGCAATCTCCGTTGGGGCATAGACCTTGGCCTCGCTGTCCTGTTCGAGGGTGAGCGTCGAGGCGAAGGGCAGACATACGGTGTAGCCCTTCTCTTCGTAGCTCTCGGAGGCTACCCACTTGGCTGTAAAGCTGCGGTCGTACGTGGAAGAGGGGAAGGTAAATGCCACCTTCGGGTCGAAGTCCCAACCGTCGGTCAGCACCAACTCAGTGCCTGCGCTGCCGATGACCACATTCTTTTCGCCATTGGCGTCATGGCTCTTGTCGCCTGGCAGATAGATAATGGTTTGCTCGGATAGGCCAGCAAAGGGGAATGCCTTAGTAAAATCCAGACGTTCAACAGCAGTCGGATTGCGTTTCACTGTCACGCCGGCAGAACTAAATAAACCTCCCTGCTCCCAGTCAGTACATTGGCTGAAATCGACATAGCGCAAGTTCTCGCAGCCGACGAACAGGTCGTCGTCGGAACTTACCATACTGGAGGGGAAGGTGATGCCTGTCAGTTGGGTGCAGTAGGCGAAGGCGTTGTCATTGACAAATTTCACACCTGAAGGCACGGAGTAGTTGCCCGTGGTGGCACCCTTCGGGGCGCAGACATAGAGCTCGGCGCCGCTATAGGAGAGGAGCACGTCACCGACTGCTTTCAGCGAGGTATTGCCGGAAGCGACGGTGATGCTGGCCAGACTGGGGCATTTGCTGAAAGGTGAAGAACCCACTGTTGGGCTTCCGCTGCCAATGCTGATGCTGGCGAGCGCCGGACAGGCTGCGAAAGTTTCGTCGCCCACGCCTGTGATGCTGTTAGGCAGCGAGAGAGAGGTGATACCTGTTCCGTAGAAGGCCTTGTTGCCGATGTACAGGAGACCTTCCTGCAGCGTGACGCTGGTGACGTCGCTGCGCTCACAGAACACTTCGGTGTAAATCTTCGTCACGGGCTTGGTGTCGTCCTTGATAATGACGGTAGTGGGTATGGTCACGTTGCCGCCCGCGCCAATATACTCTTTTACATAGTATGATGTTGCCTCGTCGTCGTTAGGATAGAATACGAAGTCACCCACTATCACCGTGGGATCATCTGTGGTGTATTTACCCAAGCTGGCAGGGATGGGCAGATCGTTCTTTACAGTGAAATAGAACCAGTTGTCGCCCAGGTCGGTCTTCATACCTTCCCTATAGGCGATGGTTGCGGGGCAGTTGGTCTCTGTCACGTTGGCATTGGTTCCACGACCATCAACCAAGGGGAGCCTCGTGTTGTTCAGGTCGGTGGCATAGCAGCGGGTGACGGTCATTGTGCCATTGCTGCCGCCGATGAGTCCTGCCTTCAGCTCGCCCTGGGTGGAGCGGGTGATGGTGGCCACGCAGCCGCAGTCGGTGATAGCGCCGCGCAGCACGTTGCCGCAGATGCCGCCAGCCCATGCCGCGTCGTTAGTGTTGGCGTAGGCAGTGGTGACGGAGCCTTTGAAGTAGCAGCGCTCGATGGTGGCGTAGGCAATATTCTTGTCGTCGGCCACGCGTCCGCCGATGCCGCCCACGCTGCCCAAACCTGTGACGGTGCTGTTCTCCACCAGCACGTCGCTGATGTAGCAGGGGCTGTAGACGGTGGTGCCGAAGAGCACGCCCACATGGTTCTGTCCGAGGACGGTGGCACCGTCGATATGGACGTTGTGGACGTAGGCGTTCATAAGAGCACCGAACAGGCCCACGTTGTCATTCGCAGAAGTGATGCTCAGGTTGCTGATGGTGTGGCTCTGTCCGTTGAACTCGCCCATGAAGGGATGGTCGGTTATGCCGATGGTAGGCATGAGGACGCCCGTCATGTCGATGTCGGCACCCAGTCGCACCACGCGGCCCTCATAGGTGCAAATGCCGTTGTTGACCTCTTTGGCCAGCGCCACGAGTTCGGCGGCAGTGGTGATGACCTTGTCGCTGGCGTAGTTCGACTGAAGCTGCGGCCATAGGTTCTCCATCTTCTTTAACCTGGAGTCCGACCCCATATCGACAGAGAGCATACCCGTAGTGGTCTTGCCTTCAGCTATTGTTTTGCCTGCAGCTGTACCCTCTAAAGTTTTTACGGGATCAAGGGTACAGTATTCGGTATTGTAGTAGTTGTTTGACACGGTAAACTCTTTATTGGTAGAGATGCCGTAAACGACAGCAGCCTTGTTGTCGGTGTTGCCGTCAACAGTGGCATGAATCATATTGTTCTTTATCGTATAAAACTTATACCCAGACGAAGAATAATCCGTACCCAAGGTTCCGATGGCACCGCCAACTATATCATCCCCGCTGACGGAGCAGTTCAAGACAAGATTATCATTGCAATCAATCTGAGCCTGTTTGGAATAAGAGTCATTACTAAATCCCACTGACTTATCTACCCCAAGCAATACACCGGCATACTCATCCTCACCACGGACAGTGGTGTTGATGACACGGTTCCTTTCAATGTTTGCAACCGTTGCCTTGCCAATAATGCCGCCTGCTATATCATCAGTTGTGGAGATACTGCAATTCATTACCAGACAATCAATGCATTGTACTCTTACCTCGTTATCAACACTGATAGCATTACCATTTTTATAGTATTTTTCGTGAACGTTGGGATCTTCAGTTGCAAATCCAATGATGCCACCAACGCAGGTCGCCTCGCCGGTTATCGTACAGTCGATGACGCGTATGCCTTCAAATTTACAACCTTTATAAACACGCGTATTTGTGTTCTCATCTGTGTACCAGTCCGGGGAAGCTAACCCACAGATGATGCCGGCATAGGTATCACTATCAAGAATGCCGGCACCGTCGCCTATGATATGATAGTTACGCACGACCAGGTCTTTGATATAGCCGCCTTTAAGAGCCCTAAAAAGGCCTTGGTAATAGCCTTGGGTATACGTTGATTCCAAGGCATAGCCGTTGCGGATGGTGTGGCCATGGCCGTCGAACGTAGCCTGAATACCATAGATATTACTACGCGTGATGGAGAAATAATAGCCGTTGAGGTCTATGTCGCACAGCAGGTGTACGTTCGTACTACGGAATTTCTTATCGGAATCTTTTTCGTGCATTTCCCAAGCATACTGGGCCAGCTGCGCAGCGTTGCGGATTTCGATTTCGCCGGCGCTGTTGACGGTGTAGCTCTGCCTCGACTGTCCGTCCCACTGGCTGTAGCCGTCGATGGTGATGTTGGCGCCGTTCTGCCCGAACGAGGCGTTCAGGGTCCATTCGTCGATGTCATACGGTTCACGCTGTGCTGCTGCCGGCAGCGTCATCGTCGCCAGAAGCAGGAGTTGTATGTTTATTTTTTTAAGTATCATACTATTTGTTAATATATTTTTTTCCGTTTTGTATGTAGATACCTTTCTCGGGGTTGCTTGGCAACAGGCGGCCTTGGAGATCGAAGACTCGCTCAGTGCCGTCGCGGTCGATGGTGCAAACGACGGGCTCGATGGCCGTTGTCCCACTACCTTCGTCGGGGTTGTAGCTGCCGCCGAATATCATGGCAAGGCTGCGGGCACCGTTGGGCGTAGTGGCCTGGAAGTAGGCGCGGAAGGGACCGACGTAGGCACGCGGCTGGTTCTCCGGCACCTTGTACCAGATGCCGTCGCTCTGCAGGATGTAGGCGGGCTGTAGCCGTCGGCGGTCGCGTTGGCACCGTTCTTTCCGAACGAGGTGTTCTCGGACCAATCAGAGATGTCCTTCGTTTCTTTCTGCGCCTCTATCGGCAGTGCAGTCAGGAGGCCAGCGGCCACCATCAGTGCCGCCAGCCATTGCCTTGTCAAGTTCTTTTTCATTTTTTTTATGTTATCATTCTCTTTCTGTGAGACTAAATCGAGGCTCTTGTCGTGCCCGTGGCACCATCGGTGGCGACCTCAGTGTCGCGGTTGGGGTCATCGTTGTCGGCATTGCCACCCCATGTAATGGCGGTGTCGGTGATGTTGCCGTCGGCACTGATGGCCTTCGCCTCAAGCAGGCGGGTGCTGATACGCGTCAGGAACTGACCCAGGTAGTCGGGACCGAGCTGACCCTTCACCTCCAGTTTGCCGCTCTCATAAGGACTGCCGAAGGTGCCACCCTTCTCGTCGAGCACGGTGACGGTCATCTTCCCGTCGGCCTCGATGGTGTACGCTTCCTGTGAGGGCGCACCCTTCAATTGAGGCTGCACGCTGAAGCCGGCCTTGGCTGGCAGCGTAGCAAAGGTGACCGTCTTCGTCCAGGTGGGTGTGATGGCTGTCTCCTGCGCCTGCTGACCGTCACTACCTATAAAATATATAGTGACGGTGGATGCTTTGAGCAAGTCCTGGCTCAGGTTCACCACATACTTTACCGTGGCACTCGCTGCTTTCGGAACTTCCACGGGTGTCGGCTCGTCGTTGTCGTCGCTGCCGCAAGCAGTGAAGCTGCCGAGGGCCAGCAGGCCCCCAAGCAGCATACTCATTATCTTCAGGTTCTTCATTGTCGTTTACTTATTGATGATTTTACGTCCGTTCTTTATCACAATGCCCTTGGCGCTGCCGTCGATGCGACGTCCGCTGAGGTCGTAGACGCGCTCTGTGCCGTCGGCGTCGATGGTACGAAGCTGCTCAACACCCGTGGCATCCTCCAAGGTCATGCCGATGGCGGCGCGGCTGTTGTAACGGCTCTGCAGCAGGTAGCAGCGGAAGGCGGGGATGGTGACGGCCTTGTGGACATCCGTGTCAGAGAGCACGGGATGCCACTTCGCGTCGTCGTTCATTACGTAGGCACCCAGCTCCACAGCCTCCTGGTTGTCAATGTTGTTCAGCGTGCCGCGCAGGGTGTAGCCAGGCACCTGCTGCTGACCGCCTACGGTGCCACCCTTGCTGGCGGGGAGCGTCACACTCATGGTAGAGAGCAGGGCGTCGCTGTTCTCCGTCCATACCAGATAAGGCTGCATGGCCTCCATGCGTCCCGTATGTTGGGCAAAGATGAGTTCGTTTGATCCACGTCCAGAGAGACGGTAGACCTTCGCACCGTTAGGGATGTCGAGAGCGTAAGGCAGACAGACGGTATAGGGCGCAGTGCTCTTCGTCAGCGTGCGGGTGTTCTCCACATTGTCGGCTGTCACGGCGAAGGGCACGCAGTAGTCCAGTCCGTCCACTAAGCGGAAGGTCTTTGCCTTGAAGCCGCTTCCGTCGCTGACTGCCACGTTCACATCAGCACTCTCGCCATACTGCGCAGGCACATACGCCAGCGTGTTCTCGCCGATGCCGAGCGAGCGCACACCACCCTCGGCGGCGAGCGTCGGGGCATAATCGGCGCACTGGCTCATGTCCACATAGCGCAGACCGGCAGCATTCTTGAAGGCATCCTTGCCCACGCCCTTGATGGAGACGGGCAGGGTGACGTTGCGCAGTTGAGTGAGCGGAGCCACATCGGCGGTGCGCAACGAATCGATGCTGGTATATTGCAGGGCATCGAAGTCGATGACACCAGTATGGTTGCGGAACCAACCGCTGACGTCTCCAATCTGCCGCAGGTCGTCCTCAGTGGCAGCGGCATGAGCGGCAAAGGCAGCAAACGACTCGTCGTCCTTGAAGATGCCCGAGCTGATCATGTTCGTGCGCTGTTGAGAGCCAGTGTAGGCATTGTCAGCTATATATTCATTGTAGAGCGAGGGACGCACATAGAATGCGTCGAACGTCGGGTTGTAGTTGTTGAAAAAAGCACGTACTAACCAGACATCCTGATCCATCTTCATCTTCTTCTTCGAGAGGATGTACATGCGTGTCATCGAGGCACAGTCGTCAAGGGAATTCCAGTTGAATTCCTCGCACTCGTCGCCGATGACCAGCGTCTCCAGGTATTCACACTGGATGAATGCGCGTGTTCTCACAACCTTACAGGTACGCGGCAGTATGAGCGTCTTCAATGAATAGCACTCAGCAAAGGCGTCACCGGGCAGGATATCATAATCGTTTTCAAACAGACATTTAGGATAAGCCATCCACGAGAGACCATCTGTCATGAAGTCGGTAGGCACGATATTGGCATCGTAGAGGTCAATGTATTCCAACCGGCCAAAATAGTTGCGCGTGCCGCTGAATTGCACGTGATCATTCAGGTCAGCCATGACATCATAGCCGGCCAGATAGCGCATGACGGTGAAGTCGGCACCCGAGATGGGGCCATTGACCTTCAGGGCTCTGATATTTGAGTAGTCGCCGGTGACAGATGCTACATATTTGAATTTCCCGTCGATGAGGTCATTAGATGTGCCCCCTTGGAACACTTTTGACGTCGTCTTCAATCCCAATTTCTCTGCCAGCGTATTTGGCTCGGTCAGCGTAATCTCGATGATGCCATTGCGGAACTCCTCGTCCTCGCCCACAATGTGATCGACATACTGCTCCCAGTGCTCGCGGTAACGCTTCACATGCGTCTTCGGCACGATGATCTGGAAGTCGGAGGGCAGGTCGCGGAAGGCGTCGGTGGCCAGTGCTGGCACGCTGTCGGCAGCGATGCTGATGGTTTCCAACTGCTGGCATCCCTCAAACACCTCTCTGCCTATCACAGTGAGCGAATCGGGCAGGGTAATGCGCTTCAAACTGCTGCAACCCATGAACTCCCGGGCGTTCAAACTGTGTAGTTCGGTAAAGTTTGGCAGCTCGTCGAGCGTCGTGAGCCGTGTGTTGCCGGTAAACACGCCGTCGATGTCGTTCATCTTAAGATACTCCAAGGGGAAGTAATGATTCTTTGCTGCCAATGCATCCATCGCCTCGTCATCGGCAAACGGTGCTGCGATGCTCCGTACGCGGTTGGTCAGAGCCGGGTCGCTTATGTAGTCGCCCAACTGCGATTTCTTGGTATAGACTTGTGCTATGGGGGCTTCCCACGGGTCGTCGCTCTCGCTGGTGGCAAACTGGTCGGTGAGGAACACCAGTTCATCGATGCCGCTGGTGATGTACTGCAGCAAGTCGCGGGTATAGCGCTTCAGGCCCTTGCCCACAGCGATGCGCTTCAGGTTCTTGGCTCCCTGGAAGGTGTTCTCACCTATCTCGGTGACGGAGTTAGGCAGGATGAGTGTTTCGAGGGCCGTGCAGTTGTGGAACATGTATTCGCCCACCCAGTCGGCCTTCTCCAAGTATTCATCCACACCAAATTTATTATAGGAGTGCTCTGTGTCCTTCACGAGGTTGGCACCCGAGAGGTCCACGTAGGCCAGCTGTCCGTCCGTCGGATCGCTGTCCCAGGCGTCGGCACCCATCATGATGCGGAGCACACCCACGTCGATGCCATTCATCGGACCGTTCACCTTCAGCTGCTTGAATTTCCAGTAGGCTCCACCGAGATAACGCACGGCGCTGCCGTCCATGATGGCAGTCAGTCCCAACTTCTCAGCCAGCTGCCCGGCTTGGTCGAGAGTAACCTCGGTGATGAGGGCTGGCTCCTCGCTTTCCGCCTTGATGTATTGGGCATAGCTGGGCCAGGCCTGCTTGTAGGCATCGACAGCCTCGGCGGGTACGTGGATGGTGAATCCGCTGTAGCTGGTGAGGTCGAACACGCTGTAGTCCAACTTGGCGGGCATGGTGCCCTCGCAGCGCACGGTCTTCAGGCCGCTGTACTGGAAGGCGCAGGCATCGATGGTCTCTACGGCAGCGGGTATGGTGATCTCCTTCAGGCTGGAGCAGCCGTAGAAGGCCCAGCCGCCGATGTGCTTGATGGTCGAGGGCAGTTCAATGGCGCTGAGGTTCGAGCAGTTCCGGAACCACGATCCGCCCACATAGTCAAGCCCTATCAGCTCGAAACGCTTGAAGTCGGGGAACGAGCGTAGGTCGCTGTTGTCCGAGAACTTGCCGTTGAGGATGCTGCCCGATGCAGCCCTGGTGATGTCGAGCCAGTCGCCCCACTTCGAGGCGTTGTTGTCGTACCAAGCACGGGCCACGTCGGTGCGGTACTTCAGGTCGCTCAGCTTGCTCACCACCACGGGGTCGGCGGGCAGGAAGAGACAGGGCAGGAAGCGGTCCTGATACTTCGCCCATCCAGAGTCGGCGGCGAACCACTCCGTCTGACGGTCGGTCATCTTGAAACGTACCTTGGGCGACTGGTCGAACACGCCATTGCCCAATTGCAACATGGCGGGTGTGAGCGGCTGGGCGATGTTCGAGCCGTCGGTGCGCAGGTAGAGCATATCGACATACTCGAGGTTGGGACACTCGGCGAAGCATGAGTCTTGCAGCGCCATCTGCAGGTCGGTGTAGGCGTCGCCCGTCCATAGCCAGCCGGCCACGTCCCAGAACGAAACGCTCTTCACATTCTGGTTCTTGCGGAAGGCATTCTTGCGGGCATAGTCGAGCTTGTAGTTATTGTATGAGCCGATGTCGTTGAAGAAGCCCAGCGCACCGTTGTTCTCCTTGATATAGTTGTCGTCGGGTCCTATGGCGTGCAGGTGCTCGATGGTGTGTCCGCTGAGTTTATCGACGTACTGGTTGCTGTTCCGATAGGTGAAGGCATAGTTCACGCCAAACTCGGTGAAATTGGTATTCTCTTCCACGTCTTCATATTGGAAGAAACGCTTGTATTGTCCCCACGACAAGTCGTTTTCGAAATCTTCTCGGCGTTCATTGGGAATGATAATCTTGAAATTCAGCGAGTCGAGGCCAGCAAAAATGTCACTACCACAGAGCACGAAGTTCTCGGGGCCCATAGCGCGACTGCCGTTTTTGTCGGTCAGCATGCGCAGGTCGAGGGTTTCCAAAGCGTCGCATCCCACGAAAGCGGAGTCGGGGATATAGATGAGGTTGGCCGACATGTTGTGGCTGGTGCGGGCACTGTTGTCGTGGAAACGCACCCTGCGCAGCTGCTTTTTGTTCTGGAACACCGTGGGCAGCCACGTCGTGGTGCGGGTAACCTTCGATACACCGGTGTAGATGACGGCATCCTTGATATCATCAGGCGCACTCTTGATGTAGGTGTGGTAGATGAGGTTCTTGTCCGGCGTCATGATGACCATGTTCATGGCATGCGTGCTCACCGCGTGCATGTTGGCGATGATGTTGTTCTGCATACCTATCTTCATTGAATAGATGTTGGCTGCATTTTTCAGCACCGATGCAGTCACCATGCCACCCCCCAGCACACCACTGGTGAGGGAAGTTGTAGTGAGAACGCTCTTCGCGCTGGAAGAAAATGATGTATTAGCTATCCCTTGAGCCAATGCAGCAATTGACGACGCTTCCCCGCCAGCGGCAAAGAGTCGTTGAGTAGTACGACCCAATGTATTAAGAACAAGTTTCATTGTAACATCATTTTGGATCTCATGAAGCAACTGTTCTGCTGTTAATGTCACCAAGCCTTCAGCATTGCAAATCCCATAACTACTATAAAACTCAATTAATTGAGTACTAAATCCTAAGTCAGCGAGATTCTTTCCAGCAAGGCCAGCAAGTTCATCAACGGTTACATCATCTATATGATCAGCCAGCTGTGCTCCAAGAGTCTTCAAAGTAGTCAAAGCGACATTCTTGGTGGCCGCCTCTTTTGCAGCAAGGATAGCGGTATTTACCGCTTGGTAGATATGATAGACTGAATAGGCAATCATGGCCACCTCGGCAATGATGACAGGTATGCTCCAGAGGGAGAAGTCTTGCGTCACTACCTGGTCGGTTGAGAGGGTGCCCGCCTCACTGGCTACATAGCCGTAAGTCAGTAGGTCCTTGACGACGTCAGCCTTGGCCGACGGAATATAGTCGGCAGCTTTAATGTAGCCGGCATACGTTGCCCAGTTGGGATCGGCAATAAATTCAGGGTAGAGGTCGGGAGATACGAGAATGCGGAAATCCTCATTCATTGTCCAGGCAGCATCCTGCTCCTCCTCACTCATAGCAATCAACTCTTCGGGGGTGGGGAGTCCGAATATGTTTCCTGCCGGGATGACATCCTTCGGACCTAACACCTGCCAGCGGTCGTCGCCGTCCTCCACCTTGTAGAACAGACGTATCTCTTTCAGGTTCTTGCAGTTTTTGAAGGCACCGTTCTCAATCACCATCTTTGGGTCGCTGTACGAATTCTCAGAGCGCCCGTTGGTCTGCCAGAACTCCACGGCCTTCAGGTCGTCACAGCCCGCAAAAGCTCCTCTGCGGATGGCAATAGTCTTATAGTTATAGTACGAGCCTGGGTCGTTGTAGATGCGCAGTACGCCGTCGTGGCTCTTCAGGTAATCGGCATCGGCGCCCGTCACGGTGGTGTACCACAGGTTGGCGTTGTCCATCGTGCGGCTCTTGTCCGAGAGCAACGAGGCGGCGTTGAACTCACGGTAGTCCGCATTCCACAGGCGCAGCATCTTCATGATCTCCTCATGCTCATCATCGGCATTGCTTAGGGCATTGCCCACATCATTCTTCAGGAAGCTATAGACGGTGCCGTCCACCGTGATGTCGTCTGACGAGTGCTCGAAGGTGGTGATGCGGTTGCGCACCTGCACCCACGTCTGACTGCCAAGGTACTGCTGATAGACGCTCGTACCCACGCGAATCCAAGCCTTGGGCGAATTGTCGAGCATCGAGCCCCAGATGCGCTTCACCGCCGTCGGCGGCAGTGCCTGCCAGTGGTTAGTGCCGCTGGTAGTCCACTGCATCAGGTTCACCTCCTCCAGGTTCTCGCAGTTGGCAAACGCCTTGTCACCAATGAAGAAATCGAAGAAACTGTTGGCGGAGTAGCTCGCAGCCGCGCAATCCTGGAAATAGATGCGCTTGACGCCTGGCATGCCCCAGAAGGCGTTGTCGGCGATGCAGCCCAGATGGGTATGGCCCTTGAAGAAGCCCACGAGGTCGTTGAGGATATAGACCTCGCCGCTCGACGGGAAGTCGTCGGCATCGATGCTGGCGGCTGTGACGTAGGTATTCGGTGCACTCACATACCAGCCGTTGGCATCGAGACTCCAGCCGTAGTCGCCCGGCTTGTGGACCGCGGTGTTGAAGTAGCGGGTGTAGTTGTGCTCCGTGATGTAGGTGTACTTCACGCCCTTGTATTTGTACACATAATCAGTTGTTGGTGCTCGTTTCGGCAACCGCTTGGCCTTGATCACCGATCCGTCGCGCAGCTCCACCTCGGTGGCGATGCTGTCAGCAGATTCGGTGCTCTGACGAACATTCAATTCGTCGGCCCATGCGCCCGTGGCCGCTATCGTCAGCCACAACGCGAGTGTCATCTGAATTTTAATTCTCATAAATTTATAAGTGTTGTTAATGTTATCTTGCCAAAGTAAAAGGATGATACTACTTATTGTAGTTTTTTCAATTATCCTGCAAAATTACTAAATTCCTAATTAAATAAGGTGTCATGCCTGAAAAACAGACTGACTTGTTGCGCAGAAAACCGCATTCTGCGCAAAAAAACAAGATTTTACTTTGAATGACACATTTTCACAGGGCCGCCTTAAAAGTATTCCGAAAAAAAAGAGTACCTTTGCAGCCATGGAAACAAAAGAGCTTAACAAAACCGTCATCGAAAAAGCAGAAAGCATCGAGAGCAAATACCATATTAATTATATTGCCAGCGGATTGCCCCGCTGGCTGATAGAGGTAGCCTTTCTCTGCTTCCTCCTACAAGCAGTCATTAACTGGACACCGCTCATGCATTGGATGGAAGACCATGCCCCATTGGCTTCGGCCATCATCCAGACCTTTGGCGCGCTGGTGATGTACGTGGGACTGATGCGAGGAATGAAGCCCCTCTACAGACCCATGACTCTTGGTTGGTGGATTGTCATCGCCCTGAATATTGCAGGATTCATACCACTGCTTTTCCCTGTCCTGATGGAAAGCGTGGGGTTGCCCATCGCCGTTTCACTGATGCTGGTCTATCTGCCTTTCGGCAGTGCCATCGCCTATAATTATCGTGGGCGGTTGCGCCAGGTGGGCATTTGGATGGCGCTATACATCCTCATCTCCAGCATCATCCCCGTTGTCTCATTCCTGCTTATCGGTCCAGCCTCAGGACTGGCCGACCTGCCGATGGAGATTTCCACCATCGCCGTCATTGCTGTTTATGGCTGGGTGCTACGGAGAGTCCTCGTCAAATAAAGAGGGATTAGACTTTTTTCTGCAAAGATTGTGACTGACGATACTGCGAAGGAGTGATGCCGAGCCGCCGCTTCACCTCGGTCTGGAAGGTGCGACGCCCGCCAAAGCCTGCCTCTGCCCCCACAGCCTCGATGGTCCAGTTGGGTTCCTCGCGCAGCAACTGACAAGCATAGAGGAACCGTTTCTCATTGATATACTCACCCAGACTATTGTACTTAGGATGATCCTTGAACAGCCCGGCAAGCCGTTTCTGCGTCAGTCCAAGCGCTCTCGCCATCGTCTTCAGTGTCAAGTTGGTGTCAGTATAAAGTTTCGTCTCGTCCATCTGCAAGTCCACCCATGCCATGAGTTGCGCGTCGGTCATGTCAGCAGTTTGCTCAATGTGTTCTTGATGCCCCTGGATCTGCCGTTTCAGCTGCATCACTTCATCGGGAATGGCATGCTTCAACTGTTCGGCCAGCTCTTCCTGTTGTTTCTGCAGCTTCTCTATCATTCCTTTCTGTTCATCCAGCTCGCTCTTCTGCAGCTCAAGCTTGCTGCTCTGCAGCTCCAGTTCTTCCATCCGCTTCTCTATCTCTTGGCCTTGCCGCGTGTTTTGTTCCACCAGCATATTCTGGTTTTCCACCAACTTTGTGTTCGTGTCGATAATCTTCTTCGCACTAGCATTCAGCACGAACATCGTGATGACGAAAGCTATCACGAAAGCAACGATAATGGCCACTATGAGTAAATGGGGTGTCGTCATGGATTTTCTCTTTATGATGCGCAAAATTACGTATTTTCTTCCGAAAACCCGCCAAAACGGCCACAAATCCGCCGAATGATATGCGCAGAATTTCACATTTTGCGCAAAACAGCCTCGGTTCTATAAATCAAACATATATTGATCATTCATTTTCATCAGGCAATGAGCGTCCTATAAGGAATAATCCGTTATCAAAAAAACAACGTGGCAATAAAGTGTCACTTCTTCTCTTTCGCCGCCTTGGCAAACTGGAAGAGCGACAGAGGCAGATGGCAGTAGCCCGTGGGATTCTTCTCGAGATAGTCCTGGTGATACTCGTCGGCGGCAAAGAAGCGCTCCAAGGGCTGGCGCTCCACAGCCAGCGGCTGGTCGTAGTGGCGTTGCACTTCGTCGAACACCTCGTTCACCACCGGTAGGTCAGCACTTTCGGTGTAGTAGATGCCAGTACGATAGCGCGTGCCCTCGTCGTGGCCTTGTTTGTTCAGGCTGACGGGGTCGATGGCCTTGAAATACAGCTGAAGCAAGAACCGCAGGCTTACCACCTCAGGGTTGTACTTCACATGGACGGTTTCAGCATAGCCGGTCTCGTCGGTATATACTTCTTCGTAAGTGGGATTCTCCGTATGGCCGTTGGCAAAGCCCACTTCAGTCTCCACCACGCCCTCTACCTGCTTGAAATAGTGTTCTGTACCCCAGAAGCAGCCTCCTGCAAGATATATGTCTTTTATTTTCATAGTCATTTCCTCCAAGCATTCACCACCTCGCCGATATACATCGTATGTACGCCCGCGGGGAAATTGGCATACATTCTCTTGGGCGCATCGCTCTTGAAATACTGAGGGTCGAACGGGGCAGCATACATGATCTTACACTCTATCACCATCGAGGCTTCCGTGTAGTAGGGCGTTCCATTGGCGGTATAGGCGGTATGAAGTCCAAGTGCTTGCGCCTTGTCGCCATCACGTCCGCTCTTGGTGCCCATGTAGTTCAGGATTTTGCTCTGTTCTACATCAAAAGCCATCACGGTGAAGTATTCGGCTTCATCCATGAACTCCTTGGTGTAGCGTTTCTCTGCCACATAGACAGTCAGAGCCGTGCGTCCCCAAAGCGTGCCGATGCCGCCCCACCCGATGGTCATGGCATTGCTTTTCTCCCTGTCGCCGGCAGCGAGCAGTTCCGCTTCGTGGAACCATTGAAAACCGTTCTCCGTAAAGTCCTCCCTTACGTCGAATCTTGTAAATCCGTTCTCTTCGACGACATCCGTCGTCACATTGACATCCTCGGGCGAAGCCGACTGGCCCCCACCCTGTCTGTGTTCCTGAGCTGTTGCAGGAACCATTGCCATCATCATCATGGTCATCAATACCGTTTTCAGCATACATTATTATATTATAGATTTCTGTGCAAAGGTACATGTTATTCTTGAGTCCTGCAAATATAATGACAAAAATGTGCACAAGCCAAACACATCCGAAATCAACTGCTTAGGCATTTTTCTCATAAACAATCCTAATATTTTGTGCAAAAACAGCAGTATTCCAACAAATCTTACTACATTTGCATTTCAGTTTTAAAATAAGCAATGCTTAGGAATTTCATCGCCATCGACTTTGAGACGGCCAACCAGATGCCGTCGAGCGTCTGCTCTGTGGGAGTGGTCATGGTGCGCAATGGGCATGTGGCCGATTCGTACTACAGCCTCATTCAGCCGGAACCCAACTTCTACAGCTATTTCTGCCAGCGGGTACACGGGCTGAGCCAGCAGGATACTGACAAGGCGCCTGTGTTCCCAAAAGTGTGGCAACTGCTGGAGGAGCGTCTGGAAGAAGTGTTCCTCTCTGATCAACTGGCGTTTGAAAACAGAAGAGACTTGATCGCGTCTATTCCTTTCGTCGCCCACAACGCCCGTTTCGACGAAGGATGCCTGAAGGCGGTGTTCAGGGTCTATCAGATGGACTATCCAGACTACCGTTTCTATGACACCCTCGCCGCTTCCCGCCGGCAGTTCGGGCTTTCGCTGCCCAACCACCAACTGCAAACCGTTGCCGCTGCCTGTGGATACAACCTGCAGCGCCATCACCACGCCTTGGCCGATGCGGAAGCCTGCGCCGCCATAGCCCTCCATCTCTTATGAGCGGATTCTGTACACATGAAAACAACTAACAAAAAAGAACGAATATGAAAAAAATGATGATCATGATGGCAGCACTCCTGGCCATGAGCTTGAGTGCCTGCTCGCAAGCAAACAAACAAAAGGAGAACAAAGAAATGAAGAAAGTATTAGTAGCCTATTTCTCTGCAACGGGTACGACAAAGGCCGTGGCCCAGCAATTGGCAAAGGTGGCAGACGCCGACCTGCATGAGATTACGCCAGAGCAGCGATACACGGATGCCGATCTCGACTGGCAGGACAAGCAAAGCCGCTCATCGGTGGAAATGAAGGACAAGAAATCCCGTCCCGCCATCAAGGGCAAGCTCGAGAACATGGACGACTATGAAGTGGTGTTTGTGGGATTCCCCATCTGGTGGTACACCTGTCCCACGATTATCAACACCTTCATGGAGGCCTACGATTTCCAGGGCAAGACCGTCATCCCCTTTGCCACTTCTGGCGGCAGCACCATCGAGAAAGCCTGCGAAGACTTGAAAGCCACCTACCCTGACATCAACTGGAAAGAGGGCAAACTGCTGAACAGGGTTTCCAAGAAAGACCTGGAGGATTGGGTACAAGAATTGCAATAAGCTCCAAAAGCATTTCTTTGAAAGATTCTGTAGTTTTTCGCAGCCTTTGTGCGTCTAACGTTCAGAAAACGACCTAAAAGCATGACAACAATGAAAAAGAAAACAATGATTGCGCTGATGCTCCTCATGGCATCAGTCTCGCTGCAGGCACAACTGCTCTACAAAATCAGCGGCAAAGGACTCTCAGAGCCCTCTTACATCGTAGGAACCTATCACCTGGCACCCGCATCGTTTGTAGACTCCATTCCTGGTGCCCGCCAGGCCATGGATTCCTGCCAGCAGGTGTATGGCGAACTGCCCATGGACAAGATGGCGAATCCTGACAGCCTGGCCATGATGCAGCGAGCCATGATGCTGCCCGACGGCATGACGCTCGACAAGCTGCTCACTGCCGACGAAATGGCACGCCTGAACGTTTACATGAAGAGTGTGATGGGCATGGACATGACCAATCCGCTGGTCGCCCAGCAGATGAACTCGATGACTCCAATGGCCTTGAGCACGGCACTGACAATGATGTCGTTCGCTAAAAAGAGCAAATCCCTTGACATGATGAACCTGCTCGACTCATACTTCCAGAAAGAGGCGCTTGCCAAGGGGAAAAGTGTGGGAGGCTTAGAGACAATGTCCCACCAGATAGAAGTGCTCTACGAAGGAAAATCGCTCGACCGACAGAAAGAGATACTCATGTGCCAGGTGGACAATGCCGACTTCATGGAAAAGATGGAAGACGGCATCTTCAATGCCTACTTCGCCCAGGACCTCGATGCCATCAGCAAGGCGATGGACATGAAGCTGAACAGCCATTGCGACGCAACGCCCGAGGAAGAGGCCGCCATCCTCTCCAATCGCAATGCCAATTGGTTGACGAAGATGCCCGACATCATGGCCCAGAAACCGACACTCTTCGCCGTTGGCGCTGGCCATCTGCTTGGCGACAAAGGCGTACTGAACCTCTTGCGCCAAGCAGGTTACAAGGTCGAGCCGGTCAAGTAGAACTAATGCTGTCAATGTTTAACTGAGTTTAAAGGAGTGGCAGTATAGTTTAAGCGAGTTTAAACTCCGTGCCAGTATGACTTCAACAATTGTCATTCTGGCACGGATTCTTTCTATAGGCATGTACTTTGCTTATCTGCAAGTGAAAGCCGCGAGTAAGCGAGAACCATCAAGCTCGCTTGAATGGCTGAGCGTGAGCGATTTATCCAAAGACTGAAGCGAAAGCCGAGGCAACCAAGAACATACGTTAAACTAAAAGTATAATTAGGAGGTATTGATTATGTTGAACGGATTAATGAAAAGCAATGGTTGGTTCCCAACAATGTTTGATGATTTCTTTAACACTGATTTTATGCCTCGTGCCAACAGTACAGCAC
>CADCIB010000011.1 GCA_902801375.1 uncultured Prevotellaceae bacterium | reverse complement strand
AGAAAAAATAGCGTTGGTGTTCTTGGCCTGTGATGTTAGCTTTTAACATGAAGGCGAAAGCATCTCGATCTCTGAATTCTTCGTCGAAATTGAGAATAGAATAGGAGCCGCTTAGCTTCGTCTCTCCACTTTGGTAGGTTACGCTACTGTCGTTGTAGAATTCCAGCGACGTATTGGGGCCACTCCACTTATTTGCTCCAGTCTTTTCCAACACCCACTTCCCTTTAAGAATTTTTTTTGCAGCCAAACGGCTCTGAAGCAGATTGTCAACCTGTTGGTCGTTGTCATCTGAACATCCGACAAACAACGTCACCATCAATAACATAAGGATCTGGATTGAATACTTTTTTTTCATAATAATTTTCAATTAGGATTTTGATACAATAAAAATATTTTACTCCAAGTCTATCACGCCTGTAAACAGGTATGTGTCGTTGGTCAGCTGCAGCGTATAGCTGCCTGAGAGGGTCGGTGGCAGGGCGCAGAACTGCACGCCTGCGGCGACATAGGTCTGATAGACGACGGCGTCGTCGTCGGCCAATAGCGTGAGGGTGTACCCTCCGTGCTGCGACCATATATATAAGGTATGGTCGTCGAGGGTGACGTACGGGGCTGGACGGGTGACTTGGAATGCTTTACGTCCATTGGTGTTTGAGGGTCGATAATTCCCACTGCCAAATTGACTGGCGTTCCGGTTTGGGGCTCTTCTGTACTTGCCATTGCCAAGATAGGCAATCCGGCAATTACCGCGGCGGTGGTGTTTCTTGTCATCATGACTGATTTAAATTATTAACGTTAAATTTTTCTGTGTATCGCAACTACTTGACTAAGTCGTCGTAATTTCTGTACATTTCGGCTGCAAAGTTAGCATTAATTTCACATTCCACCAAAGAAAATTGCAGAAAAAAAATTCCCTTCATTTTCCCAAAATGCTGCAAGTGCCTAAATATAAGAGGTTTACGGATTCCCGGGATGAAGCTCTTCTTGTAGGGTTTTCAGATGCTTTCTTTCAAAATCCGGTCAAAATCCTCTGGCTTTCCATCTATGTGAAAGATATTCTTGAGTAGCTTTTTGCGCGTTTTGGAAACGGACGGGAGCTCCTTTTCCATAATGGAGGCGATATCTCCCGGCGTAAATCCCAACAGGTCAAGCATGCACACTTGATAGTCGTATCTGGTTATTCTGTTCTTCACTTTCAGAAGGACCTTGAATGAAGGATAATACTGCTCGATGAGGTCTTGCAGTTGTTGCCATTGCTCTTTCGACGGCTTGCCCTTCCTTAGTTTCGTGTATGTATCGAAAGCTGCATAGACTTCCGTCTTGGTAACCTGCTTCCAGAAGGACCTGGAGGTCTTTCCTTTTCTCATCCAGCGCTTCCTTGTCTTTCGCATACTCAAGCAACAAGCGGTTCATCTCCTTCTCTTTTTGCCTCGTGACGTTCCTGCGTCTCCAGATGACAATACCGAAAGCGACGGAAATCAGCACGATGGCTATACAAAGCACAGCGTTTCTGTTGCTGGATTCCCGAGCTTCCCGACTCTGCTTCAAAGCCTCCCCCTGGTAGCGCGAATAGTCAAACATGGCCTGCATGCGGTGTAAACTGTTACTGACCGATTCCTCATAGGCGGAATCGCTCATGGCATAACTGTACATAGCATACTTGGCTACTGAATCGCTAAGGTGAAGCTGCTGATAAAGCCGGCAAAGTCCCTGTGAGGCACAAATCTGGTCGTTGTGGCTCTTTCCTGTGTTGAGTTCCTTGCGGAAACAGAGTTCGGCAGAGTCGGTCTTCCCTGTCTGCAGCAGATAAAGTCCCTTGCTGTAATAGTACGTCTCACGTCCTTGCTCAATGCTACCATCACTCATAAACAAGCCAGATTTCTTTTCATACTCTGCCAGATACCTTGAAGCTTTTTCCAAATCGCCTCTTTCCAAGTGTGTTATAGCTGTTGTGCCCAATGCTATTGCAGAAAGATTTCCATATCCCATATCGCTGAATGCCTCTGCACGCTTTTCCTTTATGGCAATAAAAGAGTCAGGCATGTGCAGATGAAGATAGCAGTTGGCAGAATGCTCTGTGTAAAGCCAATAGGAAAGGGAGTCGCTGTCAAGCAATGCATAATGAGCAGCCTTCTGTAGTTCTTGAAGTCTGTCTGCCGGCATGTACAACTTACTGTAAATCATGCTTGTCTGAGAATGGATAAGACTGAGCAAATGGAAATCACAGCTCGATAGTGTCGTGTCTGCCAATTCTGCTGCATGATGGAACTCCTCCAATGCTGCGGGTGCTTCCCCCATGTCGTCGTAGCAGCGACCCAGCAGGTAGTGGGCGAGCATACGGGAAGCCCCCCTCTCATCCCCCCAAAAGGGGGAGGCCTTATGGTCGTAGTAGTCGCAGACGAGGCGCATCAGGGCGGCGTGGCGGGCGGTGAGCACGGTGTCGCACTTGTTCTCAGCGTTGGTGCGCAGCAGGTGGAAGCGCATGAGATCGCGCTTCCTCATCTGGTTTGTGTCGGGCAGCAGGGCGTTGAGGAGGGTCAGCGCGGAGTCGGGCCGGTCGGCCATCAACGAGTCGGCTTGCTGAAGCATATCCATGCGCTCGCCATTCCCTCCTCAGGACAGGGTGAGGAGCGGGAGCGATAGCAGGATGCTGTAGAGAGCATGATGTATTCTCATCGGTCGTTGGGTGGAGTGGCACGTCTTATCGCGTGAGTGAGAACTTCAAGGAGAGTCCGAAGTCGCGTGTTGTGGTGGGGTAGCTGCTGGAGGAGAGCAGCGGCGTGTTGACCTGCTGGTCGTAGTAGAAGCTCATGGTGAGGAGCTTCGAAAGGGTGTAGTCGGCGGAGAAGGAGAGCTTGAAAGCCTTGTTACCGCTGCTGGCGGAAGAAGTCATGGTGGCGATGTCGCGCACGATGGCGGCCTGCATGCGGTGTGAGATGTCGAGGCGCAGGTTTAGGTCGTGGTTGACGGAGCCCTTTTTGTTTGAAGAGGTGCCCCTGCCAGAAACAGATTTGTTCTCTTCCTCCTCGTCGCCGTTGCCTTTCTTGTTGTTCTTCACTTTTCTGTGGTTGCTACCGCCGAAGAGTTTGAAGTCGTTGATCTTATAGCCGAAGCCGAGCACCCAGTCTTTGGATGTCTGTTCGTTGATTTGGATGCTCGTCATGGAGAGGTTGAGCACACGCGTGGTCTTGTATTCCAGCTTGCAGGTGAGGTTGTTCTGCAGGGTGACGTCGATGCCGAGCAGCGGCGAGAATGCCTCGTTGATGCTGACCGTGCTGACGTTGAACATGGAACCCGGCGTGGGCATGCCCGTGGTGGCATCGGTGATGAATCCCAGTCCGTTCATGTATTCCTGGTAGGTGCTATAGGAACTGTATGACCCTACGGCGTAAACGCTCTTGTAGGCGTGGTTGAGGTTGACGCTCTTGAAATGCTCTTTAATCCACGGTAGCTGCGTCAGTCCGCTGAACTTGATGCTCCAGTTAGGCAGCAGTTGCGAAAGGGTGGGGAAGAGCGACAGTTTGTTGCCTCCCATGCTGGTATAGGTGGCGAGGAAGGCGGGTACCATGACATCGGCTGAGTATTTGTTGATGGTTCCCTTTTCTGGGTTGAATGTCTGTCCGGCAAGCGGTGTACCTGCGGGATAGACTGCGTCGCGGTATTGGTTTTCGACTCGTTGCTGGAAGGCGTCGAGCGAATTGCAGAACTTCTCGAACGACTTCGACTTGTATCCGTTGTTGGCATTACCCGTGCTTTCGAACGCGGTGCGGATGGAGATGGTCGTCATGTTGAACGTACCACTCTGCGTGGTGGGCGACCCCTGATACATATACTGGATGGAGCGTGCCTTGGTTTCTGTGTGCGAAGCGTTGAGATCGATCTTGAAGTTCTTCATGGGCTCCAAAGTCATGCGCAGCTGGAGATCTTTCGATGCATTGGTGGTAGCTGGCGTCGCCACGTTGTCGTTCGTCATGAGCCATCCGTTGTCAGCTGCTTTCTGCAAATAGCCGTCGCCGGCGGTGCCAAAGGCGAAGTCAAGGCCGGGTGCGAACATTCCGTCCATGCGTCGCTGTCCTAACATGTCGCCCACAAAGGGCTTGAAGCCTGGCAGCGCCATGCTAAATTGGTCGCGATAGGAGATGCTGACGTTGCGCACGAGCATCAGGGCGCGGGCGATGACCTGTGCCGTCTTGTACCACCCCTTCTCATCGTTGGGTTCTTTGGCCAAGACCGAGATTTTCACGGTGGTGGCCGAGTCTACTTTCGATGTGATGCGAATCTTGTTGTCGTCGACCTTCTTGTACTTGATGGGGAACGACTTGCCGTCGGCCGTCTTTGCCGAGACAATCAGTCGCTTGCTCTTCTTACCGTGGTTCACCTCGATGGTGGTGTCGGGCTGAAGGGTGATTTCTTTTTCGAAGCCTTTCTTGTTCTTGGGTAGCTCTTTTTGCTCCTTCTCAGAGGGGTTTTCGCCGTCGACAGCAGACTTACGGGATTCTTTTTGCGAAGAGCGAAGAGCGGGGAGCGCAGAGCGAGAGTTTTTGGCTTTCGGCTTTGCCGTTTTGTTGAACCGTTCGTTGGCTTTCTTGAGGAAAGGACTAAGGTTATAGAGCTTCTCGAGGCTCCATGTGCTGTTGAGCGTCAGCGTGCGGTTGTTGTTGATGTTGTTGCCCAGCGACGTACCGTCTTCCAGGTCGGTGCCTCGCTGCCATCCGTAGTTGGCCTGATAGTTGGCATCAGCATTGAGCCAGCTGAAGATGGGCAGCAGGTTGAGCGGCAACTGGTAGGAGGCTGTAAAATTCTGCGTATAGTCCATGGGGGAGCCAAAGCCCTTCAGACTGGTCTTTACCGAGTCCTTCCAAGCAGCGTATCGGTCGGGATAGAGGTCCTTGTTCACTGGTGTATAGGGTTCCTCGATCTGCGCATGTGTTGCGCTGTTGAAGTTAAGATGCAGGTTCTTCGTGAGGTCCCATCGGATGGAGAAATCGCGATTCCAGAGGAACTGCTCGTTGAAGGTGAGCGGCAGCTGTGCGTTCTCGAGGCTTTCCATGTCGCGCTCTTGCAGTTCGTGGTAATGGCGCGTAATCTCGCTGTTGAAAGAGATGTTCTGCGGCAAGTAGTTGAGACCAAACTTCTTGAGGATTTCCACCCATTTGCTCTTGTTTTTAGCAAGCGACTTCTTGAACGGCTCGAAAGGCTTGTAGACCGGTGTATAACTATAGTTCATAGAGCCGCGCCATTGATGTTCGTCTTCGTAGACCGTTGTCTCGCCCGTGTTGTGGCGGTGAGAATGGCTGTAAGAGAACGAGAAGTTTCCTGGGTCGTAGGGCATGGGATGGCGTTTGTTCGTGATGCCGACGCGAACATTCGACAGCGAGAAGTTGGTGGTGGTCTGTTTGGTGACCGCCATGCTCTCGATGGAGTCGCGCTCGTGTTTCGAGCCAGTGGCATCGAGTGCCTCCTTGAGCTCCATATCGGTGTCGAGGGGGTTATATTTTGGCGACGACTTCTCCTTTGTGACCGAATAGTAGAGCGGTGCAGAAACCTTCGCCTTGTCGGGGAAGAACTTTCCGAGCTCGAAGTTGGCCGTGACGGAATACTGCGTTTCGTTTTCCTTGCTGCGTTCCATGACGCCCTGCTCGAGTCCTCCGAAGCCTTCGGTCATCATCTTACCCATCATGTTGAGGCTTCCCACGTCTGACAGCTGAAGGTTCAAATTGCCTTGAGCTGCCCAGCCACCTTCATTGTTGTATTCGAGCAAACGAAGTTCGTTCACCCAGATTTCTCCGCTTTTTACGTCGCTTGAGAGGTTGCGCACACCAATGATCATGGTCTTCACCTCACCTAACGTAGGATTACCCATCACGGTAATCTTGTTGTTGGGCTTGTCCTCAGTATAAGTACTGTAGGGCATGTTGTAGGATGCCTGTCCATCGGCCTTCGCCTTGTTGCGCTGTTTCTTCAGATGCGTGAAGACGGAGAGGGGAATGTCGAGCATGTTCTCTTCTGGCCATACAGCCTTGCAGTCCTGCTGGGAGTAGCGGTTGTAGTTGCCGGGAGCTGTGAGACGGAGAGGAATCTCATACTCGTAATAGTTGTTTTTGTAGTCAGAGCCCAGGCGTACGAACACCGCCAGTTGATTGTCAGTTAGGTTTGTGGTGTTCTGCGGCATGGCATTGGCATGAACGAACATCTGAATGCGCTTGTATTGCCGTAGGTCGACATTTGAGTTTTTGTAGACAGCCTTCGAACTGCCTGTGCCGAGGTTGGTGACAGTCATGGACAGCGACTGCTCATTGCTCTCGACGAGCTGAGGCTGCGTGGGGTCTTGTTCGCGTCGGATGCCCGGTGGCAAGACGTAGTTGACGGGTTCCTTGTCGTTGTTTTCCTCGATGCTGACGGCACTGACCGCCATCTTGCCCACCTCGGCGCCACCGCTGAGTGATTGTTCGTAGACACGCCATTCGCCACGCACAAGGTCGAGTGAAGCGAATCGCATGACGATGGGCTTCTCGAAATTGGTGCAGAACATGCGCATGAAGCGTACGCTGGTAAAGTCGCTGATGCTTCCCACCTTCTTCTCGTAGTCTTTCAGGGGTATGCGGAATTGGTACCAGGTCGTCTCCTGATCTTTCGCACCGTTGCGCAGCGTCGGCTTGATGGTACGTTTGTCTACGATGTAGTTTTGTCCCACCACCAAGTCCTCTGGCCTGATGCTGACGTGGTATTGGTAGTACTTCTCGTACTCGTTGAGCGTGTAGTCCTGATTGATGTCTTCCACGTCGGGTGTCGACTTGAATGCCGTGCTATAGCTTTCGGGCGAGTTTTCGTTGTCGGGCGAGTTGCCTTGCGGCATGTTGATACGTTTGTAGCGCAGGAGGATGGGCGCCTCTATCTGGTCGAAATCCGCACCGCGGAAGTAGTGGTAGTCGTCGTTGGCGGGGTCGTTCATGATGCTGTCGAAGACAGCAGCGCTCACCTTTCCCTGAATCTCGTTCAGGAATTGCTGATAAGCCCCGTAAGCGCGTTCCTCCTCGTTGTTCAGTCCGTTGTAGCCCACATCTTGCAGATTGCGAGAACCTGACGTCGTGGCAAAGGCGTAGGTGACGGTGCTTTGTGTGGGTATTTTTCCCCATTGTGAATAGGAGAAGCTCTGTGAACCGTCTACGGGCATGCCACTCTCGTAGAATTTCTTGCCGTCGCGAAGGATATCCTCGCTCACCTCACCGAGGTTGAAATACAGGTCGCCACCATAGCGGTTGGCGTCTTCCTTGTATTGGCTGTAGATGAAGGGGTCAAGCATCCAGAACTCGATATACTCTATGTTGGCAGCCTCGAAATCGCTGGTGTCGAGTTTGCGCATCATGCCGCCCCAGCGGTTTTGTGGGTTAGGCAGCGTACCGTCGCTGTTCAGGTTGGGATCCAGATTGTAGGGACCGCGTTCACTGGGGTAGTAGGCAAGGTTGAGGATGGGCAGTGTGGAGGTCGTTCCGCTGTAGTTGCTCTGATCGCGGAAGGGGAAAAGTTCCCTGACGTACCATTCACGGACGTAGAAGTCGGACAGTTGGTCGAGGTCGCTCTTGATGTGGCTGGGTGTCAGCGACGATGAACGGCGTGTGAACAGCGGATCAATGCTATACCAGGCAAGGAGCGACCGGTTGTAGCCGCTGGTTACACCTGTTTTGTCGTTGTTCTCCGGAAACATGGAAGGGACACTGGAGATGATCCAAGCGTTGGGAGTCGACACATCAATAGTGTTTTTCGTGTTTTCAAAGTCATCGAGATACGATGCATTGTCCTGCGTGCCGTGCGACTGTCCAGCTATCAAGTGGGCGAATTCCCCTTTGAACGTGATTTGTGAAGGTGCCGTGCAGTGCAAGCCAGGAATCTTGTCGAGCATATTGGTGAGCCATTGGCTCTCCTTTTTCCAGTTAATGTTCACGCCCCACAGCGTGTTGTTCAGCGGTTCGTTGCCCATTGCCACTTTCGTCGTAAGCGCCTGTTCGGAGAGGTGCTGCAGGGTACCGCTAAGTTGGAAATTCTTCGTAAAGTCGTAGCTCCAGTTCATGCCCAGCATCGTCTTTCGTTCTTGCGCGTAGTCGGTGGCACTCTCCAGCGATACGTTGACCGAGGTGCCTGCATCGATGATGCTTTGGTTGAGGATGGTCACCTCACCGGCCGAGTAGTCCACGCTATAGTCGGAACCCTCGTGCAGCGTCACACCGCCGGCTGTCACCACGACGCTACCCTGAGGCACGTTGTAGGCACCCAGTGAAATGACGTTGGCCGACGAACCGCGATACTGTCCCACCATCATGAACTTGTCTTTCTCAGCTATCTGCTTGGCCACCGTCTTCGTAGAGTCATAAAGCTCGTAGAAACAATACTTGTCGGCTACCTGCGATGATATGCCCTTGTCTGTCAGGGCTCGATAGAGGTAGTCGCCGAAAGGCTCTGCTTCAGGCAGGAACACGCGACCGTTTGATACGGTGTAGCCTTCCACAAAGTCGAAATAGCCATTGGAGTGAGCTTTCATGTTGTTGTCCAGACGGTCGGCCCCCAAGAGCTTGATGAGAGTCTGATCCTTCACTTGTGCCTCGGGTATATAAGAAAGGTATACACCCGTTGTGTCACTCTGGTATTTGATGTCCAGTCGGAACTTGTCTTTCTGCACGTTGGAGGCCAAGTAGTAGACATTTTTCATCATCAGGTCCCAGTTGCCCTGATGGGGGTTGTTGCTGGTGTTCTTTAGCGATTTCACAAACAGTGCCTGGCTGACGTCTGTGATGTCACTGGCGAACTCACCCACCTGGTAAGTCACGCCGCCATAGGTGTATTCGTAAGCGATAGCCAGCACCTGGTCGGTTTGCAACGACTTTATGGAAACGTAGCCCAATGCTTTGTTCAGCGTGTACTCCGAAGAAGAAAGCAGTCGGGCACTCTCCAGTTTTTCGTAGTCGGTGCCACCCACGAATTTTGGAATGGCGTCGAGTGTTGTCGACGTCTGGTCGATATCGCGAGCAGTGGCGTAGTTGTTGACCAACGAAGAGTAGAGCGTGTTGGCTTGGTTGCATGGCACGGCCTGCCCCGTGAGGTTCCATTGAGGGTTGCTCACCTGCGTGTTCTCGCCCAGATCGGTCAGTGCCACGATGTTACGGGTGTTGGTCGTGGTGCCCGTCTTGTTGGTCACCCAGATCTCCACGCGATTGATGGTGATGCCTGTGGTCAGGTTAGGCAACGACTTCATGGCGTTGTCATATTTGTCGCGGAAATGCCTGGCAAGGAAGAAGTGTCGGTTTTCTTCGTAGTTGGCGGCATCTATCTCGAAGGCTGTCGTCTGCACACCTCCCTTGCTCGATACACTCGACGAAGATGTCTTCTTCTGGCTTACCACTGTCTGCAGCTTCAACTTGCCAAACTGCCAGTCTGTGCGTATGCCGAACAGGGCCGACGCACCATGTACAAGTGATGAGTTGCTGGGGAACGACACGTTGCCGGCTTCCACCAGTTTGATGATCTCATCTTCCTTGCCGTCGTATTTCAGCTTCATGTTCTGAGAGTCGAAGTCGAAGGTCGCCTCGGTGTTGTAGTTGAGGTTCATGTTCACCTTGTCGCCCACCTTACCGTTGACGCTGAGGTTGATCTTCTCGTCGAAGTTCATCTGCGTGGTCTTTCGGTTGCGGACAGGCAGCGAGGGGTTGTCGATGTTTTTCATCGTAGCACCGAACTTCAGCTCAGCCGTTCCCTGCGTCTTGATGCGCACACCGCCTGGGCCGAAGATCTTTTCTGCCGGACCGAGGTCGAAGTGCATGTCGGAGAACGAGAACTTCTCCTTGCCCTGCTCCTGCAGGATTTCAGAATTCTTCGAGCGGAAGAAGTCGCGACGCAGTTTCCGATTAGCCCAGTCACCAAACTCCTCGGCCGTCATCAAGAAAGGGGTGCCGATATACAAGTCGCCCATTTTCGAACCGAGGATATACATGTCGAGCGTATCGTTGTACACCACTTCCTGACTGATGTTATCTGGCATTTTCAGGTCGGAGGTGTTGTGCTGCAGGTCATCGAGGGTGATGGGTTGGGTGCGTTGGATGGGCCACAGAGGATGGATCAAAGAGTCGGGAATCGTCTCGTCTTCCTGAATGATGGGCTGCGCCGTGATGTTGCTATTCTTCGTGGTGTCAGGCGGCGTTTCTTGGAGTGGCGAGTGGGGAGCATTGTTTCCCTCTTTGCCTTCCAAAATGGTATGCTCACTCCTCGATGCTCGCTCCTCGCTCCTCGAAGAATAACTGTAGAGCGAATAGACTGCAGGCACCACAGCCCATCCCAGCACGTTGATGCTGAGCAAGGCCATGGCCAATACGACGATATGTTTTTTCAGTCTATCCACTTTATTGCGAAACTCTCAATTTACCAATGGTTGGTCTATTTAATCTGCTTCAATGCCATTTTAACCACCTGTTCAACAGGGGCATCGGGATGCTCTTTCAAGATGGCGTTGACAACCTTTTGTGTGGGAGCTGGCGAGAATCCCAGCATCGTCAGGGCACCCACAGCCTCATCGCGTACCTGCTTCTGGGCGGCATTGATCTGTGGTACACTCGTCTGAGTTCCCGTACTCCTGAACTCCTGAACACCTAACTCCTGAGGAATCTTATCCTTCAAGTCGACGATGATGCGCTGCGCCGTTTTCAGGCCGATGCCTTTCACGCCTTTCAGAATGCGTTCATTGCCTGTAGCAATGACGTTGCATAGCTCGGCCACCGTCAGCTCCGAGAGGATTACACGTGCTGTGTTGGCGCCTACGCCGCTCACGGTAATGAGCAGCAAAAACATATCGCGCTCTTCCTTCGTTCCAAAGCCGAAGAGCACGTAGGCATCTTCGCGGATGGCCTCGTAGACCCACAGCCGTGCCTCGTTTTTCCCTTGAATCGCCGAAAAGGTGTTCAGCGAGATGTTCAGTCCATATCCCACGCCGTGAACATCTATCACAGCGTAAGCAGGGGTGATTTCAACAATTTCACCCTTTACATATTCTATCATTTTCCCTTCAAATTTCGTGTATACACATCAATATAACGGATTTTTCGCCCTTTTATTGTGTGGGCTTGCAACTTTTTTCATTAAAAAACCATTCCGTCTTGGAATTTCCAAATACCATTCATGCGGCAACAGTCAAAAAAACCACGCAACTCGAGCAAGTTGGTGGTTCTTCCTGTCGTTTTGAAAACAGGTTGTTACACGCAGGTGTAGCCGCCGTCCACGGGAACGGCAATGCCATTGACATAGCTGGAGAACGGCGATGCCAGAAAGATAGCGGCAGAGTCGAGTTCTCCTTCTTTGCCGTAGCGCTCCAAGGGTATGGTATCTTGGGCATATTTCTTGAACCATTCTGTGTCGAGTGTGTCTTTGGTGAGTGGTGTCCAGAAGTAGCCCGGACAGATGCAGTTTACTGTCACACCGCTCTTACCCCATTCGGCAGCAAGGGCGCGTGTCAGGTTGACCACCCCACCTTTGGCAGCATGGTAGGGCGATGCTGGTGCTATCTTGTTGCCCACCAGTCCGTACATTGAGGCAATGTTGATGATTCGGCCATACTTTGCAGGCAGCATGGCGCGTTTGGCTACGGCCCGGGCTACCTTGAACGAGCCGAAGAGATCAATCTGGAACTCATGCTCAAACTGTTCGTCGGTGATGTCCTCGGCGGGAGCTACCGCTCCTGTGCCAGCATTGTTGACGAGAATGTCGATGCGACCGAAATGGTCCATCACCTGTCCGACCATTTCTTCCACCATCTTTGTGTCCGTCACATCGCAACGAATGGGCAGCACCTCTACGCCAAACTCCTGGCGCAGCTCTTCTGCCACCTCCTGCAGTTTCTCCAAGCGCCGTGCGATGGGCACAATCATACAGCCTTGGTTTGCCAGTGCTTTTGCCATTTGTACACCTAAGCCACCCGAACATCCCGTTACGATGGCCACGTTTCCTGTCAAATCAAAATAGTTCTTCATGATAGTTTTCTTACTTTTTATTGGAATGTAACCTTTCTGGGGTGCAAAATTACTGATTATTTCTATATGATTATCTTTCTCTTTACTTTTTTTAACATAATTCTGCTTGACAACTGGTAGATGCAACAAATACAGAAACAAACGCCGCACACCACAAAGGATTGTGGCGTGCGGCGCAAGTCCGATTCTATGGAGGTGATTACTTCACCGTGATTTTTCTACGCTTGGTGACGTTGACACCGCGCTTCGGCTGCGGAATGACCTTGCCGTCGAGACTGTACCAACCGTTCTCGTCGGCCGCGGTCCTAATGGCATCAATCAGAGTAGGTTCGCCCCAGATGATGTTGATGACGTTCGGAGTGCCGGAGACAATCATGCGGAGGTAAGCTTTGTACTGCGGGACGACGAGTCCTTTCGAGGCTTTCTGGAACTTAGCGGTGCCGGTGGTGTTGTCCAAGATGTAGACAGTCTCGTTGCCCACGGTATAGGGCGCGTAGGCCGTTCCTACCAGGAGGTTGTCGACAATGGCATCAGCTTCGTATTCGGCCTCGGGGATGTCGACGCGTTTCAACGAAGTGCCGATGAGAACAAGTCCTTCACCAGCTGCCGAATGCTCCGTTTCGCGCAAGATGACGCTCTCAGAGGTGTAGTTCTCGGCATAGTAGGCAATGACGTCAGACGCCACTGTCGTGAAGTCAAGACTTACTGGGCTCGAGAAGGTGCAGATACCGTCGTCGGGCATGCGCACAGTGGCTCCGCGGATGAGGTCGAAGTCAATCGTTGCGGTATTACTCTCGAAAGAGAGGTCGCTGTCAGGACCATCCATGAAGCCGCTGGCTTGGCATGATACAGCATAGACGAGCGAACGGTCGTCCACCTGTATGGAGTAGCGGCCTGCGCTACTCGATGTTGTGGAATAGGTCTTGCCGTTGGCCGTCAGCGTGATGACAGCATCCTTGATGGGGCGCTTGGTGTCGCTGGTGCGCACCAGCCCGCTCAGGGTGGCATAAGGCAGTTCGGTGAAGATGGCGCTCAGGGTGGCATCGTCCTTCACTGTCCACTGGATGGTGGGCGACGTGCTGTGGCGTTTTCCGTTGGCATTCCACTGCTTGAAAGCATAGCCCTCGGCAGGAACAGCCCTCAGAGTGAGCTGCTCGCCATAGGGATAGATGCCCGTGGCACCCTCTTCAACGGTTCCCTCTCCCTCGATGGTGACATCCACACGGTGGCTTGTCTTCTGGAAGTTGGCCACGATGTTGAGGTCGTCGTTCGCCAATACGGAGCATTGCGGTTCGGTGGAGATCACTTCGCCGTTCTTCGTCCAGTTTACCAGTTCGTAGCCTTCGGCGGGCGAAGCCGTCAGGGTGACGGTAGAGCCGTAGGAGGCAGTGGTGGAGTTGCTGTTATTCAGCGACATACGGGGACCGTTGGGGCGGGCTGATTGCGAGTGAGAGATGGTTCCTGCATTCTCGGGATAAGTCGAAGTGAGCAGTTGCACCAGTCCTCCGCGGAAGAGTACCCATGCCGCCTGTTTGCCATCGCGCCCTTGGAATCCCTCGAAATCGGTGATGCCGCTGGTCTGTACCGTCAGTGTGTAGTAGCCGTTGGGACATGTGGCGGTGAGCGTCTCCAGGTCGAGGGTGAACGTCTGGTTGTCGGTGGTGCTGATGCCGATGAGCTTAGTGTCTTGCTTGACGCCCTGCACGTTCATGGCGAGGTCGTCGGCGGTGAACGTTGCCGGGGCGATGGGCTTGGTGAAGCACACCTGCACGCTGTTCACTGGTTCTATGGCCACTGTTCCCTCTTCGGGTATGCCATTGAACTGTTCTACGGCGAGCAGTACCTCAGGCAGCGGTTCGAAGGTGAGCAGGTAGGTCTCAGCTTCGGCAGAGCCGCCGCTGACATTGCGTGAGAAATTGTCGACGAAGTGCAGACGATTCTCATAGAGCCAGTCTTTTCCATCGCGCAGGGTACGGTCGGTCTGCCAGAAGTTCTCGGCTGAGAGTTCCTTGCCGTCGCTTTGGCGGACGATGCTCTTCAACTCTGCAAGGCCGTAGGTAGGATCGAGCAGCGAGCCATAGTTCCATCCGGCTTTCGATGGGATGACCGTCAATCGGCAGCTGGTCGGCGAGAGGCGTTCCACGTTTGCCGATGCAGCAATAGCTACGCCAATGGTGTCACCATTGGAGAAGTAGAGCTTGTCGGGAAGGTCGTTGGCATCGGGGATGTCATTGACGAGGAAAGCTCGGAGAGTTTCGGTAGCAGAGCCGCTACTTACACCACTGGTGAGGTTGAAACCGTGGATGAGCTCGTGGATGGTGACCTCGTCGAGTAGTGAGAGGTCAGGATTGCCATAGCTCGAAACGTGAGTGGCCGACACATCGTAGTCGGTGAAGTGGCCAAGTAGCGAGCTTTGCAGCCACCACTGGGCGTACAGTTGCGAGTGGGCAGGGATGTTGCCGAAGTCGTTGGCAATAGACTGCCCGAACGACAGGGCGGCATCGCCACCATTCACCTGCGAACTGATGATGTCGAAGACGATGGCCAAACCTTTCTCGTTCTCGATGATCTCAGGCTGCTGCGTCACCATGCGGACGTTTGTGGCATCGCCGTTGCCCTTATTATTAATAAGGAGAGCAAACTCGGCAGGCTTCATGGCCTCCACGACGTCGAGCGTCAGCGGATCGTCGCCATAGACATCGCGCTGCATGAAATAGGCGAGGTCGAGTTCCGGCGAAGGCTTCACGGTGAGGGTGACGGGATAGAGGTCGCGCGTCACTTCCAAGCCTGTGAACGGGTCGATGTAGGAGAGCGTTCCGCCGAAGGCATAGTCAACGGGCTCTGTGGGAGCGGCATACTTTGTCGGGATGAAGAGCACGGTGGCTGTTCCCGTAGCATTGGCAGCAAGTGTCCATCCGCCATCGAGCGTCAGTTCTCCGGCAAAGCCTTCAAGAGACTCCGCGTTGATCTGGAACTCATGGCTGGTGGCCACCTCGCCCGTTGCGGTGTTGGTGACTGTCAGCGTCAGCTTCACATCCTGCATGGCTGTCTCCTCGTTGCCGTTGAAGACCGTCAGGGTGCCTCGGAAGGCTTGGCGGGTCATCACCATCTGCTGCGAGAGCTTGAGCGACACGGAGGCGCAGACGGAGTTATGCTCGCCGCTAACGTAGTCGTGCAGGTCGTTGTAGGCTTCTGTGTACATTTCGGCCACGCCCTCGTAACCTGCGGCCACGGCCTCTTGCTCGCACTGGTTGATGACGTTGCTGTAATACGTCAGTGTGTCTGGATTGATGTAGTTCGCCAGTCCTTCATAGCCCGTGTTAGCATATTGGTACGTGTTGTTGACGCGCTCAATGAACTGGGCCAACTGTTCGTCGGAAATGGTCACAGGTTTGACGTTCTGGAAGTCGTTGGCAGTGAACAGATGGTCAGAACCCAGTACGTTGACGACGGAGAGAACATCGGCTAACGACTGATTGTCGCAGTCGAGCCATTCCTTTTCTCCGAAGTGTTCTTCGACAATTCTCCAGAAGGCCATGCTCTGTTTGCTGAGCAAGTCGTCGGCTGCAATGAGGTTGCCGGCGATGGCTTCCTGCGTGTTCATGGCACCAGCTTTTCTTGGAGCGTGGTTGTGGTTGGATGTAGCGTGGTTGTACAAACAATAGACGTATGGAAGCCAACAGTTGGTATGTCCACCTGCTGGAGTGCATCCTAATGCGCCTGTAATACAATCGCTTACGGAACCAAAGCCACAGTTATTGATGACATCGTATGGACAACTGATCCAGCTTGGTATCAAAGCCCCTGCTGCCTCGCAAGCCAAGGCCTGTGTCAGTTCCTTGCTACAAGGCATGTCGCAGTATTTCTGCACCAAGGTCTGAATGATTCCAGGACTGTCATCATCGGGAGTGGGTTTGTTCTCACCCGGTTTCTTCCACCCTCCCGGGCCACTTGGTCCGCCTGGCCAGCTTGGACCCGTATGAGGAACGGGAACCAATCGCCAGTTGGGAGAAGTTCCAGAACCTCCGCTGCCCATACAGGCTCCCCAGCCGTTCTGGGCAAGCGCCTCGTCGAAGTTCTTGGCATTGCCACACATGTAGTCATACAATGCTCCAGCGAAGATGCTGATACAATCTGATTCGGGATCCCCCCAAGCGTTGCGCTTGCTGTTTTGCGTGGTTTTCTTCTGGAACCTTGCGTAGAACACATGCGACTGCTGAGGTGCCAACACTTCAAGCTCTTCAGGATTGAGCAGCACGAATTCGTAGCCTTCCGAGCAGTCAAGGTTCATGGTCATGTGCTGGGCATTGATCAATCCCTTGTTGGTGACGACGATGGCGACGATGCTATTGTCGGCAGGTTGTTCTGTGGGAAGGTTGACGATGACGACCGGCTTCGGCACATTGGTCTCGTATGTCACCACAGTCTCTATCGCGTATTCGTCTTCCACTTCTGTTTCCACGACATCCCACGAATAGCTGATAGCGTTGTAGGGCAGGAAAACTTCCTGATAGTTGGTGGTGCCAGGATCGACCAATATGTTACCCGTAACGGAGTTGTGGTGGCTTTCGGTTACACTGATGTTGTAGAAACCTTCAGGCAGTACGACACTGAATAGACCGTCGCTGCCAGTGGTGCCCTGCGTCACGATGGCACCCGTCACGGGGTGTTTCACCACGATGCCAGCACCAGCCACATGCGGTTTCTCCTCAGTATAATACGTGTACTCATCTACCACGTCGATAGTCAGGGTGCCCGTAGATTCTGATACAACCTCTATCTGGTAGCTCACAGAGACACCGTCTCCATTCTCACAGTTCAATGCGATGCGTCCTGTGTAAGGAACATTCAGTGGCATGTCGGCTGTGGGAGTAAGTTGCAGACAGACAGTAGCTGTTTCTCCACATTCGAGGGATGACATCTCAGTAGGACTGCCTAATTGCATCCAGCTGACATTGGGCAACTTCACGGTAATCTTTCCAGAAGGAGCCTTGCCTGTGTTCATGACATTAAGCAGGTATTCTCTTGTTGCGCCCTTCGTTATGGTCGTGTTGATATTAGTCGTGTTGGCCGTCAAGACAGCATGTTGGGCAGAACAATAGTAGTAAAGCGTGATGGGTAATGAGGAACCTTGGGTGGTGGTCACCTTCAGTTGAATGATTTCCCAGTCTTTGGTTTCTGTAACGGCATTGCCAGTCAGTTTGTATTTCAACTGTGCCGTACCGTTGGCTGCAATCGTATTGGGCTTCTCCAGGACGACATCACACCCGTCAGGCTTGGAAACCACGGCAAACGAGTTGATGGTTTGTTGCAGTTGACCCGGATTCTCAATGATAATGGTGCCAACGTATTCCTCTCCCAACTTCGTGTCGCAAGTGATGTAGTCGTTGTCCACCCTCCGCAGCCCATAGATGTCGAAGGCAGCCATCTGGGTGGTCAGTCCCTCGCCAGGATAGCAGGCACCCACGATGAAGTGGCCCGACTGCAGGGAGTAGGGCGTGTATTCATAGCGGAAGGCGCCCTGTTCGTCGGTGGTGACGGGGAATACCTGGCGTGCGCCCTCGTTGATGATGTAAAGGTCGATGGCTGTGGAGGCTGTGTTGTTGCCTGTGAGCTGTCCCGTGATGACCACCGTCTCACCCTGCTTGTACTTGGTCTTGTTGGTGGCGACGGTCACGCTATACGGGGCAACGGTACGGATGTCAACCATCTGTGAGGTATTGTTGGTGTGCGACAACTCGTTCACCTCGCCCGACTCATTCACCACCGCATAGAACTGATGCAGTCCCACTTCGGTCGGCAGGATGATGTTGCGTGTCAGCGTCTGGCTTCCTCCGATGGCAAGGGTCTCCGTGGTATAGAGCGTGGCAATAGCCTTTGACTCACCTTGACGGTAAACCTTTACGGCTATACCCGCCGGCAATTCGGCGGCACCCTCGTTGTTGACGACAATCGTCAGCAGGGCTTCCGTTCCCACCTCTGCCTCCTGTATGTTGGCCGTGAAGCTGCTGATGCGGGCATCGGGCAGTGTCTGGTCGGTCACCATGATGTAGCAGGTGCCTGTGGCAAAGCCGTTGGCCTGGGCGGTGAAGACCACGGTGTGGTTGTCGTTGCTCTGGTTGTTGCTCTTGGCCGTCACTTCCACCGTTGCCGATTTCTTCTTGGCGGCGATGGTGACCGTGTGGTTGTAGGTCAGCCCGTCCTCGTAGTCACTCGATAAGGTCACGGTCAGTGCTTGAGACACATTGCTTGTGTTGCGTTCGACGGTCAGCGTCGTCTTTTCACCTTCCTTCACCGTGCTTTTGGACGATGTGATGCTGAGGGCAGGGCCGTCGTCGTCGAGCACGCGGAGCTGTGCCGACACACTGCCCGCTGCCTCGCCAGCCGCACTACAGCTACACGAAGAGAGCCATACGGCCGCAGTGATGTTGTAGGTGCGGTCGCCATCGACATTGGAGTTGTCGACAGGTCCCAGATTGAAGTGTACTTCCTCAACGCCCTTGGCCAGCTCCAGTGTCTGATTGCCGTAATAGAGCGCACCATTGGCATCGTCGCTGAGCCGAACGGTAATCTTGGCGTCGGTGTGAGTGGTGCGTCGCAACACAGCAGCCACAGCCAACGGTCCGTCGCCCTCCTGTACGGTGGCGGGCGTCAGTTCCAAGGTCAGCACGGGCAGGTCGTTGTCCTGCAGCAGAACGATGGCCTCAGCCTTGTTGTACTGGGGAGCTGATGCCGTGAAGGCTGTGGAGAGCGTCTGCGAGGGGACATCGTCGTCGATGGCTGTCACCTCCACCTTTGCCGTCTTCTTGCCCACAGGGATGCTTACCGTCTGTGGGAAGGAGAAACGCTTGGCATTCTCGCAGGACAACGTCACCTCGAGCGGGTTGTTTTTTACCGTGATGGAAGAGCTGACGGTGAGCTGGAAGGTCTCACCCTCGGTGATGGTACTCTTCGAAGCTGTCAGCGTGAGGTTGGCGAACTCGTTGTCGATGATGACCAACTGGCCAGTGGCGGTATCGTAGCCATTGCCGCCGGCACTGATGGTCACCGATGAATTGCTGTCGATGGCGGTGTTGTCAGTAATCGTCGTAAACACCTCTGCGCCCGATTGGCTGGCAGGAATGGTGACCTGCTGTGGCAGTCGAATGCGGGTGTCGCTTGATGATAGGCTGAAGACCTGCTCTCCACTCCAATCACCACTACGACTGACTTTCACCATGATGCGCTGACTGCTGTTCTCACTGATTTCTGAGGGAGAAATCTCGACGAATAGCCGTTTGCCCACGCTGAAAGTCTCTGTTGCCTGCAGGGTGTTGTTGCCCTGGGCAGCAGTACTCTCACCAGTTTCGCTGGTAGGCACGATGCGCACTTGCAGGTAGGCATTGCCTTCGATGCCGAGCAGTTTGGGCACGGTGATTTCAGCCTGTCGTGTCAAGACAGCACCGGCGGTCAATGTTTCTTCGCAATAGGTAGTGGCTAAGAGTTTTGTTCGCGTTCCAAGCCTGTTGACCAACAGGATCTGCTCGCTCCACCCTTTTCCCGTCGAGGCTCCACCTACGTTCTGTACCTGCCACGAAAGCGACAGCCGTTCATCAGGAACGATAGACAGCCCCGCAGGCTGAATGCTCTTCACGGTGAGGTCGGGCAGGTCGGTAACGATGAGTTTGCCTGCCTTGGCATCAGTCAGTACATTCTCTCCCGACGCGATGGTCATGGTGGCATTGCTGATGGACATAGGGTGTTCACCGCCCTGACTGTAGGACTGTGGGGTGGTGATGGGAATGTAGAACACCGTTCCCTGCTGTGCGATGAGCGGCTTCATCTCCTCTGAATAGAGCATCACGCGGTAGCGTGTGGCCTCCATCTTGCGGATGACGATGGTGTGTCCGTCGCAGCGGTTGGTGCTGATGGCATAGCTGCCTGCAGTGACCGCTGTGGGCAGTGTGATGTCGAACTGCAGTCCCACGATCTCGTCGGTATTCTCAATCGTTACCGGCAGTTGTGCTTCTCCAATAGACACCTTCGTGTCGGGCACAGCTATGATGTTACGTTGCTGGGCAAAGACGCTGGCCGTTATGGTCAAGAATAACGTCAGTAGCCAATATCTTGTTTTCCTATTCATATCATTCCGGTTTAAGCGTTATTTGATGAATACCTTTTTACCATTCACGATGTAGACACCTTTCTTGAGAGGAGACGAGTTGTTACTGATTTGACGGCCTTGCAGGTCGAAGATGTTTTGATGAGACAGGATCTCATCACACGGAGCTGTGTCTATGGCTGTGGCCACCGTAGTGGTGAACGAAACAGGAATCTCCTCAGCCTGTGTGTCGGCCAGCACGGCATTCAGCACACGGACCCCCGACTGCGAAAGTTGGGCAATCGATGTGGTGCCGGCAGGAATGGTGGCTTTGCTCATGGAGTAGCCCACGAGGCGGGTGATGTCGCCGTGGTTGCGAGTCATACAGGTGAAGCCCATCTGCTCGAGGTCGTTGCTCACGCTTATGGCATCGTCGGAACTCAGCGTCACTTCAAAGGCTGCTACAGGCGTGTCGGTCTCTATCCACAGTTGGCGGCCACTCACGTAGAGCGTAGCATCGGCAGAGCCGCTGCCTGCAGAACGTGGAGCCGTGTTGTAGGCGGTATGAGGTGAACCGCCTGCATTGAGTAACAGATCGGCCATCTTCACCACATCCTGCACGTTGATGACATCGTCGATCCACAGGTTGGCAGCAGTGAAGTTGAAGGGCTTGTCGTTGTAGTCCTCGAAGGCGAAGTTGATCTGCGCCTGGAGGTCGGTCACGTTGACGTCTCCGTTGAAGTTGGCATCACCCTGCGGGAAGGCAAACCTCAAGTTGAAGGTACAGTCCTCCAACGGTGTCAGGCTGCTCAGTCCGATGAGGCTGCCGCTCTCACCGTAGAAGGCATTCTGGCTGCCTTCGTTGCTGAACGTGATGCTTTCGCTGGTTATTGCCAGGCGTGCCTGCCAGTCGTTGGCAGCAGAGCAGACGAGCGTGACATTGTCGACAAACTTATGTTGCCTGTGATTATAGCGCACGATGGAGGGCAACTGAGCCAAGAGCGTGGCTGGCGAAACATTGCCTGCCAGGAAGTCGAGGTCGACGGTACAGTCGATGGTCTGTCCGCCCAAGGTCAGTGTTGTCACTTTCGTGGGAATCATCGGGTTCACTTCATCGAATCGGTTGCCTGAAGCGTAGAGTGTGGTCAGCGCAGTCAGCGGCTGCACGAAGGCTCCGATATTTCCTTCCAATTGGTTGTTGGCGATGTTGAGCGTGGTGATTGGGGATTGCAAATCACCTCCTGCAGAGAGGAAGGCTGCCATTCCTGCAGCGACATCTCCAGAGAGCCCGTTGGCTCTGAGGTTGAGTGAGCGCAGTGCGGGCAGTGTCAGCAGGTCGAAGGGGAAGTCGCCCGTCAGCCCGTTGTCGGGCAGGTCGACGCTGACAACGTGTCCGTTCAGAATGCTTACTCCTGGGAGCGTCAGCGTCGTGTGTCGCTCCACGTTGAAGTCCCAAGTCTTCTTCCATCCTGCGCCGTTGCCCTTCTGTTGGTACACTTGTTCGAGCAAAGCCCAGTCTTCATCGTTCATTGTGGGCATGGAGATGTCCACCTTCGTGTAGAAGAAGTTATCGCTTCGCGTCGTCGTCTCGCCTTCTTCCACCAACTTGTTGCCGCTGGCTGTGGTCTTGGCAAAGATGTAGGGGTAGGTTCCCTGGTCGGCAGAACCGCCGACGACAGGCTCGTAGGGATTGACGATGGAACCACCCACGCTGCTCCATTCTATCTGGGTCACTGAACTCATATCGGAGGCCACAAGCAGATAGTAGCTGCCATATTGCGACTCCTCGACGGTGAACTGTGCTTGGTTGGTGTATTGTCCGCCAGCCTGCAGGCTGCGAACGTTCTGTACAGTCGCCATCAGCTTGCAGTTGTTTTGGCTTGTGCCACCATAGACGTCGGGTACGAGCCACACTCGGTCGGTCCACGACTGTTCGCCCGTGTCGCCTTCGCCATCGTTGCGTACGGTCCACTCAACGGTGATGGTGCGGGCAGCCTCCAGGTAGGAAGGCTCCTGCGGGTCTTCACCGATGGCACGCACAGCGATGACATGAAGGTCGGGCAATACGTGGACGGAGAAGTGCATGGTGTCGCTGGCCAACTGCTGTTCGCCGTTGCGGGCCACCACCTGCCACTTGTAGCTCTTCTCGTTCTGGCAGAAGTTCTGTGAGGTATAGCTCAACTCCGTGATGCCTTCTGCAACGGGTGTGGCTGGGCGCTGGTTGGCGGCATTCCATAGGTAGACATCATACACAGCATTGCGTATGCTGTTCCATTGCAGGGTAACGGTGGTCGACTTCAGGGTGGCTCCGTCTTCCGGCTTCAGGTTCGTGAAACTTCCTTCCAGCGAGGGCTTCACCGTGATGACATGCGTCAGGTTGGTGAATGGTCTGCCTTGATAGCTTGCTGCTATATGATAAGTAAGGTGACATTCCTCGTTGCTGGTGCTGGCGATGGTCATCGAGGGAATGTTGCCCGTTCCCTGTTCTGTGAAGCCCGACAGCGCATCGGAGTCGGCTGAGGCCGTCCACGTGAAGGTGAGGTCGGTGCTGATGGGAGCAAAGTCCACTGCAGCGGTTGTCTCGCCAGCGAGGATGGTCTGTCCTTCGATGGTAGAGAGTTTCGAGGGATTGAAAGTGATGCCCCACAGCTTGATGGTGACATCGTCGCAAAGGATGCTCTGTCCAAGCGCGGTGAAGAGTTCCACCACGTTGCTCTCGATGTGGTCGCCGTCGTTGCCAAAGCTCAGTACGGCCTCGCCCGTGCCCGTGCCTTTCTGTACGGTCAGCATATAGCCGCCGTCGGCCAATGCCGTCTGAAGTGAGGTCAGGCGGGCGATGTTCTCATCGGTCAGCGCACAGTTGAACGTCTCGCCGGCTTTCACCGTGAGCTGCAAGTTGCTGTCGATGGGACGAGCCGAGAGGAAAGTAAACAAATCTTCCGAAGAAGTGAAATGACGCACGGTCAGCACTTCTGTGTCGAGGAAGAACGAACCGTTCACTCGCCATGAAGTCTCGTCGTTGATGAGCACCGTCATCATAGCCACATCGCTACCCGTCTGTCCTTGTACGGTCAGTCGCACATCGTAGTAGCCTGAATGGGCATAGACATGCAGGGGCGACTGTTCCGTGCTGAAGGTATCGTCGCCAAACTCCCAGAAATAGCTGAGGGCCTTGTCGGAGGAGAGATTGTTGAACTTCACGCGGCTCTGCAGTTTCTCGTAGGAGAACTGTGCATAGAGTCCGTCCTCTTTCTGCTCTTCCACATAGATATAGCCGTCGCGCGTGTTGATGACCTCCTTCGAACCGTCGAGATTGAGACGAGCGGCATTGGTGAGTACCACCTGATAGCTCTGTCCCGTCATCAGTTCGCTGCCGACAACGACCGGCACATCGAAGATTTTGCCATTCTGTCCGGTCAGGGGCGTAGTGCCCGTCAGGTCGAAACGGAAGGCATTGTTTCCGCTCTCGTATGGCTCCACCGTCAGTGTATGACCAGCGGCACGTTCTGCCTGAACGGCATTCGAGGGGATAGGCTGGAAACCTTCAGGGAAATGGATGACCACCGTCACACCATAGACATCCTCCGTATTCTCCAAGAAGACAGGATAGAGCACCGTTTGTCCCAACATGCCGTTGGCGGTCATACCGTAGATGCTGAGATGCTTGGTGGTAGACTGCCCAGGCTCATTGGGGTTGCCAGGGTTGTATTCATAGGAGTAGTGGGCCACGAGTGCCACGTCGTGATTAGGGATAGTCATCGTATACACACTGTTGGTGCTGACAATCTCACCATCGATGGTCCAGTTCTGGAACGTGTACCATTGGTTGTTGTAGGCGCGGAAAGTCTGTTGCGACCCTTCTGCATACTCATTGCCGCTCGACACGTTGAAGTATCCGCCCGCTTCTGGGTCGGCCATGAGATAGACCCTGCGATTGAACACAGGCACGCTGGGTTCGCTGGGACTGCCTGGCGTATACGAGAAGTTGGCCACGAGGTGGTTGGCATCGATGCCTTCCAGCATCACGTAGTCGAAGATGTTGCTCGTGGAGATGACCTCTCCGTTGAGCGTCCAGTTCATGAAGGTGAAGTTCGAGGCCGGGTAGGCCTGTACGCGCACGGAGTTGCCCACCTGATAGCTGTTGCCGCTTGCAATGTTGAAGCTGCCGCCAGCCGATGGGTTGGCCGTGAGATAGAGATTCGAGTAGACGGGCTTGGCGGGAATGTTGGGCTCGCTGGGCTCCGCCGGGTTCGAAGGCGTATAGTTGTAGTGGGCAATCAGCGTCACATCGCGGTCGGGCATCGTATAGTTGAAGTTGGCGGTGGTGGAAATCACCGTGCCGTCTTCTTCCCACGAGACGAACGTGAAGTTGGAAGCTGTATAGGCGCGAAGACTGATGGTGGCACCCGCGTTCTGGGTGGTCGTCGCGTTCAGGTTGAAGCTTCCTCCCCCTGGCGGATCAGCCTGAAGCGTCAGCGTGTGCTGATTGACGGGCGCTCCAGGTTCCGCCGGGTTCGCCGGATTGTATTGCCCCCACACGTTGGCACTCGCTATGAGTGCCAGCGTGAAGAGAATATACTTGAAACCTCGCATAGCTATTTATTTTTTAGTTGACAAGTTAACAAGTTGACGAGTTGACAAGTTGTTACTTCTATGTTAAGTTAACGAGTTGACAAGTTACTGGCGAACAACCTTCTTGCCTTCCTCAATATAGATGCCCTTCTGAGCTTTGTTCACGCGGCGGCCTTGCAGGTCGTAGATTTGATGAGACGGAATCTCATCGCACTCAACGGCAGCAGCGTTGATGTCGGTGGGCGTGGTGTCGCCTACGGTGAAGGTCAGCGTGAAGCGGCTCGTGTTCACACCGCCTGTGGCATCGCTCTCGAAGGTGTAGTCCTCTGTGGTGAGGTCGACGGTCGTGTCGGTCTCGTTGTCATAGAGGCTCACGCCGCCGTCGGCACGCAGCGCCTTGATGGTGAAGTTGCCAGCCTGTCCGGCATAGTAGGCCAGGCGTACCTGTCCGTTGTCCATCGGACGCTCATTGATGGCGTAGGTGTTGCCCTCAGCGTCGAAGGTGTAGAGCTGTGGCACTTGTGGCTCGAAGCTCATGAACTTGGCGGCATCGCACTCCACCTCGTAGCCCATCGAAGCCTGGCTGTTGATGACCACGCGGGTCTCGTCGGCATGCTGCTCGTCGTTCTGAATCTGGATGTTGAACAGATGGCGGGCGTTGCGTGCGGGTGCATTGGGCTTGGCGGCATTGATGTGGTTGATGTCGGTAATCAGCTGTCGGCCTTCCTTATGGAAGATGATGTTGTCGACGGCATCGGGCTTCTGTACGAAGAACGACTGCATGGGACGCAGCACGTATTCATCGTCGGCGATAGAGTAGGCTTTGTAGGTAGAGCCGTTCCACACGGTGATGGGGGCCGTGAAGTCCATGTAGTAGATGTCGTAGTAAGCGGGGTAGGGGTTGCCCACATAGTTCCACGAGCGGTTGGCTGTCGACTCAGCCTCGTTGACAGTCAGCGTACGGGTGACGTCGCCTGTGGCAAACAGCTTGGCGCGACCTGTGGCATCAGCGGGGAAGGTGATCTCGCAGGCGGTGTTGCAGTGGAAAATATATCCCTGACCACCCAGGAGCTTGTCGGTATCGACATTCTTCCAACTGCCCGAAGCACCGTTGGCAGCACGGTTCTGAGCGTCGTAGTAGCGGAACACGTAGCTGGCGCCGTTGCTGACTTCGATATCAGCAATGTTCACGTCGTAGAGCGGTGTGAAGAAATACCAGCGGTTGGCCTCTACGGCGAACTTCGTAGCGGCATTGTCGGCTGTCAGCGCGTCGCAGGTGTTCAGCAGACGGCCGGGATTCGACTCGTTCACATAGTAGTTGAACTGTCCTGTAGGCATCGGTGCACTACCACCCACGGTCAGCTGACCTCCAAAGTAGAGGTCGATGTCGGGTTTGCCCTGCATGCGGCGGTTGTTGGTCAGCATCAGCGGAGAGGTGATCATCCAGTAGTCCACGTCGTCGCCCTCGATTATGCTTCCGAACTGCTTCCAGTAGGTGTCGAGCTTATAGTTCACTACGGCGAACGAGGGAACCACCAGCGTGATGAGGCTCTTGGAGCGGCTGCTTTCGAAAACATCGTTAATTATTGCCGGGGGCGTGGCAGCGCGCATGACAACTGTTTCGATGGCTTGACAGTTGCTGAAGTTGTTGCGGTAACCGTAATTCTGATTGGTCGTATAGCGAACGCTACCATCATCGTAGTAACCATAGCTAACGTTGTGGCCCTCGTTGACAAGATGTGAAGGCAGCACGATGTTCTTCAGATTTGCATTACTGCGGAATGCATTCGTGCTGAGACGAAGCATGGTGATGGGCAGTTCAACCGATTCGAGTCCGCTGTTTTCGAAAGCGTTATACTGAATAGCCTCCAAACTGGCGGGGAATTCAATGTTTCGTAGACTTGTTGTGTTGATGAACGACTCATGCCAGATGACTTTCACGTTTTGGGGTAGATGAACCTCTTCGAGCGATGAGCAGTTGTAGCATACATAGTCTCTGACATCGGTGATAGCATCGGAGAATATTAGCTTCTTCATCTGTGAGCAGTTTTGGAATAGATAGGGGGCTATCGTTGTCACGGAGTTGGGCATGATGAACTCTTTCAGTTGGCTACATCCATTGAAAGCACAGTATCCAAGAGTTGTCAATGTCGTAATGCCTGTCAGGTCGATATCCTGCAACGATGTGCACGACTCGAAAGCATGGATGCCAATAGTTTCTAGCTGTGAGTTTTCTGCGAATGTTACATATTGTACAGGTGTTCCGATAAATGCGTTGCGTCCGATTTCTGTCACAGTCGAAGGTATGTTCACCTTTCTTATATTAGTGCCCCTGAAGGCATAATCACCAATGCGATTGATGCCCTCGGGCATAATCACGCTGTTGAGCCAGTTCTTGCCGTCGAAAGCGTTATTGGGAATCTCGGCAATAACCGCTCCGCTCAGGTCAAGGGCTTTCAGGTTGTTCATGTTCTTGATGTCCGTCCAGTCGTCAGCATTCATGGGGCCGGTCACTTTCAGGAACTCCACGTAGTCGAGTTTCTCAGCCTTGCCACTGTAGAGCACTTCATAGCCAAGCGTTCCTACCGAAGCCAACTCCACGTCAATCCAGTTGTTCGAAAGCTCGATGTTCTTGATTTGGCTGTAGTACCATTCTCCGCGATTGTAAATCGTGTCTTTCCATTCTACTGTATATTCACCCGGCTCCAAGGCCACGCACCAGTATTCATAGTTTGGCTTATCCCAGTCTTTGGAAATCTGAATGCCATTGATATAAACAAAGAAATTGTGGCGGTCTTCGTAGTTGTAGTTGTTATCGCTTCTCGACACTCTGCGCTCGAACGACAGCTTCGAAGTCTTGTCGAGGGTAAAGGTGGTGAAGAACGAAGATCCTGTGTTGGCAACACCATAGTTGTTGTGTTCGATAAAGCCATCTTCGATGGTCCAAGGCGTTGCGCTGTTGTTCTGGAAAGTAATTGGCATCGAGTTGGCGGTCAGCACGGCGGTCTCCAAGGGATAGATTTCGCGCAGGATGATGTTGCGCAGTCCGCTATTGGCGCGATAGTTGTCGCTGCCAATGGTGTCGCGGAACGTCACCACATGCTCGCCCGGCTCGATGTAGTAGCGCGGTGTGGTCCAGCTTCCGTTGGTGGTGGTGCTTATCTCCACGCCGTCGATATAAAGCTGCAAATCCAGACCACCATTATAGTAGCGGTACTTGAACCAGTCGAACTTCAGCTCCGCGGTGTAGGTGTTGGTGAAAGCCATCTGCAGCGTCGAGGTGGAATAGTTCTTCCCTTGGTTGCCGTTGATGGCATTGGCGCCATTCAGCAGCCACGGGTTTTCTGCATCGTTGGTGAAGGTGATGGGCAGGTTGCTCTCCTTCACGATGTCCTGGAAGTTGCCTTCGTCCTCGTAAAGGCCGAAGTCCATATACATGCCCCCGCCTCCACTGTCGTAGACATACATGCAGAGCACGTTCTCGCCAGCTTGAAGCAACGCCTTCGTCGTTTCGGTCAGACGGTAGATGTTGTAGTTGGCAGCTCCATTCTCGTCGAACAGCTTCGTGCCGTTCAGGTAGAGCGTGCACTCGTCGTCGTGGGCGTATTGGAGGAAAAACTCGTTGGCGAGGTCAGCGCTCGTCAGGTTGAAATACTTGCGCACCCAGTAGCGGCAACGCTCGTTCGGGCGCGTGGTGTTGTAGTAAGCCAGTGTGCCTTCGCTGGAGATAGGCATCGTGAGCGTTCCCCACGACGTGTCGTCGAAGTCCATCGCAAACCACGTGTCGCTGGGGCCTGCAGCTCCCTGCGTGGCATAGAAATACTTGGCCTCGAAGGGCTGTTGATACAACTGGCCAAAGGGGATGACCACCTTGGCTTGCATGGCCAGGCTCCCCACTATCGTGAGCAGCAATACGGCCAAACTGTGAGAAAGAATACTCTTTTTCATTGCTTTTTGTTTTTATTGATTAGTAATTGATTCTGTATGATGTCTTCTTAAATAAACAGTGTTCGTTCGTGGAATGCAAACAGCTGTCGCTACAGCCCGATGCCAAATTGGAACAAAACGTGGGGCAAATATATGTATTTTTTTTCAAATCACCAAATAATTGTTGTGATTCTTTCCTTTTTTAACAACTGTTTAGAAGTTTGTCTTCCCGCACCATCATTGATAACAATTGGCGGTCTCAGAGATATTGTTTGGCGGGCTCAGAGATATTGATTGGTGGGCTCAGAGATATTGATTGACGAGCACAGAGATATTGATTGGCAGGCGTGCAGATAATAATGAGAAAACATGAAGCGTGACAATTGTGACAAAGGAACAATGCATTTTTTCGCGCCCTGAAATCCCAAGCGTGACAATTGTGACAAATGGACAACGCATTTTTTCGCGCCACCCATATCGCTGGAGGTGATGTTATTTTCTGGTAATTAAATTACCTGTTTTTTTATAAGTTATTGATTATTATATGATTATATATAATTACTATTATTATCTGAATACAAATACTTTTGTGTTAATCCATATAATCAATATATAATTAGGTAATCATATAGCTGTTTCCCTCGAAGGCAATGACATAGCAATACACATTCATGACCTCCCCCTCACCCCTCCTGTAGGAGGGGAGATAGTTAGATGTGGCGCTTCTGTAGGGGGAAGACGGTTTTCCCCCCCCCTCCTACAGGAGGGGTGAGGGGGAGGTCATGTAGGAGGGTTAGAGAAGATCCTGTAGTTTTTATTATATCATCATTATTGAATGATTAGAGAGGATTATTGAATGATTATAGGCGTAATTGTGTTAATTTGTGTAAAATATCGGTAGTAATAATACGGATAAATTACTGATTAGTAGTAATGATGTATATATATATAGATTTTGCGCCCCTTTTGAGGCGCAAAAATCGCATTGTCCTTTGTCACAATTGTCACGCTTGGCAGTTTTCACTCCCAGTCGTGTTGTGCCAATATCTATATTAACTAAACGATAAACCGTTGATTCAGAGACTGTTGAGTAGCGGAGCCTTGCCGTCGGCAATAAGCTTTAGCACCAACTCGCCGAAGAGCGTGTTCTGCCAGGCGAACCACGGACGGGTGAAGTCAGAGGCATCGTCCTTGTTGAACGACTCGTGGATGAACCCCATGCCGGCGTCCGTCTTCAGCAGTGTGCGCATACACCAGCGGATTTCCTCATCGTCCTGCGACGTGAAGCACTTCATCATGATCGACATGGGCCAAACCATGTTGTAGCCGATGTGTGGGCCGCCGATGCCCTCGCCAGCCTTCCCGCGGAAGAACCAGGGATTGTCTTCGCTCCATACGAAGCGGCGCGTGTTCTGATAGATGGGGTCGTTGAGGGGCACGTCACCCAGGTAGCCCATCCCCAAGAGGCTCGGCACGTTGGCATCGTCCATGAGCAGACGGTTGCCAAAGCCGTCGACCTCGAAGGCGTAGATCTTGCCATACTTCGGATGGTCAACGATGGCGTACTGCTTCAGGGCCTGCTCCACCTCGTCGGCCAGGGTGCGGCAGTCGATGGCCATGCTCAGCGGAGATTGACGGGCGGAGAGGTCATTGAGACTACTGTTCTTGGCATTGACTTTCTCGAGAATCTCGGCTGCCTTGCGAAGCGACGAAACGGCCATGAAGTTGGACGGCACGAGGAAGGGTAGGGAGGTGCGGTCGTCGCTGGGGCGGAACACAGAGGCGATGAGTCCCACGGGCTTCACCGGTGCGCCGTAGCCCTGCCAGCCAACGGTGTCGTAGGTGCGGTCGGTCATGCGGAAGAAGTGATACGGGCCGCGGTTCTCCTTACGTTGCTGCTCGTGGAAGGTGAGCAGGATGTTCTGGATGGCTTCCATCCAGATGTCGCCAAAGATGGAGGCATCGCCCGTCACCTGCCAATACCAGTAGGCCAAACGGATGGGATAGCATAGCGAGTCGATCTCGTATTTGCGCTCGAACACGTCCTTCTGCATGTCGGTGGCATCGCTTTGCCAGCCGGCTCCCGTCGGCCCGTCGTTGAAGGCGTTGGCGTAGCGGTCGATGTTGATGCACTTCAGCTGTCGCAGGATGACGCCGCGCAGCATCTTCTTCAGGCGTGGGTCGTCGTTGGCCAGTTGCACATAGGGCCACACCTGTGCTCCAGAGTCGCGCAGCCACATGGCGGGAATGTCGCCCGTATAGACAAAGGTGTCGTCCTCGCCGTCGATGATGCGGTAGTGGACGGTCGATTCCAGGGTGTTGGGGAAGCAGTTGGCAAACATCCACGCCAACCGAGGGTTGCCTTTCAGCAGTTGCTGCACCTCCTTGATTTTCTTCTCTACCGCCGTTGAGATGAACAGCCGTTCCTCCACGGGCGGGCGCTTTGATGGATACACTTTCGTATTGTCGGGCACTACGCTGGTATATCGATTGTGGATGTCTACTTCGGCGTTCTCCTGTGCCATCAGCGGGAAGGCTGTCAGGAGGCCGAGGGTTGTGATGATGATGCTTCTTTTCATGTAGGATAGTGAATAATGGTTGATGGCTTTCGGGTTTATTGTCATTTCGTAAGATAGTAGATAATGGCTGCTGCTGCAAAGAAAAAGAAGATGATCGCGACGAACGAGATGATTGCTGTTATGATCAGTTTCATCAATACGCGAAGCTTCGAGAATCCCGAGAACTGACTGAGCGCTACGATGAACATCACAGTGGCGAATAATTCTAATAAACGGATTCCCAGAATTGTGCCCGTGATGGAGTAGAGACTGTACATGTTCGAAGTATAGGTCAAGGCCACTACGAATTCAGAATAACGCAGGTTGGGGATGGACGGCGCTTTCCGGAAGAAGATGTACAACGGAATGGAGCAGAGCAGCAGGATGAAAAACGAAAAAAGGGTAGGATTCTTATCGTGGAGTAGGTCCAAACTCTTCACGAATTTTCCAAGCACTGCTATCGTCTGTGCGATGTTAGGATCTTTCTCTTTGGAATTGACTTTGATGGCATCATTGAAGCCTTTGCTCCCCTGCGCCCATGCATTCTTTTCCTTCTGATTGGGTTCGACTTGGGCCACAGAATTTTCGCCTTCTTCCTCTTGTTCAAGTTCTTGAACCGCCGTCGTGGGATCTATCTTTGCATCTTCTTTTTTCTCTTCAAGACCAAAACTGAAACCGTGTTCCACAAGCAGGGAAAGGGCAACCAGCAGGAAAAACATCTTGAAGGGGGGAAAGTAGGCCGACTGCTTGCCGCTGATGTAGTCGCGAATCATGTAGCCCGGACGGAGGATCAGGTCGCGGATACTGTGGAACATGCCTCGGTTGCCCAACCCCCATACGTCTAAGAACAGCAGGAAGGTCTTCTTGAACGAGAAACGTCCAATGCTGGCTGACTGCCCGCAACGCGGACAATAGTTGCCCGTGAACGTCGTGCCGCATGAGTTGCACTCGTGGCTTTCGGTCGAGAGTGGGGCCACTTCATGTGGTTTTCTTTGCCAGATGCGGAAAGCCCGCCGCCAGGCGGCCCATTTCTGCTTATTGGTTATTATTTGTAATGCTTTCATCAACTACCGAAGGGTTTATGTATTGTACGGATGCAAAATTACGCGTTTCTGCCGACACCTGCAAGAAAATGTCTGTTTTTTTTGTTTTAATTTCAGGATAGAGTCAACCTGCAAGTGCGTCTGATTGTAATCATTTTACAAAAAATCGCTGCGCAGATTTGTTGAATTGAAATAATATACGTATCTTTGTCCCAGCTTTATGAAGAGATTTTTATTATGGAAGAGCTGAAACAACGTATTTTGGCCGATGGACGTGCGAAGGCAGAAGGCGGTGTCGTGATGGTGGGCAGTTTTCTCAACCATCAGCTCGACCCACAACTGATGATGCATTGTGCCGAAGAGTTTGCGCGCCTGTTTAAAGACCAGGGCATCAACAAGATTGTGACCATTGAAGCTTCGGGTATAGCACCCGCCATCATGACGGGCTATCTGATGCACTTGCCCGTGGTGTTTATTAAGAAGAAAGAGCCGAAGACGGTTGATGATGCATGGAAGTCGTGGGTGTGGTCGTTCACACGGGGCGACGAGACCACCGTATGCATCGACCGCAAGCTCCTGACGGAAAACGACCGGATTCTGTTTATCGACGATTTCCTGGCCGATGGCCACGCTTCCGGCAGCGTTATCCACTTTTGCCGACAGTCGGGTGCGCAGATTGTGGGCATGGGGTTCTTGGTGGAAAAAGGTTTCACTCAGGGCGGTCAGTTCCTACGCGACCACAACATCAACTATCACGCCCTTGCCACCGTCACCCGCATCAACGAGGATAACTCCTTCGAACTGGCCTGACTTGCTGAGGTTGATGCCCCCTAAAATGTTGTGTACCGAATAGGTTGAACTTTGATGGGTCAACCTATTCGGTACACTATGGTTGTTGGTATGTCATCATCTTGATGACGGTTCATTTATGGGCGGTCCTTGGCTTTCGTGCCCCAAGCAGAGGGCTGTGGACCCATCTGCAATTCGAGCGTGCCGCCACGAACGATGTCCTGGAACATGATATACGACCGTGTGTAGGGCTTGCCGTTGAGGCGGGCGCTCTGCACGTAGATGTTCTCTGCACTATTGTCGAGGGCGCGGACGGTGAATGTCTTGCCGCCTCCCACGTTGATGCTGGCTCCCTTGAAGAGAGGCGAACCGATGATGTACTTGCCGCCGGCGGGTTCCACCTGATAGAGACCCATCGACGAGAGAATGTACCAAGCCGACATCTGTCCAACGTCTTCGTTGCCAGAGAGGCCGTCGTAGTCGTTGAAGTACAGCTCGTTCATGGTCTGACGCTGCAACTTGGCACCCTTCCACGGTTGTCCCACGTAGTTATACATATATAATATATGGTGTGACGGCTCGTTGCCGTGAGCATACTGGCCAATGAGACCGCTGATGTCGGGCGAAGCCTCTGCGCCCATGTCGCCGCTGACGATGAAGAGTGAGTCGAGTTTCTGCACAAAGCGCTGCTCGCTGCCGAAGCATTTCACCAGTCCGTGCACGTCGTGCGGCACCAGCCAAGTGTAGTGCCAGGCATTACCCTCAGTATAGTCGTCCTGGATGTGAACGCTCTTGAAGGGATTGAAGGGCTCACGGAACTTGCCGTCGCTGCTGAGTCCGCGCACGAAACCCGTCTTGGGGTCGAAGTGTTTCTTGTAGAGCATGGAGCGCTCGAGGAAGTATTTGTAGTCGGCCTTCTTGCCCAGCTGCTTGGCCACCTGTGCCACACACCAGTCGGCAATGCCGTATTCCAGTCCCTTGGCCACCGTCTGGTAGGTCGGGTCCAGGTCGTAGGGCAGGTAGCCGTATTTCTTCAACAGGTCCATACCACGCTCGTCGAGCATAGCCGATGCTTTCATTGCGCGGAAAGCTGCCTCCTTGTCGTCGACATATCCTTTCAGCACCATATCAGCCAGCACGATGACACCCGGGTTGCCCACCATACAGTCGGTCTCGTTGCCCATGAGGTGCCACACGGGCAGTTTGCCCTGCTGCTCGAAGATGTGGAGGAACGTCTTGGCCATATCCTTCTGCTTCTCAGGATGGATGAGCGTCATCAGCGGATGGGCTGCGCGATAGGTGTCCCAGAGCGAGAAGGTGGTGTAGTTGGTGAAGTCGCCCTGATGCACCTGGCCGTCGGCTCCGCGATAGCGGCCTGTCACATCGGAGAACACCGACGGGGCAATCATCGAGTGATACATGGCTGTATAGAATATGGTACGCGCGGTATCATCGTCGGTGTCGATGTCAATTTTCCCCAGCTCTTCGTTCCAAGCCTCGTCGGCAGCTTTCACTGTAGCGTTGAAATCCCAACCAGGCAGTTCGGCCCGCAGGTTGGCCTTCGCGTCGTCTATACTAACGGCGGAGAGGGCGCATTTCACGAGCACGGGCTTTGTGACATCCTCGATGATGAACACACCCAGGGTGTCGCCCAGTTGCTTCTTCACCTTCAGCGGTGTGGAGAATTCTGCTACGAAGAACACCCACTGGTCCTTAGCCCAGCCGTTGGAGCGGCGGAATCCCGTGATGGTGGTGGGCGACTCAAGGGTCATCTGGCTCTCGCGCCATTGGTCCCAACCCGTACCTTGTTTCAGGTTCAGGGCTATCATGCCGCGGCTGTTGTCGGCTCCGAAGGTATAGCGGTGCATGCCCACACGCTTGGTGGCGGTGAGTTCCACAAACACGTTCGGCTCGCTGAGCTTGATGCTGTAGTAGCCTGGGCGCACATACTCGTTGCTATGAGAGAACTTTACGTCGGTCTGACAGCAATGCTTCACGGGCAGGAAAGCGATGTCACCCAGGTCGCCGATACCCGTTCCGCTCAGATGTTGATGGCCGAAACCCACCAAGAGACTGTCCGAGATGTGGTAGCCCGAGCACCAGTCCCAGCCCTGTGTGCGCTCCGTCGGTCCGAGCTGCACATAGCCGAACGGCACATTGGCCCCGAGGAACACATGTCCGTGGCCGCCTGTGCCTATCCAGGGGTTGACATACTCCGTGTAGCTGCCGCCATCGTGCGAGCAGCCTTTCTCGTCGGCTTGAGCCGTCAGGCTTGTCCCCATTGTCAGGACAAGGCAAGCAAATGCAAATTTCTTGAAGCTATTCATGGTTGTTTGTTGTTTGTAATTGCCATTTTATCGGCCACAAATGTACAAAGAAAAAATGAATGCTCCAAAAGAATCTCCAAAAAATACTCTTTCGTGGATATGGAAAAAGGTGGACTGCACCCGACGTGTCAGATGATACAACGCTCGCAGGTGCAGTCCAGAAATGTGATGAAAAAGAATTATTTAGCGTAACAGATGGGCGGGATGTGCTTTATTTCTGCATCGTCTTGCGCACACGACCGTCGCGGCTGCGTACGATGTTCAAGCCAGGCTTTAATTCGTCGACCTGCTGACCAGCAGCGTTGTAATAGCGCTCGGCGGGCAACTGATTGGCAAAGCTATTGCTGATGCCTGTGGCAGTGTTGAAGTTAAGCTCGTTGGTGTAGGCACTGTTGGCAACCTCCCAGGCGAGTTTGTCCTTGCGGTCGGTGTCACCATCGTGGATGAAGGCGAGGATTCCTAAATTCTCCTTCTTGTAGGATGGGCTATAGGCTAATGTGCATTCATAGGTATAGCTGTCGCCATCCCACTCGATGACGTCGCCCCAGATGGCATTGACTCTGCGGCCAATATTAAGGTGAGGATAATCACCGTTGTAGCCAGCCTGATTCTTCGATACGAGTCCACCCTCGACGAGCATCACGGTGATACGGGCAGGATAGACGGTGAAGTCGGGCTTTGAGCGCTCACCAGTGACCTTGACGGTAATTTGGTAGTTGGCTTCGTCGGGCTGTGCTTCAATGTTCAGGCAGACGAAGGCTGGCTTGAGCAGTTCCTTCTGAACGAAACCGTTGAGCTCGTTTTGCGAACCAGGATTAAAGATGGCTGTTCCGGATGCGTCGCCATAATCGCCTCTGCGGTCGAGCATGATGGCAGGAGCATAGACATTGTCGTAGAACCACTCCCACTGGGTGTCGGCCTGAATAGTGAACTGGTCGGTATAGTAGCCGGCGTGATGTTCCACAATGTTCACCTTGCCACCAAACTGCTCACTCTCCGCAAGAGCGTGCATGTAACTGCCCACGCGGGGACAGTTGGTGCATTTCTCTGTGGTGAACTCCTCGAGGAGTGGCACGCGCGTGAAGTCATGCATCACCACCTGGAAGTCGGTCGTGAGCGTATTGTCGCTCATCGCCTCATCTGTTCCTTCTGTGAGGTTGTCGATGGTTAGCGTCAGCGTGCGCGTTGAGGGGTCGTTGCTGGTGATGGCCGTGGGAGTGATGGTGAAACTCACTTCAACGAACTCGTTGTAAGCCAAGGTCTGGTCGAGATGGACGGGATAGGTCTCATCAGAGCCATCTACCTGACACACGGCATCGAAGCCTGTGATGGTGACGGTGGCAGAGTTGCGGACCATTGCTTTAACGTTGAGTGTCTGCTTGTCGACGATAAAGACAGGATCCGTAGTCACTGACAGCAACGTGAGGTTATATTTAGGCAGGTTGTCGCCATAGACCATTGCCTCCAGCGACAGGGCACCCTCTGCTGAGCGGTCTTCCCATTCAGCTTCCGTACCAAGTTTCAGGAAGAGGGCGTTAGGCTGCGGCAGTTCGATGACAGCGATTGCTTTCGATGTGCCTTTTTGTGTGTAGGTGTAGCCGATGTAGAGACCAGGAGTTTCCTCCGTGATGTTGTAAGGTTCGTCGAGGGCGATGGTGTTCCACTCTTTTTGCAGGCCTTCGCTGAGGGTTCCCTCTGCCAGGTTTTCGCCATCCAGCTCGCTACGAAGCCATACCTTCACCTCCAGGACGTTGAGTTTGCTGGCCAGACCGACGCGTATTTCGTCGATGTGGTTTCCTACAAAGGGAGCCATCTGGTCGGCAGGAACAAAAATGGCTGCACTCACCTGGTCGCCTTTTGTCGTGGAAACCATCGACGAGGGGTTGTCGCCCATGTACCCCATGCAGTAGCCGAGGTTCATGCCGCTTACCTGTGCTTGGCTTGCTGAGCAGAGTGCAATCAGGGCAGTTATGATGATGTATACTCTTTTCATTGATGATGGAAGTGTTTATAAAGTGAACGAGTTGACAGGTGGTTTCGTGGCCAACCTGTCAACTCGCATGATGAATGGTTTATTTCATAACCTTGATAGTCTTCACAGAACCGTCTTCCATCTGCTTGCGCACGATGTTCAGGCCGTTCTGCATTTCATCCAAGCGCATACCTGAGGCATTGAACACCTCGCGGCTTGTTGCTTTGTAGGCATTGGCGGCAGAGCTGATGCCTGTGTTGCCACCATCCTTCTGGCGTATGACGACATCGTCGAGACGGAGCAGATACTGCTGCTCGCAATCGTGGTGACGGAAGCAGAGCACGATGCTCTTGCCAGCATAGTCGTCCAGACTGAATGTACGCTCAATCCAACCGTCGCGGGCTCCCTGAGCCTCTTCCATGGTCTCTTCGAGCAGAGCACCTGCTGCCTTGACGGCCTCGATGTCAGAAACGTCCTCGGCGATATAGAAACTATAGTGTTCGAGCCAGTTGTTGGGACTGAAGGCAGCCACCCAATAAGAGAGGTCGGCACCCTCCTCAGGAATAGCAATAATGGGTGAGAAAGTCCAGTTGTCGGGAGTGTACCAGTCGGAAGCTGAAGCAAGACATTGTGCACCAGCGTGGGTGTAAAAACCGTCTTCGTACCATGTGCCCCACATATTGGTGCCGAGATTCCAGCAGTAGCCATCACCGTCGCTGTCGAGCAGTGTCCAAGCGTAAGCGTCGTCTTCGAAGTCGCCGAGGTAGATGATACCTTCATCTGTGTAGTCTTTAGCCTTACCTGAGCAGTGCACGATGAAGTCGCCGGCTGTTGTCTGCAGCGTAACGTCGCCATTGAACTCTCCTTTCTCAGAAGGATAGAACCATAGTTCTACGCTCAGCGTGTTGCCAAACTTGGCGTCGCCAGTAGGAACAATCCCATAGAACGGCTCGTCGCCCGTAATATCGTTCACTACGAGGGGTTCAGAACCTGTGTTCTTCAGCGTCACGGTAGCTGTGGTATAGCGCTGCGGGCCAACGTAGGTCTCCTTGAAAGTAACCTCTTCCTGGTCCAGTTCTGCATTATACTTTTCGAAGTCTTCCACCACCAGTCGGATGTTGCTTATCACGTACTTGTTGCCTTCAGGAACTTCTCCATTGCCACCTTTCTGGTAGAAGAATTCGAATGAGTGGTCGCCAGCGATACACTCTGTATACTGTTTCCAGGAATCTTCGAGGTCGTCAGAACCGGCAGAAACACCGCCACCCTTTTGGTAGAAAGCAGCAGCTCCAGAAGTCATGCGCGGAGCATCGTACATGTCAACACCGCAGTAGTTGTAATAGTTTTCAATGTCGCCCCAAGCTTCACCGTCCCATGCGAAGTGACCAATCTTTCCCTCAGGAATGGTGAATGCCACCTTGAAGGAAGCACGGCAGGACACATCATTGGGTTCATCGCAGTTTTTGTTCCAAGCCTTGCCGTCGGCAACAATAAAGGGATAGTTGTCGTTGGTGTCGAAGGTCATGTATTCCAAACCCTCAGTGACGACAGATGCGAAGTCGGGCATTTCCATCACCTCGGCTTTCACCACTGCTTTGTAAGTTCCTGCAGAGGTTTCGATGGTGATATTGCCTACTTTTTCGCCTGCAGTCGTAGCTGTTAACGTCACGGGGATGGTGATGTCCTTCAGTGTTGCAGCGGGTTCCTGTCCACCCTGTGCTTCAAACTCGGCATTGTCGCTCGTCACGCTGAGTATCTGCAGGTTATTTGCTCCCTTGTTGCGAATCATAATGTTGCCATTGGCAGTGACGTTATCACCTTTCATTACATAGTTGCCAAGGTTGACATCCGGGGTCAGCACTTCTGCAGCATTGTCAACAAGGTCGTTGAGGATTAGCGAGAGATCGTAAACATAGAGCTTGTTTTCCAATAGACCTGTATAGTAGTAACCATCGTACTGGAAGCGTACGATATGTTCGCCTGGAGCTAGTTGGACTGAACCGCTCATGTCCATCTCGGGACCCGTGTACGAAGCAATAGCTGTGTTCAAGTCATCGATGAAATAGCCGCCGGCGCAGCGATACCAATCGCTGCTGTTGTTGCTCATACCCTTCCAAGAGAAGGTCGCTATCTTTCCTTCAGGAACGGTGAAGATGGCATCGAGTTGTGATTTGCCGTATTCACCATGTGTGCCGCTCTGTGCCACCTGTGTTCCATCCTCTAACGTAGCCATCTCGAAGGGGAATTCGATGTTTGTCTTGAACGAAATGTCTCCTTCTTTTACGATAGCAGAATAGTCAGGATAGTCCTTCACTGTGCCAATCATTGAGAATACCATGTCTTCTTCCTTGGTACCATTGTCATAGGTAAGAGTTCCGATACCTTCATACTCGTTGGCAACATTGTTCTGCAACACAAAGGTCAGCTCCAATGTGCCTGCGGCAGGAACGGTTCCTGCATCGGGTGTCACACTGTAAGCATCATCGTCAGACTCCAGTTCGATGGCGAAATCAGCATCCATGCCGCCCGTGTTGATAATGGTTACGGAGCGTGTGGCCGGTGTCCCCACGAAGGTTTCGCCAAAGTCCATGTCCTCAGTAAATGTGATGAGTTTAGCCTCATCGGTCTTGGCAATACCAGCACGGAATGACTTGTAGATTCGTATCGTGCCGTAAGTGTACTGTGCTGCGAAGGGCTCGCGAGCGGTGATGGCCTCCATGTCGCCCTCCACGTCGAAGACAATCTCTGCTGATGGCGTCAGCTGTCCGTTCTCGCTGACTGTACCACCATTGAGGATGGCATCGTAGTAACCACCGTAGTCACCACAAACAGTGCCGCTGGGGATGGTGATGGTTTTGGCCTCCTCGTCATAGACGCCTTCCACGGGCAGATCCTTACTGACCGACCACGATCCGGCGCTTTGTGCTTCCATATCGAAAAGGTTGGTGATGGTCACCTTTGTTCCTTCGCGCGCAATACCTATGTTATAAGTGAAGACATCGCCACCGTTGTAGTTGAAGGTGTAACCCGTGTGGAACGACTGTGCCACGGCAAAATACTGCGTGGGCTCAGCTTCCTCTTTGGCCATACCCATCTTTTTGGTGCGATTGCGCACGTCTCCAATCTTGTGGACACGTGTAGCGGGCTTGTTACTTGGCGCAAACAATCCGTCGATGGTATTGCCATCGGCCAGATGGGTCACGTCATTGAGGTTGATGCCTTCTTTCACCAACTGCTCAACAGTAAGCTTCGGCTGTGCCGACAAGACTTTGCCTGAGTTGCTCTGTGCCCAAATTGGAGCGGCAAGCATCATCATGCTGACTAAGAAAAATGACATTTTTTTCATAAGCTGTGAAATTAATTAAAGAAAAATGAGTAACTTTGCAGGCAAAATTATGATTTTATCATGAGAGAACCAAAATATAAGATATACCAAAATGTGCCTTTTCCCGATTTGACACACATTAGTCGCATTTTGTGCCTGTTTTTTCTTGTGATGGGCGTGATGTTTCCGAAAAAAGCACTTGCTGCCACCGATACCGCACAAATGTCACGGCTCTACCAGCAATACATGAAAGAACCATCTAAAGAACTGTACCAACAAGGAAACAGGTTTTTGCAGGAAGGAAAACTGGACGAAGCAATGGTGTGTTTTACCATCGTTGGCAATCGTTATACGCCCCAATTGTCTAAGGAAGAGAAACGCATTTGTGCTTATGCTTTGAATAATGCAGGAGGCATCGCCCAGATCCGATTCAGTTTCTCGTCGGCTTTCGGCTATTACCAGAAAGCCATGCAAGTGGCCGACGAGCCCATTTATCAGAGTTTCAACAACATCGCGGGTATATATCTTTTCTTTAATGACTATGGCTCGGCCAAACGCTATCTCAACGAGGCTTTTGATGTCAGTTTGAAGCAGAAAGACTGGGGCTCATTGACCAACTCACTGCAGAACATCATGTACTTGAACTGGTGTCTCGACAGTATTGCTGAGTCGAGGGGATGCATAGACCGCTATTTCCAGCAGAAAGATATTCCTCACGATAGTTTGTACCTGGGTGCTGAGGTGATTGCAAAAGGCATGCAAGCCCTGATGAAAGGGCGCAATGTAGAGGCTATCGACTACTTCAAACATTATATTGACAATGACAGCAAGAAACTGGCAGAGAGTAACCAAGATGCCAACTCTGCCCATCTTTACATTGCATATACATACATGCGCATGCGCGATTATATCAATGCGTTGAATTACCTCGCGATGGCCGAGCGGAAAGCACGGCAAGAAGGTATCACCGATTTGCTTCTGCAGGTGTATCAATATGAGGGGAAATGCTATCGGCTGATGAGTGACAGCCTTCAGGAACGTCAGGCGAAGTATCAGTTGATGAGCCTGAAAGACTCTATCAATACAGCTGAAGAGTTTGGGAAAATCAAGAATATCGAGTTCTTCCATGAGGTGGAAAAGTATGAGAAACAGGTGGTTAAGCTCAACGAGGAAAAGAACGCGCGCAGTATCGTCGCTATCATCTGCGGTATTGGTCTCGTGGCAGTCGTCTGTTTCCTCATCTTTGCCGTACGTCAGAACCGCAAACTTTGGGAGAGCAACAAAGACCTCTACCGCAAAAACGACGAACTGGTGAAACAGGCAGACGTGGAGAAGGACCTGCGCACTAACTATACCAAGCGCGCCAAAGCCTACGAAGAGGAGATAGAATCGCTCAAACAATCGTTACTTCCGTCAACTGTTGCCCAACACGCTACGCCTAATGCCTTGAGCGACGATCTGCGTGCCTCGCTCTTGGATAAGATCTATCAGCAGATGGACGATGTGGATTTCATCTGTCAGCAGGATCTCACAGTGGAGCGCTTGGCGCAGGCCGTCGGTTCTAACGAGAAATATGTTTCTCAGACTATTAACGAATCGATGAACAAGAACTTCAATACCTTGCTCAACGAATATCGCATTCGTGAGATCTGTAAGCGTTTGGCCGATTTCCAACACTATGGCAACATGACCAACGAGACCATTGCCGAAGGAGTGGGTTTCAAGTCGCGTAGCCATTTCATCCGTACGTTCAAGAAGGTAACGGGTCTCACCCCTTCGCAGTATCAGAAGATTGCCAAGAGTGAAGGAAACAATATGAAATAATAACCGAAAATATAATAGATAACCATTATGTGGTTTCGAAATTTATGTTGGATTAAATAGAGAGCTTATGAAGTGGTGGATAGTCGTTGCATTGCTCGCAACAAGATTGTTGCTGATGGCAGAGGAAGTGGTGTCGCCCGATGGGCAGACGCGAGTGAGTTTCTATGTGGAGAATGGTCGCATGACCTACGAGATGTCGTATAAAGGACAGCTTGTCGTTGCTCCTTCACACTTGGGCATTGAACTCATCAACTGGCCTTCGTTGATGGAGGGATTCAAGATGGAGGGCGTAGAGCATACTTCTTTTGACGAGACGTGGCAGCCCGTGTGGGGGGAAGAGACAAGCATTCGCAATCACTACAACGAAATGGCGGCACATGTCACTCAGCCAGAACTCGACCGTCATATCATCGTCCGCTTCCGTGTCTACGATGAGGGGATAGGGCTGCGCTATGAACTGCCGCGGCACGCCAATCTCGACAATGTGAAGATTAAGGAAGAGCATACGCAGTTTTGCATGACCGCCGATCATATGGCTTATTGGATTCCTGGCGACTATGATACGGATGAGTATGAGTACACCATTAGCCGACTGTCAGAGATTGAGCAGTTGGAGGAGAAAGCAAGAACAGCGAATGCCACGCAGAGTGCTATTCCAGCCCCTTCGGTCCAGACCTCACTGCTCATGAAAACCGACGATGGGCTATACATCAATATCCATGAAGCAGCCTTGGTCAACTATTCGGAGATGCATCTTCGGTTAGTTGACGAATTGGCTTTAGAAAGCCACCTTACCCCCGATGCTCGCGGCATGAAGGGCTATCTGCGTTGTCCGGCAAACACTCCGTGGCGCACCATCATGGTCACTGATGATGCTCGCGAGATGCTGGCTTCACGGCTTATTCTTAATCTCAACGAGCCCTGCAAACTGGAGGATACATCATGGATTCACCCCGTGAAGTACATGGGCGTGTGGTGGGAAATGATGACGGGAGCTTCGACCTGGAACTATGGTGACTATCAGCCCGTTGATATTGATGAGACTGATTTTACACAAATACGGAAGTCGCCCCGTCATGGTGCCAACAACGCTAACGTGAAACGCTACATCGACTTTGCTTCCCAACATGGTTTCTCACAACTCTTGGTGGAGGGATGGAATCTTGGATGGGAGGACAACTGGCAGAAATTCCGCAACTACAGCTTTACGAAGTCCTACCCTGATTTCGATGTGCAGATGCTACAGCAGTATGCCCGTGATCGTGGCATGCGCCTGATGATGCACCACGAATCGTCTTCGTCCATCCAAAACTACGAGCGGCAGCTGAAGGATGCCTATGAGTTCGCCCGCGACAACGGCTACGATGTCGTCAAGAGCGGTTATGTGGGCAATATATTTCCCGCTGGACATCATTTCGACCAATGGATGAACGAGCACTATTTGTATTGCATTAAGGAGGCCGCTAAGTACCACTTGATGGTCAACGGACATGAGGCGGTGCGTCCGACGGGACTCTGTCGGACTTATCCAAATATGATAGGCAACGAGTCTGCACGCGGAACAGAGTTTCAGGCCAGTGCCGGCTGTGAACCAAAGCATGTATGCATTCTGCCCTTCACACGCTTGCAAGGCGGGCCGATGGATTACACGCCAGGCATCTTGGAGATGGATGTTTCGCGCGTCAATCCTAACAACCATGCCCACGTGAAGGCTACGGTCTGCAACCAGCTAGCTCTCTACGTCACAATGTACAGTCCTTTGCAGATGGCCGCCGATGTGCCGGAAAGCTACGAGCGATACATGGATGCCTTTCAGTTTATCAAGGATGTGCCCGTGGAGTGGGAGCGTTCTGTCTATTTAGAGGCTGAACCTGCAGAATACATCACCATTGCCCGCAAGGAGAAGAATGGTGAACGATGGTTCGTTGGCGGCGTTGCCGGACAGCATGAGCATGTGGCAACCATCAATTTGTCGTTCCTCGATAAAGGGCGGAAATACGAGGCAACCATCTATGCCGATGGCAAGGATGCCCACTATCTGAACAACTCGCAGTCGTACACCATTTCAAAGAAACGAGTGAACAGTCGTTCGCGATTGCAACATCGTGCCGTGAAAGGTGGCGGTTTTGCCATCAGCATCCATCCCATAGACTGATTTTTCTTAGATTTCAAATTCAAACTATTTTTTGCATGACATGAAATGGTCAAAATTTCATGCCATCATTACCTTATTGTATTCGCGCGTGCGTAAAAATTGACATAAATCAAGAGGAATTTCAAGTAAAATTAAAAAAAAGTTCGAAAATATTTGCAAGATAATAAAAAAATCAATAAATTTGCAGCCTATTAAATGTACATTTGCTGAAAGATTTGTTTCAACTTTAATATTTATTGAATCCTAAATGCAAAGAAAATGAAAAAGAAAGAAAGCTTTTATCGCTCTCATCTGAGAGCGTGCATGACGGCTTTGTGCATGTTTTTCGCACTCGCCATCAATGCACAGAGTATTTCGGTGAAGGGTTCTGTAACTGATCAGGCCGGCGAACCTATCGTCGGCGCTACCGTCCGTGTGATGGGAGCTGGCAACGGCACAGTTACAAACCTCGACGGTAACTACTCGCTGAGTTGCGCCAAGAACGCAACGCTGGAGTTCTCTTACATTGGCTATGCTACACAGCAGGAAGCCGTGAACGGAAGAACTGTGATTAACGTGGTACTGCAGGATGAGTCGACAGCCCTGAAAGAGGTGGTCGTCACGGCTATGGGTATCAAGAAAGACCAGAAGGCTCTGGGTTATGCCGTCAGCTCGGTGAACGCAGAAGACCTGGTGAAAACGGGTGCACCCAACTTCGCAACAGCTATGTACGGTAAGGCTGCCGGTGTGCGCATCTCCGCCGCCCCTGGTGGTAACGTATCAGCCGTGTCTATCAACGTGCGTGGATTCTCCTCCATCACGGGAACAACCCAGCCGCTGATTGTGCTCGACGGTATGCCCATCCACAATGGTGAAACCAACAACGATGGCTACTGGGGTAACCAGCGCATCCGTTCGAACGGTTTGGTGGACATCAACCCCGAGGACATCGAGAACATCTCGATCCTGAAAGGTGCCGCCGCTTCCGCCCTGTACGGTTCTGAGGCTGCCAACGGTGTGGTCATGATCACCACCAAGAGCGGACATGGTGGAAATCAGGGCATCGGCCTTGACTTCAACGCAACGCTCGACTGGCAGAACGTGGCCTACATGCCTGAGATTCAGGACGAGTTCGGTCCTGGCTACGGCGCCCTCTACTGGTTCTCTGACTTCGCATGGGAGAGCGGTGGTTTCCACCAGCGTACTGACCCCAACGATGGTCAGGTGAAGACCTCTCTGCTGGGTACGAACTACAACTGGGGTCCGAAGTACGACGGTCGCGACGTCCTCTATTGGGATAGAACCATCCGTAAGTACAACCCCATCTCGAAGAACCCCTGGAAGGACATCTTCCGCACAGCCTTCGACCAGACTTACAACTTCGCTCTGACCAATGGTGGCAAGTGGGGCAACATCCGCCTTTCTTACACCTACACTGACGTCACCCCGACTCAGTACAACTCTTACAACAACAAGCACAACTTCAACCTGACCGGTCAGTACAACGTGGCCAAGGGCTTCAAGATTGACTACTCGGCCAACTACATGCGTCAGCGCGTGAAGAACCGTCCGTATCGTATCTACCGTCTGACTGCTAACTACAGCGGTATGTTCGGTGCTTTCGAGGACATTGCCTACATTCGCAATCACATCCTCACCAGCCAGGGCTATGAGATGGTGACCAGCCTGAACGGCAACAGCGAGACTCCTGACGAGAACCTGCTGTACGCACCCGGTCCCTCGGCCATCGTGGACGAGTATTTCTGGAACATCTTCGGTCGTGAGCAGTTCGAGACCAACAACCGCTTCCTCGGTAGTGTCCGCCCGTCTTGGCAGATTACCGACTGGCTCACACTGAGCGGTCGTATCGGTACTGACCTCACCTCTAACACCATTGAGCTGGAAGAGCACAACAAGCGTTCACTGGCCTTTGGAAATGGCGGTTACTATGGACTGAGCAACGACAAGTATGAAATCTACTACGGCGATGTGATGCTGACCTTCGACAAGTATCTCACCGAGAAGTTCAACCTCCAGGCAATGGCCGGTTGGCAGGGACGTCAGGAGAAGGTGTTCAACAACTCCGTCGGCACCAACAACGGTCTGAGCGTGGTGAACTGGTTCCACCTGAACGCTTCGAACGACAAGGCCAATGCTTCTATGACCAAGAGTGAGTTCCTGAAGACCGCTTGGTTCGGAACCTTGACTCTGGGTTGGGACAACTGGGCGTACCTCGAGGCCAGCGGCCGTCAGGATAAGACCTCTACCCTGCGTCACGGCAGCAACAGCTTCTTCTATCCTTCGTTCAATGGCAGCCTTATCGTTTCTGAAATGCTGAAGGACAACTGCCCCACATGGTTCAACTATGGAAAGGTTCGCGTGAGCTACGGTATCGTGGGTAACTATCCTGACATCTACAGAGCTAATCAGGCCTACACGCAGAAGTCTTTCGGTGGCTATATCTACAACATGATTGATGCCGGTCTCGGAAACGACAATATCAAGCCCGAGAAGAAGTACGAGTTTGAGCTCGGTCTCGAAGGCAAGTTCTTCAACAACCGTTTGGGCTTCGAATTCTCTTACTACACCAACACCGTGAAGGATCAGATCCTGCAGACCACACTGCCGCAGTCATCAGGTGGTAGCTCCATCCTGATGAACGTCGGTGAGCTGGCTAACAAGGGATTTGAGCTGTCGTTCTATGGCACTCCGATTCAGACTAAGGACTGGACATGGGATGTTCGCTTCAACGTTTCTCACAACAGCAACGAAGTGAAGAAGCTGGCTGAAGGTCTTGACGCCCTGAAGCACTGGGACAGCGACGGTGCCATCCGTCTGATGTCGCGCGTTGGTCACGCTATGGGTGACTGGGAAGCCTATACCTATAAGAAGGACGCTAACGGCAACGTGCTCGTCGACGGCAACGGTCTGCCTATCACAGACAAGAGCGACATGCACAAGGTGGGTAACGCCATGCCGAAGATGGTGGGTGGTCTCGGAACATCTGTTTCCTGGAAGAACCTCCGACTCGACGTGATGACCGACTTCCGCGTAGGTGGACACGTTTGGAACCAGGCTTATCAGTACATGATGGATGCCGGTAACACGGTAAGCTCTCTGCCCGGTCGTGAAGGACACGGTGGTCTTGACTACTACTATGCAGGTGACGACTACAACACCAACCCGATTGCTGGTCTTGCTCCCAACGGTGAGAAGCAGTTCCACGATGGTGTCATCTTCGACGGTGTAACTGAAGACGGTCAGAAGAATACCCAGATCCAGCCCGCAGCCATCATCTATGATGAGACCTACGGATGGGGTTCTGGTAGCCATCAGACTTATGAAAACTCTGTGCAGAAGAACTCTTACTGGAAGCTTCGTGAACTCTCGCTGACTTACACCTTCCCGGAGTCTATCTCTAAGAAGTTCGCTTGTCAGCGCCTGCAGCTCTCTGCATTCGGCCGCGACCTGTTCTACTTCCACAAGACAGTGAAGGAATGGGATGCTGAGGCTTCCGACGGTATGAACTGGCTCTACCAGTCAATCCTTGGCGGTTCTACTGCTACGACCCGCACATTCGGTTTCTCTCTAAGAGCAAGTTTCTAATCTTAGTTCATCAATTCAATAACATTTAAATAATACAGGAAACTTATGAAAAAGTTATCATATATTTTCATGCTTGGCCTTACGGTAGCTACATTCAGCATGACTTCATGCTCTGATGACGCTTACGATTCCAAGTACACAGACCCGTCGAAGACCAGTACGGTGACCTGTGACAAGCTGATGACCGGTATCCTTATTGAGGCTACCACTGGTAACGGCCGCTATGGCTTGGCTTCCTACTGGCGTCTGTTTACTTTCGACACCCAGTTCATTGGCCGTCTGTGCGACGTTTACGGTTACACAGGTAGCAAGGATGCTTACGCCGGACTGGCAGAATCCTACAACAACAATCGTTGGAATGCTTTCTATCAGATGCTTTCTCAGTACAAGCTGATGCAGGAAACCTTCAACAACGAGGATGCTACCAACCAGGCAAAGGACAAGGTTTATCTTGACTGCGCCACGGTTTGGGTTTACGACCAGCTGCAGCAGATGGTTGACCTCTGGGGTAATATTCCTTATTCACAGGCTTGTACCGTTCAGCTCACAGGCAATGTGGCTGAGGGCTATCCCGCTTATGACAAGGCAGAAGACATTTACACCATGATGATGGACGACCTGCTGAAGGTTGCTGCTGAGCTGAACAGCATTGAGCTGGGCAGCGACGTGCAGGCTGCTTTCACCAAGGCTGACTTCCTCACCAAGGGCAACCCCAAAGTCTGGGCAAACTATGCCTCTGGACTCTGCGCTCGTATCGCTCTGCGCTGCTCCACACAAGGTTCTTTGGCCAACAAGGGTCAGGAAGTGCTGCGTCAGCTCTTCAATGGCAGCTATCCTATGGTTACCGGTCATGAAGACGAACTGGTTGTGAACCTCGGTACTGTGACAGGCGACTTCAACCTCCAGACTGGTGGTGCCTTCGGTCTCCGCGACGGTTGGGAAAGCTGGAGTCACGCCTGCAACACCGCTTCGCAGGCCATGCTCGACGCTATGAACGCCAACAGCGACAACGAGGATCCGCGCTTGCAGGTCATCTATGCACGCAACAACACGTTCGACGGTCTCTATCATGGAAAGAGCCCCTTCGAGAAGACTGTTGAGCAGTCTGCCCTCTCTGACTCTACCACATGGTATGCTTGCCTCGACTCAACCACATTCAGCCGCAACGACCATTATATGGACATGAAAATGTCGGCAGCAGAGGTTGACTTGATGCACGCAGAGGCTGTAGCACGTGGCATCGTCAGCGGTAACGCTAAGGAGCTCTTCGTGAAGGGTGTCATCGAATCCATTGACTACTACTACACGATGAACGCTGCTTCCACATTCGGAACACCGAAGGAGAAGCCCAGCGATGAGGCTATCCAGGCATATGCTGAGAGCCAGTGGGACGATGCTAACCCCATCAAGTGCATTGCCACACAGTACTGGCTGCACATGGGTGTAGGTAATGTCGTTCAGTCGTTGATGAATGTTCGCCGAACAGGTTATCCTGAGCTGACATTTGTTGACTGGACACCGCAGCATCCCGACTGCCCCGTGCCCATCGATCGCCTGAAGTATCCGGAGAGCGAAGTCCAGAACAACAAGGCCAACTTGATTGCTGAACTGCAGGCTAACTTCGGCGGTGAGGACAGCAACTACAAGCCCATCTTCTGGGCACTGCCCTCGAAGGGTTGGTTCAAGACCATCAACGAGCCTTAAACAAATCAATTCTATTGAGATTAGAAAGAATGCGCCCATCGTGGCGCATTCTTTTTTTATGAAAATGCAATAACTAAACGTTAATTGAGCGTAAATATCAACAAGAGTTGACTCTACTCTTGTTGATATTTCGTATATTTGCACTACAATTAACACATCTCAAGCACATGAAAAGAGCATTAGCAATCGTCGTGTTGGGGCTTGCAGTCTTGGCAAGTCACGCTGAAAGCAAGAAGAATAAGGTTGACTTTGTTGACTATGTGAGTACATTGGTGGGCTCGGAATCGACTTTCGAACTGTCCACGGGTAATACTTATCCGGCTGTGGCGATGCCGTGGGGCATGAACTTCTGGGTGCCGCAGACGGGGAAGATGGGCGATGGGTGGCAGTACACCTACGGTGCCACGAAGATTCGCGGCCTGAAACAGACCCACCAGCCCAGCCCGTGGATCAACGACTACGGACAGTTCTCCCTTATGCCCACCGTCGGCGAACCCATCTTCGATGTGGAGAAACGCGCCTCGTGGTTCTCGCACAAGGCCGAGACCGCCACACCTTATTATTATAGTGTCTATCTGGCCGACTACGATGTGGTGGCCGAGATGGTGCCGACGGACCGCGCCGTGCTGATGCAGTTCACCTTCCCGGAGACCTCGCAGGCCAATGTCGTGGTGGATGCCTTCGACAAAGGCTCGCATGTAGATATAGACCGCGAGCATCACCGCGTGACGGGCTACACCGTCCGCAACAGCGGCGGCGTGCCGGAGAACTTCAAGAACTGGTTCGTCGTAGAGTTTGATAAACCTTTTGAGATAGGCTTGAAGAGTGAGGATCTGGGAGCCGACTATGCCGAAAAAGGGCATGCTGGGGCTATTGTGACATTCAAAACCCGTCGTGGCGAGAAGGTGAGCGCCCGTGTAGCATCATCGTTCATATCTTTGGAACAACCCGTCGCAGTATCCGCTCATTGAGTCCAACGACCAGAATATGGGTGTCACAGCCGACACACATACCGATACGTTCAACTATGGTAAGAGCGTGGCTCAGGCTCTGGCCGGCCGCTTCGAGGGTTCTGGCTCACAGGCAATGCTCGACGCTATGAACGTGCCTGCCGGTGGCGTACCCGATGAGAATACCGACCCGCGTCTTCCCGCTATCTACGACTGCAACCCCGACGGTGAGTACATCGCTTACAACAACGCGCTTACCGAATCTGAAATCAGCAACATCTCTGATCAGAAGAGGAAGGAGTATATCGAGCGCGATGCTAGCCTCAATGCCAACTATTACTGCTACATCGACTCTGTCGCTGTTGCCGGTTATGCAACCTATCAGGGTAATGCCAACCTGCACGGTATCTGGATCAGTGCTGCTGAGGTGGCACTGAGCAAGGCCGAGGCTTATTTGATGGGTTATGGTGTGGCTGCCAATGAGGCTCTCGCTAAGGAGAACTTCGTAAAGGGTGTGGTCTTCTCAGAGGAGTACTTCTGGAATCTGAAGCTGAACTCTTCACTGGCTAAGGAAGGCAACGACAGCTACAATGGCTATCGTGAGCTTGTGGTGCCCACAAACGACGACTTTACAGCTTACGCAGAGAAGATCTGGGCCAATACTCAAGAGTGTGTGGCAACACAGCTCTGGCTGAACTTCTGCTTCATGAACGAGCTTGAGGCTTGGAACGTCACCCGCCGCACGGGCTTCCCCAATGTGAAGTTCGCTCGTGACACTCAGGTTTCTGACTATCCCACTCCGCCGAACCGTCTGCCCTATCCCAGCGATGAGCTGAATTTCAACCGCGACAACTGTCAGGCTGCCATCGCCGTCAACTACAAAGAGACCACTGGTTACTACACCAACCTCTTCTGGGCAAAGGAAGTCTACTATTCACTCTATTAATCTGAGTGACCATATCATTAAGAATCCTCGGCAGGCATTGCTTGCCGGGGATTCTTTTTTTATTATTCATCGTTGTTTCTGACTCGGAAAATAATGTTTTCTGACTCGGAAAATAATGTTTTCTGACTTGGAAAACAACGTTTTCTGACTTGGAAAACATCATTTTCTGACTTGGAAAACAACGACCAACGACATCCGTGGCAATCGGTCAAGTCATATATAATTGCTATAACTAATAATACGCCGTCCCATTTTTTAATCGATATTGTTTAGATTTTTCTCTATTTTGTTTAAAAAAGTTCAGTATTTGTGAATTATATTTTAAATCTGGTTGATTATGTTTGCATGTATAGTAGATAATGCTTAACTTTGCAGCCTGTTTTTTCGATATTCAGCTTGATTTATCCGACAATATATACTTTGCTAATTAAAAATATGTTTTTTTGAAACCTAAATGTAAAAAAATGAAGAAGATCAACTACTTTTTCCGCTCTCATCTGAGAGCGTGCATGGTTGGTGTGTGCATGTGTCTTGCACTTGCTGCCAATGCACAGAATGTTACAGTGAAGGGTTCCGTAAAAGACCAGTTCGGTGAACCGGTGATAGGTGCAACCGTCAAGGTCGTGGGATCCACAGTGGGTGTAGTGACTGATTTTGATGGCAACTACACCATCTCAGTGCCTTCCAATGGTAAGTTGGAGTATTCTTACATCGGCTGTTCAACTCAGGTACTGCCAGTCGACGGTAAGTCCAGTTTGGATGTTACGCTGAAAGAAGAGTCGATGGCCATTGACGAGGTTGTGGTGACAGCCCTCGGTGTGAAGCGTCAGGCTCGTTCGCTGGGTTATTCTACGACACAGGTGAAGGGCGACGACTTCACAATGGCTCGTGATCCGAACCTTGGTAATGCCCTTTCGGGTAAGATTGCTGGTGTGAGTGTTGCTGGCAACGCTACGGGTTCTACTGGTTCTTCGCGTGTCATCATTCGTGGTAACGCTTCTCTTACTGGAAACAACATGCCGCTGTATGTGATTGATGGTGTGCCTTTCGACAATAGCAACCAGGGAAGTGCCGGCACATGGGGCGGCGCCGATATGGGTGACGGTCTGAACAACATCAATGCCGACGATATCGAGAGCATTCAGGTGCTGAAAGGTGCCGCTGCTTCTGCCCTCTATGGCTATCGTGGTGGTAATGGTGCCATTCTGATCACCACCAAGAGCGGTAAGAAGAATCAGCCCGTCAGCGTGGAGGTGAATGAGAACCTGACTTTCAACACTATCTACGACTATCGCGACTGGCAGGATGTCTATGGTATCGGTTCGTATGGCGTGAAGCCGACAACAGCCGTAGATGCCCAGAACTGGGAAACCTCTTCTTGGGGTGCTCGCATGGATGGTTCGAATGCTGTGAACTTCCAGGGCAACAACTATAGCTATTCGCTGATCGACAACTGGGACAAGTTCTATCGCACGGGTGTGACAAGCAACACTTCGGCTTCTGTCTCTGGTGGCACAGAAGGTGTGACCTATCGTTTCGGTGCTTCGTTGAACAGAGAGAAGAGCATCCTGCCGAATGCCAACAATCGTCAGCTGGGCTTCAACATGAACACCACGTTCGACATCACCAAGCGTCTGCACTTGAACGTGACGGGCAACTACGTGTTTGACAAGGCCCAGGGACGTGCCAACCTTTCTGACGGCAACGGTAACACCAACGCCGCCCTGATGTATCACGGCAATTCGTTCGACATCGACTGGATGAAGGGCACGGCTGCCGGCTGGGGTACCAACGAAGACGGTTCTGAAATGATTGGTGGTACGAATGTCTACTTCAACAACCCCTATTGGCTGCAGTATCGCAAGACCAACAATACCAACCGCAACCGTCTGACGGGTGCCGTGAACCTGCGTTGGGACATCACCGATTGGCTCTATGCTCAGGGTGCCGTTCAGCGCGATGGCTACTCACAGGAGTACAAGCAGGTACAGCCCATCGGCGCTGCTGCTGACCCCATGGGTTGGATGACGGAGTATGAAAAGAACTTCGAGGAAGTGAACTGGAACTTCCTGCTGGGCTTCAACAAGGAGTTTGGTGACCTGTCTGTAGGTGCTACCTTTGGTGGCAACAAGCAGTCGAACAAGATGAAGCAGTACACCGTTTCCGACGGTGGTCGTCCCTTCGTGGTCGATGGTTTGTATTCTATCAACAACCTGGAGGACAAGCGTCCCAACAAGACTTTCACACGCTATAAGGTGAACTCACTCTATGGTACTCTTGATTTCGGTTGGAAGAATCAGCTCTTCTTGAACCTCACCGCCCGTAACGACTGGTTCTCGACCCTTTCTGACGACAACAACAGCTATTTCTATCCCTCAGCAACAGCATCTTGGGTGTTCACTGACACCTTCCATGCTCCCGACTGGTTCGACTTCGGTAAGGTGCGCGTAGGTCTGGCCTCAGCATCTAACGGAACATCGGCCTATCAGAACATCCTGCTCTATCAGCTGCGCAACTACACCGTGAACGGTCAGCAGGTGGCTACTCAGAACAATGGCAATAAGTATCCAAACGCCGGTCTGAAACCCGTGAAGATCTCAGAGTTTGAGGTGGGTCTGAATCTCGCCTTCTTCGCCAATCGCTTGAGCTTCGATATGGCTTACTATGTGAAGAATACAAAGGACGACATCGCCGTGGTTTCCACGTCGAGCGCTTCCGGTTACGGTTCGAAGGTTGCCAACGTCGGTGAGATTCGCAACAATGGTTTCGAGTTCATGGTCGATGCTTATCCCATCCGCAACAAGAACTTCTCTTGGAACACCACACTCAACTTCGCTTACAACAACTCAGAGGTGAAGTATCTGGGTGAGGGCGTCGACCGTCTGTCTATCGACGGCGCTTCTTCACGTCAGGGTGGTGTGACCGTCTACAACATCGTAGGTCAGCCCTATGGCGAGTTGATTGGCTATAAGTATAAGAGAAACAGCAACGGCGAAATCCTTCTGAAGAATGGTCTGCCTCAGCATGCCGACGCTCAGGAGAGCCTTGGCAATGGTGTGTATAAACTGACCGGTGGTTGGCGCAACCAGTTCGAATATAAGAACTTCACCTTGGCCTTCCTCGTTGACTTCAAGTTTGGTGCCAAGATCTTCTCTGGAACCAACCTCAACCTCTATAGCGACGGTCTGCACAAGAACACGCTGCTTGGACGTGAGAACGATCCGACGGCTAAGTATGTCTTTGCTGGCATCGACGAGGAAACGGGTGCTGCCAACCAGGTGGCTGTTGATCCGCAGAGCTACTATCAGGCTATCGTGAGCAACAACATTGCCGAGGAGTTCACCTATAAGGCTGACTTCATCAAACTGCGCGAGCTCTCGCTGGGCTACACCTTCCCGCAGAAGATGCTGCCTACGAAGTATATCAAGGGTCTGAGCCTGGCCATCGTTGCCCGCAACCTGTGGACCATCAAGAAGTATACCGACAACATCGACCCCGAAACCTCTATCAATAACACCAATGGTCAGGGACTTGAGCTGAATGGCTATCCCACAACCCGCAACATTGGTTTCAACGTCAACGTGAAGTTCTAATCGAGCAGCATGACGACATTTTCCATGTTTAACATATTAAATATAGAATATACAATGAATAAGTTCAAATATTTAGCAATGGCTTCGGTGTTTGCCCTCGGCATGACAAGTTGTGGTGACTTCGATGACACCAATATCGACCCGGAGCATCTGAACGAAGGTAACGTACCTATTGAAATGCTCTTTACTAATGGCCAGCATCAGGCTCTTGGCTCTGACTGGGATATGTGGCGCACAGGATGTATCTATTCAAGCCAGTTTGTGCAGCACATGGTTTCCATCCAGTGGTGGGAAGACTACGGACGCTACGTGTGGAGCGATGGCTACAGTGGTTCTTATTGGGACACCTATAGCGGCGACCGTGGTGCTATGCGCGATCTGACCACATGTTACGACAAGTGGCAGGAAGCCGAAGGCATGGCCATCGACTGGAACATTGCCCGTGTGATGCGCGTCTATGCTTTCAGCAAGATGACCGACCTCTATGGCGACATCCCCTATAGCCAGGCTGGCCGTCCTTCTGTGTATTCTTATCCTGTCTACGACACTCAGGAGTCTATCTACAAGAGCATGTTGGCCGAGCTCGACGAGGCACAGGCAAACCTGGGCAGCGGCACGGCCACAATCAAAAATCATGATGTCTATTTCCAGGGCGATGCTGCTTCTTGGAAGAAGTTTGCCAACTCGCTGATGTTGCGTCTGGCCATGCGTCTGGTGAAGGTTGACGAGGCTACCGCCCGTACCTACGCTGCCAAGGCTCTTGCCAATGGCCTGATTGCTTCCAACGACGACAATGTGAAGCTCGAACATCCGGGTGGTGTGACAACCAACGACTCTGCTGAGCCGTTCGCCAAGATCAATGCCCATGAGGATAAGGAGTTCTTCCTTTCGAACACCCTCATCGACTATTTGAAGACAACCAACGACCCGCGTATTTCGCTCATCGCCACTGTCTGCACAAATCCTGAGGACTTCTCCGTACAGGATGCCGCCAACTATCAGTATGGCAACAGCGATCCTGCCATTCAGAAGGGTCTTCCTGTGGGTGGTTACAGTAATGGTCCGAGCAGCCCCTATTTCATTGGTCACGACTATCCTGAGTTTGTAAGCGATCAGGGTAATATGTACAAGAAGGAAGATGGTACGCTTGTTCATTTCCAGAGTGTGTTCTCTGTGCCCAACCGCTATACCTATAGTGATCCTGAGGCTCCCACATTCATCGTGACCTACGCTCAGACGCAGTTCCTGCTGGCTGAGGCTGCCGTTCGCGGATATGTCAATGGCGATGCTGCTACTTATTTCAAGAATGCTCTTGAGGCTGCTTGCAACCAGTTCAGCCAGTTCCCAGCAAAGGGTGCTGCCAGCTTGGTTGAGACTTATCTGACTGCCGATGCCGTCAATACGTTCGTTACTGCTATGGTAGCCGACTTCAACGCTGCTTCTAACGATGGCAAGCTGGAGATGATCAATACTCAGTATTGGGTGAACAGCTTCGGCGACGAGTATGAGGCATTCAGCAACTGGCGTCGTTCTGGCTATCCTGTTCTGAAGGCATCGCCTTTCTGCGCAGGTCAGAGCACTTATACTTTTGCTGATGGCGCAACAGCTACGGCCGATGGTAACAGTGCCAGCAATGGCATTCCTCGCCGTTTCCGCTATCCGACATCAGAAGATCAGATTAACACCGCCAACTATAAAGAGGCTGTGAGCCGTATGGCTGGTGGCGACCGTTTCGATTCTCGCGTTTGGTGGGATAAATAAGGATTCAATAGTTTTTTTAGGAAAGGTGCAGCTTCCTCTTGGGGGCTGCCCTTTTTTTATCCCTTTTTTGGATTGTTCCTTTCGTATGTAAAAAAAAAGCTGTATATTTGCACCTATCATTCGGATAATCATAAAAAGAACCTAATATGAAGAAATTGCTTTTCTCCCTGACAATGGCTTGTCTGGCTACATTTTGCTGGGCTGCCGACAAGAAGAATGTCGTCGACTATGTCAATGTGATGGTAGGCACGGAGTCCACGTTCGAACTCTCCACCGGCAACACCTATCCCGCCATTGCGATGCCCTGGGGCATGAACTTCTGGGTGCCGCAGACGGGGAAAATGGGCGATGGATGGCAGTATATGTATGGTGCCACGAAGATCCGCGGCCTGAAGCAGACCCACCAGCCCAGTCCGTGGATTAACGACTACGGACAGTTCTCGCTGATGCCTACTGTGGGCAAGCCTGTCTTCGACGAGGAAAAGCGCGCATCATGGTACTCGCACAAGGCCGAGACGGCTACACCTTATTATTATAGTGTCTATCTGGCTGACTACGACGTGACGGCCGAGTTGGCTCCTACCGACCGCGCCGTGCTGATGCAGTTCACCTTCCCTGAAAGCAGTCAAGCGAATGTCGTTGTGGATGCTTTCGACAAGGGTTCGCATGTTGACATTGATGTACAGCGCCAACGTGTCACGGGTTATTCTGTTCGCAACAGTGGCGGCGTGACTGAGAATTTCAAGAACTGGTTTGTCGTAGAGTTTGATAAACCTTTTGAGATAGGCTTGAAGAGTGAGGAACTGGGAGCTGACTATGCCGAAAAAGGGCATGCTGGGGCTATTGTGACATTCAAGACCCGTCGTGGCGAGAAGGTGAGCGCCCGTGTAGCATCATCGTTCATATCTTTGGAACAAGCAGAGCGCAATCTGAAGGAATTGGGCAATGACAACATGGAGCAGGTGAAGCAAAAAGGCCGCCAACGCTGGAACGACGTGCTGGGTCGCATCGAAATTGAAGACGACAACATCGACCACCTCCGCACGTTCTATTCCTGCCTCTATCGCTCAGTATTGTTTCCCCGGTCGTTCTACGAGATGGATGCTGAGGGGCAGCCCATACACTACAGTCCCTACAATGGTGAGGTGATGCCTGGCTATCTCTTCACCGATTCAGGTTTTTGGGACACTTTCCGCTGTCTATTCCCCTTGCTCAACCTGGTCTATCCCTCAATGAATGCCAAGATGCAGGAAGGACTGGCCAATACCTATTTAGAGAGTGGTTTCCTGCCAGAATGGGCCAGTCCTGGACACCGTAACTGCATGGTTGGCAATAACTCCGCCAGTATCGTGGCCGATGCGTATCTGAAGGGTGTGACGTTCCATACCGCCCCCGAGGGAGCCAACCCTCTTTGGCAGGCCGTTGTGCATGGAGCCAATGCTGTCCACCCAGATATCACTTCGACGGGTCGAGCAGGCTATGAGTATTACAACAAGTTGGGCTATGTGCCGTGCGACGTAAAGATCAACGAGAGTGCTGCCCGTACGCTGGAATATGCCTACGATGATTGGTGCATCTATCAGTTTGGCAAGGCTTTGGGCAAGAAACCGAAGGAACTGGCTCCTTATAAGAAGCGCGCCATGAACTACCGCAACCTCTTCGATCCAGAAACCAAGCTGATGCGCGGCAAGAAGGAGAACGGCGAATTCCAGACACCTTACAACCCGTTGAAGTGGGGCGATGTCTTCACAGAGGGCAACGGTTGGCACTACACTTGGTCGGTGTTCCACGATCCTCAGGGACTCATCGACCTCATGGGTGGAAACGCTGTCTTCAACCAGATGCTCGACTCCGTATTCAACCTGCCGCCAATCTTCGACGATAGCTACTACGGTTTCCCCATCCACGAGATTCGCGAGATGCAGATCATGAATTTCGGCAACTATGCCCACGGCAATCAGCCCATCCAGCACATGATCTACCTCTATGGCTATAGCGGACAGCCTTGGAAGACGCAGTATTGGATTCGTCAGGTGATGGACCGCCTCTATACGCCCAACCCCGACGGCTATTGCGGCGACGAGGATAACGGTCAGACTTCGGCTTGGTATGTGTTCTCCGCCCTCGGCTTCTATCCCGTCTGCCCTGGAAGCAATCAGTATGTCTTGGGCACGCCTTACTTCCGCGATGTCAAACTCCATCTCGAGAATGGTAATAAATTGAATATCAGTATGCAGGGCGATGGTTGCTATATCAACCGCATGACCTTCAACGGTGGCGATTATGGGCATAATTTCCTGAATCATTTCGACTTGATGAAAGGCGGCGACATCCGCTTTATGATGAGCCAACAGCCTAATCGTCAGCGTGGAACAGCTGCCGAGGATGCACCATACTCCTTCTCAAAAGATAATTAGTAAGCATGAAGAAGTGGAAAACCATCAAGTCGGAGTATCTCTTCCGACGGCCGTGGTTGACGGCAAGGCTCGATCAGATAGCGTTGCCCGACGGGAGAGTCATACCAGAGTATTACGTACTGGAATATCCCGACTGGGTAAATGTCATCGCCATTACTCGCGACGGCCAGTTCGTCATGGAGCGTCAGTTCCGCTATGCCGCCCAAATGGATAGCATCGAACTACCCTGCGGCGTTGCCGAACAAGGCGAAGATCCTCTTGAGGCCGCCCGCCGCGAACTCATGGAGGAGACAGGCTACGGCGGTGGTACATGGACAAAGCTGATGACCATCTATGCCAATCCCGGCTCGCTCAACAACCCCACCCATTGTTTTCTGGCCGAGGGTGTGGAGAAATGCTCAGCACCCAAGCTCGATGCTACCGAAGAACTCACCGTCGAGTTGATGTCGCGTGAACAGGTGTTCAGTCTTTTGAGCAACAATCAGCTTATCCAAGCGCTGATGATTGCCCCGCTTTGGAAGTATTTCGCTGAAACTTCAAAAAAAATCCCCAACCCGGAATAGGGCTGGGGATTATTTTGTGTTGTTGTAGGATTACAGACCGAACTTGTAGCCCAGGGTGATCTGGACCACGCTGTGCTGATGGTCACCACCCTCAAAAATCTTGGTGGCACCCACATTCCAACGTCCGTCGATGACGAAGTTGCTCACCTCGTATGACAGGCCAACGGGGATGGAGAGGTCGAAACCCTTCACGTCATCGAAGTGGCCTGAGATGCTTGCACCACCGCCAGAAGCCTTGAGCTTTGACGAGACTTTGAATCCAGGTTGAATACCTGCCTTAATGGCCAGGCCTTTCAGTACGTAGAAGTTTGCTACGAGGGGTACATTCAGATAGTCTAACTGCAATGTTGCGGTAGCGCCGCCTATTTCCTCCTTGCTTCCCTGCATAGAATACATCACGCCACCGGCCAACGACATCCAACTATTCATTTGATACTCCAATTCGGCACCTGCTGCCAAACCAATACGGGGGTCTGCACCATCGGCTTCGGTGAAATTAGCGATGTTCACACCTGCTCGTGGCTGAAGGGTAACAGAACCGACTTCGTGCTGTGCAAAAACACTTGTTGATGCCATCATGACAATGGCTGCAAGAATCATTTTCTTCATAGTTTTAATTTTTTTTTGAGGGTTGGTAATTGTTGTTTTTGTCTTGGGAGGTTTTCCTTCTGATGAAACTATTGACTCCCTTATCATTAAATTCGACTGCAAATATAGTCAAAATACTCTCTACTTCCAAATTTTTAGTAAAGAAAATCTTCAAATCTTTTCTTAATAGTTAATAATCCGTAATTTATTATCAAAAGAAGCATGTCTTGTAGAATAATTGTTAACTTTGTACACATATTAAATGCATCAGCTATGAGTCTATTAAAATCTATTCTCAACATGTTGTTCAACACAGCTGTTGAGGGCTTGAATCAGAAAGAGGAGCGGCGAGTCAGGACTGCAGCCCCAACTTCCAAACCCGAGCCAAAGCCAATTGTCGATCCGAATGCTTATTTTGCAGAGATCCTCGCCACAGAGTTCCCGCAGTACAGCGTCAAGCGCAATGTGCCCGTGACCGACCTTGCCGGTTTCGACTCCGAAGAATGTCAGCTCTACGAGACACGCCCTGTGCAGAGTTATAAGGCAGAGTGGGGCAAACCCTACACCTTCGTCCTCTATCAAGGAGAAACCCCTGTGGGCATCGTGATGCTTGGTGATGGCAGCAGCCACGCCAGGAACGTCAAGTACCTCGTCTCCCGGATGTTTGCCAAGAAGATGGGGCTGCCGTACATCAACTTCTATACGCAGATGCCTAACGAGAAGGCTTACGTCGTAGAACGTATCAAAAAGTTTATGAACGCCTAAAACAAAGGAAGAGGGGATGCAATTTTAGCGCCTGCGAAGGACGAAGCGCCACCTGTAGCATGGTCTTGCAGGCGGCCAGGCGGCGTACCGTCCGGTGAACGCAAACTTTTGCGATTCAAACCAACTCCCCTTTTCCTTTCTTTTATTATGGAGTCTGTTCTCGACCTACTTTCACAACGACCAATCTGGGAAGAGTTCCTTGCCGACCGTCTGCTGAAAGGTCGCTTCAACTGGTATGAATTCGACCAAGCCGATACATACGTCTCTGAGGAGAAATACCTGGATGTCGTGGAGCGGTTGCAGCGCGGAGAGTCGCTGTCCATCCCAACGCGCCATCTGGTCAACAAGATGGGCAGTGGAAAGAAGCGTGTGGTCTACAGCTTCCCAGAGGACGAGATGACGGTGCTCAAGGCATTGGCCTTCCTGCTCTATCGCTACGACTCACAGCTTGTGCCGAACTGCTATTCCTTCCGTCGCGGCATGACGCCTCATGATGCCATACGCCATCTGATGCGTGCCATCGATAACAGACCGATGTGGGCCTACAAGCTCGACATCCACGACTATTTCAATTCCATTTCCATCCCATTGCTGCTGCCCATCCTTGGCGAAGTGATGGCCGATGACCCTCGGCTATACCAGTTTTTTGAGCAGTTGCTCACCGACGGACGCGCACGCTGCGGGGACGATGTCGTGTATGCAGAGCGCGGCGTGATGGCTGGCACACCCACATCCCCTTTCCTTGCCAATATTTACCTACGCGAAGTGGACCAGCATTTTGCCGATAGCGGCGTGCTCTACGCGCGCTATTCCGACGATATCATCCTCTTTGCCCCAGACAGGCAGATGCTCAATCGCCACATCGACGACTTGGCAGAATTTCTCGTGAAATACCGTCTGGAGGTAAATCCCGCCAAGGTGCACATCTACCGTCCGGACGAGGCATTCGATTTTTTGGGGTTCAAGTGCAAGGGGCGCAACATCGACATTGCTGATGCCACGCGCCAAAAGATGGAGGATAAGATTCGTCGCAAAGCCCGTTCGTTGCAGCGTTGGAGCAGTAAGAACGATGTTGATGCGGAGAAGGCCATGAAAGTCCTCATTCGTTATTTCAACAAGAAATTCTTCGACTCCGACGATGCCACAATGCTCACTTGGTCCAGATGGTTCTTCCCCCTGATCAACCAGACGGAAGGCCTGAAGGAAATAGACCATTACCTGCAGCGGTATCTCCGCTTCGTAGCTACTGGCAAACACAACAAAGCCAACTACCGAATCCGCTATGCGCAGCTGAAAGAGCTTGGCTATCGTAGTCTGGTGCACGAGTTCTACAAAGCTAATGGCAAGGGAGAGGAACCAGAGCGGTAAACTCTTCTTGCATTGCATCGCTGGGGAAAATAAGTATTTTGCAAAAGAAACCTCACAACCTCACATGACACCTCGCAAACGCCGTTGGATAAAGGGGTGAGGTCATGTGAGGTTTATGTGAGATACCTCACAAACACCTCACATGCCTCCAGCCCTCTGTTTATCAGGCTTTCAGGCCTGTCATGTGAGGTTGTGAGGTGTTTTTGCGTGTAAACTGTTTTTCGATTGTCGTCTGTCAGTCTGTCTTTGTCATAGACCATCTGTGAGCCTGTCGCAAGTTATCTCTGAGTCCGTCGTTTGCTATCTCTGAGCGCATTATCCGATATCTCTGAGCGCGTTGTCTGACATCTCTGAGCGTGTTGTCTGACATCTCTGAGCGTATTGTTTGCCTTCAATGGTTGTTTCGTACTATATATATGAATGCCAAAACGATTATTTGTTTTGTGTAGTTCTCGCTTGTTGGCTGTAATTCTTACGTTCGAAAGAATAAGTTTTGGCAATGATATAGCAATTAACCTTCATGACCTCCCCCTCACCCCTCCTGTAGGAGGGGGCTGGTTAGTTTCTGCGCTCAGTTCTAACTTCTCCTCCCCCTACAGGGGGAGTAAAGAGGGGGTCGCATACCTCCTGTAGGAGGGGGCAAAACCGCCCCAGGAGCGCCACAACAAACCATACCCCTCCTACAGGAGAGGTGAGGGGAGGTCATGAATGAGGGTGAGGGGATGTCATACACCTGCGAACCTTTTCGGGTCAACTTCTATGTTATTACTTAAGTTTTTACAGATTCTTTGCTCATTTCATCGAATTATTCGTATCTTTGCAAAACAAAAGTATTCGCATCAATTGTTTTATTCAAAACAAAATCAAGTAAAAATGAAGAGATACATAAGTTTGATGGCTGTCGGGCTGTGGTGCAGCCTTTCAATGGCTCAGGCACCAGCGCCAGTAGGACCGCTACCCACGCAGAATCAGGTGGATTGGCAACGGATGGAAACCTACGCATTCATTCACTTCGGACCGAATACGTTCGGCGACCGTGAGTGGGGCTATGGCGATGCGCCCGCAGAGTCGTTTGCGCCCACACGGCTCGACTGCGAGCAATGGGCCAAGACGGTGAAAGAGGCTGGCATGAAGGGTATCATTCTCACGGCAAAGCACCACGACGGCTTCTGCCTGTGGCCGACGAAGTACACGGACTACAGTGTGAGGAATTCGTGTTACGAAGAGCGGGGAAATTCAGATTCGAAGAGTGAGAATGGCAAAGAAAAAGATGTCGTCGGTTCCCTTGCGGCTGCCTGCAAGAAATATGGATTGAAACTCGGGCTGTATCTGTCGCCTTGGGACCGCCATCAAGCGTTTTATGGCACACCGCTCTACGTGGAGTATTTCTATGCGCAGCTGGAAGAGTTGCTCACGCAGTATGGCGATCTGTTTGAGGTGTGGTTCGACGGAGCCAACGGCGGCGATGGTTGGTATGGTGGGGCAAAGGAAACGCGCAAGATAGACCGCCGTACCTATTATAATTATCCGCGTGCGCACGAGCTGGTTGCCCGTCTGCAGCCCCATGCTGTCATCTTCTCCGATGCTGGTCCCGGCTGCCGTTGGGTGGGCAATGAAGAAGGCCACGCCGATGCTACCAACTGGTCGTTTCTCCGCATCAACGAGGTCTATCCTGGCTATGAGCGCTACAAGGAATTGCAAAGCGGTCATGCCGACGGCGACACATGGGTAGCCTCAGAGTGTAATACGAGCATACGGCCCGGGTGGTTCTACCACGAGCGCGAGGATGCAAAGGTGAAGACCGTTGCCGACCTGACCGACCTCTATTATCGGAGCGTTGGCCACAACGGCACATTCCTGCTGAACTTCCCCGTCGACAAGGAGGGCTTGATTCATCCCATCGACTCCGCCCATGCCGTCGACTATCACAAGCAGGTGGCATCGGAACTGAAGACGAATCTGCTTGGGAAGGCACGTATTAAGGCTTCTGCAACGAGGAGCGAGAAATGTAAAGAGATACTGAGCAACGAGGCAGAGGGTAATCTCACTCCTCGCTCCTCGCTCCTCACTCCTCGAAATTACGGCGTAAAGAACCTCACGGACGACAACTTCGACACCTATTGGGCAACGCCCGATGGAGTGACAACGGCTACGCTCGACATCGCTTTCAAAGGTCGGCAACGGCTAAACCGCCTGATGCTGCAGGAGTTTATCCCGCTGGGCCAGCGCGTGCAGAGATTCTCTGTGGAATATCTCAATGGCAAGGAATGGGTGCCGCTGAAAGTGAACGAGGCCACGACGACCATCGGCTACAAACGCTTGCTGCGCTTCAAGACCATCCAGACCAACCGCCTGCGCATCCGTTTCGAGGAGGCTCGCGGACCATTGTGCATCAATGGCCTGGGGGCTTACTATGCTCCGAACGCATTGGAGAAGTACGACGAGAACGGCACGATGATTCCCAACGATGCCGAACAGGCGAAGAAGGAGGCCGACTACAGCCTGCCCTTCAGCGTTGTCTCCACAGTCGGCGATGATGGTATTCTTCTCGACATGGGGCATCCCACCATCCTTCACTCTCTGCATTACAAGCCTGCACAGACGGGTATGATTTCAAACTATGAGCTTTTTGCTGGTGATACGCCTGAGAATATGAAACCGATAGCCAGCGGCGAATTCTCCAACATCCGCAACAACCCCATCACGCAAGACATCTATTTCGCCACTTTGCAGGCTCGCTACTTGTTGCTAAAGCCCATCCGCATGGTCGTGGAAGGAGAACAACCGCAATACGAGAAGCTTATGGTGAGGTAGTCATTCAACCACGAATTACACGAATTAAACGAATTGGGATGATGAACAAAATTCGTAAAATCCGTGTAATTCGTGGTTTATTATAATCCGCGCAATATTATAGTTAGAGGTTCTGATATTCCGCGCAATCATGTGCGGAGGGCACGCATGGCGTTGAGTACGGCCAGTACGGTGACGCCCACATCGGCAAAGACAGCCATCCACATCGTGGCCAGACCGAAGGCTGCGAGCAGAAGAACCGCGACTTTCACGCCGATGGCGAACGCGACGTTCTGACGGGCGATGCGTAGGGTGCGGCGGGCAATGCCGATGGCCAGTGCAATCTTCGTCGGCTTATCGTCCATCAGTACAACATCGGCCGCCTCGATGGCCGCATCGCTTCCCAAGGCTCCCATAGCGATGCCCACATCGGCGCGGGCCAGAACGGGTGCATCGTTGATGCCGTCGCCCACGAAGGCCGTTATTCGGGGAGAGAGAAGCGAACTCAGAATCTCCAGCTTGTCTGTGGGCAGCAGCTCTGCGTGGTATTCCGCGATGTTCAGTTGGCGCGCCACTTCCTCGGCCACGCCTTTTTGGTCGCCTGTGAGCATCACCATGCGGTCGATGCTCATTTGCCGCAGTTGCGCAATGGCCTCGGCACTGTCATCCTTCACCTTGTCGTTGATGACAATGTGGCCTGCATACGTACCGTCGATGGCCACATGGATGATGGTGCCGGTATGGTGGCAGGGATGCCATTCTGCCCCAACAGCCTCCATCATCTTCGTGTTTCCCACGCAAACCACCTGATTTCCTACACGGGCGCGGATGCCTTGTCCAGAGACTTCCTCCACCTCGCTGACCTGACAGCCGTCGGTAGCCTCGTCGGGAAATGCGTCGCGAAGGGCTGCGCCGATGGGATGTGTGGAAAAATGTTCTACATGAGCAGCCAAGTGGAGCAACTGCCGTTCGTCGCAACTCTGAGGGTGTACCGCCGTTACGGCAAACTGTCCGTGGGTGAGCGTTCCCGTCTTGTCGAACACCACGGTGTTGACTTTCGACAGGATGTCCATGTAGTTGGCACCCTTGATGAGGATTCCTTTGCGCGATGCTCCTCCGATTCCGCCAAAGAAGGTGAGAGGAACGCTGAGCACCAAGGCACAGGGACAAGATACCACCAGGAACATCAAGGCACGGTAGAGCCAGGTGGGAAACGAGGCAAGAGGCGAGAGGTGAGAAGTAATGGCTATGATGATGGGCGGCAGAATGGCCAGGGCGATGGCAGCGCATACCACGATGGGCGTATAGATGCGGGCAAAGCGGGTGATGAAGGTCTCACTCTTCGACTTATGGTCGGCGGCATGTTCCACCAGTTCGATAATCTTCGATGCAGTACTATCGCCAAAACTCTTCGTAGTCCTCACCTTGATGACTCCCGACAGATTCACACAACCAGAGATGACTTCGTCGCCCTCTTCAATCTCGCGCGGTATCGACTCTCCCGTCAGGGCTACGGTGTTCAGCGATGTACGGCCTTCAATGACAATGCCGTCCAAGGGAACTCGCTCGCCTGGCTTTACCAGAATGATGGAACCGATGGGGACATTGGATGGGCTTACGGTCATTTCTCTCACCTCTCCATTCTCATCTCTCACCTCTAAAAGAGCTACATCCGGCCGTATGTCCATCAAATGAGCAATGCTCTCGCGGCTCTTCCCCTCGGCATACCCTTCGAACAATTCGCCCACTTGGAAAAACAGCATCACGAATACTGCCTCTGGGAACTGTGTCTCAGCACCAGGCAGGAAACCAATGCACAAGGCACCAATTGTGGCAACGGACATCAGGAAATGCTCGTTGAAAGGTTCGCCGTGGGCCAACCCTTCTGCTGCTTCCTTCAGCGTTTCATGGCCTACGAGTAGGTAGGGCACGAGATAGACCAATAGCAACTGCCACGTCTTCAGTGCGCTATGCTTCTCAATGATAACGGCTCCAATGAGCAGAATGGCTGCCACAACGATGAGCACCAGTTTTTTCGTCTGGCTTTCCTCGTGGTGATGGTGGTGATGCTCGTGGCAGCAACAGGCTCCATGTTCCTCGTGGTGGTGTTTATGTTCATGACAGCCGCATGAATGTTCTTCGTGATGATGATGGTGTGACATAATCTTTCCTTTCTTTATTTTTCTGCAAAGGTAGTGGAATATCAACAATCCTCAATGCAAAAACGCGAGAAATGTCGTTTCTCTGCGACTGAGTCGCAAAAAGATGAGCTTTTTGTTTCTTGTTTTATTGCAGGGAACAGGAATTATTTGTATATTTGCAGCACCTAAAACAATCGAAGATGAAAAGAATTGCATTCCTCCCATTGCTGCTGTTCGCCTTGACGACCACAGCACAGATAACTTTGCTGAAAAACCATAAGGCCAAAGCCCGTATCGTGCTTGCCGAAGACAATGACGTGAATCAACAAGCCGCAGCGTTGTTGAACCGTTTTTTGGGGGAGATGACGAATAGCAAGGTGCAAGGAGCTTCACAGAAAAATGTCATTCTCATCGGCGAACCCACCGACCGGGCTACGGAAGACGGTTTCGAGATAGACTGCCACGACCAGATGTTGCGCATCAAGACAGGTGGCGGACTGGGAGCCATCTATGGTGTGGTGACACTCTTGGAGCAATACCTTGGCGTGAACTACTGGGCCTACGAGACTTACGACTGCCCCAAAATGTCCACTATCGAGTTGCCGGCCATCAGTCATGCCGAAAGTCCTGCCTTCCGCTACCGCCAGTCGCAGAGCTATGGCAATGCCGACCCAACATTCCGCCTGTGGTATCGCTTTAAGGAACCCAAGGATATCTTTGCCGCCAACCTGTGGGTGCATACCTTCAACCGCATCCTGCCTGCGTCGGTCTACGGTAAGGAGCACCCTGAGTGGTACTCGTTCATCAACGGCAAGCGGCAGCCGGGCGACCACAGCCAATGGTGTCTGACCAATCCCGAGGTGTTCGAGATGGCGTGCCAGAAGATAGACTCCATCTTCCGCGCCAATCCTGGATGTAGGACTATCTCTGTGAGTCAGAACGACGGCAATAATACCCAGTGTCAATGCCCAGCCTGCAAGGCTGTGGACGAGGCTGAAGGCTCACCCTCGGGCAACCTCATCCGCTTTATGAACAAGCTGGTACAGCGATTCCCCGACAAGGAGTTTTCCACGCTGGCCTACCTATATTCCATGCACCCACCGAAGTTGACAAAGCCCCTGCCCAATGTGAACATCATGCTCTGCGACATCGACTGCAAGCGCGAGGTACCGCTGACGGACAATGCTTCGGGGCAGGACTTCGTGCGAGCGCTGACCGGTTGGTCGGCCATCTCCGACAATATCTTCGTCTGAGACTACGGAATCAACTTCGACAACCAGGTGTCGCCCTTCCCCAATTTCCATATTTTGCAGAAGAACATCCAGCTCTTCAAAGAGAATCACGCCACTATGCTCTTCGAACAGGTGAACGGACAGCGAGGTACCGACTTCTCCGAACTGCGTGCCTATATGCTCGCCAAACTGATGTGGAATCCCTACTGCGATGCCGATTCGCTGATGCAGACTTTCATGCGGGGCTACTATGGTCCGGCAGCCCCCTATATGTATCAGTATCAGAAAATTATGCAAGGTGCGTTGCTGGCCAGTGGCACTCCGCTTTGGATCTACGACTCGCCCATCTCGCATAAGGATGGAATGCTCAATGCCAACCTGCGCAAGACTTACAACGAGCTGTTCGATCAGGCTGAAATTGTTTTAACGAGGAGTGAGGAGCGAAACAAATATCTCGACCATGTACGCATCTCTCGACTCCCCCTCCAATACTCCGAACTGGAAATTGCCCGCACCGACCCGAACAGCGATGTGGAGAAAACCAAAGCGCTGCTTGAGCTCTTTGAGCAGCGCACAGCGGAGTACAACATTCCCACGCTGAACGAGCGCAACAACCGCCCTGCCGACTACTGCAAGCTCTACCGTGAGCGGTTCCTGCCCACGGGTATCGTCAACAAGGCTGCTGGTGCCAAGGTGGAGTGGATAACCCGTCCGCAGGAACGCTATCAGCCCATTGCCGACAAGGCCCTGACCGACGGCCTCTATGGCGGCACCACCTATGTGGAGAGTTGGGTCGGCTGGCTGGGCGTCGATGCCGACTTCATCCTCGATTTGGGCGAGGAAAAAGACATCAACAGTATTCGCACGGACTTCCTCCACCAGCTGGGCGCATGGATTCTCCTGCCTCGTGGCGGCAACTACGAGGTGTCTGTCGACGGCCAGTCGTGGCAGCCGTTTGGTTCCTACACCTTCGCTGAGGATCGCGATTTGTCCGTGAAGTTCGTCTGGGGGCGTGCCGAAGTGCCGTCTCCCGTGCGTGCGCGTTATATTAAGGTACACATCGACACACTCGGCAAATGTCCCTCTTGGCACTACGGCGTGGGCTACGATGCCTGGTTCTTCCTCGACGAAATCGTAGTGGAATAGTTGTTGGTCAAAAGAAACTTATGAATTAGTCATTGGGAGAATGGTTCGGAACGATATGACCGATGCGGGTCAGTTGTTGGCGGATGAGCTCCAAAGGGACGTCGCGCGGGTCGCAGCGCCGCTGGGCGGCAAGTGCTGCCACCACTCCGGCGGCCTGTCCCATTGCCATGCATGAGGCCTGCACGCGCAAGGCTGAGTTGGCACCGTGGTCGCTGGAAACGGCTCTGCCGGCCACAAGCATGTTTCCCACGCCTTTGGGAAGCATGGCTCCTAAGGGAACGCTGCCCACCTTGTCCGGCTCGTGGAAGACCAAACGGGCACCACTGGTATCGGCATTGTGCTCGTCCACCATCCAGTACGACCATGAGAGTGCGTCGTCAGCCACATAGCCGTCCAGGTATTCGCGTTCGGTAATGGTCTTTTCACCTACCACGCGGTAGGTCTCACGGATGCCCACCTCGCTGGCACAAGCGACAAGCTCAACATCCTCCAGCCCTTTCTGACGGCGGATGAACGCCATCACACGGTTGCGCGCCTCTATGCCTCGTCTGTTGGTCTCAGCCCTTGCCGCAGGCGTAGAGTTGTCGGCAAGGGGGACATAGCATCCCGACCCTCCGCCTTTGCGGATGAACCACGACATTCCCACATGCACGTCGGTAGGCAGCATTTCGCCCCTCGCAACCGCTTCTTTGTAGGCGCGGTTCACCTCATCGGCATCAAACTCCTTGCCTTTCGACGAAATCCAGAAGAAATACGAGCCGGGTTGCCGGATGTCGTCGGCCGCCTTGAGTCGTGCCGCACCTGCCAATGCCGCCATCGTAGCATTTCCCGTAGCATCCACCAGCTGCCGTCCGGCAATGGCTCCGATGCTCCATCCGAAGTCCGTCTTTTCAATGGATGTCACTTCCGTGTTCATCAGCAGGTCGACACCGGCATTTCGCAATGCATCCTCTGCCACACGCGAGTAGACCACAGGGTCGACATGCACGCAGCTTTCCATCCATTTGTCAGGCTCCTGCTTGGAAAAATCAGGCAATGTTCCCTGCGCTTCTTCCACCGCCTTGACAACCACTTCCCACGCGGGACCGGCGATAATCTGCCGTCGCCAAGCATAAAAGAGGCCGATGTCGCAGACCTCTGCCTGCACGGTGGTACCGCCTATTCTGCTGTCGCGTTCCACGAGTGCGGTCTTCGCACCACTCTTTGCCGCTGCCAATGCGGCACCGATACCCGCTGGTCCGCCGCCCACCACGACGACATCGTAGGGTTCTGTGGGTAAAGCCTTGCAGATTCCCATCACGCTCAGCAAGGCGGTGAAAAGAACAATGAATCGGTTTCTCATCATGATGCTTTGAATTTGTCTTGTTCTTTGATTTCTTATGCAAATGTAAAACAAATAATCCAAACAGCCAAGTGATTGGGAAGAAAAAACAAGCTTTTCTTTTGCATTTCTCTCGTTTTATTTGTATCTTTGCAGTCACATATAAAGAATAAGGTTAACGACAGAATGACTTATGGATAAGAAAGAGATTTTGAGCGCCTTCTGCTTGGAGGGGACGGTTGCCGAAGTAAAGCCCTTGGGCAATGGACTGATCAACGACACGTATCAAGTGACGACTGTAGAGGCCGACCGGCCAGACTATGTGCTGCAGCGTATCAATATCAACATCTTCACAGATGTGGAGATGTTGCAAAGGAACATTGAGTTGGTGACGGGGCATTTGAGAAGGAAGATTACCCTCGCACCCTCGCACCCCCGCACCCCCGATAATATAGACCGTCGTGTGCTACGCTTCATCCCAACGCATGAGGGGAAGACCTATCATCGCGATGCGGAAGGGCAATGCTGGCGCGTGTCGGTGTTCATCCCCAATGCCGTGACACTCGACGAGGTGAACGAGGAAACCTCCTATCAGGCAGGACGGGCCTTCGGCGAATTCGAGCAGATGCTCAGCGATTTGCCCGAGCCCTTAGGTTGCGTGATCCCTGACTTCCACAACATGGAGTTTCGCATGGAGCAACTGCGCGAGGCGGTCAAACAAGACCCGTTGGGAAGGGCCGCAGGTGTGAAGGACATCCTCGACCTCTATGAGCGCGATGCCGACCGAATGTGTCAAGGCGAAAGGCTTTTCCGCGATGGCAAGCTGCCTCAGCGCATCTGCCATTGCGATACGAAGGTGAACAACATGATGTTCGATGCAAAAACGGGAGAATTCCTCTTGGTCATCGACCTCGACACGGTGATGCCCTCGCTCTTCTTCTCCGACTACGGCGATTTCCTGCGTACGGCAGCCAACACGACGGTGGAAGACGACCCAGATTTAGAAAAAGTGCATTTCCGCGAAGACATCTTCCGTTCGTTCACGCGTGGCTATGTGGAGTCCGTCCGCTCATTCTTTACACCGCTCGAAATCGAGTTGCTGCCCTATGCCGTAGAATTGTTCCCCTTCATGCAGAGCGTCCGTTTCATGTGGGCCTACATCTTAGGCAACAACTACTGGAAGTGGAACTATCCTGAACATAACCTCGATCGCGCCCGCAACCAATTGCGCCTCTATCAGGAGGTGTGCCGCCACGAAGAGATGATGACGGAGTTTATTTTGAGATGCTAGGTGATAAGCGCAGGTAGTCGATGTCCGGCATCCAATAGTCAGCATTGAAGAGTTGGATGCTGTTTTGGCCGGGCTTCAGGGTGAGGGGGATGTCGTATTCCTTGAAATCATCCCAGGCGTTGGTCTTGGTGGTGATGGTGCCAATGGGCTGGCCATTCAGCACAACCGTGAACGAACGGCTCTCCTGGGAGGCTGCGCTGAAGTGTGCCACATATCGGCCACCCTTTGGAACATAGACATCTTTCCATTCGATGGAGTTGCTCTTGCGGTTGCCCAACCAGCCGACATACTCTCCGCCACTGGCTGATGCAGACGGCTGATAGATGGCCGTGCCTGCCTGCTCGTGGTTGACTACTTCCTGATAATCGGCGAGATAAGCCGTCTCTGCTTCATAAAGCAGGCGCACAAGACGTTGCTCTGCCTCCAGCCGGTAGATGCGTGTGCCATGGGCGGGCACATTAACTGTCAGCACGTACTCCATGCTACCCATGTCCTGATGTTCAAACAGGTCGCGTACACGGACCTTTCCGCCAAGTTCCAAATCGCTGAAGCTGATGCTCATCGTCTGCTCCTCATCGGAGGGGTTGTAGAGCGCAACGGCACGCGTGGTGCCATGAAGATTCAGGATGTCTTTCACCAACACGTATGTTTCGCCAATGTGCTGTACGACGTATGCCTGCAGGTAAAGTGGGTCTTGGTTCAGGGCAATGAGTTCCTCGTTCTTCAACAGGTTGAGGGCACGCTCGTGGATGGTGGCCATGTTGCAGCCGATGAGTAGGGGACTTGCCATGATGCACCACATGCCAAAGTGCGTCTTGTCCTCTTCTTCCGTGAGGGAGCGTCCCACCTCCAGCATGTCCATGTCGTTGAAGCAGCCGTCATAGCAGTAGGCCGAGAGATAGAGGTTTTCGCCAATGATGTACCTCACCGACGGCCATTCGTCGTGGATGTCGCCTGTGGTGCGCCATGAAGTAGCCACGCCGTGACACCACGAACCGGGGTAGTCCCACCGGCAGAGGTTGTAGCGCACCTCGCGCCCTGTATTCACGATGGCGTCGTGGATGGCAGTGTACTGCTGCTGTTCGTTCAGTCCCAGATGCATGCCGCCACAATAGTCGACCTTGATGAAGTCGAACTCACATTCCTTGAAATAGTAGTCGGCATCGACCTGTTCGTAGCCATAGAAGCCGACATTGGTGTTGCGCACGTCACCATTGCTGATGCTGCCACAAGTCAAGTCGCCGGCATCGCTGTAGATGCCTGCCTTCAAGCCCTTCGAATGGATGTAGTCGCTGACCACCTTCAGACCGTTTGGAAAACGTTCGGGGTGTATGCATACCTTCCCATCGGCCGTGCGGCCATATTGGAATCCGTCGTCGATGTTGATGTACTGATAGCCTACATCTTTCAGTCCTTGGCTGACCATCGCGTCGGCCTGACCCTTGATGATGTCTTCAGAAATGTTCACAGCGAAAGTGTTCCATGAACTCCAGCCCATCGTGGGGCCACCTTTGGGAGACGTTGCTCCCTTTTGTTGTGCGGCAGCATTCAACGCGAAGGCTGTTGCCATGACTGCCAATAATACCTTCTTCATCATGGATGCAAAAATACTATCTTTCTTTGAAATACAGAAGAAAAAGTAAAGAATAATCCTTTTTTCGTGTAGAAAAGAAAGATTTCCTTGCGTTTTTGTGCAGAATCGCTATCTTTGTCGTATCTTTGCAGTGCATAAATCAAAAAACGTATGACAAAGAGAAGTGAAATACGAGGAGCGAGGGTGCGCGGGTTCGAGGTTGCAATGCTACTAGCTGTTGCCTTGATGATGTGCTTCTCGGCCTACGCCCAGCAGACGTGGTTTGACAATGAAAACACGAATCACCAAATAGCAGATACAATTATGAAAAGTACAGAAGAAGGAACATTAGACGTGCGGAAGATTGCCGTCAGCGGTCCAATTGCCGCCGAACAGGTTGCCTCGTTGATGGAAGACAACGCCATTGAGTGGCATCGTCTGGAGCAAGCCCCGTGGGCCGACCGTTTCCCCTATCGCCCGCAGGTGCAGTTTGCCATAGCCCATACGGGCAGTGAGATACTCGTGGCGTGGGATGTAGAGGAGCAGTGCGTGCGTGCCGAGGCCGAGGCTGATGGTGGCCGTGTGTGGCAAGACTCCTGCTGCGAGCTGTTTGTTCAGCCTGCAGGGAGCGACAACTATTACAACATCGAGTGCAACTGTGCCGGCAAACTGCTGGTGCAGGGTGGGGTAGTAGGCACGGAGCGGCCATTGGGCGATGCCGAACTGATGGCCAAGGTGAAGCGACTGTCGTCGTTGGGAAGCAATCCCTTCCCCCTCGAGCAGCGGGCGGAGGGCTACCATTGGCAACTCTCCGTGGTCGTTCCCGTGGAGGCACTATTCTTTGACCGTGTCACTGACTTAAGCGGTCAGCGGCTGTGCGGCAACCTCTACAAGTGTGGAGATTTGCTCGCACAACCGCATTACCTGTCGTTTTTCCCCATCGACCTACCAAAGCCCGCCTTCCACTGTCCGCAGTTTTTCGGCACTTTGGTGTTCGAGTGAGTGAGGAATCGGAAGTTTATTTGAACAACTGGTCAAGATACTGGTAGAAGGCCTCATCCTCACCGACGACAATCTTGTTGATGTTGCCTTGCGGGTCGATGATGATCTTCGTGGGATAACCCTCTACACCATACTTCTCTGGTGTGCCGTCGGCAGCTTTGTTGTAGACGTGCAGCCAGGGGAGTTCGTGTTTCTCGACGGAAGCCTTCCACTTCTCAACGGTGTCGCGGCAGTCAATGCCAATGATTTCGAACTTGCCGCTGTACTTTTTATAGTACTCCTTCATGGCGGGCATGCCCTTGATGCACCATCCGCACCACGAACCCCAGAAGTCGAGGATGACCCACTTTCCGCGCAGGCTTGACAGCGTAAGAGGTTTGCCGTTGATGTCGTCGAGGGTAAAGTCGGGGGCTTGCACTCCCTCCTTGATGGCATCCTTGGCTGCTTTGCGCATCTGCTCGTTCTCAGCCTGTTTCTTCAGGGCATCGATGGCAGGCTTCATGCGTCCGTTGGCCACGATGCGGTTGATGCCTTTTGCTAACGACTCGATGCTGTCGGTAGGCACAGAAGAGAGCAGAGTTATGGCAGTCTCCTGCCGCGGATGTTCCTTGATGTAGCGGATGATGGTTTCGGTTTGCTGGTTATAGAGTTTCCCTATCTCAGCTCTGTATGTTTCTTTCGCTTCATCGTAAATCTTCTGGTTCTTCACCTTCTGTTTACCCTTCACTGTGTTATCGCGCAGTCCGAGGTCAGCCCATAGCTGTTCAATCTCGATTCTCTTCTCCGTGAGTTGCTTTGTGTAGGGAGCGAGAAGCCGTTGCACCTCAGCGTAGTCGGTGTAGAAGTTGGAACCGCTGATGGTGTGGTCTCTGATGCTACCCTTGACGACTACCTCTTCGCCAGGCATGCCAGGGAAACTGATGTCAGCCATGTAGTTGCCGGGTTCCATGATGCTCATCTGCACAGGTGACTCCAACGGCAGTGTCAGGTCGAGATGTCCGTTGCTGACGGGATATTTCTTCGACTCCATTGTTGAGCTGCCAAAGGGAACGGTGATGAGTGTCAAGGTGTCTTTCTGCGTGTCGATGTCAGCCACGATGTGGAGCGACTCCAGCTTATTGCCGTATAGCGTCACGAGCTGGCGGTCGAGGCGTGCGTCGCGGCAGTTGGTTTCCACGATGTCACCGTTCGGACCGATGAGGACGCAGTAGGGTATGCCATCGAAGTTGTAGGTCTCAGCCACCTTGCCGAAGCCGTCGTCGCAGCACAGCTGTGTCCACTTCATGTTCTCCTCTCCGAGTGCTTTCTTCCAGTTCTCTTTCTTGTCGTCCATCGAAACACTGACGATATCAAATCCTTGTGGGTGATAGAGCCCGTAGAGTTGTTTCAGGTGAGGAATAGAACCGCGGCAGGGTCCACACCACGAAGCCCAAAACTCGAGCAAGGTGTAGTTGCCCTTGCCGAGATACTCCGACAGTTGGTGCTTGTTGTCTTGCGGGTCGCTAAGTGTCACGTCGGCGAAATGTGCGCCTGTGGCCGTTGCCTTGATTGTGTTTGCCTTGTCGAGTGTCTCCTGTCCTAGAGTTGTCTGCAGCATCTTCGGCGTGATGAGTGTCAGGAGACGCTCGATGCCCGCCTTGTCGAAGCGGCTCATTTGCTCGTTGAGTGCCAGCAGACCTACGGGGTTGTTGCCGTTGCGAGCGATGAACGATTCGATGAAGTCGCATTCTGCTTGTTTCGCTGCCTTTTGAGCGTCTAAGGCCTTGACTATTTCGTCCATCGGCATGCGCGTGTCGCTGTTGTAATACCTGCGATTAAAGTCCATCGAGATTTCAGAGACCTTGTCATTTCGTTCGGTGAACCCCAGAATGTATTCGCGGTAGAGGTCATTCATGGGCGACCCCGTGATCTTCGTTCCTTTGTAGTCGCAGGTGCCATAGTACAAGGCATCGAAGTCGAGCGGCAGGCTGTCCACATGGGCTTCGACGTTGATCTTTCCCCCGTCGATGTAGAGAGGCAGCACGGGGCGCATGGCCATTCGCCGTCCGTCGGGTTCCATTTCCCCGCGGTTGTCGTTAGGGAAGTACTTCAGTATCAGTTTGGAGGGTTCCGTGAGTTTTCCCTTGAACTGAAACTTCCCGTTTTGGATGACGGTGCTGTCAATCACTGGGGGGCGATACTTGCTCATTTTGTCGGTTCCTTGTTTCAGCAGGTAGACCGTCTTACCTTCCACGTCGCCGTGGAACACACCCTTGATGACAAAACTCTTTGCCGTCGCTGCTGACACCATCAGCGCGAGGCAACTGATTAAAAACAAATACTTTTTCATACACTATGAGTTATTTGAGGTTTATCTTTTCTGTGATGGCCTCGTCGCCGATGAGGGCGCGGACGATGTAGATGCCGGGCTTCCATCTCGAGGTGTCGAGCGTGCAGCTCAAGCCTTCCACCTTCTGCGAAGCGGTCAGTTCTGCTTTCGTCGATTCGTACACCTCCAAGGTCCAATTGACGTTTTCTACCTGCTGACCTGCATTCCTTGCATTGAGGACTTCCGTGTTCGGAACCATGCTTACCTGCATCAAGTTCCCCTCGCCACTGATGTCCAGCGCATAGCTTTTCGATGAAGATGCCGCAAAGGTGAAACTGAAGTTGTCGCAACCGCTGCCCGTGGCCGCTACTGTCATGAATCCCGACGGCGGAAGGCTCAC
>CADCIB010000010.1 GCA_902801375.1 uncultured Prevotellaceae bacterium | reverse complement strand
TCAATAGTTTTAGAGTTTGCAAAATTTTCAAGGATAATCTATCACATTCTTGCCTTCTGCTTCTCGCCGGCACCGGAGCCGCGATACTTCGAGCGGGCCGAGAAGCCACGCCCGCAGGAGCTTACCCTCACTGGTACGACCAACGAATCGGTGACGCTCCAGATTTCCCACCTATTATATATTGAGGCCATGGGCAACTATATGAAGGTCAGCCATCTGCGCAACGAGCTAGTGCGTACTGATATGCTTCGCGCCACGATGAAACAGATGGAGGAAAGGTTGCAGGACTATCCGATGATCGTCCGCTGCCATCGCGCCTTCCTGGTCAACCTTGGTCAGGTCGAGCAGATCGTCTCACATTCCGGCTCCACCCAGTTGCTCATCAAGCACTGCCACAAATCACTCCCCATCTCACGCAGCAACATGGCGCAAGTTAAGGCTGCGATTAAGCAAGGATAGAGTTTAAATGTTTAATTATCAATAAAAAGAAGGAAGCCGTTTGCGACTTCCTTCTTCATTCAACGGAGAGTGAGACTCCTTTTGCGGAAGGTGAGGGATTCAAACCCCCGATACCCGGAAAGGGTATACCGGATTTCGAGTCCAGCGCGATCGATCACTCTGCCAACCTTCCTCTTTTGCGGGTGCAAAGTTAGTGATATTCTTTCTTTCCACCAAATGTTTTTGGAAAAAAGTTTTGTTAATCGCAAAAAAAGTCAAAAAAGATGCAGGTGGACTAAACGATAATGCGTGTGATGCGTCAAAAACAAAAAACGAAACGGATTGTTTAATTTAAAATAATAAGAAAATGAAGAAAGTAGTATTAGTATTTGCAGCCATGTTTGCCCTGACTACGGCAATGGCTCAGGAAGATTGCAGTAAGAAGTGCGACAAAGCCAAAATGGAAAAGAAGTGCGACGGCAAGAAGATGGATTGCTGCGAAAAGAAAGCGGAAGGTTGCGACAAGAAGATGGATTGTTGCGAAAAGAATCAAGAAGGTTGCGAAAAAATGATGAAAGACCAGAAGCCTTGCCGCACTGCTATGATGGTAAAGGAACTCGGACTCAACGAAGAACAGGCCGCCAAGGTGAAAGAGTTGAACGAGAAGTATGCCGACGTGCTGGAGGCACCCCATCACGGCATGCGTCCCCGTCCGCAGATGAAGGAGGGCAAGCAGCAGAAGGTTGACGCCGTGACTGGTGCCACAGAGCAGAAAGCAAAGGTTGAGCGCCCCAGGAAGGAGTTCACTCCTGAGATGAAACAGAAGATGGAGGAGCGCCGCATGAGGGAATTCACTCCTGAGATGAAACAGAAGATGGAAGAGCGTCGCGCCCAGATGAAAGACTACGAAACAGCGCTGAAGAGCATCCTGACCGAGGAGCAGTTCAAGGCTTATCAGGAGAAAATGGGGCCGCGCCATAAGGGCATCCGTCGTGAAATCATAAAGAAGTAAAAGGCACACGAGTTCATGTTGCCGACCACCGACAAGATTGACCTCGTGAAAGGACGAGTCAGCCCGCAATTCTGAAAAAAACGGGCAATTTGTTTTGTGATTTCAGTCTTTTGCCGTATCTTTGTACCGTCAATCAGAAAGCAATATGGCTGAACATCTATTCAAAGGACTCGGTATAGCACTTGTAACACCGTTCACAGAGGACGGAGAAGTGGATTATTCTGCGCTGAAACGGCTGATTCTCTATCAGCTGGAGAACGGCGCAGATTTTTTTTGTATCCTGGCGACAACAGGCGAAACACCCACGCTGACCCCGATGGAGCGGCAACGGATCAAGGACACGGTGGTGGAGGTGGTGAACGGAAAAGTGCCCATTCTGATGGGATGTGGCGGCAACGATACCGCCAGCGTGGTTCGCGAACTGAAGGAAGGCGACTTTTTTGGCATCGATGGCGTGCTGAGCGTTTGCCCTTACTACAATAAGCCATCGCAAGAGGGGCTATACCAGCACTTCAAGACCATTGCCGAAGCTACTCATCTGCCCGTAGTATTATATAATGTACCTGGCCGCACGGGAGTGAACATGCGGGCTGAGACTACTGTCCGTCTGGCTCGCGACTGCCACAATATCGTGGGCATCAAGGAGGCCAGTGGACTGATGCCACAGGTGGACGAAATCATCAAGAACAAGCCCGACTCGTTCGACGTGATCAGTGGCGACGACGCACTGACCTTCCCGATGGTGGCGAGTGGTGCAGTAGGGGTGATTTCTGTCATTGGCAATGCGCTGCCCAAGGAGTTCTCGCGCATGATTCGCCTGGAGTTCAAAGGCGATTATGCCGCAGCCCGCAAGATACACCACAAGTTCACTGACCTGTTCAACCTGCTCTTCGTAGACGGCAACCCGGCTGGCGTGAAGGCGATGCTCCACGAGTTGGGCTTCATCAACAATGTGTTGCGCCTGCCACTTGTGCCCACGCGGCTTACCACGCTGAAGCGCATCTCCGAGATTTTGAAGGAACTAAAACTATAATCATTTCAAACAACGATTTTCACGGATTCCACGGATTCTTTAGACGCTGATTGTCAGTTTGTCCAAGAAATCCGTGGAATCCGTGAAATCTGTTGTAAGAATACTCAGCGAGTTATGAAACACCCGCTTATTGCATAAAAGAGAGCTTACTTTCCGAATACGGCTTCGTAGTCTTTGCGGAACTTCTCTATGCCTTGGTCGGTCAGCGGATGGTGTATCATCTGCTCAATCACCTTGTAAGGAACGGTGGCAATGTCGGCTCCTGCGAGGGCACACTCTGTGACGTGCATGGGATGGCGGACGCTGGCTGCAATGATTTCAGTGACGATGCCATGGGTGCTGAAAATCTCGGCCACCTCCTTGATCAGGTCTGTGCCGCGCACACTGATGTCGTCCAGACGTCCCAAGAACGGACTGACGTAGGCTGCTCCTGCACGTGCAGCGAGAAGTGCCTGATTGGCTGAGAAGATAAGCGTCATGTTCACCTCAATTCCTTCTTCTGCCAGCGTGTGGCAGGCCTTGAGCCCCTCTGCGGTCATAGGAATCTTGACCACCATGTTCGGGTGAATCTTCGCAATCTCACGTCCTTCTGCGATCATACCCTCGGCATCAGTGGTTGTGGCTTTCACCTCGCCGCTGATGGGTCCGTCTACGATAGAGGCAATCTCGGCCACTACCTGATTGAAGTCGCGCCCTTCCTTCGCAATGAGCGAAGGATTAGTAGTCACACCGCAAATCACGCCCATCTCATTGGCCTTCTTGATTTGCTCAATGTTAGCTGTATCCAAAAAGAATTTCATAATACTGGTTTATTAATGATTAAAACTAATAATGTAATCGTCTAATAGAAGATGCTCGTGATGATGTAGGCAACAATGGTGGATGTGATGACGCACACGAGGCCAGGCATCATGAACGAGTGGTTGAGCAGGTACTTGCCGATGACGGTGGTGCCAGAACGGTCGAAGTTCACCGTGGCGATGTCCGACGGATAGTTCGGAATGAAGAAATAGCCGTAGACACTGGGCAGCACACCCAGCAGGACAGGTCCGGAAATACCTAACTTGTAGGCCAGTGGTAGCATGGCCACGACGACGGCTCCCTGCGAGTTGATGAGCACAGACACGAGGAAGAACACGATGGCTATGGACCAGGGGTACTGTGCCACGACACCCTCGAGCATCTGTTGTATCTCTTCCATATAGTTAGAGAAATAGGTGTCGGCGAGCCAGGCGATACCATAGATGGCCACCACGGCCACCATACCGCTTTGCCACACAGGTCCTGCGACAGCTTTCTTTGGCTTGGCCTTGCAGAAGATAATCATCAGGGCAGCAGCAGAGATCATCACAATCTGAATGACGAGGTTCATCTTCAGGTCTACCATTCCGCGCTCTGTGAAGCCACGCGCCAAGATACCAGCATTGGCCAAATCTTGTGCCGAGATGGTGTTACCGTCTTGCAGCGTCATCTCACCGGCATTCTTCAGCGCCTTAATGGTGTTGTAGCTGGGCAGCAGCTGTGGGAAGATAGCCAGGATGACGATGATGGCGAGGGCAGCCAGGAAGATATAGACGGCATACTTGGCTTCTTTGGGTATCTTGCGGTCGAGCGTCGTAGCCGAACTGCCGTAGATGTACTTATACTGCTCTGGGTCTTTCAGCTTGGCCTGGAACTCAGGATCTTTGTCCAGGTCTTTGCCACGATGATAAGAGGCGGCAGCGGCAGTCATCAGTCCGCACAAGCAAGCGGGAATGCTCACCATCAGCACCTTGGGAATGGTGATGTCGAAGCCATTGGCATTCGAGATGGAGACAAAGGCCACCACGGCGGCGGCGATGGGCGAACACGTGATACCCACCTGCGAGGCAATCGAAGCCACACCACAGGGACGCTCTGGGCGGATGCCTTTCTTCAGGGCAATGTCGCAGATGATGGGCATCAGGGTGTAGACCACATGACCCGTTCCCACCAGTACGGTGAGAAAGAAAGTGCAGAGGGGAGCGAGGAACGTGATGCGGTCGGGATGCTTGCGCAACATCCTTTCTGCAATCTGGATGAGCCAGTCCATACCGCCAGAGGCTTGCATCACACCAGCACAGGTAACGGCGGCAATGATGATATAGATGACGTCTGTAGGGGGAGAACCAGGCTTCATGCCGAAGCCGAAAACAAGCAGTGCCAAACCGATACCCGATATGGCACCAAGGGCCAGACTGCCATAGCGCGAACCCACATAGAGGGCTAACAGCACTATTAGGAGTTGGATAATCATTAAAAACATAGGCGTTTGTTTTTTAGGTTACGAGAATATGCTTTAGAAAAAGGATTCTTGCATGCAAAGGTAGTGTTTTATTTTCTATTCACCAAATAATTTGTTCTGAAAATGACACGATTGAAGAAATAAAGTTGAAAACAGTAAAAAACAGAATATTTCTTGCAGAAGTGGACAAAAACAAGTAAATTTGCATCCAAACATTAAAAAACAACATCATGAAAAGTACATCACCGATGGGAAGAAAGTGGTTGTGAAGTGAAGGCTAAAGAATAGTCAAAAAAAACGAGGAGGAAGGGCATCGAGCTCTTCCTCCTTTTCTGTTCGTGCTATTGAGGCAATCTATTAATAAGCGAAGAGGGGATAGTCCTTCATCGTCTCGTTCACGCGGGCGCGAACCTTGGCGATGACTTCCTCGTTGGTGGGATCGTTGAGCACTTCCTCAATGAGCTCTGCGATGAGCACCATCAGGTCTTCCTTTGCACCACGTGTGGTGATGGCAGGAGTGCCAAGACGCAGGCCAGAGGTCTGGAAGGCAGAACGGGTGTCGAACGGCACCATGTTCTTATTCACCGTGATGTCGGCTGCCACGAGGGCGTTCTCAGCCACCTTACCGGTCAGTTCAGGATACTTCGTGCGCAGGTCGACGAGCATCGAGTGGTTGTCGGTACCACCGCTGACGATGTGGAAGCCACGCTTCACCAGCTCTTCAGCCAGCACAGCGGCATTCTTCTTCACCTGCAGAGCCCACTCCTTGAACTCAGGCTGCAGAGCCTCACCAAAGGCAACGGCCTTGGCAGCGATGACGTGCTCCAGCGGACCACCCTGCTGTCCAGGGAATACGGCAGAGTTGAGGATGGTCGACATCATCTTCGTGACACCCTTTGGCGTCTTCAGGCCCCAAGGATTCTCGAAGTCCTTACCCATCAGGATGATACCGCCGCGCGGACCACGCAGGGTCTTGTGGGTGGTGGAGGTGACGATGTGAGCATACTTCACGGGGTTGTCGAGCAGACCTGCAGCAATCAGACCTGCGGGATGAGCCATGTCGACCATGAACAGAGCGCCCACCTTGTCGGCAATCTCACGCATGCGCTTGTAGTCCCACTCGCGGCTGTAGGCTGAGCCACCGCCGATGATGAGCTTCGGCTTGTGCTCCAGGGCGAGCTGCTCCATCTCATCGTAGTCCACACGACCTGTCTCACGGTTCAGGTTGTAGCCGATGGGGTTGTAGAGGATACCGCTGGTGTTCACGCGCGAACCATGCGACAGATGGCCTCCGTGGTCGAGGTTCATGCCCATGAAGGTGTCGCCTGGCTTCAAGACGGCGAGCAGCACGGCAGCATTGGCCTGTGCGCCAGAGTGGGGCTGCACGTTGGCATACTCAGCGCCAAACAGCTTGCAGACGCGCTCGATGGCGAGGTTCTCAATCTCGTCCACCACCTGGCAGCCGCCATAGTAGCGCTTGCCGGGATAGCCCTCGGCATACTTGTTGGTGCAGTACGAACCCATGGCCTGCATGACTTCGTCGCTTACAAAGTTCTCTGATGCGATGAGCTCCATGCCCTTGAGCTGGCGCTGGTGCTCTTTCTCAATAAGGTCGAAAATAACCTGGTCTTTTTTCATTTTGTTCTGTTGATTTATGAGGTATTTGATTATGAATTTCAATGGTTTTGGCGTGGCCTCAGGGCACACGAAACAAATGCGCTGCAAAGGTACGCATAAATTCTGAACTGCCAAAACTTTTAGGAATAATTATGCTTTTCAGAAAGCACGGAGAATCTACGATCAGAAGTCCATCGAGAGGCGCACGTTCACTTGGCGTCCCGTGAGGTAGTTGGGCACGGCATATTGCTGGTTGGTGACGTCGGTGATCCAGTAGTAGGAGTTCACGTTGTTGATGCCAAAGAGGTTGAGGCAGTCGATGCCCACCCAGATGTTCTTGATGAAGATTTTCTTCTCGTGGTTCTCGTTGTTCAGCGCACGGAAGCTCATACCGATGTCGGCGCGCTTGTAGGCAGGCGCACGGAAGGGCATCGAGTCGAGGCTGCGGTGGGGAGCGCCAAAGGGCAGTCCGTCGGCATAGGCCAGCTTGAGCGACATCTTCCAGCGTTCCGTACCTGGGAAATAGTCGGTGAAGAAGAGGTTCAGCGCAAACCGCTGGTCGCTGGGCATGGGGATGCTCTTGCCTTTGATCTTCATCTTGGTGTCCATGATGGACAGGGTGAGCCAGGAGTCTGTGCCAGGCACAAACTCACCATAGAGTTTCAGGTCGAGTCCCAGGGCGTGGCCAGAGCACTGCTCACTGGCATCGTAGACAATTTTCACGTTGTCGACGGTGTAGGGCACCAGTTGCGAGAGGGCTTTGTAGTAGGCTTCGGCCGTGAACTTGAAGGGTCGCTGGTTCAGCTTGAATCGCTGGTCGTAGGCGGCTATGAAGTGTAGCGACCGCTGACTCTTGATGTTGCTTCTCAGTGTGGCTGTGGTGATGTGGTTCACGGTAGCCGTGTCGCGCAACTCCTTGAAGAAGGGAGCCTGATAGTAGAGTCCTGTGGCAAAACGCCAGGTGACGTCGTTGTTGTAGGCGGGCACTATGGCCAGCGACACACGTGGCGAGAAGATGCTCTCGCGGTTGAAGTTCCAGTGGCTGAAGCGCACACCGTAGTTGAGTGTGAAGAACGTGCGTCGGGCGTCGTCGCCCACGTCTTCAGAGCCTCCCGTGTTCCATTTGTAGGTGTCCTGCGCATAGAGTTCCACGCGGTTGGCTTTCAGCTCGTTGCGTGCATTCAGGGAGTAGATCATGTAGAGATCCTGCCCAGTATGCGGCACGCTATAGCCAGCAGAGTCGCGCATCTCATATTCGCGTGAATGCTCCTTGATGTGCTCCATCTTGTAGGTGAAGGCCGCCTGAATGTCGTGGCGTTTTATCCTGTGCTGCACCATCAGTTTGAAGCTTTCCACATTGGCTTTCAGGTAGTTGCGTGCGTGCTCCATGTAAGTGCCCACGCCCAGGTTTTCGCTCGTTTCGGTCTGTGTCAGCCAGTATTGTCCCTGGATGTCGTATTTCTCCTGCTCGTTGGTGTTGAAGGCCGACGCTATCAGGCTCACGCGCGTATGGTCAGTAAGGTGGCGCGTGATGTTGACGGTGCCGAAATAGGTGCGGAAGATGTCTTTCTCGTAGCCGTCGAAATAGACGCGGAACGACTTCACGTCTTCCATCGTGCCAAACTTCGTCTCACGGTCTTTCGGGCGGAAGTTGTAGTGGTTGACCGACACATCGCCAAACACCTCTACCGACCAGCGCTTGTTGGGTTGCCAGGTGAGGTAGGTCTGGTAGTCGAGGAAGTTCGGATTGTATTCGCCCTTGGTCTCCATCGAGCCCAGCAAATAGCGGTTGGTCTTGTAGCGCAGACCGTTGCTCCATGCCACTTTCTTGTTGGCCACGCCCACATAGGCGCTGGCGCCAAGCATGCTCACAGAGGCTGCTCCCTCGAGCTTCTTCGGGCGTTTGTACTGGATGTCGAGTGCCGACGACATCTTGTCGCCATATTTTGCCTCATAGCCACCCGTGGAGAATCCCACGCGCTCCACCATGTCGGGGTTGATGATGGAAAGGCCTTCCTGCTGACCGCTGCGCACGAGGAACGGGCGATAGACCTCCACATTGTTGATATACACGAAGTTCTCGTCGAACGAACCGCCACGCACGTTGTATTGCGACGACAGCTCACTATGGGTGCTCACGCCCGCCTGCCCTTGGATCATTTCCTCCACGGCATTTCCAGTGGCCGAGGGGGCCAGCTTGATGTCTTTCACCTCCAGTTGCTCTGTCTGCGTGGTCTGTCGGGCTTTCTCCGTGACAGTCACTTCGTTGAGCTGCGTGTTGTCCTCAAAGAGCTGAATCTGCAGCGTTTGCTTGCCTTTGGGGTTGCGCAGCACGCGTTCTTTCGATTTGTAGCCCACCATCGAGAAGCGCACCACCACGGAGTCCTGCGATTCCAGCGTCATGGAATATTCGCCCTTGAGGCTGGTCAGCGCCACTTTGCCTTGTTTCAGACACGACACGGTGGCCAGTTCCACGGGGTTGCCCTGCTCGTCGGTCACCTTTCCCTGAAGCGTAAACGTCTGTGCTGTGGCCGCCAGGGCGCACAGCCATATCATCAATATGGGTGTGAAAAGTCTCTTCATACTCATATATAACGCGTTTTTTCGGGTTTTATTGTATTCAAGAGGTGAAAAAATGTGTGGGAACCCCGTTTTTTGTGATAAGCAAGAAAAGGCTGTCGCGATGACAGCCTTTTCACGTTGTGCTCTATGCGACCGCTGGGGTTATCCGCAGTGGAAGTAGGTGTCGACCAATTGCTTGATGGCCTCAGGATTGCCTGCTGTGTCCTCACGCAGCGTGGTGTCATTATAGGCACGGAGCTCCTTGATGATACCGTCAATCATGGCTGCGCTGAACACGCCGTACTCCTCGTAGACCTTGCGCTGGCGCTCCAGGCAGGCGGCAGAGGCCACGCAGCTGTCGGGCAGCTGAGCCAGCTGAGCGAGCTTGTCGGCATTGGCCTGGTCGTGGATGTTCACATTCACATAGTCTTTCTCAGCCACTTCGAGGGCATTGTCCATCTCGAACCCATGGCGGCAGGCCACGCAGAGTCCTGCCAGCAGCTGGTAGAGGTCGGCGCTGCCGTCGGGCGAGCGCATCTCCACGGTCTGCTTGATGGTGGTGTCGAAGTCGACATCGGGCTCCAGGGGGTTGGCTCCCTTGTTCATGTTCACACCCGACGTCCAGCCCAGCGGCACGCGCACCAGCACAGAACGGTTGCGGTCGCCCCAGCAGACATTGGTGGGCGCTTCCTGATGCGGCACGAGGCGGAAATACGAGGTGGGATTCTTGTTGCCAAAGGCGGTGATGCTCTCTGCCAGGTCCATCATGCCGGCTATCATGCGGCGGGCTTCGTCGGAAAGCTGTCCGTCTTTGAGCATGCAGGTCTTGCCGTCTTTCACGATGCGCATGTGGATGTGCAGTCCGCTGCCAGCCTTTCCTGTAGTGATCTTGGGTGCGAACGTCACGTCGTAGCCCCATTCGTAGGCCAGGTTGCGGATCACCCACTTGGCAAGCATCAGCTGGTCGGCGGCTTCCTCCACGGGCACGGGCAGGAACTCTATCTCGTTCTGTTCGTACACCAGTCCGTCTTGCTTGAAGTTGCCCACCTCAGAGTGGCCGTACTTGATCTGTCCACCCGTCTGAGCGATGTATCGCATGCACTTCTGGCGGAAATCGTTGGTCTTGGCATAGGGAGCCGACTCGTGGTAGCCGTGCTGGTCGATGGCCGGGAACACCTGCTCGTCGTCGCCGATGACGTAGTATTCGAGCTCGCCCATGGCGTGGAACTCCATTCCCGTCACGCGAGTGAAGGCTTCGGCAGCCTTGTGGAGGGTGTTCTCAGGCGCGGAGGCCAATGGCTGTCCGTCCTTGTCGAAGAACGAGCAGAGCATGCATAGGGTAGGGATGTCGGCGAAGGGGTCGACAAAGGCCGTACGGTAGCGTGGCAGCACATAGAGGTCGCTGCTGCCTGCCTGGATGAAGCTGAACAGGCTGGAGCCGTCCACGCGTTCGCCGCAGGTGAGCACGGTGTCGAGATATTCGAGGTTTGTGATCACGAAGTTCAGCGTCTTGAGTTTCCCGTCGCCACCCGGATACATGAAGTTCACCATCTGAATGCCGTTCTCCTGTATGAAGCGGATGATGTCTTGTTTGCTGAATTGTTTGGGGTCTTTCTGCAGGAATGCCACCACGGGGTTGGCATTCATCACCAGCTGCGCATTCACAGCGGTCTGATTCTCTTGATAATTCATGTCGTTTGTAGATTATACGGTTTTGATAGTGGTAAATCGATATTAGAAAAGCCTACGGGTGATGCGCAGGTTGATGACGGGGAAGACCGCGAAACCCTTGATCAGGTTGATGTAGTTGCCTACGTTCCCCTTCACGTGCATCTTTGTCAGGTCTGTGCCGTAGCAGTCGACATTGGGCGAACCGCCCCAGAACATCATGCCACACTCCAGCATATAGCCGTAGCGCTTGCCTGCCTTGGGTGTCGCGTTGCCGTAGCCGAAGCCCAGATAGGGCTTGAAGCTGTTTGTATGGGCATTGGCCTTCACCATGTTGTTCTCGTCGGGTGTCAGCCAATAGTCGCCCAACTGGAAGCCCATGTGGCCATATTTCCCCACGAATTCGTGTATCTTGTCGGCAATGGCGGGAGGCAGAATGATGTTTCCGCCATGATATTTGAACATCACCACGTCGTTGAACGGGTTCAGTTCGTCGGCATAGGCAGCTTCCACCTTGTCGGCAATGTAGTTGTACATGTTGATGGCTGTCAGCGTGGCCACATCTTCGGCCGAGTTGTAGGCTTTGGCGATGCGTGAGCCTCCCCAGTAGAAACCGGCGGTGAAGTGCCATTTCTTGTTCGTGAACGGGAACACGTCGACCAGCAGCTTGGCGTTGTTCATGGTGGGCTCGCCGATCATCTCCACGTTGCGGTCCATGTAGATGCCTGTTGCCTGGTGCACGATGTCGGCCATCTCGTCGAACTTCGACGATGTCAATGTCGCAGCGGCATTGCCGCTCCCGTTGTTCTCGCGCTGCTCAGAGACCACATTGAAGTGCATCTTGTGCCTGAACGACGGCATGAACGTATAGCCGGCACGCACCTGGATCATGTCGTTCACAGGCATGGCCAAGTCCAGTCCGATGCCCGTCGTACCAAGGGTGAGGGCACCGTAGAGGTGGTCAAACAACTTCACCGGCTGTTCTTCACGGGTATTAGCAGTAGCGCTTTCCTGGCTGGTTTCTTGCGCCAAACTTATGCCAGGACACATCAGCAGGGCGCCTACGATCAGAGTGATAAGGTATTTATTCATATATACTATCGATGTTCAGAATTACATTGCAAAGGTACTCATTAATTTCGAAACCACCAAATAATACGAAGGAAATCTTCTTGAAAAAACACGAACGGACTTTCCGCTCCTCGCAGCCGTCCCATCATCATCTTCCCTCCGTTGTCGACCACTGTGGAGAATCGCAACGATGGATCGTTTTTCCACGTGCTGACCATATTACCAGTCTTCTCTGTTCTCACCTTGGTGAGCCGCAGTCCCGACTCGTTGAGGAATATCACTCGGCGATGCTGACCTGATACGACAATTTGTCGGGTCAGCTTGTCGTCGTCGTCCACATGCATCTTTAATGTCATTTCACGGCTTCTGCATATGTATGATAAGGTACGCATTGCGTACATCATTAATCATTTGGTGTACCTATTGTGCATAGACCAATGGTAGTACACATTGGGTATTGGGGGAGCTTTGTGTCAACAAGTATATCGTTCCCAAAATTTATCGTACACGTTGCACAGTACACAGTTACACAGTTTTCAAGGCGACCCATCATTATCGTTATTATAAATTGTAAGTAAAATATTTTACTATATAATATATAGTAAGTTTTATTTCAAAGAATAGAGGGTGCATCGTAGAAAACTGTGTAACTGTGTACTGTGCACAGCCTACGATTTCTCCACCGAATCAATTCTTACAGATGGATTTTCCTTCACATCAGCAAATCAATGCTATAGACAGGTATGTTTCGCGCTGCGGCCACTGAAGTGAAATGGCGCCCTCACGGATGTCTGCTGAGGCCGAAAATACCGCCCGACGGCGCCCCGTCAGCGTGGGTTGGCGCCGTCAACAGACACTAATGACGAGCACAAACTCATGAAATTGCCAGACGACTACCAATCATACACCCAAGCCCTGATGGGCCAGGAGCTTTGGGCCGACTACGCACGGGCACTCGACGAACCGCCGAGCGTGAGCATTCGCCTGAATCCGCTGAAGACCGCCAATCGGCTTCGTCTGAAGGAAACTACCGACGGGCAGGTGCCTTGGTGCGCAGAAGGCTACTACCTGAGCCATCGGCCGAACTTCACCTTCGACCCGCTGTTCCACGCTGGCGCATATTATGTGCAGGAGGCCGCATCGATGTTTCTCCGTCGGGCTTTGGAACAGTACATTGAGGGGGCCGTGGCGATGCTCGACCTTTGCGCTGCTCCAGGCGGGAAGTCTACCGTGGCGCGCACGTGTCTGCCCGATGGGAGTCTGCTGGTGAGCAACGAGCCGATTCACCCGCGATGCCAGGTGCTGGCCGAGAATCTGCAGAAGTGGGGGCATCCCGATGTGGTGGTAACGAACAACTATCCACGTGATTTCCGCCGTTGCGGGGTGGTCTTCGACGTCATTCTGGCCGATGTGCCCTGCTCTGGCGAGGGTATGATGCGCAAGGAGGCAGAGGCTGTGGCTCAGTGGAGCCCCTCGCTGGTGAGCCAGTGTGCCGCTCTGCAGCGCGAGATCGTGGCCGACGCATGGGACATCTTGAAGCCGGGAGGACTCCTTATCTATAGCACGTGCACGATGAACACGGCGGAGAACGAGGAGAACATCCGCCACTTCGAGCAGGAGCTTGGAGCTGAGGTGTTGCCCGTAGCGGTGGAGGACAGCTGGAACATCACAGGCTCGTTGCTGAAAGGGTGGGAGAGACCCGTCGGCCGATTCATCCCAGGCCGCACCCGGGGCGAAGGACTCTTCATGGCTGTGCTGCGAAAAACTGACGACGGCGAGGTCGCAGGCCGCAAGCCCAAGAAGCAGAAAACGGCACCTCAGCGGAATGCAAAATCCATAGAGATCCCATTGGCGGGAAAGGATGAATTTGTGGTTATGGAGAGTGGGGATAGCAGTATGGCCGTCAACCGATTATGGAAGGATGCTATACAAACGCTCGATGGTTCGCTGAACGTATTGTCGGCTGGTGTTCCACTCTATGAAGCCAAGGGGCGCGACCTGGTGCCTTGCCATGCACTCGCCCTCTCAGCCCGGCTCAGGGAAGAGGCTTTCCCACGCGTGGAACTCGACTTCCAGCAGGCCATCGGCTACCTGCGCCGCGAGGCATTCGCCCTGCCCGACAACACGCCGCGAGGCTATGTGGTGGCGTGTTTCCGACAGACACCGTTGGGGTTCATGAAGAACCTGGGCAACCGTGCCAACAACCTCTATCCGCAGGAGTGGCGCATACGCAGCAGCCATCTGCCCGACGACGCCCACTCGCTGCTTGAATTAGAATAATAAAGAATAGGATATGAAACAGTATTTGAATATGCTTAACCGCATCCTGACCGAAGGAGTCAGGAAGGAAGACCGCACAGGAACGGGCACCATCAGCATCTTCGGCCATCAGGAACGCTATGACCTGAAGGATGGGTTCCCGTTGCTGACCACCAAGAAACTCCACCTGAAATCCATCATCTACGAGCTGCTGTGGTTTCTGAAGGGCGACACCAACGTGCACTACCTGCAGGAGCACGGTGTCAGAATCTGGAACGAGTGGGCCGACGAGCAAGGCGAGCTGGGACCCGTCTACGGCCACCAATGGCGCTCATGGCCCGACTACAAAGGCGGAACGATAGACCAGATACAGCAGGTGGTGGACACGCTGAAGCACAACCCCGACTCGCGCCGCATGATGGTGAGTGCATGGAATGTGGCGGAAGTGAACCAAATGGCGCTGCCGCCCTGCCACACGATGTTTCAGTTCTACGTGGCCAACGGACGGTTGAGCCTGCAGCTCTACCAGCGCAGCGCCGACACGTTCCTTGGCGTGCCGTTCAACATCGCCTCCTATGCCTTGCTGCTGCAGATGATGGCCCAGGTGACTGGCTTCGAGCCGGGAGAGTTCATCCATACTACTGGCGACACCCATCTCTACGTGAACCATCTCGAACAGGCACGCCTGCAGCTCACACGCACGCCACGCCCGCTGCCCACGATGCGGCTGAATCCCGACGTGAAGAGCATCTTCGATTTCCAGTACGACGACTTCGCGCTGGAGGGTTACGACCCATGGGACCATATCAAGGCCGAAGTGTCGGTTTAGCGCTGAGGAATGCAAGAAAAGAGAATCTCAACAGGTAGAAAGAACGAAACAGACATGCAGATAAATATCATCGCCGCCGTCGACCGCAACCGCGCCATCGGCTATCAGAACAAGCTGTTGTATTGGCTTCCCAACGACATGAAGCGTTTCAAGGCGCTGACCACGGGCCACACCATCGTCATGGGTAGAAAGACGTTTGAATCGCTGCCCAAAGGGGCATTGCCCAACCGCCGCAACATCGTGCTGAGCCGCACAACGAAAGAGCTGCCAGGCTGCGAGGTGTTTCCCTCCCTGCAGAAAGCTTTGGCTCATTGCCAGGCCGACGAGGACATCTACGTCATCGGCGGAGCCAGCATCTACGAACAGGCCATGAAAGTGGCTAACCGCCTCTGTCTGACCGAAGTAGACGATGCAGCACAGCAGGCAGATGCCTACTTTCCGCCCTACGACGGGTGGAAGGAAGAGTCAAGGGAAAATCATCAGCGCGACGAACGCCACGCCTTCGACTACTCGTTTGTGGATTATGTCCGCGAGTGAAACTATGCTTTTTCGAAGTCCACGATGGGCAGTTGCTTGTTGAAGGCCGACCCGAACGAGATGATGGTCTCGCTGCGCGACAGGCCGAGCGGCTGCAGCTGGTCGTGAATCACGGTGAGCAGGTGGTGATTGTTGTGGGCATAGATCTTGATGAACATGTCGTAGTCGCCCGTCGTGTAGTGGCATTCCACCACTTCAGGAATGTTTCTCAGGGCCTCCACCACAGCATCGAACGAGCTGGGGTCTTTCAAGTTCAGTCCAATGTAAGCACAAGTCTCATAACCAATTTTCTCTGGGTCGATGAGAAACTTCGAACCCTTCAGCACCCCCAGGTTGTAGAGTTTCTGTATGCGCTGGTGAATGGCAGCGCCACTAACTTTGCATTCACGAGCTACTTCGAGGAAAGGAACACGTGCATCCTCGGCAATCATTCGCAGGATTTTCTTATCCAGTGAGTCTAAAATGTGTTGAGCCATAATCGTTACAAGTTTATGTTTACCTGCAAAGATAGCAATTTTATTTTTAATTCATTCAGATTTTTGCTATCTTTTTTGTAATTTGAAAGGAATTTAGCACTAATTAACCAAATAATCCAAATATAGAAGAACTTTACCGACTAACGGCGGAGTAGTGGATGCGATAGGCTTGCCCTTGACGCAAAGCCTGCTTCACGTCGGTAATGGTGCCCATGTCGGCATGGCGGTCGGCCTTGATGTCGACAGTCATGTTGCGCGCATCCTCAGGCAGCATCCGCTTGCGTTCCGCCACCACATAGGGCGTCACCTGCTCAGCGGGGGCTATCTTGTCGTTGAGCTGGATGGAAGTTTTCGCGTCTTTCTGTCCTAATGGCTTACCTATATATATATAGGTGGTCGACGACTTCTTCGTCAGTTTGGTCAGTTCCGTGCCAGCAGGCACCTGATAGACCACCTTCAGAGGCACACTCCGCATGTGGGTGACAATCATGAAGAAGAAGAGGACGGTGAAGATGAGGTCGGGCATCGACGCCATGTTGAGTGCCGGCACCTCATGCGAATGCTTGATGAAACGGCTCATAGCCCACCTCCTTCCTCATCGTTGGCTTGGCTGGTCGGGGGGTAGGTTTCTGCTATGCGCTGTGGCAGATACTGGCGTATTTCCTCTTTCTGCTCCTCGCTACAGGCATCAAATGGCTGCTTGAAGCGCTTCATGGCATATTGGTTGCGCAGCTGGCGATAGGCAGCCACAATCTCGTTCTGCATGGAGAAATAGGTGTCGTAGTCGGCCTGACGGCTGATGTCGATGGAAATGACGTGTTGGTTTTTCTGCTCACATTTCCCTAAGAACTCTGCCACACGCTGGCGCAGTTGGTTGATGGGGGTCGGCTCATCGTCCACCAGGATGCGGTTGTCGTCGGTGAGCTGGAGCGTCAGGGCGTTCTCGCGGCTGATGTCGGCCACCACCTCTTCTTGCTCAGGGTCGAGTGGGGGGAGCTGTCGCGCCAATCCCTTGTCCACATCCATCGACGTGGTGACCAGGAAGAATATCAGCAGCATGAACGAGATGTCGGCTGTCGACGTGGTGTTCAGCTGTGGTACGCTGCGACGCTTTCTCCTTCTTAGCATTTGAACCTCCCTGCTGCCATACATGCGGCAGCTACAATGACCAGGACGATAGACGTGTTGATGAGCATATCGGTGGTTCTGAGCCATCCTGCAGAGGTGAACGGTTTTCCATTGCTCAGCAGAGGTTCAGTTGACCCAAACAAGAATGTGACGAGCAGACAGACCACCAGGAAGGTGGCCACTGCCAGCGCGATGCGTCTGGCCGGCACATGATGATGCATGGCGGCTGACTTGTCGCGCAGCCTGGCGCTGCGAACCACTGCCCACACCGTTGTGCCGACAGCCCCTGCAATGAGCAGGTAAATGCAGAAAAGAACGATATCGACCATCTTCTGGGGAGTTACGAGTTAGGAGTGAGCATCATTGATTCTTTGCCAATTGCTTTTGCTTGTGGGCCGCCAGGATGTCGAGCAGGCTGACGGCAGCTTCTTCCATCTGTGTGGTGATGCGCTCTATCTTGGTGATGATGTAGTTGTAGAACACCTGCAAGATGAGTGCCACGATGATACCAAAGATGGTGGTGATGAGCGCCACCTTCATACCCGATGCCACAATGGTGGGACTGATGTCGCCTGCCTGCTGGATTTGGTCGAAGGCCATCACCATACCAATCACCGTTCCCAGGAATCCCAGGGCGGGGGCCATCGTGATGAAGAGCGAAATCCAGGAGCATCCGCGCTCCATGCGGGCCGACTGCACAGCACCAAAACTGACGATGGAGCGCTCTACGTCTTCCAGCGACTCGTCCATGCGCAGCAGTCCCTGGTAGCAGATGCTCGCCACAGGACCGCGGGTGTCGCGACAGAGCGCCTTGGCGCCCTCCACATCACCAGCCGCCATCTTTTCGTCGATGTCTTTCATGAGCTTGCGTGCATTCACTTCGGCCATCGTGAGGTAGATGATGCGCTCAATGCAGAGCGTCAGACCTAGAATCAGCACCAGCGCCACAAGCGACATGAACCCCACGTTTCCATCCACGAATTTGGTCTTCAGCTGTTGGTGAAGTCCGTTGTTCTCAGCTTCGGCCATGATGTCGTTGATCATGAGTTCCGTGCTGTCGGTCTCTACTGAGTCGGCACTCAACGAGTCATTGCCTGCGGCAACAACCGCTGTGTCGGCCTTCGGAAGGTTTCCTGCCCCAGCATTCTGCTGGGCACTGCCTATGGCGTTGTTTGAAAACGTGAGAAAGAGGGTAGTCGCTAAGACGCAAGTCCATTTCTTCATGATGCTGTTTCTGTTTTTGATTTTGTTGCAAAGGTATGGAATTATGGCGAAACGGCAAACAAAAAGCGGCAAAATGGCTGCCGCTTATAGTTAATTTAACGAATCCTATTACCATAGGAGCGAGAATTAGACAGATTTTTACCTTTCTGTCAGCGTAGTCGCCATCGTTACTTTTGGTCATATCATTTTACGAACTTCACTTTCGCTGCATCGCGAGGCTTAGCTTCAGGCTGCTCGTCGGGATAGCCGATGGCCAGGATGTAGTTCAGCTGATAGTCTTCAGGAATGTCGAGGCGGTCGAGGAAGAACCGTGCATCAGGATTCGACTTGAGGAAGCGCACAGGTCCGCCTAGACAGCAGGTTCCCAGGCCAAGTGCTTGGGCTGCCAGCATCATGTTCTCGCCCAGCATACCTGCATCCAGCTCGCCACCGCCCTTGGCTGGCGTGCATACGCAGATGAGGTTGGGCGCATTGCGGAACATGTTCTTGAATCCCTTGTCGCGCGCCACCATCTCAGCATTCTCCCTTTTATAGACCGCTGTCACATCGTCGATCAGCTTGCGGTCGCTCACCACGCGTACAATCCATGGCTGGCGGTTCATGCCACTGGGCGCATTGATGCCACAACGCACCACAGCCTCGAGCTTCTCCTGCTCCACGGGTTTGTCGAGATACTGGCGGATGGAGCGGCGTGCCATGATGGCACTCGTCACAGGATTAAGCTCCAAAGCGACGTCGGCCTCGATCGTGGCCATCTTGTCGGTCGGCTCATAGCGTTTCACCACACGGCCGTCGCGAGCAACCAGGAACTTGGTGAAGTTCCATTTGATGTCGGATTTCTTGTCGTAGTCTGCATCTTGCTGGCGCAACATCTGGTCCATAAAGGCACCGGTCTGGTCGGTAAGGTCGAAGCCGCCAAAGCCTTTCTTCGCCTTCAGATAGGTGAAGAGCGGATGCTCGCCGGCACCATTCACCTCCACCTTGTCGAACTGAGGAAACAAGATGTCGAAGTTGGCCGTGCAAAACTGGTGAATCTCCTGAATCGTGCCTGGAGCCTGCTCGCCAAACTGGTTGCAGGGGAAATCGAGAATCTCAAGGCCCTCTGAACGATACTTCTCATAGAGCGCCTCCAGCTCTTTGTACTGGAGCGTGAACCCACATAGGGTGGCTGTGTTCACAATGAGCAGCACCTTGCCCTTATACTGCGAAAGCGACACGTCGTTGCCCATGTCGTCCTTCACCTTGAAATCATAGATACTCTGTGCCGAAAGGGTCAGCACGCCCAGGAAAGCCATAAGGCTTAGAATCGTTTTTCGCATATTATTCATTGTTAAGTTTTTTGCACAAAAGCTAAGCCATTTCGCGAATGACAGTATCGGGCGGACATTCGTACATGACACGTGCGTGGTTGACACGAATGAGCTGGCTCTCGATGCATCGGCCAGTAGCACGGTCGATGATGTCGCGATAGACCTCGCCGTTTCGATAGATCTCGCCGTTCTCGCGTGAGAAGAACTCGTTCTCAGCGTGAATATGGAACGTGTGCGATTGAGCATCTGCAGCAAGTAGTTCGCCACAGAGATACTCATCGTCCACCCACAGCCGCAGCTGGTAGGTGTTGGAAGTGTCGTTCCTGACGCGATAGTCGATGTAATTGTAGGAAATGCTGGTGCCTGTGCCAAAAGGTATCTGCCGCCCAAAGTCAGGGAAGAGGTCCAAACCGTCGTGATGATGGTGCTCAGCAATGGTCAGTTCGCTATGGAGCACCATCCAATGAATTAGGTTCGACAGCTGGCATAAGCCGCCTCCAATGCCCTGCGAGGGTTGGCCCTTGGCAATGGTGAGTCCCTCTTTGTAGCCCCTGCGGCGGGTGGTCCTTCCAATGAGCTTCCACACAGAGAACGTCTCACCCGGACGGATGAGCAGTCCGTCGATGTGGCTCACTGCCAAAGCGAGATTGGTGGCTTTGTTTTCCTGCAACTGCATGTTCACATTGCCCAACCTGCGGCGGATGAGGGAGTTGTGGCGATAGACAACAACGGGCAGGGGAGTGGCAGAGCGCTCCTTGGCAAAAGGAATGCGCTGAAGCCGGTCTTTCAGTTGCCGTTTCAGAATCTCTTTCTCCATCGACAGGCGATAGGTGAAAGGGGAGATTTCGCAAAACAATTTCCGTTCCATGTTTTCGCGCGCGAACATTTTTAATGCTTGATAAATGCGTCCCCCCGTTGGCCTCTCCTCCCATTCAACAAGGTGAGGAGATAGGGTGGGGTGGCCACTCTTAGAGGTGGGGAACACCTAACTCCTGCATGGTAGCCTCTATCCACTCATTGTCGATGGCCTTGCCGCCTTCCGACTCACTGGCGATTCTTGCAAACTCCTTGATCAGAGCGGGGAAGTCGACATACTGCTTGGTGATGTTTTCCAACTCAGCAGGCTTTGCCTCGTTCATAGCCACAGCAAACGGCTTGTAGGCCAGCAGCGCTTTCTTGAACGCATCCTTCCATTCGTCGGTGGTCCATTTTGCACCTGCTTCCTTCGCATTCGCCACGATGTCGGCCAGTGAAGCTGGCTGCTCTTCTGGGATGGTTTCTTCGACCACCTGCTCAGCTTGTTCTGCCTCTGCAACAGGCGCTTCACTCTTGTTGCCACACGATGCCACAAGCAGCCCTGCTGCCATGATGGCCATACTGATAATTTCTTTCTTCATTGTCTAACTGTTTTTTGGGGTTATTGCTTCCCGCAGCATGACGGGTATTTTCGCGACAAAGGTACGAAAACATTTCCAATTTCTGCAAAAAAGGGTTCAATAATCTCGAGATTATAACATTTTTCTGCATAAGATTGGTAATAATTGTGCAAATCCATTGCACATATTCCAGAAATAGCTTATCTTTGCAACATCATGACAAAATGGTTTATTCATCATCAGAAAGAAAGCAAGATGAGACTGACAACTCTATTCACCCTATGGCTGGGTTTCTGCTGTTGCATGCAGGCTCAAGAACGCGTGACGATGCTTGTCGGAACCTATACCGACGGAAGCAGCAAAGGCGTGTATTCGTTCTTTTTCGACCAAGAAAACGGCAAAGCAGTTTTGCAGGATTCCTTGAGCCTGAAGAATCCGTCGTTTCTTACTGTTGCAGGAAATGGACGGCGGGTATATGCCGTCAGTGAGACCAACGACGACCAGGCATCGCTCAACACCATCGGCCTGAATCCTCGCACAGGAGCGATGCAACTGCTGTCTACGACAGCCGTCAGGGGTGGAGACCCGTGCTACGTGGCAACCAACGGCAAGACGGTTCTCACGGCCAACTACTCTGGTGGCTCAATGAGCGTGTTCCAACTGAACAATGAGGGGACGAAACCATCGTTTATCACCCAATTCCTTGGGGCGACAGGTGGCCCCGATCTGACACGTCAGGCTACGCCTCATGTACACTGTGCCTGTTTTGCGCCTGATGGGAAATATGCACTCGCGACAGATTTCAGTGCCGACAGAATCCTGTCCTACCGACTCAATGGGAAGAATGTTGCCGCTAACGGTGTGGCAGCTATGGTCGCAAAAGACTCAGGGCCGCGACACTTGGTGTTTAGCGGCAATGGACGTTTCGCCTACCTGATGAGCGAACTATCCGGCAAGGTGACGGTGTTTGCCTATCAGGACGGACGGCTGGAAAAGCTTCAGGAAATCGTTTCAGACAGCGTGGGAGCACGTGGAGGGGCTGACATTCATCTGAGTCCCGATGGTAGGTTCCTCTATTCCAGCAATCGTCTGAAAGCCGAAGGGATAGCCATCTTTGCCGTCGACCAGCAGTCAGGGCAACTCACTCCCATCGGCTATCAGCCCACAGCTGCACATCCACGCCAGTTTAACATCACACCCAACGGGCGCTATTTGCTCTGCTGTTGTCGAGATAGCGACAAGATACAGGTGTTCCAGCGCGACAAGAAAACGGGATTGCTGACCGACACCCACAACGATATTCCTGTCAGCAAAGCCGTTTGTGTTCAATTTGTAGCGCCTATAATATGACCTCCATGGTGGTTTTCAGCACTTTCATGCCCATGTTACGATAAAAACTCAAGGCAGGGGCGTTGCCTTCCCATACGTTGAGCGTAATGTTGTAGCAACCGATGGAGCGGGCATAGTCGCACACGTGGTCGTAGAGCGCCTTCCCGATGTGTCGGCCGCGAGCAGCCTCGTCTACACAGATATCGTCGATATAGAGCGATTTGATGTCGTGGAGCAGGATGTCGTCCCTGACCTCAGAGATTTGGCAGAAAGCATACCCTCGCACATCTCCATCGTCGTAGACAAAGATGGGCATCCTTGCATCGCTGAGCAGGCTTTCAAGCTCTTCCTCGTTGTATTTGGTGGTGTGGGGCTTAAACAAGTCTGGACGTATCTCATGATGCACCATATTCACTTGGTGCAGTAGTGTTATCAGACGCTTGACGTCTGTTTTTCTTGCCTTTCTGATGTTGTTGCTCATTTTCTCAAGGCGGTTGATTCGTTAACAGGTGCTACAACTCTCTTCATTGTGAAACATTGCAGGACTCATCTGATGAAGTGCATCGGCTCCCACGGTTCGCGCTTGGGATAGTCGGGCTGTCCATCGGCATGAATCTTTTTCAGGAGCCAAGCCATATTGTTGGCCATTGTTCTCATTGTCTGCATGCCCTCTTTGTCGAGCGTTGCCTGGCCTTCATCACGACCATAGACGATGTTCCAGTACTGTGAGGTGACCACAGGCATGTTCATCATCTGGAATGGCATGTTCATTGTCTCGAAGGCGGCCGTTGCTCCACCTCTTCTGCAAACGCAGACTGCAGCAGCCGGCTTGTTCTGCACTTTCGCTCCTGCTGAGAAGAACATGCGCTGCACCAACGAGAGCACGCTGCCATTGGGTTGTCCGTAGTAGACAGGCGAACCGATGATGAGCGCATCCACATCGTCGAGTTTTTCAGAAATGCGGTTGCAGATATCATCATCGAAGACGCAGCGGCCGAGTTGCTTCGTCTGGCATTGTCCACAAGCGATACACCCACGCACGGGTTTCACGCCTATCTGTACAATCTCTGTCGCGATACCATTGGCCTCCAGCGTCTTTGCCGCTTCGCTCAATGCAAGAAATGTGTTACCCTTTCTGCGGGGGCTTCCGTTGATCAATAGTACTTTCATAGTCGTATTTGTTTTTTTATGATTGAATTCGTCTGTACAGTTTAAATAAATAATGTATGCAAAAGTAATGATTTCTGAGAATACCTCACCACTTTCTTGCAAAATATTAGCATTGTTTAGGAAAGAAACTGGCCTTTCCCTGTTCAGAGAACGTTGAAAATGAAAATTTTGGTTTATTCATTTTGTATTGTTCTTGCTTATTCGTACCTTTGCAGCGCTTTATGCGACGCATGGAGAGAAAATAGATTGATTTATCGAAGGAAACAAGTTATGAAAATAGGAGACAAAGTAAGATTCCTGAGTGAGGTTGGCGGCGGACGCGTGTCTGGCTTTCAAGGTAAGGACATCGTGCTTGTAGAAGACGAGGACGGTTTCGACATTCCAATGGCCATCAACGATGTGGTAGTCATCGACAACGATGACTATAGCAGCAGTCGCGTGGTAGAAGCTAAAATGGGTGGCGGTTCCAATAAACCTGTTGAGACAGAATCGAAGAAGCCCGTCAGGCAATACTCCGACGAGGACTACGATCCGTCTGAGCGTCCTGTCACTTTCAAGGCGCCTTCGGAAGAGCGGAAGGGCGGCGACAGTCTGTCGGCCTATCTGGCTTTTGTGCCAATCGACATTTTGGAAATGACGAAGACACGCTTCGAGACCTATCTGGTAAACGATTGCAACTACTACTTACATTGCTCCGTGCTCGTAGCTGAAGGCAATGGGTGGAAAGTGAAATTCACAGGAGAAGTGGAGCCCAACACCAAATTGTTTGTCGAGGAATTCGGAAGGGAATCGCTGGAAGAAATGGAGCGTTTGTCCGTACAACTGATTGCCTACAAGCGCGACAAACCTTTTCTCTTAAAAGACCCAGTTAGCGTGCAACTGCGCATCGATCCCGTGAAATTCTATAAGCTACACTCGTTTGGCGAGAACGACTTCTTCGAGCAACACGCCCTTATTTACACGATTGTGGAGAACGACAAACCCGTGAGGCCGTTGGTGGTCGACTCGAAGCGACTGAAGGAGGAAATGTACAAGAGTGCAGCGCCTTCATCGACAGAAGACAAGAAAGCATCTTCTTACGTCCGCCGCTATGAGAACGGGAAGAAAGGCAACCCATTCGCTCCAAAACACACCAAAGGCGACGAGCCGGTGGTGGTCGACTTGCACGCCAATGAATTGTTAGAAACCACCCGCGGCATGTCTGCAGGCGACATTCTGAACTATCAGTTGGACGTGTTCCGACGCACGCTGGCCGACTACGGAGGGAAGAAAGGGCAGAAAATCGTGTTCATTCACGGCAAGGGAGAAGGTGTGTTACGCCATGCGTTGATTCACGAACTGACCTACCGCTATAAGTCGTACACCTATCAGGATGCTTCATTCCAAGAATATGGATATGGAGCCACGCAGGTGACAATCAAGTAAAAACAGCAAAGCACGATGAGAATACTCTATTTTGGAGAATACAGCGGCTTGCATACCCTTTTGGCACGTGGCATGAAAGAACTGGGGCATACAGTGACAACTGTGGGCAATGGCAACATGTTTCACGACTTTCCTCGCGACATCGACATTCAAAGGGGGAGTGGCCGCCTGTCAGGGGTGAAGCATTACCTTCGGCTGTTGAGTCTCCTGCCCAAATTTCGGAACTACGACATCGTGCAACTCATCAATCCTGAGTGCTTCGGACTGAAGGCAGAACGAGAATATACCTTCTACCGCTTTTTGCGCAGACACAATCGGAGAATCATCACAGGGGCTTTCGGCTGCGACTGGTATTGGGTGGACGATGGCCTCAACCACAAAACTTTCCGCTATGGCGACTTCTACATTGGCGACAAGATGCGCACAGATGCAGCCGCCCAGGAATTCATCGACGACTACTACGACACGCCAAAAGGCGAATACACCCGCTACGTGATGGAAGACGCCGACTGGATTCCTACCTGTGTCTATGAGTATCAGGCGTGTTATTCGCGCTATTTTCCTGACAAGACCCAGTTCATTCCACTTCCCATCGAAACCAACCACGACACTCCTGTTCATGAATTCGATGGGCGGCGCGTGCGTTTCTTTATTGGAATAGACAAGAAGCGAAGCCAATACAAGGGCACAGACATCATGCTCTCGGCCCTGGAAGAGGTAGTCGCGCGGAATGCCGACCTCTGCGAAATGGTCAAGGTGGAGAGTCTGCCGTATGCAGAGTATGAAAAGTCGATGAACAGTTGCGACGTAATGCTCGACCAACTCTATAGTTATACGCCATCCATGAATTCGCTGTTGGCTATGAGCAAAGGCATCGTCGTGGTGGGAGGCGGAGAGCCAGAAAGCTATGAACTTTTGCAGGAAGACAAACTGCGACCTATTATTAATGTGGTACCCACGCGCGAGAGCGTAATCGAACAGTTGGAGTGGATCATCAGACACCCACATCTTCTCAATCAGCTGAAAGCTGACAGCATCGCTTACGTGAAGAAACATCATGACTTTCGGAAAGTGGCACAGGCTTATGAGGCAATGTATGAGCGGGTGCTGAAGGGGTGAGCCAACAAGCTTAAAACGTCTTTCCCAAAACATTTGCTATTGACTGTCGAGCGCATTCTTGAACACCTTTTCTATTTTTTCTGCAATAGCATCGGGCGAGGCCATCCTACTGACTTGCTCGTGCCACAGGTGTCGTCCATCTGTGGGTTTCTCCATCGCCGACAACATCTCGCGGGCAAGGGCTTCTGCATTGCCGACAGGCACATAGCGATGTCCGCAATCGGGTCTGACGCTGACAGGAATAGCTTCCGTAGAAATGGCAGGAATGCCTGTCGACATAGCCTCGAGCAATACCAATCCCTGCGATTCGCCTCGTGTGGCAAGCACCATCGCATCGCTGTTCCAAAGCATTTCGCGCACACCGGTCTTGCTTAGCGTTCCATGAAACACTACCTTTTTGTCGCAACCGGCAGCCTTTGCCAAAGACCGACATTCGCGGCTGGCAGTGTTCATACCCGCCACATGGAGTTCCACCTCAGGGTGTTCTCTTGTCACAAGCGCGAACGAGCGAAAAAGAATATCGTAGCCTTTGCGCTCAACAAACAGAGCAGGGCAACAGAAGCGGAAGGGACGGCCAGCCAACGGTTGCCGCTCACGATAGGCAAAGAAATCGACATCAATGATATTGTTCACTGTGGTATGACGGTAGTCGCGACCGAAATAACACGACAAGTCGTCGACCAGCTCATCGGAAACTGTAATCACCGTTTTGGCTTCGTGAAGCGCCTGTCTGAGCAAGGGAATTTGCCATGTATCGGCAGGCGGGGCACCAAACTCTACCTGATAGATTTCCTTGGGAAGATGCTCAGTGATGACAAAAGGCAAACCGAAATCGCGCCCTATGAGCATAGCTGCATAGCCTGCCCACTTCACGCAATGGGCGTGGATGATGTCAGGCTTGCCGTAGCGGCTCACATACTCCTGGAACATCGACCTCACAGCACCTACCCAGCGGGAATGGTTCATCCTGACAGCAAGTGGTATTCCGCGCTGATAGGAGCGATAGACTTCCACACCATCGCAGCTTTCCCACCGTCGGCCGTAAGGATACTGAAGGAAGAAATGGCGCAAGCCGTTGCGGACAGCCAGTTGGACGTTGGCGAGAATGCGCACTTCGTGCCCTCGCTGTTGCAGCGCCTTTGCCTGCTCCAAACAGAACTCCCCTCCATAAGGTGTGAAAAACGACGGTATCTCCAGTATATGCATAATTTTTGGAACAGAAAACGGTTCTGGGTTGTAAAAGTACAATAAAAATATGTGACTCGTGGGTATGTGCCGTTCCTTTTTATTGTTTTTTAACGATGATGGCACTCTCAGTACATAGGGAGTGAAATAATTCTTAATAAAACACGGAATATTCTCATTATTCTGATTATTTGTAGTATCTTTGCCCGAACAAAAGAGCGGTTTCTACTAACCGCCCAAGAAGAATCATTGTATTGAGCGTTCAGTAAGAATCATGGACACATCAGCATTATCGGGTTCCAAACCCGGCCAAGCACACCCTCTGGTGAGTTTCATCATCACCTATTATAATTTGCCTGTCGATATGATACGCGAGTGTATCGACAGCATCCTTTCCATCGACTTAGAAGCCGATGAACGCGAGATTATCCTCGTTGACGACGGGTCGGAAGTCAGTCCGCTGAACGAACTCACAGAGTATCGCGACCAACTCGTCTACTTACGGCAAAGCAACAAAGGACCTGGAGGCGCCCGCAACAGCGGTATCGACATCTGTCATGGACAATACATACAGTTTGTAGACGGCGACGACATGCTCATCAAGGCCAACTACGATCATTGCATACACCTGTTGCGCGAACAGGAGGCAGATGTAGTGTTGTTCAAACATACGACAGAGGAAAACGACGTAGATTCTCCTTACCTGTTCGACGGACCAATGACGGGTGCTGACTATATCAACAATCACAACTTGCGTGGAGCGGTCTGGGGCTATGTGTTCAGGAAAAAACTACTTCACGACCTGCGATTCTCCACCCATCTACTCCACGAAGAGGACGAAGAGTTCACCCCAAAGCTTATCTTGCGGGCAGAGAATCTCTATGCTACAGACTCTTGCGCCTACTTCTACAGGGTGCGTCCAGGATCCATCACGCAAAGAGGCGGAAACGAATGGACTGCCAAAAAGCTCAACGATGCGGAGTATGTGCTTCTGCAGCTCGACCATCTCGCCGGAACCTTACATGGTGAACAGGGGAAAGCCCTCCAACGTCGTGTGGCGCAGCTGACTATGAATTATATTTATAATGTCATCGTACTGACCCGTAGCGAACAAATGCTCGACGAGCGTCTGGGGCATCTTGCCCAGCGAGGTCTGTTTCCCTTGCCCAATCGCAACTACACCACGAAGTACAAACTATTTCGCAGATTGGTCAACACGAAAGCGGGGCGTAAGGTGCTCCTCCGCACATTGCCGCTGCTGCCTAAGGAAAAATGACCAGGACAACAGCGGAAAACAAAGTGCCCGCTGGGATTCTCCTATGCATAAATAGAGTTTTCTCGACCCGTTTTTAGGGATATTCCCTTTGGCAGGTGATATTTTTTCTGTTATTTTGCAGCGTGAACATCAAGTTGAACCCTTTAAAGAATAAAGAAATGAAAAAGTTAATGTTACTCACGGTCATGCTGACAACAATGCTTGTCAAGACCACAGCTATGACATATTCGCAGGCACGTCAGGAAGCCCTCTTCTTGACAGACAAGATGGCTTATGAGCTTCGGCTCAGCCGCGAACAGTGCGAGGCGGTATATGAAATCAACATCGACTATCTGATGGCTATCGACAGCCGCAGCAGTCTTTACGGATGGGCTTGGGAGCGCCGCAACAGCGACCTGAGGTTTGTGCTCACAGCCTACCAGTATCAGCTCTACATGGAAGCCAACTACTTCTATCGCCCGGTGGGGTGGAGGAACAACTCGTGGCGATTCCGCATCTACAAGCGCTACAGCGAGCACACCATCTATTACAGCGCTCCGATAGCATACAGATCGTACAGGGGCGGCAACAACGGACTTCGCGACAGCTACTATGCACATCGCAACTTCAACCAGCCCACGAATTTCGGACCCACCACCGTGCACATTCCCGCCAACAACGGTACAACCAATCACGGCAAGAACTCAACGAGCGGAGCCACTACTTCGTGGCGTTCAGGAAACAGCGGCCACTCGTCTTCTTCCACCAAGAGCGGTTCGTCATGGAGAGCCTCGCAGACAGGTGGTTCAACGTCTACACGTAGCAGCTCGGGCAATGGGACATCTTCTACGAAAAAGTCTTCCAACAACTCTTCCAGCACTACTACCAGTGGTGGACAGTTCAAAGGAAAGCGATAAAAACAGCAACTCTGGGAGTGACCCGGCTATTGCCGGGTGCTCCTGTCTTTATTCATTTCTAATTATCAAAAGCTATGGAACTTCCCGATTTTATGCAATACAGCAACAAGTTTACCAAGGACGGATTCCTGGATAAAATCTCAAAAGTTGCAAAGCGCGCAGGCGCCAAATTGGTGTACGAGGCACTGATCCTCTTCTATACGCTTCAGAGCGACAAGGTTTCGGTTAAGGACAAAGCCATCATCATCGGAGCCTTGGGCTATCTCATCAGCCCGCTTGACGTAGTGCCCGACGCCATTCCCATCGTAGGTCTCAGCGACGACCTTTCTGTGCTTGTCTATGTCTTGCAGAAGGTGTGGGGCGATGTCAGCGACGACGTCAAACAACGTGCCCACGAAAAGCTTTCGAAGTGGTTCGACGAAGACGAAATTGCCGAAATCGACAATCTCTTCGCCAACTCTTAGTATTGTTGCCAAGACTTGCAGAAAAATCATTCACAAACCTATTATTATTTACTCAGAACCAACGTGCCAGAAAGAAAAACCAAGACCCCCATCGACCCCAAATACGGACACCTGCAACCGCAGGCCACCGACTTGGAACGTGTAGTTCTCGGCGCCCTGATGATCGACAAGGACGCCTTTTCCATCGTCAGCGAACTGCTGCGACCAGAGACATTCTATGAACCCCGCAACGAGAAAGTCTATCGTGCCATTCAGACATTGAGCCTTGCAGAGAAACCCGTCGACATCATGACCGTGACCGAGGAACTCAAGCACGAAGGCACACTCGAAGAGGTGGGCGGACCTGCCTACATTGTAGACCTCAGTTCACACGTGGCATCATCTGCCCACATCGAATATCACGCGCGCATCCTGGCGCAAAAATACCTCGCACGCCAGCTCATCACCTTCGCCAGCATCATCGAGACAAAAGCCTTCGACGAGACCGTCGATGTTGACGAACTGATGCAAGAGGCCGAGGGATCGCTCTTCGAATTGTCGCAGAAAAACATGCGGCAGGACTACACACAGATAGACCCCGTCATCAAACAAGCCATGGAAATCCTCCAGAAAGCTGCTGCCAATACGACAGGACTGACGGGCATTCCCACCGGCTATTCCGGCCTCGACAACATGACATCGGGTTGGCAGAATTCCGACCTCATCATCATAGCCGGCCGCCCTGCAATGGGTAAGACGGCTTTCGCGCTGTCGTTGGCCAAAAACATCGCCATCGATGCAGAGATACCTGTGGCTTTCTTCTCACTTGAAATGAGCAATGTACAGCTCATGAACCGTATGCTCTCCAACGTCTGTGAGGTGTCAGGAAAGAAAATCATGAACGGACAACTCGACGACGGTGAGTGGAAACGCCTCGACCGCAATGTACGTCGCTTGCAAGGAAAGCCTATGTATGTGGACGACACCCCAGGTATGAGCATCTTTGAACTACGCACGAAAGCCCGCCGATTGGTGCGTGAAAAGGGAGTGCGCATCATCATGATTGACTATCTGCAGCTGATGAACGCCAATGGTGCGAAATTCGGAAGCCGTCAGGAGGAGGTGTCGACCATCAGCCGTTCGCTGAAAGGATTAGCAAAAGAACTCGACATACCCATCATTGCCCTGTCGCAGCTGAACCGCACGGTGGAGAACCGCGACGGTATAGAAGGAAAGCGCCCACAGCTAAGCGACCTCCGCGAGTCGGGAGCCATTGAGCAGGACGCCGATATGGTGATCTTTGTCCATCGTCCGGAATACTACCACATCTACGACGACGGCAAGGGAAACGACCTTCATGGTATGGCGCAAATCATCATAGCTAAGCACCGTAAGGGTGGCACAGGAGATGTGTTGCTGAATTTCCGCGGCGAGCTGACACGCTTCGAGAATCCGGAAGACACCATCGTCTCGGCCGCACCCGAGGCTGGAGGCGAATTCATCGGCTCACGCATGAACGGCGGCACTCCCATACCACCGCCAATGAACGATGGAACGCCATTCTGACGATACGACTATCATCCCACATCCAATATTTCTCATCCCCAAAACCATGAACATTCATCTCGCAATTCTCCCAGGCGACGGCATAGGTCCTGAAATCATGACACAATGTGTGGCCGTAGTGAATGCCGTAGCCAAACGTTTCAATCACAACATTACCTACACCGAAGCTATCTGCGGTGCCGATGCCATCGACAAAGTAGGCGACCCTTTCCCAAAAGAGACGCTTCGCATATGCCAACAGGCCGACGCCGTACTCTTCGCCGCTGTGGGTCATCCCAAGTACGACAACAATCCCACATCACCCATCCGCCCAGAACAGGGGCTGCTCGCTATGCGTAAGCAGTTGGGGCTGTTTGCCAATATCCGCCCGATACAAACATTTCCCTGTATGGTCCACAAGTCGCCACTCAAAGACGAATTGGTCAGCGGAGCCGATTTCATCTGCATCCGCGAACTCACAGGGGGGATGTATTTCGGCGAGAAACAACGCGACAACGACCGTGCCTTCGACACCAATGTCTACACCCGTCCTGAGATAGAGCGCATCCTGCATGTCGGTTTCAAATATGCAAGGCAGAGAAATCATCATCTGACGGTGGTTGACAAAGCCAATATCCTCGACACCAGCCGCTTATGGCGACAAATAGCCAAAGAGATGGAACCGCTCTATCCTGATGTCCGCACCGACTATATGTTCGTAGACTATGCTTCAATGCGCCTCATCATGGAGCCTCGCTATTTCGATGTTATCGTCACGGAAAACACGTTCGGCGACATTCTTACCGACGAGGCCGCTTGCATCACTGGATCGATGGGCATGTTGCCGTCGGCTTCCATCGGAACAGGCACTCCGCTCTTTGAGCCCGTTCATGGCAGTTGGCCACAGGCTACGGGCAAGAACATCGCCAACCCCATAGCCATGATTCTCTCAGCTGCCATGATGTTCGAGCACCTGGACCTGAAAAAAGAAGGTGCTCTCATCCGACAAGCCGTACAGGCATCGCTTGACGCCAATGTGCGCACGCCCGAAATCCAAGCCGAAGGTCATCCATACTATGGCACCAGCGAGGTGGGAGCCTGGATTGTTGAGTTCATTGTTCAAAGTGTATAGTTCATGAAGAGATTGGCAGTATTTTCCGCTGTTCTGATGTTCTGCGTGTTTTCCGCTCAGGCGCAATACACGAGACAGCAGATGCGCGACAGTCTCAAACAAGCTGCCGACAGTCTCACGTGGTACCCCAACAGCATAGACCTGCGGCTTAAGAAGGCTTCGTGGAACATGCAACTTGAGCAGTACGACCGCGCCAAGGAAGAGTACGATCGCATCCTAGAACAGCAGCCCGACAACCTCGCGGCACTCTTCTTCCGCGCTTACACCAATCGCCAACTCCACCGCAATGCCTTTGCTCGTCTTGACTACCAACATTTGCTCATACTCATTCCCAACCATTTCGAAGCACGCTTAGGATTGGCGCTCCTCTCACAAGAAGAGCAACACCTCCCACAGGCACTTGACGAAGTGAACATTCTGGTTCAGCAACATCCCGATAGCGCGATTGCCTATGCCGCTCGTGCCGACATTGAACGCGACATGAAACTCATGTCGCTGGCTGAATTCGACTATTCTGAGGCCATTCGCCTCGAGCCACACAACACCGACTATATAGTCAACCTCATCGATATCTACATCCGCCAGCACAATCAGGAGAAAGCCCTTCAAGAACTCAGGCGACTGCAGCAGATGGGAGTAGCCCGTAAGTCGTTGCAACCCCTCTACGACCGGTTGAAATAAGTGTACTTCACCCATATAATAATAAGGTATATGGAAACAAATATAATATTGCAGAAACTGAAAATAGAGTCGCTCAACGCTATGCAGCGCGAAGCCGCCCTGGCCATCCACTCTGGAACCGACGTACTCGTGCTGTCGCCTACAGGCTCCGGCAAGACGCTGGCCTACCTTTTGCCGCTGACACAGTTAATTCATGCCGAAGACTCACGGCTTCAAGCAATCGTCATCGTTCCTGGTAGGGAATTGGCGCTTCAGTCGGCCACCGTACTCAAAGATATGGGTAGTGGACTCCGCACTATGGCGCTCTACGGCGGACGACCCACTATGGACGAACACCGTAAAATGCGAGAGGTACAGCCACAGATTGTCTTCGCCACGCCAGGACGCCTCAACGACCATTTCGATAAAGGGAATCTCTCGCCTGAGGCTGTCAGATGGCTTGTCATCGATGAATTCGACAAGTGTCTGTCGATGGGCTTCCACGACGAGATGCAACGCGCCATAGCTCACATGCCCGCCATCAGGCAGCGTGTCCTCTTGTCGGCCACAGAAAGCGAGCAGATACCCAATTTCGTTAATATGCGACGTTGCAAGCGGGTAGACTATAACGCTTCTGCTGAAGCCGACGATGCCGAAAGACAGAATACACCTTCAGAGCGCATTACAATTCATGAGGTGAAGAGCCCCACAAAAGACAAACTCGAGACGCTGAGCCGACTACTTCGCCTCATCGGCGACGAAAGCAGCATCGTGTTTCTGAACTACCGTGAGAGTGTGGAACGAGCCACCGACTACCTTCGTGCTCAAGGCTTCGTGGTGAGTCTGTTTCATGGAGGATTGGAGCAACGCCAGCGCGAAGACGCTCTCTACAAGTTCAGCAACGGGTCGGCCAACATCATGGTGTGCACAGACCTCGCTTCGCGCGGGCTCGACATTCCCAACATCCGGCACATCATCCACTACCACATCCCAGAGGGCGAAGAGGGATACATCCATAGGGTAGGGCGCACCGCACGATGGGACAAGACCGGAAGGGCCTACTTCATCCTGAGCGAAGGCGAGCACATACCCGACTACATTCATGCCGACGTCGAGACAATGCCCCTTCCCCTCCAGTTGCCTCAACCCGCTCTGCCACGTATGGCCACCCTCTACATTGGCAAGGGCAAGAAAGACAAAATCTCCAAGGGCGATGTGGTGGGATTCCTCTGTAAAAACTGCCTTTTAGAAAAAGACGATATCGGCCGAATCGACGTCAATGAGCGGTTCTGCTATGTGGCCGTCGTGCGAGAAAAGGCCACACAAACTATCAAATTGTCAACCGGAAAGAAGATAAAAGGGCTAAAAACAGTATTCGAACTTGTCAAATAGAAAGAAAAACAACTGAAAATAGCACGATTTCCGCAAAATAATTTGGTGGTTTCAATGAAAACCCGTAATTTCGCAACCGAAAATCCAACTTTAATAATTTATCAAATTCGCAACAATGAAAAAGTACAATTTCACCGCAGGTCCTTGCATCCTCGACCGCTCCGTCATCGAGAACACAGCAAAGGCAATCTTAGATTTCAATGGTATGGGTCTCTCTATCGCTGAGATCAGCCACCGTTCAAAAGACTTCCAGGCAGTCATCGACGAAGCCGAAGCATTGGCCAAGGAACTCCTCGACATCCCCGAGGGTTACAAAGTGCTGTTCCTCGGTGGCGGCGCATCGCTCGAGTTCTGCATGGTGCCCTACAACTTCCTCAACAAGAAGGCCGCCTATCTGAACACAGGCGTGTGGGCAAAGAAGGCCATGAAGGAAGCTAAGCTCTTCGGCGAAGTAGTAGAGGTGGCCTCTTCGGCTGATGCCAACTACACTTTCATTCCGAAGGGATGGACCGTACCCGAGGATGTGGACTACTTCCACTTCACCACCAACAACACCATTTACGGTACAGAGATCCGTAAGGACTTCGACCTCAAGGTGCCTGTCATCGCCGATATGTCATCCGACATCTTCTCACGTCCCATCGATGTTTCAAAGTACACCTGCATCTACGGCGGTGCCCAGAAGAACCTCTCTATGGCTGGTGTCACCATCGTCATCGTGAAGGAAGACGCACTCGGCAAGGTGGAGCGTCAGATTCCTACCATGCTCGACTACCGCACACACGTGGACAAGGGTTCGATGTTCAACACACCTCCTGTGGTGCCCATCTACACCGCTATGGAGAACATGCGTTGGATCAAGGCTATGGGTGGCGTCAAGGCTATGGAGAAGCTCGCCCATCAGCGTGCAGAGATTGTCTACAACGAAATCGACCGCAACAAGCTCTTCCGCGGCACCGTGGAGGCTGAGGACCGCTCGCTCATGAACATCTGCTTCGTCCTGAACGACGAGTACAAAGAGCTCGAGAAGGACTTCTTCGACTTCGCCACATCGAAGGGCATGGTTGGCATCAAGGGTCACCGCTCAGTGGGTGGTTTCCGTGCTTCTTGCTACAACGCTCAGACCGTTGAAGGTTGCGAGGCTCTCGTGGCTTGCATGAAGGAATACGAAGCATTACATTAATTTTTGAACATTCAACATCAAGAAATGAAAGTATTAGTAGCAACAGAGAAGCCGTTCGCAGCAGCCGCTGTCAATGGCATTCGCAAGGAAGTGGAAGCAGCCGGCCATGAGCTGGTGCTGCTCGAGAAATATACAGAGAAGGCTCAACTACTCGACGCCGTGAAAGACGCCGATGCGCTCATCATCCGTTCCGACAAGTGCGACGCTGAGGTGCTCGATGCCGCCAAGCAGCTGAAAATCGTTGTGCGCGCAGGTGCTGGTTTCGACAACATCGACCTTGCTGCCGCAACTGCCCACAATGTAGTGGCCGAGAATACACCGGGTCAGAACTCCAACGCTGTAGCAGAGCTCGTGTTTGGCCTGCTCGTGATGGCCGTTCGCGGATTCTACAATGGAAAAAGCGGCTCTGAACTCCTGGGCAAGAAACTCGGCATACTCGCCTTCGGCAACGTGGGTCGCAACGTGGCTCGCATCGCCAAGGGCTTCGGTATGGACGTCTACGCTTTCGATGCTTACTGTCCTGCCGACGTCATCGAAGCAGCTGGTGTTCACGCCGTGGCCAACCAGGATGCCTTGTTCGAGCAGTGCGATGTCGTCTCACTCCACATCCCCGCTACACCGGAGACCCGCGAAAGCATTAACTACGCATTGGTCAATAAGATGAAGAAGGGTGGTATCGTAGTCAACACAGCCCGCAAGGAAGTTATCAACGAGCCGGAGCTCCTGAAACTGATGGGCGAGCGCGATGATATCAAGTACGTCACCGACATCAAACCCGACGCTGACGCAGAGTTCGCCAAGTTCGAAGGCCGCTACTTCGCCACACCGAAGAAGATGGGTGCGCAGACTGCCGAAGCTAACATCAATGCCGGCATCGCCGCAGCAAAGCAAATCAACGCCTTCTTCAAGGACGGTTGCACCAAGTTCCAGGTGAATAAGTAAATTCTCAATACTCATTTCAATCTAAGGGGCTGTATCATTCTCGATGGTGCAGCCCCTTTTCTTTGGCAACATATTCATAGGCGTTAGGAGCAGGTTTGAGAGACAAACGGGGTGACACATAAAGATAGTCAGAGAAGCGGATGGAGATAGTCGGAGAAGTGGATGGAGATAGTCGGAGTAGCGGATAGAGATAGTCGGAGTAGCGGATAGAGATAGTCGGAGTAGCGGTTGGAGATAGTCGGAGTTGTGGTTGGGGATAATCGGAGAGCGTGGTATAAACACAATACAGCAACACTATACAAGAAAAGGCAGTTATGTGTCACATATCACACGCCACGTGGCATATTTAGACACTTCATTTGTTTTTTTATATATAATTTGCTCGTTTCATTTTTTTTCAGTACCTTTGCATGCAAATTAAATAACCGTGTAAAAATATGAAGAAGAACATTGCTTTTGTGGCGTTAGTGGCATCGGTGATGCTGCTGAATAGCTGTCAGGTGTCGAAAGACGTACCTTATTTCCAGAACATCGATGAGGTGAACTACAATGTACCCACCGAGCTCTACGACGCTAAGATTATGCCCAAGGACATTCTCACCATCACAGTGAGCACCTCTGACCCAAAGGCTGCCACGCCTTTCAACCTGACCATTTCAGAGCCGCTGTCGGTGACGGGCCGTGTAAGCTCGTATGCGAGTGGGCTACAGACGTATTTGGTGGACAACGAGGGTGTTATCGTTTATCCGGTCATCGGCAAGTTGAACGTAAAGGGTTTGACGGTTCGCGAGTGTGAGGAGATGATCAAGCAGAAAATTATGCCATATCTCTCAGCTTCGGAGAATCCTGTGGTGACGGTGAAAATGTCGAACTTCAAGGTGTCGGTATTTGGCGAGGTGGCACATCCCAACACATTCACCGTGTCGACGGGTAAAATCAATGTTTTGGAAGCACTCGCTGAGGTGGGCGACATGACCATTTACGGCCGCCGCGACAATGTGACCATCATGCGCGAGGATGCCAACGGCAAGAAGGTGTTCCATCAGCTTGACCTGCGCGACGCCAACATCATCAACGATCCCTACTTCTACCTGCAGCAGAACGACGTGGTCTATGTGGAACCCAACAAAGTGAAGGCTCGCAACTCTGCTATCGGCACCAGCACCACACTAGCTTTCTCGGGCGTGAGTGTGCTTATCTCCCTGTCGTCGCTCATCGTCAATATCCTCAGATAAATGGAACAGCTGAAGCATGAATGTGGCGTGGCCATGATACGCCTGCTCAAACCCTTGGAGTTTTACCAACAGAAGTATGGTACGTGGATGTACGGGTTGAATAAGCTCTACCTCATGATGGAGAAAGAGCACAACCGCGGACAAGAGGGTGCCGGCGTGGCCTGCGTGAACCTCAATGCGAAGCCTGGATCGGAATACATGTTCCGCGAAAGGGCAGAGGGAAGCGGCGCCATTACAGAAATATTCTCGAAAATTCACGGTCTTCACGCCAACTGCTCCGAACAGCAGGTCCACAATGCTACCTACGCCAAGCAGAACATACCGTTTGCAGGTGAGCTTTACATGGGCCATCTACGCTACTCCACCACGGGGAAAAGCGGCTTGTCGTATGTTCATCCGTTCCTGCGACGCAACAACTGGAGAGCCAAAAATCTCTGTCTGTGTGGCAACTTCAACATGACCAACATAGACGAAATCTTCGAGAAGATCACCTCGCAAGGACAATGCCCGCGCATCTACGGCGACGCCTACATCACATTGGAACTGATGGGCCACCGCCTCGACCGGGAAGTGGAACGCAACTACCGCGAAGCCTGTAGCCAAGGTATGCAAGGCACAGCCATCACACACTATATCGACGACCATGTGAAGATCAGCAATGTGCTGAAAACCACCATGACCGACTTCGACGGAGGCTATGTAATGTGCGGCATCACCGGCTCTGGCGAGATGTTCTCTTTGCGCGACCCGTGGGGAATACGTCCCGCTTTTTACTACTGCAACGACGAGATTGCCGTAGTGGCCAGCGAACGCCCCGTGCTGCAGACCACCTTCAACTTGGAATGCAACGAAGTGAAAGAGCTGCAACCTGGCAGCGCTCTCATTGTCAGACGCAACGGGTCGTGGAGCATTGAGCAGGTCAGCGAGCAACGCGGCAACTCAAAATGCTCGTTTGAGCGCATCTACTTCAGCAGGGGAAGCGACCGCGACATCTACTTGGAACGCAAGAAACTGGGTGAGCAGCTGACGGCTCCCATTCTCGAAGCCATCGACGGCGACACAGAGAATACCGTATTTTCTTTCATTCCCAACACGGCAGAAGTTGCTTTCTACGGCATGCTCGACGGGTTCAACCGCTATGAGATAGAACAGAAAATCGAACAGATAGCCAAGATGGACCACATGCCCACACGCGAAGAACTTCGTGAGATCCTGCACCAATACGTGCGGAGCGAGAAAGTGGCATGGAAGGACATCAAGCTACGCACCTTCATCACAGAAGGTAATTCGCGCAAAGACCTTGCCTCGCACGTCTACGACATCACCTATGAAAGCCTGCGTGCGGGAAAAGACAATCTCGTGATCATCGACGACAGCATCGTTCGCGGTACAACCCTGCGCGAGAGCATCTTCAAGATTCTCGACCGCTTGCATCCCAAAAGAATTGTCATGGTCAGTTCATCGCCACAAGTGCGCTATCCCGACTACTACGGCATCGACATGCCACGACTCGAGGAATTCTGTGCCTTCCAGGCCACCATGAGCCTGCTCAAAGAACGGTGCATGTATCAGCTCATCGACCGCGTCTACATGGCGTGTAAAGAAGAGCTCAAGAAACCCAAAGACCAAATGCGTAACTGCGTGCAGGACATCTACAAGCCATTCACCGATCAGGAAATCAGCAATCGCATTGTGGAAATGCTTCAGCCCGAGGGAATGACAACGGAAATCAAACTGGTTTACCAATCGGTCGAAGGATTGCACAACGCGTGCCCAGACTTCAAAGGCGACTGGTATTTCACCGGAAACTATCCCACACCAGGCGGAAACAAGCTCGTTAATCAAGCCTTTATCAACTATGTAGAGAACGTTTATCAGTACGAAACCAAGTTCTAACGACTAAAATTCATCAAAAAACGCACACTATTTGAAAAAAAAGGCAAAAATATTTGGTGGTTTCCCAAAAACGTAGTACCTTTGCAACCGCAAATAGCAAGGAGGTCCCCTAGCTCAACTGAATAGAGCATCTGACTACGGATCAGAAGGTTGTGGGTTTGAATCCCGCGGGGATCACGAAAGAGGGAGAGGTGAAGAAATTCACCTCTCTTTTTTTTTGTTCATACCTTCATTGCGGACAATATGACATCGCAGACTGCCACTTTGACATAAAAATAGATAGGGCACAGGATTTGAGTCGTTAATGGTAAACGAAAAAAGAAAGGAGTTGAATCATGACACTTGAGAATTTTACTATTAAAGCGCAGGAAGCCGTGCAGGAAGCTGTAAATACGGCTCAGCGTAGTGGGCAGCAAGTCATCGAAGCCGTCCATCTGTTGAAGGGCGTGATGGAGAAAGGTGACGATGTAACGCGTTTCATCTTTCAGAAATTGGGCGTGAATGCCGCACACATCGAACAGCTCGTTGACAATGAAATCCAGCATCTACCAAAGGTACAGGGAGGACAGCCTTACTTGAGCAATGAAGCCAACAGCGTGTTGCTCAAGGCACAAGATCTGTCGAAGAAATTAGGCGATGAATTTGTCAGTATCGAACCCTTACTCTTGGCTTTGATTGATGTACGTTCAACAGCAAGCCGTATTCTGAAGGATGCAGGCATGAACGTAAATGAAGCGCAAAAGGCTATCAATGAACTGAGGCAGGGTCAACGTGTGCAATCGCAATCGGGCGACGAGAACTACCAGTCGCTCTCCAAATACGCCAAAAACCTGGTGGAGGAGGGTAGGGCTGGAAAACTTGACCCCGTGATAGGTCGTGACGACGAAATACGACGTGTCTTGCAAATCCTCTCACGTCGCACGAAGAACAATCCGATTCTGATAGGTGAGCCTGGTACGGGTAAGACGGCCATCGTGGAGGGACTTGCCCAGCGTATCGTTCGCGGTGATGTGCCTGAAAATCTGAAAGACAAACAGATTTTCTCGCTCGATATGGGTGCGCTGGTAGCTGGTGCAAAGTACAAAGGCGAGTTTGAGGAACGTTTGAAGAGCGTCATCAACGAGGTGGTCAAGGCCGAAGGGCAGATCATTCTGTTCATTGACGAGATTCATACGCTCGTTGGAGCTGGTAAGAGCGAGGGGGCTATGGATGCTGCCAACATCTTGAAACCAGCTTTGGCCAGAGGCGAATTGCGTAGCATCGGTGCCACAACCTTGAACGAATACCAGAAATATTTCGAGAAAGACAAGGCACTCGAACGGCGATTCCAGACAGTGATGGTTGACGAACCCGACGAACTTTCGGCCATCAGCATCCTGCGAGGATTGAAGGAACGATACGAAAACCATCACAAAGTACGTATTCAGGACGATGCATGTATCGCAGCCGTAAAACTTTCAGAGCGCTATATTTCTGACCGTTTCCTTCCCGACAAGGCCATTGACCTGATGGACGAAGCTGCCGCCAAACTACGTATGGAACGCGACTCTGTGCCTGAAGAGCTCGACGATATCACTCGTCAGCTGAAACAGTTGGAGATTGAACGCGAGGCTATTAAGCGCGAAGATGACAAGGAAAAGATTGCCCTTCTCGACAAGGAAATAGCCGAACTGAGGGAGAAGGAAAACGCTTTCCGCGCCCGTTGGGAGAACGAGCGGCAATTGGTAAACAAGATCCAACAGAACAAGCAGGAGATGGAACGTCTGCGTTACGAGGCCGAACGTGCCGAACGCGAAGGCGACTACGGAAGAGTGGCCGAGATTCGCTACTCTCGACTCAAAGCTCTTGAAGATGAAATTAGTCGCGTTCAGGCGCAGTTGGACAACAGTTCGCAAAAGAATCGCCTTGTGCGTGAGGAAGTTACGGCAGACGATATTGCCGAGGTGGTAAGCCGTTGGACGGGAATTCCCGTGACACGTATGATGCAGAGCGAACGTGAAAAACTGCTCCATCTGGAAGAGGAGCTACACAAGAGGGTAGTGGGCCAGGAAGAGGCCATCACGGCAGTTGCAGATGCCGTCAGGCGCAGTCGCGCAGGTCTGCAAGACCCGAAACGTCCTATCGCCTCGTTCATCTTCATGGGAACCACCGGTGTAGGTAAGACAGAGCTGGCCAAGGCCTTGGCCGACTACCTCTTCAACGACGAGCAGATGATGACACGAATCGACATGAGCGAGTATCAGGAGAAACATACCGTGTCGCGACTCATTGGTGCACCTCCGGGATATATTGGCTATGATGAGGGAGGCCAGCTAACCGAGGCCGTTAGACGGAAGCCTTACTCTGTGGTACTTTTCGACGAGATAGAAAAAGCCCATCCAGATGTGTTTAATATTTTATTGCAAGTGCTTGATGATGGTCGACTTACGGACAACAAAGGTCGAACGGTAAACTTCAAGAACACGATTATTATCATGACCTCGAATCTGGGCAGCCATCTGATTCGTGAACGCATGGAGCAAGCAGGAGGAACGTTGAACGAGCACGAGCTGCACGACCTGAACAACACGTTGCTGACAATGCTGAAGCAGACCATACGTCCGGAATTTCTGAACCGTATAGACGAAACCATCATGTTCCTGCCGCTGACGAAGAAGGAAATCACAGATGTGGTAGAACTGCAATTGAACAGTCTGAAGCGGATGTTGGAAGAACAGGAAGTCACGTTGCAATTCACACCGCAGGCAGTGAACTATCTGGCCGATGTTGGTTTCGACCCAGAGTTTGGTGCACGTCCAGTGAAACGGGCCATCCAACGCTATGTATTGAACGAACTTTCCAAGAAACTGCTCAGTGGAACCATCGACCGCACGAAACCGATTGTCATCGATGAATTTGGTGACGGACTGGTATTTCACAATTGAATTTAGTGAAATCCAATCCAAGCAGTAATTTCTACAATTGAATTGGCTTTAATCTAATCCAAGCGGCTATCAGAAATGATTTATCGAAGCTTTTATTTCTGTGGCAGTTTGGATTAGTTTGCGTTATTTATAATCAACATTATGATAAATAGTATATGGTAATTCACAAACTTAATTAAAAAGTTTCCCCTATCGTGTGTGTTATGGACAAAAATGCTTATCTTTGTCGTTCATAAATCGGAATTGAAGAAAATATGAAGAGTCCTTGTCGTTCGAAATAAAGATAAGCAATGGATAACAACAGCATAGAATTAAAGAATGTTCGCGTGAACAACCTGAAGAACTTGTCGCTAAGCATACCTCGTGATAAGTTCATCGTGGTTGCCGGCGTGTCTGGTAGCGGCAAGTCGTCGCTGGCATTCGACACGCTGTTTGCCGAGGGCCAACGCCGCTATGTGGAGTCGCTGAGTTCCTACGCCCGTCAGTTTTTGGGCAGGATGAACAAGCCCGAATGCGACTACATAAAAGGTCTGCCGCCCGCCATCGCCATTGAGCAGAAAACCATCGCCCGCAATCCACGAAGCACGGTCGGCACAAGCACGGAGATCTACGAGTACCTTCGGTTGCTTTATGCTCGTATCGGAAAGACCATCTCACCTGTCAGCGGTTGCGAGGTGAAGAAACACACGGTCGACGATATCGTGGAATGCGTCAGTCAATATGCGAAAGGCACAAAATTCGCGGTTTTATCGCCGTTACATGTTCCCGAACAGCGCACTTTGAAGAAACAGCTTGAGATGTACATTCTTCAAGGCTATGCACGAATTTTCCATTTGGGAGAATTCTTCAGAATCGATGATTTCATCGAAGATAAAGACCGGTTTGAAGTCGCTGAGAAACAAGTAGAAACCGACAAAACACAGAAAATATGGCTGCTCATTGACCGACTGTCGGTCGACGACACGAAAGAGTTCCTTTCGCGACTGACCGATTCGTGTGAAACGGCCTTCTTTGAGGGGCGTGACGAGTGTCGCATCGTGTTCTTGCCAGCCAACATCGCCTACGATTTCTCCACGCGTTTCGAAGCCGACGGTATCAAGTTCGAAGAGCCGAGCGACAATATGTTCTCGTTCAACTCGCCCTTGGGAGCCTGTCCGGAATGCGAAGGCTTCGGGAAAGTGATGGGCATCGACGAGAAACTTGTTATACCCAACTCGTCGCTGAGTGTCTATGACGGTTGCGTGCAATGCTGGCACGGTGATAAGATGAAGATATGGCAAGACGAGTTCTGCCGCAGAGCTGTCAAGGATGACTTCCCGATTTTTGAGCCATACTACAGTCTTACGCGCAAACAGAAGGATATGCTTTGGCACGGATTGCCTTCCGACTCGAAGGACATTCACGAGCAAGTCTCTATCGATGCGTTCTTCCAGATGGTGAAAGACAACCAGTACAAGATACAATATCGTGTGATGATGAGCCGCTATCGCGGCAAGACCGTCTGTCCAACCTGCCACGGGACGCGTTTGAAAAAAGAAGCCAGCTACGTGAAAATCGGCGGTATGAGCATCTCCGATTTGGTGGACATGCCAATCGCCAACTTGAAGGATTGGTTTGCTCGTCTTCAGCTGAACGAGCATGAGCAGGATGTGTCACGACGCTTATTGAAAGAAATTAATAGCCGATTACAATTCCTTGTAGATGTGGGACTTGGCTACCTGACGCTCAATCGTCCATCGAACACACTTTCTGGTGGCGAGAGTCAACGCATCAACCTCACCACATCTTTAGGAAGCAGCTTGGTGGGATCGCTTTATATTCTGGACGAACCCAGCATCGGATTGCATTCGAGAGACACATTCCGACTGATTCGCGTGCTAAAAGAATTGCAGGCATTGGGCAATACGGTGTTGGTCGTCGAGCACGACGAGGAGATTATGCGGGCTGCCGACTATCTGATAGACATAGGCCCTGACGCCGGACGACTGGGCGGCGAGATTGTATTCAGCGGAAATGCCGATGAAATCGACGAAAAAGCACTGGAGAAGTATCCGAAAAGTTATTCTGTAAAATACCTGACTGGTGCAGAGACCATTGAAGTGCCAAAGAGTCGCAGACCTTGGAATCGTGCGATAGAACTGAATGGTTGCCGCATGAACAACCTGCAGGGCATCGATGTCAAATTCCCATTGAACGTCTTTACCGTAGTGACCGGTGTATCGGGAAGCGGCAAGTCGTCGTTGGTGAAAGGTATCCTCTACCCTGCCCTGAAGCGCCATCTCGACGAGGTGGCCGACATTCCTGGCGAGTATTCATCGCTCGGCGGCGACTGGGAGGCCATAGAGCATGTGGAAATGGTAGATCAGAACCCCATTGGAAAGAGCACGCGCTCAAACCCTGCCACCTATGTGAAGGCCTACGATGCCATCCGCCAGCTCTTCGCCGAGCAACCTTTGGCCAAGCAAATGGGCTTCACGGCGCAATATTTCTCGTTCAATGCTGACGGCGGACGATGCGAAGAGTGTAAGGGCGCGGGCGAAATAACCGTCGAGATGCAGTTCCTGGCCGACCTCGTCCTTGTATGCGACTCGTGTCATGGGCAGCGTTTCAAGCAGGACATTCTGGACGTTCGCTTCGCAGGAAAGAACATCAACGACGTGCTGAACATGACGGTTGCAGAGGCGATAGAGTTTTTCAGCCAACATGGTGAAAAGCAGATTGTCAACCGACTGAAGCCTCTTTTTGATGTAGGCTTAGGCTACATCAAGCTTGGGCAGAGTTCATCGACACTTTCAGGCGGCGAGAACCAACGCGTGAAACTGGCCTATTTCATCGGGCAAGAGCGGCAATCCCCTACCCTGTTCATCTTCGACGAACCTACGACCGGCCTGCATTTCCACGATATCCGTCGTCTGCTCAAAGCCTTCAACGCCCTGATTGAGCGCGGCCACAGCATCATCGTGATTGAACACAACCTGGACATCGTGAAGTGTGCCGACTACATGATTGACCTCGGACCAGAGGGCGGCGACCAGGGCGGACGACTTGTCTGCCAAGGAACACCCGAGGAAGTGGCTTCGTGTGAGGCCAGCATCACGGGCAAGTACCTGAAAGAAAAGCTAAATAGCAACACATAATCAATCCAATTATCAGAATCTCAATCATTTAACCATTTATCAAAAAAGAACGAAAAATGAAGAAACTATTGACGTTGGTGCTGATTGTCGGCGTGGCCATCCTGATGACCCTGACTTGTCCGGACAAGAAAGCACACAAAGAAGCCATGATGAAGGCAGTGAAAGAACTGGTCGACGAAGAAGCGGAGAATCGCGGATTCGGCAACAACATCTTTACGAACATCGGCAAAGGAGTAGTCAATGCAGCCATCGAGGGTGTGCTGGGCACGAAGCTGAAGATGAACAACTACTTTCTTTGGAACACCGGCTACATCAAGATGAAGGGCGAGGAGAAACTGCTCTCGGTAGGGTTGTTCGGCCATGTGTTCACGTTCGACAAGGAGATGCTGCGCGAGGCCTTGGAAGATCCTGGCAGCGTAGAGGATGCCGAAGAAGAATAGTCAGCAACGAAAAAAGCCGCTTCCCACCATTGGGAGCGGCTTTTTTAGTATGTATATGAAACAAAATTAGTTCTTGAAGAAATCTTTCACTTCCTCGTTGGGAACCATCTTCTCATCGAAAATGTAAGCACCCGTCTTCGGGCTCTTCACCATCTTGATGACCTTTGTATAAGCGCGACCTTCCTTCGAACCTTCATGGAGGGTAGCAACGGTTTTCTTTGCCATAGTATTTTCTAATTATTATTTAATCTCCTTGTGAACGGTCATTCTCTTAAGGATGGGGTTGTACTTCTTCAACTCCAAGCGCTCAGGGGTGTTCTTGCGATTCTTCACGGTGATGTAACGGCTTGTACCGGGCAGGCCGCTATTCTTCATCTCGGTGCATTCCAGGATTACCTGAATCCTGTTGCCTTTCACTTTCTTTGCCATTGCGTTTATTCTCCTATCACTTTAATGTCTTTCCAATCCAAATGACCTTTCTCGACAGCCTGCTTCAAAGCGGCATCAAGACCGATTCTGTTAATGATGCGAAGACCAGCTGCACTGAGTTTCAGGCTGATCCAGCACTGCTCTTCTACATAGTAGAACTTCTTGTTAAACAGGTTCACGTTGAAGCGGCGCTTAGTGCGATGCTTCGAGTGCGAAACGTTATTGCCCGTCTGAGCTTTTTTTCCTGTAATCTGACAAATCTTAGACATTTCTATGTACGTTTAACGTTACCTTTTTTGATACTTATTCCAAACAGGGTGCAAAATTACTAAGTTTTTCTGAAATGACAAAATATTTCCTTAAATAATCTTATCAATTAAGATTTTTTTTGCTTTTCGCCCGTTTTTCCGACGAAAAAACATACCTTTGGCTGCTCCGAAGGTAGTGTCACTCGATAATAAAAACGAAAGATTTTCTCTCTTTCATTTTGTATTGTTCTCGTTTATTCGTACCTTTGCCCTCGATATGAGAATAGACATCATTACTGTGCTGCCCGAAATGATAGAAGGATTTGTGCATGAATCCATTCTGGCTCGGGCTCAGAAAAAAGGTCTTGCAGAGATTCATCTGCACAATCTTCGCGACTACACCCTCGACAAATGGCGCAGGGTCGACGACTATCCGTATGGCGGCTTTGCTGGTATGGTGATGCAAATAGAGCCTATCGACCGCTGTATCAGTGCTTTGAAAGCCCAACGCGACTACGATGAGGTGATCTTCACGTCGCCCGACGGTGAGCAGTTCAACCAGCATGTGGCCAACGATCTGTCGCTGAAAGAGAACATCATCATCCTTTGTGGTCACTACAAAGGTATCGACCAGCGCGTGAGAGACCATCTCATCACGCGTGAGATTTCCATTGGCGACTATGTGCTGACGGGCGGCGAACTGGCCGCAGCCGTGATGGCCGATGCCATCGTGCGCATCGTTCCTGGCGTGATCGGCGACGAGGAGAGTGCTCTTTCCGACTGTTTCCAAGATGATCTACTGGCAGCTCCCATCTATACGCGTCCCGCAGAGTATAAGGGTTGGCGCGTGCCCGACATTCTCATGAGCGGTCATGAGGCGCGAATCAAGCAGTGGGAGATGGACCAAGCCATTGAGCGCACCCGACGTCTGCGTCCCGACTTGCTGAAGGGCGAGCAATAGGCACTTACACCTTATTATATATATAAGATGACACTCGACAGTAAGACTTGGGGCGAAGTGTGCCGTTTCGTCGTTGTCGGCATAGTGGCCACCGCCGTTCACTATGCCGTTTATTGGTTGTTGATGCAACGTATCGAGGTGAACACAGCCTACACCATAGGCTTTGTGGTGAGCTTCGTGGTGAACTATTACCTCTCGGCGCGTTACACATTTCGCCGAAAAAAGAGTGTTGGCAATGGTCTTGGCTTCATCGGCGCTCACGTCTGCAACTATCTTCTGCAAATGCTCCTGCTCAATTTCTTCCTCTGGATTGGTCTAGGCAAGACTCTCTCCCCCATCGGCGTCTACGCCATCGCTGTGCCCGTGAACTTCGTTCTCGTTCGCACGGTATTCCGCAAGTTGGGATAAAAATAGGCAAAAAAACGTAAGAATTCAGTAGTTTTATTTTGTGTTGCCGGGAAAATGCATTACTTTTGCGCTATCATTTATGGAATAAACAGACTATGGACAGACGACAAGACATACAGAATGCAGTGGAAGTGCTGCGCAAGGGAGGCATCATCCTCTACCCCACCGACACCGTTTGGGGCATCGGCTGCGATGCGACAAATGCAGAAGCGGTGGAGAAAGTCTACAAAATGAAGCAGCGCGACGACTCAAAAGCCATGATTTGCCTGGTCGACAGCGATGCAAGATTGCAGCGATATGTTAGGAATGTGCCCAACGTAGCTTGGGACATCATGGAGCTGGCCACAAAACCCACGACGGTGATTTTGGACAACGGCGTGAACTTGGCACCCAACCTGTTGGCCGAAGACGGAAGCATTGCCATGCGAATCACGCAGGAAGAGTTCTCGAAAGAACTGTGCTACCGCTTCCAGAAGCCCATCGTCTCCACAAGCGTCAACATCAGCGGCGAGCCGCCGGCACAGAATTTTTGCGACATCAGCGAGGAAATGCTGGCTAAGGCCGACTATGTTTGCTTCTCGCGACGTCAAGAGAAAAAACCTCATACGCCATCGAGCATCATCCGTTTGACCGAAGACGGGGTGGTGAGTATCATACGGCGATGATGGCTTAGCATACAGAAAACATCGTTTTCCAATATAGAAAACAACGTTTTCTAATACGGAAAACAACATTTTCCAATACGGAAAACAAATAAAGGAATGAAGAATCAGGGCTTGGGACAGTACAAACAAGTGCTTCCGCGATTCCAAAAATGGCGCGAAGAGCATATCAGCGACAGGCAGTTCACACTGTTGCTGAGTTTCTTCGTGGGCTTCTTTGCTGCCGTTGCCGCCTTCGTCCTCCATTGGATCATCCGCCAGATAGAGCATCTGCTCACGGCAGGCTTCCGCATCGAGAGCATCAACTGGCTTTACTTCGTGTGGCCTGTGGTGGGTATATTCATCACGATGCTCTTCGTCCGTTATGTTGTGAAAGACAACATTTCACACGGCATCACACGCATTCTCTACGCTATCTCTGAGAAAGAGAGCCAACTGAAGCGCCACAACTGTTGGACGTCGGTCATCGCGTCGGCAATTACCATCGGCTTTGGAGGCTCTGTGGGAGCCGAGGCCCCGATAGTGCTGACGGGCTCGGCCATCGGCAGCAACCTCGGCCAACTATTCAAGCTCGACCGCCAGAAGATGATGCTGCTTGTGGGATGTGGCGCATCAGCAGCCATCGCCGCAGTCTTCAACGCACCCATTGCCGGACTGGTGTTCACGCTCGAGGTGCTGATGATCGACCTTACGATGGCCTCGCTGTTGCCCATTCTCATCTCTTGCGTCACGGCTGTGTGCTTCAGCTACATCTTCTCAGGCGGCGACATGCTGTTCAATTTCCACCTCGAAGGGTCGTGGGAGCTGGGCCGAGTGCCGGCTTACATCCTCTTGGGCATATTCGGCGGATTGCTCAGCTGGTATTTCATCCGCATGATGACGGCCTGCGAGGGTGTCTTTTCGCGCTTCAAGGACCGACCCTACGTCAAACTAATCATGGGTGGCATCGTGCTGAGTACACTCATTTTCCTCTTCCCTTCGCTCTACGGTGAGGGCTACGGCAGCATCAACATTCTGCTCAATGGCAATACGGAAGACGACTGGAACTCGCTGTTGAACAATTCGTTGTTCTACGGTCGCGACAACATGCTCATCGTCTACATCTCGCTGGTGGTGCTCACCAAAGTGTTTGCCACATCGGCCACCAATGGTGGTGGTGGTTGCGGCGGTACGTTTGCACCTTCGCTCTTCATCGGAGCCTTTGGCGGTTTCCTCTTTGCCCGCCTTTGGAACATCCACCAGATAGGCGTCTACATTCCTGAGAAAAACTTCACGATGCTCGGTATGACTGCCGTGATGGCCGGTGTGATGCACGCTCCGCTGACGGGAATTTTCCTCATTGCCGAGCTTACGGGCGGTTACCAAATGTTCATTCCTCTGATGATAGTCAGCATCTCCGCTTATCTCACCATCATTCTTTTCGAACCTCACAGCATCTACGGCATGCGGTTGGCACGCGAGGGGAAACTCATCACCCACCACACCGACCACTCCATCCTGACGCTGATGTCGCTCAAGAGCATCATCGACCACAACTATATGGCCGTGAAGACCGACATGAAGCTCAGCGCCCTGGTACATGCCCTAAGCCGAAGCGAGACCAATGTGCTGCCCGTGCTCGACGATGCAGGAAAACTGCTGGGGGAGATCGACCTTGGTAAGCTGCGACACATCGTGTTCCGGACAGAGCTTTACCATCATTTCACCGTAGGACAGCTCATGTCGGAACCGCCAGCCGTGCTGGGCGAGAACGACCCGATGGAGGACGTGATGGCGCAGTTCGACCGCACCAACGCCCTGACACTTCCCGTAGTCGACACCAGCGGACTGCTCATAGGCTATATCTCGCGCTCGCATCTCTACAACACCTACCGCCAACTCGTAGCCGATTTCTCCGCCGAATAAACAACAAATAATGTGTGATTCGTCATTCCGTGACGAATCACCATAAACGAAAACAAAAGTGAATCGTCATTCCGTGACGAATAATAATAGTAAACAATGAAGAAAGAAGACCTCCGTATCGTGTTCATGGGAACCCCAGAGTTCGCCGTAGAAACACTCCGCCGACTGGTGGAAAACCATTATAATGTGGTGGCTGTGGTGACTCAGCCAGACAAACCCGTAGGCCGTCACCAGAGTGAGATGCAGCCGTCGCAGGTGAAACAATATGCCCAGCAGGTCGGCTTGCCCGTGCTTCAGCCTGTGAAGATGAAAGACGAGGCGTTTCTTGAACAACTCCGCAACTACGAGGCTGACGTGTTTGTGGTCGTGGCCTTCCGTATGTTGCCCGAAGTGGTGTGGGACATGCCGCGCTTCGGCACCTTCAACGTACACGCCGCCCTGCTTCCGCAATACCGGGGTGCAGCGCCCATTAATTGGGCGGTCATCAATGGTGAGCAGCAGACGGGTGTCACCACATTCTTCCTCGACCACGACATCGACACGGGTCGTGTCATCATGCAGCTGCCGTTTACGATAGAGGACCATTTCAACGTGGAGCAAGTCTACGACGGACTGATGCTCCTCGGGGCTGACATCGCCAAAAAGACGCTCGACCTTATCATTGAAACCGATGGCCAAGTGAAAACGCTTCCCCAAGAGGAAATGATACCCGTGGGCACCGTCCTGCACAATGCACCAAAGCTGTTCAAGGAGAACTGCCGCATCGACTGGCATCAAACCACAAAACAAGTCTACGACTTTGTTCGCGGTCTCTCCCCCTATCCCGGCGCCTGGACCTCGCTACTGAAACCCGGCCAGAAAGAAGTGGTGCTGAAGATCTATGCTTCGGCAAAGAACAATCGTGCTGCCTCTTTAGCACCCGGAACGCTGACCACGGAACAAGGACATTTGTACGTCAGCACCGCCGATGGCCAGCTCGAACTGCTTGAGCTTCAACTCAGTGGCAAGAAACGTATGGCCGCCCGCGACTTCCTCAACGGTTTCCACACATTGACCGATTACACATGTAGATAAACCCAATTATTCAACCATCAAACTTCAAAAAACATGAAAGAATTAAAAGGAACAAAGACCGAAAAGAACCTGCAGGAAGCATTTGCAGGTGAGAGCATGGCTCGCAACAAGTACACCTATTTCGCCTCAAAGGCCAAGAAGGATGGCTACGTGCAGATAGCCAGTATCTTTGAAGAGACGGCTGCCAACGAGAAGGAGCACGCCAAGATGTGGTACAAACTGCTCAACGGCGGTAAGGTGAGCGACACCGTCCAGAACCTTGCCGATGCAGCCAACGGTGAGAACTTCGAGTGGACCGACATGTATGCTCGCATGGCCCGTGAGGCCCGCGAGGAAGGTTTCGACGAGATTGCCGAGAAGTTCGAGGGTGTGGCAGCCATCGAAAAGGAACACGAAGAGCGCTATCGCAAACTCCTGAAGAACATCCAGGACGAGGTGGTATTCTCACGCGACGGCGACGTCATCTGGCAATGTGCTAACTGTGGCCACATCGTGGTAGGTAAGAAAGCCCCCGAAGTATGCCCCGTTTGCGACCATCCGCAAGCTTACTTCCAGCTGAAGCCCGAGAACTATTAAGAGTGTTTCTTTTACCAGAAACCTTTTACTTTAAGGTGTGTCAACCTCTGTGTCATTTGCTGACATAAAGAGGGGGTGACACACTTTTTTCGTTTTACTTTCTGAAAAGCTCCACAAATGTACACCAACTACTATCAATGTAGAAATCTTAAACTATTATAATATTTTTTTGAATACGATTAAAGTTGTTTGTTTATTTAGAAAAAACATGTATCTTTGTGGCAATTATCAAATCTACTATTCATGAACAAAAGACTAAAAACCGCTTTGTGCATTCTGTTGAAAGCAGTACTGACCCTCCTGCTGATAACAGTACCCGTGGATTTGTCAGCATCAAATAGCACGGTAATGCAAACAAAACAGCCTGATCAATCAAAAACCATCTTGAAGGGAATTGTCAGAGACGACACCGATGAGCCTTTGATTGGCGCCACTGTGATGGTGAAAGACTCGAACGAAGGTACCGTGACCGACATCGACGGAGCCTTTTCGCTGGCCATCAATGCAGCAAATCCCGTAATCGTCGTTTCGTATATTGGTTACGAGACACAAGAAATCGACGTGGCCGGACGCACGTTCATCGATGTGAAACTGGCCATTTCATCGAGTGTCAGTATCCAGGAAGTGGTGGTTACGGCAATGGGTATCCTACGGAAAGAGAAGTCGCTGACCTACGCCACGCAACAGGTGAAGTCCGACGACCTGATGAAAGTGCAGGACGTGAATGTCGCCAACTCTTTGGAAGGAAAGATTGCGGGCATCGTGATCACCCCAAGTGCCGGCGGCGCTGGTGGCGCATCAAAGATTCAGTTGCGCGGAACGAAGTCCATCATCGGTTCCTCATCGCCCCTGATTGTGGTCGATGGTGTGCCGATGTCGAACGAGACGCGCGGTCAGATCAACGATGCGACGTCGATGACCGAAGGCAACGCGGCAGAGGGAGCCGACCCGCTGTCGATGATCAACCCCGACGACATTGAGTCGATGAATGTGCTGAAGGGTGCCAATGCTGCAGCCCTTTACGGTTCACGTGCCGCCAATGGTGTTATCATGATTACCACCAAGAAAGGAAAGGCAGGCAAGATGGCCGTCAGCTATACGGGGAATGTCACCTTCGAAACCCCTCTCCTTCTCCCAAAAATCCAGAACACCTACGGCGCTGCCGTCGATGCCCAGGGTTATTTGGGCGAAGCCAACGGTTGGGGCGGACGTATTTCCGACTCTCCGCTGACAGCTCTTTCGCGTGCCACAGATAAGATTCCCTACGAGCGTGAGATACACTTGCGCAATAAATCCAACGACGATGTGGCCGACTTCTACAGTACGGGAATCACCACCAACAATTCGGTAGCGGTGTCAGGAGGTACGGAAAAGATTCAGACCTACGTCTCGTTTGCCAATAGCCACGCATTGGGACTCGTGGAAACCAATCGCTACAACCGCAACACCTTTGCTTTCCGACAGACCTACAAACTTTGGGACAGAATAACACTGAATGCCTCCATCAACTATGTTCAGACGAAGACGAACAACCGAATCGGTGGTGGTACGGTGGGAAATCCCATCTATCATCTCTACACAGCACCGCGAAACATCGATATGGCGTACTATCGCGAGAACTACTCAATCCCCGAAGGGCATTGGCTTTCCGACCCGCAGGGACACTATGTGCAGACAGATAACGGTTTCATCCGCCAGAACGATGTAGCAGAACTGAAAGGTCCGATGATGAACTATGCTTATCTTGATGCCCGTCAGAACAATCCCTATTGGTTGCTCAAGCAGAATTGGGGAACGCATTATAACGACCGCGTTTACGGTGGGTTTCAGGGAATGGTTGACATCATCAATGGGCTGACCTTCCAGGCACGCTTCAATTTCGACCACGACAAATATCGCGAGGAAGGCGGACGCTATGCTTCCACTTTCGCTCCCGCTTCGATGTACGACTTCGGAACCTACAACAAAGGGCGTAATTCCACGACGGAGATGTATCTCGATTTCCTGCTTTCCTATAATAAAGATGTGTCCGACAACTGGAGCGTGAGTGCTTCAGCCGGTTGGGTGGGCCATATTACCAAGACGGAAAGCTATCAGACCTACATCGCCAATGCCACTTACGTGGACCCCTTGAATCAGCAAATCAGCACGCTCATCAACCAGTTCAACACCTCGTATGGCAGCAGCGGCATAACTTCAGAGAGCGAAGGCTCTAATTGGGATCGTGGCTTGCTGGCTACGGCGCAGGTGGGATGGAAAGAAAAAATTTACGTCGATGCTTCGTTCCGCACGGATGCCTACAAGGTTTACCGTCAGTTCAACAACGGAAAAGACAAGTTCTACCCGTACTTCGGATTCGGCGCTAACGCCCTGATCAGCGAACTGGTGAAACTCCCTGCTTGGTGGGACTATGCCAAGTTCCGCATTTCTTATTCGCAAGTGGGTAATGCCGTTCCCAACCGCTACTACAATTCGGCTATCCAGAAAGCACGCACAGGAGCCATCACCGCCACCAGTGGCACGCTCTTCGACTCTGCCAAGCCTGAAACGACGATGTCGTTCGAGACTGGTTTGGAGATGCTCTTCTTCGACAGCCGACTGAGTTTGGACCTTACTTACTATAGCGCGACGGTGAAAGACCTGTATCTGCCTATCGTGAATACAGCGGGACTCACCGTCTACGAGAACTCTGCAAAGGTGCGAAACCAGGGATTTGAGAGCACGCTGGGCTATAACTTCCGTTTCGGCAAGGAGCTCCGTTGGCGCACAGCATTGAACTTTGCCTACAACTTCAACAAGATTCTGGCCGTCGGCTACGACGAAGCAGGACGCAAAAAGCAGATATACAAAGATGTGGCAGGTGTGCGCGTACGCTACTTTGAGGGCGACTCCTTCGGCGATATGTACGTCCGCGACCTGCGTCGCAACGACGATGGAACCATCTTTATGTCGACAAACGGCAACATCATGAAGCAGCAACGCTACACGAAACACATCGGAAACATGAACTCTAAATTCCAGTTGGGATGGACAAATACGCTGAACTTCAAAGAGTTCCAGCTTTCGTTCCTCGTCAACGGACGTATTGGTGGAAAAGTAATCTCGCTGACTGAGGCCACACTCGACGAAATGGGACTCTCCGAGCGGACAGCCGACGCTCGTGACAATGCCATTGCCAACGGTCTCTTCACAGAGTCGGGCGAGGTTGCTATGTATCTTCCCGACGGCAGCGGACGCACCATTGGTGTGAGAAACTACTATCAGGTGATGGGCGCCCGCAATAGCCAATACTCGCCACTTTATGTTTACGACGCCACCAACTTCCGTCTGCGTGAGCTCTCTTTGGCCTACACGTTTAGGAATCTCTTGGGCGAAGGCAAGAGCATCTCTGTTTCCTTCATCGGGCGCAACCTGTTCTTCCTCTACAAGAAAGCGCCTGTCGACCCCGATGTCTCCATTTCTACGGGTAACGGTTTGAGTGGCTTCGAGTTCTTCAACATGCCTTCCACTCGCTCGTTTGGATTTAATGTGAAAATGAATTTCTAATCAATAATGTATCAGTCTATGAATCGAAAAAGCATTTTTTCCTACATAATGGCCGGAATTGCCACGTTCGGCATGATGTCGTGCCTCGACTTCGACGACCCTGTCGATACGATGTCGTTCGGGCAGATGGCCCTCGAGGACTCAGTCTATCACGGTCATCCTGATGAGATCAACTATGAGGTGAACATCTCAGAGGTGGGGCTCGATAGCGCCATCATCCGCCTGGACACCTATCTGAAGCAGGCCAAGGGCGGACAGTACGCCCTGCGTGGCGGTAAGAATGGCGACTTCCCGGGCGAGCACGCCTATCAACGGCAGTTCTCGTTGGGCCCCGACAACTATGCGCAGTACACCACCGTGCCGCACTACGACTTCATGTACGGAACACTGCAGACGTCGTATGATGTCAGCGCCGAGTTCAATCCAGGTCCCAACAGCATGTACCTGATGGTGAAGAATGCGATGGTGCCGCTACTCAACCACCCCTCCATCGACTCCATTCCAGAGTTCAAGGCCATCTATCTGCTCATGTTCGACTATGCAACACAGGAGATTGCCGACATTCACGGGGCGCTCCCCTACGACCAATTCCTCATCAACAAGCAGCATGCGCCCTTCACCTACAACTCGCTGGAGCATATCTACAAAGCTATTATTGAACATATCAACTTGGTGAATGCCTGTCTCCGTCACTACGACACTCGTCCCGACTGGTACAAGCAGAAGGTGCAACGGCTGATGAACGACAATCTGGAAATCAGCAAAGACAAATACACGGGTCACTCGGGGATGGACTCTTGGATTCGCTTGGCCAACTCCTTGAAGCTCCGCATGGCCATGAATTGCGTGAAAGTGGAGCCTGCGTTGGCGCGCCAATGGGCAGAAGAAGCTGTTGCATCAGGTGTCATCGAGGAAACCGATCAGGAGTTTGCACTGATGGGAATGCAGATGGGATTTGGCCATCCGCTGAACATGATCTGGATTACATGGAATGATGCCCGCCTGAGTGCCTCGTTCGAAAGTCTGCTCATGAGTCTGAACCACCCCTATACACGCGGCGAATACCCATTCTTCAAGAAAAACAGCGGCGATATGGTGAATGCGACAACAGGCGAACTGCTGCCGGCAGACACCCGTATCGTAGGCCTTCGTGAGGGCATTCATCCAGGAATGGGACAGAGTGCTGCCACCAATCCGATGCTGGCCTGCAGTGTGTTCGATCCCGACTATATGGCCGAGGCACCGCTCTACATCATGAAACTATCGGAAGTCGACTTCCTGCGTGCAGAAGGAGCATTACGCGGCTGGAGCATGGGTGGGTCGGCCCAGCAGTTCTACGAGCGCGGCATCCGTAACGCCTACCTCTTTGAGCGCTCGGAAATCTACTATCACGAAGAATACGACATGATGGTCGAGGACTATCTTTCGCTGGAACAAGCCGTCCCCTACACCTATCACGACCCTTTAGGCAATGTGCCTGACGAGCCAAGTGTCACGAAAATCGGTGTAAAATGGAATGATGCCGACAACCAGGAAACCAAGCTTGAGAAGATCATTACGCAAAAATACATTGCCCACTTCCCCTACTCTTTTGGCGCGTGGACAGACTTGCGACGCACGGGCTATCCGAAACTCTTTCCCGTCTTGAATGCCGACGAGGGCGACGGTTCGCTCAAATTTGGCGACATCATCCGCCGAGCACCCTTCCCCGACACTGATGATGCATCAGTAGCCGATATTGAAGCGACAGGGTTGGATGCGCTTGGCGGTGAGGACTATCAGTCGACGCGTCTTTGGTGGGATGTCGATGCACCTAACTTCTGACAAACTATCCTATGAATATCAAACCATAAAAAATGCCATAAATATGAGAAGAACAACGATGATTGCTGTCCTTGCCGCATGCGCTTTGGGCAGTGTGCAGCCAGTCTTGGCACAAACCTACGACCCCTCTGCATCGAGGGAAGTGTACGATTTCACGCCATTCGACGACAGTGTGTTGCTGAACCTCTTCTACGATGCTCAGCAGGATGGTCGCCAATACCCCACACTGGAAGAATTCGAGGCGGCAGGTTTCAACAGGTTCGACATTGAGTTTGCCCGTTCACATGTACGGCCACGTGCCGTCATCGACGACCAGGCCAACCAACTCTACCCTGATGTGAAGAACACCCGACGCCTGTGGCTGAACATTCCGATGGGAACAGCCAGAGCCATCGGTGGCTATCCCGGCACGAATGCAGGCGACGACACCTACTCGCTCTGGAACTACACCCACCTCTTCGGCTCGTGGAATCACGGACTGTTTCAGGCTCCCGGAGCATGGATCGATGCTGCCCATCAATGTGGAACAGACCTCTTGTCGGGTGTGAAGTTCTTCGAGTCGTGGACACAGGGGGCAGGCGACGCTGCCTACAGTCATCTGGTGACACAGAAGAATGCCGACGGCACTTTCAAATACGTGAAGCCGCTCATCTCCATCCTGCAGTATTTCGGTTCTGACGGCATCAACTACAACTGGGAAGATGCTTCCTATGCCACCGACGACATTGTGGCTTTCCACAAGGCGCTCTACAAAGAAGCAGCAGCTCGTGGGTTCAACAATTTCCACATCGGACTCTATACCAACAACCAGACGTTGACAGCCTACAACTCGAATGCCCTGTTTGGCAATAGCGAGGGACGCACTGCCGACACCTTCCTGAACTATTCGGCGAGCAACTTCATATCAAGTATGGCCATGCGAAGCTCTGAGACGCAAGCCATAAACGCAATGGGAACAACCGATGGTCTTTATGCCGGCGTGTGGATTGTCACGATGAACCGTTCGTGGACCAACCTCAACGGGCGTGATATTGGTGCCGTGCTGTGGGGCGAACATGCCAACAGCCGCTTCTGGAGCAACAATGTGGGCAACGACGCCAAGGAGTTTCAGTCCAACTATCAGGCTCTCCTCGAGCGCGCCTTCTCGGGCGGAAACCGCAATCCGGCCAATCTTCCCGCAATGAAAGCCACAGGCAACGATTGGGCTTGGAATGGCAGCACACCACCCCTTGCCAACTTCGGTGGACTGGCCACCTACTTCCCTGAGCGCTCAACCATTCAGGGCACATACCCCTTCCACACCTATTTCAACATCGGTATAGGCGAGGTCTACACCTACAAGGGCAAGAAGACCCATGGCAACTGGTACAACCTCTCTACACAGGACATCGTGCCCACCTATCGCTGGTTGGTCTACGACGAGGGGACAACGACAGCTTCCAACGTAGTAAGTCCTGAGTTCACCATCGAGGATGCCTACAGAGGTGGCTCCTGCCTCAAGCTGAAAGGCACAGGCAGCGGCACTGCCGACATCGTCTTGTTCCGCACCAAACTGACGGGCTCATCAGGCACCCCCTACGCGAAGATTGCTGTAAAAACCAAGAAAGAGGGAATCAACGACACTGGTCTGTCGCTGATTGTGAAAGTGAACGGCGACTGGAAGGAATATCCTGTGGGGAATACCTCCGATAAGACATGGGAAGAAAAGGAGATTCCACTCAATGGCATTTCGTCGTCAGACCAAATCGACTTCGTCGGACTTCGTGCTTCCGTGTCGGAAGGCTCGGAGGTGTTTGTGGGAGAACTGGAAATCAACGACGATGTGAAACGCAATCCCGCCTCCATCGACAATGTATATGTGGAAGTGAAACGTGAGACAACCACGAAGCTCAGTGTGAAACTCACTTGGACCCTCGACAAGACAGGGAGCAGCCCTTACGGGATGGTCTACAACGACGAGGGCAACATCGACCACTTCGAGGTGCTCTACAAGAACGGTGAAGACGGACGCGTGTCGGTCGTCAGTCATGTACAAGGCTGGTCAGCGTTTGTGGGTGATGTTCCCATGTCCGAAGGCGAAGATCCTTATTTCGGCATACGCAGCGTATCAACCGACCTCAAGACTTACTCTCCCGTCGAATGGGTGAACGTGGGGCGAAGCTCGAATGTGCCACAGGGTGTCGATGCCGAAGGATTTGAATATGGCATCAGCGAAATCAATCCTGATGCCGAAGGCTACCAGACTGCCGTCAAGACGCGCTATCTCTCGAAGATCACAACCACTGGCGCCAGTGTGCAGAACCTGAACTACACGTCGGACGCCCCCGTTCCTGTTGAGGACTACAACTACGTGAATGCTACCACAACAAACATCTTGAAGGTGAAGCAGGGCGACGTCATCAACTTCAACTACGAGATGTACGATGCCTCCGATGGTCTGCAGTGGTGCATCATGAAGGGGTATGCCGACTGGAACATCAACGGATTCTTTGAGGGTTCTACCGATGAGCTTATCATCGAGCAAGGCACAGCCAACACCAACAACAGCATCCAGAACACGCCGGAGTACACCTCGATACCGCTCCATCAGAACGGCTACACACAGAGCCCGCTCGTGCCCTTCACACTGAAGATTCCCGAGGATGCCGTACGCGGACAGTCGAGAATACGTATTGTCTTCACCGATGCGTGGGCAGCCCATCCCGGACCCGTGGGACTCACGGCCAAAGGCTTCACCATCGACCTCGGGTTGGAAATCAGTGGAAACAATCCTGAACGTCAGCCCACGGTGAGCCCTGTAGACGAAGGTGTGGCCGACGAACCGGACGATCTGAGTGGAGGTGGCTCTTCGCATGGAGACCCAACAGAGATTGTGGTTTTAGACGACCAGCAGACAGTCAGTTTCCGCAATGTGGAGAAAGCCTGGATCTACACCGTCGACGGCAAGTTCGTCAGGTTCTTGGAAAATCCCACCCTGATCACAACCGATTTCGGTAGCGGTACATTCATCGTCAAGATGCAAAACAACCACGTCATCCGCTCACGCAAAATCACGGTGAAATAATCTCAGCACACAGTTTATATGAATATACGATTAGACCTCAAGGGCCCTTGAGGTCTAATGTTTTCTAATAAGAAGAAGTTTATCGGGCAATGTATTTCTTGCCATTACCAATCCAGATACCCCTCATTGACTCACTTTGGCGAGAGGTCAAGCGTCTGCCTTGCAGGTCATAGATAGGGGCGAGGGTGTGAGTGTTAGAGAGTGCGGGGGTGCGAAGGTCAGTAGCCTCCGCACTTTTGAGTGCAAGGGCGAGCCGCGCCATGTTCTCCATGAGCGACGCTCCGCTGACCATTGCCCCCAGGGAGGGCACTTCGTTGGTGTCGATGGGTTCGCCCCAGTAGTAGTTGCAGTACATCAGTGGGTAGCGGTCTTTCAGTAGGTTGTCCCACAACGCATTAGCATTCTTCTGAAGGAACCGAACAAATTGCTTTCGGTAAGCTTCCGAGGCGTCTTCTTCAAGGACAATGTTGACGATATAGGGTATGGCTACAGCCTTGAAAATACTTTGGTCCATGGTGGTGCCTTCGTGGCGAAGGAGGCCGTGGTCGACGCAACGTGAACTGCTACAGAGATAGAATGTCACTTTCACTGCTGTATTGAGGTATTGGCTTTCGCCGGTGAGATGGTAGAGCAGCCGGCATGCCTCAGCGAACGTGCCCTGTGTGTAGGTAAGCGGAGGGTCTTCCACCCTTCCATCGTTGTTCAGTTCGGTGACCATCACGTTGTGCATATAGTCGTAAATGTCGATGGCTGTCTGCTTGTAGGTTTCATCACCGAAGCGTAAATATAGTTTGGAAGCAACCACACAGGCAGGCGCATTGGTGCAAGCGTTTCGGTCCATGAAGTCTAATTTCCAGGGCAACCCACAAAAACCGGCGTCGTCGGTCCACCCCCTGGGCACGACATAATCGTCGAACACCGTTTTTGCTGTCAGCGCATATTGCTCGTCGTCCAAGGCATCGGCTATGTGGAGCAGCGTCAGGCAAATCCAGCACATGTCGTCGGTGAACTCATTGAAGAAACCCGTAGGGTCGTAGTCAGCCACATACCAGTTGTTGGCATGATTCGCATACCACAGTTCCATGTAGTTCTTGTATTTGGCTGCCTTCTCGGGGTCGCTGTCCTTGATGCGCTCGTAGGCATACACCAGCACATCCATCGCATGCGCCTGCTGCCAATAGATGAACTTCGTTGCCTCCACACATTCTGCACGGTTTTTTGGAACAGCCCAAAACGTGCCCTTGCTTAAGTTCATGAATCGTTGCACCAGCACTTCGTTCAGCGAATCGGCCCTGCTCGAGAAGTCTCTTTCAATAATGTTGGCCAGGTCATCGGCCATCGTCGGCAACGCCATCAGCATTGCAAACAACACGACCATCGTTTTCAGCATCTTTTTCATCTCTATTTTCTGTAGTTTATAGTTTTTGTCGCTGCAAAGATACAAACTTTTAATCATTTTGCCAAAACGATGGTTACATTCTTTTCACGAATTATGTCATTTCTCTATTTTTTATATCATCACACTTGCTTAAACCACAAAAAAACCGTACCTTTGCACCGCAAAACGGAAAGTAACAATCAAAAACATTCATACGAATATGGCAAAAGAACTGAAAGAGATGACCAAGCGTGCCGACAACTACAGTCAGTGGTACAACGACTTGGTTGTGAAAGCCGACCTCGCTGAGCAGTCGGCAGTGCGTGGCTGTATGGTGATCAAGCCCTACGGCTATGCCATCTGGGAGAAAATGCAGGCACAGTTGGACAAAATGTTCAAGGAAACGGGTGCACAGAACGCCTATTTCCCCCTACTCATCCCCAAATCATTCCTCTCGCGCGAGGCAGAGCACGTAGAGGGATTCGCCAAGGAATGCGCCGTCGTCACCCACTATCGCCTGCGTGCGAAGGAAGACAAAAGCGGCGTTGAGGTAGACCCCGCAGCCCGTCTGGAAGAAGAGCTCATCGTGCGTCCCACCTCCGAGACCATCATTTGGAACACCTATAAGAACTGGATTCACTCCTGGCGCGACCTGCCTCTGATGTGCAACCAGTGGTGCAACGTTATGCGCTGGGAGATGCGCACACGCCCCTTCCTCCGCACCTCAGAGTTTCTCTGGCAGGAAGGACACACCGCCCACGCCACCAAGGAAGAGGCAGAGGCCGAAGCCAAGCAGATGCTGAAAGTCTACGCCAAGTTTGCAGAAGAGTGGATGGCAGTACCCGTGGTGCAGGGCGTGAAGAGCGAGACGGAGCGTTTCGCCGGTGCACTCGACACCTATACCATCGAAGCCATGATGCAGGACGGAAAAGCGCTGCAGAGCGGAACTTCTCATTTCTTAGGACAGAACTTCGCCAAAGCCTTCGACGTCACCTATCTGAATAAGGAGAACAAGCCCGAATACGTCTGGGCAACCTCATGGGGCGTGTCCACTCGACTTGTCGGTGCCCTCATCATGACGCATAGCGACGACAACGGATTGGTGCTTCCTCCGCGCCTCGCCCCCATCCAGGTGGTCATCATCCCCATTGCCACCAAGCCAGAGCAGATGGAACTCGTCAATAACGAAGTGCAGTCCATCATGGAGAAACTGCGCAAGGCAGGCATCACCGTGAAATTCGACAATGCCGACAACAAGCGTCCGGGCTTCAAGTTCGCCGACTACGAGCTGAAAGGCGTGCCTGTGCGACTCGTCATCGGTGCCCGCGACCTGGAGAATGGCACCATCGAGGTGATGCGCCGCGACACTCTGGAGAAGGAAACACGCCCGCTGGAAGGCATCGCCGAATATGTGGAGCAGCTGCTTGAGGACATCCAGCGGAACATCTTCCGCAAGGCAAAGGACTATCGCGACAGTCACATCTACGAGTGCGACAACTACGACGAGTTCAAGGAACGCGTCAAGGACGGCGGCTTCTTCCTCTGCCATTGGGACGGCACAGCCGAGACAGAGGCCCGCATCAAGGAAGAGACGCAAGCCACCATCCGCTGCGTGCCCTTCGGCGTGGAGCAGACACCCGGCACCGATATGGTCAGTGGAAAGCCCGCCAAGTGCCGCGTCATCATCGCCCGTAGCTATTAAGCAAGAGGATTTACAGCATAGAAAACAACGGACTGCAGCGCCTTTTTCAACTGCAATCCGTTGTTTTGTTTTGTACCAATTGGAAAAATGCCAATGCTATCCGCGTTTAGGCAGAATTCTTAAAACACCCTCATCACCTCGTCCGGATGTTCTGATAGCCCACCAATCGGTCGGCCCTGTCGCCCTGTCCGCGATAGTAGACCAAAGCCTGATAGCTGTTCTCCGTCTCATAGAAGTCACCCTCGGTGGGCATTGTTCGGACAACGCCCTGACGGTCTACCATGAGGTACTGATAGGAATAGTACCCCAGTTTTTGCAAGACAACAGCCTCATACTGACGCAGCTCTTCGTTGTATTCCAGTTCATACTCTGGCTCGAAGCGGTCGTAGGTCCACGCACCGTTGAGGAAGACACGCCCGTCGACGGGAGCATCGCATTTCAGCGTGTAGTGCACAAGTACATAGTCGGAAAGGCGGTCGTTCTCGTAGTTGTCGCTGTTGCGGATGTAGAAGGCGCCGTTGGCATCCTCGTCGTAGACGTAGTTGCGGCGTGGCTCGTCGACGAAGAGGTAGGCATTCACATACTCACCGTCCCACCGCATGCGGTCGATGCCCATCGAGGGACGGTCCACGTCGAGCACCTCAAACTTTCGGTATTCGTTGCCTGCCGTGAAGATCAAGTCGCGGTTGTGGTTCCATTCCAATCCACTCATCGTGGTATACTGGTGACGGACATTGATACGTGCGTTGTCCCAGCGCCCGTTCTGCATCACCACTGTCTTGATCTGCTCCTGCGGGTTCACCACTTTCAGGTTTCCAAAGCCCACGCGCATCTCCACCTGCTGATGGCGGTGGTTCACGTCGATGTCGGTGTTCGAAGTAGCCAAGAGGCTCACCGTAGCAGCCCCGTCGCACACCATGAAGCAGGCAGATAGCACCGGCTCATCGTCGTTGTTCTCGTCAAGCACGGTGAGCCGGTAGTTGCCGCTCATGGTCAGTCGGCAGCGTCGGTTGGGAATCTGCAGGCTGTAGTGCGTGAAGAGCACGTTCGTGTTGAGCGACTCCTCGATGTCGTCGATGGTGTTACCCTCGGCAAAGCCACTGACGAAGTCGCTGGTGAACAGTCCTTCTGTCACAGTCCAGTCGGCTTCGCAATGTTCAATGCGGTAGGTGTAGCGGCGATACTCGTGGGTCAGGTCATCGAAACCGATGTGAATGGCCTCGTTTCCGCCAAGCTGAATCAGGGGAATGTCCAGCCAACGGTTGCCCGCCACCACCTGTAGCGAGGCGATGTCGGGACTGAACAACTCGTGCCGCTGGGAAAAGCCCACAATGGGGAGCATCAGCAACAGATGCAACAAGCGATTTCTCATAAAGAAACGATTACTTGATGGCGGCCACGCCAGGCAGTTCCTTGCCCTCGATGGCTTCAAGCAACGCACCACCGCCGGTGGAGATGTAGCTCACCTGGTCGGCCATACCGAACTTGTTGATGCAAGCCACAGAGTCGCCTCCGCCGATGAGCGAAAAGGCACCGTTGGCCGTAGCCTTGGCAATGCTCTCGGCAATGGCTTTCGAACCACCGATGAAGTTGTCGAACTCAAACACTCCAGCCGGTCCGTTCCACAGAATGGTCTTTGCGCCCTCGATGGCTGCGGCAAAAGCCTTGCGTGTCTCGGGGCCGGCATCCAAGCCCTCCCATCCTTCGGGAATGGCATTGGCAGGCACCACCTGCGTATTGGCATCGTTGGCGAACTTGTCGGCAGCAATGCAGTCGGAACCGAGCACGAGGTTCACGCCGTTCTCCTTGGCCTTCTTGATGACGTCGAGCGCCACGTCGAGTTTGTCCATCTCCACGATGGAGTTGCCAATCTCACCACCCTGTGCCTTGGCAAACGTATAGGTCATGCCACCGCAGAGGATGAGGTTGTCCACCTTGCCCAGCAGGTTCTCAATGATGCCAATCTTCGTCGAAACCTTCGAGCCACCCATAATGGCGGTGAACGGACGACGGATATTGCTCAGGATATTGTCCACAGCCTGCACCTCCTTCTCCATGAGGAAGCCAAGCATGCGGCAGTCCTTGCTGAAAAACTCGTCGATGACTGCTGTCGAGGCGTGCTTGCGGTGGGCAGTTCCGAAAGCGTCCATCACATAGACGTCGGCGTAGGAGGCCAACTTCCTGGCAAACTCCTTCTGGCTGACCTTCATGACCTTCTTTGCCTCGTCGTACTCGGGAGTGCCTTTCTCCACACCCACGGGCTTGCCTTCCTCTTCGGGATAGAAGCGCAGGTTCTCCAGGAGCAGCGCCTCGCCGGCTTTCAGGGCATCAGCTTCAGCGGAAGCATTGGCGCAGTCGGGAGCGAACTTCACCTCCACGCCCAGGGCTTCGCCTACGGGCTTCACAATCTGGCTCAACGAGAGTTTCGGGTTCACCTTGCCTTTGGGCTTGCCCATGTGGCTCATCATGATCACGGCACCGCCGTCGTCGAGGATTTTCTTCAGGGTGGGCAGCGCACCACGGATACGCGTGTCGTCAGTCACTTGTCCGTTCTCGTCGAGGGGTACGTTGAAGTCTACTCTCACAATGGCTTTCTTGCCAGCAAAATTAAAATCTTTGATTGTCATAATTCTTATGTTTTTAGTAAATTGATATTTCTTCTTTACATCTTGCAAAGTTACACATTATTATATAAACGCGGTGCATATCGCATGAATATTTCAATATTTTTTGCATTCATCAACGCAGTTATTAGGAATTTATCTCTGTTGAAGAAGAAAAAGAGATGATTTCCGGAAAAATGTTGGATAGTTCGCAAAAAGGCTGTATCTTTGCGGTGTGAAAGAAGTGGAAAACCTGTTGAAGCGTTATCCGATGATGGTGGTTGCGGTGTTGTTCGCTGTGGGCATCGCGGCAGGAAGGGTGGCATCCCCTACCCTCCCGTTGCTGTTTTGGTGCTTGTCGGCAGTCGCTTCGTTGGTGTGTGCGGCAGCGTTTCATCGCCGGGCGTGGCTTCAGTCCTTGATGCTGATGCTGACGGTTTTCTGCATCGGTGGAGGACGGATGTCGATGGACAAAGGAAACGCTTCTGCCAGGCAGTCTGAAAAGCCAAGTAATCAACTGCGCGAAGCCATCGTGGAGCGCATGAACAACTTGTTTGCCGAGGACGGTGCGGTGGATGAAGGGAGCGTGGTGGTGGCAATGTCGATGGGCGAGAAACGCTTGATTGAGCGCGATCTGCGCGCCGACTATGCCACCAGTGGCGCGGCTCATGTGCTGGCGCTGAGCGGACTGCACATCGGCATCGTGTTTTTCTTCTTCAAGCTGCTGGTTCCCCGAAGGCGTCCGTCGTCACTCTCCCGGTGGCATCTTTTTGGCGAATCGTTGCTCATCGCCGCCATCTGGTGTTATGTGCTGCTGGTGGGCATGCCTCCTTCTGCAGTCCGTGCTGCGACGATGGTGAGCCTCTACGAAGTGATGAGCCTGCAATGCCGCGACAGGGTCAGCCTGAACGTGATTGGGACGACAGCTTTTATGATGTTAATGTTTTGTCCGACAGACATCTACAACATCGGATTCGAGTTTTCGTTTGCCGCTGTCATCAGCATTATCTTGAACTTCAAGACGTTCTATTCGATTGTTTCTGAACCTTCCAACCGCATCGTCAAGGCGTTGTGGTCGATGGTGTGCGTGTCGATGGCGGCACAGATTGGCGTTGCCCCGCTCATTGCCTACCACTTCGGCTATGTTGCCGTCTACTCTGTCTTTTCCAGCATGGTGGTCGTTCCTTGTGCCTGGGTTATAGTCAACCTGTCGGTGTTGCTCATCCTGTTCTTGAAGTTTGCAGCTGTGGCTCGCCTGATAGTCGTGCCGCTGGCGCTGACGGCAGATTTCATGAATGACTGTGTGACGTGGTTTGCTGCCCTACCAGGGGCCACGATTGACAACGTGGAACTGAATGGGGCGCAGCTCCTGACGCTCTATCTGGCCATTGGCAGTACCTGCTTGCTGGCGTATCGCTACATGAAACACAAGACTGTGAAAGATTAAAGAAATAAAAATTAGAAACTAAATCGTTAAAAGCTGTGCGTGTTTCTAATATAATTCGTACTTTTGCATCCTCAAATTGAAATATCATGAATCAGAAAACGAAAAACAATAAGGGCAAGATATGGCTTCTTCCCGTTGTGGTCTGCCTTTTGGCCATCGCTGGAATCACTTGGTACTACATGTTCTCATCGCTGAGCAAGGAAGGCGACACGGTATATGTCTGCATCGATGACGACGACAATATCGACTCGGTGTTCACGAAGGTGAAAGCCATTGCCAATGCGCATGGCAGCAGCGGGTTCCAGACGCTGGCACGCCACAGTTCCTATCCCGATAACATCCGCACAGGGCGCTATGAGGTAGGTACTGGCGACGGTGCGCTCAAGCTGTTCCGGAAAATGAAGAATGGCATGCAGACGCCTCTCAACCTGACCATCCCGTCAGTGCGCACGATGGATCGCTTGGCAGCGGTGTTGGGCGAGAAACTGATGATCGACAGCACGGAGATAGCCAACGCACTGATGGACGAGACGGTGTGCGAGAAATATGGCTACGACACGCTGACCATCGCTTGCATGTTCATCCCCAACACATATGACGTCTACTGGAACACAACATTGGACAACTTCCTGGAACGGATGAAAAAGGAATGCGACACGTTCTGGAACAAGGACCGACGGCAGAAAGCATCGGCAATGGGCTTCTCGCAAGAGCAGGTAATCACGCTGGCCAGCATCGTGGACGAAGAGTCGAACGACGATGGCGAGAAGCCGATGATTGCGGGTATGTACTACAACCGCCTGAAGATGGACATGCCCTTGCAGGCCGACCCCACGGTGAAATTTGCAACGAAAGACTTCGCGGCAAAACGTATCTATGAGAAGATGCTGCGCGTGGACAGTCCTTACAACACGTACCGGAACACGGGCTTGCCTCCCGGACCTATCCGCATCCCAACGGTGGCAGGCATCGATGCCGTGCTGAACTACACGAAACACGACTATCTCTATATGTGTGCCAAAGAAGACTTCAGCGGCACCCACAATTTCGCCCGCACTTACGCGGAACACCTCGTGAATGCCGCTAAATACTCGGATGCCTTGAACAAGCGCGGCATCCGGTAGGATTGTCACGCTTCTTCTTCCTCGGTCTGTACACGCTCGATGAGATAATCGAAGAACATCTGCATGGCCTTGTTGGTGGCGTGAGCGATGTTCAGGTCGCGACCGTCGTCTTCTGTGAGTTTCTGCGTCACGGTGTCGCCCGGCTTCCCACAGGCAAGCCAGATGGTGCCCACGGGGTTGTCTTTCGTTCCGCCTCCAGGTCCTGCGACGCCTGTGGCAGCTATGGCAAAATCCACATTGAGCGTCTTGCAGGCACCTTCCACCATCTGCACGGCAACCTCCTCGCAAACGGCGGTTTTCTCTTCCAGTAGCTGATGGTCTACGCCCAAGAGCGACTCCTTGATTTCGTCGACATAGGAAATGATGCTTCCCTTGAAATAGTTCGATGCGCCAGGTGTGGCGATGACAGCTTCGGCAATCCTTCCACCTGTGCAACTCTCGGCTGTGCCCAGCGTCAGCTTGCTTTCATAGAGCAGACGGTTGACTTCCCTGCTGATGATTCTGTTTTCAAATTCCATACTCTATCTTTTTTATCAATAATCACTCAAACGTCACCTTGGCGAAAGCCGGCGCACCGATCGGACAAAACTCCTTGTTCAGATACTTATAGTAGCCGGTGATGCCTATCATGGCGGCATTGTCGGTGGTGTAGCTGAACTTCGGAATGTAGACTTCCCATCCGAACCTGCGGGCGTAGTCGTGGAAGGCGTTGCGGAGCCCGGTGTTGGCCGACACGCCGCCTGCTACAGCCACATGCTTGATGCCTGTCTGCTTGGCAGCCAGCTTCAGCTTCTTCATCAGGATGTCTACGATGGTGTATTCCAGACTGGCACAGATGTCTTCCTTGTGCTGATCGATGAAGTCGGGCTCGTCTTTCATCCAGTCGCGAAGGTTGTAGAGGAAACTCGTCTTCAACCCACTGAAGCTGTAGTCGAGCCCTGGTATGTGGGGCTCGGAGAACTGGTAGGCATGCGGATTGCCCTGACGGGCGAGGCGGTCGATGATGGGACCTCCGGGATAGCCCAGCCCCATGACCTTTGCACATTTATCGATGGCCTCTCCCGCAGCATCGTCGATGGTCTGTCCCAACACCTCCATATCGTTGTAGGCATTGACTTTCACGATCTGCGAGTTGCCACCGCTCACCAAGAGGCAGAGGAACGGCAGGGGCGGTGCCGACTGGTCGTCGTCGCTCTCCTTGATGAAGTGTGCCATCACATGGCCTTGCAGGTGGTTGACGTCGATGAGCGGAATGCCCAAGGCGCGGGCCATTCCCTTGGCAAAGCTGACCCCCACGAGCAGCGACCCCATGAGTCCGGGACCGCGTGTGAAAGCGATGGCGCTGAGCTGCTCTTTCTCCACGCCAGCACGCTTCAGGGCTTGGTCGACCACAGGGACGACATTCTGCTGATGGGCACGCGAAGCCAATTCCGGCACCACGCCCCCGTATGCCTTGTGCACATCTTGCGAAGCCGTGACGTTGCTCAGCAGCACGCCGTCGCGCAAGACTGCTGCCGACGTATCGTCGCAGCTGCTCTCAATGGCCAATATATATACATTCTTCTCCATTTTCACCTCCATCTATGAACTATGCACTAATACGTCAGTATCTCCACGCCTTCTTCAGTCATCAGCAGCGTGTGCTCCCATTGTGCGCTAGGCAGCTCGTCTTCAGAGATGACCTCCCATCCGTACGGGTCGTCGGCATCTACATACACGCGCCAGGTGCCCATGTTCACCATTGGCTCGATGGTAAACACCATGCCGGGAACCAGCAACATGCCCGTCCCCTTCTTGCCGTAGTGCACCACGTCGGGTTCTTCGTGGAAGGCATTCCCCACTCCATGTCCGCAAAGGTCGCGCACGATGCCGTAGTGATATTTGCGGGCGTGCTTGTCGATAGCGTTGCCGATGTCGCCCACAAAGCAATAGGGCTTGGCTGCCTGCATGCCTATCTCCAGGCATTCCTTGGCCACACGCACGAGCTGTTCCTTCTCGGGAGTGGTCTTTCCGATGATGAACATGCGCGAGGCATCGGCAAAATAGCCGTCGAGAATGGTGGTGCAATCCACGTTGATGATGTCGCCCTCCTCAAGGATGTCTTCGGCTTTGGGAATGCCGTGACACACCACCTCGTTGATGCTCGTACAGACACTCTTGGGGAAGCCCTCGTAGTTGAGGGGTGCGGGAATGCCCCCATGCTCGGTGGTGAATTTATAGACGATTTCGTCGATTTCCAGCGTACTCATGCCCCCGTGTATCTGTCGGGCCACTTCGTCGAGCACGGCAGTGTTGAGCACACCTGCCTTGCGTATGCCGGCTATCTGCTCGGGAGTCTTGATGAGTTCGCGCGTGGGCACTTCCTTTCCCTTATGTTCCCAGTACATCACCCGTTTGTCGAGCTCAGTGATTTCACATCCTGGAGCCAGATGCCATCTTTTCTTCTTCATATTCCAATAGTCAATTTCCAGTATTCAAATGCTTAGAATCTCTTGAATGCGCGGTCCATTTCGCGCTTGTCTTCCTTTTCCTTCAGCGACAGACGCTTGTCGTACTGCTTCTTACCCCGACACAAGGCAATGTCCATCTTGGCGCGTCCCTTGTCGTCGATGAACACCAGCACGGGCACGATGGTGTAGCCCGGTTGCTTGGTGGCATCCTGCAGGCGCTGTATCTCGCGACGAGTCAGTAGAAGCTTGCGGTCGCGCTTCATCACGTGGTTGTTGTACGAACCATAGAAGTAGGGGCTGATGCTCATGCCCTTCACCCACATTTCGCCGTTGATGACGGTGCAATAGGTGTCGACGAGCGATGCTTTGCCCAACCGGATGCTCTTGATTTCCGTACCGGTCAGCACGATGCCTGCCGTGAAGGTCTCAACGAAGTAATACTCAAACGAGGCCTTCCGGTTCTTGATGTTCACGGGACTTTTCTTCCTGAGCAGCTCTTGTTCCTTATTCATTGATCCACGATTTTTGCAAAGTTCTCGATATGCTCGTCCACATAATAGGCCACCTGCGCCGTCCACCGCTCTTCGTTCTCCACAAACTCGTCGTCGAAGTCGTCGTATTTCGGGTACTGTTCATATAGGGCCATGAACGTCTCGTCGTCGCAGTCACGCTCAAGTTCCTGGCGGTTCTTGCTGTATTGGCTGTTCACCTTGTTCATGAGCGTTGCCAGCTCATCGATGCCCCACAGACGCATCGCCTTGCGGAAAGGATTCTGGAAGAAGAAGGGGCCATAACCGTTGTGTATCAACTGGATAAACCCTCCGTCCATCACTTCGTCGCGCAGAATGGCATAGCCCATCAGCGTGATTTGCTCGCTGTTGAGTTCGGCCATCGTCGCTCCGTTCAGCTCGCCACCGATGCTGTTGTTGATGGCATCAATGAACACCTGCAGGAAGTCATCCATGCCCTCCTCGGCAGCCTTGACCAGGTCGGCATTCTTGATTGTTATCTCTTTCATGGGTGCAAAGGTACGAATAAGTGAGAACAATACAAAACGAAAAAACGATTTTTTCGTTTTATTGTCGAGCGAGAGTCCTTTCGACGTTAGTCATAGGTACGATTAAAATGTGTAGAAGTCGCCCTGTCGCATTGCCTCCCATCCTTCAGGGGACATCCTTCACAATGGCTACACGGATTGTCTTCGTCCTTCCTGACTGCTTTGCGCAGTCTGTAAACCACATACGCAAGGCAACCAAGCAAGACAATAATGGTGATGAGGAGCTGCCAATTCATCCGATAATCTTATAACGTGCAAACTTCAGAAGCAGCTGCTTCGTGCCGGCATTGCGGAACTGAACGGTGGCTTTCGTGTTCTCGCCCGTGCCTTCCACACGCAGCACATTGCCGATGCCAAAACGCTCATGCTCGATGACATTCCCTTCGCTCAATGCGGGTTTCGCGGTGGGAGCTTCTTTTCCCACAGGCGATTTAACGGCATCAGAGAGCCTACGGAGATTGCCCCCCGACTGGACATAGGTGCGCTTGAAACGCGAAGAGAACGGGTCAGCAGGTGGCTCTTCGCGATGACCCGTGATGCGAGGTTTCGGGTCAGCCACGAACTGCGATGCCACCGGGCGGGAGTTCTGCATCCCACGGTTGCTACGGAAGGTATCAATCGTCGGCTCTCCGTTTTCCTCTACCTTCAAAAGCTTGGGGTCGATGTCGCTGATGAACCGACTGGGTGTGTCGAACTCCATCTTGCCGTAGCGATAGCGGTTTCGGGCGCAGGTGAGTATACAATGACGCTCAGCACGGGTGATGGCTACATAGAGCAGTCGGCGCTCCTCTTCCAATTCGCGTTTCGAACCCGTTGCCATAGGACTGGGAAAGATGTTCTCCTCCAAACCGACGACAAATACCGTCGGAAACTCCAAGCCTTTGGCACTGTGGACGGTCATCAGCGATACGCGATGCTTCTCCTTGTCGTCGTCGCTGTCGAGATCGGTCAGCAGCGAAACTTCTTGCAGGAAACTGACGAGCGAGACCCCATCGGCACGATCTTCCTCTTTTCCTGCCTCTACAAATTCCTGCATACCGCTGAGGAACTCCTCTAAGTTCTCCTGACGCGCCAAAGCCTCTGGGGTGCTCTCGCTGTAGAGATCCTTGTAGATTCCACTCTGCTGAATGATCTCCGCACCAAGGGTATAGGCGTCTTCTGTCTCAAGATGCTGGGCGAAACTGCTGATTATGCCATGAAACTGCAGGAGCTTGGTTGCCGTTCCCTTGTTCACATTCAAACCGTAATGCATGGGATTGCCTACCACACACCATAGGCTTACCCCGTTTCGCATTGCGGCTTCGGCCACTTTGGCCACTGTCGTGTCGCCAATGCCGCGGGCGGGATAGTTGATGATGCGCTTGATGGCCTCCTCGTCGTCGGGGTTGGCCACCAGTCGGAAGTAGGCAATGATGTCCTTGATTTCCTTGCGCTGATAGAAACTCAGTCCTCCGTAGATGCGGTACGGGATGTTCTCCTTACGGAAAGCTTCCTCGAAGCTACGGCTCTGGGCATTTGTGCGGTAGAGAATGGCAAAGTCGCTATACTCGCAATTTTCGGCTTTCCTGATGCGCTTGATGTCCTTTCCCACGATGAGCGCCTCTTCCTTGTCGCTGTAGGCTTTCTTCAGAATCAGTCGTTCGCCCTCGTCGTTGCGACTATAGATGTCTTTGGGAATCTGTCGTTGGTTGTGCTTGATCAGGCTGTTGGCAGCTTGAACGATGCGCTGAGTGCTGCGGTAGTTGCGCTCCAGCTTGAAGAGTTTGGTGTCTTCGTATATCTTCGTGAATTCCAGGATGTTATCGATATTGGCTCCACGAAATCCGTAGATGCTCTGAGCATCGTCGCCTACCACACACACCGACTGTCGCTCCTTGGTGAGCTGCCAGACGATGCGCTGCTGGGCACTGTTGGTGTCCTGATACTCATCGACGAGGACGTAGGCAAACTGGTTGACGTATTTCTGGCGTATCTCCTCGTGCTCGTTGAAGAGTACGTAGGTATAGACGAGCAGGTCGTCGAAGTCCATCGCGTTGGCTTGTCGGCATCGGGCGGCGTAGGCCGAATAGATCTGGCTGATGGCGGGCATGCGCTGCTCGTAGTCGCGTTGGAGGGCGGCGCGGTCTTGGGCATAGTCGGCAGCCAGGATGAGGTGGTTCTTGGCCATGCTGATGCGGTTGTGAACGGTGGCGGGCTTGTATTGCTTGTCGTTCAGTCCGAGCTCCTTGATGATGGTCTTGATGAGCGAGCGTGAGTCAGACTCGTCGTAGATGGTGAAGTTGGGGTTGAAGCCGATGTGCTCTGCTTCGCGCCGCAGGATTCGGGAGAAAATGCTGTGGAATGTTCCCATGTAGAGACGGCGTGCCTGCTCCTCGCCCACCAATTTGCCAATGCGCTCACGCATCTCTCTGGCGGCCTTGTTGGTGAAGGTCAGCGCGAGAATGTTCCACGGTTTCAAGCCGTGATGGTCCATCAGATAGGCTATCTTATAGGTCAGCACACGCGTCTTGCCCGAGCCGGCGCCGGCAATCACCAGTTGAGGCCCGTCGCAATATTCAACAGCCCTGCGCTGACTTTCGTTCAGTTCTTCTAATAATGAATGATGCTTTTCCATCAAGTTGCTCTCTATTATTTTTTTCGGGTAGTTGAAACATCTCCCCGAGCTTAAAATTTTCCAAAATACCCCTGACTATTTTATTTTTGAGTAATACCATTGAAACTATTTTGTTCACTTCTTATAGATTCCGCCGTCTACGGTTTTGGGATCTACATCCTGGCCTTCACGGGGAAAAGCTGGTATGAACTTCATCTGCTTCATGATGGCGTACTTGCGCTTCACCATGTAGTTTGATGGATTCTTCGACGAGAACTTCCGGGGATTGGGCAGCGTGGCAGCAATCAAGGCGCAGTTGGAACGGGAGAGCTCTGCCGCATGACAGTCGAAATGCTCGCGTGCCACAGCCTCCACACCGTAGATACCATCGCCCATCTCGATGCTGTTCAGGTAGACCTCCATGATGCGCTGCTTGCTCCAGATGAATTCTATCAGTACGGTGAAATAGGCCTCAAGCCCTTTGCGCACCCACGAACGCCCCGGCCAGAGGAATACGTTCTTCGCCGTCTGCTGGGTAATGGTACTTCCTCCCAACTTTCGCTTACCTTCCAGGTTCTTCATAGCAGCCTGTTCGATGGCTTTATAGTCGAAGCCGTGATGCTTCAGGAAGCGCTGATCCTCGCTGGCCATCACAGCGACAGGCATGCTTGGCGACATCTTCTCTATAGACACCCAATGGTGCTTCAGCTTCAGGGGTTTGCCCTCGCTGTGTTGTTCAGCACAACGGATGAGCATGAGTGGTGTGACGACGACGGGTACGAACCGCAGCACCACAACAGAAAGAATGGTGGAGGCGAAGAAGGCCACCACCATCCATTTTAGTGTTTTCTTGATGAATTTCAATTTCGTGAGAATCTGAATTCAATCTTTGTTTTTCAAAGCTTCTGAACCCTGTGGTTCAGCGTCTTGCGTTTCTTTACTCCAGTGTGCCTGCGTTGGCAGCGTCGATCATAGCCTGGCTTGCATAGAGATAGATCTCCACGCGGCGGTTCTGAGCCTTACCAGCAGCGGTCGAGTTGTCGGCAACGGGATTGTCTTCACCCAAGCCCATGACGCTGCGAATCTGAGAAGAGCTCACTTTCTGACCCAGAAGGTAGTTCTGCACGCTCTGTGCGCGCTTCAGCGACAGCTCCTGGTTTTTCTTGTAGCTCTGCTCAGCGGTAGAGTTTTTCCAACCGGCATTGTCGGTGTAGCCCTGAATGGCGACATCGGCATCGTTGTAGGTCTTCAGCACGTTGGCAAACTCTGTGAGCGATGTCTTGGCGGCATTAGCCAGTGTAGCGCTACCTGTAGTGAAGAGGATACCACTGTCGAAAGTCACCTTCACAGCGTCGAGACCATTGGCGTCCTTGATGCTTTCCACCTGTGCGTTCTCCACAGCAGCGGCGGCAGCCTTAGCCTTGTCCATCTTCTTGCCGATGAGCACACCAGCCGTAGCACCTACAGCAGTACCGATGGCAGCACCGATGGCCGTGCTCTTTGTGTTATGACCAATCACCTGACCGAGAATGCCACCTAATGCAGCACCGCCGGCACCACCGATGATACCGCCCTTAGCGGTGTTATTCAAATTGCCACAACCTGAGAGCAACACGAGGGAGCAAAGTCCCAAAACTGATAATCTAATACTTTTCATTTCTTTAATTTTTAATTGTTGATAATTGAGATTCCTTATTTTTAGTGTTGTGCTACTGGGATGTCAGTAGCGTGTCTGTATAATAGACGATTATAACGGTGCAAAGTTAAATGATTCTTTTTGAAGTGACAAGCTATTTAAGTTTTTTTATACAACGAATGCACTTTACGTATGCATTTTTTATGTGTTTTGCCTCAGTTTCTCCACATACTCATCCACTTGACGCATGGTTAGCGGAATGTCGATGCGTTGTGGACAATGCTCTACACACTGCCCGCATCCGATGCAATGGTCGGCTTGGCGGAGTTTTGGCACGCTGCGGTCGTAGCCGATGAGGAAGGCTCTGCGCCGGCGCCAATACTCCGGGTCGCGCATGCGCTCCTTGGGATCGGTTTCCACATGGGCGAGATTTCCCTCCTTGATACATTTATTATAATGAGAGAAAACTGCAGGAATGTTGATGCCATACGGGCAGGGCATACAATAGTTGCATTCATTACAGGGGATAGTGTTCAGATTGTAAATGTCGTCGGCAATGCCCATCAGGAATGCGTCTTCCTCTTTTGAAATGGGCTTCAACGGGCAATAGGTCAACAGGTTGTCTCGCAGATGCTCTATATAGGTCATCCCGCTGAGCACGGTGAGCACGCCGTCGGGTGTGCCTGCAAATCGGAATGCCCAACTGGCCACACTGCGCTCCGGCTCACGTTGCTTCATCTTCGCCACAATCGGGTCAGGCACATTGGCCAGACGTCCGCCAAGAAGGGGTTCCATGATAACGGCAGGAATGCCCCGTTTCTTCAGTTCGCCGTAAAGATAGACGGCATCGGTGTTGCTGTCGTTGATTTCGTTGGCATACTCCCAGTCGAGGTAGTTGAGCTCAATCTGTACAAAATCCCAGTGGTAGCGTCCTTCATCGTGCCATTTCAAGAGCATATCGAAAATAGACACATCGCCGTGATAAGAGAAGCCAAGGTTGCGGATGCGTCCTCTCTGCTTCTGTTCCACCAGCCAGTCGAGGATGCCGTTGTCCATATAGCGAGCGTTGAACGTCTCTTCGGCATCCTTATCTTTGGAACTGCCACCAATTGCATGGAGTAGCAGATAGTCGATATAGTCCACCTGCAGGTATGTCAGGGAATTTTCAAACATCTGCATTGATTCCTTCTTGGGCCATGTGTCGGGCGAAAAGTTGCTCATCTTTGTGGCTACGAAATACTTGTCGCGAGGATGGCGGTGAAGGGCAATGCCCGTAGACTCTTCCGACTTTCCTCGACAGTAAGCGGGCGACGTGTCGAAATAGTTCACACCATGCTCGATGGCATAATCCACTTCGCGGTTCACCATCTCCTGATCGATGTTGGCATCAGGGTTGTCGCGCAGGTCGAGACCGCCTTCTACGGGCAGTCGCATCATGCCATATCCCAAGAGCGACACCTTGTCGCCCGTGTTGGGATTGACGCGCATAGTCATCTGATCCTTGGGAGGCTCCTGCGTGGAGAGCCCTTCAAACTGTTGTTTGTTCCCACCTTTGCAAGCGGCAAGGAGGGCCGACGAAGCAACGGCAGCCGCACCACCGAGCTTCAGGAACTGTCGTCTTGATATGTCTTTCTTCATTGGGGTCAAATTTGAGTATTGGGTGGTGATAATTATATGTAGTGGTGCTGTTCGTGTCCTTCTACGTAGATGGCACTGAACGGACGGGCGGGACAGAGGTTTTCGCAAGCACCACATCCGATGCACTTCGCTTCATTGACAACAGGAATCATGGGCGATTCCTCATTATTCTCGTCAAGAGGCACCATCTGGATAGCACCCGTCGGACAATGACGCTCACAGTTGCCACATTCCACGCCATCGACCACTGGTATGCAGTTTTTCTTCACCCATACGGCGTGGCCTATCTGGATGCTCGACTTGTCTTCGTGGCTGATGGGCTTGATGGCACCCGTTGGGCACACCTCCGAACAGCGGTTGCACTCCGGCCGGCAATAGCCGCGCTCGTAGCTCATGGTGGGTTGCATCAGCTTCAAAAGATCAGTGGAAGGCCTAAGCACACCGTTGGGACATTCCGACACGCACAACTGGCAACCAGTGCAACGTTGGGCCATGTTCTTGGCAGAGAGCGAACCCGGCGGTGTGATGGGCGTCTGACGTGCTGGAGCCACCTTGTCTTCTATCACAGCCAAACCACCGTCCACCTTCTTCTTCTCCTGAGCCAAAGCGGCTGCTGTAGTGGCCATCGCAGAGGCTACAAGGAACGAACGGCGCGAACCATCGACAGGATTATTTCCAGTGGTGGTTTTCTTCGCAGAATGACTATAGCTCAAAGCACCAAACTTGCATTTATCCAAGCAGTTACCACACACCACACAACGACTGTAATCGACGCTATGCGACTTAAAGTCGATGCAGGATGCCTTGCAATTTTTTGTACAAAGACTGCAATCCCTGCACTTGTCGGCATCGAAGTGAATCTTCAACCAAGAGAAACGGGCAAAGAAGCTCAGTACCGTCCCTACTGGGCAGATGGTGTTGCAGTACGTTCGCCCACCTCGCCAAGCAAGAATGGCCACGATGACGAAGGTCGCAGCGGAAATGATGAACGTAGGCAGTGAGCGAATCCACACGTCGACGTGATAGAATGCATAGCTCTCGTAATGCTCGGCAATTCCAGCCAGCACGTTGTTCCCTGCCTCATAGACAGGTTTGAGCAAATTCGCGACAATGCGACCATAGCTGCTATAAGGGGCCAGCAACGCCACCAACGACCCCACTCCAGCCACCAAAGCCACGATGAAAACGCCCAACAGCCCATAGCGGAGCCAGCGTATTTCGCCAGAATAGCTGAACCGATTCTTTTTCACTCGCCCATGTAGCCATGAGATGAGGTCCTGCATCACGCCCAAAGGACAGATGATGGAACAGTAGATTCGTCCAAAAACCAATGTCAGCAAAAGCAACACCACAACAACCACCAGGTTCAACGCCAATACGGCGGGCAAGAATTGAATCTTTGCCAACCACGAGAACCAATGATGCAAGGTGCCACTAAAGTCAAGGAATAGCAGCGTGATGAGCAAAAACACCACAGCCGCCAGCACTCTTCTAATTCGTTTTAGTATCATGTTCGCTAATGTTTAATGGTGCAAATATACATCAATAAACACAAATATGCAAGTAAAATGATATTTTTTTACTCAAAACACGAAATAATTCTTAATTCATCATACTTTATTCTCAATTCTTTTGTACCTTTGCATCCGAAAAAAACGATAACAATTTATAAATATGTTGATTGACAGAATAGAAGAGCTTCTGAAAGAAGTGAGTGAGGCTTCAGCCTCGAATGCAGAGGAAATAGAACAGCTCCGGCTGAAATACCTGAGCAAAAAAGGTGAAATTAATGCCCTGATGAACGACTTCCGCGCGGTGGCTGCCGAGCAGAAGAAAGAATTGGGAATGCGCATCAACCTGCTGAAACAGACGGCTATGGAGCGTATCAACAGCCTGCGTGAGCAGATGGAAAGTGCCGACAATACTAATGCCGACATCGACCTGACGCGCACCGCCTACCCCATCGAACTGGGTACACGCCACCCGCTGACCATCGTGCGCAACGAGATTATCGACATCTTCCAGCGCATGGGTTTCGTGCTGGCCGACGGTCCTGAGGTGGAAGACGACCTTCATGTGTTCACAAAGATGAATTTCGCTGCCGACCATCCAGCCCGCGACATGCAAGACACTTTCTTCGTGGAGCAATCGAAGCTGGGCGACGTGACGAAGAATATCCTGCTGCGTTCACATACATCGTCTGTTCAAGCACGTGTGATGGAGCGCCAGCAGCCGCCCATCCGCATCATTTGCCCCGGACGCGTCTACCGCAATGAGGCTATCACAGCCCGCGCCCACTGTTTCTTCCACCAGATTGAGGGACTGTACATCGACAAGAACGTGTCGTTCACCGACCTCAAGCAGGTGCTCCTTTCGTTTGCGAAGGAACTTTTTGGCGAAGACACCAAGATACGTCTGCGCCCCAGCTACTTCCCCTTCACCGAACCCTCGGCCGAGATGGACATCTCCTGTCACATCTGTGGCGGCAAAGGCTGCGGTTTCTGTAAGCACACAGGATGGGTGGAGATACTCGGTTGCGGTATGGTAGACCCCAACGTGCTGGAGCTGTGCGGCATCGACTCTTCAGTCTATAGCGGCTACGCTTTCGGCTTGGGTGTGGAGCGCATCACCAACTTGAAGTACCAGGTGAGCGATCTACGCATGTTCTCTGAGAACGACACCCGTTTCCTCCGCGAGTTTGAGTCAGCAAGATAATCCCTCCACGAATCTAAAAACAACCCATAAGAATGAAACAATTCAAATTAGTGAACAACGTGCTGGGATGGGTAGCTTTCCTGATAGCCGCCTTCGTCTATTGCAGCACCATCGAGCCGACAGCTTCGTTCTGGGACTGTCCGGAGTTTATCGTAACTGGCTACAAGCTGGAAGTGGGTCACCCGCCGGGCGCACCGTTTTTCATGCTCACGGCCAACCTTTTCTCGCAGTTCGTCAGCGACCCTTCACAGGTGGCTCGTATGGTGAACATCATGAGCGCGTTGCTTTCTGCCTCGTGCATCTTGTTCCTTTTCTGGAGCATCACACACCTGACGCGCAAGCTTATCTTCAATGAGGAAGGACAAATGCCGCTCTCGAAGCTCATCGCCATTGAGGCATCAGGTTTGGTGGGCGCGCTGATCTACACCTTCAGCGACACCTTCTGGTTTTCGGCTGTGGAGGGTGAGGTCTACGCCTATTCGTCAGCTTTGACGGCTCTTGTGTTCTGGCTTATCCTGAAATGGGAAGATCACGCGGACGAGCCACACTCCGACCGTTGGCTGGTGCTGATCACCTACATCACAGGGCTCAGTATCGGCGTTCACCTGCTGAACCTGCTGTGCGTACCCGCCATCGTGTTGGTCTATTATTATAAGAGGTACCCGAATGCCAACCTGAAAGGTTCGCTCATTGCCCTCTGTATCTCGTTCGTCATCGTGGCCGCCATCCTGTATGGCGTGGTGCCGGGTATCATCACCGTTGGCGGAGCCTTCGAGCTGTTCTTCGTCAACACACTGGGAATGCCGTTCAACACGGGCCTCATTATCTATATCATCCTGTTAGTGGCCATTGTCATCTGGGCCATTTACGAAAGCCAGCGCGACAAGAACCCGTTCATGCAGAACATCTCGTTCCTCGCTGCCGTGGGTATGCTGGGCATTCCGTTCTACGGCTACGGCTGGTCGGCACTCATCATCGGTGTCGTCATCTTATCAATTATCGGTCTTTTCTTATGGAATGGAATACCTAATCCCCAAAATATTACGCAAAGAACAGGTTTTTGGGTTACAGTAGTAAATGTATTCTCAATTATCGCAGCCTTTCTGGTTGGCTGGACAATGTTTCTCATTCCAAAGAAATGGGGTGTAGTCAATAAAGATAATTATATTAAGGTGTCGGCCCGCGTGAAGAACACCACGCTGCTCTGCATGCTGATGCTGATGATTGGTTATTCTACGTATGGGGTGATTGTGATTCGTTCGTCGGCCAACCCGCCGATGGACCAAAACTCTCCAGAGGATATCTTCACCCTGGGTACCTATCTCGGCCGTGACCAGTATGGCAACCGTCCGTTGTTCTACGGCCAGGCCTACACTTCGGAAGTGGATTTCGTGCGCGACGGCGAGTATTGCAAGCCACATGTGGTGGACGGAGCTCCCATCTGGCAACGCAAGGAAAAAGCCTCTCAAGACGAGAAGGATTCCTACTTCATCGTCACACACAAGAGCGACTATAAGTATGCGCAAAATATGCTGTTCCCGCGCATGTACGACCGCGCCCACGCACAGTCTTATGAGAGCTGGATGAGCGGTGCGCCCTCGTGGCTGCCGTCGGGAAGTGATGTTCCTTACGACCGTTGCGGTGAGATGGTGACGGTTCACATGCCGTCGCAGATGGAGAACATCTTCTTCTTCCTCTCCTACCAATGCAACTTCATGTATTGGCGCTACTTCATGTGGAACTTTGCCGGACGTCAGAACGACGTTCAGGGCAATGGCGAACTGGAGCACGGCAACTGGCTGACGGGATTCTCGTTCATCGACAATGCACGTCTGGGCAACCAAGACTTGCTGCCCGACGACCTGAAGCAGAACAAAGGCCACAATGTGTTCTATTGTCTGCCCCTGCTCTTAGGCTTGCTGGGCTTGTTCTGGCAGGCTTATCGCGGACAGAGAGGCATTCGTCAGTTCTGGGTGGTATTCTTCCTGTTCTTCATGACGGGTCTGGCCATCGTAGTTTATTTGAACCAAACACCCAACCAGCCACGTGAGCGCGACTATGCCTATGCAGGTTCGTTCTACGCCTTCGCCATCTGGTGCGGAATGGGTGTGGCCGCCATCTACGACCAGCTGAAGAAATGGCTCAAGGGCATCAACCCGACACTCATCGCCGCAGCCGTAGCTGTAGTGTGCATGATTGTACCCATTCAGATGGCTTCGCAGACTTGGGACGACCACGACCGCTCGGGCCGCTATTGCTGCCGCGACTTCGGTCAGAACTATCTGATGTCGCTACAAGACGAGGGCTACCCCATTATCTACACCAACGGCGACAACGACACCTTCCCGCTCTGGTACAACCAGGATGCCGAAGGCGTGCGTACCGATGCCCGTGTATGTAACCTGAGCTATCTGCAGACCGACTGGTATATCGACCAGATGGTGCGCCCGGCCTATGATTCGCCATCGCTACCCATCACCTGGCCGCGTATCGACTATTGCAACGGTACCAACGACTATATTGAAATCAATCCTGCCGTGAAGGAGCAGGTAATGGAGTTCTACGCTGAGAACTACGAACAGGCAGTGGAAACCTTCGGAAAGGAGCCGTTCGAACTGAAGAATGTCCTCGACAAATGGGTGCGCTCCGACAATCCCGACATGCACTTCATCCCCACCGACACGCTCTACATGACCATCGACAAGGAAGCCGTTCGCAAGAGTGGCATGATGATGGCCACCGACTCCATTCCCGACAAGATGATTATCTCGTTGGCTGGAAAGCGTGCTTTGTACAAGGGCGACCTGATGATGCTCGAGATGATAGCCAACGCCAACTGGACACGCCCCATCTACGTGGCTATGACCGTTGGTTCGGAAAACTACATGAACTTGGGCGACAACTTCGTGCAGGAGGGCTTGGCCTACCGCATCACGCCGTTCACCACAACGGGCAACAACGCCCTTGACTTCGACACGGAGAAGGTCTACAACAACGTGATGACGCGCTTCAAGTATGGCGGTCTGGAGAAGCCGGGACTCTATCTCGACGAGACGGTGCTACGCATGTGCGGCACTCACCGCCACCTGTTCGCTCAGTTGTGCAAGAACCTTGTGCTTGAAGGCAAGAACGACAAAGCCCTGAAGGCCCTGAAGTATTGCGACAAGATGATTCCCGCCTACAACGTGCCTTACACTTTCATGAACGGTGCCACTGAAATGGCTTGGAGCTACGGAAAGTTAGGCCAAATGAAGGATGCGCAACGCATCATGAACGCTGTGTTCAAGAACTCACAGCAATACCTTGCCTGGTACGAGTCGTTAGGCTTCAACACCATGCAGAGCTACAAGCGCGAGTGTATGATGCACCTCTACGTGATGCGGCAATGCGCCGATCTGGCAATGGACTTCGACGAGAAGTTTGGCAACGAGCTGACCGAGAAGTTCCAGAAGGCGGCTCAGGGCTATGAGGCTCTTGGCGGATCGTACGAGTGATTGGCAATTCTCTCATCTTTAGATAATGTTCATCGAACAACCTGCCCGATGGCTGCGATGGCTCTATCCTAGTGCAACGTGGCGTATGGACCCCAAGGAAAAGGCAGTTTACCTGACCTTCGACGACGGGCCCATACCCGAATGCACGCCGTTCATCCTGGAAACGCTCGACCGATATGCTATCAAGGCTACGTTTTTTATGGTGGGCGACAACGTCAGGAAATACCCTCACCTCTACGAGCAGATTGTGGCCGCAGGCCATCAGGTGGGCAACCACACGATGAACCATCTGGGTGGATTCAAGCATTGGACGACAACCTACATCATCAACACCTACAAAGCCAACGAGCTGATCCACTCCCACCTCTTCCGTCCGCCACACGGGTGGTTGCGCCATAGTGTCTACTACTGGTTGAAAAAGGATTTCCGCATCGTGATGTGGGATTTGGTGACACGCGACTACAGCAAATGGCTCACGGCCGAAGATGTGGTGAACAACGTGAAACGCTACGCCCGCAACGGTTCCATCATCACCTTCCACGACTCGCTCAAAAGCATCGACAAGCTGCGCACCGCCCTGCCCGAAAGCATTGACTGGCTGAAAGAGCAAGGGTATGCGTTCCGGATTTTGGAGGAAAAGTAAGAGATGAGGACTGAAGATTGATGGAGGAAGGATGATGGAAGAAAAACGAAAACTCTCGTCAGAAAAGGTAAAAGCTGAGGCCCTACGTCTCGGCTTTTCTGCTTGTGGAATGGCGAGAGCTGAAATGGTGGACAAGAGTACGGCAGGCTTTTTCCGGCAATGGCTTTCACAAGGCAACCATGCGGAAATGCACTATATGGAAAACCATCTGGAAAAGCGTCTCGACCCCCGACAGCTCTTGGAGGGTGCGAAAACCGTTGTGTGCGTGGCCCTGAACTACGCGCCGGGCAAACGTTTCCCCGATGGGGAATATCAGTTGGCCGACTATGCCCTGGGGCAAGACTATCACGACATCATGCGCCAGAAGCTCCATCAATTGGCCGAGGCTATTCTCTCGCCTTTGTACTTTGAGCCAGATGGCGAATCACCCGAAACTCAGGGAGACAAGCTACAGACAGTTCCCTATCGTGCCTTTGCCGACACCGCTCCCATTCTTGAGCGCTATTGGGCGGAGAAAGCAGGCTTGGGATGGATGGGCAGAAACCACCAGCTCATCATTCCTCCACGCGAAGGAGAATCTTCGGGTGGCGGAAGCATGTTTTTTCTCGGAGAATTGCTTCTCAACGTGGAGACCGACCACTACGACACCCCGATGAAGAACCGTTGCGGCATCTGTACACGATGCATAGATGCCTGCCCGACAGGCGCATTGGCTCATCCCGTTTTCAATGCAGGCAGGTGTCTCTCCTACCAAACCATTGAGAATCGCGGAAAAATCCCTTCTGACTTGGTGAAGTTGATGGGCGACACCATCTACGGATGCGACCGTTGCCAGCGTGCCTGTCCCTGGAATCGTTTTGCCCGACCAAACGGCGAACCTCTGCTACAACCCAAAACCGAGCTGCTGAGCATGACGTGCGAGCAATGGGAGCACCTCACGCCTGACGACTACCGACGGCTGTTCAAGGGAAGCGCCGTAAAACGGGCAAAATACGAGGGACTCATGCGCAACATCCGTGCCGTGAGCCAGGAAAAGCAATTAAACCATTCCGGCGATGCGGAGTCATAAAAATGGCAATCACATTTGACGGACCCTATGATCACCACAGAACAACAATAAAAAAGAAAAAACAATGAAAAGAATCGTTTCGCTGATAGTTGTCCTGGCCAGCATGTCAGGCCTTCACGCACAAGTTGACTCCACGTTTGTGGGAAAGTTTGAAAACGAGGAATACAAGATCTTCCTTCAGCTGAACCTCGAGGAGAAGAATATCGTGGTGCCCGGCCAAGAGGTGTTCGGCGAGATGGACGGCTACGTGGGAAGCACGCAGACCACCCATGTGTGGGCGATTGTTTCCTCGACAGTAGAAGGGAACACCGCCACGCTCGACCTCGTCAACAACTACGGCAGTGAGGATTTCCAAGCAACGCTGACCTTCGAAAAGGACGGAAGCTATACCTGGAAGCATCAGGGCGGCAGCACGCTGAAGTTTCCCGTCGACCGCAAGTGGCAGAAGATTCCCACAAAGGTCGTGTTCACACGAAAAGAGTAGCGGAAAGCAAGAATTGTTTCATCGTATCAGAAAAGTAGAAGAGGCCTATTCGTAGACCTCTTCTATTCCATTCAATCCATACTTGTCGGTGGGCGAAGCGCAAGGATCGTAGCCTTCAGGAATGTCGAACTGCTCCTCGGGATCGTAGCCGAGCGACTTGTCATCGAACACCTTCTGCATATAGTAGGCCCAGATGGGCAGCGCCATGTTGGCACCCTGACCCATGCTGGTGGAGTCGAAGTGGATGTCGCGGTCCTCGCCGCCCACCCAGCATCCGCTCACGAGCGATGGCGTGAAGCCCATGAACCAAGCGTCGGAGTTGCGGTTGGTGGTTCCCGTCTTAGCCCCCATCGGGCATTTCACATTATATTTATAACGCATGCGCGAGCCGGTACCCCCGTCCACCACACCTTGCAGCATGATGAGCATCTTGTTGGCACTCTCCTCGCTGATCACCTCGTTGACGCGCGGCTGGAACGAAGCCAGCACATTGCCCTCGTTGTCTTCAATCTTCGTGACGAACATCGGGGCGCAGTGGATTCCGTGGTTGGCAAATGTGGTGTAGGCACTCACCATCTCACCCACGGTGGCCTCGTAGGGCCCCAGGCAGAGCACGATAGAGGGGTAGATGTCTGGCGTGTTGATGCCGAAGTTGCGGAGCGTTTCCACAAAGAGCGAGGGGTTGATGCGACTCATCAGGTAGGCCGAAATCCAGTTGTTCGACTGCGCCAGTCCCCACTTCAGCGTCACCATCTGTCCGTAGCGTGCGCGGCTGCCGTTGCGCGGTGTCCAGTTGCCGTAGGAGCGTTGCACGTTGGGAGCCACATCGCAGGGCGACATACCATTCTCCATCGAGAGGGCGTAGAGGTAGGGTTTCGTCGTTGATCCCACCTGCCGCCTGCCCATGAAGGCCATATCGTACTGGAAATGGGTGTAGTCCAGTCCGCCCACGTAGGCCTTGACGGCTCCCGTGTGAGCGTCCATGCTGACGAAGCCCGAGCGCAGGAACTTCTTGTAGTAGCGAATGGAGTCCATCGGCGACATCAGCGTGTCGATTTCCCCGCGATAGTTGAAGGCCAGCACGCTCATCTCTATCGGCGTGCGGAAAGCTTGCTTGATTTCGCCCTCGGTGGCCCCAGCGGCTTTCATCACCCGGTAGCGCTCGCTCTGCCGCATGCTGCGCTCCAAGATGCTCCTCACCTCGTTTTGCGACAGCGCACTGGTGTAGGGCGCATTGGCCTTGCGGCGGTTTTCCTTGTTGAATTCGGGCTGCAGATATTTGGCCACATGGCGGAACATCGCTTCCTCGGCATATTGCTGCATGCGGCTGTCGATGGTGGTGAATATCTTCAGGCCATCGGTGTAGATGCTGTAGTTTTCGCCGTTCTTCTTCTTGTTCTTGTTGCACCAGCCGTAGAGCGGGTCGCGCTCCCAATAGGTGGAATCGATGCTATACTGAGCCTGGTTCCACGAAGGGTAGTTCTTCTTGTCGGGCTTCGCGGCCATCAGGTACTGGCGCATGAACTCGCGGAAATAGGTGGCGATGCCCTCCTTGTGGTCGCTCTGATGGAACTTCAGCTTCACCTCGCCGTCCTTCACGCGGTTGTATTCCGCCTGAGTCAGGTAGCCCGCCTTCACCATCTGCGCCATCACCACGTTGCGGCGCTCCTTGCAACGGTCGGGGAATCGGCGCGGGTTGAAGTATGAGGGGTTCTTGCAGAGGCCTATCAGCGTGGCGCTCTCCTCCAAAGTCAGCTCGCTCGGCTCCTTGCTGAAATAAGTGTTAGCTGCCGTCTTGATGCCCACCGCGTTATGAAGGAAGTCGAAGTAGTTCAGGTACATAGCGATGATCTCCTCCTTGGTGAAGTTGCGCTCCAGCTTGATGGCGATGACCCACTCGATGGGTTTCTGCAAGAGGCGTTCCACCGTGCTATGCGCCTTCTTCGAATAGAGCTGCTTGGCCAGCTGCTGGGTGATGGTGCTGCCACCGCCGGCACTCTTCTGCCCCATGATGCCACGCTTCACGATGGCTCTCCCGAGGGCTGGGAAGTCGATGCCCGAATGCTCGTAGAATCGCGCGTCTTCCGTAGCCACGAGGGCGTAGACGAGGTTGGGCGAGAGCTTGTTGTAGTCCACCATGATGCGGTTGTCGCGGTTGGAGTTCCACACGCCGAGAATCTTCCCGTCGGCCGAATACACCTGCGAGGCCGAGCGGCTCACGGGGTTCTGCAAATCCTCCATATCGGGCATGTAACCCACCCATCCGTTCCAGATGGCCACAAAGCCCAAAAGCAAGAGCAACACTACGCCGCCCAGCAAGCTCCAAAGGATTTTCACCAGTTTTTTCCTCATTTCTGACTGTTTTTAATTTCACTGCAAAGATACAATTTTTTTTTGAAATACGCAAATCTTTTTTCACTTTTTTCGTGCTAACGATGCGGTTTTTCCCCGAAACATTTGGCAGTTTCCTAATTAATCATTATTTTTGCAAATTATATGTCGATTGACCGCATGACCGACAACTATCACATAGAGATTGTCACGAAGAGCGCCGAGCTGCCGCCGATGAGCACTCGCGAGTTCTTCCATAGCCCGGAGCTGTTCCGCATTTTGGAGCAGACCCGAGGCCAGCAACCCTATATGGTGGTGGCGCGAAAAGACGGGCAGGTGGTGGCCCACCTCCTGGCCATGTTGCGCCGCAGAGGGTCGCTCATGCCTCCTTACCTGTTCACGCAAGGCAGAATCTATGGCGAAGGCGAGTATGAAGAAAATGTTGACCGCGAATGGGTGTTCAGCCTGATGATCAATGCGATAACGCGTAAGCTACGACGTAAGATGTGCCTCTACATCGAGGTGTCGGAACTCAGCCAGAAGATGTTCGGCTACAAGGCGCTCCGCCGTCACAACTACTTCCCCGTCCATTGGTCGGCTATCCACAATTCGCTCCACTCGAAGGCTCCCGAAGAGCGTCTTTCCGAGAAGATGAAGGAGCGCGTGCAACGCGTGGAGAGCAACGCACTGGTCTTTACGGAGGTGAAAAACCTGGCCGACTTCCACGGTTTCTACCGCCTCTTCCGAAGGTTCTTCTCGCTGAAAGTGCGCCGCTACATGCCACCCGAGGAGTATTTCCAGCTGCTCATGCAGAGCAGCCATTGCCGCCTCTTCGTGGTGAAGCTTCAGGAAAAGATCGTGGGCGGGTGCGCTTGCATCTATTCAGGCACCGACGCCAATCTCTGGATGATGGCCTCCAAGCGCAAGTCCTACCCCACCCTGCACCCCGGCACACGCACCATCTGGGAAGTCATGAACCTGGCCCACCGCGAAGGCTACGCCCATTTCCGTTTCCTCGACGTGGGGCTACCCTTCCGCAAGACACCCATGCGCGAGTTCATCCTCCGTTTCGGCGGCAAGGAAGTGAGCACCTACCGTTGGTTCCGTTTCTCGCTGCCCTGGCTCAACCGCATCATCGGCTGGTTCTACCGCGACTGAGCAAAAGAAAAGACTGTCTTGTACTGAAATAGGTTGACTCATGGATCGCCTTAAATGTTAAATTATCAAAGTCATTTAAGAATTATGGGTAGACAAAAATTCAGTCGCGCTTT
>CADCIB010000009.1 GCA_902801375.1 uncultured Prevotellaceae bacterium | reverse complement strand
AGAAAAAATAGCGTTGGTGTTCTTGGCCTGTGATGTTAGCTTTTAACATGAAGGCGAAAGCATCTCGATCTCTGAATTCTTCGTCGAAATTGAGAATAGTATAGGAGCCGCTTAGCTTCGTTTCTCCACTCTGGTAGGTTACGCTACTGTCGTTGTAGAATTCCAACGAAGTATTGGGGCCACTCCACTTATTTGCTCCAGTCTTTTCCAACACCCACTTCCCTTTAAGAATTTTTTTTGCAGCCATACGGCTCTGAACCAAATTGTCAACCTGTTGGTCGTTGTCATCAGAACATCCGACAAACAACGTCACCATCAATAACATAAGAATCTGGACTGAATACTTTTTTTTCATTATAATTTTTCAATTAGGATTTGATACAATAACAATATGTTACTCCAAGTCAATCACACCTGTGAACAGGTACGTGTCGTTGGATAGCTGCAGCGTATAGCTGCCCGAGAGGGCCGTCGGCAGGTCGGCGAACTGCACGCCTGCGGCGACATAGGTCTGATAGACGACGGCGTCGTTGTCGTCAATCAACGTGAGCGTAAACCCATTGTGCTGCGACCATAATAATTAAGGGCAATTCCTGCTTCTGGCCTCATAACCCGCGCCGCCTTGGCTTTTCCCTCACAGGAACACCAAGCGGCGCGGGCTTCTTCACAAAACATTTACATCTTTATATGCATAGAAATTGAAAAGCAGTCTTTACAGAGAAATGTATTCCTTTTTTCTCATTTCCTGTTTAGGTTCTTTTTTCAATAGTACAGAATCAGCCCTAACGGGTTGGATGCCGTTGAGTGTCCATACCTGGGATCCGTTGTTATAGACATAACCATTAGAAGCGAGTTCCGAGAGCGACCAGCTATAAGCGGTGTCGCCGTTCTTCTGCTTTATGAATACTGGAGTGAACGTCTTTCCCGACTTCACTTGATTGTTATTAGCATTGACGGTGGCGACAACCTTGAACTTCACAGGCCGCAGGTACTCGTATATGTAGTATGACAGGTCACAGGCTGGCGTGCCATCCGAACTGGTATAGTTGGGCAACTCCTCCAGAGCCATGAAAGTGTAAGCGTTAGGCATAGATTTAATAATCGTGTGGCTATCGTTATACAGTTCCGATTGATTGAGTTGCGGGGTCTCTCCCGTATTGAATGCATTACATCCAGGAGAGGCGGCTTGATAGGGGATTGGGTTAACCAAATAGTCATCGTATTTCGTATATTCCACGATACTATAATTCACCGTTGCACTAACATCGGGGTTAATCACATACTGAATGGCAGGAACGGCATCTACACGATAGATGTATTGCACCATAGAACCCAACTTGGCTTTTACCAACTTCGGGCAGGAGGGAATGGTATATGTTGGCTTTGCCGTCAGATTCCAAACGCCGAGGCACTCGCCTGTGCCGTTTAGGGGGATACTTCCTACGGGAACAATATATCCCGAAGACGGTAAGCTACTCGTTCCCGTCACCAACAGCTGTCCGTTCGTTGAGAACTGCACATTCTGCACGGTAGTTGAAGACTGTGTGAGAAGCGAACCGAATATTTTGTTGACTCCGTAGCTGAATAGACTTGTTGCGGAGGTTGCAGCCAAACCTCCTAAGCCTACACCTACAGGGCCAGCGATACCAAGTGTACCCATAAATGCTTTTGCCATATCCCCTACCACCGATGCGATTCCAGACATAAAACTGCTCGTCTTATGGTTCGCACCCATGATGACACCTTCTGACTCTGCGTCGATAGACCCGTTTAGAGAGAAACTCGTCACGTTCATGCAAACACCCGATATACTCATAGTCTCATTGAGACTATTTGGGTCATAGGACAGTTCCACCATAAAACAATTCCATCCTTCTTCAAATCCTGCAGCGATGCCATCATCCGTAATTGCAGAAAGTAACACACTGTTGGTTGCCGTTGAATCAGAGGGGAAAGCAAATTCGCTTACGAAGTTAAACAGTTTTGTTTGTTGAGACGTAGGAATGGTGAGCTGAAAAAAGGCATGGTTGTTCGATTCCATGCTCGTGGCATAATAGAAACCTTTCAATACGCCAGTGTACTTGTTGTAGAGGAGAAGGTAGTTTGACTGTGTTCCTGTATGAACTGTGTGGTCATAGCCTATAATATCCACCGTACTATAAAGGATCCTCCAGCCGTCAGACTCCTTCACGTCATATCTCACCTCCTCTGGAACGTTTCCAGGTGCGTTTTGGTTTCACGGGAGGTTGACCGTGCTGCCATCACAAATTTGACACTGTAAGCATTGGTCGAACGTCGTGCCACCACTCCTTGTTTCCACTTTTTATCCGTCTAGAACATTCGGTTCGACATCTTCAACGTCAGATGAGCATCCCGTGAACAGGAATGTCATTGCCAATATAAATATAATTGACTTTTTCATATTTTTCGATATTTAATGGTCATATGTAACGTTTTCATAACCGTAACCTTCCTGCTGGCCTCGGGTACACATCATACCGTCTTCCTGCCATTTCTTAGTGCCAAACACCCATTCCGGTACAACTCCAGATAGACGGTTTCCCTGTAGGTCGGGGGCAATGACCTCGGAATCGTCATTCCACACCTCAAAAGGCAGCTCTGTTATGTTGTTGTTCCAAAAAAGGAACCTCGTTGTCTTACCCTTGAGAATCTCGACAGGAAACGTTCCGGTTAATTGGTTGTTGTTGAGGATCGCACTCTTCAGCTTATTTAGATTAGCAAAACCTTTAGGGATTCTTCCGGTCAGCCGATTGTCATAAAGAAACAGTTTTTCTAACGAGGCCAAGTTTCCTATGCTTTCCGGGATCGTGTCGCTGAGTGACGTGTTAATGATATCGAGACGCCTCAGTTTCACCAGGTTACCTATACTCTCAGGAATACCACCCGTTAAGCCCTTGCCGTCAAAAGTTAACCTCTCAAGGTTTACAAGATTCCCAATCTCTTCCGGAATCATTCCTTCGAGCATCCCTCCAGCCAAAACGAGAGAACGGAGTTCAGTCAGATGACCGATTTCCTTTGGTATTTGGGAATGTAAGCCATAGCCGTTATACACCTCAAGGCCTGTAACACGCATCTCGTTTGTCATCTCGTCAAGTGTTACCGTCACACCATTCCAAGTCGTGATGTCATTGAGGTCCCACTTTTCATGCCATGGGCCGATAGTGTTGTATATCTTTACCAAGGCAAGACTGTCCGACACGTTCAGATGAGGTGGCGTGTCCTTGACTTCGACGGGGCTGTCATCAGATGAGCATCCCATTAAGAGCCAGGAAAGACAAATAAGCAATGCATTTTTTCTACTCATTTTACTTGACAAATTAGGATTCTATAAATATGTGATATCATATTACTATTCCAAGTCAATCACACCTGTGAACAGGTACGTGTCGTTGGATAGCAGCAGCGTGTAACTGCCCGAGAGGGTCGATGGCAGGTCGGCGAACTGCACGCCTGCGGCGACATAGGTCTGATAGACAACGGTGTCGTTGTCGTCCAAGAGGGTGAGCGTGTACCCGCCGTGCTGCGACCATATATATAAGGTATGGTCGTCGAGGGTGACGTACGGGGGCTGGACGGGTGACTTGGGATAATGGTTGCCCAGATTTCCGTCATGATTGTAGCCGCAAGTTAAGTTGACAACTTCACCTACGACTTCATCGGCGGCGGCGGGAGCTGCACTCATAAGTAGGACGCAGCATGTAAATAAAAGATTTTTTTTCATATGATACAATATTAATTAGTAAAACGATGTTGCAAAATTATCGAAAAAATCGCAATCTGCCATCATTTTACGTAACAAAAACGTAACAAAATGCAACTGTTACGTAACAGTTGCATACAATGCGGGACTATCTTCATAGAGATGGGAGTGCTATGACAGCGACATAATGAATCTGTCGAAATCCTTGGCTCCACCCGTGGAGTCGGGGGATAGCTTTGTGAGCATCCTTTTACGCATTACAGACAGGTTCTGTGAGTTGCAGTGCATAGATGTGTAAATGTCTTTCAGGGATACTTGGAGTCGGATAAGGATGCATACCCTTATCTCCTCTTCCCTCAGTTCTGGTTTGGCTTGTTCAAGTGTAGGAAAGAATGATGGTAATTCTTGTTCGATAATCCTTTTTATATCCTCCCACTCTTTGTTTGTCACATCATCAAAGCGATGAGCATACTTCCTCTTGAATGAGTTGATGGCAGGGTTAACGACCGCCTTATATTTGTCTGGTGCAGAATGCTTGGTGAGTTGTAGCTCTTGTGTGGCAATCTCTGATTTTAGGGTTTCGATCTTTCTTGACTTGACATCTACCAAATCCGTCACACTGTTGGTGTTTATTTCGCGCAACTCATTCAACTCCTGCAGTTCTTCCTGAAGCCGCAAGTATTTAGTCTGCAGTTCGTTTTCGAGCCGCTGATGCTCCCTGGCCTTCTTTACGAAAAAATACAGGAAAAACGAAATGACACATATAACGACGAGAGACCCCAAGATATAGTTGATCAGAACTCCCCTTATATGTTGTTTCTCAAAACGCTCTTTTGCTGCCAGCTGCTGCATTCTTGAGTACTTATGGGAAGCCTGCATTTTTTGATAAAAGTTGGCTGCCGCTTTTTTGTAGACTGAATCATTCATGGAAAGTGCCTTTAGGGCGTATTCTGCTGACAATTCTTGTCGACCGGTAATTCTGTAGGTTTCAGACAACCCGCGGTATGCAGATTCCAAATCGACAAAAGCTTCTGACAATTCTGCCAGTTGGCGGAAACATTGTTCAGCCTTCAACGGTTCGCCTTCGTGAAGCAAAAGTTTACCTTTTGTGTAAAGATACGGTTCGCATCCGGCTTTCACACGTCCGTTTACAAAGATCTTGCAGACGGACTCATAGGTGCGGGCGAACTGCTGGGCGGTGTCTAAACAGCCTATTGCCAATGCATTGTCTATCGCAGGGGCAAGTGTGCGTGCTGCGGCCTCATCCATCCCTAACAGTTGGAACTGCTCTGCCACCTCTTTCCTGATGGCTATGACAGAATCCGACATGCCGAGCATGTCATAGGCTATTGCCATTTGTTCACGGTTGATTAGCAGGAAAATGGTGTCACTAATTGCACGTGAGACACCATCGGCACTTCTCATGACTTCAAGAGCAGATAATGGTGCCTCTTGTCTAAGGAATATTGAAGCAGATTGACCGTATATTCTTAAGATCAAGGATTTGTCACAATCTTTTATAGTTGTGTCGGCAGCATTCTCAGCGTTATGAAACTCTTCCAAGGCTAATGGGGCTTCCCCCATGTCGTCGTAGCAGCGGCCCAGCAGGTAGTGGGCGAGCATACGGGAAGCCCCCCTCTCATCCCCCCAAAAGGGGGAGGCCTTATGGTCGTAGTAGTCGCAGACGCGGCGCATCAGGGCGGCGTGGCGGGCGGTGAGCACGGTGTCGCACTTGTTCTCAGCGTTGGTGCGCAGCAGGTGGAAGCGCATGAGGTCGCCCTTCGACATGCGGGTGGTGTCAGGCAGCAGGGCGTTGAGGAGGGTCAGCGCCGAGTCTGGCCGGGCATTCATCAAGCTATCAGCACAGTCGAGGACGGCGCGGTGCTGGGACGAGGTGCAGGCGAAGAGCATCATGGCCAGCACGAGGACAATAATCGGTTGAAAGCAACTATGATTCTTCATAGATGCTTACTTCATGGAATCGCCCACGAAATAGAGTGGCAGCAGGTCGCGGATGCTCTTGATGACGAGGGTGCCTTCGGTGCCATAGAGCAGGATTTCGATAGGCTGCTTGTAGCGGTCCTCCACTTCCATGATGGCCTGTCGGCACATGCCGCAGGGCGAGACGGGCTTTTCCAGGAATCCGTTGTCGTTGCGGGCGGCAATGGCTATCGACGCCACTGGCTGGTCGGGATGTTGGGCTTGGGCCGTGAAGAGGGCCACGCGCTCGCCGCAGAGACCAACGGGATAGGAGGCGTTCTCCTGGTTGGCGCCGATGGTGATGGTGCCGTCGGCCATGCGGAGGGCTGATCCTACACGGAATTTCGAGTAGGGGGAGTAGCTGTTCTGGGTGGCGTCGCAGGCCATTTTGACCAACTGTTGCTGCTCTTCGGTCAGTTCCTCAAACTGGCAGAGCTGCATTTTGGTTTCTATTGTTATCTCTTTCATGATTTTAGGAGTGACAGTGTATGATAGATGAAGAGAATAGATGACCTCCCCTAACCCCTCCTGAAAGAGGGGGGGGCTGAGTGGAAGTTATTCAGTGTCTTTTGATTCAGCGGGCAGGGCCACGTATTGGTAGCAGCCTATGTCAGGGCTGTCGCCACGTGGCTTTCCATCGCGGTCGGTGGGCAGCGCATAGTCCTTGTGGGCTTTGCCAATGGCTGTAGAGAGACTGTCGAGGTGGAAGTCGTAGTGCTGCGTACTGATGTCTACCAGGCGGAAGTGGTTGTCGCCCGTACCCAGCGTGTCTTCAGTATTCTCCCAAATGACACTTTCGAAGCGTACGGAATCGGCAGTTTCCACCTTTGGCGTGCGCAGGATAGAACCGATGAAGCGGTAGTCGAACACCTCGGTGGTGTCGTTTTGCGACCCCATGATGACATCTTCGGCATAGCCGGTGACCAGCGAGTTGACGCAGGCCAGTTGCATGGGTTGCCCTGGGCCGTTATGGAACTGCAGGGCCGGGGCACGCATAGCGTCGAAGGGATAGAACTGAGCCATCGTGCAATGTTGGAGAACGACGTTGCCGCCACTGATGTCGGCACAAGGACCGAGGGTGTTGGAGAGCAGCGTGTTGTAGAGATTCACCATGGAGCAGACCTCCTGCAAAGCCGCTCCTTGGCAGTTGTGGATGGTGGAATTCCATAGTTCCAGTTTCGTGCGGCTGATGTCCGATGAGTCGCAGACGATGCCGTGGAACGTGCTGTGCAGATCCATGTATTCCAGTCGGTTGTCGTAGGAGCTTTCGAAGAAGTGGATGCCGTTCCACTGTCCGCTCACGAGGTCGTAGGGCAGATAGTCGAACATGTGGTCCAAGCGGTCGCCGCGCAGGATGACATTCTGCTCGGCAGTACCTTCCACCAGCAGTCTGCCGTAGACATCGATGCCTGCTCCGGCATGGAAGTAGAGCGTCTTGCCTGCAGGGATGTGCAGCGTGGCCAGGCTGTCTACGCGGATGCCGCCGTAGATAACGGTGGGCTTTTCACCGCCAAGGGTAGTGTCGCCCTTGATGACCAAGTTGCTCAGTATTTCCGCATCCCACGTATGGGCATTGAGGTTTACTTTTTGCTCTACACCGCTCTCCATCGTGAACACGATGTTGTCCTCCAAGAGCTGTGGTCCTTCAATGCCGTTCTCTGGTGAAGTGAGTTCCACGAACACGCGGATGCTGTCTTTGTTGCGTATTTCCACATTCTGTGTCTGGTAGCCTAAGGTGCTACTCAGGTATGTGCCGTCCACGTTCACGCGGAACCCCGTTTGATTACCTTTCTCCAATTTCACCTGCGAGCAACGGATGCCATCGCCCGAATGGTTGAACACCCAGAACGATTTGGCCGCAGTCGGCACACGCGAGAAGACAGTGTCCAAGAAGATGGTGTCTTCAGAGAATGTCAGTCGGAGTCCAGCCGACGTTGAAAAAGAATCGTCGTCGGTACAGGCGAACATCGTCAGCAATAATGTGGCGATGGTGCCAAGGAATGTCAGTTTATGCTTCTTCATTATTATATATAACGGAAGAATCGCCGATTTATTGTATTTCCCCTTGCCATTTTTGCCATATAGTGGCATTGGCGTCGCTTGGCATTCGCCAGTCACCGCGCGGACTGAGGCTCACGCTGCCTACCTTTGGTCCGTCGGGTAGACATGAACGCTTGAACTGTTGTGCAAAGAAGCGACGCAGGAAGGTCTGCAACCATTTGCGGATGGTGGCTTCGTCGTAGGTCGATGGATTGGAAAACGCATGAAGCGCCAGCATCAGAATCTTCTCTGGCGAGAAACCGTGGCGCAGAAAGTGATAGAGGAAGAAGTCGTGGAGCTCGTAAGGTCCTACCAGATCCTCCGTCTTTTGTTTGATATGTCCATTCTCATCGGCGGGAGTCAGCTCTGGAGAGATAGGTGTTTCGATGACATTGCGCAGCGTTTCTGCCAGTTGTTCGTCGGGCGTTCGGCTGATTTCGTAGCGGATGAGGTGCTGGATGAGCGTCTTGGGCACAGAAGCATTGACGCCATACATCGACATGTGGTCGCCGTTATAGGTGGCCCATCCAAGAGCCAGCTCGGATAAGTCACCCGTTCCGATGACCAGTCCTCCCACTTGGTTGGCCACATCCATCAGAATCTGGGTGCGTTCGCGGGCTTGGCCGTTCTCGTAGGTCACATCGTGCACGCTCTCGTCGTGGCCAATATCCTCGAAGTGCTGTCGCACAGCCTTGGCTATGCTGATCTCGCGCATCGTGATGCCCATAAGCTTCATCAGGGCAATGGCATTCTGATAGGTGAAGTCGGTGGTTCCGAAACCAGGCATCGTCACACCGACGATGCCTTTGCGATCGTAGCCAAGTTTGTCGAATGTGCGGATGCAGACCAACAGTGCCAGTGTGCTGTCGAGTCCACCGCTCACACCGATGACCACTTTTTGGCTATGTGTGTGAACCAACCGCTTGGCCAAACCGCATACTTGAATGCTAAAAATCTCCTCGCAACTGCGCGCCATATCTTCGTCTTTGGGGATGAATGGATGCGGGTCGATGGGGCGGGTCAGGTGGAAGGGACGCTCGACCACGTCAACGGCATCTACTATCGTGGCTTGATGGCCGCGCTGCGCATTGACGTAGGTGCTGTTCGAACGCCGTTCGTTGCGAAGTCGTTCCACGTCAATCTGTGCAATTTTTAGCTGTGGTTTCAATGAGAAACGTTCGGCTTCTTCCAGCAATTGCCCGTTTTCGAAGATCATCGCATTGCCACCATACACCACGTCCTGTGTGCTCTCGCCGAATCCGCTTCCACTGTAGACATAGCCCGTGATGGTGCGCGCACTCTGTTGTGCCAACAGGCCTTTCAGGTAATCGTGCTTGCCGATGAGTTCGTCACTGGCAGACAGGTTGAAGATGAGGTCGGCACCAGCCAGTGCCAGATAGTTGCTGGGTGGGTCGGGTGCCCATACGTCTTCGCAGATTTCTACACCAAAGAGAATGCCGTCGTGTGTGCGAATGAGTGTCGGCTTGGGCGAAACGACGATGCGTTGCCCGGCAAACACAATCTCCTTGGCCTCCAAATCTTGCGATGAGGCAAACCAACGTTTCTCGTAAAACTCGCTGTAGTTGGGCAGGTAAGTCTTGGGGATCAATGCCAACAAAACACCTTTCTGTATGACAGCGGCACAGTTGAGCAAAAGGTCGCCCACAACAACAGGCACACCGATGATGGCGATTACGTCTACGTGCATACTGCTATTGAGCAGACTGACCACGCTTTTCTCTGCTGCCGTGATGAGAATATTCTGACGGAAAAGGTCTTGGCAAGTATAGCCTGTGACACTTAGTTCTGGGAATACCAACACCCTCACGTCTTGTTTGTCAGCCTCAGACATGATGCGGGCCATTTCCGTTGTATTGAAATCGCAGTCGGCCACCCGAACGGCGGGTATGGCAGCCGCCACTTTTATGAAACCGTAATTCTTCATCGTATGTATTAGTTTTTGCGCAAAGTTATGGTATTTTGTTGAATTATCCAAATATTCGTGATTTTTTTGTTCATTTTCGCTCAGTTTGCACTACCTTTGCAGGCAAAAACCACCTTATGCAGACCATAGACCTCATCATATTCCTTGTGTTCACGCTGGGCGTGGTGCTGTTCGGCTGTTCATTCTTTAGGAGAAACACATCGTCGGATGAGTTCACGTCGGCCAGCCGAAGTCTACCAGGATGGGTGGTAGGCATGTCCATTTTCGCCACCTACGTCAGCAGCATCAGCTATATCGGCTATCCTGGCAAGGCCTTCGCTTCAGATTGGAATGCACTTGTCTTCTCTTTCTCCATACCCATCGCGTCTTATTTCGCCGCCCGCTATTTCGTGCCGTTCTATCGGCGGAGTGGCAATGTGTCGGCCTATGCTTTCCTTGAAGAGCGTTTCGGACGATGGGCGCGCCTCTATGCTTCGACGTGCTATCTGCTCACACAGGTGGCCCGCATGGGTAGTATCCTCTATCTTTTGGCCGTGCCGATGCACATCCTGATGGGGTGGAATATGGTCACGGTGATTATTGCAACAAGTCTGGCGGTAATTGCCTATTCGATGCTTGGTGGCATCAGGGCCGTCATTTGGGTGGATGCCATTCAGGGAATCCTACTCATAGGCGGTGCTCTGCTATGTCTGGGTGTGGTGCTTTTCTCTATGCCCGATGGACCGATGCAGGCATTCGACATTGCATTCCATTCGCCCGAGGGGAACAAGTTTTCTTTGGGTGCCTTCACAGCCGACCTCACTACTTCCACTTTCTGGGTCTGTCTTGTCTACGGAATCTTTATCAACTTGCAGAACTATGGCATCGACCAGAACTATGTGCAGCGCTATCATACCGCCCGTACCGACCGCGATGCACGCTTCTCGGCCCTCTTCGGCGGGTGGCTGTTCATCCCAGTGTCGGCCGTTTTCTTCTTGATTGGCACAGCCCTCTATAGCTATTACTCGGTTATGGAAGGTGGATTGGCCGCACTGCCAGCTGAGATAGCCGCCAAACCCGACTATGTCTTCCCTTATTTTATCGTGTCGAAGTTGCCCGTCGGCGTACGAGGGCTGCTCATTGCCAGCATTTTTGCAGCTGGCATGAGTACCGTCTCCACCAGCGTGAGTAGTGGAGCCACCATTGTGTTGAAGGATTTCTTCGGTGAGCGGAGAGCGAGGAGCGGTGAACTAGAAGTGTTCATCCTTCGTTTGTCAAGTTGTGCCCTTGGCGTTTTAGGAGCCATTGTTGCCGTTGCAATGCTTAGTGTTGAGAGTATTATCGATGCGTGGTGGACGCTCTCGAGCATCTTTAGTGGTGGTATGTTGGGCTTATTCCTGTTAGGATGGCTTACGGCTGATGGTAGTCCGTTGACGCTTTTGGCCAGGAGGGCTAAGAACCCAAGGAGAAGGTTCGTTGCCGCTTTGGCAGGCGTTGTCTGCGGTGTTTTGGTCATCGCATGGATTTCCCTCGCTTCCTCGTTCCACCTGCCAGGCATTCACCTGCATGAGTATTTGGCCATCGTTCTTGGCACTACAGCCATCTTCCTTGTGGGGTTCCTCTGCTTGTTTGCCCAGAATGCCGTTTCGGCAGATTACCAATGAGGTCGGAACATTGGCGAACCGTTGTTGTCATAATAAATAATACGGGGGCGTTCCTTGATTGGAGCGCCCCCGATTTGCTTGCGTTGGGAGTAGGAGTATTAATCCTCTTCCTTGGCTTCTGCCTCGTGCTGCTTGATGAGTTCGTTCTGAACATCGCTGGGAACAAGCTCATAGCTGGCGAAGGTCATGGTGAATGAAGCACGTCCGCCCGTGATGGACGAGAGGCTAATCGAGTAGTTGGCCATCTCCTTCTGCGGCACCTTGGCCACGAGTTTCTGGTAACCACCCTCGCTGTCCATACCCATGATGATGGCGCGACGGCCCTGCAGGTCACCCATCACGTCGCCCATGTAGTCGGCGGGTACGAGCACCTCGAGGTCGTAGATAGGCTCCAGAATCTTCGGTCCTGCCTCGCGGAAGGCTGCTGAGAAGGCGTTACGTGCGGCGAGCATGAACGAAAGTTCGTTGGAGTCCACTGGGTGCATCTTACCGTCGTAGACGATGACGCGGACATCGCGGGCATACGAACCCGTCAGCGGACCCTGCTCCATACGCTCCTGCACACCCTTCAGAATAGCGGGCATAAAGCGTGCGTCGATGGCACCACCCACCACTGAGTTCAGGAATACGAGTTTGCCACCCCATTCGAGGTCGATCTCTTCCTTGCTCTTGATGTTCATGCGATACTCCTGACCGCCGAACTTATAAACAGTCGGATCGGGCATTCCCTCGGAATAAGGCTCCACAATGAGGTGTACTTCACCGAACTGACCGGCACCACCTGACTGCTTCTTGTGGCGATAGTCGGCGCGAGCAGCCTTCGTGATGGTCTCACGATAAGGAATCTTCGGCTCTTGATACTCAATCTGGATCTTCTCGTTGTTCTCCATACGCCACTTCAGCGTGCGCAGGTGGAACTCACCCTGTCCGTGAACGATGATCTGCTTGAGCTCCTTCGACTGCTCAACCACCCATGTCGGATCTTCCTGACGCATCTTGTTCAGGGCTGCCATCATCTTCTCAGTCTCGCTCTCGTTGACGGCCTTCACGGCACGCGAATACTTCGAGTTGGGGAACTTGATGAAATCGAACTGCTGGTCGCTGTCCTTTCCGTTCAGAGTGTTGCCCGTCTTTACGTCCTTCAGCTTCACAGTACAGCCGATGTCACCAGCTTTCAGCTCGTCGATGGGCTGACGGTTGGAACCTGCGCAGACGAAAAGCTGACCCATGCGCTCCTTCGAGCCGCGGTCGGCATTGGAAAGGTCGTCGCCAGCCTTGATGCTGCCGCTCATCACCTTGAAATAGGACACCTCACCGATGTGGGGTTCCATACCGGTCTTGAAGAAGAAGAGTGCTGTGGGAGCAGCAGCATCGATGGCCACTTCCTCGCCACGGTTGTTCTTCACATTCGGCATATCGGTGGGCTGTGGCACCACATTGCCCAAGAATTCCATGAGACGGCGTACGCCCATGCACTTGCTGGCGCATACGCACATCACGGGGAATACTGAGCGTGTGATGAGGCCTTTGCGCAGACCATCGCGGATTTCGTCCTCGGTCAGCGGCTCCTCCATGAAGAATTTCTCCATCAGTGCCTCATCGTTTTCTGCGGCTGCCTCAATCAGGGAAGCGCGCAGCTCTTCTGCCTTATCCATGAGGTCGGCAGGGATGTCCTCTACGGTTCCTTCGCCACCTTCACCACTCCAGGTGTATTTCTTCATCTTCAGCACGTCAACGATCGCGTTGAAGCCAACGCCTGTGGCTACGGGGAACTGTACGGCCACGCACTTGTTGCCGAAAGTCTCCTTCAGTTTGCTCATGACAACCTCGAAGTCCACGTTGTCGCGGTCGAGCTGGTTGACGGCAAAGATGACGGGCTTATGCAGCTTGTCGGTCAGGCGGAACACGTTGGTGGTTCCTACCTCGGGACCATATTGGCCGTGAATGAGCACCAAAGCTTGGTCTGTAACGTTCAGAGCCGTGACAGCGCCGCCTACGAAGTCATCAGAGCCCGGGCAATCGACGAAGTTCAGCTTCTTGCCATTCGACTCTACGTTGAAGACTGTCGAGAACACGCTGTAGCCGTATTCCTGCTCCACGGGGAAGTAGTCGCATACGGTGTTCTTGGCCTCTACGGTGCCACGGCGATGAATGGTGCCGTTTTCAAATAACATACTCTCGGCAAGTGTGGTCTTGCCGCTACCTGCACTGCCTACGAGTGCGATGTTACGGATTTCGTTTGTCTGATAAACTTTCATTTATTATAAATAATTTAATGTAAAAATTCTCTTGTTTTTGAAAGCGGGGCTAAAGGTACTCATTTTCTGCAATATGGGCAAACAAATCTCTGAAAAACCGCTAATTTTTATAATATATTCGCAATTTTCTGTGCGATATGTGGCTGCTCTGTGTGATTTCGGTTTTTATTCATTACTTTTGTGGCAAAAAAGAAAATACCATGGATTGGAAAGAGCAATACAACGAGAAATGCACCTCCATAGAGGAGGCTATCAAGAGCATCCACGACGGCGATGGCGTGGTGCTTTCTGAAAGTGCTGGAATACCTCGGCTCACAGAAGTGGCCTTGGCTCAACATGCCGACGAGTTTCACAACGTGACAATCTACCACATGCTCTCTCTGGGTGAAGGAGAGTCGAAAGGAAGCATTGGTTATGGCCACTTCAGACATCTCACCAATTTCCTTGCTGCCAACTCGCGTGAGCACATCTGGAGCGGACACGGCGACTTCTTCCCCGCATATTTTAAGGACATTCCCTCCATGCTGGGTAAGGATATTCCCTGCGATGTGGCCATACTGACCACTACCCGCCCTAACAACGAAGGATACCTTTCTGTAGGTGTGTCGTGCGATTATGCTATGGCCGCTTCCAAGAAAGCCAAGACGCTCATCGTTGAGGCCAATGCGCAGATGCCCTTCACTTATGGTGATACGCTGATTCATGTGTCGGAGGTCACCCACATCGTAGAATGCGACTATCCCGTCCCCGAACTGCAACCTGCCAAGATTGGCCCTGTAGAGCAGGCCATCGGCCGCAACTGTGCGCAACTTGTTGATGATGGCTCCACGCTGCAGCTTGGCATTGGTGCCATCCCTGATGCCGTGTTGGCAGCTCTGAAAGATAAGCACGACTTGGGCGTGCATACAGAAATGTTTTCCGACGGTGTGGTGGATTTGGCTCGTGCTGGTGTCATCAACGGCAGCCGAAAGACCTTGCACCCAGGAAAAATGGTGGCCACGTTCCTCATGGGCACAAAGAAGCTCTACGACTTTGTCAACAACAACCCGATGGTGGAGATGCAGCCTGTTGACTATGTGAACGATCCGTATGTCATTGGCCGTAACGACAATATGGTGGCCATCAACTCGTGCATAGAAATTGACCTTCAGGGGCAGGTGGCGGCTGAGAGCATGGGACTGAAACAATATAGTGGGACGGGCGGACAAGTTGACTATGTGCGTGGTGCTGCTCTCTCGCGTGGCGGAAAAAGCATCATTGCGATGCCCTCCACGGCGGCACGCGGCAAGGTAAGCCGCATTGTTCCTTTCCTCCAGCCTGGAGCGGCTGTCACCACATCGCGTAACGACATCGACTACGTGGTCACCGAGTACGGCATCGCCCATCTTCGCGGGCATTCGCTTCGTGAACGTGCTTTGGCGCTCATCGCCATTGCCCACCCCCTCTTCCAACCCATGCTACAAGAAGAGTTCCAGCAGCGATTCTGTTGAATACGTCAAAATAATATCGCGCGGGGCAACGTTGCCTCGCGCGATACCTTATTATAATAAGCCTAGGGCTTACTTCTCGAGCAGAATGTTCATCATCTCCACGGCAGCCTTGGCCACACTGGTGCCCGGGCCGAAGATGGCAGCGACGCCAGCTTTGTAGAGGAAGTCGTAGTCCTGGGCGGGAATCACACCACCGGCGATGACCATAATGTCGGGGCGGCCCAGCTTCTTCAGCTCCTCGATGAGTTGCGGGATGAGCGTCTTGTGACCGGCGGCCAGTGAGCTGGCACCCACGATGTGGACGTCGTTCTCCACGGCTTCACGGGCAGCCTCCTCAGGAGTCTGGAACAACGGACCCATGTCGACGTCGAAACCGCAGTCGGCATAACCCGTAGCAACCACCTTGGCACCACGGTCGTGACCATCCTGACCCATCTTCGCTACAAAGATACGCGGACGGCGACCTTCACGCTTTGCAAACTCTTCTGTCAGCGCACAGGCTTTCTCAAAGTCGGTGTCGCTCTTCGATTCTGAACTATACACGCCTGAAATTGTTCTGATTACAGCTTTATAACGGCCAACGATTTCCTCGCAGGCATCACTAATCTCACCCAAGGTACAACGCAGACCGGCAGCCTTCACGGCCAGGTCGAGGAGGTTGTTCTTCGACTTCTTGCCTTCGGCGAACTCGCGCACACACTCGGTGATTTCCTTCAGGGCAGCCTGGCAAGCGGCCTCGTCGCGGTTGGCGCGGAGCTGCTTCAGGCTCTCCTCCTGCTGCAGGCGCACGGCGGTGTTGTCCACCTCGAGGATGTCGATGGGATCCTCGTGCTCCAGGCGATACTTGTTCGTACCCACGATGGTCTGAACGCCAGAGTCGATACGAGCCTGTGTGCGGGCAGCAGCCTCCTCGATACGCATCTTAGGCAGACCCGTTTCGATAGCCTTGGCCATACCGCCGAGCTTCTCAATCTCCTGGATGTGCTCCCAAGCCTTGTGCACCAGCTCGTTGGTCAGCGTCTCCACATAGTAAGAACCTGCCCACGGGTCGATCTGCTTGCAGACCTTCGTCTCGTTCTGGATATAGATCTGTGTGTTACGGGCGATACGAGCGGAGAAGTCTGTCGGCAGGGCGATGGCCTCGTCGAGGGCGTTGGTGTGCAGCGACTGAGTGTGACCCAGCACGGCAGCCATAGCCTCGATACAGGTACGACCTACGTTGTTGAACGGATCCTGCTCGGTGAGCGACCAACCAGAGGTCTGGCAGTGGGTACGCAGGGCGAGCGACTTCGGATTCTCAGCTCCGAAGCTCTTCACAATCTTAGCCCAGAGCAGACGGCCGGCACGCATCTTGGCAATCTCCATGAAATGGTTCATACCGATGGCCCAGAAGAACGACAGACGCGGAGCGAACTTGTCGACGGGGATACCGGCGTTGACACCCGTGCGGAGATAGTCCATACCGTCGGCCAGCGTGTAGGCCAGCTCGATGTCAGCCGTAGCACCAGCCTCCTGCATGTGGTAGCCGGAGATGGAGATAGAGTTGAACTTCGGCATGAACTGTGAAGTGTATTCGAAGATGTCAGCGATGATCTTCATCGAGAATGCTGGCGGATAGATATAGGTGTTACGCACCATGAACTCCTTCAGAATGTCGTTCTGAATGGTTCCGGCCATCTCCTCGAGCTTAGCACCCTGTTCCAGACCGGCGTTGATGTAGAAGGCGAGCACGGGCAGCACACCGCCGTTCATGGTCATCGAGACCGACATCTTGTTCAGAGGAATACCAGCGAAGAGCACCTTCATGTTCTCGAGCGAGCAGATGCTTACACCAGCCTTACCCACGTCGCCCACTACGCGAGCGTTGTCGGGGTCGTAGCCGCGGTGTGTCGGCAGGTCGAAAGCCACGGAAAGACCTTTCTGACCAGAAGCCAGGTTGCGGCGATAGAATGCATTCGACTCCTCAGCGGTAGAGAATCCGGCATACTGACGGATAGTCCACGGGCGGAACGGGTACATCATTGAATACGGACCACGCAGATAGGGAGGAATACCGGCTGTGAAGTCGAGGTGTTCCATTCCTTCGAGGTCTTCCTTTGTATAAACGGGACGAACGTCGATGTGCTCCGGCGTGTGCCAGGTATAGTCGATGTTGTTGTCCTTGATCCACTTGGCACCATCCTGAGCCTTGATGCCTGCATAGATGTCAATATCTTTAAACTGTTTACGCATAATTCAAGTCTCCTATTCTTTAAATACCAAGTTTCTGATTATATTCTTTCAAAGTCTCAAGCACATTGCACTTCACGTGTACGAAGTTCTCGATGCCGGCAGCCTTGAGGTCTTCCATGCAAGCGGGAGCACCAGCCACCACGAACATAGCTCGGCCATTGAGATACTTGAAGGCAGGAATAGCATACTCTGCATACTCGTCGTCGCTCGAGCAGATCACCACGATGTCGGCCTTTGCCTCGAGGGCAGCGTCGACGCCTTCCTCGACGGTCTTGAAACCGAGGTTGTCGATCACCTTGTAGCCGGCGCATGCGAGGAAGTTGCACGAGAACTGTGCGCGAGCCTGACGCATGGCCAGGTTGCCGATGGTCAGCATGAAGGCTGTCGGCACGCGCTTCTCCTCGGTGTGGATGCGCAGGTCTTCGAAGTCGGCGGCCAGGCGGGTGCTTTCGATCTTCTTGAAAGCAGCCTCTTCCTTCTGTCCGCAACCGCAGCAGCAGGTCATAGCACGCTTGCCTTCGCTCTTCTCAGTGAAGTTCGGGAACTGGTTGGTACCCAGCAGGAACTCCTTACGCTTGGCGGCGTCGCCGTGACGCTTCACGTTTGTGGCGTTGATGTCGTCCTGAACGGTTCCGGCCTTGATGGCAGCGAGGAAACCACCCTCTTCTTCCACCTTGAGGAAGATCTTCCAACCTTCTACGGCGAGGCTGTCGGTGAGGTGCTCAATGTAATATGAGCCAGCACCTGGGTCGACCACCGTGTTGAAGTGGCACTCTTCCTTGAGCAGCAGCTGCTGGTTGCGTGCGATGCGCTCTGAGAAGTCGTTGGGCACTTCGTAAGAGGCGTCGAACGGAACCACCACCATTGAGTGTACGCCTCCGAGGGCAGCACTCATGGCCTCCGTCTGTGAGCGGAGCAGGTTGACGTAAGAGTCGAACAATGTCTGGTTGTACTTCGAGGTCACGGCGTTCACGCACATTTTGCAAGCGCAGTCGCACTTCGGCTCATACTGCTTCACGATCTGTGCCCAGAGCATACGGGCTGCACGGAACTTGGCCAGCTCCATGAAGTAGTTCTCCGAGATGCCCATGTTGAACTTGATCTTCTTGGCGGCGAGGTCCACATCCACGCCGGCATCAACGAGCTGCTGCAGGTATTCGTTACCCCAAGCCAGTGCGTAGCCCAACTCCTGCACGATGTAAGCACCGGAGTTGTTCAGCGCGAGGGTGTTCACGGTGATGCAGCGGAACTGCGGATAGTCTTTCAGCACGTCGATGAGCTGCGGTGCGAGTGCGAGGACTTCTGTCATGTCCTTGCCCTTCATCACCATCTTCTCCATCGGGTCCCAGTCGATGGAACCTACGACCTTCTCCTTGTCGTAGCCCTTCTTCTCGAAGTAGGCCACGAGCAGCTGTGCCAACTCTACGGAGTGGCGCTTGCAGGTGCAGAAGTTCACTTCCACCACGTCGCACTTGATGCCTTCGAGCAATGTCTCGATGGTCTCAGCGTTCACCATGTCAGCGTGGAAATGGAATCCCAGGGAGTCGATGCCCTTGTTCAGCACGTCGAGCGCCTTAGCATTGGCTTCCTTGGCATCCTTCACTTCAATGTCCTGACGAATGTACCACGTGTTGTCGTCTTTCTTGTTGCCGCGTACGAAGGGGAATTCGCCGGGCAGTGCTTCAGGTGTTTTCAGTTTCAACACATCCTCTCTGCGATAGAAAGGCATCACGTTGAATCCCTCATTGGTTCTCCATACCAGTCGCTTGTTGAAGTCGGCACCCTTCAGGTCCACTTCAATCTTGTCCAGCCACTCCTGAGTGGTCGGTGCCTGGAACTCGGTAAAGAGTTTTTCTCTGTTGTTTGACATAATTAAAAAATTAGTTATTATATAAGTTGAAAGTATTCGCCTCTTTGCATAGGGGTGCTATACCTCTTACTTTTGGCGTGCAAAGGTACTCCTTTTTTTGATATTGTCCAAAGAAAAAGGAATATTTTAATATAATATAACCTAAGCGCGCGATGAAATATGCGTTCTGCATTGTCGCATCAGACTTTAAATGGGGTCTGTTGACTTTGTTTCAATTTGAAAGCGATAATGCCAAAGAAGTGTGTGGTGATAATACGTTTTGTAAAAATTATATCAAAACAAAGTACGCTGAGAATACGTTCTTTCCGTGCAAGAAGTTCTGCGTTCGAAAAGAACGTAGTTTTTGGAAATTGTCTTCAACTATCTATACCTCAGTAGGTTATGTTGTTGGGCGCTTCGTTGACTTCTACCCATTTCGGAATTTGGTGCATATTTGGATCTGAAAAATGGCAAATCCGGCCCTCGGATGTGGCGTTTTGCACTGTTGTGGATATTGACTGAGGTCGTCAGATGACGCAAATCAGCTCCTAATCTGACGCAAATCACGGCCTGATCTGACGCAAATCACACCGCAATTTGCCGCAAATCACAAAACGAGCTATAAAGAGTGGTTGCGTGAACTCGTAGAATCAGAATTCCCGTTGTCCTGACATTTTACTTTTTGTAAACATAATTCACTGGTAATTTCTTTTAATCCGAATCGCCCATCGGAATGTATTTAGCCTTTTGGAGGATGGGTATGTCATCACGCGTACATTTTTATTGTATAATAAAGCTAAAAAAAAACATTATTTCTTGTTTGTTTTGCGACTTATTCCTACCTTTGCAGAAAATTTCAGAACATCGTTTCGAGAATACAAAGAGGTAATGGACTGGTTCGTTCAATTGTTTACGGATACCGATTCGGTGGCACACATCGTGCTGCTGTATTCCGTTGTGATTGCCGTTGGCGTGCTCTTGGGCAAAGTGAAGATAGGCGGTATTTCCTTGGGTGTGACATTCGTGCTCTTTGCAGGCATCGTGGCCGGGCACATCGGTTTCACCGCTCCTGTCGCCGCCTTGTCGTTTCTTCAGGAGTTCGGACTGGTGCTGTTTGTGTTCATGATCGGTATGCAGGTGGCGCCAGGCTTTTTCGAGAGTTTCGGAAAGGCGGGAATAGCCATGAACTATCTTGCGGCGGTGATTATCCTGCTGAACATTCTCGTCATGTTTGGCTGCTACTTCGCTTTCTTCAACACGAGCGATCCGCAGAACCTGCCCATGCTTGTGGGTACCCTGTATGGTGCCGTCACCAACACGCCGGGTCTGGGTGCCGCCAACGAAGCCCTGAGCAATGTCTTTACCGACAATATTCCTGAGATTGCCTCTGGTTATGCCTGCGCCTATCCGTTGGGTGTCTTGGGCATCATCGGAGCCACCATCGCCATTCGCTTTTTCTGCCGCATCCGCCTGTCGAAGGAAGAAGAGAACCTGACAGAACTGGAGAAGGCCAACACCAATACCAAGCCCTATCGGCTGAAGTTGAAGGTGACCAACGCCTATCTGGAAGGCAAGAACATGCTGCAGGTGCACGAGTTCCTGAACCGTAACTTCGTTTGCTCGCGCATGTTGCACGACGGTCATGTGTCGATTCCCACGAGTCAGACGGTTTTCCATGTGGGCGACGTGTTCAACATTGTGTGTGCTGAGGCCGATGCTGAAGCCATCATCGCCTTCATCGGCCCTGAGGTGGAAATCGACTGGGGCGTGCAAGACCAGCCATATGTGAACAAACGCATCCTCATCACCAATCCCGACATCAATGGTAAGACGCTGGGCAAGATGCACTTCTCCAGTGCCTACGGCGTGAACGTCACCCGTGTGACACGTCAGGGAATGGACATCTTTGCCTCTGCCAGCCTGCCCCTTCAAGTGGGCGACCGTATCATGGTGGTAGGACCGGCCGATGCCGTGGAGCATGTGGCTCACCGCATGGGCAACTCCATCCGACGGCTCGATGCTCCCAACATTGCCACCATTTTCATCGGCATCATCGTCGGCATCATTTTCGGGTCCATTCCTTTCTCCATTCCCGGCATGCCCGTTCCGCTCAGGCTTGGCATCGCCGGCGGACCCCTGATCATCGCCATCCTCATCGGCCGCTACGGCTACAAGGTCCACTTGGTGACCTATACTACCACCTCGGCCAACATGATGCTGCGCGAGATAGGACTGGTATTGTTCCTCGCCAGCGTGGGCATCAAGGCCGGAGCCGGTTTCTGGGGCACGGTGGTCGATGGCGACGGTATGCTCTACGTGCTTTCGGGCTTCCTCATCACCGTCGTACCTATTCTTATTATAGGTCCCATCGCCCGTCGGCGCTACCACCTGAACTATTTCACGCTGATGGGCATGATGGCCGGAGCCTATACCGACCCGCCCGCATTGGCCTATGCCAATAGCGTCTGTTCGAAGGAGGCACCCGCCGTGGGTTACTCTACGGTTTATCCGCTTTCCATGTTCCTGCGCATCTTCACCGCTCAGCTCATTGTCCTATTCTTCTGTGGTTAGAAGGTCTTTTTTTGAAAAAAAACGGGAAAAAGTTGTGTGATGCAGAAAAAAGCAGTACCTTTGCACCGATTTTTTTCAGAGAAAGTATGAAAAGACTAATCTTTTTGCTTGCGGCCGTCTTGGCCAGCACCACGATGATGTTTGCACAAGGAGCGAAGAACATCAAGATCAATGAGGTGCTGACCGACAACCAGACGAGCCTGCAAGACGAATTCGGCAACCATCTGCCGTGGGTGGAACTGGTCAACACGTCGTATTCTTCTTACGATGTGCGTGGCATGTTTATCACCACCGACCGCTCCGTGCTCAACCGTTCGCTGAGTGCTCCCCAGCGTATCGCCCGCATGAGCATCATTCCCAATGAGGAAGACCGCACGCGGATGTCTGCACGCGAGCACCTCATCGTGTATCTCAACTCCAATCCTGCCCGCGGAGCCTTACACTTGAAAGCTCCCGTCGCAGCTGGCCAACCCCTGTGGATCGCCTTGTTCGATGGCAACGGCATCGACCTCATCGACTCGGTGAGCGTGCCGGCATTGGCCACCGACAAGTCGTTTGCCCGCATCAAGGACGGCAATTTGCGTTGGGATGTGAAACCCGCTGAGGCCGCCACACCTGGCATCGGCAACTATATCGAGATTAATGAGACCAAGATTGCCCGTCTGAAGCGCGACGATCCACACGGTTTCGGCATCACCATCTTGTCGATGGGTATTGTGTTCTTCTGTCTGTTCCTGCTCTATGTGTTCTTCACCATCTTGGGCAAAGTGATGGCCAAGCGGCAGAAAAACAAGGCCGCTTTGGAGAAGGAGAAGCATTGGCAGAAGCTGTCGAAGCCTAAGGCCGCACCTGCCGACAAGCCTCGCGAGCCCTCGTTCGAGGAATATATGGTCATCATCGCGATGGCCCTGAAGCAGTATCAGGACAACACGCACGACGAGGAAAGTGGCATCATCACCATCCAGCCGCATCGTTCGCGCTGGCACAACGAGATGAACCAGGGCGGCACCAGCATGGGTTCCCAGCAGGGTGGCCATTCTCATCCACAGATTCCTACCGGTCGCAATATATAAATCATCACCCAACATCCATCACCCATCACCCATCACCCCAAATATTATGGACAACTATCAATACAAACTCAACGGCATTACTTATAATGTAGAGATTGAGGAAATAGTAGGCAACATCGCCAAAGTGAATGTTAACGGCAAGTCGTTCGAAGTAGAGATGAAAGAGCCGCTCAAGGCCAAGCCGAAGGCTCCGCATGTGACTCCAGTAGCCGCTCCGTCGGCTCCTGCGTTCATGCCGTCGCAACCGGCTGCACCTGCCGCACCCGCTGCATCAGCAGGACCTGGCAAGAAAGTGGTGGCTCCGCTGCCTGGCACCATCACCGAACTGAAAGTGACCGTAGGACAGACCGTCAAGACGGGCGACACCGTGCTTGTGCTGGAAGCCATGAAGATGCAGAACAACATCGAGGCTGAGGCCGACGGAACCATCACGAAGATTCTTGTGAATCAGGGCGATACCGTCATGGAGGGTGCCACGCTTGTCGTCATCGGATAAGCCATCCTTCCGCTTAATCCACAAAATCTCAATAATCCCCAATAATAGCAAATCTCATGGGTTTCTTAGATTTCCTTGTCAGCAACTTTCAGGAATTCCTGACATACACAGGCTTCGCCAACGCCACCATTCCCAATCTCATTATGATTGCCGTGGGTGCGTTCTTCATCTGGCTGGCCATCAAGAAAGACTTCGAGCCGCTGCTCCTCGTTCCCATCGGACTGGGCATCATTCTTGGCAATATCCCCTTCCGTGCCGATGCAGGACTGGAGATCGGACTGTATGAGGACAACTCCGTGTTGAACATTTTCTATCAGGGTGTCCGCCAAGGATGGTATCCGCCACTCGTGTTCCTGGGCATCGGAGCTATGACCGACTTCTCGGCACTCATCGCCAATCCCAAGCTGGTGCTCATCGGCGCCGCTGCTCAGTTTGGTATCTTTGGTGCCTACATGGTGGCTTTGGCCTTGGGCTTCGAGCCGAACCAGGCTGCCGGTATCGCCATCATCGGTGGCGCCGACGGTCCCACGGCTATCTTCCTCTCCTCGAAGACAGCGCCCAACCTAATGGGTGCCATCGCCGTATGCGCCTATAGCTATATGGCCCTCGTGCCCGTCATCCAGCCCATCATCATGCGCCTGATGACCACCAAGAAGGAGCGCCTCATCCGCATGAAGCCTGTGCGCCACGTCAGCCAGACTGAGCGCATCATCTTCCCCATCATCGGACTCTTGATGACCACCTTCATCGTGCCTTCGGGTCTGCCTCTGCTCGGTATGCTCTTCTTCGGCAACCTGCTGAAGGAGTCGGGCAAGACCACCCGTCTGGCCAAGACAGCCGGCAATGCCCTGAACGACATTGTGGTGATGCTCCTCGGCTTGACCGTGGGTTGTTCCACACAGGCCAGCGAGTTCCTCACCCTGAACACCATTTTCATCTTCGTCATCGGTGCCTGTGCTTTCGTTGTAGCCACCGTCAGCGGTGTAGGGTTTGTGAAGATCATGAACCTCTTCCTGCCGAAGGACAAGAAGCTCAATCCCCTCATCGGTAACGCTGGTGTGTCGGCGGTGCCTATGGCCGCACGAATCTCCAACAACGTAGGCTTGGAGTACGACCGCCACAACTTCCTGCTGATGCACGCAATGGGTCCCAATGTGGCTGGTGTCATCGGTTCGGCCGTAGCCGCAGGTGCTTTGCTGGGCTTCCTCAGCTAAAACAGAGTATACATGCAATAAATCCCCGAGACATTTGGCGTTTCGGGGATTTTTGTTTACCTTTGCATCCATGAATAAAGAGCATACACCAGAAATACCCGCAAAGAGTGAGAGATTCAAGATAGCCATTCTCGACAGCAACACGCTGGCGGCAATGGGACTGAAAAGCATCCTCCAGCAGGTGATGCCTATCGTCAGCATCGACACCTTCGGTGAGTTTGCAGAGCTGGAAGCCAACAATCCCGACGGCTATGTCCACTATTTTGTGGCCATGAACACCGTCATCCAGCACCGCGACTTCTTCCTGGAACGCCGACGGAAGACCATCGTGCTCACGATGACCACCGCAACCCAGATGAGCGACTTCCGTAGTCTGTGCATCAATGTGCCAGAGAAGCAACTGGTGCGCTCGCTCCTGATGATGATGCAGGGTGGCCATCCAGGGGGGAGGAACCTGCCCGACCTGCCCGAGGTGCTACAACGGAAAATCCTGACCGACCGTGAACTGGAGGTGCTTGCTCTCGTTGTTCAGGGACTCATCAACAAGGAGATTGCCGACCGCCTGAACATTAGCCTCACCACGGTGATTACCCACCGCAGGAATATCACAGAGAAGCTCGGCATCAAGAGCGTCTCTGCGCTCACCATCTACGCCGTCATGCACGGCTATGTGGACATCAATAAGATATAAAAGGTGAAAGAGCTGAAAAACATAGTATGCACGACAACGTGATAAGAACTGGTTGCTGTTTTTTTAGTTGATTATTATCAAATATCATATTGTATTTCTCTTAATTACATTAAAATTAACGAAATTGGTTAACAATTTTGTTTGGCGAAAATCGATGAAGGCGTTACCTTTGCAACGCATTTAGGATTGAATCGCAATGAAAAAGAGAACGATATGGACAATCGCCGTAGTGATGGGCTTCAGCTTCCTGGCCCTGCTCTATATGCAATTGGGGTATATTGAGCAGATGGTGAAAATGAAGCGCGAGCAGTTTGACGAGAGCGTGAACAAAGCGCTCTATCAGGCTTCGCGCAACCTGGAGCTGAACGAGACGTTGCGCTACCTGGAAAAGGACGTCAACGAGACGGAGCGCCGCGCCTTCCGGCAAGACTCTGTGGGCACGCGTACAGGTCAGCCCGACGGCAGCATTCAGCAGTCGCACCAATATTCCGTAGTGGGCAAGGACGGCACGGTGTACTCTTCGTTTGAGCTGAAGACCATTGAGATGAAGCCTTCCACAATGCCCAAGGCCATGATTCTGCGCAACGACAAGAACTCCATCACGGAGGCCACACGCTCGATGCGCGAGATTCTGAAGAACCGCTACATCTACCAGAAAGCCCTGCTCGATGAGGTCATCTATAGCATCCTTTATACCGCATCCGAGAAACCGCTGAAAGAGCGCGTCAACTTCAAGATGCTCGACCAGGACCTGAAGGCGGAGCTGATGAACAACGGCATCAACATACCGTATCACTTCACCGTGTCGACACAGGATGGCACAGAGGTGTATCGCTGTCCCGACTATTCCGAGCGTGGCGAGGAATATGGCTACAGCCAGCCGCTTTTCCGCAACGACCCGCAGAACAAGACGGGCGTGGTGCGCATCCACTTCCCCGACATGAACCGTTACATCTTCTCGGGAGTACGCTTCGCCATCCCTTCCATCGTCTTCACGCTGGTGCTGCTCATCACCTTCATCATCACTTTGGTGCTGGTGTTCCGCCAGAAGAAACTGACGGAGATAAAGAACGACTTCATCAACAACATGACCCACGAGCTGAAGACGCCCATTGCCAGCATTTCCCTGGCAGCTCAGATGTTGAATGATGAGAGTGTCGCGAAGAGTCCATCGATGATGAACCACCTGGGTGGGGTGATCAACGACGAGTCGAAACGCCTGCGATTCCTCGTGGAGAAAGTGCTGCAGATGTCGATGTTCGACCGCCAGAAGACTGTGTTCAAGAAGAAAGAGCTCGACCTGAACGAGATTGTGGAGTCGATAGCCAATTCGTTCACCCTGCGCGTGGAGCATACAGGCGGAAAGATCTACACCGACATCGGGGCCGTCGATTCGAAAATCTTCGTAGACGAGGTGCATTTCCAGAACGTCATCAACAACTTGCTCGACAATGCCGTGAAGTATCGCAAACCCGATGAGCCGATAGACATCTACCTGAAGACATGGAACGAGGGCGGCAAACTCTGCCTCTCCATCCGCGATACCGGACTGGGCATCAAGAAAGAGAACCTGAAGAAAATCTTCGAGAAGTTCTACCGCGTTCACACGGGTAACCGCCACGATGCCAAAGGCTTCGGCCTCGGATTGGCATACGTGAAGACCATCATCGACCAGCACGGCGGCGAGATACATGTGGATAGCGAATTGGGTAAAGGCACCACCTTCACCATCTCACTTCCCGTGATAGAATAGTTCTACTGAAAACAGATAATAAACAATAGTATTCATCTAAATTGTAATAGTTATGGACGACAAATTGAAAATTTTGCTTTGCGAGGACGATGAGAACCTCGGAATGTTGCTTCGCGAGTATTTGCAGGCAAAGGGTTACAATGCAGAACTCTGCATCGACGGTGAGGCCGGCTACAAGGCCTTCCTGAAGACCAAGTTCGACATCTGTGTGCTCGACGTGATGATGCCTAAGAAAGACGGTTTTACGCTGGCACAGGAAATCCGTCAGGCCAACGCAGAGATGCCCATCATCTTCCTGACGGCCAAGACGTTGAAGGAAGACATCTTGGAGGGCTTCAAACTGGGTGCCGACGACTACATCACCAAGCCTTTCTCGATGGAAGAGCTCGTGTTCCGTATTGAGGCCATCCTGCGTCGCGTGCGTGGAAAGAAAAACAAGGAGAGCTCGCTCTACCACATCGGACTCTTCACCTTCGACACACAGAAGCAGCTGCTCTCCATCGGTGAGAAGCAGACCAAGCTCACCACGAAGGAAAACGAGCTGCTGGCCCTGCTCTGTAGCCACGCCAACGAGATTCTCCAGCGCGACTTCGCCCTGAAGACCATCTGGATTGACGACAACTATTTCAATGCCCGCTCGATGGACGTCTACATCACCAAGCTGCGCAAACACCTTAAGGAAGACCCGCAGATTGAGATCATCAACATCCACGGCAAGGGCTACAAGCTCATCACTCCCGAACAGGAGTAGTCTGCCCCATGTTCCCCTCCTACAGGAGGTAAAAAAACTAATCAATCCCACAAGAAGCGTCGCCCTGACAATCAGGGTGACGCTTTTTGCGTCTTGAACCATACGAAGTAACTCTCCACGTCATAGCAAGCAACATTTATCTCTCCACAGAATCATCGCAATAAAAAAACAATAATTCTATATAAATAAAGATTAAACGATTGGTCGTTTCGACGAAACGCCCTACCTTTGCATCGTAAAATATACAATAATCTGTTCTCCGATAACCATGAAAACATCCTTTTGGGCTATAATCCTCTTGCTCCTGACAAGCTGTCAAGGTAGCGAGAAATGCGACAGGCTGATGCAACTTGCTGATAGTCTGATAGAAAACACGAATGATTTTACCACTGCAAGTACGCTGATATTCGACAGTATCGACACACAGACCGATAAACTCAGCCATAGACAGCTGATGCGCCACAAACTGCTTCAGCTGAAAGTCCGCAACAAACAAGACCGCCTCACGGAGGCCGACACAGCCTTCAGCCGCGTGGCCGACTACTACCGCCGCCACGGCTCCCCCAACGAACAGGTGGAAGCCCTCTACCTCCTTGCCCGCGTCTACCATAACATGGCCCGTCTGCCACAGGCTATCGATCTCTACCAACAGGCCGATCAAGCCGCCGACACCACCCGCAACGACTGCAACTGGAAGCACCTGTTCCTGGTGCACAGCCAGTTGTCGCAACTGTATTCTGACCAGAGAATGCCCCAACGGGAATTTAAAGAATTGGAGTTGATGGAAAAATACGCATGGAATTCCAGAGATACGCTCAATGCTCTCCTATGCAAAGTGTGGCAGAGTGATTGTTACTGGGCATTGGGGCGGTACGATGAAGCTGTGGAGCAGGAACAGAAAGCAGTGCATCTTTTAACAGTAAATGGCTATGGACAAATTGCAAATGGTTGTTATGGTACGATAATATGGTACTTATTGAAACAAGGCCGGACCAAAGAAGCTAAATGGTATATGGATGAATACGAACATGAAGCAGGTCTTTTTGACAGCCAAGGGAATATTGAGAAAGGACGGGAAGCTTATTATGCCTATAAGGGTAAATATTATCTGCTTTCTGGACAACTTGATTCTGCCGAGTTTTTCTTCCGGAAAGTCTTGCTGTTTGACGGTCCTCGAAACAATATTGAGGGTGGCTTCGAGGGGCTGATGAGGCTATATACTAAGAAAGAGCAGGCCGACTCAGTGGTGAAGTATGCCAGCCTTTATTGCGAGACTAACGAAAAGAACATGCAGAGCAAGTCTTCGGAAAAGTTGGAGCATATTCAGTCGATGTACGACTACAGCCAATACAAGAAAGAGGCTGAGATCAAGGAAATGCAAACCGCACGAACTATACTGTATGCAGTGGTTGTTGTATTGCTTCTGATTGTCATTGTGTTTGTCCTCGCGTACCTTTATTATATTTATAGAAGAAAAGCCCAACGAAAACTGGAGGAGAAGAACCTGCAATACGCAGAGACCTATCGCCTGTACACTAAGTTGCTCAGAGAACAAGCCGCTGAAAAGAACAAAAACAACCTTGAGCGGGAAGAGCGCGAAAAGGAGATTGGAAAGTTGAAAGCAATACTTGCCAACCATCAGGAAGACCATCTGAGACCCCAAAAATGGAACTTGGAAGCATCCATCCTTTATAGCGAAGAGGTTGTAAGCATGCATCAGTACGCAGTAAAAGGTAATGCCCCAGATACATTGTGGATAGACTTGCAAAACAAGGCACGGCTTTATCTGCCGACATTTATGAAAACAATACAAGATAGGCAGTATGATTTATCTGGTTTGGAGCAGCAAATTGTTCTGCTCATGAAACTGCGTTTCTTGGGTGTCGAAATCCAGAACCTCTTGGGAAAATCTTCGCAAAGTATCACCAACAGCCGAGCCAACATCAATAAGAAACTGTTTAACGGCAAGGGTGTCAAGGGGCTTGATGAGGCATTACATGGACTTGGGGAGACCATTCCCCCACCTTACATGTAAATTATGTAAAACCTCTCAGAATGTCTTTGTTTATAGACCTTTCCGATATAACATCAAGCGATAGGGATGGATACATGTAAAGTATGTAAGCGAATTATTTGGCACATTACCATAAATAGCCGTACCTTTGCACACCGAATCCCAAAGCCTGGCAAACTGCCATGAGTGAATGGATGTAACTCTAAACTTTAAAAAAAAGAAAGCTTGCAATCGCCGTTCTAATGATGCTTGCAACGAAAAGTACCATGAATGCACAGAATGCAAATCCTAATGGAAATGGCGAACCAATTCCATTGACATGGAGTGAGGTACCCCCTATTAACACCGCCCCCCCTAGACCTAAAGCTCCCATGTTAATGCCATCAGTTTACATTGACAGCTACACCATTTATGTGGACGACCGCTTGGCCGACTACACCCTGGAATTATATCAAGGCGGTGAAGTCGTTTATCAACACCACATTCTCAATGGTGAAAGTAGCATAGATTTGCCCTCTACCCTCTCAGGCGAGTACGTCATCCGCTTCGTCAATGACGAAGGTAACGCATACGTAGGTGTTATAACTCTCTAATAGTATAATCAATTAAAAAGCTGGCCAGCTGATAATCACTATTATAAACATAAAAAAACAGTTATATGAAAAAATATTTATTTGTCATTAGTATTATTTGTGTTTCTGCATTTCAGATATCATGCCAGAGTGCAGATTCTGTGATGGTTGAAGAGTTGGAAAACAACAATCAGCCAGAAGTCATCCTTTCTCTTGCCGAAAAGGAGAATATCAATGATTTCTGTTCCGAATGGAATCAACTGAATTCCTTGTTAGTGAAAGTTTCTAAGGAATCTGAAACAAGATCAGGAAATGAACAAGATCCCATCTACACGGAAGAAGAGATTGAGGCTATTCACAAATCGATTGAGAATGCAGGAGGAGCAGCTCAGAAAATGTTTGTTTCAATGGGTGTGTCCCAGGAAGAAATGAATAACATTTGTCCTTCGGACCAATCGTTGGTTTATGCTGTGGCCGGTCTTGAAGTTGTCAATGCGATTGATGATCCTGCAATTGGAATCCTGGGACCTCAAGAGTATGAGGTGATGTCTTTTGATAAGGAAAAAGCCTTACATTGTTTGGGAGAAATTTTTAACATTGATTGGTTTGATGTTGCTGTTGACATTACCATTGCCTACTATTCTGGACAAAAAATATCGAAAGAAATGCTTCTTAAAGTCACCGAGAAAGCTATAAAGGAAACTGCTAAGAAACTTGGCGTATACGCATCAGGAACAGCCGTTGGTTTCGTACTCATGTTAGCAGAATGGTCTGCCTGCTATTTCTTCTAATAATTGAAAAAATGCAGTTCGATTACAAAAGAATAAGACAAAAGAATAGGTTTTAGTTCTATTTGGTCGAACTGCTTTATTAATCTTTCTGAGATGAAAATGAAAAAAGATCGATTACTCTATTTGTTTTCACTACTTACGTTTCAAGTAGTTATGCTGTTCTTTCTACTAACAGTATTCAGTAATCTTTATTTGATGTATAAAGAAGGTGTTAGTACAGCCTCTATCTATGGAACTACGATGAGTCTGTTGTTCTCTATTGGAAGCATCACGATGCTTGTGAAACACAAGGCAGGTCAATATTATTTTTATCTGATTAGTATAGTTGCTTTTATTATACTGTTGTTTTTACCAGAAAGCACAACTTTTCATCCACAGAAGAAAATTGTTGGCTTACTGGTTCTGAACATTATTTTTTCATTATTAGCATATCCACTATATAGCAGCCCCTTCGTTTCTAACAAAAAGACTAATTACGATTTGAAGAAAGAATTATTGAACACGGCATCATACATTGCTATGATAATCATGATAGCTGCCTGTCTGGTAACCGCTGTCAATGCATCATCAGGGCTGAAATCAGATGATAACCAAGCGATTGTCTGGCTAAAAGTGTCAGCATACCTACTTTTTGCACTTTCCATCAGACTGTCTTTATGGAGCAAAGTGGTAGGACTTATAACTCTTTATGTTTCAGCTACAATAAGTATCGTTGCCCGCGCCACAATTCAGGGTGAACCTATTGGTGATGTCGCATTACAATGGAGATGGCTTTGCGCTGTCACATTGTTCATCACCATCCTAACATGCCTTTACCACAGGAAAAAAAGCACAGCATAGCAAGGGTTTGGGGCTTTGTCGCGGTGATTACTCTTATAGCTTGCCTCATGGAAGAAAGAAACAAAGAAGTATTGAAAGAACAAACGAGAACTACAACCATCAAGTCTGTTGTCAGAGATGTGTGGAAGGAAATACGAGACTGGGCCTTGTGGATTGGCGTAATCATCTTGTATCTTGGTGTCGACGGACGGCTCTACAGCATTCCTACGTTCGTGCTTGCCATTATATTCCTTTCGATTGATTATGTCAACAAACTCCGGACAATGCCATCACTTATCAAGAAAGAGACTATTGGTTGGCGGATTGTCGAAATAGTTTTATGGGGAGTCTATCTTGTAGCCGTCCCGATTTTGATTATTATTGCTGCTATTATTCTGTTGGACATGTTGCATGTCGGTTTTGCGCATGAAATAACGAAACACTTCATCATCGGGTGATTATATGCTTGTGGACTATATACGATTCTACTAATATATCATTAATGGATTACAATAACATGAAAAAGTACGCATTGATGATTTGCGCTGGGATGCTGATATCGCTCCCCGGTGCAGCACAAGAGTTGAGAATGGGCGCAATGGCGGGAATGAACGTGAATGTGCCGAGTGACCTGAAGACGGGCATTGGCTTCAAGGTGGGAGCAATGGGCAAGCTGACGCTGCCGACTGTGGCCAAGGGGTTATACACAGACTTCGGTGTCGCCCTCTCGTCGTTACCATGGAAAACCGAAAGGATATGGGAACCTGCCAGCAACACGACTCACGAGAGCAAGGCCAATCCCTACTACCTGAACATCCCCGTGCATGTGGGCTACCAATGGAAATGCGGCTCACAGATGAAGCTTTTCGCAGGTGTGGGCCCCTACCTCAACGTAGGTCTCTTCGGCAAAATCAACACGACAGCCACAAACGGAACCATACAAACGGAAAAAAAGCAGAAGGTTTCACTGAACTACTTTTCCGACGATGAGATGAACCGCGTGGACTGGGGTGTTGGGCTGAATGCCGGCATAGAGCTTGCACGCCACTACCAGGTTGCCCTTGGCTATGACTGGGGCATGAGCGACATCATGTCGTCCGACAACTACGATTACCGCAATCGCACCTTTACACTTACCCTCGGCTACCTGTTTTAACTCGTCATTTGCGGCAAATGACCTTGTGATTTGCGGCAAATGACAGCATGATTTGACGCAAACAACGACGTTATTTGACGCAAATCACAAATTGGCTTGCGTCTACCCTATTATTGGCAAAAGTCAGATTGATGTTGAAATGATAATTATTGTTAAAAACTCATTCGGCGGTGCAAGATTTCGGGTATGAATGCATTATCTTTGCAGAACCATAAACATAACGAAGCAATGAAAAGAATGATTTTTGCAATGACCATGATGTTGGCCGCCAGTCTCTTTGCGGCCTGTTCCGATGACGACACCCCCGCGGACAAAACTCCCTTGCTTTATGCCGTTGTCAAGCCCGAAGAGGCACAGCTGATGGATATCATGCCGGAGGACTATGTGTTGACGTTGGACAACATCGTTGCCGTCAACCCCGAGACGGGTGTGTTCCTGATGAGGAACGTGAAACGCATGGACGAGGTGGCATACCCTATCCCCACACAGTATGTGGTGGCGTTTTATTCCAACGGCAGCTTCCTCTTCGATGCGAAGCTCAACAGCGCCCTCTCCAGCTACCTCCCCACAGGGTTGACGTTCTGTCATTTCATGACTGACGAAAGCGGCATGGGCAAGTACGTTCTTGGTGCCACCTATGTCACCAGCCAGGACGGCAAGACGGAGGGGCATCCTACGGAACAGCAAGCGGCAGGCATGCAACGCATGTACCAGATTTTGCAAATGGCGGGAAAGACCACAGACAATTTTGATGATTACTTTCTAAAATAGGCAGCCTTGATCGGCATAAAGAAAGTTAAAGAACTGAATAAACCTTAATTCTTCTTTCTTTATTCTTCATTAATTCGTACCTTTGCACCCGCTTTTCAAAAAAGGCATTATTATACATTATTAATTATTAATCAAAACTGTACAAATGAATCAGTACGAAACCGTTTTCATTTTAACTCCCGTTTTATCTGATGAACAGATGAAGGAAACGGTCGAAAAGTTCAAGGGCGTTCTCACAGAGAAGGGCGCTGAGATTGTGAACGAAGAGACCTGGGGACTGAAGAAGATGGCTTATCCTATTGAGAAGAAGTCGACAGGTTTCTATTGCCTGCTCGAGTTCAAGGCTGAGCCGGAAGTGATCAAGACATTGGAGACCGCCTATCGCCGCGACGAGAAGGTGATTCGTTTCCAGACCGTTAAACTCGACAAGTTTGCCGCACAGTATGCTGAGAAGCGTCGTGCCAAGCTTGGCAAAAAAGCAGAAGAGGAGGCATAATTATGGCAGAACAGTCTGAAATCCGTTATCTCACAGCTCCTTCTATCGACACGAAGAAGAAGAAGTATTGCCGTTTCAAGAAGAGCGGTATCAAGTACATCGACTACAAGGATCCCGAGTTCCTCAAGAAGTTCCTCAACGAGCAGGGTAAGATTCTGCCCCGCCGCATCACCGGAACCTCTCTGAAGTATCAGCGCCGCGTGGCTCAGGCCGTGAAGCGTGCCCGCCAGCTGGCCCTGCTGCCCTACGTAACTGACATGATGAAATAAACTGTAGGAGGACACAGAATGGAAATTATACTGAAAGAAGATATTATCGGTCTGGGTTACAAGAACGAGATCGTTAACGTGAAGAATGGTTATGGCCGCAACTACCTGATTCCTCAGGGTAAGGCCATCATGGCTACGGCTTCTGCCAAGAAGGTGCTCGCCGAGAACCTGCGTCAGCAGGCTCACAAGCTGGCTGCCCAGAAGGCTGCCGCCGAAGAGCGCGCCAAGCAGTTCGAGGGCGTCGCCCTGGAGATTGCCGCTAAGGTTAGTGCAACGGGTGTCACCTATGGTAGCGTAGGTGTGGCTCAGGTTGTTGCTGCTTTGGCTGAAAAGGGCATTGAGGTCGACCGCAAGATCGTCACCATGCGCGATGCTAAGCACGTGGGTGAGTATGAGGCTGTTGTGCACTTCCACAAGGATGTAGAGGTACACGTGCCCGTGGTTGTTGTTGCCGAGAACGCTGAAGAGCTTCGCGCTGCTAAGGCAGCCCTGCAGGCTCCGAAGGAAGAAGAGGCTGAGGCTCCCGCAGAGGAGACTGCTGAAGAAGCCCCCGTTCAGGAGGAGACAGCAGAAGAGGCTCCCGCCGCTGAATAAAGACTTAACTTTGCGCTGTAAAGCACAATCGATAGGAATCCCAGGCATGATAGAACATGTCTGGGATTTTTCTATGAATAGGACACCTCATTTATTAAAGAAAAATAAATGATTTGTCATTATTTCGGCATTCGTAATAATTTGTGTACTTTTGCAAACAAAAACCAATTTATACTTTTTTTATGGCAAAAGCATTTGTTTTCCCTGGACAGGGAGCACAGTTCGTAGGTATGGGTAAGGACCTCTACGACAACAATCCGTTGGCAAAGGATCTCTTTGAGAAAGCCAACGAAATACTTGGTTACAGAATCACAGACATCATGTTTGAAGGTACCGACGAGGAGCTGAAGCAGACGAAAGTCACCCAGCCCGCCGTCTTCTTGCATAGCGTGTTGACGGCTCTTTTCGCTACGCCGTCTGACAATCCTGAAGAGAACAAACCACAGATGATGGCCGGACACTCGCTGGGAGAGTTCTCTGCGTTGGTCGTTTCGGGTGCCCTGTCGTTTGAAGACGGTCTGCGCTTGGTCTATGCACGTGCGATGGCCATGCAGAAAGCTTGCGAGATGGCTCCTTCGACGATGGCTGCCATCATCGGACTGGCCGACGAGAAGGTGGAGGAGATCTGTGCTTCCATCAACCGCGAGGGGTATGTCGTCATTCCCGCCAACTATAACAATCCTGGACAGCTTGTTATTTCGGGCAACATCGAGGCCATCAACGAGGCATGTGCTAAACTGAAAGAGGCTGGAGCCAAGCGCGCCCTGCCGCTGAAAGTGGGTGGCGCCTTCCACTCGCCGCTGATGCAGCCCGCCAAGGATGAGCTGCAGGCAGCCATCGAGCAGACCGAGTTCCACGAGCCGATGTGTCCCATCTATCAGAATGTGGACGGACGGCCTCACACTCAGCCAGAGGAAATCAAGCAGAACCTCATTGCCCAGCTGACCAGTCCTGTGCGTTGGACGCAATGTGTGCAGTCTATGATAGCCGACGGTGCCGACGACTTCACAGAGTGCGGTCCTGGCAAAGCCCTTCAGGGAATGATTGTGAAAATCAATCGCGAGGTAAACGTCCACGGAGTTTAAAAGAAAGAGAAGAGCGTGATTGTATATCAGGTGTTTACCCGCTTATTCGGGAACAAGGTGAAGGCAAACATCTCCGGCGGTACGCTGGCGGAGAATGGGTCTGCCAAGATGAACGACATCAACGACAAGGTGTTGCGCTTTGTCCGTTATATGGGGGTCACCCATGTGTGGTATACGGGCATTATCCGCCACGCTACAGAGACCGACTATTCGGCCTATGGCATACCCCGTCAGCATCCCGACATCGTGAAGGGTAAAGCCGGATCGCCGTATGCCATTGCCGACTATTACGACGTCGACCCAGACTTGGCAGAAGATGTGGCCCATCGGATGGCGGAGTTCGAAGCCCTCGTGAAGCGGACACACGAGGCTGGCATGAAGGTCGTCATCGACTTTGTGCCGAATCATGTGGCGCGTGAATACCACAGTGTCGCCAAGCCAAAGAGTATCAAGGATTTGGGAGAGGACGACAACCCCGAGATGGGATTCTCGTTGGAAAACAATTTTTATTATTGCGTGGGGCAGCCGTTCGTGAGTCCCGAAACGGCCTTTTCCTCCTCCCAGAGCGAAGAGGCTTACCACGAGTTTCCCGCCAAAGCCACCGGCAACGATTGTTTCGGCAATTCACCCAGTCAGAACGACTGGTATGAGACGGTGAAGTTGAACTACGGTGTGGACTATATGGCCGGAGAAACGCCTCTCAGCTCTCACCTCTCAGCGCTCACCTCTTATCCTTCATCATGGCAGAAGATGCTCGACATCCTGCTCTTCTGGGCATCTAAGGGTGTCGACGGCTTCCGTTGCGATATGGTGTTTATGGTGCCGGTAGCTTTCTGGCAGTGGGCCATGCCCCAAGTGAAAGCCAAGTATCCGCAACTCATATTCATCGGCGAGATTTACGATCCCGCGATCTACCGCGAATACATCGCCACCGGCTTCGACTATCTCTACGACAAGGTGGGCATGTACGATTGCATCCGCGACATCACTTGCGGCTATCGACGTGCTGCCGATATCTCTTGGCAATGGCAGTCGACCGACGATATTCTCGGCCATATGCTCTATTTCCTGGAGAACCACGACGAGCAGCGCATCGCATCCGACTTCTTTGCTCGCGATGCCCGGAAGGGAATACCCGGTCTGCTAGTCAGTGCGCTATTTGCCAAGAATCCTTTCATGCTCTATGCTGGACAGGAGTTTGGTGAACGTGGAATGGCCCACGAAGGTTTCAGCGGGCGCGACGGTCGTACTACCATCTTCGACTACTGGTATCTGGAAAGCATCGATCACGGCTATTTCAACCGTCGAAAACTCACCACTGAGGAGAAATCCCTCATGCTGGAGTACCAGAAAGTGTTGCTTTTGAAAGAGAGAGAGAAGGCTGTCAGTCTGGGTGAATCGTTCGACCTGATGTACGTGAATCAGCACATCGGCAACCGTCAGTTTGCATTCCTTCGCAAGCACGGGAAGGAATTGCTGCTTGTTGTAGCCAATTTCTCCGACGAGGAGGTGGAGATAGATGTGAACATACCCGCTCATGCGTTCGACTTCCTGCAAATGACTCCAGGCAAACATTCTGCCATCGACCTGCTGACGGGCGAGAAAACCGACTTCGACTTGCAGCCCGACGGTAGCTTACACCTCACCATAGCTCCTTGGTATGGCCGTGTGTACAAGTCTGTAGTGCTCTCGCCTGGGGCAAAACGAACGCGCAAACGCCCGTCGTCGTCGGAATGACTATATTTAAGAATAGTAATAACCCTATAAATAGCAAATGATTATGCAGACAACATTAGTATTATTGAAGCCTGGTTGCGTTCAGCGCCAGCTGATTGGAGAAATCATAAACCGTTTTGAGCGTCGTGGCTTGCGTATCTCAGGCATGAAGATGATGCAACTGACCGATGAGGTGCTCCGCGAGCACTATGCCCACTTGGCCGATCGGCCTTTCTTCCCCTCGTTGCAGGCTTCCATGCAGGCATCGCCCGTGGTGGCATTGGCGCTGACGGGTGTCGATGCCGTGATGGTGGTGCGCCAGATGGCAGGTGTCACCAATGGCCGCGAGGCAGCTCCCGGCACCATTCGTGGCGACTACTCGATGAGCAACCAGCAAAACATTGTGCATGCCTCCGACTCTGTGGAGAACGCTGCCATTGAGCTGAACCGTTTCTTCCGTCCCGACGAGGTGTTCGACTATACGAGCAACGCTCAGGCATTCATCTACGGCGACGGAGAGTGCAGGTAATATAATTGTAATGGAAAAAGGGACAGACGTATGGCAGAAGACTACCTCTTGAACGATCATAACAAGGACGAGTTCCCGCCGGCACACACGGCGGAGCATCTGTTGAACCAGCTGATGGTGCGCATGTTCGGTTGCGAGCGGTCGCGCAATGCTCATATCGAAAGGAAGAAGAGCAAGATCAGCTATACGCTGGAACAGAAACCCGACCGCAAGACCGAGAAGGAGATAGAGCGGCAGATGAACGAGTTGATAGCCGAAGATATGGATGTGACGTTCGAATACGTGACTCGGGCAGAGCTGGAAGGCATCATGATGGATGCAACTCCTGGCACGCCCGATGCCCTGTTGTCGCTGGAGCGTCTGCCAGAAGATGCCAGCGAGACCATCCGTCTGGTGCGCATCGGTGACTACGACGTGTGTCCATGTATCGGCAAGCACGTGCGCTCGACGGCGCAGATAGGCCGCTTCGAGATGCTCGGCACTAACTGGGACGAAGGTCAGCACTCGTTCCGCATCCGATTCAAGATAGTCTAAATTACAAAAAAAGAAGAGCGTGTCAAAAAACATCAAATGCTATCTAATGGCAACAAGTGTTTTTGACACGCTCTCCATATTCCTTCTATTTCAGTTTCTTGGTTACCTTCAGCAAGTGCTCACCGATATTGATGGTGTAGCCCTGTTGGATGTAGACCACACGGTTGAAAGTGTCGCAAACCAGGAAGAGCGGCAACGACTGGCTCTTCAGTTTCATTCCTTCCACAATCTCCTGTTTGATTTTACCGTCGATGTCCGAACCCCACACCACCGTTGAGGGTAGGCCGGAGAATTCGGCGTAGTTGAAACGACCGGCATCTTTTTCATTCTCTGTCAGCAGGATAATGCTTCGTCCCCACTGCTCAAACTGTTCCTTGTAGGTGCTGATGTCGCGCAGGGTGTGGTTGGTGGGCTCGTGGTTCGGGGCGATAATGCCGATGATGTAGAATCCACGACCTGTTGTGGAGAGCAGGCTCTGCGGCTGTTGGCCACCTTTTGGCAGATAAAGGTCTTCGGCATTGAGAGCTCCAATCACCTGTATGTCGTTTTTGTCTTCGCGCATGGTGAAGGGGAGTGTGGTGGTCTCTCCTCCGCGGATGTCGAACTGTTCGGTATGGGCCAATACCTTGCCGTCGGCCATACGGGTGCCTGTGATGAGCATGTAGTGGCCGGCCTCGAGGTCTACTCCCTTTTCAAAGAGACTCTTGTAGGTGGCATTCTCGGGGAAGGTCATCAGCTTTGACTTTCCGTTCTCTATCTTGCTGATGGTGAAATGGATATAGTATTTAGGGTCGTCGATATAGGCTGCTTCTGTGTATTTTAGCAGCAGACGTCCGTCTTTCGTTCCAACTCCTTCTTCCTTTTTCTTTCCTTTCTTGTCCAACTCCACGTCGGTCCATTCCTTCCTGTCGGTAGCATAGTATTGAAGTTTGCCGTTCACCTCATTGATGCGTGCTGGCATGCCCAAGCTTCGGGCCACAGAAACGAAGAAGATGTTGCGGCCCAAACGGTCGGTCACGCGGTCGCGGTAGACGCTCATGGGCTGTTGGCGCAAGCCCGACGGGTTTTGGCCGTCCACGATGCGTATGTTCTTCTTTGTCCACTTGATGAGCTTGTCGATGTTATTTATTTTTCCCATCTTCTGGCGGAAGAACTGCTTGTAGGGCGTGAGCCATTCCAGTTCCACGCGTGGGTTCATCACGTAGCGGCAGAAGATGTCGTCGGTGTTGGTCACACGCTCTTCATTGTCTTTCAGTACCTCTAAAGAAATGTCGCGCAGGTCCTTCTTGGATATGACGCTCAGCAGTTTCTCGGCCATCTCCTTGTTGGGAGCCTCGGCGAGGAATTGCTGAATGGTGCGGTAGTTGCCGCGCCAATCCTCGTTGGGCATCGTACGCTCGTAGGCTTGGCGGATGGCATCCTCCTCAGCCATGCGGCGGTCGTTCTCCTCGCGCTGCTCAGGCGACACGTAGGGTAGGGTGGGGTCTGCAGGCGGCGGCACGAGGTCGAAGTCTTGCTTGGCGGTTGATGAAGTCTGTTGGCCGTTGAGGGGAAGTACGATGGTCACGTCGCGTCCTTCGGCAAACGATACTTTCTGCATGGTCCAGTGTCCGTCTTTCGACACCCAGGCCATCATGTCGCCCTTGCCAGCCGTCAGCGAGGCGCATCCCATTGCATCGGTCTGCTTCTTGCCTACGGTATAGAACTCCGCATAGTTGTAGACCTTAAACTCCACGGTGGCATCAGGCACGAATCGTCCCTCCGCATCCACAACGGTGACGGTCAGCTTCTGCGTCGGCGCATAGTTGTCGATGACGTTAATCTCCGTGTAGCAGTTGGTCTCGCTCATCACTTCCTCCGGGCCGTCGTAGTGTCCAAAGGCTTTGGTGTGCATCAGCATGCCGCGTGATGCACTCTCGTTGAACCATCCGAGGTTGAGCACCGGCTCTGGTTCGCAGGCTCCGAGGAAGTACCATTTGCCGTCGGCATAAGCTTCCACCCAAGCGTGGTTGTCGTCGGTGTGTGCCCATCGCGGCGTGTACACCTGTCGGGCAGGAATGCCCACCGACCGAAGGGCTGCCACGAGAAATGTCGATTCCTCGCCGCAACGGCCGTAAGCTGTCCTCATCGAGGCCAAAGGTGAACTCGTCCTGCCGTCGCTGGGGCGATAGGTCACCTTCTCGTGACACCAGTGGTTCACCTCCAGAATGGCATCTTTTAGCGACAGGTTCTTCACACGCGGCTTCAACTCACGATAGAACTCGCGGCGGCTCATGTCCAGATTCTCGTTGTTCACACGCACGGGAAGCACGAAATGCTTGAACTCCCGCTCGGGGATGGTTTTGCCCCAAGCCATTTCTTGGCGTGCCTGCAACGATAGCTGTACATTCTCGCGATAGAAATCGCGCGAATAGTCTGCCCGGTCGGGCATCGACATGTACTGATACAGAAACTGCAGGTACGCTTCTTCGGACGCCTGGTTGCCTTGAGCCATAGCCCCTATGCAGCACAGTAGTGCGACCATCATCATCATTACTTTTTTCATTCGCATAATCTATATTAGTTGTTCTGTCTGCAAAGGTACATATTTTTTATCAGATTGTGTGCAAAAGTAAAGCTTTTTTCTTTGGTGAATGCTGAAAAAAGTTTCATCTACAGTTTTGAATCATTCATATTTATACATGTTAGTCAAGAAAAGGCATTGATATAGCAGTTGGCAAAAATAGTTTATGCGAATGGTCCTACAGAGATTTTTCGAAAAAACACCTAACACCTAACCCTCATCCGCAAAGCCCCTAAACATCGGGGCTCCAAAGGTATGGGGGTAGGTGTTGGGGTGTTTCGCATAAACACCTTCTTTCTTTCCAGAAGCGTGTCAGTCATTCATTATTATTAGATAGTAGCTAATCTGTGATCAACCATCAGAGTGGTCGTAACCAGACATCTGAGTGGTCGTGATCTGACATCTAAGTGGTCGTGATCTGACATCGGAGAGAGTTTCTTAAAGCATCGGAGAGGTGGCCATATGACATCTGTTATGTAGTTTGTGCCATCTGCTTTATCATACCCCTCTAAAAAATCCGAACCGTGGGGTTCGGATTTTTATTAGTCGATAGCAACTTTCTGCTTAGAAGGGCAGGTCGTCGGCGGGAGCTTCCTCGGCGGCAGGCTGTGCCGGCGGGAAGGGAGCTGGTTGCGGCTGCTGAACGGGAGCGCCAGGAGCAGGTGGTGGCGGGAAGGCACTGGCTCCAGCCTGAGGCTGGGCACCCATGGCTGCGGCCTGTGCAGCGGCGGGGTCGATGCGGTCAACACGCCAAGCGCGAACATCGTTGAACCAACGGCCGTTGAACTCGTGGGCGTCGATGTCGAAACTGACGCGTAATTCTTCACCACTCTGTATGTTCATAGCGGCGATGCGGTCGGCTCCGAAAACGCGGAATACGCATTTCTTAGGATATTGCTCATGAGTTTCAATCACGTAGTCCTGACTCTTCCAGCTATTGCCCGTACGGCTGGATACGCCTCCTTGCTCGGGCAGAATGGCTATGATTTTTCCTTCTATTTCCATGTTTGATATTTGATTTTTGGTGATAATTTGTTGCAAAGGTACAAAGAAAAGTTGGAAAAGTGTAATGCGGAAAGATTAAAAAAACAAAAACATGATAATAAATGTGGAATTATTTGCGGCTATCATGATTATTTTGTATTTTTGTCACCAAATTCGAATAACACTAATTAGTAAAGATAAAAACTCATGAGATTTACATTGTCAAGTTCGGCATTGAGTAGCCGACTTTCCACATTGTCGAAGGTGATCAACAGCAAGAACTCGTTGGCTATCCTCGATTGTTTCCTTTTTGATGTAAAGAACAATACATTGACCATTACCGCCTCTGATAGCGAGAATGTGTTGACTACCACGTTGGCACTGACGGAGAGCGACGGTGAGGGACGCTTTGCCGTGAATAACAAGACGATCCTTGATGCCGTGCGTGAGTTGCCTGAGCAGCCATTGACCATCGATGTGAACACGCAGGAATATACCATCAAGGTGGTCTATCAGAACGGTATCTACAACTTTACGGCACAGAATGCCGACGAGTATCCCAATGTGCCGGTGATGGGCGACAATGCCACTTCGCTTCAGATTCCATCGGGTGTGCTGTCTGACAATATCAGCCGCTCACTTTTTGCTACTGCCACAGAGGAACTGCGTCCGGTGATGAACGGCATCTACTTCGACCTCACGCCCGACGCGCTGGCTATCGTGGCAAGCGACGGTCATAAGCTGGTGCGCAACCGCAATTATGCCATCAAGAGCGAATCCCCCATGTCGTTCATCCTTCCGAAGAAGCCCGCCACGCTGCTGAAGGGCATTCTGGTGAAGGACGAGAGCGAGGTGTTGGTGCGCTTCGACGAGCGTAATGCCGAGGTGCGATTTGGTGACAGCGTGCTCATGTGCCGTCTGATTGAAGGCCGCTATCCGAACTACAATAGCGTGATTCCTCAAGACAATCCCAACCAGCTGACCATCGATCGTAAGGTGCTCATTGGTGCGTTACGCCGCGTGTTGCCGTTTGCCAGCGAGAGTAGCCAGCTGGTGCGCTTGCACTTGGAGCCTGGTCTGCTGGAGGTGTCGTCGGAGGACATCGATTTCTCCACCAGCGCCAAGGAGCAGATTGCTTGCGACTATGCTGGCAGCACCATGAACATTGGTTTCAAGGGTCCGTCGCTGAGCGAGATCTTAAACAATCTGACGAGCGACGAGGTGGAGCTGCTCCTGGCTGATCCCAGCCGTCCCTGCTTGGTGATGCCTGCCCAGCAACCTGAGAACGAGGATGTGCTGATGCTCATCATGCCCATGCTGCTGAACGATTGATGAATATTGATCATTGAATAATGAAACTGAATATTACAAAGCCCCTCGTTGTCTTCGATTTGGAGACAACGGGGCTTGATCTTGTCAAGGATAGGATCATCCAAATTTCATATATAAAGGTGTACGTCGACGGAAGGGAGGAACGCCAGAACCTGCTGGTGAACCCAGGCATACCCATCCCTGCCGAGGTGGTTCAGCTGACGGGCATCAGCAACGACGACGTGAAAGATCAACCCACGTTCAAAGAATTGGCAGCCCGACTGGCCGATGCCTTTCATGGTTGCGATTTCGCAGGTTTCAATTCCAACCACTTCGATGTGCCGTTGCTGGCAGAGGAATTCCTTCGGGCTGGTATTGACTTCGATTTCTCGAAGTGTCGGCTCATCGACGCGCAGACCATTTTCCACAAGATGGAGCGTCGCAACCTAGCCGCCGCCTACAAATTCTATTGCGGGCGAAAGATGGAGGACGACTTCACCGCACACCGTGCCGACCAAGACACAGAGGCTACCTATCGCGTGTTGCAAGCTGAACTCGACATGTATGCCCCTGGACGTCAGGAGGAGGAAGAGCGGCAGTTGCACAACGATATGGACGAACTGGCTGCCTTTTCGAAAGTCAACGACAATGTCGACTTCGCTGGCCGCATCATCTGGAAAGACCTGACCGACGGCAACGGCAATGTCGTGCTGGATGCCGAGGGCAATCCTATGCGCCACGAGGTGTTCAACTTCGGAAAGTACAAAGGCTGGGATGTGGCTGAGGTGTTGCATCGTGACCCAGGTTTCTTCAGTTGGATACTGTCCAGCGACTTCACCTACAATACGAAACAGGTGTTGACACGCATCCGCTTGAGGGAATACAATAAGATGAAAAGGTGAACATCTGTCGCACGCGGGATAATTTAAGGTAGAATCAATAATAAAGAAGAGAATACGTATGTTGAAGGGAAAGCACATTGTACTGGGTATCACGGGCAGCATTGCCGCATATAAAGCCTGTTTGATTATTCGCGCTCTGGTGAAGCGAGGCGCTGAGGTACAGGTGGTTATCACCCCTGCCGGCAAGGAGTTCATCACCCCTATAACCCTCTCGGCGCTAACCCGTAAGCCTGTCATCAGCGAGTTCTTTAGTCAGCGCGATGGGACGTGGCACTCGCATGTTGACCTTGGCCTGTGGGCCGATGCCATGCTCGTAGCCCCCGCTACCGCCAGCACCATTGGCAAGATGGCTCACGGTATAGCCGACAACATGCTCATCACCACCTATCTCTCCATGAAGGCTCCCGTGTTCGTAGCCCCCGCAATGGATCTCGACATGTATGCCCATGCTTCCACACAACACAACCTCGACATCCTTCGCTCCTATGGCAACCATATCATCGAACCGCAATCAGGCTTCCTCGCCAGCGGTTTGGAGGGAAAGGGACGTATGGAGGAACCAGAGAAGATCGTGGAGTCGCTCGAAGCGTTTTTCCGCGGAAGCAAGGTGCAGTCCACAAGATTAACAGGTCGCCGCATCATGATTACAGCCGGACCCACGTATGAGAAGATAGACCCCGTGCGCTTCATCGGCAACTATTCCAGCGGAAAGATGGGTTTCGCGCTGGCCGAGGAATGCGCTCGCCGGGGTGCCGAGGTGACACTCATCGCTGGACCTGTGAGCCTGACATGTTCTGACAATATTCGCCGTATCAACGTGGAAAGCTGTGAGGATATGTACCAGGCAGCCACCAGTGAATGGACTACGGCCGATGCCGCCATCCTCTGTGCTGCTGTTGCTGACTTCAGGCCTGAAACCGTTGCCGACAAGAAAATCAAACGCGAGAAAGACGATCTCGTCATCCGGCTGGCACCTACTCACGACATAGCTGCCGCACTCGGACGCATGAAGCGCGATGACCAGTTGCTCGTGGGATTCGCATTGGAAACCAACGATGAGCAGCGCAATGCGCAACAGAAGCTGGAAAAGAAAAACCTCGATTTCATCGTACTCAATTCCCTGCGTAACAAAGGGACGTGTTTCCAGAGCGATGAGAACCAGATTACCATTATTTCCAAAGAGGGACTCCGCGACTACGAGCGGAAACCCAAGGCTGCCGTTGCCGCCGATATCGTAGACGAGTTGGAAAGTCGTATGCGGTAGTCAGGAATTGAATGCGATAATGACTTTTTCCCAAAATAGCATATCATGATGAAAAAAGCGATAATAGGTATAGCTGTAGCACTCTTTCTGGGGGCGTTTCCTCGTTGTGGTTGGGCTCAGGAGTTGAATGCCAAAATCACCATCAACCACAACCAGATACAGGGCACAGATGCGAGTGTGTTCGACAATCTGCAGGAGACTTTGGAGCAGTTTGTCAACGAGACCCAATGGACATCGCTGCAGTTCCAGAAAAATGAGCGCATCAGCTGTAACTTCAACATCACGGTGACCAAGTACGACAACTCAGAGAACCTCTTTACTTGCAAGGCACTCATACAGGCCAATCGGCCGGTCTATAATTCGTCGTACACGACTACGCTCTACAACAATAGCGATAACGACTTCAACTTCCAGTTTGCTCAGTTCGACCAGCTGAACTACAATGAGGAGCAGATAGACAATCAGCTGACGGCACTTATCGCCTACTATGCTTATCTCATTATCGGCCTGGACCTCGATTCGTTTTCACCAATGGGGGGCGAGGACATCCTGCAACGATGCCTGAACTTGGCAAACAATGCGCAGAACTTGGGCTTTGCCGGGTGGAAGGCTTTCGACAACGATCGAAACCGCTTTGCCATCATCAACGACTATCTGGAGGGAGCCATGCGCCCCTTCCGCCAGTTGCAATACGACTACTACCGTAACGGACTCGACGAGATGGCCAACAACGCAGAGCGTGGCCGCACCAATATCACCACTGCCTTGCAGGAAGACTTAAAGAAAGCCCACGAAGACCGTCCGCTGAGCCTCTTGCCACAGATTTGGACCGACTATAAGAAAGACGAGTTGGCCAATATCTACAAGGGCAAGGGCACACAGAAGGAGAAAGAGTCGGTCTACGACATCCTGTTTTCCATCAATGCCTCGCAGAACAACGCGTGGGAAAAAATCAAAGAGTGAGGAGCTATTGATTATAGGCAATTATGTTGAAGCATCTTACCATAAAGAACTTTGCACTAATCGACAGCCTGGACATGGACTTTTGTCCGGGCTTCTCCGTGATGACTGGTGAGACAGGTGCCGGCAAGAGCATCATACTTGGTGCCGTAGCACTACTTTTGGGGCAGCGAGCCGACTCAAAGTCAATCAAACAAGGTGCTTCGAAGTGCACCATCGAGGCCCACTTCGACCTTTCGCGCTATGAAATGGCAGATTTCTTTGCCGAGAACGACATCGACTATGATGCCGACGACTGCATCTTACGTCGTGAACTGACCTCAGCGGGCAAGAGCCGCTCGTTCATCAACGACACACCTGTTTCGCTGGCATTGATGCGACTATTGGGTAACCGTTTGGTTGACATCCACTCACAGCATCAGAACATGCTGCTCCAGCAGGAGAGTTTCCAGATGGATGTGCTCGACATTATCGGTGGTAATCGCGAAATGCTTGCCGACTACCGGAAGGCGTTCAAGGAATACCAGGAGGCTCAAAAGGCACTCGATAGGCTGAGGGCCGAAGTGGCGAAAGCGCAGGAGAACGAGGATTTTATCCGCTATCAGCATCGTGAATTAGAGGATGCTATGCTGACAGAAGGCTTGCAGGACGAACTGGAGCAGGAAAGCGAGATGTTGAGCCATGTGGAAGACATCAAGGGTGCCTTGAGTGAAGCCGATGGAAGGTTGTCGAGTGGAGAGCAGATGGGTGCTTTGGCGGCAGTCCGGGATGCCCAGCGACAACTGGAAAGCATTCGAGAAGTCTATCCCTCGGCAGGCATGTTGGCCGACAGGCTCGACAGCTGTCACATCGAACTTAAGGACATCGCACAAGAGATAGGCAGTATGGCCGAGCAGGTGGACTATGACCCCCGACGTCAGGCTGATATCGACGATAAACTGAGTCTCATCTACGGTCTGGAAAAGAAACATCATGTCGATACTGTGGAGGCTTTGATGGCCATTCGCGATGACCTGAAACAGCAGTTAGACCGCTTGGATAATGGTTCCGATGCACTCGACGATCTGGAGAAAAATGCACGGCAGGCATTTGAGCAATGTGAGCGTGTGGCAGGCAAGCTGACGGAGCAACGTAAGAAGGCGGCACGAAAGGTGGAGAAAGAACTGACCGAAAGACTTGTACCGCTGGGCATTCCCAAAGTACGCTTCCTGGTCAGTTTGAAAGAAAAGCCACTTGCTGCCGATGGCCACGATATGGTGCAGTTCCTCTTCAGTGCCAATACCAACTCGCCACTTCAGCCTGTCAGCGAAGTGGCCTCTGGCGGTGAGATTGCCCGTGTGATGCTTTCGCTCAAGGCGATGATCAGTGGGCAGGTGCAGTTGCCTACCATCATTTTCGATGAGATAGACACTGGCGTGAGTGGAAAGATTGCTGAAATGATGGGCAATATCATGGCTGAAATGGGGCAGTGCGACCGTCAGGTGATCAGTATCACCCATCTGCCTCAGATTGCCTCGCGCGGGCGCGTACATTATAAAGTATATAAAGAGGAGACTTCCGAGGGCACACGCACCCACATGCTTCGGCTCAACGACGAGGAGCGCATCTTGGAGATTGCGCAGATGCTGAGCGGAAGCGAGGTGACTGATGCCGCTATAGTTCATGCACGGGAGTTGCTGGGAAGAACCTCTCCGGCATCCTTCAAGGGAGAGAATTGAAGCGGTTCTCGGATTGCATAACGTAATAAAAATGATTGTATTGAACGAAATGAAAATCAGAAGGATAATAGTTGTAGCATTGATTTTTATGGTTGCCGCAGCGTTTGGTGGAAGCCCGTTAGCTGCTCAGCCAGCTGCTGTGAAGAATGTGGCCAAGAGCGTGTTCACGCTGACCACCTTCCGAGCCGACGGTTCGTTATTAGCATCGTCGCATGGTGTGTTCGTCAGCGAAACAGGGGAAGCGGTAAGCGACCTGAAACCCTTCCTCGGAGCCGCACGCGCTGTGGTCATCGACCAGAAAGGACGGCAAATGGAAGTGACGCGAATGCAGGGCATCAACGAACTCTATGATGTAGCCCGCTTCCTCGTTGATGGAAAGACCATAGCTGCCCCCTTGGCAACAGGCCTGTTGGCTAAGGGCGGAAAGGCTTGGCTCGTGGGCTACCATCCGAAGTCGCCCGAGATAGTGGAGACCGAAGTGAAGGAGATGGAGCCTTTCATGGAACAGTATGCCTACTACATCTTCGGCATGAATGCCCCCGACAATGCAATAGCCTGCCCATTTGTCAACGAGCAGGGAGAGGTCATCGGACTAATGCAGGTGAGCACCACAACTTTCGACACCCACGCCACTGATGTGCGTTTCATCCGCAGCCTGACAGTGGGCGGTCTGGCCGCTACTGATGCCAACTTGCGTAAGATTGGCATTCCGACGGCACTCCCCACCGACGAGACGCAAGCCCAGTTGGCGCTGATGATGGCTGGCCAAAGTGGCGACTCGCTGAAATACGATGCAGCCATCACCGATTTCCTGCGTCAGTTTCCACAGCGTGTCGACGGCTATGAGGCTCGTGCCCGATGGATGATGACACAAGGCGACCTTGTTGCAGCCGACAAGATGATGAATCAGGCCATCGACCATGTTGCGAACAAGGACGATGCCCACTATCAGTTTTCGAAAATCGTCTACGATGCGCTGCTCGTCTATGGAGTCGACAGCCAGGAATGGACTCTCGATAAGGCTCAGCAGGAAATCATGAAAGCCATTCAGGTGCAGGACCTTCCTGCCTATCATCAGATGTTGGGACAGATACTCTTTGCCAAAGGGGAGTATCAGACGGCCTTCGATTTGTTTATGAAACTACACGACGATGCTGCTCCCAACGGCGAATTGCTCTATCAAGCAGCTCGTTGCCAGCAGATGATGAATGCAGAACCGATGGCTGTAGTCGGCATACTCGACCGCGCCATTGAAGAGACCGACACGCTCCGCATGATGGAAACCGCTCCTTATTTCCTGCTTCGCGCTGAGATGTATGAGCAGGCCGACAGTTTCCGCAAAGCCGTGTTCGACTATACCCGCTATGAATACCTGCAGCAGGGCAGGGTGGGGGCACCCTTCTACTACATACGTGAGCAGGCCGAAGTGAAAGGGAAACTGTATCAGCAGGCGCTGACTGACATCATGCGTGCCGCGTTGCTTGCTCCCGACGAACCCGCCTATTTTGCAGAGATGGCTTCTCTGCAGCTTCGTGTCAATATGCCCGATCAGGCTTTACGGGCAGCAGAGCGCTGTATAGAGCTCAGTCCTGACGACAGCGACGGCTATCTTCTTTTGGGAGTAGCGCAGGCTCGTATGGGCCAGAAAGAAGAAGGCTTGTCTAACTTGCAGAAAGCAAAGGAGTTGGGAAATGAGCAGGCAGATGCCCTTATTGAAAAATATTCGAAGTAAATTTGCAAAAAAAACTCAATAAATTTCCGTATCCCAAGGAAAACTCGTACCTTTGCACCCCCAAATCGTATGTTTAGAAGCATTTTACGTGCATTTTTATCATGCAAGGGCATTTGGAGTGACATTTATAAACAATAAAAACATAGAAAAGAGATGACCAAAGCTGAGATTATCGAACAGATCGTTTCGACCACAGGAATCTCCCGCAAGGAGTGTTCTGCAGTTGTAGAGGCCTTCATGGATGTTGTGAAGAAAAGCCTTATTGAGAAGGAAAATGTGTATCTTCGCGGTTTCGGTAGCTTCATTGTGAAGCATCGTGCTGCCAAGACTGCCCGTAATATCCAGAAAAACACTACCGTCGTCATTGATGCCCACGACTATCCAGGCTTCAAGCCGGCAAAGAGTTTCGTCGCCCAGATGCGCGACGAGGCGTAAGGTAAGCATCATTCATTCAAGTTTAACATATTTAATACATTAAGATCATGCCAAACGGAAAAAAGAAAAAGGGCCACAAGATGGCTACTCACAAGCGTAAGAAGAGACTGAGAAAGAATCGTCATAAGAGCAAGTAAGCTGGCTCTTAAGGCGGGTTGAGTGTTTGTCGGCTGTTTAGGGCATTACGCTCTCAACAGCCAGCAAACACTCAATTTAACATTAAAAAACAAGCAGAAATGACAAGCGAAGTTGTAATTGACGTCCGTCAGAACGAGGTCTCAATTGCTCTTCTGGAAGACAAGAACTTGGTTGAATACCAGACAGAGCCCAGGTCGGCCTCTTTTGCTGTCGGAAACATCTACATCGCCAAAGTGAGGAAACTCATGGCGGGACTCAATGCCAGTTTCGTGGACGTAGGTTATGAGCGCGACGCTTTTCTGCACTATCTTGACTTAGGACTACAATTCAGTTCCTACGAAAAGTACCTCAAGCAGGTACAGAGCGACAGGAAGAAACTTTATCCTTTTGCCAAGGCATCGCATCTGCCCGACCTGAAAAAAGACGGCAGCGTGGCCACCACGTTGAAGAAAGACCAGGAGGTGTTGGTACAGGTTGTCAAGGAACCCATCTCCACCAAAGGTCCCCGTCTGACTTGCGAACTGAGTTTTGCAGGCAGATACCTTGTCCTGATGCCATTCTACGATAAGGTTTCGGTTTCTACCAAAATCAGGAGCAGCGAAGAGCGCGCACGCCTCAAGCAGCTCATCCAAAGCATCAAGCCCAAGAATGTGGGTGTCATCGTCAGGACGGTGGCTGAGGGAAAACGAGTGGCCGAACTCGACTCAGAATTGAAAATCCTGATGAAGCGTTGGGAGGATACCATTGCCAAAGTACAAAAAACGACGACCCGTCCACAGCTCGTCTATGAGGAGGAAAGCCGTGTGGTGGCGCTGTTGCGCGACCTTTTCAATCCCTCCTATGAGAACATCTACGTCAACGATGAACAGGTCTTCCAAGAGGTGAGGGAGTATGTAGCCCTTATTGCCCCCGAGAAGGTTGGCATCGTGAAGCACTACACGGGCAATGTTCCCATCTTCGACAACTTCAACGTCACGAAGCAGATTAAGTCGGGATTTGGGAAGATTGTCAACTACAAGCACGGGGCATATCTCATCATCGAGCATACAGAGGCCATGCATGTCGTCGATGTGAACAGCGGCAATCGTACCAAGGCTGAAAAAGGACAGGAAGGCAACGCCTTAGAGGTGAACCTCGGAGCCGCCGATGAGTTGGCACGCCAGTTGAGACTCCGCGATATGGGAGGCATCATCATCGTTGATTTTATCGACATGAACCTCGCTGAAGACCGCCAGATGCTCTACGAACGCATGTGCAAGAACATGCAGCACGATCGTGCCCGCCACAACATCTTGCCATTGAGCAAGTTCGGACTGATGCAAATCACACGTCAGCGCGTACGTCCGGCAATGGATGTGAATGTCGACGAAGACTGCCCTACATGTTTTGGTAGCGGAAAGATTAAGTCCAGCTTCCTCTTTACAGACCAGCTGGAAGGGAAAATTGATCAGTTAGTCAACAAGATAGGAGTAAAGCGTTTCTATCTGCATGTCCACCCCTACGTGGCTGCCTTCATCAATCAGGGTCTTGTTTCCCTGAAGCGAAAGTGGCAGTTGAAATACGGACTTGGGGTACACATTATTCCTTCGCAAAAGATGGGTTTCTTGCAATATGAATTCTATGACGACAAGAAACAGTTCATCGACATGAAGGAAGAAGTGGAAACGAAATGAATGACACAAAAGAGCCGTAGCACATCAGCGTGCTGCGGCTCTTTTTTTCTTTCCAACAGTTTAGTGTTCTTTCGTCTTTTCAGACAGTCAGACGATTAACTGCTTGAACCAGTCGTTGGGGAAGGCGGTATCAAGCGTAGGCTCTTCACCCTTCCTGAAGAAACCGAAGAGCGCGCTGCCGCTGCCGCTCATGGCGGCGTAGACAGCACCCAGTTTGTAAAGCTGCTCTTTGGCCTCGCCGATAATGGGGTGTTGGGGGAAGATGCTTTCCTCGAAGTCGTTTTTCAGCAGTCCACGCCATTCTTCCATTGGGAGAGCCACTACATCACGGCAGTTTATTTCAGGAAAACCCACCTTCACATGAGCGAAAGCTTCTCGTGTAGACACGGCAACGGGTGGCTTTACGATGGCCAGGCGATAGTTGCCGAGGTCGATGTCGATGGGTGAGAGTCGTTCGCCAATGCCTTCAGCGTAGGCCGGCCGGGCTTCTACAAAGAACGGGCAGTCGGCTCCCAGTTGTGCAGCCAATCCTGTCATCTGTTCCGCATCCATGTGCAAAGAGAACATGTCGTTAAGCAGCCGGAGCGTGAACGTGGCATCTGCTGAACCGCCTCCCATACCCGCCTGCATGGGGATACGCTTGTTGAGGCAGATCTTCACGGGTGGCAGTTTGTACAGACTGGCCAGCAGCCGGTAAGCCTTCACCACAAGATTGTCTTCCGCGGCACCCTCCACAGGCTGTCCTTCCATGACGAGGGCTACGTCTGTCAGTGTCGTATCGGCAAGAATCTCGATGTCGTCGAAAATGGGTACGGGGTAGAACACGGTCTGCAGGTCGTGATAGCCGTCGGGGCGGCGCTTCACGATGTTTAGTCCCAGGTTGATTTTTGCGCAAGCTCTTGTTTTCATACAGCTGTTTTCTGGTTTCAATGAGTCGTTAAAGCTACAGATTCCTTGCCTTTATCATTGTTTTGCAAGTTTCAGTTCGTTCTGATGAATCATGCCACAAAGGTACAAAGTATTTCCGAAAAATGGTAAAAAATAAGGTTTTCTTTTGCTAATTCACAAAAAAAGACTATTTTTGCATTCAAAATCTAAAAAGAAAGTTCGATACAATGAAGCAATTACTTCTTTATATCTCTATTATAACGCTTATCGGTTGCACAGGCACAGGAGGCCATCGTCCTTCTGAAGAGAAAGAGGGAGCTGTGGACACAGTCTACACCGAACCTGCAGCCATGAGTATTCATAGGAATGAACCCGATCGTGCCTTGGCGATGATCGATTCGGCAGTCATCGTGGGCAACATCACACCTCAGCGTGCCGAATACCTGAGAGCCATCATCCAATATGGGGGAAAGAGAGACTATAACCTTTCCCGTCAGACATGTCTAAACCTGCTGAAGGAATATGAGAAGTTGCACAAAACGCAGAAGCTGTCGAATGAAGACTCCACCACCATCCTGCATACCTACACCCTGCTGGTGTCCATAGAATACTCATCAAGCAATAACGTTGCCCTCGTACGCTATGCTACGGAAGCGTCCCGACTGGCGCATATCCTCGATTCTCCCAGCGATATTGGCAAAATGGAGAGTTCCATTGCCCGAGTGATGGCAGAGGCAGGAAAGACCGACGAAAGCCTCGACCGCATGAAAAAAATTTGTGAAGAGTTGCGGCAGATGGATTCCTTCAAAGGTGTGGTATCCTATCACAGCACCTCTAAAGAGATGCTCCACACACTGTTGGACAATGATCGCTTCGTAGAGATGGTGCCTGTCTGCCTGTCGATGTTGGAGCGTATCGACGAGTTGGATAAACACCCTGAACGTTTCAGCGATATTGCTGAGGGCTTCGACACATCCGAGTTTATAGATATGGCCCGAGGCCAGACCTATGCTTTCCTCGCCGTCGCCTATGCCCGTCAATACTCAGCAGCGAAGACGCCGCCCAGGGAGCTGACACCTGCCGTTCGCGCCCAGTTGCTTCAGAAAGCGCGCGCAGCTGAGGCAGCTGTAAACCAGACGCAGTGGTGCCATTCCCTTGACTGCGACAAGATGATGACCGCTGCCTATCATCACATGGAAGAGTTCGACAAGTTCGACACGGCAATGGACCGTATCGATTCTACCAAGACCGATACCATCACCAACAATCACCTCATCTCACTCTATCAGCGCAGTGTGGCCGCAAAGATGCGTGGACAGACGGAGCGCGCCTATTGGTATATGGAGCGTGCTACCAATCTCCGCGACAGCATCGATCAGCGCGACCAGCGCAACCAGCTGAACGAGCTGGCCACCGTCTACCACCTGCAGGAGGAGCAGCTGGCCCGTCAGCAGAAGGAGGCAGAGGCAGAGCTTTCGCACATCATCAACATCGTGCTGGCCATCGGTCTCGTTGCCGTTGCTCTCGTCCTCGTGTGGTTTTTCCGCCAGAAGCACATCGTGGAAAGGAAGAACCGGGCGTTGGCTCGTGAGATAGCCGAGAACGCCGACTACAGGGAGAAATACGAACGACTGACCCTCCATCCCATTTCGTCAGCTACCGAAAGCGAGGCTGACGCTGTGCCCGCAGCCCCCACATCGCAGCTTCCCGACGATGTGCTCTATCAGCAACTGAGCGACATCATCCTGCGCGAACAGCTCTACCTGGATCCCATGCTCGACCGTCAGGCACTCGTAGACCGGTTCTCTCTTCCCAAAGAGCGCATTGGCGCTGCCTTCGCCAAGGGCAGTCCCTACAAGTCGCTCATCGACTTCCTGACCGACTGCCGCATGCACTACGCTACGAAGCTGTTGGCAGAGAGGTCGGACATGTCCATCGCCGAAATAGCCCAGGCCAGCGGGTTCCCCAGTGCTGATACCTTCGGACGCAATTTCCGACAGAAATACGCGCTCACCCCGTCGCAATACAGGAAACAGCAAGGGTAGGGTTCTGAGCTTCCAACAAAACAGATTTGAATAACCATACAGCGCCGTGTGTGCTGTATGGTATTATTTTTTGCAATCATATACAATTATGATTCCATGCTTCCGTGAAATCGTCTGAAGTATCCGTGAAACTGTCTTTTGTTGTCGTGAATGCGTCTTTTTTTGAGCGCTAATTCGTCCGACCTATTGCAACAAAGGGAAAATCGTATTATATTTGCACCATCAATAATATTGATGTGTCATGCAGAATATAATTGGAATACTCATCGGAATCATCGCGCTGCTCGTTGTCATCGTGACCGTGCTGTTGTGGATCAACCTCCGCAACCAGCACTTGCTCAGCGACAAGAACGATGCCATCATTCGTGAGATTCGCAAGAACTTCGAGCTCCGCGACAAGTTGTACGAGAAAAGAGGTTATTCTGCCGGCAAAAGAAACAAGAGTGAATCCAATTTACAAATCATATAATTTAAGTATAACCCTTTAATTCTTTTGTATTATGAAACAGTTTTTTTACCTCCTGAAGCACTGGCGGCCTGAGCTGCCAATGGCTTCACCAACGGGCAACGCTGTCTCTCCGCCTTCGAGAGGGTGGCAGCAGTGGTTGTCAGTGGCGGTGCTCATGATTGCACTATTCTTCGGAAGCAGTGGCACGGCACTTGCCGGTGAGCGCTTCGATGCCGGTGGAACATGGATTAACCACCATCCTACGGTCAATGAACCGTGGATCACGCTTCGCGTCATGTTCTACGACCCCAATGGTAAGGACGGCTTCTTCCTGCACGATGCTGAGCATGGAAACAATCCTGGACCTGCCGTCTATGTTGACGGTCAGTACGTCTGCTCGCCCGACTGGCAACTGGCGTGGCCGGGCAGTGGTTCTGGTTCAAGTGATTACGTGGAGAAAGAACGCGGAGTTGATGAATGGTGGGGAAAATCAGATTGCATGTCCTACACCAATACCAGTGCCGATGGCCAGAAGTACCTCGTGAAGTTCTGGAATCCTGGAAAGTCAAGTGCTGGTCAGTACACTTGCTACATGTATGTCTATTTAGGGAAATACCACGTTGGCTTCTCCCACACGGTGAAGATCAGGGGTCGCTGGCGCATCAACGACACCAGCACCGACTGGGAGCAGGTGGAGCTAACCACAAATGCCTTTGCCTCGCCCTTCACGTCAGGTCCCACGGCCACGATGAAGGACTACGCCAATATGCAGGTGAGCGGTGTCCTGAACAAGACCCACGGACCTACTTGGGTGGGAACCTCCGACAATGCCCAATGGGGTAGCGTCACAATGACGGATCCTGATGCCCTGACCAAGAGTCAGCAGTACACCTACGGCACGGAATCGTATTCGAACCTTGCGCTGCCCTTCACCCGTAACGACTTCTGGAACTCGGTGGATAAACCTGTTGAATACGTCATCAAGGAGAAAGTCAACCACACCGATCTGCCAGCTAACGAACGGCCTGATGTGAGCATCTACCAGTGGTATAGAGTGTGGATTCCTGGATTCGTCAGGCCAAAGGCCGATCCGACTTTCACTCCAGACCTTTGGAATAAGAAGATTACGATTTCGTGGGAAGCCGACGAATCGGGCAACCGCAGCAAAAACGGCACGTGGAGTGTCTACCGTGGCAGCACTTTGGTGAAGAGTGGCATTGCCTATGGCAGCGGCACACGTAATTGCATCGATACGTCGAGCGAGCTTGCTTACGACACGGAATACACCTATACGGTCTACTTCATTCCTAACGGTACACCATCGGGAACGGAGCCACGCAGCGAACTTTCAAAACAGGTGAAAGCCAAGCTACAACGCCCAACGGAGTTTTTCAACAACAACAACTTCAAGGCTACAGATACCTATAGCAATAAGATTGTCGTGTCGTGGACGCACGACCCCATTGCCAATGCATCGACGAGCAATCCTTGCAACCTGATTCTGGAACGTTCTCTCGACAAGACCAACTGGTCTGAGCTCGCCACCATCCCCGTGAAAAATTCGGAACTCACCAGTGGCAGCTATGAGGACACGAATGGACTGGAGATTTTCACGACCTACTACTATAGGCTGAGAGTCAGCGTCTTCGGAAAAGACTATGTTTCGGGTCATGCTTCCGGTCAGTTGGCAGGCATGTCGAAGATCACTTCGTTCTCGGCAACACGTGGTACTTATACCAATGTCGTGAAACTGAAATGGGAAGTAGAACAGGTCGGTAACACCACCTCTTATTTCACACTCTCTCGTCGCCCGTTAGGCACCGTTGGTGATAAAGGGTGGGTGGAACTCGCCACCCTCTCAGGTACCAACACTGCCTACAGCTACGACGACGAGTCGGCGCAGATTGGTACGTTCAACGAGTACATGGTCAGCATTTGGGCCATGCACGAAGGCAAGAAGGTAGGAGGCAAGGACTCGAAGACCGACGGTTTCTGCCTCTCAACGGGTATCATCAGCGGACACGTCACCTATGGAACGGGTGTGGCCGTGCCAAATGCCAAGGTGACGCTGAAGCGACAGACCGAAGATGGGGAGAGTGGCATGCACTCCCTGCTGTTCTCTGGACCTGGCAGCGGACTGGTGTGCGAGAGCGATACCACAACAATCAAAACACTCTTTGAAGGAGATTTCTCCATTCAGGCCTATCTCAACCCGGACAACAACGCGACCGACGGTATGAATATTAATACCGCCCATTACCAGTTCTTCAATGTGCTGGGTTTGGTGAACTTTAATCTCAAGTACTATACCAGTTATGGCGTCTATGGACAGTCCTACATGCCTCTTATCTATGTGGGAAGTGAAAGCTATAAAGCGTATAACACTACTCTCCTGCCCGCCAACGAATGGACCCACTTCACCTTCGTGTACAACAGCAGTAAGAAGGAGGGTACCGTCTACTTGGTGAAAGGCGACTCTCTTGTATCGCAGACCATAACGGGCCTCAATATCGATTACAAAACGAGTCAAACAACCAATATCGGTATCACGCGTCGAGGTGACAATAATACACCCAACAGAACCTATAGAGGAAATCTCGACGAGTTCCGCTTCTTCACTAAAGCGCTTTCCGAGGATGAGATCCTGCACAACTACAACCATCCATTAGCAGGTAACGAGAAAGATTTGGCCATCTACTACCCGCTCGACGAGGGTATTCCTTCGCAGAACCTGGCCTATGACTTCTCGAAGACCAATGGTGTGCCTAACGGACGACATTCCTTCACAGGCGACGTGACTGCTAAGAGTTCGAACGTCATTCCCAGCGAGGAGCAGTTCAGCCTGATGGCCTACACCGACTCTATCGGCGACTATGTTGTGGCTGGTATCCCCTTCTCGGGCGAAGGCGTCAACTACTCCGTGATTCCCACTTTGGGCATTCACGAATTCTCGCCTGTTCGTCAGTCGCGCTTCGTGAGCCAGCAGTCGCTCATCCACAGCGGTGTGGACTTCGAGGATGTATCGTCGTTCCCCGTCAGCGGCACCATCTATTATGCCAACACCGACTATCCCGTGAAGGGCGTGACTTTCTACGTCGACGGTGTGAAATGCTCGAAGGAAGGTGAGGTGCTCACCAGCGATGATAAGGGTAACTTCACTATCAGCGTTCCCATCGGCGATCACTCCATCACTCTCGAGAAGCACGGACATGTGTTTGCCAACGACGGACGATTCCCTGCCGACCCCAACGGCACTGGTGAGAAGTTCACTTTCGATGAGGCAAAAGACAACATGGTGTTCTACGACGAGACACTCGTCAACTTCACTGGACGTGTGGTTGGCGGCGACAACGAGGGTAACCATCCTGTCGGTTTCGGCCTCAGCAACAACAACATCGGTAGGGCTCGGATTAAACTCACACCAACGTTAGACTTCCGAATGAATGTAGTGAAGGAGACAGAAGGGACAACGTCCGATTGGGCCAACAACCCGGATGATCTGCCCGTGGCATCGGCAACTCCGCTCATCAATAGCACTGCGAAGCGCCAAGGTGGTAAGACAAAGCCCGAATGCAAGATCATTATCATCGACACTGACCCCAATACGGGTGAGTTCTCGGCCATGCTGCCGCCATTGGAGTACGAGATGGAAGCTATTAAGCTTGTCAAAGGTGGAGCGGAGGTAGGTCCGAAGTCTAACCTCGACCTGACGAAGGCTCACATCACCATGAGCGACACGCTCTACAGCGAAGACGGCGAGAGCTATGAGCTCTATGAGTACAACACCAAGCTGAACCAGGTGTACCACTCTGATCCTATGTTCTCCGTGACGCAGGATGGGCGTACTGATGGCTCCTTCGGTATCAGTAGTTATAAGATCACCGATGATTTGGGCGACCTTACCATCAACGACATCTATAGCGTCAGCAATGGCACTGTGACTTATAAATACCACGACGCTCCGCTCTTCATCAAGGAAGATGACTATACCTTCTTGCTCAGGGGCTATGAACACTACAAGAATGTCGACACCAATGTTGAGGAAGATGTGCCGCTGGCTAATCTCGTCGTCACCATCAACAATGCCCTCTCGGCCGACCAAAGCGTCTATGTCGAGGATGGCACTGTGGAAGGTAAGCCAGTGAAGGCTGGTGAGGTCGTAGATCTGAAACCCAACCAGCTGCAGCTCGACAGTCTCGGATGTGCTACGTATACCTGGAAGGCCGGTATGCCTAACATTGCAGAGCCTTTCACTCGTACCATCACCATGACCTACGACATCAACGACCGCTTCTACGACTGGAACGGCGGCAAGGGTCTGACTGGTATCGTATTGGGCGACCTGCCCACAGGCAACAACTTCATCACGGCAGGTCCCGACAAACTGCTCATGATTCTGCGCGACCCGCCCGGAACAAACTCCTTCGCTGAGTGGACTACAGGTAGCAGCACAACGACATCGCGCGTTCGTGGAAACACCTTCACAGAAAACTTTGGCGTGAAGTTCAACCACAAGTTCGGACTCACCACACAGACCATCGTGGGTACACCAGGCGTGGGTAACATCATCGTGGCCGACGCGAAGGATGAACTCACCGTGGGTGCCAAGATGGAGTCGTCGGGAGAGAACTCCTGGACTCGCACCACCACCACAACGGCAACTCGTGCCATCAGTACTTCGGCAGCACCTGAGTATGTGGGTGCACAGGGTGACGTCTACGTTGGAACATCTACGAACATTATCTTCGGCAAGGCACGCAATCTGGGATTCCAGCGCATTTCTGGCGGCAACACCGCGGATCTTGGACTTGAGGACATCATCTCTACGGGTGTCGACTTCGAGACCATGTTCAGCTATACGCAGAACTACATTGAGAACGTGCTCTTCCCCAACTTCGAACTGCTCCGCAAGAATCTGTTGACCACAGTGGCCAATCAGGCTGCCATCAACTCGTATGTGAACAACACCGACCATATGGTGTACCTCACACTGCTCTCGCCCGACGACAAGAACTATGGCAAGAGTGGCACCTACAAGTCCTTCCGTCCGAAGGGTGCCGATCCTGACGTGATATTCGAAGACTCTGTGAAGTGGGTGACCAGCCAGATTAACAACTGGGTGCGCTACCTTGCACAGAACGACTCTGCGAAAGTGGAGGCCTTTGCTGATCGCGAGACGTACATCGTCGACCGCAACTTGTCGTTCGACTCAGGTACATCCATCACTTCGACTATGGAGACCGAGAACTCTGTCACCAACACGTGGGATTGGACCGTCTCTGCAGGTATCATAGCCGAGAACACCTTCGGATTCGCCATCAACGAGTTTGGTATCGAATGCACCATGGAGGACGAGACTATGGGTGGACGCCATGAGGTGGACGAAGACGGAACGTCGACCACCACCTCGTTCAGCTATACGCTTGCTGAGGACGGCGACGACGATGCCCTCTCCGTCGATGTATTGCAATTCGATGCCTACGGACCCATCTTCCGAACCCGTGGTGGACAGACCTGCTGTCCGTACGAGGGAAAGGTGGTGACCAAGTACTATCAGCCGGGTACGACCATCATGGAGGCCACCATGCAGATTGAGGTGCCGCAGATCAATGTCGACGTGCCCATCATCAACGATGTGCCTACTGGCGGCTCGGCCGACTACACACTGCGTCTCTCCAACGCATCGGAGATCGACGAGGATGTTTACTACCGCCTGCTCGTCAACGACGAGACGAACCCCAATGGCGCTAATCTCTTGATCGACGGCAAGCCTGTGACCGACAGCCGCGTCATCAAGGTGCCGGCAGGTCAGACCGTCACGAAGGCGCTGCAGCTGAAGCAGACGAACACCAGCATCCTCGACTATGAGGACATTGAACTCGTGCTCGCATCGCAGTGTCAGTACGACCCGACAAGCACGTGGGATGTGATTGCCGATACCGTTAAGATTTCGGCTCACTTCGTACCGTCGTCATCTGATGTTCACCTCGCTCTTTCGAACACGCTCATCAACACGGATACAGGTACCGACCTCGTCCTGACATTCTCAGGCTTCGACCGCAACTACAGAAACCTGAAGGCTTTCCGTTTACAGTATAAGAAGCAGGGAAGCACCGACTGGACATTGCTTCGTGAGTATGTGCTCAACAGCAAGGACAAGACCGACAACAACTACATGCTGCCCTCTACGGGTTCCAGCGTCAGCTACACGCTGCCCATGGAAAATTTCTCGGATGGCGACTACCTGTTCCGCGTCGTCTCGGCCTGCACATACGGTGCTGACGAGGTTTATCGCTACAGCGATGAGATAGCAGTGGTGAAGGATATGATGCGTCCGCGTCCGCTCGGACAGCCGGAACCGTCCGACGGTATTCTCGACATTGGCGACGACCTGAGCATCACCTTCAACGAGACCATCATCAAGGGCGCCCTGACGAAGGAAGCCAACTTCAAGGTGACTGGTGTGCTCAACGGATCTGAAATCGACCATGAGACTGCACTCAGCATGCAGAACACTGAGACTACGGCACAGACCGAGGCAGACATCATGCTCGCAGGAAAGGACTTCTCTACCGACATGTGGCTGAACATCTCAAGTAAAGGTACCATCCTCACTCACGGTATGGGAGCCGACAAACTGACGATAGGCACTGATGCCAGCAGCAAACTCGTTGTGGGCATTGGAAACAAGACCTATACTTCCAACAAGTCCATACCAAAGAACAAGTGGGTGTTCCTTTCACTGAGCTATCGCAATAATCTCTCGAATGGCCAACTGAGCGCATCGGTTGCCAGCGATGCTGAAACCATCACACTCTTCAGCGCACAAAACGTTGTGAAATACGAAGGCAGTGGACCGCTTGCAGTGGGTAAGAACCAGAAGGGTGCCATCCACGAACTCCTCCTTTGGGACGAGGCTCACGATATGGTGACCGCTTTGGCTAACCGCTTCGTCACGAAGAATCCATCGACCCACAACCTCATCGGCTACTGGAAGATGAACGAGGGTGAAGGAACCACCATTCGCGACTACGCTCGCAACCGTCACATGACGATGCCTGATGAGACGTGGTATCTGAACAATGTGAACAAGGCCATCAGCCTCACCAATCAGAACTACCTGAAACTCGTAGCCTCTGACTCACCATACTCAGACAACGACGACTACGCCATTGAGCTGTGGATGCGTGCTGAGAATCAGACAGGCGAGGCACAGATTGTACAGGCTGGCGAGGTGAGCCTCTGGCTGAATGAACAAGGACAGCTGCAACTGACCGGTAAGGGTGCTTACCTGCCGGATGGTGGCACCAACAACGGCGCTCCTGCTGTCACACTGGCCACCAGCAGCGGCAAACTCAACGACAACGCTTGGCACCATATCGCACTGAACGTGCTGCGTCAGGGGGCTGCTGCCGTCTACGTAGACGGTGAGCGGAAACTGACCACCAACGCTTCGAATGTGGGAAGCATCTCAACCGATAACATCCTCGTGGGTGTCCGTCGGAAGACCTTCTCCGCACAAGCAGCCGACTACTCTTACGACCGCTACTTCAAGGGTCAGGTCGACGAGATTCGCATCTGGGATGCTACGCTTAATGCGGACCAGTTGCTCTCCAACCGCAAGGTGCGCCTGACTGGTAGCGAAGACGGTCTGGTCTACTACTATCCGTTCGAGAAGAAGCAACTCGACGACTACAACCAGGTGGTGACCGTAGGAACTGCCGAAGACATCAGCGGCAGCGGCCATGAGGCAGTGTCCACAGCGTCGGCGCTCACATATGTCGATGAGGCTCCTGCCCTGCGCGCGAAACCCACGGAGACGAACGTCAACTTCAACTTTGTGGCTTCCGACACGAAAGTGGTCATCGAGATCGACGAAGATCCTGCTGCCATCGAGGGCTGTACGCTCAACTTCACCGTACGTGATGTTTCTGACGAGAATGGCAACTTCTCCATGCCTGTTGTCTGGTCGGCCTTCGTCAACCGCAACGAGCTGGCTTGGAAGGATGATGCATTGAGCATCGAAGTTCCAGTGAACACCTCTGAGAGCATGACGGCTACGATCGTCAACAAGAGTGGAGCACAGCAGATGTGGACACTCTCAGGCATGCCGTCGTGGTTGCAGGCAAGTCCTGAGTATGGATCGACGAACCCGATTGGTGAGAGCGAGGTGACCTTCACCGTCAGCGAGACGACACCTGTCGGCAAGTACGAGGAAACCATCTACCTGAAGGGCAACAACGGCATCGAGACGCCCATCACCATCAGCGTGAGAGTGACCGGCGAGGAGCCGCAGTGGTTTGTCAACGCAGCCGACTACGAGGGTTCGATGAATGTCGTGGGTACCATCATGTTCCCCGCAGGACCCAGCAACGATGCTGAAGACAAGCTGGCAGCCTTCATTGGCGACGAATGCCGAGGTGTGGCACAGTCGAAGTACAACGCCCGCTACGACAGCTACTTCGTCATGCTGAATGTCTACGGCGGTGCGATGGATTCTGGTAAGGAAATTACCTTCAAGGCCTACGATGCTGCTACGGGTGTCACCTATGCAGTGGTGAGTCCCAGTGTCAACATGAACTACTCTTCCAACTCGGTAGTCGGTAAGAACACCGATCCTGTGGTCTTCACAGCCGTCGACCGTCTCGAACAGTCTCAGCTGCTGGCAGCCGGTTGGAACTGGATGTCGATGTACGTCAAGTCCGACGATATGAGCGTACCCACTGTCTTTGCTGACATCGCTGAGCAGACAGACATTGTCAAGAGCAAGACCTTGTTCATGGCTCATGGTGCTGGTAAGTGGTATGGCAACAACATCGTCATGAACAATAAGGAGATGTACATGGCCAAGATGAATGAGGAACAGCGCCTGAAGGTCATCGGCAGCAAGGTGGATGTCACCAAGGAGAAGATCGACATCGCATCTGGCTGGAACTGGATAGGCTACAGCGGTTCGCGTGTCATCTCACTGGCCGACGCTCTGGCAGAACTCGAAGCTGAGGATGGCGACGTCATCAAGAGTCAGCGCGACTTCGCGATGTACGATGGCTACGAATGGACAGGAACACTCACGGCACTCGTGCCCGGCGAGGGTTACATGTACCGCAGTCTTGCCTCTGGCACCAAGTCGTTCCACTATCCTACGGCTGCTGTCTCAGGCTCTGGCATGAGAATGCCGCACCGTGCATCGACCAATGGCGACTTCAATCCCATCGACCACCATCTCTATCCTGGTAACATGAACGTCATCGCACAGCTCTACGTCAACGGATCGTTGGCTGTCAATACCGAGTTAGGCGTCTTCGCTGGCAGCGAGTGCCGCACATCGGCAATGACCGACGACTCTGGATATGCCTTCCTCACCGTTCCTGGCGAGAGCAGTTGCAAGCTGATGTTCAAGGTGATGGGCAACGACAACAAGTCAATGCTGTCGAACGAGCGGTTAGACTACGTGAACGATGCCATCATCGGCACGCTGCTCAACCCGTACGTCGTGCACATCAACGCCTCCGACCAGGTGACGGGTGTCGCTTATCTTGACGGCGAAGTCAACGTATGGCCGCAGCGCGTTGAGAATAGTGTACATGTCGACAGCGATCGCGACATCAAGCAGATTCTCATCATCGACACTGCAGGACAGCTCGTCATGAGCATCGAGGCTCCGCTCGGACATGAGAACCTCATCAACCTCTCCAACTGTGCAAATGGCATCTACTTCGTGAAAGTGGTGCTGAGCACTGGACAACCGGTTGTGAAGCGTATTGTGAAGGGATAAGCACAATCCGTCGCAACACCATCTTTAACTCCTCCTCCCGCCCTCCAAGCGGGAGGAGTTTTTTCGTAACTTTGGAAGAATATGCAGGATTTCTTTATATAAAGGCAGTCTGGGGAACTGAAGAAAAAGCGGGTTACGAATTGGAAACCGTACTCAATTCCACATTTTGCTATAAACTGACCCTAATTTTAATTGTACCGAATTCGGTACATTTAGAAATATGGCGGGTAGCAATAACTTTGTTCTGTCAGTAAAAACATGGATAGAAAAGACAGGTGCCATTGGTATCTTTTCTAAAGCGGGTCGCTATGGTGGCACTTATGCCCATCGCGATATTGCCTACCACTTTGGCATGTGGATAAGCCCGAAATTCCAACTGCTACTGGTCAAAGAATACCAGCGTCTGAAAGCAGAAGAACAAAAGATGTTGGGCTGGACAGCAAAAAGAGAACTATCCAAGATTAACTACCATATTCATACCGATGCCATTAAGAGCCATTTGATTCCAGCAGAAATTACCGCTGCGCAGGCAAGCATCATCTATGCCGAGGAAGCCGACGTGCTGAATGTGGCTATGTTTGGAATGACTGCCAAACAATGGCGCGAAGCCAATCCAGACTTGAAAGGCAACATCCGTGACTACGCAACTATCAATGAGCTGATATGCCTCTCGAATATGGAGAACATAAATGCTGTGCTTATCAACGATGGAGTACCACAAGGCGAAAGGCTTATAAAACTCAATCAGATTGCTATCCAGCAAATGCAGGTGTTGGAAGGGAATGAGGGCAGGAATCTGCTAAAGTAAAAACAAACATTAACCCTCTTGTTTTTGACAGGTTATGAGTAATAATAGACTTCTAATCTGGTCAAACTCCTTTAGCTTCTTATAGGATACCGTTATCAGATGAAGTGATGTTCCTGAGGCTATCTGACAGATAACCATATAAAAATCGTCACCGTCTTCTTGACATTGTTGTAAGGCCAATACGCCGTTACCACCTTCAATATCAAACTCTTCGTAATAGTCATATTGATTACCTTCCAGTTTGGGCTTGCCAATTTCTTTCTCCAACTCAAATATGGTAAGTCTCCACACTGGGCTATCTGTACTTTCGTCACACCAAATTGTTATCGGCCAGTCATCATCGTTGAATTCGAGATGTCGTTGATATGACCCAGGTATTATTATAGTCAATCTATCGATAGTTTCCTTGACCATTCCCTTACGATAGCCTGGTTTATAACCGTCATTCATGCTAACGGCAGTCGAAGGTATAATGGGTGATCTGCCGTCCAAGTGGCAAACTTCACAATAGTTATCATAAGGAATTGGCAGCATTGGATTTAGCCCATAAGCCTTTTCAAGATTATCGATAATCGACCTATTGAGATTAGCATCACTTTCACTTCTTTCTGATGACACATAGTAGCAATCTTCCCAAAGTTCTTTCATAGCGCAATTCCTATAGAAAGTTGCATCCTGTTGTTCATGGGGCCATACAAAAAAACGATCAGCGAAAGCCTCAATACCTCTGTCATGTATCAACTGGTTCATGAACTTGATGTCCCACAAACTTGTAGGAGCAACTATTTTCGCTCCACAGACATCTGGTATATACTGATTTGTCTGCCAACAAACAAATAGAGGGTTTTCATTACCTTCATCCATTTTTTGACAAGCAAGCTCAACAAGCCTCTCCAGCCATCGATAAAAATGATTATTACATAGTTTTGTGAAGTCGCGGTCGTTAGCATATTCCGAATCATCTTCATAGACGAGACTCCCCAAATCAAGAGCATCGATAAAATCGACTGCTGCCTTATGAAATCCAGGACCTGCTGGCGTACTTTGAAAGTAGCCCTCAACCTTTGTCTTGCGCAGTAATCCGCCTTCAACGACATGAAAGGTAATCTCACCCGTAGGACAAAGAGTTAAGGAGATATCTCCCTCATCGTCAATAATAATCTCAAAAGAACTATGCTTAGATAACTTGGTAATATTATCTACCAGTTTTTTACGACTCTTTATCTGCCCCGTAAATGATACTTCAATTGCCATAAATCTGTTGTTTCGTTTGTCACATACCGAATTAATGAGCAAAGATAGGGATTTTTTATGAAGTAGCAAAACTATTTGGCGTATTTTAGGTGATAAAAGACGAAAGCTTTAATAGCTTCGTCTTACAAATGAAGGCAATGGCTGGTAGAGGGACAGACAAACGGCATGGCGAATGGCTCGACAACCAGGACGTGTGTCAGATACTGAACATCAGTCCACGAACGTTGCAGACGCTCCGTCAAAACGGAACGTTAGCTTATTCTCAAATCGAGCATAAGGTCTATTACAAGCCAGAGGACGTTGAGCGTATCATTCCACTTGTTGAGGACAAAAGGAAGGAGGCGTGGAAGGGAGGTGGTATATGAACGAACTGATAATGCCTCATAATCTGGTGTCAAACGAGTGCTGGAGAGTATGAAAGAGGTGCTTGCAGTGTACAAGAATGTCACAGGCAACTATCGCCCTTTACTTGACGGTGAGCGATACCTGACAGACAGAGAGGTGGCTGAGATTCTGAAAGTAAGCAGACGAACACTACAGGAGTCCAATTTCTGGGTTACGATTTGGCAACCTAACTCCTTCACCAATCCTCCCTAATTTGCTTTTAGTCCAAATTTGAATTTCCCCGTTCTTCCCCGTCTTGCCTTTATTACAGGCCGAATTGCGTTAATCTTCCAAAATCCGTTGTTCTTTACAACCATTTTTCGTAACTTTGGATAAGTTACTCCGTCTCAGCAAAAAAAAGAATGAATTCTTTTGTTTTGCGCTCGACTTTTCGTAACTTTGCAGCCAAATGAAGAAAGAGATGTTATCGCAGCAAGGGGAGTGGGACCGCTACACGGTGGAGCGGCCTCAGGAGTTGCTCGCGTTCCTGCTGGAGAACGTGAAGGGGCAGAGCCGTAACAAGGTGAAACAGACGCTGCAGGGACGCGGCATCCGTGTCGACGGCAAGACGGTGACGCAGTTTGACTTCGCGTTGGAACCAGGTATGAGGGTTGACGTGAGTCGCACAAAGCGAAATAACCTGCTGCTCAGAAACCGCTATGTCAAATTGGTCTACGAGGACAAGTGGCTGGTGGTGGTGGAGAAGAATGTGGGCATCCTGTCGATGGCGGCAGGCCATAAGTCGCTGAATGTGAAAGCGGTGCTCGACGACTATTTCCGCAAGACGCGGCAAGCCTGCACGGCCCATGTGGTGCATCGCCTGGACCGCGACACCAGCGGGTTGCTGATCTATGCTAAGGACATGGAGACGGAACAGATGCTGGAGCGCAGCTGGCACGAGACGGTCTACGACCGGCGCTACATCGCGGTTCTCTCAGGAGAGATGGAACAGGATGAAGGGACGGTGTCGAGTTGGCTGAAAGACAATGCGGCTTACTACACTTACTCGTCTCCTGTGGACAACGGCGGGAAATATGCTGTGACGCATTTCTTTACGCTCGACCGCACGACGGAGCATTCTCTGGTGGAGTTCAAACTGGAGACGGGTAGGAAAAACCAGATTCGTGTACATGCTGCCGACTTGGGACACCCAGTCTGCGGAGATACTAAATATGGGAATGGCGACAACCCCATCGGGCGCCTGTGCCTGCATGCATTCCTGCTTTGCTTCGTCCATCCGCGGACACACGAGCAACTGGAGTTCGAAACGCCTGTGCCCGCAGCCTTCAGGGCTCTGTTTAAATAGACAGAGTATCAACGTGAGATATTTAGACAGAGAAACTGAAGAAACATATAGACAAAGTAACAAAAGAACATATAGACAAAGTAACAAAAGAACATATAGACAGAGAAACAGAAGGAGTAATTACTCAACACCCCGTCAATGCCCCCTTCTATCTCCCCCTGTAGGGGGAGGAAAAGCTGGAACTGAGCGCGGAACGAATAAGTCACTGTAGGGAATATGCGACCCCCTCTATCTCCCCCTGTAGGGGGAGGAATAGTTAGAACTGAGCGCAATATATAAACAGCCCCCTCCTACAGGAGGTAACAAAACAAACCAGTCCCCTCCTACAGGAGGTAACAAAACAGACCAGTCCCCCTCCTACAGGAGGTAACAAAACAAACCAGTCCCCCTCCTACAGGAGGTAACAAAACAAACCAGTCCCCCTCCTACAGGAGGGGTTAGGGGAGGTCATTAGGGGAGGTCATTAGGGGGAGGCAATCAGCGATGGGTGCCGAGTAGTGTCCAGAAGAAACATATAGACAAAGTAACAAAAGAAAAAAATAATAGATGATGGATTCGTTATATGTATATGTAGGAGTGCTGCTCTTGGTTGTAGTGGCAGCGTTTGTGGTGAAGAAAGTGACCAGTTGTCTGCTCAAAGGCATCATCGGTTTGTTGGCGCTGGCCGTTGCCGCTTATTTTCTTTTCTTTGCCAATTGATAGGGAAAATCACCCCGTTCTTCCATTTTACATATTTTAATGAGTAGGAAATCGTAATTTTTCTTGCTTTTTTCTTTGTGTTTTGTTTGTTTTTTAGTAATTTTGCTGCCACAAACAAACATTCTCTTATTATCCGAAACGTCTACCACGACCTGATGCCGCATTGGACAATACGTCTGATGCGGCTCGTTTTTTATTTCAGCGGTCTATGCAAAGGCGCTTCAGATCGTAGTAGCTGCCGTTGTATAGGTTGAAGTCCACATAGCCCTTGATGCCTGGGAGCCGGCCGGCATCGGTATGCTGCCAGAATTTCCAGGGACCTTTGTATTCAATCTTGTCAACGTAGTAGTGGGCTATCCAATAGGGATAGTCGTCGAATACAGGGGTGCCGAGATAGTTCACCTTAAATTTATAATAGGTATAGATGATCGGCTTCACGTGGTATTTGTCCTCCACGATGTGAAGCCAAGTGAGCACCTCGCGTCGGAAATCATCGTCCGACATGTCCTTCGGCTTATGCTCCACGTCGAGCACAGGGGGCAAGTCGCCCTTCTGCAGGTGTACGCGCTTGAGGAAGAACTGTGCCTGTTCGCGTGCCGACGACTTGTTGCTCCAGAAGTGGTAGGCGCCGCGAATGAAGCCATAGTCGCGTGCGTTGCGGAAGTTGTCGTTGAACATCGGGTCGAGACGCGATGCCCCTTCTGTGGCCTTGATCATGACGAAGCGGATGGGGCATTTCTCAATCATGGCGTTCTGTAGCTGTTCCCAGTCGATGTCGCCCTGATAGTGACTGATGTCGATGCCGCGTATCTCGTAGCCGGAGGGATATTTAGCATCGCCGTAGATGGCTCTCCAGCGGAAGCCGTAGGGTCCTACGAAGAAATAATAAAATGTCCAGACATAGGCCACGATGACGGCGACGCCGCCCAGCACCCATGCCCAGCGCGGCAGCTTGCCCAGGAGGGTAGCGTGGCGCGCGTGGGGGCGTTTCTTGGGTTTTGTCGTTTTTCTATGTCTGGACATTGATGAGAATATTGTACGCGCTTAGGCTACTTCTTACTCTTTTCTAACTGCAGGGTCATCGTGGGACGGTCGCATACCTCTGTGGGACCCCAATACTGGATGGGACCCGGATAGACGTAGGCCGTCTCATAGGCCCAGCGGTCGCGCTGTGAGGCGAAGGTCTTGAAGGGGTTGCCGTTCAGGTCGACCAGCGCCTTGCGGATGACGGGCTTCATCTTGCCCTTGCGTCGCTCCATGTTCATCATCATCGTGATGGGCACACCGCCCGGCACCCATTGGTCAACGGGAGCCGTCGTGTTTTTCACGATAGCCATATAGCCCGTCTTGCCGGCGGCGATGAGCTGGGCGGCACTGGTGCCGAGGGCATAGCAGTAGTTGGCGTCGTAGTTCGACGGTGAGGCGCAGCGTCCCTCGTAGCCGAAGAAATGAGTCTGCACAGAGAACTTTCCCTTGTAGCGTCCCCAGCGCTTGAATTTTTCTACGCGCTGTGCCACCATCGTGGAGAGAAGCTTCTCCGTCTCAATCTGGCTTACCTGTACGTTGCCGTGTGGGTCGCGGTCGAAGGCCAGCTGGCGTGCTACGTTCATGGGCAGGGCATTGAAGACCACGAGGTTCTCGTCGGTGAGCTGACTCTTGATGAAGTCGATCAGGTCGTTGCGCGACACGGCGAGGTTGAACGACTCGGGCTGTGCCAGGATGTCGTTGAGCTGTGCGATGAGACGCTTGATGTGGGGGATGAACTCGATGAGTCCCTCTGGGATGATCACGGTACCGAAGTTGTTGCCGTCGGCAGCACGACGCAGCACAGAGTCTACGATGTAGTCCACCACGTCGTTGAGCGACATGTCTTTCTGCTCCACCTCCTCAGAGATGAGGCACACGTTGGGTTGCGTCTGCAGGGCGCACTCGAGGGCGATGTGGCTGGCCGAGCGGCCCATCACCTTGATGAAGTGCCAGTATTTGCGGGCAGAGTTGCAGTCGCGCTCAATGTTTCCGATGAGTTCGGCATACACCTTGCAGGCTGTGTCGAAGCCGAAGCTGGTTTCTATCTGCTCGTTCTTCAGGTCGCCGTCGATGGTCTTGGGGCAGCCAATCACCTGCACGCCGTAGTTCTTGGCGGCATAATATTCTGCCAGGATGCAGGCGTTGGTGTTGGAGTCGTCGCCGCCGATGATGACGATGGCCTTGATGTTGAGCTCGCGGATAATCTCCAGTCCCTTCTCAAACTGCTCTTCGCGGTCGAGTTTCGTACGTCCGGAGCCGATCATGTCGAAGCCGCCCGTGTTGCGATACTCGTCGATGAAGTCGGCTGTGATCTCCTTGTAGTTGTGCTGCACCAGTCCGTCGGGGCCGAGGATGAAGCCAAAGAGGCGGTTCTCGGGGTTGAGCTTCTTCAGTGTGTCGAAGAGACCCGTGATGACGTTGTGTCCACCAGGAGCCTGTCCGCCGCTGAGAATCACGCCGACGTTGATGGCGGGATGCTCTTTCTGCTCGCCGGGAGCGAACTCGATGAGAGGCATGCCATAGGTGTTTGGGAACAATGCCTTGATTTCCTGCTGATTGTCGACGCTCTGAGTCGCAGCGCCCTCAATCACCTGTACATCGCCCTGCAGTGCCTTGGGCAATTTCGGCTGATAGGCTGTGCGCGCTTTCTGTAATGCACTTTTTTCCATGTTGATAATCCTTGAAAAAATATTTACCTTAAATAACAAAAACGTAAAATATGCGTGCAAAATTACGGAAATTATTTTGGTTTTGGAAAGAAAACGGATAAAATTCATCATAAAGATGCGATTTTTTTTTGAATTTGCCTTGTTTTTCATTTTTTCTTATTACATTTGCCATGTAAACAAGAAAAGAGAAGCGTTATGGCAAACAAAAGGTGTTTAAAGAAAAGTATCAACTACATTTGTGAGGAACTCCTTGCCGAGTGTGTGGCAGCACAGTTGTATTCTGCGAAACCAGGCAGCGAGAACGTGTCGCCTATCCTTTCCTCCATTGTTCATCTTCAGAACAATTATGTGAACCGTATTTCCCATCCTGAGCCAGGCATGTCGAGTAAGGTTTATTTCAAGGATCTGATAGAGCATTTCAACAAGGAGGCGAGTGAAATCGTCGACCAGATATCCAACCTCCAATAATCAAAACAATACGAAAACGGCATGATGCAGCGATTCTGCCAATGGCTCTTGTATAAACGCTGGGGGTGGCGAAAAGAGGTCACCGTAGCTCACCCCGAGAAATACATCATCTGCCTGGCACCCCACACCAGCAACTGGGACTTCGTCCTCGGACAATTGTATATGAGGGCTGAAGGGCTGAAAATCGGATTCCTGATGAAGAAGGAATGGTTTCGTGGACCGCTCGGTACGTACTTCCGACGTATCGGGGGGATACCCGTGTGGCGGTCGAAGAACAGCAGCATGACCGACAATCTGGCTGAGACGGCACGTCAGGAGCAGACCTTCAGGCTTTGCATCACTCCCGAGGGCACACGCTCGAGAAACGCTGATTGGAAAAAGGGTTTCTACTTCATCGCCATGAAGGCTCAGATACCCGTGCTCCTCTATGCCCTCGACTACGAGAAGAAGCTCATCTCCTGTACCCGGAGTTTCATCCCCACGGGCGACCTCGACAACGAAATGCGGTCCATCAAGCAATATTATAAGGATTGCAAAGGAAAACACCCGGAAAAATTCACCATCGGAGACGACTGTTCATGAGCAACCTGAAACTCTTTGCATTGGGAGTCGTCTGCCTGCTGCTTTCAGCATGCGGCACGAAACGTGTGGTTGTCGACCAACAACCTCCGACCACCCCATCTGTTCACACCACTACGGGCACGGACAGCCCCACCGATGCTGAAGCCAAGAAACCCAAGCATACCGACAACCTCTGGCGGGGAATCGACTACGACGGGGAGCCCTGGGTGAGAAACGTCTCCAAACCCTTCTCCATCGCACGCGGACTCTACAACCGCCACATCACCGTTTGGCCCAGTCACGGGCGCTACTACGATCAGGAGAAAGCGCAGTGGAAATGGCAGCGCCCTTTCCTCTTCGGCACCACCGAAGACCTTTTCACACAGACCATCGTTGTGCCGTTCCTCGTGCCCATGCTCGAGAAGGCCGGCGCCAATGTGTTCATGCCGCGCGAACGCGACTGGCAGCGCCATGAGGTGATCGTCGACAACGACACGGGGCACAACGACTATACCGAATATTCATCCGCCTCCCACCGCTGGAAGGATGCCGACTCCCTGGGATTCGCCTTCCATCCTGACCCTCTCTACGAGGGCGACAACCCCTTCCGGGCAGGTACGGCGCGACAGGCAGCAACGGCGAAGACCGCCACCAGCTCCATCTCCTATCAACCCACCATTCCTGAGACGGGCGCCTACGCCGTCTACGTCAGCTATCCCCAGGTCGACGGCAGCATCGACGATGCCCACTACACCGTCTACCACAAGGGGCAGGCCACGCAGTTCCTGGTCAACCAGCAGATGGGGCAGGGCACGTGGGTCTATCTCGGCACCTTCGACTTCGAGGAGGGCAGCAGCGAGCGCAACCGCGTGGAGCTCACCAACGAGAGCCGCAGCAAAGGCTTCGTCGGCGCCGATGCCGTGCGCTTTGGCGGCGGTATGGGCAACATCGTGCGGGGCGGTTCTGTCAGCAACATGCCACGCTGCCTCGAGGGCGCTCGCTACTATGCCCAATGGGCGGGGGCGCCTTTGTCTGTCTATAGCACAAAGGGAGGCGAAGACGACTATCGCGACGACATCAACGCCCGCTCCTACATGTCGAACTGGCTCGCTGGCGGGTCTTGCTACGTGCCTGATTCCGTTGGCCTGCATGTGCCCATCGAGCTCTCTGTGGCCGTCCACAGCGATGCCGGCTACCACATGGACTATGCCTCCATCTACGGTTCGCTGGGCGTCTGCACCACAGGCTCTTCGGGCGGCATCCTGCCCGCAGGCATTTCCAGAGAGGCCTCCAAGACATTCATCGCCCAGATCCTCGACGGCATCCAGCACGATATGAGTCACTACTGCGCCACAGAATGGCCCATCCGCGAGCTGCGCGACGCCAACTACTCAGAGACGCGCTGCCCCTACGTGCCGTCGGTCATTGTCGAGACGTTGTCGCACCAGAGCTTCCCCGACATGCTGCTGGCTCACGACCCGAAGTTCCGCTTCCTCCTGGCCAGGAGCATCTATAAGAGCATCCTCCGCTTCACGGCTCAGGCCCATTCCACCCACTACACGGTGGCCCCGTTGCCGCCGCGCTGCCTGAGTGTGGAGTTCCAGACGGCCAACACGGTGAAGATTGCCTGGGAAGCCACCCACGACGACCTCGAAGAGTCGGCACAGCCCGACGAGTATGTCGTCTACACCGCCTCCGGCACGGGGGCTTTCAACAACGGCACCCTCGTTCGCGGCACCTCGTGCAAGATGGACCTGCAGCCCGGCATCGTCTACAATTTCAAGGTCACGGCCGTCAACAAAGGCGGCGAGAGCTTCCCCTCAGAGACCGTTTCCGCCCTCTACCATCCCGGAGCCACCCGCTCCATGATGATTGTCAATGGCTTCCATCGCGTGGGAGCGCCCGCCGTTCGCAACACCGAGACGGAGCAGGGCTTCGACTTCGACCTCGACCCGGGTGTCGGCTACGGGCTGACGGCAGGATGGAGTGGGGCACAGCAGTGTTTCGACAAGCAGAAAATCGGCATCGAGGGTCCCGGCGGACTGGGCTATAGCGGCCAGGAATGGCAGGGACGGTTCATCGCGGGCAACGACTTCAACGATGCCTACATCCACGCTGAGGCCATGAAGAGCATGCTGCAATACAACGTCAGCAGCTGTTCGTCGGAAGCCGTTGAGCAGGGTAGGATAGACCTCTTGAAATACCACATCGTCGACATGCTGCTCGGACTCGAGAAAACCGACGGCAACACTTTGCTGCCCTACAAGACGTTCAGCCGCAAGATGCAGGAGAAACTCACGCGCTACGCCCATAGCGGCGGCGCCATCATGGTGAGCGGCGCCTACGTGGGGTCAGACATGCGGCAGGACGACGACGCCCGCTTCCTCGCCTCCATCCTGAAGACCCAGGCGGCAGGCGCCACGCGGCAGCCTTCCGACTCCATCGTCAACGGACTGGGCACCGAGACCGTCTTCTACCGCACGCTCAACGCTACCCACTATGCCGCCACCGCCACCGACATCCTCCAGCCCGTCGCACCCGCCTTCAGCGCGATGGCCTACGACGGCGGCGCCTCTGCCTGCGTGGCCTATCAGGGCAAGGACTACCGCACGTTCACGATGGGATTCCCCTTCGAGTGCATCACCTCCTACCGCAAGCGGGCCACCATCATGAAGGGCATCGTCAACTTCCTCTGTCCCCAATGAAAAATAAGTAATTCCTAAATTCTGACTCACATGAATATCATCGCAAACGCCAAAGGATCGCGCACCATAGAGGTGACCGACCAACACATGGAGACCCTCCGCCGCTATGCCCTGCTGAGCAACCTCGTCGACAGCAACGGCATCATCGACGAAATTGTCGTGGAGAAACTGAAGTTCAACTGCCGCGCCATCCTCGAGTCGCAGACCGAAGTCGACCGCCAGTTGCTCGATCTCTGCCTCGACGTCGTCTATCACACCGACATGAAGGCCATCGGCCTGCAAAATCTCGTCGCCGCCTTCGTCGAGTGGGAGAAGACCCACTAACCTCTCACCTCTCACCTCTCACCCCTCACCTCTCACCTCTCACCTCTCACCCCTCACCTCTCATGCCCGATCGTCCATCATCCACCGCCCATCCACTCACCGACTTCCTGCCCACCACCAAGAAAGAGCTGGAACTGCGGGGATGGGACTCGCTCGACGTCATCCTCTTCTCGGGCGATGCTTATGTGGACCATCCTTCGTTCGGGGTGGCCGTCATCGGGCGTGTGCTCGAGGCTCACGGCTATCGCGTGGCCATCGTGCCGCAACCCGACTGGCACGGCGACTTCCGCGACTTCAAGAAGCTCGGCCGCCCGCGCCTCTTCTTCGGCATCTCGCCGGGATGTATGGACTCAATGGTCAACAAATACACCGCCAACCGCCGCCTGCGCTCTGAGGATGCTTACAGCCCCGACGGGCGCCACGACTGCCGGCCGGAATACCCCACCATCGTCTATAGCCGCATCCTGCGGCAGCTCTTCCCCGACGTGCCCATCGTGCTGGGAGGCATCGAGGCGTCGCTCCGCCGGCTCACCCACTACGACTACTGGCAGGACACCCTGCGCCGCTGCATTCTCTGCGACGCCGGAGCCGACATCATCAGCTACGGTATGGGCGAGAAGACCATCGTGCGCATTGCCGAAGAGCTCGACAAGGGCGTCCCCATGAAGGCCATCAACTACCTCCCCCAGACCGTTTTCCTCGCACGCGAGAGCGACATTCCCGGTGGCATCACGCCCGACGACATCGTGCTCCACTCCCACGAGGAGTGCCTGCGCTCCAAACGCGCCGAAGCCGAGAACTTCCGCCACATCGAGGAAGAGTCCAACAAGATGCACGCACAGCGCCTCCTACAGCGTGTGGGCAATGTCTACGCCATCGTCAATCCACCCTATCCCCCCATGACCACCGAGGAGCTCGACGCCTCCTTCGACCTGCCCTACACGCGCCTGCCTCACCCGAAATACAAGGACAAGCGCATACCCGCCTACGAGATGATACGCCACTCCGTCAACATCCATCGCGGATGCTTCGGCGGGTGCGCCTTCTGCACCATCTCCGCCCATCAGGGCAAGTTCATCACCTGCCGCTCCAAAGAGAGCATCCTCCGCGAGGTCAGGCAAGTGGTCCAGCTGCCCGACTTCAAAGGCTACCTCTCCGACCTCGGCGGACCCTCGGCCAATATGTACGGCATGCACGGCCGCAACCTCAAGGCCTGTGAGCGCTGCCGGCGCCCCTCGTGCATCCATCCCGCCGTCTGTCCCAACCTCAACACCGACCACACACACCTGCTCGACATCTACCACGCCGTCGACGCCCTGCCCGGCATCAAGAAGAGTTTCATCGGCAGCGGCGTGCGCTACGACCTGCTGCTCCACCGCAGCCCCGACGAGCAGGTCAACCAGGCCGCCCGGGCCTACACCCGCGAGCTCATCTGCCAGCACGTCAGCGGCCGTCTGAAAGTGGCACCCGAGCACACCTCCGACCGCGTCCTCATGCAGATGCGCAAACCCTCGTTCCAGCTCTTCGAACAGTTCAAGCGCATCTTCGACCGCATCAACCGCGAAGAGAACCTCCGCCAGCAGATCATCCCCTATTTCATCAGTTCCCACCCGGGATGCGAAGAGGCCGATATGGCCGAGCTCGCCGTCATCACCAAGCGCCTCGACTTCCACCTCGAGCAGGTGCAGGACTTCACGCCCACACCCATGACTGTGGCCACAGAGACCTGGTACACAGGCTTCGACCCCTATACCCTCCAGCCCGTCTTCAGCGCCAAGACGCAGCGCGAGAAACTCGCCCAGCGCCAGTTCTTCTTCTGGTATAAGCCCGAAGAGCGGCGCAACATCGAGCGCGAACTGCGCCGCATCGGCCGCCCTGACCTCATCGCGCAACTCTACGACTCACCCAAGTCCGGCCGACCGTCCTCGCGCGACGACAAGCCATCCACCGCCCATGACCATCATCGAACAGACCACCGTCGGGAAGACAAGCCCGGCCACCAACGAAGACGGCCTCCTCGCCGGTCCTGACTTCGTGGCCGTCATCGACGGCAGCACCAGCAAGACCCCCATCCGCATCCGTCCCGACATGACCAACGGCCGCTGCTGCATGCTCATCGTCAGCGACTACATCGCCCGCATGCCCGCAGCCACCACCTGCTTCGCCTTTTGCGACGGTGTCACGCAAAGCATCCGTCACACCTACCTCTCCGCCCATTTCGACCTCCACCTGCTGCGCGACCACCCTGAGCAGCGCACCACCGCCAGCTGCATCGTCTACAGCCGCCAGCGCCAGGAGATATGGATGGTCGGCGACTGCCAGTGCCTGGTCGACGGTGTCCTCTATGGCGATCCCAAGCCGCAGGAAGCCCGCTATGCGCGCCGACGAGCCGAATACATCCGCAACGCCCTCAGTCAGGGACGCACCGTGGCCGACTTCCAGCAGCACGACGAGGGGCGCGACCTCATCCTCCCTGACATCATCGACTCCTGCCGCCAGCAGAACGTCGACTACTCCGTGTTCGACGGCTTCCCCGTGAGCCTCGACCACGTGCAGGTGATCGACTGCCGAGCTGCCCACGAGATTGTCCTCGCCTCCGACGGCTATCCCTTCCTCCATCCCACGTTGGCAGAGAGCGAGGCTGCCCTTGCCCACCTCCTGCGCCACGATCCCCTCTGCATCGACCTCTATCCCGCCGCCAAGGGGCTCATGCGCGGCAACATCAGCTTCGACGACAGGTCCTACATCCGCTTCACGGTATAAGAACGAAACGGCATCTGGTGCCCTACTGATTGCCACGGATGTCGTTAGGTGTCATTTTCTGCGTCAGAAAACATTATTTTCCAAGTCAGAAAACATTATTTTCCAAGTCAGAAAACGTTGTTTTCCGCTTCAGAAAACGATGACTGTAGGGGCTGGGAGCTGCCTAAGTGCAATCCGTTGTTTTGTTGATCACGATTTTCAGGGCAGAGTTTTGAATGGTCTATCATTGCCAAAGAAACTGGTATTTTTAAGGCCCTGTGCAAACAATTACGCTAAAAAATATTTATTTTTTTCCTCATTTCTTGGTTATATATAATAATGTGTGTAACTTTGCACTCGCATTATGCCCTGAAAGGGCGTTGTGTAACATAAAACTGTTTGCTCTTTCCCAGACGAACTACCACCTCGAAAGGAATAGCGAGCACAGAGAAAGTATCAGAGGTATAGCGCTATATTTTGCGCAGGCTTCGACGTATGATACTTTAAGGTTGTGGTAGACCTGTCTGGGAGTATGGAGAGGTCTGCGCTTCCTTTTTTGCCCCAAGGCATACCTTATTGGTTTTAGGACAGCACCCCCTTCGCAATGAAGAAACAAATCTAACTAAAATTATAAGGTATGAACAAAAAAAATTATCTTAAATCATTGCTCCTCTTGGCCATGATGCTGATAGGGGTAGGGAATGCGTGGGCGCAAAACCAGGTGATGACTGTTGATTTCGAAAGTAAAACCAATGCTTACACGGACTGGATTTTTACGACAATCAATACGCAACAAACCAATAGCGCTGTCTCAGCTCATGGAGGTTCCTACTTTGGAACTACCAACTCTGGAACGAGTGGAAATGTCAAAACGACGAACAAGATTTCTTCTCCACAAAGTATTACCTTCTATATTTCAAAAACTTCAACAAATACCCACGCAGGTTCAAAGTGGATTGTTAAGGTTTCTGAAGACGGACAAGAATGGACGCAAGTTGGTGATAATCAATCTGCTGCTGCAGGTATTACAAGGGGCGAGTGGACTGAAGTTACACGCGACCTTTCTTCTTATAACGATGTTTATGTGGGTGTTTTCTATGATGGCACATCTGCCAATCGCTGTATTGACGATATCACTCTGACTTACTCTACTGGTGGGGACGCTACTACGTGTGCCGCTCCCACCTTCTCACCTGCTGCAGGTACGTTTAATGAAGCTCAGAATGTAACTATCAGTACCACAACTGATGGAGCAACCATCTATTACACGACAGATGGAACAACACCGACAACAAGCAGCGAAGTTTATTCTTCTCCTATAAACGTTGCAAATACAACGACCATTAAGGCTATGGCAGCAAAGGAAAATTATAGCAATAGCGATGTTTCCTCTGCTACTTATGTGATTGAACCGCCTGTCAGCGGTTATACCGTAGACTTTGAGAGCAATTTGGACAAATATACCGACTGGGAATTCACGAATGCTGAAAGAGTAGAAACAGGTACTATCGAGGCTCATGGTGGAGATTATTTTGCCACCACAGGCGGAAAGTCAACAGCATCGTTCCAGACGAAGGAGTCGATAGCCTACCCTGAAATCTTTACCTGCTATGTTAGTAAAACTTCAACAAACACAACAGCATCTAACTGGAAAGTTCAGGTTTCTGAAGATGGTGAGACATGGACAGACATAGTTGAAAGTTCTGCAACCGATATGACAAAAGGTATATGGAAAAGTATCACGGCCAACCTCTCATCCTATTCCAATGTGTATGTACGCATTTCATACAGCGGCTCTACAGCTGTACGTGCCATCGATGATATTTCAATCACCATGCGCGACCCGAGCGGCAAGGTTACGCCTACTGTAGTTATCGATGCTACAGCACTGACCAATGACCTCGCAGGCGAGACAAACGTCAGTGCAGGTACTGCCACTGCAGCCGTGATGGATGGTCAGAATGCTGTTGAAAATGTTTCCGTAACATGGTCGAGCAGCAACACGGATGTTGCTACCATCGATGCTACAACAGGTGCAGTTACACTCATTTCAACGGGTAACACTACACTCACTGCCTCTTTTGCAGGCAACGATGAATACAACGAGGCTTCTGGAACCTACGAGCTGACCGTTATCAACTCCAACGCTGCCGGTGGAGTTAACAACCCCTACAGCGTGGCAGAGGCCATCGCTGCCGTGAACAACGGAACTTACGATGCCAACCAAGAGTATTACATCAGCGGTATCGTGTCTGCATTCTATAACACAAGCATTGTAGGCGACGGTAATGACTTCCGCTATTACATCTCAGACGACGGCACGACCACCACTCAGCTGCTTGTATATAGAGGCAAGGGCTTGGAACAGGCCACCTTCACTAATGCCGACGACCTGTTGGTGGGCGACGAAGTGACCATCTGCGGTAAGCTCATGGTTTACAATGACGCTCCTGAGGTGGCTGCCAACAACTACCTTGTTTCACATCATCGCAAAGCCGTCAGATACTACCTCGTTGGCTCCTTCGATGATAACCCATGGATTGACCACAAGAAAGAGATGACCAAGGGCGAGGGTAACATCTATAGTGTAGAACAAGAGTTTGGCGAGAACACGCTCTTCAAGATTGTGAAAATTGACGAAATCGCAGGTACCGACCCTGTATGGTACGGTGGTGCAACCAATGATGAGACCTACGGTATTCATAGTGGATGGTATGAAAACATTCAGCTGAATGCTGGCGACCAATACAAGAATTTCAAGATTGAACCCGCTGGCACCTATACATTTACCGTCGATGCTGACAACATGGAACTCACCGTAACAGGTTGGCCTGTTCCTGTCTACTATCTGAAGGGCGACTTTAACGACTGGGGTACTAATGACCAGTTCGTACACCAGGGAAATGGTATTTATACCATATCTAAGCGTGTGGGTGCTAACGAAAAGTTCAAAATTGTTGACGAGAATAATAACTGGTACTCGAATAACTATTTCTCACAAGACAACTGCACCGACCTCGGCCTCTATACCAATAATAATGACATGACTACTGGTGTGGCAGGCAAGTTCTTGTTTACCCTTAACACTGCTGTCAATCCCATGAGTCTCACCGTAACTGGTGGCTGGCCTATCTCGGAAGAGGGTAACATGTTCGTGAAGGTGACCTCTAATGAAAACTTGGAAGATGCAGCCTACCTGATTGTTTACGAAGACGGCAAAGTCGCTTTTAATGGTGGTTTGCTACACTTGATGCTGCTTCGAACAATATCAGTGTGACAATCAGCAACAATATGATTGTCGCTGACGAAACTACTTTAGCTGCTTTATTCAAGGTAAACAAAACAAATGGAACTATTCAGAGTGCTTCAGGACATTATATCGGCATTAACACTTATGGTAATGGATTGAAGCAGAGTGATAATGATGAGGATTATACAAATGATATTTCTATCGATGCCAGCGGGAATGCCGTGATTGTATGCTCTACGAGTGGAGGCGATATGACTTTACGTTTCAATAAAGCATCGAATGACAACCGTTTCCGCTACTACAAGAGCGGTCAGCAGCCCATCCAGCTTTACAAGCTCGTGACACTGCCCATGAACGATATCGTGATTACCTCTGCCGAGTGGGCTACCTATCCTGAGGATGTGACGGCTTACATCGTGACCAATGCCACCTCTACTTCTGTTACTTTGTCGTCGGTTGCCTCTGCTCCCGCCAATACAGGTCTTGTGGTCAATGGCGACGAAGGCACATATACGCCGACTGCTGCCGAGACAACAGATGATGTGTCGGGCAACCTGCTCGTGGTTTCTGACGGTACAGTTGTGGGTAACGGAAACATCTACGCGTTGGGTAACAAGAATGGCAGCGTAGGCTTCAAGAAAGTGAAGAGCGGTGTAACCGTTCCCGCAGGTAAGCCTTACCTCACGATTGAAAATACTGGTTCGAAGGACTTCTTCGACTTCAGCTTCGACGAGGGCGTGGCTACTGGCATTGAGAGCGTCGAAAGCATCGGCTACGACATGAATGCTCCCGTCTACGACCTGCAGGGTCGCCAGGTGAACCGTCTGCATAAGGGTGTCTTCATCCAGAATGGCAAAAAGATTATTGTTAAATAAAAGATAGGAGGATAAAGCAATGAAAAAGATTCAATATATCAAGCCGGAAATCATGGCGAAAGGTGTAATCATGGAGTCGCTGCTTGACACAACATCATTACCAGTGGGTGGCGGTAGCGATGACGAAATTGGAGATGGAGAATTCCTTGGAAACAAGAAAGACGAAGCCTTCTGGGACGACGAAGACTAATCCCCATAGACTTAGGGAGGCGTGGCGGCTCCTGATCAGACACAGGAATGTGTTGGCTGCGCCTCCTTTCCATATAAAGAAAATGTGGTTAAATTGAAAATGTTTGTTATTAGGAGTGATTGCTTTTAGGAGCAATCCCCCCTAACGGGTGGAGGCTCTGCCGCAAGGCTCGAGCTGGCGCCGTCTGCGAAGATAGCTCCACCTGACTTAATTACTCAATGACGCGTGGAAACACGTGCTCATATGTAATTTAAATTATGATTCCAGGACTGGGTACCCGTGAGGATGCCCAGTCTTTTTTTTAGGAATAACATGGAATTTGACCCGAAAGGTTCGCAGGAGTATGAACGCCCCTCAGCCTCCTACAGGAGGTTGCGACCCCCTCTATCTCCCCCTGTAGGGGGAGGAATAGTTAGAACTGAGCGCAGAAACTAACCACCCCCCTCCTACAGGAGGGGTGAGGGGGAGGTCATGAAAGGTCAACTTCTATGTTATTGCCTTTTTTTCAACATCGAAAGGCACGAAAGGCACGAATACCAATACCATATACTATCCAAATCTTTTCATTTCCGCGTTGGGAGGGGATTGCGAAAATACGCGAAAAGACGAAAATGTGCGAAAAAGATATTGCATTGCGCCCTTCTCACCCTACCTGTAGAGGAGATGTGACCCCCTCTAACTCCCCCTGTAGGGGGAGGAGTAGTTAGTACTGGGCGCAGAACTAATCAGTTGCTCTCCTCTGGGGATATGTGACCCCCTCTTTACTCCCCCTGTAGGGGGAGGAGTAGTTAGTACTGAGCGCAGAACTAATCAGTTGCTCTCCTCTGGGGATATGTGACCCCCTCTATCTCCCCCTGTAGGGGGAGGAATAGTTAGCACTGAGCGCAGAACTAATCAGTTGCTCTCTTCAGGAGGTATGTGACCCCCTCTATCTCCCCCTGTAGGGGGAGGAGTAGTTTGAAGTGAGCGCAGAACTAATCAGTGGCTCTCCTCTGGGGATAAGTGACCCCCTCTATCTCCCCCTGTAGGGGGAGGAGTAGTTAGTACTGAGCGCAGAACTAATCAGTGGTCCTCTTCACATCGAAAAACACGGAAGACACGAAAAATATGTTCTTGTGTTACTCTGTCTATATTTTGAACATCTGAAGACACGAAAAATATGTTCTTGTGTTACTCTGTCTTATTATAGAACACTAATTGCATGAAATATATGTTCTTGTGTTACTCTGTCTGAAAAGTCTGTTCTTGTGTTACTCTGTCTTTCCTTGAGGTGTTACTCTGTCTTCCTTGAGGGGTTACTCTGTCTTTCTTGAGGGGTTACTCTGTCTTTCTTGAGGGGTTACTCTGTCTTTCTTGAGGGATTACTCTGTGCAGAACTCGAGCATGCACCAGTTGTTGTCGCTGCTCGTTTTGAGTAGTCGCATGCCCAGTTCGCCGGCCTTCTCGGCGATCATCAGTCCGTCGTCGACGTAGAATCCGCTGAGGATGATGCGTGCGCCGTGGGCCATCACCTCTTTCATCAGGGGCATGTCCTGGAGCAGGATGTTGCGGTTGATGTTGGCCAGCACCACATCGAAGACGCCCGACACGTGAGAGAGCACGTGAATGTCGCCCAGCAGCACCTCGATGTTGTCCACTTGGTTGAGTTCAGCGTTGTGGCGTGTGTTGTCGGCGCTCCACTCGTCGATGTCGTAGGCGACGGCTTCCTTGGCGCCGCACTTGGCGGCCACGATGGAGAGGATGCCTGTGCCGCAGCCGCAGTCGAGCACCCTTTTGCCCTGCAGGTCGAGGTTGAGCAGACGGCCCACGATCATGCGTGTGGTCTCGTGGTTGCCTGTGCCGAAGGCCTGGCGGGCGTCGATGGTGATGGTGAGCGGTGAGGGTTGTGCGACGAAGGGTAGGGGATGGAGCGTGTCGTGGATGATGCATCGGTTGTCGATGCAGATGGGCTCGAAGCCCTCGCGCTCCCAGTCGGCGTTCCAGTTCTTGTCCTCAGCGTCGGCAACGGTATAGCTGACGGATAGGGTGCCCTCGTCGGGTGAGGCTGCGGGCATCAGCCCGGAGAGTTGCTGCAGGCCCTCTTTGAGCGCCGTCTCGTCGAAACTGTCGGTCTGCACGAAGCCGCGCAGCCCTTGCGGGGTGTCTTCAAACGACTCGAAGCCTGCTTCTGCGACAAGCGACGGGAGAAGGTCGCGCAGCAGCTGCAAGGTGTCGGCATCGACAGGGCTTCCTGCCCTGTTGGCAATCGTGAATTCTACTTCGAAATATTTCATGTTTTGTTAAAAATCACCTGCAAATTTATAAAAAATAGGGAAAAACCTATCACGGTTTAGGGAAAATCCGTATTTTTGCATGAGATTTTATTGTAATTTTGCACTGTGAACCAAAAAAATGAATGAAAATATGAAAAAAAGCATCCTTTTATCAGTCATGTTGGGAGCATTGCCATTGAGCATGATGGCGCAGGACGACCTCTACTTCACCCCGAAGAAGAGTGTGAAGGAGGCAAAGAGCTCCGTTGAGCGTGTCGACGATGATTCGCCGACCTACTACATCGGCAGTGACCGGAGCGATGATGAGTATAACCGGCTGGGTGAGTACGGCAGCCACTACGAGGTGGTGGGCACTGACTCGCTGGGCAACGACATCATCGAGTTCGTGCCTGGCAAGGGCTACGGCGAGAAGCAGGAGGAGAGCGCCTACGACGAGGAGAGCGACTATGAGTACAGCCGCAAGATGAGCCGTTTCGAAGACCTCTACTGTCCGTACGATCCGTGGTTCTACACGCACTATGGCTTCGGACCCTACTGGCGTTCGTACTACTGGGATGCTTACTATCCCTGGTACACGGGATGGTATGACCCCTGGTACTACGGCTATCGATATGGGTACTACGGATGGTACAGCCCGTGGTACTACAGCTGGAGCTATCCTTACTATGGCTGGGGCTATCCTTACTATGGCTGGGGCTACGGCTGGTATACTCCCTACTATGGCGGCACAGGGTATAGCTACTGGGCATTCAACGACCGCAATCACGGTGTGACGGGTACGTCGAATCACGGCGATGTGTATCGTCCTGGACGCGGCGGACACGGTGGCGGCTCCTTCGGTGGCGCTCGCGGCAGCAACGGCACAAGGTCGGCTTCTGCCAGCACAGGCACGAGGGGCAGTAAATCTAAGTCGCGCGGCACCTTCGGCGGCAACCGCTCCCGTTCGACGTATTCGACCACGAATACACGCAGCAATGAGAACTTCGGTTCGAATCCGTCTGGCAAATTCGGTGTGTCGAGAGGCCACGACAGCAACTTCGGCAGCAGCGGCAGCTTCGGCGGTTCCTACTCGGGCAGCAGCTCAAGCGGCAGCTATGGCGGCGGCGGTTCTACCCGCAGCAGTGGTGGCGGCGGCGGCGGTCACTTCGGCGGAAGAAGATGAGAGAGACATTCATTTATTATAATCGTGAACCAATTAACCATAAAGAATAGAAAATGAAGAAGATACTATTTGCGCTGACCTTGTTGGCCGCAGTGCCAGTAGCAGCACAGGAGACCTACGAGAATGCTAACATCGCCACCGACGACCTGAACGGTACGGCTCGCTATGTGGGTATGGGTGGAGCTATGGAGGCCCTGGGTGCCGACATCTCGACCATCTCGACCAATCCTGCAGGCATCGGACTCTTCCGCCATTCGGCCGTCGTGGGTACGATGGGGATGATCAGCCAGCAGGACGCCAGCGACTTCGACTGGAGCAAGAAGACAAGCATGAGCTTCGACCAGATGGGATTCGTCTATGCACGCCAGTCGGGAGAGCGCTCGTTCCTGAACTTCGGCTTCAACTACCACAAGAGCCGCAACTTCAACCAGATACTCTCGGCTGCCGACCGCCTGAGTGGGGTCTCGCAGAACAAACTGTCGTACATCAAAGGCTTTGATGGATGCTTCAACCTTGAGGAGGATGATGGTGTGTGGGTAGGCGATGGAAATACCTTCAACCAGCTGGACTACCTCTATTACAACGTTCTGCTGCCTGATGCCAACGACGGCAACTTCTACTACAACGATGCCACAGGCTACAACATGACGCGCGGCCAGAAGGGCTACATCGGTGAGTATGACTTCAACATCAGCGGCAACATCAACGACCGCTGGTATCTCGGACTGAGCGTGGGCATCAAGGACGTCAACTACAAGAGCTACAGTGAGTACTGCGAGAACTTGGTGGACTACAACAACACGTCGATAGGCGACGTCTACGTGAACGACGAGCGCCACATCGACGGTACGGGCTTCAACCTGAAGGCAGGCGTGATCTACCGACCCGTCGAGGAGTCGCCCTTCCGTATCGGCCTGTATGTGCACACGCCGACGTGGTACGACCTGACAACGGAGAACACCACTACGCTGCTCAACAAGACATCGGTGGGCGCCTTCGACAGCGGAAGCAACAGCGAGTCGTATAAGTTTAAGCTCTTCACGCCGTGGAAGTTCGGCTTGTCGCTCGGACACACCATCGGCAATATGGTGGCTCTGGGTGCTACCTATGAATACAGCGACTATGGCTCACTCGACAGCCGTGTGAACACAGGCGCTACGTACGACTGGTACTACGACGAGTACTGGGAGGACAGCGAGAGCGACCGCGAGATGAACAGCCACACTGAGGCTACGCTCAAGGGCGTGAGCACGGTGAAGGTGGGTGCCGAACTGAGAGCCGACGAGCACTTTGCCGTCCGTCTGGGCTACAACTACGTAAGCCCGATGTACAACCTCGACGGTTTCAAGAATGGTGCTCTCGACAGCCCGGGCAGCTACTACGCTTCGGCCACCGACTATACCAACTGGAAGGCTACGAACCGTCTGACGGCAGGTGTCGGCGTGAACTTCGACAAGCTGTCCATCGACCTGGCTTACCAATACTCTATCACGAAGGGTGAGTTCAGCCCCTTCATGAGCTACTATGCAGAAGCCGACAGCGATTTGACCGACAACCTTTCGAACATCGTGGACAACAAGCGCCACCAGCTGATGCTCACGCTGGGCTACCACTTCTAAAAAACGAAGGGAATTATATATGGTTTGACCCCACCCTAAGCTATCCTCTCCCTTTGGAGAGGGGCTGGGATGGGGTCGAATGGTATATAAGTGCCTAAAATCTTCGCGTAAGTCTGTGTTTTTCGTGCTTTTTTGGAATAGAATAGAGATTCGAAAAGACCCGAAAAGGCGAAACAGATATTGCAAAGCAACCTTCTCACTCTCCCTGTAGGGGATATGCGACCCCCTCTATCTCCCCCTGTAGGGGGAGGAATGGTTAGTACTGAGCGCAGAACTAATCAGTCCCCTCCTACAGGAGGGGTGAGGGGAGGTCATTAGAGGAGGTCAGTCCGCACGGGGGCTGAGTCGTTACGGAATAGAATAGGGATTCCGAAAATACCCGAAAAGGCGAAAATGTGCGAAAAAGATATTGCGGGCGCAACATTATAAGCATCATGTGAGATGAAGTTTTCGCGGAAGTCTGTGTTTTTCGTGCTTTTTCGCGATCAAAAATTTTTCATTTCCGCGTTGGGAGGGGATTGCGAAAATACGCGAAAAGACGAAAATGTGCGAAAAAGATATTGCATTGCGCCCTTCTCGCTCTCCTCTGGGGATATGTGACCCCCTCTATCTCCCCCTGTAGGGGGAGGAGTAGTTAGCACTGAGCGCAGACACTAATCAGTCGCCCGCATACACATCGAAAGACACGAAAAATTTGTTCTTGTGTTACTCTGTCTTTCTTGAACAACGAAAGACACAAAGAATATGTTCTTCTGTTACTCTGTCTTTCTTGAACAACGAAAGACGCGAAGAAAATGTTCTTCTGTTACTCTGTCTAAAAAAACAGTTCTTAAGTTACTCTGTCTTTTCCTGGATTACTCTGTCTTGTCAGTCCTTCATGAGGTTGTCGAAGAACGAGTCGAGGTCTTCCTCCATGTTTTCCATCAGTTCACCGCCCAGGATGATTGTTTCTCCGTCGGCAACAAACAGTTCGCCAATCACCTCTCTGTCGTCATCTTCGAGCACGAAGCTGTAGGGCCTGAGGATGCCTAAGTGGGCGGCTGTGGCTTCCAGACGATGCAACTCTTTCCGAAGAATTTCCGTGACCTGATCGTAGAAGTCCTCATCCTTGTTTTCAATCCATTGCTCCACCACACAGCGCGTGATTTCGTTGTCGTCGTCGTCGTAGACGAGAATCTCGCCGCTGTCTTGCGGAACGCGAAGGTGAATGTCGGTCATCAAGGTCGGCTCCTTCACTTCAGGTAACTTGTTGGCGATTTTCCGCAGTACCCGCTCAATTTGCTGGATGGTCTGTTCTGTTGCTTTCATGCTGCAAAGATAATGCAAACAATTGTAACAACAAAATAATTCGGTCTTTTTTTACGCAATTTGTAGCAAAAACCACAAGATTTGTTAACATAAGTGCAAATATTTGATGAATATTTTGTCGATTTGCAAAAAAAATGGTAACTTTGCCGATGCTAACTGAAAAGGCAGAGGCTGAATCGAAAACAAGCGAACAGAAGATATGGGCCAAAAAATTGTTCATCAAGGCATCGTTGACAGTCTGTCGGACGAAGGTGTGCGCGTGCGCATCGTGCAGTCGGCGGCCTGTGGCTCGTGCAAGGTGGCCTCGCAATGTCATATCTCTGAGCAGAAAACGAAACTGGTGGACGTGCGGATGGCTCCGTCGGCCGACGGGCTGAAGGTGGGCGATGCCGTCAGGGTGGCTGCTACGACACAGATGGGCATGAAGGCCGTCGTGCTGGCTTTTGTGCTGCCTTTCCTGCTGATGGTGGGCGTGGTGTTCGTCGTGAGCCTTTTCACCCGCGATGAGCCCTTGATGGCGCTCTGTGGTCTGGTCAGCCTTATACCTTATTATATAATAATATACGCGTGTAGGAAGAAAATCAGCGAGAAGATCGCCTTCGAAATCGTTAATACGTAAATCATTAATAATATGTTTAGTTTTATTTTGACGGCAGTAATCGTTCTTGGCAGTATCGCGCTCATCGCAGCGGTGATACTCTATGTGTGTTCCAAGAAGTTTGCTGTGAAGGAAGACCCGCGTCTGCCGTTGGTGACAGCAGCCTTGCCTGGTGCCAATTGTGGCGGTTGCGGATATCCCGGATGCTCAGGTATGGCCGACGCTCTGGTGAAGGGAGCCGACGCTGGGTCGATAGAAGGGCTTACCTGTCCTGTGGGAGGTGCCGAGGTGATGAGCAAGGTGGCCGACCTGCTGGGAATGGCTGTTGCCCAAAGCGAGCCGATGGTGGCTGTGGTAAGGTGTAATGGCACGTGTGAGAACCGTCAGCGCATAGCCGTCTATGACGGTCTGATGACTTGTGCTGCCGTCAACGCCACAGGTGCCGGCGAGACGGCTTGTGGCTTCGGCTGCTTAGGTTGTGGCGACTGTGTGGCCGCCTGTCAGTTTGGTGCCCTTCGCATGAATGAGGCTACCGGACTGCCCGAGGTCGACGACGAACTGTGTACGGCCTGTGGAGCCTGCGTGAAAGCCTGTCCGCGACACATTATCGAGCTGCGCAAGAAAGGACCGAAAAACCGCCGCGTTTTTGTCAGCTGTGTCAATAAAGACAAGGGGGCGGCTGCCATGAAGGCCTGTAAAGCTGCTTGCATCGGCTGTGGCAAGTGCCAGAAGGAGTGCAAGTTTGAGGCTATCACGGTGGAGAGCAACCTGTGCTACATCGACTTCAACAAGTGTCGCTTGTGCAAGAAATGCGTGGAGGCTTGTCCGACAAAAGCCATCCATGCTGTGAATTTCCCATTGCCCAAGCCCAAGCCTGCAGAACCATCTGAGGCAGTGATCACCCCAGAACAGAGAAAGGAGGAAAGTGTATGAAAGCAAGAACATTCCGTATAGGTGGCGTTCATCCTGAGGAGAACAAACTGACACACGAGGTGGAGACCAAGGTGGCTGCTTTGCCAAAGCAGGCCATTTTCCCACTGTCGCAGCATATCGGTGCGCCTGCCAAACCTGTAGTTGCCAAGGGCGACAAGGTGAAGGTGGGAACGCTCATCGCTGAGGCTGGCGGCTTCGTGTCGGCCCCGATCTATTCGTCGGTGTCGGGCACCGTGTTCAAGGTCGATACGGCCATCGATGCCACAGGCTACCGCAAACCAGCCATTATCATCAATGTGGAGGGCGACGAATGGGAAGAGAGCATCGACCGCTCTGACGCGTTGGAACTGGTGAAAAACCATCCCGAACTGACACCCGAAGAGATTGTGGCACGTGTGAAGAAAGCGGGTGTCACAGGTATGGGCGGTGCTGGATTCCCCACATTCATCAAACTCACACCGCCGCCGACCGCCAAAGCCGAATGTGTGATCATCAATGCCGTAGAATGCGAACCCTATATCACCTCCGACTATCGGCTGATGATGGAGCATCCCGATGAGATACTCGTGGGACTGGAACTGCTGATGAAGGCCGCCAAGGTGACTACAGGCTACATTGGCATAGAGACCAACAAGCCCAAGGCCATCGAACTGCTCACCCAGAAGTGTGCAGAGGTGTTCCAAAACTCGGAATACAACGTGGAAGTGGTGCCTTTGAAACAACGCTATCCGCAGGGAGGTGAGAAGCAGTTGGTCGACGCCGTCATCCGTCGTCAGGTACCAGCACCACCAGCCATCCCGGTCAATGTGGGCGCTATCGTGCAGAACGTGGGGACGGCCTATGCCGTCTATGAGGCCGTGATGAAGAACAAACCGCTGTTTGAACGCTATACGACCGTCACAGGTAAGAAGTTGGCTCATCCAGGAAACTTCCTCGTGCGTATGGGAACACCGATGCGCGAACTGATTGAGGCTTGCGGCGGAATGCCCGAAGGCGACAGCAAACTGCTGGCTGGCGGTCCGATGATGGGAAAGGCGTTGACATCGGTGGATGTGCCCATCTGCAAGGGGACGAACAGCGTGACTATCCTCTCCGACGACGATGCCCACCGCAAGGAAGCACAGCCCTGCATCCGTTGTGCCAAGTGCGTGAGCGTCTGCCCGATGGGCTTGGAACCTTATCTGCTGGCTACGCTGTCGGAGATGAAGCAGTGGGAGAGGGCAGAGGGCGAAGACATCGTCTCGTGCATTGAATGCGGTTCCTGCCAGTTCACGTGTCCTGCCCACCGTCCGTTGCTCGACAATATCCGTCAGGGTAAACAGACGGTCATGGGCATCATTCGCAGCCGCAATGCGAAATAACGGATTAACGTGACAACGAATTATCGAAATAACGAAAATAGAATAACAATGCAAATCGTATCATTATCACCGCACGCACACGGCTCCGACTCAGTGGAGAAGAACATGTATGGTGTCATCATCGCGCTGATACCTGCCCTGCTCGTCTCGCTGTTCTATTTTGGCGTCGGCTCGGCCATTGTGCTTGCCACCAGTGTTATTGCCTGCGTCTTCTTCGAGTGGGCGATAGCCAAGTTTATCCTGAAGAGAGAGAAACTCACTATCTGCGACGGTTCGGCCATCCTGACAGGCTTGCTGCTGGGCTTCAACCTGCCGTCGAACCTGCCCATCTGGATCATCATCATCGGTGCGCTGTTCGCCATCGGTGTGGGCAAGATGACTTTCGGCGGTCTGGGCTGTAACATTTTCAACCCCGCGTTGCTGGGTCGTGCCTTCCTGCTGATCAGCTTTCCTGCACAGATGACCTCCTGGCCTGTGGCAGGACAACTGACGCGCTATCTTGATGCAGAGACCGGGGCAACACCGTTGGCCATCATGAAGACAGCCATCAAGACGGGCGATGCTACCGTGCTCGATCAGCTGCCCACAGCCACGCATCTGCTGTTGGGCAACAATCCCACGGGCGGACTGGGAACCATCGGTGAAGTCTGTGCTTTGGCCCTGCTGCTCGGCTTAGCCTATATGCTTTGGAAAAAAATCATTACTTGGCACATCCCTGTGTCTATCTTTGCCACAGTGTTTGTATGCTGCGGCATTCTCCATCTGGCCAATCCCGTCTATGCCGACCCCTTTGCTGAGTTGCTCACGGGTGGTCTGATGTTGGGTGCCATCTTCATGGCCACCGACTATGTCACTTCGCCAATGACGCCGCGCGGACAGATTATCTATGGCATAGGCATCGGCTTCCTGACGGTGGCCATCCGTAATTGGGGCAGCTATCCCGAGGGCATGTCGTTCGCCATACTCATCATGAACGCTTTCACGCCGCTCATTAATATGTATATCAAGCCAAAGCGCTTTGGCGAGAAACCAGCTACCAATTAATAGTCGTGTAAGCATCGGATTGCCGTTGTAAAAAGGAATAAGAATATGGAAAAACTGAAATCATCAATCACAAATATGGTGCTGGTGCTGACGGGCATCGCCGTCGTCATGGGCTGCGTGCTCGCATGGGTGAACCACGTGACTGAGGCTCCCATTGCCCAGCAGAAAGAAAAGACGCTGGCCGATGGCATCAAGGCTGTGATGGGCGGCGGTGAACTGAAAGTGACCAAGACCGACACCGTGCCAGGAAACGTCAATGGAAAGGAATGCTCGTTTGTTGTCTATCAGACGGCTGATGCTGCTGGGAAAAGCTTAGGAGCGGCCATCGAGAGTACAACAATGGGCTTCGGCGGCGACCTGAAAGTGCTGGTGGGTTTCGACCCGAAAGGCAATATCCTCGGCTATGCGCTGTTGGAACATGCTGAGACGCCAGGACTTGGTGCCAAAGCTGACAAGTGGTTCCAAAAGGACGGGAAGGGCAACATCATCGGTCAGAATCCTGAGCAGCCGCTTGTGGTGAGCAAGGATGGAGGCAAGGTGGACGCCATCACCGCCTCTACCATCACCAGCCGCGCCTTCCTCCTGGCTGTGAACAATGCCTACAAAGCCTACATGGCCGTACCTGTGGATGCAGTGACGGGCGCAACCCAAAAAGCAACAACAGAATAAACGGAATATTATGAACTATTTGAATATCATCAAAAATGGCATCACGAAGGAAAACCCCACCTTCGTCCTGATGCTGGGTATGTGTCCCACACTGGCCACTACGACCAGTGCCATCAACGGTTTGTCGATGGGACTGGCCACTATGTTTGTGCTGATATGCTCCAACGTGGTCATCTCGTTGATCAAGAAACTCACCCCCGACATGGTGCGCATCCCTGTGTTCATCGTGGTCATCGCCTCGTTTGTCACCATCCTACAGATGGTGATGCAGGCCTTCGTCCCCGATATCTATGCCACCCTGGGCCTGTTCATTCCGCTCATCGTGGTGAACTGCGTCATCCTTGGTCGCGCTGAGGCCTTCGCTGCGAAAAACAATCCCCTGGCCAGCCTCATGGACGGCATCGGTATCGGACTGGGTTTCACCTTTGGCCTGACGCTACTCGGCATCTGCCGCGAACTGTTGGGTGCCGGCTCCGTGTTTGGCTTCACCCTTCTCCCTGAGACCTACAACATGCTCATGTTTGTGCTGCCTCCTGGAGCCTTCATCACTCTTGGCTTCCTCGTGGCTGCCATCAATAAGAAATAGTGTTAGCAAAGTCATCACTACATAATGATTTCAACCTATGGAGTATATTCTGATTTTCATATCGGCGATTTTCGTCAACAACATCATCCTGTCGCAGTTCCTCGGCATCTGCCCCTTCCTTGGCGTATCACAGAAGGTAAGTACTTCGCTGGGCATGTCGGCAGCTGTGGCCTTCGTCATGACTTTGGCCACCATCGTGACGTATCTCATCCAGCATTTCGTGCTGAACCCCTTCGGCCTGCAATACCTACAGACCATTGCTTTCATCCTCGTCATTGCCGCTCTTGTGCAGATGGTCGAGATTATTCTCAAGAAGGTGTCTCCACCGCTCTATCAGGCGCTCGGCATCTTCCTGCCGCTCATCACCACCAACTGTGCCGTTCTTGGTGTAGCCATCCTGGTCATCCAGAAGGATTTCTCGTTGCTGCAGAGCATCGTCTACGCTTTCTCCACAGCCATTGGCTTTGGACTGGCATTGGTCGTCTTTGCCGGCATTCGCGAGCAGATGGCGCTGACAAAGATTCCCAAAGGCATGCAGGGCACAGCCATCGTGCTCGTGACGGCTGGTCTGCTGAGCCTCGCCTTCATGGGCTTCTCAGGTGTTGACAGCGGACTTCGCACCCTCTTCGGCCTGAATTAATGTAAGAACAACAGGAAAACGATTATCAATGCTTCACCGAATGAAGTAGATTTGGTCACCAAATGTAATTGGTTTGCTAACCAGATCTACTTCATTTGCTTTCTGACTGATAGCGTTTCCTCTTTTTTCTACCTTTTTCCTCGTTTTCCTTGGTCGTTTCAAGGGAAAGTGGTATCTTTGCACACAGATAGGCCGGCCCAGTGGGGCAGGGCTTCTATATTCACATCGATGGACATGCTTTCTGTGGATGGGAGTAAGGGGTGTCGCTGATCCTCCAAGCCCTTGAAACAGAAGCATAAAAGGACGTTTTCAAACGTTATCTTCAAGTCATCAAACTTCGCACCCTTGATTTCTATCTGAAGATTACGAAACAAAGCGTCCACGTTGGGTGTATTATATCAATTGCCGTAAGCCAGTAATGGCTGATGGTGATTTCGTATAATACCCGATGACGTGGGCTGGCCGAGTTGCTTATCTTGATAGAAAGGCAATGCGAAGGCCTGATGACTGGGATAAGCAAACGAAAGTTTCTCCCACGTCTTTTTCGTTTCCATACCCTTCATCCTATTATTAACCGCCGAGGTAGGGAGAGCGCGTAGGCATAAGATTAAATATGGAAGAGATTGTATCGATTTCACAAATAGACAGCATTATCGCAGAAGAAATTCTCCTCCGCTCCGAAAATGATGACTACGCGACTGAGTTGGAGCGACTACTTGGTATTTTCAAGGGCTTACTTAGAAAATTCAGCTATGACGGTACTTCTTTGTATGATATGGAAGATTTGAGAAAGAAAATATACAAGCGTTGCTTGGACTTAAACAAACTATTCAAATTCTATAGTAATGGCGATTTGATCTTGGCTGATAGAATCGTAAATAGATTTTTTAAACTAACAGGAAATGGTTCGACTGCTTCTTGTGATTTTCCTAGATTTGACGTAAGTCAAAACAGTGTCTTTTATAGGTCTTGTACGTGGGAAGCTAAAAACCGAAATGACATATTTCATCCTCCATTTGAAAAAAGAGGTAAGATCGGATCTAATAGGTTTAGTTATCCTGGCTATCCATGTTTATATTTGAGTTCATCTATTAGGTGTTCATACGAAGAGGTCGTGAAAGAGAAGGGATTCTTTTATGTTAGTGCTTTTAAAAATCTCAAAAGCATAGATGTCTATGACTTTCGGTTTTTCCCTTCGGGTCATAACGATAAGAATTTATTGAGAAAAATAATATCCTATCCCTTTAAAATAGCTGCTGCCATACCTCTTCAAGAAAAAAATGTGAATAATAAGTATATTGAAGAATACATAATCCCTCAAATTATCTTACATTCAGTAATACGGCAGAAGAATGGAAGCAAGATGATGGGCATACTATTCACATCCACAAAAGCTTTTAAAAAAGGGTTTCAAAACGATGATTATGAAAGGTACCAGAATTTGGTAATGCCTGCTTGCTATATAAAAAAAGAAGGATATTGCAAAGTGTTACAAGACTTGTTTGAACTAACAGAACCTGAGAAAATTGAAAAGTTTGGTTTGATGAAGGATGACTTGTTAGAGAATAAGATTTGCTCTAAGGTGTTTTGTAAAATATGAATAAACAGATTAAACTATAAAACTTGATAAATATGAAAAATAACCTTTCCTTATTGTTAATCATGCTAATGTGCATTGTTAGCATCAAAGCCTCCGCCTACGACTTTGAGGAGGATGGTATCTATTACAACTATACTAACGGAAGGGATGGCTCGTCGGTTTATGTAACTTACAAGAATTATGATTCTTATTATAATGCGTATAATCGAGGTCGTAGTTGTAGTGGTGAAGTCAATATTCCCGAATCTGTGACTTCCAATGGAAAAACCTTCAACGTCACCTCCATCGGCAACTATGCTTTCTCTGGTTGCAGCGGCCTCACCTCCGTGACCATCCCCAATAGCGTAACCTCCATCGGCAACTATGCTTTCTCTGGTTACAGCGGCCTCACCTCCGTGACCATCCCCAATAGTGTGACCTCCATCGGCTCAGAGGCTTTTCGTGGTTGCAGCGGCCTCACCTCCGTGACCATCCCCAATAGTGTGACCTCCATCGGCAACTATGCTTTCCAGAATTGCAGCAGCCTAACCTCCGTGACATTCCATTGTGCAAATATTGGTAATTGGTTTAGTAGTAACACAAGTATTAAGGAGATTATTATTGGCGATGAAGTTACCTCCATCGGCAACCAGGCTTTCAAAGATTGCAGTGGCCTGACCACTGTGACCATCCCCAACAGTGTGACCGCCATCGGTATATCGACTTTTTCCGGTTGCAGCGGACTAACCTCTGTGACCATCCCCAATAGCGTAACTTCCATCGGCAACTCTGCTTTCTATAATTGCAGCGGCCTCACCTCCGTTACCATCCCCAACAGCGTGACCTCCATCGGCGAACAGGCTTTCTTTGGAACCGCTTGGTATAATAATCAGCCTGATGGTATAGTATACGCAGGGAAGGTTTTGTACAAATATAAAGGTTCGATGTCTGATGGCACGAGTGTTGTCATTGACGAAGGTACTTTGAGTATTAGTCCTTCGGCTTTCTATGGTTGCACCGGCCTGACCTCCGTGACCATCTCCAACAGCGTGACCTCCATCGGCGAAAAGGCTTTTTATAACTGCTACCTAAAATCTGTTACAATTGGTACTGGGGTGTTATCCATCGGCAGTTCTACCTTTTCTAACGATGATACTCATTATGGCCAAAAAACGATTTGGCTCACCAACACGCCACCAAATGGTTATAAGTCTGCGAGCGGAAGTGTGAATTATGTGGCAAACGATTTATATTCAGGTTTATCCAACCGAACTGTTTATCCCTTCCTCAGTTCCATCTTCGAGGTGGATGGTGTAAAGTATGTACCCGTCAGTCCTTCTGACAGGACATGTGATGCTATTGATTGTTTGTATGATGGGACAACAAAGACAGTTCATATCAGCAAGATGGTTTCCTACAAAGGCGTGGCAATGACCGTGAAAGACATTCATTCGTATGCTTTGTACAACAATGACGACATTGAAGAAGTTATTCTGGAGAATGATGGTAACGTGGGAGAAAAAGCTTTCTATGATTGTGATAGTATAGGGTCAATGAATATCAATAATATTGGTTATATAGGAAAAAGTGCTTTCTATTCATCTGGAAAATCTTGCAGTTTGGAAGTGGGAGATCAAGTGACAGATATTCAAGAGTCTGCTTTCCAATATTCGGAACTTACTTCTGCAATTATCCAAAACAAGGGCATCATTGGAGCTAATGCTTTTCAAGGATGCACTAGTTTATTAACAGCTTCAATAGAGAATGAGGGAAGCATCGGGAATAATGCTTTCCAAGGTTGTTCTTCCCTGCAAACAACAACTTTGGGAAACAAGGTTTCTTCGTTAGGTGGAGGTGCATTTGCTGGCTGCTCTTCCCTACAAGGCATTGTTATACCTAATGCTGTTGAGACGTTAGGGCAGTATGTATTCTCTTACTGTACGAGTATGGAATCTGCAATAATCGGGAGCGGAGTGAAGACAATTCCTTATGCCGCATTCGCCAATTGTTCCTCCCTCGCAGATTTGCCAATCGGAAAGAATGTAGAGACCATTGACCAATCTGCTTTCTCAGGTTGTTCAGCACTCCCCAAGATTGAGATACCTGCTTCCGTTACAAGCATCAATAGCTATGTATTCAATGGTTGCACAAGTCTGAATACCGTGGTGATGAAGGACAAGGAGAGCATACTTAATATTGGATATGGTGCGAATACAGGCAAACCTATTTTTGCAGACTGTCCCCTTGATTCTGTTTACATCGGCCGGAACATCTCCTACAACACCTCCAGCAATTGCGGCTATTCGCCGTTCTATCGCAACACTTCATTGCGGTCGGTAACCATTACCGATAAGGAAACGGAGATTTCACCTAATGAGTTTTACGGTTGCACGAATCTGAAGAACGTACGAATAGGCGACGGGGTGACAAAGATAGGCAACTGGGCTTTCTCCGGCTGCGCCAGCCTGGATTACTTCGCATTCGGTTCGAGTGTGGAAAGCATCGGTCAGGAAGCCTTCTCGGACTGCGTCTCAGTGACCAAACTCATCAGCCGCGCGCAAAACCCTCCAAGTTGTGGCACGCAGGCTTTGGATGACATCAACAAGTGGGAATGCACGTTGACTGTTCCAGAAGGTTATGTCGATGCCTACCGCAATGCAGAGCAATGGAAAGAGTTCTTCTTCGTAGAAGGTGGAGATGGAGGAATAGAGACGCCCGAGATAGGAAAGTGTGCCACTCCCACCATCAGCTACGCGAACGGCGAACTGACGTTTAATTGTGCTACGGAGGGTGTTGAGTACAAATCGAGCATTACAGATAGCGACATCAAAGACTACGTCACATCTTCTATCGCACTGACTGTGACTTACCACATCAGCGTCTATGCCACTAAGAATGGTTATGAGGACTCCGACGTAGCTACAGCCACCCTCTGCTGGATAGACGTGCAACCGCAGACGGAGGGTGTGGAAGTTCCCACCACGATGCAGAGCATTGAGGCCACTCCCGTACTGATTCAGACTCATGACGGTGTGGTGAGTGTGTCAGGTGCTCCTGAAGGAACTGATATAGCCATTTACAACACCAGTGGGCAGATGGTTGGCTCGGGCAAGGCCACATTTGGCACAACGGAAATCAGCACTCCGCTCCATAGCGGCGACATCGCCATCGTGAAGATAGGTGACAAGGCCGTGAAGGTGGTGGTGAAATAAGCTGATTCTTAAAAACGCCTAACAACCGAATACGTCTGGTGTTATCACAACTTTTGTCTAATGGTTTTGTCATTTATGTAAAATGAGATTTTTATGAAACATTGTTGTAAATCTGCATTATTCGCCATACTCATGAGTATGATAGCGACTCAGGCATCTGCATTATATGAATATGAAGAGATTAATGGTATTTGCTATTCTATCTCTTTTGCTGATATGACTGCAGAGGTTTCTGCCTTTGACGCGATTAGTGGAAAATATTATTCTGGCAATATTGTTATTCCAGACTCAATAGTTTTTGAAGGTAAGACGTTCATTGTGAACTCTATTGGGCCGTCAGCATTCTCTGGTGACCATATTGAATCCGTCAGCATTCCAGAAACAGTTACTCAAATAGAAGAGCAAGCCTTCTCGTTTTGTGTGGATCTCACATCAATAACCATCCCTAATGGAGTTACCTACATCGGTTTTTATGCTTTCGAGTGTTCAGGGTTAGTGTCTTTGACCATCGGCGACGATGTGACACTCATTGATAATAAAGCCTTTTCCAGTTGTAACCGTCTAACTACCGTTACCATAGGAGAAAAAGTGAAAAAGATTGGCAAAAAAGCATTCGAGGAATGCAGGGCAATTACACAATTGACTTGCAAGGCGACCACGCCCCCTTCTTGCGAAACGGATGCTCTTTCGGATATCAATAAGGATAAATGTAGGTTAATTGTACCTAAAGATTGCTCTTTCGCTTATCAACATGCGATTCAATGGATGGATTTCAATCATATCAGCGAAGAATACACAGCCATTCAAAACGTAAGCATGGATCATCAAGATAGTATCGATATGTTCATCAACTTAAACGGTTTCAGAACGCAATCACCCCAAAAAGGTATCAACATTGTTCGTATAGCCGACGGCGCCACGAGGAAGGTGGTTCAAAGATAAAGCGGAAGGGGAGGGCTTGGCTCGAGGAAGCGCATATTTGCATTTTATCGACGAAAGCATTCCGGAGAGGGGCGGTTTTAACTTCAAAACTCGCCTCTTTTGAAAAATTTCCGCATGTGTTCCGAAAAAGGAGCGTTTTTCCGCGTTTCTTTTATGTCGCTGTAAGACAAAGACTTACGGGACAAGGACGGCGAGAGGAAGGATGAATTGCATCAAACAAGGCTGTGATTTGCCGCAAATGAGCTCCTAATTTGCCGCAAATGAGACTGTGATTTGCGGCAAATCACAGCCTTGTTTGATGCAGATGACATGCTCAAAGAATACAAATGATGCCGTTGCGGAGGTCAAAACTCCCTGCATTGTGGCAAATCCGGCAGGTTGTATGGTCATTTCTTCATTATGTAAGTGGCGCTTTTGACTTTTCCACCTCTTTTCCGCTACAGAAATGAGAGAAAAGTCATACCATGGATTTAACAATCCTCTATCGACGAATGCCCTTTCTAAATCCGTTTTGCCGAACAGTTGTCAACGGCCCTTGTTTTTATAAAAAATGCAAAATGTAAAGCCCTTCGGGCAGTTTTTCTTGCAAATATTTGCCAGTTAGCTGAAATTGCTGTAATTTTGCAAAATAATCAGTATTAATTTAATACACTTGTATAAATCATCAAATAAACTATGAGCGAAAAAAGAGTTTATCTCTTCGGTAATGGAAAAGCCGAAGGCAACGCTAAAATGCGTGAGCAACTGGGTGGTAAGGGTGCTAACCTTGCCGAAATGAACCTTATCGGAGTGCCTGTTCCTCCGGGATTCACTATCACTACTGACTGCTGCAACGAATATTATCAGGTTGGGCAGGAGAAAATCATGCAGCTGCTAAACGACGATGTGATGGCCGCTGTGCGTCACATCGAAGGGCTGATGAACAGCAAGTTCGGCGACAAGGAGAACCCGCTGCTCGTTTCAGTACGTTCGGGTGCCCGCGCCTCTATGCCTGGTATGATGGACACCATCCTGAACCTGGGTCTGAATGACGAGGTGGCCGAGGGTATGGTGAAGAAGACTGGCAACCCCCACTTCGTGTACGACTCCTATCGCCGCTTCGTGCAGATGTATGGCGACGTGGTGCTGGAAATGAAGCCCGTGAACAAGGAAGATATCGACCCGTTCGAGGAAATCATCGAGAAGGTGAAGGAAGAGCGTGGCGTGAAGCTCGACAAGGACCTGAGCGTGGACGAGCTGAAGAAGCTGGTCGCCCTGTTCAAGGCCGCCATCAAGGAGCGCACAGGCAAGGACTTCCCCAACGACCCGATTGAGCAGCTCTGGGGTGCCATCTGCGCAGTGTTCCGCAGCTGGATGAACGAGCGCGCCATCCTCTATCGTAAGATGGAAGGCATTCCCGATGAGTGGGGAACAGCTGTCAGCGTGATGGCAATGGTATTCGGCAACATGGGCGACACCTCTGCAACGGGTGTTTGCTTCAGCCGCGATGCCGCCAACGGTGAGAATGTGTTCAACGGCGAGTATCTTGTCAATGCACAGGGTGAAGATGTGGTGGCCGGTATCCGTACACCGCAGCAGATCACGAAGCTCGGTTCACAGCGTTGGGCAGAGCGTGCCGGCATCAGCGAGGAAGAGCGTGCAGCCAAGTATCCTTCGATGGAAGAGGCTATGCCTGAGATCTATGCTGAACTGAACGGCATCCAGGAGAAGCTGGAGAACCACTATCACGATATGCAGGATATGGAGTTCACCGTACAGGAAGGCAAACTCTGGTTCCTCCAGACTCGTAACGGTAAGCGCACAGGTGCCGCTATGGTGAAGATTGCCATCGACCTGCTGCACGAAGGCATGATCGACGAGAAGACCGCCATCATGCGTTGCGAGCCGCAAAAGCTCGATGAGCTGTTGCACCCCGTATTCGACAAACTGGCCCTCTCGAAGGCAAAGGTCATCGCACAGGGTCTGCCCGCCAGCCCGGGTGCTGCCTGCGGACAGATTGTGTTCCACGCCGACGAGGCACAGGAATGGCATGCCGATGGTCATAAGGTGGTGCTCGTTCGCATCGAGACCTCTCCTGAGGACCTCGCTGGTATGTCAGCTGCCGAGGGTATCCTGACCGCTCGTGGAGGTATGACCTCTCACGCCGCTGTGGTTGCCCGTGGTATGGGTAAGTGCTGCGTGTCGGGTGTGGGTTCCCTGAACGTTGACTACAAGACAAAGACTGTCGAGATTGATGGCGTAACTTATAAGGAAGGCGATTTCATCTCGCTGAACGGTACTACAGGTCAGGTATATGCTGGTGAGGTTCCCACAAAGGCCGCTGAGCTGAGTGGTGACTTCAAGGAGCTGATGGACCTCTGCGACAAGTACACCAAGATGAATGTCCGCACCAATGCCGACACTCCGCATGATGCTCAGGTGGCCCGTAACTTCGGTGCCAAGGGTATCGGTCTTACTCGTACGGAGCACATGTTCTTCGAGGATAAGAAGATTATCGCTATGCGCGAGATGATTCTCGCCGACTCTGTGGAAGGTCGCGAGAAGGCTCTTGCCAAGCTGCTGCCCTATCAGAAGGCTGACTTCAAGGGTATCCTCGAGGCTATGGACGGACTGCCCGTGAACATTCGCTTGCTCGACCCGCCACTCCATGAGTTTGTTCCCCACGATAAGGCTGGTCAGGAGACGATGGCTAACGAAATGGGTGTTGACCTGCAGACCATCCAGCGTCGCGTAGAGTCGCTGGCCGAGAACAACCCGATGCTGGGTCATCGTGGTTGCCGTCTGGGTATCACCTTCCCGGAGATCACCGCTATGCAGACACGCGCCATCCTCGGTGCAGCCTGTGAGCTGAAGAAGGAAGGCAAGAACCCGATGCCGGAGATCATGGTTCCGCTGATTGGTACCATCCGCGAGCTGAAGCAGCAGAAGGACATCATCCAGGCTGTTGCCAAGGAAGTGTTCATCGAGTATGGCATTGAGGTGGAATTCGAGATTGGTACAATGATTGAGATTCCGCGCGCTGCCCTGACAGCCGATCTCATCGCTTCTGAGGCTCAGTACTTCTCATTCGGTACTAACGACCTGACACAGATGACCTTCGGTTACAGCCGCGACGACATCGCCAGCTTCCTGCCCGTCTACCTCGACAAGAAGATCCTGAAGGTTGACCCGTTCCAGGTGCTCGACCAGACTGGTGTCGGCAAACTCATCAAGTATGCTGTGAAGAATGGCCGTGAGGTTCGTCCTGACCTGCGCTGCGGTATCTGCGGTGAGCATGGTGGTGAGCCTTCATCCGTGAAGTTCTGCGCCAAGATTGGCATGAACTATGCTTCTTGCTCTCCCTTCCGTGTGCCTATCGCACGCCTTGCCGCCGCCCAGGCCGCTGTAGAAGAATAAACGGAAAGTGCTGAAAATTAGCTACATACAGGGCAAGTATCTGGGAAACAGGTACTTGCCCTTAGTTTT
>CADCIB010000008.1 GCA_902801375.1 uncultured Prevotellaceae bacterium | reverse complement strand
TTTCTTTTTGCTCGACTCTACCTAAGAAACATGCTTCTTCATGATGGCATCCGACGAAGCATAATACCATAAGGAATAGCAGCAATGGTTTAAATAAAATGTTATTAATCATTTCGTTGATTCTATTATAAATTTTTACTTTTATCCTTATTATTTAAATGTGGTTATGCCTATTTACTTGCATCCTGTGTTATGGAATTAAGAATAATTAACAAGCAATGGCTTTACCCCAAGTCGATCACACCTGTAAACATATACGTGTCATCAGAGAGAATCAGCGTGAAGCTGCCGGAGAGGGTCGTCGGCAGGTCGGCGTACTGCACGCCTGCGACGATGTAGGTCTGATAGACAACGGTGTCGTTGTCGTCCAAGAGAGTGAGGGTGTAACCATTGTGCGTATCCCATAAGAATAAAGTGTGATCGTTGAGTGTAGCATACACACATTCATTACCTGATGGGCCACGATGGGGCGGTCTGAGAATGATGTCTGCCGATTCGGAAGACGTAATGCTTGTTGAAGAGGTTTCGAAAAAGTACACTTCCCTTGCACTGGCAGTTGATGCGCAAGCCAGCAAGGCCAAAGCCATCATTTTTGTTTTGAATTGAATCATAGTTGTAAAAAGATCATTAGTTAAAGCAGTGCAAAGATAGAGTGTCTTTGCCGTTCTTCCAAACAAAACCAAAGATTATTTCGTCAAGCGTTTAAGTGGCGTTTTTTGTTGAAATCCCCACAAACAAAGGCTTTGAAAGGTGTTTTTAAGGAAATAAAAGGGTGTGAAGTTAAACGCTTTGCAAATGGAAAAACATTATTTCTCGTACTTTTTCAGCCTAAAGCGATAACCGCGAACGGTGTTTCTTTCCACGCCAAAAACTTCCTTGATGAGGTCGTCGCTGATGTTCATATCACTTAGAACAAGATATGCGGATAACTGTAATGGCAGTGAATTATACTTATTAAGGATAGGAGAGAACTGTTCGTAGTGGCTGTAGGTATAATAAGCGACCAATGCTGCGAGTTCTTCGCTGTTAAGGTATTTCTTCTCATCGTTGGACAGTATCCGCTCATACACATTTTTCCCAAGGCCCAATTTTTCTGTGGTTATTTCCTGAAGTAGCCTTACTTCTTCCCTCAGTTCATCGATGGTCTCGCTGTTCATTCTCTCAAGACCTTCCAATAAGCTTATCCTGGAAACCATCTCTTTCATTCGGTTCTGCTTACTGTCGACAATTCCCATGTAGTATTCTATCTCTTTCTCCTGCCGTGCCACCCGGTTTTGCAATTCGTTGATCAGGTGGACGTCAGCCTCCCCTGAATTCTGTAAACGAAAGATCTCTGCCTTCAATTCCATGTTTTTATGGACTCCCTCATCAATTTTGAGCTTGTATGTCGCTATGGACTGGTGTAACTTGCTGACTCGCCAGAAGAATGAAACGACAAGAAGAATAAGGAATAGGAGAATGATTACAAGGACGGTGAAGAAGGCCATTGTTCTTGTTGCCATTTGCTTCTCCACTATGGCTTTATCGTATTTCATCTGTATTTCGGCTAATCGGGCCATCATACTTTTCTCCGACATCATGTCCTTGATGCTATCGGCGATAGTCCGATGCGACAGCGCAGAATTATATCTGCCTGCCGATGCTTCCATGTCAGAATAGACCAAGTGGGCCTTCATCAGATACTCGGGTTCGCCTAACGTCTCCAACTGTTTCAGATACTTGTATGCCTTGGTCGTATCCCCCTCCTTGCATGAGATCTTGGCAAGTAAAAGGTAGGCGTTCGCTTTCGGATGGTAAGGCAGAGCCTTCAACAGCAATTCTTTGGCTCTCTGATACTGCCCTTGCTCATAATAGTTGCTTGCGATATTGGGGAGGGTATATGCTTTTGAAGAGTCGCTGACATGGTCTATCAAATAAAGGTTCTTCGCATTGATGGCATTCGCACTGTCGTTCATTCCCAACGTCGTATATATGCCAGCCAGCTTATCATAGGCATCTACGGTGAGTTCTGTACTGTCCAGATTGACAGCATCTTTCACTAATGATAAGGCATAGCGAAGAGACAAGTCGTAATTCTTGGAGTTGAAGTTGACATAAGCAAGATTCTCATGAATCTTATAAAGCAGACTAAAGTCAGAAGAATTGCTTAGAAACGTTTCCGCTGCTTTAAGACAATTGATTCCATTCACATAATCCCCCAAATCGCAACACACCCCACCTTTGTAATACAGGGCGGCACCTGCCCTTTCCTCTTGATGTGGAGATGTACTATAGTAGTCGATACTGTGGTTGATGAGGTTGGTGTCAACGGGTTGGTAGAGTTTGTACTTAGCAGCGGTGAAAAACAGGCCGTAAAGGGCTTGGCCTTCCTCATTAAGAGTGTTGTAGTCAATTGATTCCAGCAGGTGAAGAGTAGAGTCAGGATTCGCTTCCAAAAGACTATCTGCACAGTCAAGGACGACGGCCTCTTCATTCCTCCCGAAGGGGGAGGTGCAGGCGAAAACCGTCTGTATTAACATCAAAATGATGAAGGAGCGAATAGAAGTGACAGTCCTTTTCATGGTGCAAATTTAAATAAAATTTCCGAGATTGTAAGCCTGTTGAGATAAAAATGAAACAAATTGCCCCATAAAGTTAGAAATCAAGGCCTCCATACGCTCTGGTCCTATCCTTTTCGTGCTCTAAGTCACAATTTATTCCTAATCTATGGAGAGGTATTAGCCATTTAATGTTTAATCTTCAAATTTTTAGGGACTCCGTGGTAAATTGTCATGTCGCTTTGAAATTGCTGACAGCACCGACATTAGCTTGGCGGGGCAATTTGTATTCAAGATTAAAGAGGAAAGATAAGAAGAATGACGAAGCGACGCAAGCAATTCACATAGATTGAGGCGGATGCCACGAGGAGTGTCAGTGTTAATTATTTCAAAAGTGGCTCGCGCTGTTCTTCCGTCACACGAAAATGTCGTACCTTTGCATGGCAAGACGCTAACTGATAATCAAAAAAAGCTATCAATATGAAAAGGATTTGCATGATATGGATGCTGCTGGCAACGTGGGCAGGCATCGTCAGAGGACAGAATGGTGAGATGGTGCTGGACGTATGGCCTGACGGTCCTACGACGGCAAGTGCTGACGTCGGTGACACGGCGCGTGTCAACATTTTCCTGCCTCCTGCAGAGCGGGCAACAGGGCGCGCCATCGTCATCTGCCCCGGGGGAGGCTATGCCCATTTGGCCTTCGAGAAGGAAGGCACCCGCTGGGCTCCGATGTTCAACGAGATGGGCATTGCCGTGGTCGTGCTGAAATACCGCATGCCCCACGGCAACTGGCGTGTGCCGACGGAGGATGCCGAAGAGGCTGTCCGTCTGGTCAGGCGACACGCCGAAGAGTGGCACGTCAACCCCTCCGACGTGGGCATCATGGGCTTCTCGGCCGGCGGCCATCTGGCAGCCACGACCGCTACCCATGCCACGGGCGATGCGCACCCCGATTTCCAGCTGCTCTTCTACCCAGTCATCACGATGGAAGAAGGGGTCACCCACCAAGGCTCGCGCGACAACCTGCTCGGACCGAATCCCTCGGAAGAGCTGGTGGGGATGTTTTGCAACGAGCGGCAGGTAAGCCCGCAGACGCCGCCGGCCTTCCTCGCCTTGGCCAACGACGACCGTGCCGTGCCTCCCGCCAACGCCGTGCGCTACTACCAAGCCTTGCAGGAACATCAGGTAGCCACCGCACTCCATATCTACCCGAAGGGCGGTCATGGCTTTGGCATCAACGAGTCGTTCCCCTGGCATGTGGAAATGATGCTCGAGGTGAAGGCCTGGCTTCAAAGCCTGAAATAATCAAAAAGCCCTGCACGCCGTTAAGCTTGCAGGGCTTTCTGTAGCGAGGGTGGGTCACGATCCCACGACCTCCGGATTATGAATCCGACGCTCTAACCAGCTGAGCTACCTCGCCATCCTTCTCGAATGCGGGTGCAAAGGTACTACTTTTTTTTGAACCGCCAAAAAAAATGATGATATTTTTTGTTCATCTCATCTTTTTTTCGTAATTTTGTCGCAGAATAATCAAAAAACAGTCTCCGCACGAGTCTGCTTTTACTGTCAAACCCTTTGAAAACGCCTGATATGTCGAAGATTATTATTAGTGTAGAAAGAGAACTCCGGTCGAAGTCGGCACGCATCATCTGGTCGCTCATCAGCACGCCCGAAGGATTGGCCAAATGGATGGCCGACGAAGTGGAAAGCGAAGGCGACACACTGAGTTTCATCTGGGGCAACCGATGGAGTGCCCATGAAATTAAGAAAGCCCGCATCATGGAACAGGTCAACCAGAGCTACAGCCGCTACATCTGGGAAGAAGACGAGGAGAGCGGCAACTACTGGGAGCTGCGTATGGAGCGCAACGAACTGACGGGCGACTACATGCTCACCGTCACCGACGTGGCCCACGACGGCGACACGGAAACCCTGCGCGAAATATGGGAGGACAACATGGACCGCCTCCACCGCAACACCGGCCTGTAGATAATCTGCCAGCTACGCTTGCCGTTGTCTGCCGTTGAACCTTAAAAAATAAAAAAACTTCTGCCTGCATGATTCATTATCGATTAATTGTTGTAACTTTGCACACCGCATTCGATATGCAGCAGTATAATGTTTAGAATCAAAAAACTCGACATATTCATCGCAAAGCAGTTCCTGCTGCTTTTCGTGGCTACGTTCTTCGTGTGTCTGTTCGTGCTGATGATGCAGTTCCTCTGGCGATACATCGACGAACTCATCGGAAAGGGACTGTCCATGGAGGTGATGGCACAATTCTTCTGGTACATGATGCTTATGCTTGTGCCGCAAGCATTGCCCCTGGCCATCCTACTCTCGTCGCTCATCACTTTCGGCAACCTCGGGGAAAGCTCTGAACTGACGGCCATCAAGGCCGCCGGCATCTCGCTGATGCGGGCTTTCCGCAGTCTGATATTTCTGACAGTCTGCATCATGCTGGGCTCGATGTATTTCCAGAACGTGGTGGGGCCGAACGCCAACATGTCGTTCGCCCAGTTGCTCATCTCCATGAAGCAGAAAAGCCCGGAACTCGAAATACCCGAAGGCATCTTCTATGACGGTATTCCCCAGACCAGCCTTTACGTGCAGAAGAAAGACCCGCAGACGGGCATGCTATACGGCATGATGATCTTCCGCCAGACGGAGAGTTTCGAGGATGCAGCCATCATCCTGGCCGACTCGGGCATGATGCAGTCGACCGCCGAGAAGAAGCACCTGCTGCTGACCCTCCATAGCGGCGAGTGGTTTGAAAACATGCGCGGACAAGACGTGGCCTCTGCCAACGTGCCCTACCGCCGCGAGACGTTTGCAAAGAAGAGAATCCTGCTCGATTTCGACGCCGATTTCAACCTGACCGATGCCGGCCTGCTCTCCAACAACGCCAAGGCCAAAAGCCTGGAGCAGATACGCTTAGACATCGACTCGATGAACCACGAGTACGACAGCATCGGACGCGTGTTCTACCGCGACGTCATGGCATTTTATTTCTGCCGCGACAGCATCTCAAAGAGCGACTCCCTGCGAGCCACCAAGATGGCAGCGACGAGAGCCGTGAACGTCGACACCGTGTTCAACCGCCTTGCTCCAGAGCAGAAACAGCGCTCCATGACATCGGCCCTGAGCCGCGTGAACCGCAGCGTGGCCGACCAGGAATACAAGGAACTCATCACCAGCGAAGGCGACCGTCTCATCCGACAGCACCGCATCGAGGCCCTCAACAAATACACGCTCGCCCTGCAGTGCCTGCTCTTCTTCTTCATCGGCGCACCCCTCGGAGCCATCATCCGCAAAGGCGGACTGGGCATCCCCGTGATTATCAGCGTGCTGGTGTTCATTATCTACTACATCTTCGACAACACAGGCTACCGCATGGCACGCGGAGGGATGTGGGCAGTGTGGTTTGGCAAGAGCCTGCCCACCGCCGTACTCACTCCCCTGGCCGTGTTCTTCACCTATAAGGCCAACAACGACTCTGTGGTGTTCAACATCGACCTCTACCGCACCTTCTTCATGAGGCTGTTCGGTTTGCGCCTGAAACGCTACGTCGCCGGCAAGGAGGTAATCATCCAAGATCCGGACTACACCACCGACCGCTTGCGTCTGATGACCATCAACGAGGAAATCACGGCCTATGCCCACGAACACAAGCTGATGCGCATGCCTAATGTGGTGAAGGTGTTCTTCCGCTATGAAGACGACCGCGAGATGGAACGCATCGTGGAAGTGCTGGAAAACACCATCGACGACCTGCAGAACACACGCGACAAGAAAATCATTACCGAGCTGAACAACTATCCCATCGTGTCCACAAGAGCACACACTCGAGTGTTCAACCGGCGATGGCTGAACATTCTGTCGGCTGTCATCGTGCCCATCGGCATCATCATCTATCTGCGCATGTGGCGATTCCGCCTGCGTCTGTATCGCGACCTGAAGACCATCAAGCATACAAACACAGAAATCATCGGTCGGATCGAAGAAATGCAAAGCGGCAAAACGACGAAATAACGCTGAGCCGCACACAACGTAATAATGAATAAAACAATAACGCCATAACGTAACACTACCATGGAAGAATTCAAACTCAGCAGCATTGAAGATGCTGTAAAAGACTTCAGAGAAGGAAAGTTTGTCATTGTCGTCGACGACGAGGACCGCGAGAACGAGGGCGACCTCATCTGCGCCGCCGAGAAAATAACTCCGGAAATGGTGAACTTTATGCTGAAGAACGCGCGCGGTGTGCTCTGCGTGCCCATCACCATGTCGCGCTGCGAAGAACTGAACCTGCCGCGCCAGGTCAATGAGAACACCTCCATGCTCGGAACGCCCTTCACCGTGACTGTCGACAAGCTGGAAGGATGCACCACGGGGGTTTCCATCCACGACCGCGCCGCCACCATACGTGCCTTGGCCGACCCGTCCTCCAAACCGGAAACCTTCGGCCGCCCCGGACACATCAACCCACTCTATGCCCAAGAAAACGGCGTACTGAAACGCAGCGGACACACTGAAGCAGCCATCGACCTCTGCCGCATGGCCGGACTCTACCCCGCCGGCGCACTGATGGAAATCATGAACGACGATGGTTCCATGGCTCGCATGCCGCAACTCATACCCTTCGCCCAGAAGCATGGACTGAAAATCATTTCCATCAAAGACATGATAGCCTACCGCCTACGAAAGGACTCCCTCGTGGACATGGGCGAAGAGGTGGACATGCCTACGGCTTACGGCCACTTCCGCATGATTCCTTTCCGCCAGCTGAGCAACGGACTGGAGCACTTCGCCCTCATCAAAGGCGAGTGGCAGGAGGAAGAGCCTGTCATGGTGCGTGTGCACTCTTCGTGTGCCACAGGCGACATCCTCGGTTCCATGCGCTGCGACTGTGGCGAGCAGCTCCACAAGGCCATGCAAATGATTGACAAGGAAGGAAAAGGAGTGCTCGTCTACATGCAACAGGAAGGGCGCGGCATCGGACTGATGAACAAGATTGCCGCCTACAAACTGCAGGAAGAAGGCTACGACACGGTGGAGGCTAACGTGCACCTCGGCTTCAAGCCCGATGAGCGCGACTACGGCTGCGGAGCGCAGATCCTGCGCAAGCTGGGCGTCAAGAAGATGCGCCTGCTCACCAACAACCCCGTGAAGCGCGTCGGACTGGAGGCCTACGGACTGGAAATCGTGGAGAACATCGCCATCGAGATCCAACCCAACCCCTTCAACAAACGATATCTCGAAACCAAACGTGACCGTATGGGCCACCAACTCCACCTGTAAACTACCAACCAGGAGGGAACAGTGTGACCACACCTTATTATATATATAGGGTAAGAGGTTGCAAAGGGGTGGACTTGCCCACGACCACAATTTGCGAAAAAGCATGCTGAGGAACAAGAAAAAGGAAGAAAAAGCAAGCGAGAAACAAAAAAAACAAAAAAGACGTAGTTAAAACTTCTTAAATAGCATGCTGTTTCAATAAGATTTCGTAACTTTGCGAAGTTAAACAAAGGGGTGTGCCCTGAAAGCAGATTTCAGCTTTCTGCTAACATATTGATAATGATTATTGTTTTTAACCTAAATTATTAATAACTTAAATTTAAAAATTAAAGAATTATGGCAACTAATCAAGCAAATCCTAAGAAAAAAGGATTCCAGGGTGTTCAAGCAGCGATTTGGATCATCGTATTCTGTTTTATCGCAGCTGTAGCGTTCTACAAATTCGTGTTGGGTAACCCCGCCAACTTCGTTGACGGCAATCCCGAAAATGCAGTGAAAGACGGTAGTCTTCTCGGTCTCGTGTACAAAGGCGGTATCGTCGTGCCTGTGATCATCACGCTGTTGTTCACCGTGATTGCTCTGAGCATCGAGCGCTGGCTCGCTCTGCGCACCGCATTTGGCAAGGGCAAGCTCCCGAAGTTTGTGGCAAACATCAAGGCAGCCCTCAAGGCAGGTGACTTCGCCAAGGCCCAGAAGCTTTGCGACGACCAGCGCGGTTCTGTAGCAAACGTCATCGGTGCCACTCTGGCCACCTATAAGAAGATGGAAGCTACAACAGGCATCAGCAAGGAAGAGAAGATCGCCAAGATTCAGGCTGCTTACGACGAGGCTACTCAGCTCGAGATGCCGACGCTGCAGATGAACATGCCGATTCTCGCAACCATCGTTACCCTCGGTACGCTGACCGCTCTGTTCGGTACTGTGGTGGGTATGATTCGTTCGTTCGCCGCTCTGGCAGCTGGTGGTGGTGGTGACTCTCTCGCCCTGTCACAAGGTATTTCTGAGGCCCTCGTGAACACGGCTTCGGGTATCTTGACATCATGGGGTGCCGTGATCGCCTACAACTATTACACAAACAAGATCGACAAGTTGACTTACGCACTTGACGAGGTGAACTACACCATCGCCCAGACTTACGAAGCAAATCACAAGGATGAGGCTTAACTCTTTGCTAACCCTTTAATACATTTATCACTATGGGTAAAGTAAAAGTTAAGAAATCCGACGTCTGGATTGACATGACCCCGATGTCCGACGTGATGGTGCTCTTGCTGACCTTCTTCATGATGACCTCTACGTTCGTCAAGAATGAGGCAGTCAAGGTGATGACACCTATGTCAGTATCGGAGATCAAGATTCCAGAGACGAACGTCATGACGGTGCTCGTCGACAAGGACGGTAAGATTTTTATCGGCCTCGACACACCGGCCAAGCAGGAGGCACTGCTGGCAGACATGGCCTCAAAATACGGCCTGACTCTGACCAACGTGCAGCTCGAGAACGGGCGCGCGGCAGCCAACCTCGGCGTGGCAATGAAAGATCTGCAAGAATTCCTCGCCCTTCCGCAGGAGAAACTCAACGACTACCAGCAGACACGCGGTATCCCTACCGACAGTGTTGACGGCAAGCAAAGCGAGTTCCAGGATTGGGTGGAGACCGCCTACGACCAAAACGGCGAAGACATGAAGCTGGCCATCAAGGCCGACGCTGCCACTCCCTACAAGACCGTCAAGAAAATGATGTCGGAGTTGCAGGACATGGACCGCAACCGTTACTTCCTGATCACTTCACTTAAGACAAACTCGGAGGAATAAGTTATGGCAAAGAAAAAAGAAAGCAAGCAGAAAAAGATGAATGTCCGCGTCGACTTCACGCCGATGGTGGATATGATGATGCTTCTTATCACCTTCTTCATGCTCTGTACTTCATTGGCCAAGCCATCGACGATGCACTTGACCATGCCGAGTAATGATAAGAATCTTCAGGACAATCAGAAGAATGAGTCAAAGGCCTCTCAGACCATTACGATCTTTGTATGTGGCAACGATAAGATTTATCACATCGACGGTATTCCCAACTACGACGACCCCACCTGCCTGAAGGAGACGACATGGGGTAAGGACGGTATCCGCAAGGTGCTCATCGAGCATGAGACGGAAGACGGTTCCACACCTGTTGCCGACATCATGAAGGCTAAGCAGGAGCTCGACAAGAAGAAGTTGGAGCACCCCGATCAGTGGCCCGACAGTCTCTACGACAAGGAACTGGCCAAGATCAAGAAGGGTGACCTGGGCGACGAGAAGGTGCCCACGATGACCATCGTCATCAAGTGTACCGACAGCGCCACTTACAAGAACATGGTCGACGCTCTCGACGAGATGACTATTTGCAGCATTGGTACCTACGTGATTGACAAGATCAGCGAGGAAGACGAAGCCCTCCTCCAGAAGCGCGGTATCAAGTAATCACTAAAGAAAAGAAAGGAAACAAACAATGGCAAAAATTGATTTGGTTACCCGTGATTGGGCCGACATCGTCTTTGAAGGAAGAAACCAAAGCTACGGCGCTTACCAGCTCCGCACGAACACTTCCAAGAGAAACGTGATGTCCATTCTGTTAGTGGTTGCTGCAGGTATCTTAGGCTATCTCGCACTGAATCTCTACCGTACCATCGAGGCTAACCGTCAGTTGGAGAACACACAGGTGGTGGAGCTCTCCGCACTCGACAAGAAGAAGGAAGCCAAGAAAGTGGAGAAAGAAGTGGTGAAAGTGGAACCTGAGAAGCAGGTAGAGAAAGTGAAGAGCTCTGTGAAGTTCACCCCGCCTGTCATTAAGAAAGACGAAGAGGTGAAGGAAGAGAACCAGCTCGACCTCGAGAAGGTGGAGAAGACCAACATCACCATCGGTGCCTTCGACGTAGAGGGTAACGACGAAAAGGGTGGTGAGGTGCTCAAGGCCAAGGAAGAAATTGCCCAGCCAGAGCCTCCCAAGCACGAGGAAGAGACCAAGGTCTTCGACGTCGTAGAGCAGATGCCTTCGTTCCCCGGTGGACAAGGTGCCCTGATGCAGTGGCTCAGCAGCAACATCAAGTATCCGGTGATTGCAGCAGAGAATGGTGTGCAGGGTCGCGTCATCATCCAGTTCGTGGTGGAGAAGGACGGTTCAGTTTCTGGTGTAACGGTCGCCAAATCGGTCGACCCGTCGCTCGACAAGGAAGCACAGCGCGTGGTGAAGTCCATGCCGAAGTGGATTCCTGGTAAGCAGAACGGTTCTGCCGTACGTGTGAAGTACACCGTGCCTGTAACATTCAAACTTCAGTAATCATTAGAAGTAAAATGCGAAAGAACATATTCTACAGTATCGTAGGATTATCACTGATTTTCGGTTTGTCCTCCTGTGAGGACAAACCGAAAAACGGTAGAACAGATACCTATTCGTCGGGCTACATACAGTTTGCGGCCGACGAGAGTTTCAGCCCCATCATCGAGGAAGAACGCGAAGTGTTCGAGGCCCTATACCCCAAGGCAAAGGTCAAACCCCTTTACATGAACGAGGTAGACGGCATGAACCTGCTGCTCAGCGACAGCATCTACCTGGTCATCACCTCGCGCGACTTCTCAAAGAAAGAGTACGACAACCTGCGCGGACGCGGCTTCCAGCCACGCGCCATCCCCATCGCCTACGACGGCCTGGCACTCATCTGCCACAACCAGAACCCCGACTCGTGCATCACCGTGAACGATGTGCGGCGCGTACTTTCCGGAGAGGTGAAAGACTGGAGCGAGCTGGTACCCGGCTCCAAGCGCGGCGAGATATGGGTGTGCTTCGACAACAAGCAGTCGAGCACCGTCCATTATTGTGTCGACTCCATCCTCGGCGGTAAGCCCATCAACAGTCCCAACATCTTTGCCGCAGAAACGAGCAAGGAAGTCATTGACTACGTGGAGCGTACCACCAACGCCATCGGCGTCATTGGCAGCAACTGGCTTAACGACAAGCGAGACACTACCAATACTACTTGGAAGAAAAATATCACCGTCATGTCCGTCAGCAAGAAAGACAAGGCCACTCCCATGAATAGCTGGAAGCCCTATCAGGCCTGGCTGCTCAACGGTCGCTACCCGCTGGTGCGCACCATCTACGCCTTGCTCAACGACCCGCGCAACGGTCTGCCCTGGGGCTTCGCCCACTTCATCGAGATGCCACAGGGACAGATGATCATCTTTAAGTCGGGCCTGCTACCCGTTCGCGGAGAGATTGCTATTCGCGACGTGATGGTTCACGATAATTAATTAAGAGAAATTAATATTGTCTGTTTTTAAACCAACCGTCACCATCCACATCAAACGGTAAAAAACAGACAGAGCGTATTAACCATAGTTATTAACCCATTAAAAAAGAAGATTATGAAGACACTGAAATATTTCTTCGCAGGTGCACTGATGCTCAGCATCTCTGCACAGTCCATGGCACAGGACGTGAAGTCACAGATTGCTGCCGTATCGAAAGTGATTGTTGAAAACCAGGGCAACCTCAAGGCTCAGCAGGCTGCTGCCAAGGACTTCGTTAAGCTTTACAAGAAGAACCCCGAAGCCCTTGCCGGACTGGGACGCGCCTTCCTCGACGCGAAAGACCAGGCCAGTGCCCTGAAGTATGCAGAGATGGCTGTCAAGGCTGGTAAGAACAATGCTGCCGGCTACCTGCTCAAGGGTGACATTGCAGCCATGAACGACGATGGCGGTGAGGCTGCCATGTGGTATCAGACGGCTACACAGCTCGACCCGAAGAACCCCACTGGCTACATCAAATATGCCCGCGTCTATCAGAAAGTGGACGCTGCCGGCGCTGAGGAAATGCTGCGCAAGCTCACCAGCATCGATCCCTCCTACCCCGTAGATGCCGAGATTGCTCATATGTACTATGCCAACAACAAGTTCTCGAAGGCTCTTGAGAACTACCAGCGCGTAGCCCTCGACAAGATGGACGACAGCAAGCTGACGGAGTTTGCCCTCTCGGCCTACTTCCTTGGCAAGTCGCAAGAGAGCCTCGTTCCGGCAGAGTTCGGTGCCAAGCGTCACCCGCGCAGTGCCGGTCTGAACCGTCTGGCCTTCTACGACAACACCGACCTGAAGAACTTCGATAAGGCTCTGGAGTATGCCGACGCTCTGTTCAACCGCTCTGACAGTGCCAAGTTCACACAGCGCGACTACCTCTACTATGGTCACGCCCTGAAGGGTGCAGGCCAATACGAGCAAGCCATCGAGATGTTCAAGAAGACCTACGAGATGGACGAGACCCAGAACGACGTGCTGAAACTCATCTCCGACTCCTACCTCGAGAAGGAGAATGCCGACCACGACCAGGCCGTGACCTATCTGAAGCAATACATCGAGAAGTCGGGCGACGTGAAGGCCAGCCACTTCACCTCGATGGCCAAGATCTACCGCGACCTTGCTGAGAGTGCCACCACCGATGCTGAGAAGGAAGCTGCCCTGATGAAGGCCGACAAGGTGTATGCCGACATGGCAGCCGCCATGCCCACCAACGAGGACTTCGCCACTTATCAGCGCGCCCACCTCATGCACCAGATCAACTCCGACGTGAAGGTTGGTAAGGCAAAGCCCTTCTACGAGAAATACGCACAGATGATGGAAGCCAAGACCGATCGCGACAGTGCTGAGAACACCACACTGGCCGAGGCCTACAACTACCTCGCTGTCTACTACCTGCAGAACGACAAGATGGCCCAGGCTAAGGACTACGCCCGCAAGCTGCAGGCTATTCAGCCCGAGAACGACACGGCTCGCCAGATTCTTGAACTGAAGTAATCCAGATTCCCATCCATAACGTCCCCCCCACTCTACCAGACTTTTCTGTACAGAGTGGCGGGGGATTTTTTTTGTAAACTTACTGATTAATTTCGTCCTTTCTTAGGCTCTTTCCTTTTGCCCTCGCGTTAATCCACGTTAATTATTTGGGGCATTTAGCCTTTCTTCTTACCTTTGCACTATGATGAGAAAACCGTGTTCCGCTCCTTTGGCCATGATTGTTGTGCTGGCCATGATGCTTTTCGCCTGCACATCGCCACAGCGCCGCGCCGTCCTCGACAGCGCCGACAGCCTGATGAATGCCCGGCCAGACTCCGCGCTGACCCTCCTCAACGCCTTGCTGCCCGACACCACCCGCATGTCGAAGGGCGACCTCATGCGCTTCCACCTGCTGCGCACCAATGCCGAGAACAAGTGCGACACCGTCCTCACCGCCCGCCACGCCGCCCTGATGCGCCGCGTCTGCGACTACTACGACCGCCAGTTCCCCTCGCCCTTTGGAGAGGGGTCAGGGGTGAGGCTGTCCAACTCCCGTATGCTCGCCCACTACCTCCTCGGCCGCTGCTATGATGACATGGGCGAGGCTCCCGCCGCATTAAGAGAGTTTACATTAGCAGAAAACCAAGCAGACACGACAAGCACGGCTTGCGACTATTTAACACTTTGTCGTGTTTACTTTCAATTATCCGATTTGTTCTACATGCAGGATCTCTTTGCCAACCAGCGTGAAGTCTTGCAGAAGGCCCGTGTGTATGCATTCATTTCGAAAGATACGCTTTCTGCCATCTGGTCAAAAGTTGGTGAAGCCTCATGCCTTTCGATGTCTGAGAGGAACGACTCAGCCCTTATTCTTTTGAAAGATGCCTATCATGAATATAAAGATGCAGGAAGAGAAGATTTGGCTGCCCAGACCTTGGGGATCATTATATCAAACAAGATAGATAACAAACGGTACGACGTATTGGAGCCGTTGATAAAAGAATACGAGGAGAACTCGGGCTATTTCGACACAGAAGGGAACGCACTGCCTGGATATGAACTATGGTATTACAAAAAAGGATTGTACTATTTACATGGACAAAAAAGAGACTCCGCAGAGCATTTCTTTAGAAAATGCCTGGCCAACGCAACCAGTACGGAAAACAGGCTGGCTGCAAATAAAGGGCTGTTCCTGCTCTATTGCAAAGAAAACAGGAAAGACTCCATTGAAAAATATGCCATCAATTACACAGAACTCAACGATGAATTACAGGAACAGAACGAATCCGCCAAACTCATGCAGCTTCAAGCTCATTACAGATATGAAAGGCTTCAAGAAACAGCGAGTCGCAAGACCTTGCAACTGACAGAAAAGAATGCAACGGTCAAGATGCTTACAGGACTTCTGGTTGCTCTGCTTACCATTATCATAACGTTGATTTACTTCATCAATGAGTGGAAGAAGAAAAAATTGATGGAATGGAAGAATACGATATCATCCTATGAGAAAACAATCCGTGAACACGAAAGAGAGAGCAATGAGCTGCAATTGATGTTGAAACAGAAAAACAGCAGCCTTCAAACAGAAGTCGCAGAGGCGAATTCCATATTGTGCAATGCCATTATGGAGAAATCTCAACGCATCAATACATACGAGAATGAGATAAGACTTCTCAAGAACAGGCTTGAGGAGATGCAAAAAAAGGAGGAAAAATACAGCAAGATAAGGAAACAAGCTACTATGGAATGGGAGCTTTTGAAAGATGCACTCAAGAGAAAGGCACATGACAACCCACCTGTAAAAATAGACTTTCAAGAATGGAAAAGGCTGCATTCTGTCATCTTGGATTACATACCAGATTTTTACTATTGCCTGAGAATAAAGAACAATCTCACTGATACCAAATACGATTTATGCGTGATGTACAGGATGGGCTTCCGCCCAATGGAAATTGCCAACCTGATGGGCATAGACAAATCCACAGTAACCACGATGCGTCATAGGATATACAAAGAAATCTTTGGGAAAACCGACGAAGCAGACGAGTTTATTGCCTTTATCATGAGCATTTCATAAACTTGTTGTTTGCAAAAGTTTGTATTGGAATCTACAACTTGCTGTGATTCAATGATTTATAATTTTGCAAACTTCTGCAAACTCTTTTGGCGCTTTTTTGTTCTTTGCAAATGGAAATAGTTGGTAATTTTGCAGCCGAATTACTAACTTTTTGATTTATGGAAAATAGAACATTAACAATTATCGCGATGTCTTGTACGTTGGGTTATGCTCAAGCTGGCTACGCCCAGACAGGCAATGAAATGGAAGAAGGGGAAGTCGTTGACTTGACTGCCATTTACAAAGACCATAATGGAACGCTCGGTCCCAGACCTCCCAAAGGCCCCGTGTAAGTACCTTACGTCACCCTTGACGACCATACCTTATATATATGGTCGCAGCACAATGGGTACACGCTCACTCTCTTGGACGACAACGACACCGTTGTCTATCAGACCTATTTGTTCGCAGGCGTGCAGTATGACGTCCTGCCAGCAACTCTCTCAGGCAGCTACACGCTGATTCTCTCCGATGACACGTATCTATATACAGGTGTGATTGACTTGGAGTAATTTGAAACAGATACAAGAATTGTTGGCAATAATATTCAAATCGGCAGGAACGTGACATCCTTGATAGACGAAGGGGCTGTAGTTATAGAAAGTGGCAAGACAACGGTTTCTTATTCTGGAGAGGTGTTCATTAAGAATAGTTTCGAAGTTAAGAAAGGTGCAGAGTTTGTTATCGAAAAGCTTGATTAGTAGAAATTGTTTAAAATAGATTAATTTATGGCGAGCAATTTGCAACTTATTAGAATAATCGCTATATTTGCAGATAATATTGTTTAACCATTCAAGATTTTGTAATATGAACAGATTAATAAGATTATCATTACTGCTGTTGCTCGCCACAATGGCGAGCCTGCAGCTACAGGCCAAGAAGCATCCGTTCGTGATGGAGGGGAAGAAGTGGGTGTATAAAAAAGACAACAATTATATAACCTACGAGATACAGGGAGACACCATTATCGGAGGCGAAGATTTCAAGAAGATGTTCTGCTCTCAAAACGGTTCGGACTTCATCTATCATGGTGCTGTGCAGGATGTGGACAGGTGTGTCTATATCATTTATGCCGGTGAAGAAGAGAAGAAAATAGTGTATGATTGCAGCGATAGCATGGAAAGTAGGGTGACACTTGCTTGCGGACTTACGTATGATGCTTTTATGCAACGTCCTGTTGAAATTGATGGTGAACCCTACAGATATATTCACTACTGTGTTCCGCCATTTGCTGATGGATCTGTAATGATAGGGTGGGAAATCTGCATTGAAGGTTTTGGAGGTATTTCCATTGATCTTCTTAGCAAAGACTATATTGAAGCTCAGGTGTACCATTTGAGCAAATGCTTCGAAGGCGATGAAGACATGTCATGGGTTGTATACCAATGTGAAGAGTTGCCTGTGTATTCAGAAACAACAGTCATCAGTCCGCAGAAAATCAGCTCAATAGAGTCCACACCCTTCATGTTTGACCTGCAAGGCCGCAAGATGAACGATGGCAACAGCCTGCCCAAGGGCATCTACATCATGGGTGGCAGGAAGGTGGTCGTCAGATAAATACGCTTCAATTTCTGCGCATTAGGAATAGAGTTGTAAATGTTTTGTGTGGGCCCGCGCCGCACCGGGAGGGACGGCGTGGGTTATGAGGTCAGAAGCGGGAATCCCCTCGACGACCAGACCTCCTAAATGAATAGAAGCGTCAGAGCTGAGCGTATGTTCGAACAGGCGCATGGCGCGGAGGATTGTCAAGAAATATTCGAATTTTGGTGGGATGAGAATCGCTTCTTTTCAAAAAGCAAATCGCTTGGCCCAACGAATGGCATTTTTGAGCAATTTCGTTAACACGCTGTCACTCAGGAGTTTGTGATTTTTGGATGTCAAAGTGACTGGAAAATGATGCACAAAGATGGTGTTTTGTGCTGGAAAATGCCATCTTTCAGGCGCTCAGCGATTAGGTCTGAGCCGCTCGCGGATGGCATTTCACGCTGTGATCAGACGCAAATCACGAGGTGAAATGACACAAATCACGAGGTGAAGTGACGCAAATCACAAAAACGGTAGATAGAAACGACGATTTCCTTCCGCTCCGTTCTCCAGAATTGCAGAAATCCCTGATGCAATTTTGTAAAACAAATTCAGCGGAATTTCGCGACTTTTGGCTCGCTTGGCCGAAACATATCATAGCCCGCACCACCGAACGCAGCATTCGTGCTATCGGGGTGCGAGGCCTTTATCATTCACAATGTCCGTTTGACAACACCTTGCGGGAAGAAGATGGGCGGGTATCGCTGAGAGAGCGCATGATGTATATTCCCTTCTCGGGTGCTTGTGCTACCCGCCTGCCGTCGATGGCATAGAGTTCATGAGTCTCTTTCCCCAAACCATTGTTACCGATGGAGCGCATGCCAGTGGTAGTGTCTGGCGTGAAGAGTCCCTCGATGCGCACTTCGCCGTCAATGTAGGGAGCAGGGATGGTGTATTCATCCGACTCGACATCGAAAGACGATGCGGGAATCATAACAGAAGAATACTGCCGATTGTCGCGAACATACTCAGGACCGTCGAGGTTGTAGCCATGAGTGAGCACAATGCCCGTGTAGGTAAAATTGGGGGCTGGTGCTATCTTGATACGGAACGCATCGCCAAAGGGAATCAGCGCATCGCTCAGAGCCGTGCCGTCGGTGCGCAACACATCGCCATTGAGCTGGTTGGCAGAGATAGGCACCTCAGCGGCATGAACGTTTAGCAACACATCCACCACAGCTCCACCGTTGGCCGTGATGAGATTGTTGGGATTGTTGTTGCCGCCCGCATCATCGCTGTCCCAGTCTACCTTCAAGCGCATCCGATAGATGCCTGGCTGAGTATTGTCGGGAATGGTGAAGGTTGGACAGGTGATGACCCCGTTTGCCACGCTGTTACCATTGGTCTGAGAGCCTTGACTGTTGTAGCCGTTCAGGTAAGTATAGCTCATTAGCTCGCTTTCTTCCGTGGGACGGTTGTCCACGATGTCGGGCGTGAACTGTCCGTCGTTGTCCCAGTCCACATAGACAAAGCCATTCATCCAAGCTCCCTTGTAGGTCATCTTCACCGTGACGGTGCCACCAGGCTTAGCCTTGATGGTGGTTTCTTCGGTCAGGTTATTGTAAACGGTCGCTGTCGGTACATTCACGACGCTGTTTATCTCGCCTGTAGAGACAAAGGTCAGCTTGGAAAGAGAACGGTCTGTACGTGTGGGCACCTGGCCGGCATCGAAATTGATGGGATAGTTGACCAGTTGGAAGCGAGGTCTGGGATTGTCGCTGACCTCAATGTCGTCGATGTAGGCCACGAAATCCGTCGTGCGCAGATGGGGGGAGGCTAAGTCGGGAACAACCACGAAACTGTAGATTTCGACATCCTCGTTGGTGGTGATGGGGAACACCAAGTCGTTCCACTTCCCAGGGGTTGCCAGGGGGATCGGCACCCAGAATTGCTCAGTCTCAGGCCTTTGCCCTTCCCAGTCACGACGTTTGCCCAGTCCTATCAGCATGACGGATGCCTCTTCGACCATGGGTTTGCACACCAGCACATGGACATACTTCTTGCTGGTGCCCAGGCACAATGGTTCGTTGAGGTCGATGCGCGCGCCAAAGGTGTTGCTGCCAAAGCGCGAGCGCTGCACGGCCAGTACGGTGGCACTGGGGTTGGGTGCTGCCCCTATCGTTTCGTCTATTTCAGCGTCGGGGTTTTCCACCAGTCCGACATAATGGCTGCCGTCGAGAAGGCCGATGCGGAAGGGCGACTGTTCCCACGTGTCGTAGACACCTATGCCTTGATACTCATCCGTACCCTCAAAAGTTATGTGTTGTGCTGCGACGACAGAAGGAAGCAGGAGCAACAACAGGGATAATATACTATTGGTTTTCATGACTCTTATTCTTGACTGTAAACTCTAAACTTATTTTAGTACACTGCCATCGTGTGAAGTGTCGGGCAGGAACGGCTGTCGTCGATAGTGATGCGCAGGAAGCGTGCTTCTACGCCACCATAGGTGCTGGTGCTGCCGTTAAGGGGGACGATGCGCTTATAGCCCACGGTGGTGGTAGAGCCTGGAGCACATTGTGTCCACGTGTCGCCATCAAGACTGGTCTCTATGGTGAATTGTCGGATGCGCTGCCCAAGCCGTATGTATTCCATGAGCATCACATAGTGGAGCGTCTGCGGCTCCTCCCACTCCACGTTGATAGTGGCCGTGTGGACGCCATCGTCGGTGGCCCAGTAGGTGTCTTTATCGCCATCGGTAAGGTTACCCACATCGTAAGTCCGTCCTGCGCCTGCCGCGCGTGTGGCAGTTGCCGTGATCGTAGCATCGGCCATCAGGTCAGTTCCAAGCCTTTGCTGCAGGAGCGACCCCAGCTCGCTCAGCACATCAACGTCGGCCTGTGGCAGTTCACCCGACTGGTCGGGAGGGAAGTTGAGGATGAGTGTGGCATTGCGGCCTACGGTTTCCAAATATATCTTGAATAGTTCCTGGGCGCTCTTCGGACTCTCTCCGCTATGCCAGAACCAGCCTTTGTTGGTGGCCTTGGCATCGCTCTCGCCTGCACGCCATTTCCATTCTTTCTCATTGCCGCTCTCGCCCGAGCCCATCGCCCAATTGGTCTCACCAGCCCAGCCCGCCTCGTTGCCTATCCAGCGTGCCTCATTGCCCACACCCCACATGACGCAGTTAGGTGCAATGGCATGAACGGTGTCGCGCAGGTTGGGGATGTCGTAGTAGGTGGAGGGGTTTGCGATGGTTCGTTTGCCGCGCTGACCACCATAGTAGCCTGCATGGTCGGCACCTGTGGCACCATCGAACCACATCTCAAACTGGTCGCTGCCATAGTTGGCCAATTCCAAGCACTGTGGCAGAAACACCTTGTTGACATAGTTGCTGGTGCCGTCGCCCCAGTAGCCGCTGTTCAGGTCCCATGGGGAAACATAAAACCCATATTTCATGCCCAGATCGCGCGCTGCCACAGAGAACGAGTCAGGAATATTCGTCTGACGCCCGTTCTCGTTGCCTGCGTTCACGATGCTATGCGTGGTTGTAGCCGTGGGCCAAAGGCAGAATCCGTCGTGATGCTTCACCACGGCAATGCCCCCCTTCATGCCCGCCGCTTTCACGGCAGTCAGCCATTGACGCGGGTTAGGCACCTTCGTAGGCGCAAAACGACTCTCGGCCTCGCTGCCGTCGCCCCACTCGGCATTGGTGAATGTGTTCATGCCGAAGTGGAAAAAGGCATAGAACTCCGTCTCCTGCCACATCAGCTGTCGTGGGCTCGGCACGGGATGCACGGGAGCCGGCTCGTTGTCGGGATTGGGCAATACCTCCTCACACAACTGTCCTTTGACAGCAGTAGCAACCGACAACATGGCTATTAGGAAAAATGCTATTCTCTTGTTCATATTTGCTTTAGGTTTCGTTTGCATAATCATTGCATGCAAAGATAAGCATTTTCAGTGAGATGCGTGCAAACCGACTTCTCCTTTTTTATTTTTTTAGCGAAAATGGCGCATAGAATGAGGATGAGGGGTGGTCAAGCAATTGACTTGTATTAATAAATAATGTTGAAAGAAAAAAAATTGTGGAAAAGTGATGCCCATTTCTAATTATTTTTCGTAACTTTGTCGCCCAATTACACAACATAAGATGGAAACAAAAAGAATCAAGACGGCATTGGTGAGCGTTTTCCACAAGGACGGACTGGAAGACTTGCTCGAAGCATTGAATAAGGAGGGAGTGAAATTCCTCTCCACAGGTGGAACACAACAATTCATCGAGGGCCTCGGCTACGAGTGCCAGAAAGTAGAAGATGTGACGACTTATCCCAGCATCTTGGGCGGACGCGTGAAGACGCTTCATCCGAAGGTGTTCGGCGGCATCTTAGGGCGCCGCGACAATGAGGGCGACCGCGAACAGATGGCGAAATATGAGATTCCTGAAATCGACTTGGTGATTGTGGATCTCTATCCCTTTGAACAAACTGTGGCCAGCGGTGCCTCGGAAGCCGACATCATCGAGAAGATTGACATCGGTGGCATCTCGCTGATCCGTGCCGGAGCGAAGAACTTCCAGGATGTGGTCATCGTGCCCAGCAAGGCTGAGTATGCCATGCTGCTCGACATCCTGAAGAAGCAAGGCGCTGAGACAACGATGGAGCAACGCCGCCAGTTTGCGACAAAAGCTTTTGGTGTGAGCAGCCACTACGACACGGCCATCCATGAGTGGTTTAGAAGGAGTTAAGAGTTAGAAATCAAAAGAGGTAAGAACAAACAGAAAGATAGAAGAAGATGGGCTTTTTTTCATTCAGACAAGAGATTGCAATGGACCTTGGCACAGCCAACACCATTATTATCAACGACGACAAGATTGTGATTGACGAACCGTCGGTGGTGGCGCTCGACCGCCGTACCGACAAGATGATTGCTGTGGGCGAGAAGGCAAAGATGATGTACGAGAAGGAGCATCCGGGCATTCGCACGGTGCGCCCGCTGAAAGACGGCGTGATTGCCGATTTCACAGCCTGCGAGCAAATGATGCGCGGACTGATTAAGATGGTGCATACAGGCAGCCGCCTGCTCTCTCCGCAGCTGCGGATGGTGATTGGCGTTCCTTCCGGTTCGACGGAAGTGGAGTTGCGTGCTGTGCGCGATTCTGCCGAGCATGCCGACGGCCGCGACGTGTTCCTGATTTTCGAGCCGATGGCAGCAGCTATTGGTATCGGCCTCGACGTGGAAGCTCCTGAGGGCAACATGATTGTCGACATAGGCGGCGGCACCACAGAGATTGCCGTCATCTCATTAGGCGGCATCGTGGCCAACAACAGCATCAAGGTGGCTGGCGACGACCTCACGGCCGACATCCAGCACTACATGAGTTCGCAGCACAATGTGAAGGTGAGCGAGCGCATGGCTGAGCGTATCAAGATAAATGTTGGCTCGGCACTGACCGATCTGGGAGAAGAAGCCCCCGAGGACTACGTGGTGCACGGTCCGAACAAGATCACCGCCCTGCCCATGGAGGTTCCCGTATGCTATCAGGAGATAGCCCATTGCTTGGACCGCACCGTGGCACGTATTGAGACTGCCGTGCTCAACGCACTGGAGAATACCCCGCCCGAGTTGTATGCCGACATCGTGAAGAACGGCATCTACCTGACTGGTGGTGGTGCCCTGCTGCGTGGCCTGGCCAAGCGTCTGACCGACAAGATCAAGATTCGCTTCATCGTGGCTGAGGATCCCCTCCACTGCGTGGCAAAGGGTGCTGGCATCGCCCTGAAGAATGTCGACAAGTTCTCGTTCCTGATGAGATAACCCTTTGAGTTAGGAGATAAGGGAGTCTGAAGGATGAAGAATCTGCTGGCTTTTCTCACGAAGTACTTCCACTGGCTGCTTTTCGTGATGCTGGAAGTGGTGAGCCTTGTCATGCTCTTCCGCTTCAACAGCTATCAAGGCAGCGTATGGTTCTCCACGGCCAATGTCGTGGCGGGGAAGTTCTATGAGGGTTACTCTGAGGTGGAGTCGTTCTTCAGCCTGACAAAACTGAACGAACAGCTCACCCAACGGAACATGTACCTGGAAAAGCAGGTGAGCGAGATGTCGGAGCAACTGACCGACCTGACGCACGACTCCACCTATCTTCACCGCAGCCAGTTGCAACTGCTCGACGAGTATAAGCTGATTCCCGCGAAAGTAGTCACCAACTCGCTCAACAAGCGCAACAACCTGATGACGCTCGACAAGGGACGTGCCGACGGTGTGCGCGAAGACATGGGTGTGGCCTGCGGCAATGGCGTGGTGGGCATCGTCTACATGGTGTCCGACCACTACAGCGTGGTCATTCCTGTGATCAACACCCAGTCGAACATCAGCGTCACCATCCAACGAAGGGGCTATTTCGGACACGTGCAGTGGACGGGCGGTGCGTCAGACCTTGCCTATGTCGACGACATCCCCCGCCATGCCAAGTTCCGCCTGGGCGACAATATCGTCACCAGCGGCTACTCGTCCATCTTTCCCGCAGGCATCATGGTGGGTAAGGTCCTGCATGTGTACAACTCCACCGACGGACTGTCGTATCGCATACAGATGAAGCTCTCTACCGATTTCTCCCGTCTGCGCGACGTCTGCATCATCGACGACACGAAGATGCAGGAGCGCATGCAACTGATGCGATCGGCCAAAGACTCGCTGAAGGTGAAGGAGTGAATTTCGAGGAGTGGGGAGCGAGGAGCGGATTTCGAGGAAAAGAGGAGAGATATTATGAATTATGATTTGTTAAAGCGCTTCGGGGCATTCATTATTCTCTGTCTGGTTCAGGGCATGATCCTGAATCAGATACATCTTTTTGGTGTGGCCACTCCACTGCTGTTTGTCTACTTCGTCATTACCTTCCATCGCAACTACCCCAAGTGGGGCATTCTCTTGTGGAGCTTCGCCCTGGGCGTCTGTGTGGACACCTTCTCCAACACCCCTGGCGTAGGATCGGCATCGCTGACCTTGGTGGGCGCTTTGCAGCCTTACCTGCTGGAGATGTTCACGCCTCGCGACAGTGCGGAGGACATGGCGCCGACCATGAAGACCATGGGCCTGGCCAAATACATCTATTTTGCTTCCATCTGCACCCTTATCGAAACCGTCAGCTTCTTCGCCCTTGAAGCCTTCAGCTTCTTCAACTGGCAGCAGTGGCTCATCTGCGTAGGCAGCAGCTTTGTGCTGACCCTCATCCTCGTGCTCACCATCGAGAACCTCATCAACAAACGTCAATAGGCCTATCATCACCCGACTTCCGCTACATGAAAGGAGACTATGAACTTGACAACCGCAGGTATGTGATCGGGGGGGTGGCTATCGCAGTGATAGTCATCTATATGATTCGTCTGCTCACCCTTCAGATACTGAGCGACGACTATAAGAAGAATGCCGACAGCAACGCCTTCTTCAAGAAGATTGACTTCCCCGCCCGTGGCACCATCAGCGACCGCAAGGGGCGCCTGATGGTGTACAACCAGCATGCCTACGACATCATGGTGATCCTCAACGAGGCAAAGGACCACCTCGACACGCTCGAGTTCTGCCAGACATTAGGCATCACGCGCGAGGAGTTCGACCAGCGCATGGCCGACATCAAGGACCGCAGCAAGAACCCTGGCTACTCGCGCTTCACACAGCAGCTCTTCATGAGCCAGCTGACGGAAGAAGAGTTCAGCGTGTTTCAAGAGAAGATGTACCGTTTCCCTGGCTTCTACGTGCAGCGGCGCAGCCTGCGACAGTATGTCTATCCCTACGCAGCCCATATTCTGGGCGATGTGGCTGAGGTGTCGCCAGCCGACATCGAGCAGGACGACTACTACCAGCCGGGCGACTACATCGGCAAGCTGGGCATTGAACGTTCCTACGAAAAAGAGCTGCGTGGCGAAAAGGGTGTGCAGATCATGCTCCGCGATGCCCATGGCCGCATTCAAGGCAGCTATCAGAATGGTGCGCTCGACCGACAGCCCGTGGCGGGCAAAGACCTCACGCTCAGCATCGACCTCGACCTGCAAGCCTTGGGCGAACGGCTCATGGAGGGCAAGATAGGCAGTATCGTGGCCATCGAGCCCAGCACGGGCGAAGTGCTCTGCATGGTATCGTCGCCCAGCTACGACCCGCGACTGATGGTGGGTCGGCAGCGAGGCAAGATGCACCGGCTGCTGCAGCAGAATCCGCGGAAACCGCTCTACAACCGCTCCATCATGGGTATCTACCCGCCGGGTTCCACGTTCAAGACCTCGCAGGGTGCCACTTTCCTCAGCGAGGGCATCACCAACCCCACCACCACGCTCTATCCCTGCCATCGCGGCTTCGTCTGCGGCGGTATGCGCATGGGCTGCCACGGCCACGCCTCTCCACTACCGCTGATACCCGCCATCAGCACGTCGTGCAACGGCTACTTCGGCTGGGGACTCTACTATATGCTCAACAACCGCAAGAAGTACAAGACCATCCAAGAAGCCATGAACACTTGGCGCGACTACATGGTGTCGATGGGCTTCGGCTATAAGCTGGGCATCGACCTGCCTGGCGAGAACCGCGGCATGATACCCAATGCCGACTACTACGATAGCCGGCTGGGTAAGTGGAACGCACTGTCGGTGATCAGTATCTCTATCGGCCAGGGCGAGGTGTCGCTCACCCCGCTGCAGATAGCCAACCTGGGGGCCACCATCGCCAACCGAGGTTACTACTATACGCCCCATGTGGTGAAGAAGGTGCAGGGCGAGCCGCTCAAGGCTGAATTCCGCGAGAAGCATGTGTCGAAAGCCGCCCCCTGGGCCTACGAGTACATCGCCAAGGGCATGCGCGCCTCTGTGCTCGGCGGAACGTGTAAAGCGCTGAACCGCGGCGACATCATCATCTGCGGAAAGACCGGAACAGCCCAGAACAAAGGCCGCGACCACTCTGCCTTCATGGGCTTTGCCCCGATGGACAATCCCAAGATTGCCGTTGCCGTGTATGTGGAGAATGGTGGCTTCGGCGCTCATTTTGGTGTGCCTATCGGCGGGCTCATCATCGAACAGTATATCAACGGGAAACTCTCACCCGCTTCAGAGCGAAGAGCAAGCGAGTTCCAGCATCGACGCATCTCTTACGGTGACTCAGAAAGATGAAGAATATGTACGAAGAAAAGAAACAACCAGGCATCCTGCGGTCGCTCGACTGGCTCACCATCCTCATCTATATCATTCTCTTGGTGTGTGGATGGTTCAGTGTGTGCGGCGCCAGCTACACCTATGGCGACACCGATATCTTCAGCCTCGACACCCGTTCGGGGATGCAGATAGTCTGGATAGCTACATCCATCGTGCTGGGCTTCGTCCTGATTATGTTCGACGACCGCCTTTACGACTATCTCGCCTATGTGTTCTATGCACTGCTCGTTCTCTTGCTGATAGCCACCATCTTCAACCCTCACGAGATCAAGGGCTCGCGTTCTTGGCTCGTCTTGGGTCCGCTTCGCCTGCAGCCCGCTGAGTTTGCCAAGTTTGCCACGGCCCTGGCCATTTCAAAATTCCTAAGCACCTACGCCGTCAGCATACACAACTGGAAACACTTTGCCATTGCCTGCGGCATCATCGTTCTCCCCATGCTGTGCATCGTCTTGCAGAAAGAAACGGGATCGGCGCTGGTCTATCTGGCATTTTTCCTGATGTTCTACCGCGAGGGCATGACGGGCAGCATTCTCTTCACCGGCATCGCCATGGTGATCTATTTCGTGGTGGGCATCCGCTTCGAGGAAGACATGCTCTGGGGCACCCCCACCTCCATAGGCAAGTTTGCTGTGCTGATGCTGGTACAGGTTTTCACGGCAGGCATGGTCTACATCTTCTGCAAAAACCGCAAGCTATGCTGGCAGATCATCGGCGTCAGCACCCTTGTGGCCATAGCCTCCATCATCGTGTCGAAATATGTCATTGCCTTCGATGTGGTGTTCGCCTTGCTCGTACTTGCTGCTGCTACTATTGGCTATCTGGTGTTCCAAGGACTGAGCACCCGACTGCGCAACTACTATTTCATTGCCGCCTTCGCCATCGGCTCATTGGTATTCTTCAATGTGGCCGACTACGCCTTGGAACACATGCCCAAACACCAGCGCGAGCGCATCCAACTGCTGTTGGGGCTGGTGGAAGACCCGCGAGGCATTGGCTATAACGTGCATCAGAGCGAGATAGCCATCGGTTCGGGCGGACTCTTGGGAAAGGGTTTTCTCAACGGTACTCAGACGAAGCTGAAATATGTGCCTGAACAAGACACCGACTTCATCTTCTGCACCGTAGGCGAAGAGGAGGGATTCATCGGCTGCGCCTTCGTGCTGCTGATGTTCCTGGCACTCATTCTTAGACTCATTCGCCTGGCCGAACGACAACCGTTCAAGTTCGGGCGAGTCTATGGCTACTGCGTGCTCAGCATTTTCCTTTTCCATGTCTTCATCAACGTTGGCATGGTGCTCGGACTGACCCCTGTCATCGGCATTCCCCTACCCTTCTTCAGCTACGGCGGCTCATCGCTATGGGGCTTCACCCTGCTGCTCTTCATCTTCCTCCGCATCGATGCCGGGCGAAACCTCATCCGCAGCTAAGGACAAAACACAACGAACCCACGCCTCCATTTCCAGAGACGTGGGTTCTCGTTTTTATGATACAACTTATATGGATAACTCCAAAAGGTTTACCGCCAGCATTCTTCCTCCAAGAAGCGATGTATTCTTTTGAATGCCTCTTCGAGCACACGCTCATCTACGGCCAGCGACAAGCGCACATGGTCGTCCCAGTCCTTTCCGAAGGCGATGCCGGGAGTTACTGCCACGCCCGTCTTCTCAAGCAGCTGTGCACAGAAATCCAGCGATGCCAGCCCCGTGCTGCCGATGTTCATGAACGCATAGAAGCTGCCCTTGGGGTGGCTACCCGATAGCTGCGGGTGGCTGTCGAGGAAGTCTTGGTAGAGTTTTGCCCTGTTCTTCAGTCGGCCACAGAACACGGGTATATGCTCCACGGGAAGCGGCCAAGCCAGGTCGATGGCCATCTGAATCAGCGTACTGGTGTTCGAGTTGATATGTTGTTGCAACTTTTTCAGATTCCCAAGCAGACACGGAGGCACCACTGCATAGCCTATGCGCCAGCCCGTAATGGCGTGCGACTTTCCGAAGCCATTGACGGTAATGACGCGACTGACCTGCTCTTCCAATGAACCGATGGAGAAATGCGGCACATCGCCATAGACCAACCGTTCATAGATCTCGTCGGCAATGATGAAGGCGTCGTTTCTCTCTGCTATCTCGAACAGTCGGCGTTGGTCGGCCTCTGGCACCACCATACCCGTCGGATTCTGAGGCGTGTTGAAGATGATCACCTTCGTCTTTGGTGTCACAGCCTGCTCAAGAGCCTCCATATCCCACGAATAGTCGTCCTTCCGCATGTTCACATTCTTTACAACCACCTGTGTTTCTGCGATGAACGACTGCGGGATGTAGCTGACCCAGGCGGGCATGATGACCACCACCTCATCACCCGGCTCCAGCAATGCCATCAGCGATAAGATAATGGCCTGTTTGGTACCTGGTGTGATGACGATGTTCTCTGCCTTACAAGGTATGTGGTTGCGTGTGTTCAGGTCTTCTGCAATCTTCTCCCTGAGCGAAGGCAAACCCATTGCTGCCGAATAACGAATATTCGTGGGAATGTCGAGAGCCTTCACCACAGCGTCTTTCAGTTCCTGCGGTGCGTCAAAGTCAGGCTCACCAATTCCTAACGAGAAAACTTCTTCTCCTCGCTCTTTCTTTACTCTGACACTCTCTGCAATTTTCAGTGTCAGCGATTCTGAGATTTCTTTGTTGAATATCATATAGCAAGTTTTTGGTTATTCAGTTCAGACGTATCATCTTCAATCCCAAATCGGTGATGCCTGGCAAGATTTCACGCTTCATGTCGTGGCGCACAGACACTCGAAGACTGTCGCCTCGACGAAGGTCGATGTCGGGAAGAGAGAAAGAGTACGTGTAATTGCTGATGCCGCGCCGCTGGAAATACTGGTTCTGCTCTGTAAAACGGCATCGGAGTATCTGTTTCTTCCTGCGGTCGCCAGGAAACACCTGCTGCGAGACCACCAAGCTCAGGCTGGTGAAAGGATAAAACTCGTTGATGCGGACATCTATCTGCTGGGAATAGCGGCCGGGCTCTGCCAACGGCGGCACCACAAACAGCAGCGTGTCGATCTTCTCCCAACCCGTTTGCGACGTGCTCTCGAAGTGATGATAGACCGTTCGTTGGTCGCATGATGTGACAACGGCCATGGTCAGCACCATTGCCGCTATCCATCCAAATATGCGTCGCCAATGAGTCATTACGCTTTGGGGGTATTGTTGGATTGGGGTTTCTGCGCCTTTTGGGGGTTGGCTGAAGCTTGGGAAGCCTGGGGTTTCTGGGGTGCAGAACTCTTGGGAGGCCTCTGCGCGTCAATGCCCGCAGGTTTTCCCTGGCGAGCCTCTCCCGCCTTCCCGCTCTTCTTCTTTTTCTTCTTCTTAGCCCGATCGAAGCGTGTGATGCTCTCACCGGCAAGCAAGTCGACATGACCACCCTGCTTCTTCTGCGCATGGTCGTCAGCAAGCGACAAGGGTTTCTCGCCGGCTTTGTTCTTCTCGATGATTTCCCATGCCCGCTTCACGCTGATGGTCTCCAGATTGGCGGGATTGCCCTTTTCTGTTGTATAGGAAACAAGTTGTGCCAATGCGTCGCTCTTGAAGAAGAAATAGTCGCAGTCAGCGGTTTGAAGCACAATGTCGCGTGACGGCAAACGGCGGTTGGCCTCGATATAGTCGTCCACCTCGTAGTTCAGGCAGCATTTCAGTTTGGCACACATGCCAGCCAGCTTCTGCGGGTTCAGCGAGATGTCCTGAAAACGGGCAGCATTGGTGCTCACGCTGACGAAGTTCTTCATCCACGTGGCACAGCACAGTTCACGCCCACAAGGACCCGTTCCACCAATGCGTCCAGCCTCCTGACGTGCGCCAATCTGCTTCATCTCGATGCGCACATGGAATGTCGCGGCCAAGTCTTTGATCAGCTGGCGGAAGTCGACGCGCTCATCGGCGATATAGTAGAAGATGGCTTTGTTACCGTCGCCCTGATACTCCACGTCGCCTATTTTCATCTGCAGGCCGAGGTTCTTGGCTATCTGGCGGCTTTCGATCATCGTATCGTGTTCGCGACTTTTAGCTTCGCGCCAACGGTCGATATCGGTTTGGCGGGCAATGCGATAGATGCGACGGATATCGTCGGCCGACTTCAAGTTGGCCTTTTTCAACTGCAGTTTCACCAGCCTTCCCGTCAGCGTCACCACACCCACATCATGACCCGGATTGGCCTCTACAGCCACAATGTCGCCCTTCTTCAGTTCCAGATTGTTCACATTGTGGTAATAGCCCTTGCGAGTGTTCTTGAACTGAACCTCCACGAGGTCAGTATCCTCAGCATTGCCAGGCACGTCGGCCAACCAGTCGTAGGTGTTCAACTGTCGGTCCTGACGCCCACAAGCCTGATGACAGAGTCCACGGTCGCAGCCATTGCTGATGCTATATTTTAAGTTCTTGTAGTCCATTGATTGTATTTTGATGTTGTTTCGTTATTCTAAATGTTTGTTATGGCAGTTAACGCAACAGAAGCATGACCACCTTCAGCGCCATGTCGAAGAACTCAATCTTCGCGTTGGCATTCTGTCCAATGTCACGACTCACGCGGGCAAACAGCTCGTTCATCTCCACCACATTCTTCTCGTTAATGAAACGGGCGAAGTTGCGAGCAAAGTCCTCTTCCTCCTGAGTCATATAGACGAGGTTGGGCTGCTGGAAGTTGAACATGAAGTTCTCGCGCACCATCCGCATGAAGTAGCTCAGCATGCGTTTCTGCTTTTCGCGTCCATAGCCGTACACGGCTTCGCTCCATCTCTTCAGTTCCTTGGCATTGCGCTGATAAGCCAACCGCATGAGCATCTTGAACATGTCGAAGAACTGACGGTTCTCGTTGCCCGTGTCGAGTTCGTCGAGTGCCTTGAGCCAATTGCCGTTGGCCACACGGGCTATGCGATGAGCCATGTCGCTGTCGATGCCACGCTGCTCGGCCAGCGCCCGCTCCACCTCTTCCTGCGCAATCTTCTTGAAGTCGATGCGCTGCGTGCGGCTGAGAATGGTGTCTAACAGCTGTTCGGGATGCTCACACACCAAGAGAAACACCGTCATCGCTGGTGGTTCCTCCAGCAGCTTGAGCAGTTTGTTGGCACACTCCAGGTTCATCCGCTCCGGCAGCCACACGATACTCACTTTGTAGCCACCCTGACTCGATTTCAACGACAGTTTCCTTATCAAGCTGTTGCTCTCGCCCACACCCATCTGCGCCTGCTGGTTGGCAGCGCCCATGCGGTCGAGCCACTGATCCATCGAGAAATACGGACCTTCCATGATCAGTGAGTTCCACTCCTTGGCGAAATCGTCGCTCTCCATCTTATGCTCAGCATTTGTGCCGGATGGACGGATCACGGGGTAGGAAAACAGCAAGTCGGGGTGCTGCCATTTCCGCAACATGGCCTCCGCATTGACGCGATGACTCTCGTCGCGGGTGAGCAGAAACGACGCGAAGGCCATGGCTACAGCCATCTTCCCACAACCCTCTGGGCCGCAGAATAGCAAGGCATGGGGCAGACGCCCCTCGGCTACCATATTTGTCAAGCGGGCAATCACCTCGCCCTGACCTATCACTTCGTTAAAGTCCATTTGCGCGCAAATTCGATGCAAAATTACACAAAATAGAGGAATTAGCTGCAAAAGCCTGAAGATTTTAAGTTTTCTTTAGGCTCGAATGCCACGAAAGCATCCATGGACTCTACTTTCAGATGCGTATCAAGAAGAGGCGATTAATGGGGGCGTCCTCCGCCGAAGCCACCAGGACGTCCGCCTGGGCGGCCACCGCCAAAGCCACCATGCCCACGGAATCCGCCAGGCCCCTGGTTGAACATCTGGTCGCGGGCTTCCTTGCCGCCGAAGATGTTCAGACGATAGGTCACGTGAAGCATGGCGTAGGAAGTGATGCTGTTATACTCCGTGTCGCTACGCTGCATGGCATTGATGGTGCGGCTGTAGTTGCTCTGTTGGCGAAGGATATCATAGAACTGCAAGCTCACGACCAGCGGTTTGCCCTTGAGGAAACTCTGCGAGATCTGTGCGTTCCAGATTAGCTCGTTGGTGTTCATCGAACTGTCGGAATATCCCCGGCGGCTCTGGTTGTGCAGGTCGGTGGAGAGACTGGTGCCCCAAGGTGCATACACGTTCAGGTTTCCGCCATAGGAGAACTGCCAGGTGTTGAGGTTGTTTTGCGACTGCAACAGGTTCTTGGTGTGCATGTAGTTGACCGAACCGTCAAGACTCACCTCTATCCAATCCTTTCGGAAACTGCCTTGCAAACGCTCTGTCAGGCTGGTGGTGCGTGTAGTGTTCTTCTGAGAACCCTTGGCAGCTCCCATGTCCAAATATCCTACATAATTATTATAGTTAAGCATGGTGAACGTGTTCACATTCCACACGCCGGCCGAGTCGATGGCGGTGTTGAACATGCCGCCCCAGTTGGCATTCCAGTTGCCGTTGATGTTCTCCGGCCGTGTGGTGCGTCCGCCCGTAGTGGGGTCGTAGGTGACGAGGTTCGAGATGGAGTTGCGCGTCGTACTGAAATTGGCAAAGGTCATGATGGCACGCTGGTGGTTCATGATGTACGTATTGTAGAACAACCGGAACGAGTTGGTGAACGAGGGTTTCAACCCAGGATTACCCTTGGTGATGTTCAGCGGGTCGCTGTCGTCAGTAATATCGAGCAGGTCGCTCATCGATGGTTGCGAGGTCGAACCACGGTAATTCATTCGGAGTTCGGTGGTGTTGTTCGGATTGTATCGGAACTCGAAAGTCGGCGCAATGTTAAACACGTGGCGCGTGGTATCGGTATGAATGCTCTGATAGTCCTGCACAAAATTGGTCTGCTGCGGCTGGAGCATCACACCGGCATTCAGCCTATACTTCTCGCGCACCCATCGCAGCATGACATTCATCTCATGGATATAGTTCTTATATTCTGAGAAACGGCTCAGGTTCGTGTCGAGAAATCCGTCGAGAGGCGACGACACGCGCGACAGATAGCGATCCCATGCCCGGTAGGCGGGTGTCACGCCCTCGAAGACATTCGTCGGCAGCCAAGAGAAATCGTAGGTGGAACGGTCGCTCTTGCTATAGTTATATTTGAATTGGTAGGAGAACTGCAAGTAGGTGCGGTCGAAGATGGGCTCGCTATAAGTGGCCTGTGCCGAATAGCTCCAGTTCTTCGTGGGAGTCAGGTTGTAGCGATTGGTGTAGTAGGTGGAGTCATTGCCAGCGGCGGTACGTACCTGATAGAGGATGACGTCCGACGCAGACACATTCTTGCTCTCGGCATCGCTGTAGCTGAAGTCGCCACGCAAGGTGATGTTACGTCCCTTGGAGTTCAGTTTGCGGTTCAACTGCAACATGGCGTCCACTGACGTATTGTCACTGTAGCTGATGCTACCGTTCTTGCGGGTGTTCACGGCCAGGCTGTCGGCAGCCAGCTGCTCTATCGAAACGGTAGCCAGCGGGTCGGTCACGAAGAGATAGGGATCTTCTGTGAACGTAGCCGAGCGGCTGGAGTTGTTGCCGTCGCTGCTGTTGAGGCGCACCGACGGACGGAACATGATATTGGTCATCGTGTCGGGCTTCCACTCCATGCGGAAGCGCATGTCCCAGCGGTTCGAACGGGAATAGTTCTGATTCAGCGAATTCTGGAACGACGACACATTGCCGTTGAAGAGCTCAGCCGCTGTGCGCGACCACACATCGCCATCGCGGTGGTTCCAGCGCACACTGGCATCCATCTCCAAGCGGTCCTTATCGTTGTAGTTGAAGTTCACGCCCACCATCTTCGAGGCATTCAGTCCGTTGCGCTGCCCCCATCGGCCTCCTCCGCCGCCACCAGGGAACCCCATGTCGTTGGTATTGTTAGCATTGCCGAATCCCATAATGCGGTACTTGTCCTTGAACCATGCCATCATCACGCGATCGCTATAGCGGTGGCGTGTTCCCACAGAGAGGTCGATGTTGGAGAACATACCCTTGTTCATGCCAGGCTTGATGCCAAAGTCGAGCACCGTCTCCTCATTGCCGTCCTCAATGCCGGTCACGCGAGCGAGGTCGCTCTTCTGGTCGTAGGCCTTGATGTTGTTGATGATGCTGGTGGGCAGGTTCTTCATGGCCGTTTCCGTGTCGCCGGTCATGAACTCCTTGCCGTCAACCAAAATCTTCTTCACTTCTTTGCCATTGATGGTGATTTTGCCGTCATCGCCCACTTGTGCGCCTGGCAGTTTCTTCACCAATTCCTCCACCACCGAACCTTCCGGCGTGCGATAGGCCGATGCGTTATAGACGAAGGTGTCTTTCTTCACCGTCACCTTGGCGGCTTGCGCCGTCACCTCCGCGCCTTTCAGCATGATAGCGTCAGTGGCAAACGGGATGGTGCCCAAGGCAACATCGGCATTCTTCTCGATGTTGATGTCTTTCACCAAGGTCTTATAACCCACGCACGAAATCTTCACCAAGTACTTGCCGTTCTTGGGTGCATCGACGGCAAAATGTCCGTCCATGTCGCTCACGGCACCACCCACAAAAGTGCTGTCCGGCTTGAGCAGCTGGACAGTCGCTTGCATGACGGCTTCCTTCGAGTCTTTATCTACGATGGTTCCTGTTATCCTGCGGTTTTGTGCTGTAGCTGCTATCGATATGACTATCACGAGCAGCAAGAGATTGAATCTTTTCATCTTGTATTTATTCGCTTTTTTAAGTGTAAGACGATGATTTATGTCAATTGTTTAAGCCAAATAATATTAAAGAAGTTAAAAAAACATCGTCATTCAGAAATTATGCCTACCTTTGCACACAGAGATAAGTGTGTGTCATCAAGTAAACCGATTTTGTGGAGGAGAATAATAACGATGAATGAGAGAATTGTAACAACAAGAAATTTCCAAGAAGATTTGGTCATTGCACTCTCCGAGTGCGAACACGACGGGCTTTTTGTCCTGACCGACGAAAACACGGCCTCGCTTTGTTGGCCCGTGGTGAAAGACTTCCTCTGTTTGAGGAAGGCCCACCTGCTGACCATTCCCGCTGGCGACGAGCAGAAGACCATCGCCACGGCAACCCATGTCTGGGAACAACTGAGCCAGCTGGGAGCCACGCGCCACTCGTGCCTGATTAACTTGGGCGGCGGCATGGTGACCGACCTTGGCGGCTTTGTGGCCGCCACTTTCAAGCGCGGCATCAATTTCATCAACATCCCCACCTCGCTCCTGGCCATGGTCGACGCCAGCACAGGCGGCAAGACGGGAGTGAACCTGGGCGGGCTGAAGAATGAGGTTGGTGTTTTCTGCCACCCACACTGCGTCATCCTCCACACTCCATTCCTGCAGACGCTCCACACTCAGGACCTGCTATCGGGATATGCTGAGATGCTGAAGCACGGGCTGCTCGACAGCAAGGCGCTGTGGGCAGAAACACTCAATTGGGGTGAACAGTTTTTGTCGAGAAGCGAAGAGCGAGGAGTGGGGAGCGAGGCTTGCTCGCTGCTTCAGCGAAGCATCGCTGTGAAACAACGCATCGTGGAGGCCGACCCCAAGGAGCAAGACATCAGAAAGGCCCTCAACCTGGGGCACACCGTTGGCCATGCGCTGGAGAGTTATTCCTATCTGTCGGCATCGCATCCCCAGAACACCACCTCTCACATCACCCCACTCAAACACGGCTATGCCGTAGCCTATGGCCTTGTATGCGAGCTGTATCTGAGCACGATGAAATGCGGTTTCCCCACAGAAGTGCTACGCCAGGCGGCAAGCACCATCCGCGCATACTACGGCGAAGTAGGCATCACCTGCGACGACTACGACGCACTAATCGCTTTGATGCGCCACGACAAGAAGAACAATTTGGCGGGCATCAACTTCACCCTGCTGTCAGCCATCGGCGACATCCGCATCAACCAGACGGCCAACGATGAGGAAATCAAAGAGGCACTCGACTTCCTGCGAGAAGGCTGAGCCACGCCTCAGACGTCAGCCGCCTCGGCTATCTCCGCCATCCTCTTGCGGGCAGGTTTTCCCGTCTCCGTCGTGGGGAGCGCGTCGATATGCAGGTAGAGGCGCGGTCGCCAGTATTTAGGGAGCACCGCCTCACAAACCTCTTTCACAGCGTCGAGGTTGTCCTCCTCTGTCAGCAGCACCACGATTTCACCATATTTCTCATCCGTTCGCTTGGTGATGGCGAACGGTTTTTTCATGCTCGGAGCCAAGAGACGCTCCACCTCCTCCGCCTGTATCTTGATGCCCCCAGAGCAGACGACATTGTCCTTGCGGCCAAGGATGCGGAAAGCCCCACCCTGGGAGGACGGCAGGACAGTGCCTATATCATTCGTCACCATCGGCCCGTCGCACACCTGCGGCGCATCAACCACCAAGCAGCCCTCTTCGTTCGTCCACACACGCACATCAGGCAGGGGCGTGTACCACTCCGATGCCCCTGGGCCGTTCAGTCGCCTCAGGGCGATGTGCGAGAGTGTTTCCGTCATGCCATAGGTGCTCCATACGGCATGGGGGAAATCCTTCAGTTCGCGTGCCAACGCTTCGTCGATGGCCCCGCCGCCGATGATGAGATGCCGTATCTGTCGCAGGCGCTCGCGCTCCTCTGGCACCTGCAGGGAGTTCCACACCTGCATGGGAACCATCGCGGCAAACACAATCTCCTCCTCCCCCCCTCTTGGCAAATCGGCCAGAGGATGGCCCGAGGGCTTCACCTCGATAAGCCGCAGTTTCCGCTCTATGGCACGCACCACCATCATCTTTCCGGCTATGTAGTCGAGCGGCATACAGAGCAGAGCCGTGTCGCCTTCCTTCAGTCCAAGGAAGTCGCAGGTGATACGGGCAGAGGCCAGCATCCGCCGTTTCTCCACCCATAGAGCCTTGGGCTTGCCCGTGGAGCCGCTCGTATGGACCAGCACCCGCGGGTTATCGTTGTGCCATTCGGCGAGGAAGTTTCGCACCCTCGCACCTTCGCACCCACGCACCTTCGCACCTTCGCACCACAACCGATCCTCCCTTATCTCCAGCGGCATGGGTATATTGTCCGTGAAGAGCTGCCCCGTGCCCAAGCCCTGCGGCATTTGGATGTTGGAACCGTATGTGTGGGCCGTGAAGTGGGCAATGGCATTCAGTCCGACGTTGCTCTCCAGCGCACTCGTTATCCACGAGCCGATGCCACGTTCGCGAGCCAGCCGAATCCATTCCGTGCTGCCCGCCATACCTCCGTGGAGCGAGGGCTTCAAGATAATGTACGCGGGCGCGATGGTGTCCAGAAGCTGGGCTTTCTCCTCAGCACCGTTCACGCCGATGAGCTCCTCGTCGAGCGCGATGGGCAACGGCGACGCCTGACACAGGCGGGCCATCTCCTCCCATTGTCCCTGACGGATGGGCTGCTCTATCGAGTGGATATCGTATCGGGAGAGTTGCTCCAGTTTCTGCAAAGCCTCTTCAGGCGCGAAGGCTCCGTTCGCATCCACGCGCAACTCAATATCCTGTCGCGAGAACCGGCTGCGCAGCCGACGTATCAAGTCCAATTCCTCGTCGAAACCGATGGCGCCGATTTTCAGTTTCACGCAACGGAAACCGCCCTTCACCTTCTCTTCCATGCGCTGGAGCATCTCCTCGTGGCTGCCCATCCACACCAGTCCGTTGATGGGTATTCCCTCCTCGCCACGTCCAAACGGCGTGTCGAAGAGCATGTAGCTGCCACATTGCATGTGGCGGAAGGCCGTCTCTAGTCCAAAGAGCATCGAGGGATAACGACGCAGCCGTTCCACATCGAGCAGACACTTCTCTCCGCTCTCCGCTCTCAACAGGCACACCTCATCGCACACCTCGCGAAGCACCCTCCCATAGTCGGGCAGGTCGTCGCACGAAAGATTGGGCAGCGGGGCACACTCGCCCACACCTGTATGCACGCCGTCGCTGACGGTCACGAACCACGAACGCCGCGTCAAGTAAGTGCCGCGCGACGTGCCCGCCGGCTGCTTGAAATGCAGCACGCGCTCACTGATATCGATTCTAAGGTCTTTTGTTTCCATACACGCTATGGTTTCTCATATTCTTCCATTCTCACGATGCGCTCTTCGATGCCCTCGTCCACCATGAAGCATTGCCGCGAGTCAATCATGGCCAAGTGGCCATACTCGACTTTGTCGAACCCCTCTCTCAGTCTTGAATGGCCAAACACCTGGAATGCCTCATCCATTCCATAGACTTTGGGGGCATCGGGAAGCGAGTGTTCTTGTATGTCAGTCCAAAGGATGCTCCCCGTCTTTTCGCCAAACCACGACCGGCGACTTCCCACAACCGACAGGAGCGTTTGCCCCGCCTCATCTTTGTCCAACAGGTTGATGCGGTCAATGATTTCGGGGTCACCTATGGAAACCTTGTTGTCAGGCAGATGCCATAAGTTTGTATTCACCTTGTGCAGCCAATACACGGTCATTCCTGCATGTGAGAACACAAACGGCCTACCTTTCACATCTTCTAAGCAAGCGAGCTGAAACAGGCTTTCGTTCTCACAGAAAAACGCGTGGTATTTCCCCCAGTTCAGTTTGTCCATACGGGTTCCGCCAGCCAGGTCGCGAAAAAGCTCCGAGTAGTAATGCTGGTCATGATTGCCTTTCAGCAGCACCACCTTCCCCATGTTCTTTCGTTTCAGCTCGACAATCTCCAACAGGTTTTCGAAGATGTCGTCAGCCATTCCATCTTCCTCATGATAGGGGTCGAGGTAGTCGCCCAGGAAAACCACCTTGTCTACCGAGTCTATATACCGGGCGACGGGCTCCTTCCAAAAGATCCGTCCGTGTACATCAGGAACAACCAATATTTTCTTCAACATACGTCAATTATCTTATAGTATCAGTGTCGTCAATGAAAGGTAATTCGCCCAAGAATCTGTCAAAGTCGCTCTGGAAGAGGCGGTCTTGAATGATACGATATTTCTCAAATTCTGTCTCAGCATGCTCCTTCGCCTCTTCTGCAGTCACCATGCCAGGACTCTGAAGCACCTCATTGCCACCTGCTGCCAGGATAGTGTCAATCTGCTTGGCCCAGTCCTCCATGGTCATGGGGATATGCCGTTTGGCCATACGTTCTGCCAGTTCGAGCACACCATTCACAAGTTGTCCCATGTCTGCCAGTTCCATCTCCTTCAGATAGTTCTTGGTTATCGACACATCTGTCTTCACAATCTTACCGTCAGGCGCATTCTCCCAGGTAGTGAGTCCCATGTGCTCCTGCTCTGCATCTGCACGCTCCACTATCAGTTCTGCAGCCGTATGCCCATGCACAGCATAGTGCATCTTATTCTGCATCATCTTGAAGAACATCTTCGTAGTAGGAGCATCACGGTTGTAATCTATGGCTGTGGCATAGATGTCTGTCAGTTTCTGGTAGAAACGGCGCTCAGAGAGTCGTATCTCCCTGATCTCTGCCAACAGATGCTCAAAATAGTCCTCATCCAGGAATGTGCCATTTTCCATACGCTTCCTGTCGAGCACATAGCCACGAATGGCATACTCACGCAATACGGTAGTAGCCCATTGTCGGAACTGCGTGGCACGGATTGAGTTGACGCGATAGCCTACGCTGATAACGGCATCGAGATTGTAGAACTGGGTTTGATATGTTTTACCATCCGAAGCAGTATGTGCAAATTTTGCACATACTTCACTCTCGTTTAACTCTTCAGAATCAAAGATGTTCCTTAAATGCTTTGTTACAACACTCCTATCACAGTCGAACAGCATACCCATCGCTTTCTGGGTACACCATACCGTTTTATCTTTATAAAACACCTCGACTCCTTGTTCTCTCCCCTCTACCTGAAAGATCAGGAACTCAGCTGTGCTATTTCTTATTTCTCTCCTTTTTGCCATATTCATTCTTTTCGTTTATAATTCTCTCAGCAGAGGTGAGAGTTTTCATCTGCAAAGATACTACATTCTCCCAAAACCACCAAATTCTCAACCTGATTCTTTTTCCGTAGACCTATTATTGGACATTCTTTAAGACATCTGACATCTCTCATTACATAAATGCACAAAAACTCCGCCACTCGTCAGCAGCGGAGTTGAGGGTAGCAACAACAAGATAGAGGTCATGAAACGGGAAAAACCGACAATTTTGCATGTCTTCAAACGCAACACGAAGCGTAAGTGAAAAATCTGACATCGCAAAATCCCGGGCAACTTTTTGTTGCCCAGGTACTTATAAATAAAGTTAAAAGTAAAGTGCTGCGGAATTTAGGTTTCAGTTTTTATTTGTACCTTTGCCATGTCATTGATGGTTTTTGCTTGCCGTGATTTTGCAGCACGAAGGTAAGTGAAAAAATCTGACATGGCAAAACAAAGAACCCAAAACATCACAATAAAAAACATCTCCTATAGCATGGAATATCATATAGAAAACGGAAATCTCGTCTTTTTCCTAAAGGGAAAACTTAGTGCAGACAACTCAGAGCAAGTAAAAGATGAGATCATGAGCATCATCGCCGAACATAGCGATGAGAAGATCGTATTTGACCTGGACGACTTGAGCTATATTTCAAGTTCTGGCCTTAGGGTGCTGCTCGCGGTTCAGAAGATGAAGAAGCCGGAGAAGGTCGTTGTGCGTAATGTGGGAAACGGCGTTTACTCCATCTTCCATATGACCGGCTTCACGCAGATAATGGATATCCAGGTTAAGCTGCGTGAAATCAGTTTGGAGGGTGCCACGGTGATAGGACGCGGACAGAGTAGCGTGGTGTATAAGTATGACGCGGAGACCATCGTGAAACTCTACAACCCCCGTGTGCCCCTTGAGAAGATACAGCAGGAGATAGACTTCTCGAAGAAAGCCTTTGTGGCAGGAATCCCGACGGCGATATCCTTTCAGCTGCTGACATGCAACGGTGCTTACGGTGCAATGTTTGAGATGGTGGACCATGCTGATACGGTAGGCCGCACGATAACGGCACATCCTGAGGATTTTGACACAATCATGAAGAAGTTTGTGGAGACCTACCAAATCATACACCATACAAACCTCAAGAAAGAGGACGGCTTTGTATCGCTGAAAGACACCTGGAACAAATGGGCCAACGGAATGGAGGCAAATGGTTCGTTTACGGCGGCTGAGGCTGATATGCTGAGAGAGATGATAGATGCCATACCAGAGCGTTCCACAATGGTGCACTGCGACTTCCATGCAGGTAACGTCATGTATCAGAGAAACGAAATCGTGGTCATCGATATGGCTGACATTGGCTATGGTCACCCCATCTTTGACTTGGCGGGCGGCGCTTTCCATGCCCGTTACAGCTATTTTGAGAAACGGCAGAAGGTGCATGGCATGAATCAGGCCAATATGCTGCGATTCTGGGATACACTTCTCAAACTGTACTTTAAGACCGAGGATGGAGAGAAACTCCAGGAAATAAAAGAGATGTGTGAAGCCTTCGGACTGCTTCGCGGAGCCTTGTTCCCCATGAAGCATGTGCAGATAGATCCGGAAACAAAGGCTTTCCATGTCAACGAGACTCGCGAACACCTCTTCCCACGAATGAAGTGGGCTATGCAGCAAGTAGGGAAGTTGGACACTTTTTTTGATCAAGTATAAATATGAACACGTGGACAGTCACGCTGAACAGAGGCAATCTCTCTGAGGGGATTGTCGATATATCCACCCGGCTGAAGGAACAGGCGAAGCTGACGAAGGACGAAACCCTGCGTGCGGAGCTTTTGGTGGAGGAGACATTCCTGCGCATGCAAAAAGGTATGGACGGTGGGGAAGACTTCTCCGTCGATGTATCGCCGCGCCGTGCATGGGGGGATGTGGAATTGTGCCTGAAGGCAGAAGGCATAGCGTATGATATGCTGTCCGACATGGTTGAGACAGATCAGGGCAAGGACAATGAAGAAGAAGACCTGAACCTTGCCATCCTGAAGTGGAACCGCAAGAAGATGAGCTATAGCCGCAAGGATGCGACCAACCAGGTAACCATCAAGGTGCATGAGCTGGACTCAGGCAAGAAACAGCTTGTCAAAACGGTGATGGGACTAGTGCTGGGCGTTGTCTGCGGACTGCTGATGCAGGTGTTTCTGGACAAGGAAACGTTGGCTGTCATCAACGGGAGCGCCATCACCCCACTGCGAGACATGTTCTTGAACGCGCTGAAGATGATGATGGCACCTGTGACGTTCTTTGCTGTCATCGCCGGCGTCAACAACGTCTCAGACACAGCCGTACTGGCTCGCCTGGGCGGCAAGATGTTCAGCGTGTCGCTCTTTATGCAGTTCTTGACGGCATTCCTGGCACTGGGTCTGGGGGTAATGCTGTTCTCCGGCGACCTGTCATATATGCAGTCGGGTATCATTACCTCCGCCAATCCCAGTGAGAGTGTGCAATACCCCTCACTGACTGACTTGTTCTTCAGCATAGTGCCTAAGAATGTGGTGGAACCATTCAAGGGAGACAATATACTGCAAGTGATGTTCCTGGCCATCTTCTTTGGAATCGTCCTCAAGAAGATGGGGGAGAAAGCCAAGGTTGTGAATGAATGGATTGACTTTATGTTCAGTTTCGTCCTTGCCACGCTGAAAATCATTGTGGCAGCCATACCCTTGATCGTATTCCTTTCCATGGCTTCGCTGCTTGCCAACACAGGCATCAGTTCGCTTGTGTCCTTCAGCCGGCTGTTTGCGGGACTGGCCATCGGCGTGTTGATGGTGTGGGGGGTAGGCATGGTGACGGTGCTGCTCTTCGGCAGGATTACACCTGTCCATCTGACGAGGAAACTGATAGCCCTGAGTCCGTTGGTGTTTTCTGTGTCGAGTTCGCATGCACGATTGGTTTTCGTGCTCAAGTTCTGTACAGAGAAACTGGGAATAGACCCGAAGCTGTCGGCATTCTCCATACCTGTAGGCGTGCAACTGAACAAGGCAGGAAACTGTGTGTTCTTTTCCCTCGTGATATTAATGATGATGCGTGTGTATGGAATAGAGCTGACACCAAGCCTGTTTCTCACCCTGCTCATCTCCGTATGTATCATGGCCATAGCAAAGCCGCCCGTACCCTGCGGCGGTATAATATGCATATCCTACCTGTTCACAGTTGTGGGCGTGCCGCCAGAGGCCATCTCCGTAATACTCTGCGTTGACCCCATAGCGGCGATGTTCAACGGCGTGTGCAACGAAAGTGCCAATATCACGACAAGCTTTATTCTTGCGAGACACAGCAAAATGCTTGACAAGCAGAAGTATTTTGCCCGTTGATGCAGGTACATGATCATCCCGATGTATATGAAGAAGTTACGAACGATGACGTTGACTGCAGGTCTGTTGGCAGTGCTTGCCATCAGTGCTCAGGAAGAGCCGAAACTATCGGTGAAGCCTACAGGCAGAATCTTGTTTGATGCAACCTACATCCATCCTCAACACATGGAAGAGAAGTTGAACAGTGGAGTGGGCATTCCCGATATGCGCATTGGTGTAGGCATGACATACGACCAATGGAAAGCCAAGGTGGAAATGGGGTTTGCCTATGGCAAGGTGAACATAAAGGATGTGTGGCTGCAGTATGACTTCGACAAGAAGAATTTCATCCGTGGAGGCTACTTTAGGCATAAGTATGGATACCAGAGCAGCACCAGCACCTCGTTTAAGGAGTCGATGGAAGAGCCTCAGAGCAATACTGCGTTCAACGATGAGCGCTTGTTAGGCCTGATGTATGAATACAACAGCAAAAAGTTCTTTGCTACAGCCAGTTTTGTGGCTGAGACCGCCGCTATGAAGGGGGCGACGGATGTGATAGGCAACGAGGCAATAGGACTTCTCACGAGGTTGGTCTATCGCCCCTATGCAGAGCGAGGCAAGATGTTTCAGGTGGGTGTCAGCGGTGGCATAGAGGGCGCCCAATACAGCAGTCAGGAGGAACTGAACCATAAGCAGTTTACCTTGGCCAGCCGCTGGCCTATGCGTGTGGCGAAAGTCAATGCGCAGGAAACTCTTGTGACAGATGCAAAGACGATGTATAAATTCACGCCGGAGATCATGTATGCCAAAGGCCGCTACGCCCTCATCGGACAGTATTACCTCAATACCATCACGCGTAGCAACCAGCCGTCGTTTACAGGCAGCGGCGCCTATGTCACCATGCGCGCACTCGTCAAAGGCCGCGAATACAGTCCCAACATGGCAGATGGCGGCATAGCCATACCAGACCCGGGTAACATGGAGCTTTGTCTGCAATACAACTACACCTCATTGTCGGATGCCACGGCAGGCGTCTATGGCGGTTATCTGAACGACTGGTCGCTTTGCTACAACTATTATCTTAATAAATATATGATATGGCGCGTACGTGCGTCATGGACAAAGGTGACCAACCGCGCAGGCTTCATGGACAACGAATGCAGCATCCTCGAAACCCGTATGCAAGTGAAATTCTGATGACCTTAGCGCCCTTATCCATGTGACTCTTGTACCCAGAACCTCACAACAGAATGCGTAATCCGTGAAGTGTTGTGAAAAGCAACTAATTGCCAATAAATTTGGTATTTCTCTCACTTAATCGATACTTTGGCTGAGCCGAAGGTACTCTCGTTCGGAAATACTCAAATAAATTTGGTATTTCTCTCACTTAATCGTACCTTTGCAAGCAAAATAGAAAAGGAACATGCAATACGTTGGCGAAAGCATTTCGTTGTTTGTGGCTGTGCTCTGGACCGTGGCAGCCCTAGTGAGTGAGATTGGCAGCAAACGCTTGGGGGCTGTGATGATGAACCTGTGGCGCATCGCTGTGGCCACACTGGTGTCGGCCATATTCCTGTGGGTGGTGTTCGGCGTGCCCTTGCCCCTGTATGCCAGCACGGAAACCTGGCTGTGGCTCACCCTGTCGGGGGTGATCGGCTATTTCCTGGGCGACTGGTGCCTGTTTTCCAGCTACATCGTGTTCGGCTCACGCATGGGAATGCTGTTCATGACGCTCGCCCCGATGTTCACCGCCCTCTTCGCCTGGATATGGTTGGGGCAGCAGTTGTCGTGGAAGACGCTGCTGGCCATGGCCGTGACGCTGGCGGGCATTGCCATCACCGTGTTTCATCGAGGCGATGGCCACAAGATGGAGCTGGCGCTTCCGCTGCGCGGGGTGCTCTTCGGACTGGGTGCCGCCTTGGGGCAGGGCATCGGACTGGTGCTGAGCAAGATAGGGCTGGACCACTACACGGCCGACGTGCCTGCCGAGGTATTGCCGCAAGTGGCGTCGGTGCTTCCCTTCGGGGCCAATGCCATCCGTGCGCTGGCAGCTACGGTGTGCTTCCTGACATGGGTGCTGCTGCGCGGCGAGGGCAGACAGGCCCTGGCCTGCACGCACGACCGCAAGGGCATGGCCGCCATGCTCATTGCCGTGTTCTTCGGACCGTTCATCGGCGTAGGACTCTCGCTCATGGCTTTGGAATATACGGCTGCGGGCATCGCCAGCACACTCATGGCGCTGACGCCCATACTCATCCTGCTGCCCTCGAAATGGATGTTCCACCAGCCCATCACGTGGAAAGCGGTCATGGGAGCCGTCATCTCCTGCATCGGCGTATCACTGTTCTTCCTGCTGTAAAAAGAAGCGGAAAAACTTGGTTATTTGCCGTGTTTGTGCTAACTTTGCACGCTGAAAACAATTGCTGACAAGTAAGGCAAAAAGAATTATGAACGTAGACAGAATCAGGGAAATCATTGAACGCTCGCCGAACCTTTCGACGGCGTTGGGCATGAACTTCATCAACACGCCAGAGGACGACTTGTGCATGGCGACGATGAAAGTAGATGAACGCAACCGCCAACCTTTCGGGTTTCTGAGTGGCGGTGCCTCGCTGGCCTTGGCCGAGAACCTGGCCGGCGTGGGTAGTTCGGCCTTGTGTCCAGGCAAGATCTGCGTGGGCATCAGCGTCAGCGGCGAGCACGTGAAGGCGGTGGCCGAGGGCGACACCGTCACGGCGACCGCACGTCTGGTGAGCAAAGGGCGCAAGCTGCATGTCTGGGATGTGCACATCAAAGACTCGGCGGGCGAACTGATCTCTACCATCCATGTGACCAATTATATAATCGCGCCGAAAACGAAAGGTTGAGGTTGACGATGGATGACAGATGATGGATGAAGGTATGAAAAACAGTTTTGCCATATACCGCCTGCCAGGTGAGTCGTGCTGCACGCTAATGACGCAGGCAGAAGCCTCTTGCGCGCTCCGCTCGACCGTAGAGCTGAGCGGGAGAAGCGGATTTGTGCTGGCGCCGTTTGCCGTGAGTGAACACACGCCGCTGCTGCTGATAGAGCCGGAACAAACGGAGACGCTGCCCGTGGACCAACTCACTGCGCTCCATAGCCACCTCTGCGTGACCACCCTGCCCAGCTCATCGTCCGACGAGCAATCGCAATCGCGCTATGCCATAGACTTCGCCAACTTCCACGCCCAACTGATGGAAGGGCATTTCCAGAAGCTGGTGCTGGCGCGGAATGCTTTTGTAGAAATGCCCGTGAAGGAGCCTCTGGATCTTTTCAAGAAGGCTTGCCACCTCTATCCGCAGGCCTTCGTGGCGCTGGTCTCCACTCCAACAAGCGGCACCTGGCTCATGGCCACACCTGAGATTCTCTTGGAGGGAAAGGGACAGCAGTGGCGCACAATGGCGTTGGCGGGTACGATGGAAGCCCGACGGCCTGAAACGTCCCCCATCGGAGGAGACGGAAGGGGAGCGTGGAGCATGAAGAACATACAGGAACAGCAGTATGTGGCCACGTATATCATGCAATGCTTAGAGCGATTCGCCTCCGACATCCACGAGGAGGGTCCCACGACGGTACAGGCAGCCAATGTGATGCACCTGCGCAGCGATTTCCACTTCACCCTGCCCGATGCAGGGACAGTGGGCGCCCTGATCCATCAGCTCCACCCCACCCCAGCGGTCTGCGGACTGCCAAAGGCCGAGGCGCAGGACTTCATCCTGCACAACGAAGCCGCCGACAGACTCTACTACAGCGGGTTCTGCGGTCCGCTGAACAGGGAAGGCGAGTCGCACCTGTACGTCTCACTCCGTTGCATGCAACTGCTGGCCGACGGCTACCGACTCTATGCCGGTGGCGGTCTGTTGCCTGAAAGCCAGATGCAACAGGAATGGAACGAGACGGAAGCCAAGATGGAGGCCATGAGGCAATTGATAAGGTGAAAAACAGAACACTATGTATAGCAACAAAGAGCATGTGAACATCCTGACTGCCCTGCTGGTGAAGCACCACGTGAGCAGGGCGGTGGTCTGTCCGGGCAGTCGCAACGCGCCCATTGTACACAACCTGAACGCGTGTCCCGACATCGAATGCTATGGCGTGACCGACGAACGGTCGGCAGGATTCTTTGCCCTGGGACTGGCCTTGAACGAGGGTCAGCCCTCGCCTGTGGCGGTCTGCGTGACATCGGGCACTGCCCTGCTCAACCTGCTGCCCGCTGTGGCCGAAGCGTGGTATCAACACGTGCCGCTGGTGGTCATCTCAGCCGACCGTCCGGCTCAATGGATTGACCAGCTCGACGGGCAAACCCTACCGCAGGCAGACGCATTGGGGCGCTTTGTACGCAAGGCTGTCGACCTACAGAAACCCACTGACGACGAGACCCGTTGGTATGCCAACCGGTTGGTGAACGAGGCCCTTCTGGACATGCGCTTTCCGCAGCCTGCGCCTGTACACATCAACGTGCCGATAGACGAACCGCTCTTCCAGTTTGACGTTGCCGACCTGCCCGACGAGCGCATGATTCGCCGCTATTTCGACGCTGACGCCAGCACAGGTGCGGCCGATTGCCTGCTCAAGGCTTATGCAGCGGCTGCGCGTCCGATGGTGGTGATCGGTCAGACCCACAGCGATTTCGTCCATCAGGACGACTACCGCAAGGTGATGGAACAGCTCAGCGACAAGGCGGTGGTGCTCTGCGAACGGCTCTGCAACTATAGCACGCGCACCGTTCACTTCGACGAGGTGCTGCATGTTGTGGGCAACAATGCCCGTTTTCAGCCCGACCTGGTGGTCTATATTGGCGACTGCATCGTCAGCAAACGGCTGAAGAAATTCCTGCGTGCCAGTCAGGCCGAGGTGTTCGTGCTCAATCGCGATGGTGTCCTGCACGACACGCTGATGCACCTGAGCGGGGTGGTCGTGGGCCATCCGGAACAGACGCTGTCGGCCTTGGCATCTCTGCCGTCGCATGCCGACACCGACTTCTTCAGGCTTTGGCAGGGAGCACTGGAGGTCGCTGCCCGCCATGCGGCCACGTTCGTGCCGGCCTATTCGCAGCTGTTGGCCGTCAGCAGCCTGGAGGAACGTCTCGCGCACGCACCGTATATATATAAGGTGCACTATGCCAACAGCACAGCTGTGCGCCTGGCCAATATCTTTGCCCACCACCCCGTGTTCTGCAACCGGGGGGTGAATGGCATCGAAGGGTCGTTGTCGACAGCCGCAGGCATGGCGGCCAAGACCGACGACAGGGTGTTCTGCGTCATTGGCGACCTGAGTTTCTTCTACGACCAGAATGCGCTGTGGAACCAAAACCTGCGGGGGAACCTGCGCATCCTGCTGCTGAACAATGGCGGCGGAGGCATCTTCCGCCAACTGAAGGGACTGGAGCAGAGTCCTGCCCGCAACCAGTATGTGGCGGGCGGACACCATACCAACGCTGAAGGCATCTGCCAGCAAAGTCAGACAGACTACAGCCAAGCCTGCAACAGCGAGGAACTGAGCGTTGGACTGGACTGGCTGATGGCCGACGGGAAACGACCGAAACTCCTGGAGGTGGTGACCGATGCCGACACCGATGCCCTCGAATTGTCGACATACTACCAAGGAATCAAGACATCATAACAGATGGAATATAATAAAGACATAGTAACAAAGGAACAGATAAAGACATCACAACAGATGGAATAAATAAAAGACATAGTAACAAATAGAACAGATAATGACATAGTAACATAGGAACAGATAAAGACATCACAACAGATGGAAACTTATTATCTATCATGAACAACAAAGATATGAAAGACGTGGAATTACTGATAAGGCAAGTCATGGATTGTGCCAAGAACATACGGAGACAGTTGGGACCGGGATATGTTGAGTCGGTCTACAAGAACGCCATGGTTCTGGAACTCAGGAAACTTGGTCTACATCATGAAACGGAAAAACTCACGAAGTACAGTTGGTCAATTACCTTACTTCCACGGGTATCGACAACGGATTTCTCATCAACTTTGGAGCAGAAGAACTTCAATTCAAACGCAAATACCGAGTCTATCAACCACCCTTTAAGTCTTTCGACCGTTGAACCACATAACACTATGTCCTATATGTTACTCTGTCTCAAAAAGAATAATATGTTTAATATGTTACTCTGTCTTTAACAACAAGGTACTCTGTCATTAACAATTAATATGTCAAAAAATATGGAAAGGAAATGGAACAAGCTTAAGGATTTCGAAGAGATTCTCTTCGAGGAGTACAACAAAATCGCGAAAATCACCATCAACCGCGAGCGCTACCGCAATGCGTTCACACCGCGCACGACGTGGGAGATTTCGCAGGCGCTGAACATCTGCCGCGAAGACCCGGGCATCCGTGTGGTGCTGCTGACAGGAGCTGGCGACAAGGCCTTCTGCTCTGGCGGCGACATGCACGTGAAGGGCCGTGGCGGCTATGTGGGTGACGATGGTGTGCCACGTCTGAACGTGCTCGATGTGCAGATGCAGATACGTCGTCTGCCCAAGCCCGTCATTGCCATGGTCAACGGCTATGCCATCGGCGGCGGACACGTGTTGCACTTGGTGTGCGACCTGACCATTGCCTCTGAAAACGCCATCTTCGGACAGACAGGACCAAAAGTGGGGTCGTTCGACGCAGGCTTCGGCAGTAGCTACCTGGCCCGCATCGTAGGACAGAAAAAAGCGCGCGAAATCTGGTTCCTCTGCAGGCAGTACTCTGCCAAGGAAGCCGAGCAGATGGGTATGGTGAACAAAGTGGTGCCGTTGGAACGACTGGAGGACGAATGCGTGGAATGGGCAGAGACCATGATGCTCCGTTCGCCCCTTGCCCTTCGCATGATCAAGGCTGGCCTGAATGCAGAACTCGACGGGCAGGCCGGCATTCAGCAGTTGGCTGGCGACGCCACCATGCTCTACTACTATATGGACGAAGCACAGGAGGGCGGACGTGCTTTCTTGGAGAAGCGGAAGCCCGATTTCGACCAATATCCAATATTACCGTGATCACTCCTGCGAAGCCGTCAGCGTAAGGACCACCACCTCAGGTTTCATGCCGAAACGGAAGGGGGCAAGACCGCCGATGCCCGTCGTGACGAAGAGCGAATGGCCCTGGCCATCGTCGTACATGCCGCGCCATTCGCGATGAGTGATGGAGGCCGGCGACCATCCGAAGAGCGAGAACTGCCCCCCATGCGTATGTCCGCTGAGTGTCAGCTGGGCAGTCGGTTCGTGGGTGAGGATGGTGTTTCGCCATGCCGACGGATCGTGTTGGAGCATCAAGACAAAGGCATTGGAGGATACCCCTTCCAATGCTTTTTCTATGTCACCCTTCTGCGGGTGAGGCTTTTTCCCCATGTTTTCCATGCCTGCCACGATGATGGAGTCGTTGCCGCGCTTGATGGCCTGCCGCTCGTTCAGCAGAAGGCGCCACCCCATGCTGCGCTGCTTGCTCTTGATGAGGTTCTCGTTCAACGCCTCCGTGGCGAAATCGGCTTTGATATACACAGGATAGTCGTGATTGCCCAGCACAGAAAACACACCATCGGGTGCCTGCAAACGGCTCAGAACGCTTTGGAAAATGTCCAGCTCGGTAGGCTGCATGTTCTGCAAATCGCCCACGAAACAAATCATATCGGGTTTCAAATCATTGACCGTTGCTACCATCTTCTCCACCTGCTGCGTGTCCTGACCATAGGTGCCCAAATGCAAGTCGCTGAAAAGTGCAATGCGATAGCCCTCGAATGCCTTGGGGAGCGACGGTGAAGCATAGCTCACTTCGTTCACCCGGATGCCGTTCATGCCCAGCGTGCTGCCATAAATCATGACCAACATGCCTGCAATGGCGGCGAGAAATCCTACCAGGTTGCCCCAATTCCGATGACTCCGTGTCATACGGCAAAAAAGGAAACCAATGAAGGAGCAGATGGCATAGAGCACCTTGGGCACCACGAGGATGCCCATGAGCAGGAGGAACCCGCGCAGAATGACTGCATCATGTGGAGCAAAATCATCGCCTGCCGACAGGGTCAGGGCGAAGACTGCCATTGCCACGGCGGGAAGCCACCACAACAGGACTGCAAACGAGTGGTACCAGCGCTTCCGGCGCAAGTAGCGGTAGTGGAAATACACGTCGGGCAGAAGGATGACTGCCAACAGGAGGAGCAGGATTCTTGCTATCATTTTTTTAAAGGGCTAATGGTCGAAACGGATTTCTTCGCCAAAGGGTGAGGCATCGAAAGCACCTCTGTCGTAGAGATGATGGCCATTGCAGAACGTATGTTCCACACGCCATTCGAACGTATGGCCAATGAGCGGACCCCAGCCACACTTGCTCTGAATCATGTCGTCAGTCAGCGTCCACGATGCATGGGGACGCACCACCACGACGTCGGCATGATAGCCGCTGCGAAGGAAGCCCCGCTCATGGACATAGAAGAGGCGCGCGGGGTTGTGGCACATCAGCTCCACCAGCCGTTCGAGCGAGAGAACACCCTCGTCAACAAGACCGAGCATCGCCACTAACGAAAACTGCACCATCGGCATGCCCGACACCGCCTTGACGGCCCCACCCTGCTTTTCGGCAAGAAGATGGGGGGCGTGGTCGGTGCCCACGGTCGTGATGCGCCCATCGGAGAGTGCCTGCCGCAGGGCATCGCGGTCAGATGGCGACTTGATGCTGGGGTTGCACTTGATGAGTCCACCCAGACGCGCATAGTCGCGGTTGGTGAACAACAGATGGGGAACGACAGCTTCGGCCGTGATGTGATCAAACATTCCAAACATCTCCAACTCGCGGGCCGTCGACACATGCGCCACATGAAGTTGGGTGCCGTAGGTCTTGGCCAACTGCACGGCGAGGAACGACGACGCATAACAGGCCTCCTCACTCCGTATCAATTCATGAAGCTGGATGGGCAGGTCGTCCATCCCTTCGCGCCTTGCCTGCGACATATTGCGGTTGATGATGGCCGTGTCCTCGCAATGCGCCACTACCGGAAGGGAGGCTTGACTGAAGATGCGCTCCAATGCCTCTTGGCGGTCGACGAGCATATTGCCGGTGCTGCTGCCCATAAACAGTTTGATGCCAGGCACCCGATGGCTGTCGAGTGTTGCGAAAGACTCCACATTGTCGTTCGTCGCACCATAGAAGAACGCGTAGTTCACATGGCTCTTCTGCTGAGCCAGACGGAACTTCTCGTCGAGAGCCTCGTGTGTGGTGGTCTGTGGAACGGTGTTGGGCATGTCGAAGAACGACGTGACACCCCCAAAGGCAGCGGCACGACTCTCGCTCTCGATGTCGGCCTTGGCCGTGAGTCCTGGTTCGCGGAAATGCACATGGGTGTCGATGACACCCGGAAAAACGAAACACCCCGTGGCATCGACCGTCTCGTCGAATTGACCATGGGGTGTTGTGTGATTGTCAATGATGTCAGTGATATGGCCATTTTCCATCACGATGGAGCCCAGTAGGCGGCATCCCTCGTTGACGATGGTGGCATTCTGGATGATGGTTTTCATATATACTTATCGTATAGAATCAGCGGGGGCAGCCATCTGGTTAGGCGTTGGCGGCTCTGGCACCACGGGTTGTGTGGGCAGCGGAGCCTCAGCCGTGCCGTTCATGATGGCCTCGTTCTGCCGGGCTTTCTCGTAGAACGACTTCACATAAGCATCGTTCTTGAAGTTGTCTGTGGCTTTGCTCCACAAGGCCTCTATCCAAGGCTGGAGCATCGGGTACTGGTAGCCGGCAGTAATCATGAAAAACACGCCAGGGCCGAGCACATTGTCGAAGTTCTCCTCGATGAACGAAGTCACCAACTCGTCTTCTTCCTGAGCAATCTGCTGCGCCTCCAAAGCCAACCGTTGGTTGGTCACCTGCTCATCTTCGCCGTCCATGATGGCCTGACTCTGCTTGTGGCCAAGGTCGCCCATGCGGTTTTGCAACTTGGTATAGTCTTCGTTGAACTTCGTCAGTTTGTCGTTCAGGGGCGTACCGCTCACCTTTTGGTTCATGTTGTCGAGCTTGACGGTGATTTCGCCGCTCTCGATCACCATCGGCATAATGCTCTCATCGTCCATAAACAAGATGGCCATTTTCGCACTGTCCACCGACCCTGTGAAGTGGAACTGGCCGTGCACGACATCGCACGAGTCCACATTTTTCAGGTTGTCTTTGTTGTACACCTTCAGATAAAGCATACGTCCGTCGAGCATCGAAACGTTCGACGTGCCCTGTATGTTATAGCTGTTGGCGCACGATGTAAGCGCGGCCATTGCGAGGATTGTGTAAATAATTTTGTTCATAGACGATGATTCTAACGATGCAAATGTACTATCTATTCTTGAGGTAGTGAAAATTTTTTATGCTATTTAAAACAAACACCGCGTGTTTTTTGGTTTTTTAAATCAACGCTGCTTTTCCTTTTCCAGTACGCTACTGATGCGATGGGTGGTGTAGACTTCCAGGATGGCGGCTATGAGCAGCATCACCACCCACTTGCCCATGATGTAGATGATATAGTCGTTCAGGCCATTCTGCAAGTGGTCGACGAACAGAGGCAACAGGAAATTGTAAGCATTCTCCACCATCAAGAGTGCTGCCAGAATGAAACAGATGTCGGCCAGCGTCATGATGCGGCGCAGTCGGCGAATGACGAAGTTTGTACCTTCATACTGCTGTTGCATCTGCATCGATACGAAAGCAATGGCACCGACGAGGAAGATCCACGAGGCCAACTGCTTGTTGGAAAAGACAAACAGTCCGGCACCGACGACCATCAGCAGGCCACCGGCCAGGAAAATCAATGATTGTAAACGGGATAGCTGTTTCATGGCTGACGGTTCTGGTTGTTAGGGGTTGCAGGTGCATTTTCCTTCACACTGGCTGCGGGAGCTGCCTCCTCCGCCTGCTGCCCCGTGGCTGCTGATGCTGCAGGCTCTGCATAGGTATCAGGCAGTTCGGTGCTCAACACGAAGATGTCTTCGTCATCGGCTTTCATGAAATAGCGCTCACGGGCAATCTTTGTGATTGCCTTCGGATTGCGTCGAAGTTCACGAAGTTGCGCTTCGTCTTTTTCATAACGCTCATTGAACTGGTTGATTTGTTCGCGTAGTTCTGTTATCTGCATGTTGTTCTTCATGCGGCGATAAAAACTGTTCTCATCAACCACCCCCACAATCAAGACGCCGATGATCACGACAATCCAATATTTGTTGTGGCTGACGAATGCCAAAAAGGGATTACCTTTTCCCATGACCTATTTTCTTTATCTAGTTCGACTTTATTTTCTGTAGCTTGCAAAGATAAGCATTTTTGAATGTACCATGGGCAAGGGTTGTGTTTTTTTAAGGCGAACAAAGGCGTACTTAACAGAATTTACCGTTTTTCATGCCAACAACTCCCATTTGCAACCTTTAAATAAAGAAAAAAAATAAGGTCGGAATGCAATAAAAACGCTTTTTTTGAGTTAATTATCAAGTAAGAGCTACAATTATGAGTATATACGTAGTCATTACCATCATCGCACTCATCGCCAGCATGGTATGCGGAATGCTCACCATACCGGTGGTTCTGGACTTCTGCAAGCGGAAGGGACTGTACGACATGCCCAACCTGCGGAAAGTCCACAAGCGGGCCATCCCCCGCCTGGGCGGTGTCGTTTTCCTTCCCAGCGTCTTCCTTGGATGTGTCATTGCTTTCCTCATGGCACAATGGCAGGGCATGACCACCATACAGCTGAGCCTTTGGACTTACTATTTCATGCTGGGCACGGCAGCCATTTATATCACCGGACTCATCGACGACATCGTGGGGCTGAACGCGCTCAACAAGCTCGCCGTACAAATATTTGCCGCTGCTGCCTTCCCTTTGTCAGGCCTTTGCCTGAACAATCTATACGGCATCTTCGGCATACAGTTCATGCCTTGGTGGATTGGGGCGCCCCTCACCATAGGCATGGTGGTGTTCATCTCCAATGCCATCAACCTCATCGACGGTATCGACGGACTGGCTGGTTCGCTCACCATCCTTGCACTGACGGGATTTCTGTTCTCGTTTGCCCAATTGGGTATGTGGTATTTCGTCATCATGATAGCAGCCATGATAGGCGTCATCCTTTCATACCTATATTATAATATGCTTGGCGATGCCAACAAGAACCGAAAAATATTCATGGGCGACACAGGGTCGCTATCCATCGGCTTCATCCTGGCCTTCCTCTGTCTGAAACTGACGGTCACCATCCCCAGCTCCAGCATCGAATTTAGCGACCGCAACCTACTCACGGCCTTCTCGCTGCTCATCATCCCCATCCTCGACAGCCTACGGGTGGCTGCAGTGAGGATCTGGCACAGACGGTCGCCCATCCTGCCCGACAAAAACCATATCCATCACAAACTGCTTCGGGCCGGACTGACCCATCACCAGACGTTGCTCGTCATCCTGATACAGGCATTGGCCTTCTGCCTGGCCAACTATCTGATGCGGCAGCTGACCAACACCACGGTGGTCATCCTCGCCGACATTGCCATCTATGCCCTTTCCCATCAGCTGCTCAACCGCAGGATTCGCCAAAGGGGAGAGCAGCCTACCTTGTTTCCCAATGCCTGAGGCAGCATTCTTTTCCGCCTCCCTTCATCCACACAAACACCACTTTAGGGAATCCCCCTGAGATTATAGGGAAAATCCTTTGCGCATCCGGGATTTTCTTTGTTATTTTGCAGCGTGAAAAGTTATTCCGAGTATTAACAATTTAAAGAATATACGACTATGAAGAGAATGATCATCGCGCTGACCGCACTGCTCATGATGGCAGGCACAGCACAGGCAATGAGTTACGAACAGGCACGCGACCAGGCCTTGTTCCTGACCGACAAGATGGCTTACGAGCTGAACCTCACTGAGGATCAGTATGAGGCCGCATACGAAATCAACCTCGACTATCTGATGAGCGTCAACAGTGTAGACGACCTCTATGGACTCTATTGGGAGCGCCGTAACCTCGACCTGAGCTATATTCTGCTCGACTGGCAATATCGCGCCTACCTCGATGCACGCTACTTCTACCGTCCGCTCTATTGGAGCGCAGGCTACTGGCACTTCGGCATCTATGCTCGCTATCCGCACCGCACCTATTTCTACTTCGGACGCCCGCACTTCTACATGACCTATCACGGTGGACACAGCTGGCACCACAACGGCGGACGCAGCTGGTATCACGGACGTCAATTCGGCCACGGTCACCGTCATGGCACCAACAATCACGGTTTCGGCATGCGCAACGGCTTCGACCGCGGTGACTACAAAGGACGCGGCGGACACTTCGAGCGCCCGAAAGGTGGAAAAGACCTGGAGCGCCACGGCGACAAGCCTCACACCAGAGGTGGTGTAGGTAAAGACCGCCACGACAACGTGGGAGGCGGAAGCAAAGGCCACTTCGGCGGAAACCGTCAGGGTGGATTTGGCAACCGCCCGAGCAGCACCCGCCAGGGATCAGATGTTCACCACGGCAAGACCGACGGCAAGGACAGAGGTTCGTTCTCAAATCCCAACCGTTCGTTCCAGCCCGGCAAAACGACCACCAGACCAACAGGAGAAATGCGTCGTGGCACTGAACGCACACAACCATCAGTATCTCACGGCACTACATCCCGCTCTTCGGGCAACGTAGGAAGCAGCCGCTCGCACTTCGGAGGCTCTTCGCACAGCTCAACCGCTCCTTCGCGCAGCAGCTCAGTATCGCGCGGCAGCTCTCCCTCTCACAGCAGTGCACCCGTTCGCAGCGGTTCCTCACATGGCAGTGTCTCTCGTGGAGGCAGTAGCGGTTCTCACAGTGGCGGTGGCTCACACGGTGGTGGCTCACACGGTGGTGGTCACTTCGGCGGACACAGATAAGAAAAGCTGACGAAATCATTTTGGGGATGAAATGGCGCAGAGTCTATTTCCTACTATCGGGAAAGGCTCTGCGCTTTTCTATGTCAATAGAATAACGACAAAAAACAGTCTAATAGAAACAAAAAGTCCAAATTATTTTGTTATTCCTATTTTTTGTAATACCTTTGCACCGCAATTACAAGCAAGGTCCCGTAGCTTAGCTGAATAGAGCGTCAGATTCCGGTTCTGAAGGTCTTGGGTTTGAATCCCAACGGGATCACACACCGAAAATATCGAGAAACTCCCATAAATAAAGGGTTTCTCGATGTTTCGTATAAGGAAATACAATTTCCATTTTTGGAAAAATTTTCCAAATTTGAGACGCGAAATCGCCGCAAAATCGCCGCAAAAATGGCTCAAAAGGCGAAAATCGCCGCAAAATCGCCGCAAAAAAAACAGGGTCGAAATTGATGCAAAAAAGACCCGATAAAGGCTTATATATTGACGCGAGGATTGGTTCCAGTATTAACAATTTAAAAAAGTTTATCAAAATGGCAACCATTTCCATTGAATTCGGGAAGGAATCTTCCCAAAAGACGCGTGAGGTCTATCTGTTGGTAAGACAGGGCAAGACCAGACAAAGAGTAAAAACAGGAGTAAGACTCAATGAACAAGAATACTCTCCCAAGACGAAGAAGATCAAGTCCATTGAGAAGGCTTGTATTGTCGAGAAACTGAGGTTAGACCTCATCGACAACATGAGCAACCTGGCTGCAGGGGCTATGGCAGGAGACCCTGATGATGCTCACACCATTACAAAGAAGATCATCAAGAAGCAGGAGAAGAAGGAACTGGAGTTCTTTGCGTATGCAGAGGATTGGGTGTCAAGAGCCAAGATCAAAGGTGCCAAGAACTATCTGACCATGCTCAACACCCTCGAAAAGTTCTTGGAATGCCGCAAACTCTTCTTTCAAGAGATTACCATTACATTCCTCAAAGACTTCGAGGCGTTCCTTGATGACCGCCCAAGAGCACAGTCACTCTATATCGGACAGATGCGCCATATCTTCCGTGAAGCGATGCTGGAGTACAACACTGATGATGAAATCGTCATCAAGAACGACACGTTCCTGCGCTACAAGGCACCCAAGCAAGTGCTCAAAAAGGGTGTCAGGGCTTTAAGCCAGAATCAACTCATGAAGGTGGTCAACTACCAGCCCAAGAAGAATACGCTGGCTGAACTGGCCCACGATTGCTTCATTCTCTCCTTCTGTCTGATGGGCATGAACTCTGTGGACATGTACCAAGTCATTTGTCTGGAAAACGGTACCATCAAATACAAACGAACCAAAACAAAAGACCGCCGTAGTGACGAAGCCTACATTGAGGTCAAAGTACACCCCTACATTCAGCCTCTCATGGAAAAATGGAAAGGCGATAACCAGATATTCAGATTCTACAAGAAATACTACTGTGCTGAGTGTTTCAACCAGAACCTGAACATCGGCCTAAAGACGATTGGCAAGGCTGTTGGCATTAGCAAACTCCAATTCTACCAAGCTCGCCACACCTTCGCCACGCTTTCCAGGAATCTCATGAAGTTCAGTAAGGGTGATGTTGATGAAGCCCTCAACCACGTAGGCACATTTGACATTGCCGATGTCTATATCACCAAAGACTTCTCCATCATCAACGACAACAACTTCAAGTTGATTGACAAGGTGTTCAAAAACCAAATCCCCACACTTTAATACTTGGTGTGGGGATTGGATTTCTTTGTTTATTTTCCTAAATCTTCTATCAACTTGTCGAAGTCTGAGAGGAAAGTCTGGTCTTGAATCCTCCAGAATTTCTCATACTCCCCTAACGCTTTGGCTTCAGCTTCCTCATGGGTCACGGAACCTGCATCGGGCAGGATGTCTGCATCCGATACTTTCAAATAATGCTCCAACACCTGTTTCCATTCAGCCATCGTTGTCAAGACATGCCGCCTCGCCCTTCGCTCTGCTATTTCAAGGAATGCCGTTGTCAGCAAGTTCAGTTCATCCACTTCCTTCTCTGACAGATAGTTCTTGGCTATCGTCACATCACTTTTAACGACTCTGCCATCAGGTGCATTCTTCCACGTCATCAGTCCCATGTGAGGTTTCTCCGCATCAGCACGGTCATAGACGATTTCTGCAGCCGTCTGGTGAGTCACGGCATAGTGCATCATGTTCTGTACAGTCTTATAGAAGGTACGTGTTATCTCACTATTCTTGTCATAGTCGCTGCTGCACTCGGCATAGATATCCGTTATCTTCTGATAGTAGCGACGCTCAGAAGTACGTATCTCACGAATGCGATCCAGCAATTCCTCGAAGTAGTCAGCCCCAAAGGGATTCTTGCCTTTCAGCCGCTCATCGTCCATCACAAAACCTTTGATAATATACTCCTTCAAAATCTCTCGCGCCCAGATGCGGAATTGGGTCGCCTCGTAACTATTCACACGATAACCAACTGCTATAATCGCATCCAGATTATACAGCAGAACGCCCTGTTCATCGCAATTGTCCGACGGAATTCGAATTTTTCGAATTGCTGTGGACAATTGCACTTCACCACTCTCATCAATCTGAGTCAGATGATAGTTTATCGTTGAAAGTGCAACGTTGAACAACTCAGACATTCGTTTTTGGGACAGCCAAAAGGTTTCCTGACTGAAAAGCACGTTCACATTCACCTTACCTGTACTCGAACGATATATTAACACATTACCCTCAACACTTGTAGCCAGCTCCTGAGCGTTCATCTTACTGGTGAAATATTCCTTGGCAGCCTTCACAATAGGCTTCTTCCGGTCAGCGTTCAAGGCTATTGCCACACAGGCAGTTCTTGACAGTCTGATGGATTTCACTTGTCGATAGCCACCGTTATTCAGTTGCACCATCTCCTCTATCTCCACCATGTGCTCCTTCAGGTCTAAGCCCTTCTCTTGCTGTAGGAAGGTGGCAACCTTGTCCATCAACCGTTCGAAGTTCCAGTACTTCTGGTAACCCATAAGACGCGCCAACTTGCGTGAGTTCCACCACTCACGACCTTTACCATCCGTCTCTTTGATAGCCTCAAATGGCGACTGCATCTCTTCCGGTGAGAACATCTCTATTTCGTTTGTATTGTCCATATCGTTTGCAAAGATAAAAAACTATTTACTATTTCGCAAAGGTACTACTTTTAAGCTATATTTCCTGCTATTTCTATCTAGTACAACATCATACTCTCTAATCCCTTTTGCTTTTGCAATGGATCTCAAATGTGTCTTATATCGGGCTTCCATGTGTGGACCATAATAGATAGCTTTTAAGGTGCCCCTATCTGGAATACTTATATAATCTTGGTCGATAGACACCCTATCAAATTTCAGCATTCTCCACTCTCTTTCGTGTGAATAATCTGCTTTGTCTTTATAAAGGTACATCTTTATGAAATACATCATATCTATAGGATAGAATTGATGTAGCTGAGTCTTAAATATTTCAAACATTTCTTGGTATGCTTCTTCTGGATGAATGTTATCAACATAATCTGTAATGCATATTCTGTCTATCATATCTGTAGCATCTAGCATTTGTGAAGAGTATATGATTGGGTACAGATTAACAGGCAGCATATACCATTTTTTGAAATCATATTCTAATGCAAAGCCTTTATAGCCGTCTGCATATAGGTCCCACATAAATTTAGAGGTTACTTTCTCCGTAAAGCACCCTATTTTTGTACGTTTGTTGTTTCTTGACCAAACCTCCTGTTTCTGGATTTCCAATTTCATTTGTTCCAGAAAACCATCATAATCGACTCTTAAAAGATTTACCATCTCTTCATCTGAAATACCAGATTTTATTAACTCTAGAATTCTTGTTTTTATGGGGCTGTCAGGAAACGACATCGAATTGCTTTTTAATGCTTGTATAATGTTGAACATTATTGGGAAGAATGACTTGTCAAATCTCTCTGTTAAGGTATGATAGTCATAGTAAACATTCGAGTCGTATTTGTCAGAAAACTTATCAGCAACACACATAGAGATAGTGCCCTGCTCAAAAGAGATAACTTCGTCTATCCCACATTTTCTAAATCGAAATAGTTTTGCAGGGATGTGGGGCAGAACTAAATCGTCCAATTCTCTAAGCACCTTTGTACTCTCTTCTTGCGGCAAATTGTTTGGCCATGATGTCGTAGCCATCAACCTTGCAAACTCCTTTTTGAATTGAGATTTTGTATATGAAGTCTTCCTTTTGGCCATTTTTACATATCTTTTGCGTGGTTGTTTATCCATTATTCAGGAATAGCCTCTGAAATTTGGGTGGTTGATAAAACTTCTCCCTTTAATTCAACAGGTTCGTCATCAATTACTTTTCTTTTTTCTCCACTTATCATACGAAGAAATGAATTGTGACTTTTCGAGAAGATTTCATTAATATCTTGGTTAGTAAATCCGACAAAATTCAGCATACAACATAATAATAGTTTCCTTAGCTTATGATTCAAATCATAAAGTTCATGCCCATCTACAACATGATCCTTTTTCCCAGGAGGAAGTAAATGAGAAAAGTAATGTCGAGAATCGCGAATACACTTTATTTCATCATCAGATAATTCAAGAATAGAAATATCAGAGAATTCATTTCGCAAATTCTGCAATATTGTAGTTAATTTTAGCCCGTCTTCTCTAAACCGACAATAAAAACCTTCAACAGCCTGTGCTACTACTAGGAAATCATTGCTACAAAAAGTTCCTCTGTGTCCTACACTATCTATTAAGTGCGCACGAATGGGAAACACATCCTTTTCTGCATACCATTTACATATAATTGAGGAGAAAGAATCTTTTATCGTTTCGTAAACAAACAGATATTCCCAAAAACGTTCAGGGTCATTTGACCTCTCATCTTTCTTTTCATAGATTTCAATGGTTTTATTTTTTGTGGGGTCTCCTTCTTTGTCTTTATCAACAAGCAAGAAACGGTCATTATGCACTGGTGTTAAAGTTGCAAACGAAAGGAACTGCTCAAACAGGAACACATTGCGTTTAGCATCATTCATGGAAATAGGTTTTGAACAAGCGAAACTAAGAGTACTCATCTGGTTAATTTCGACTTGCATTCCTGTTTTGCCATGTGTAATATTTACCTCTCCTTCAAGTTCTAATGTACAACCGTTATCTAATGATACAGCAATTTGATTTGCCTTCTCTAAATCAGTACTAAATGTAATTTTCTTATCTTGTTGGCTAACATGTATGATATTTGGCCTAAACCAATATGACAATTCTTCAATATACGCTTTAATATCATAATTTCCAGTTTCTTTCAACGTTTTTATATGTTTGCCAACAGCAACCACTTGTACACTGTATTTAGCAACAGGGAAGGGGCAATCAGTATTCAAGGACATTGATTCATAGCAATTAAACACACTGATTTCTTTGGCATCTGATGATATGCCCCAAATAACATTATATTGAGGCACATTTCCGCCTGCAAAATGCTCTATAAGAGACTTGGGACCAAACACGCCAATAGTCTCAAGAACTATTTTGTCTTTCTTGACAATCAATGTTCCAGATACCTGATTCATTATAGCATCAGGTAACCACCACAGCCCTTTGAATTCTTTTATTGTTTCCATCCTCAGTCTATTTTATTGATACCATTTGTGATGCCCATGCCAAGTTATCCACTAACTCGTGAGAGCAAAACATTAGTTTAAAACTATAAAAAAGTACCTCATTCATACTATCTTGTTAAATAATTCCACAAAATCGGTAGAAATGAATTCAGGATAGTCTTTACAAACTGTATCTAAAACATGATTCTTTAATTTATTGTCTCCTCCCCCTCTTGCTATGGAATTTAATTTCGGCCATTTTTTTAAGATCTTGCTTTCTAATTCGTGACCTTGAATTGTGCAATATTCTTGAGTAATTTTATAGCATTTACCTCCTATTGTCTGATACTCAATTTCGTTGGCAGTTAGTAAATCAAGCGAACTTATTACATAATTGATCAGTAATTGAATTTGCTCATCACTTATTTTTGATAGTTCTACATAGGTGAACGATGGCAAATCTACATCTTCTGCTTTAATAACATTTTCTCTTAATAGCAGAAATGCAACATAAATTGGATCAAATATATAATTGTCAATGGCGTACCGACAGTTTTCTCCAAGAACTAACACAAATTGAGAACTATGGTTCCTTTTGTCAAAGTCTTTGATACCATAAACTAAATCATTCCCATATCCTCTTAGGGCATTCACAATATCACTTACCTCGTCACAATTAGATCCATCTCCACTTCTTGGTGGAAGGAACTGGGGTAAAGTGGGCATTATATATTTGTGTGATACGATACTAAAGATTCTATTGTAATACTGCGTATCGTATTTGCTTTCAACAAAAACTTGCCTACGATTTTCAAAAGAAAGTCGGACATTATCCAAATCTTGAACCAAGATATTAACAGCCTGCTGCTTTGTTATCTTTTCGGGACAACTTGTAACTTTGTTCATCCGATAAAGGCTTTCTTCTGGGGCAATAGCAACAGTTGTTGGTGAATGGGTAGATATGATAACTTTGACGCCAGCCTCTTTTACAATAGAATTCTCAACAGCAGTTATGAACACCTTTGAAAACTCAGGATGTAATGGGGCATCCGGCTCATCCAACAACAACACGTCAGGTCTCGCATTCTCTTCATTGGAATTATATATTGATAATGCAAGAGACATTAAAACCTTTTCACCAGTTGAAAGGTCGTTCACTTGAATCTCAATGCCTGTATTTATATCTGTCAAGCACAAATGAAACGACGTTTCTCTGTGCCCTTCTGGATGATTAACCCGATATGGTAGCTGAGCGAATTCAAGCATGTCGTTAATAAGTTCCCATGGCTTAGGACCATATAGTGCTATGAACTCTTCGTCAGACAAGACCTTATTATGTTCTCCCGCTGTATCGTTTCTGTACTGAAAGTATTTGTTATCATCATAACGAATTTGGTAGAGTTTAAATATTGATGCGAATTGACTTGAAAAAATTTCATCTGATGAAACTTCATAGTTTTCAAAAACAAATTCTTCTGTCAAATCATCTATATTTCCATTAGCCATTTTATACCAATAACCAAGAATTTTCTTTCTCCAATCATCGATATTAATATAATGTTGAACATTATTTCCAAATCGAGAACGCAATTCTGTTAATTGATTATTCAATTGATTCCATGCATCTTTTCTTTGATTTGTTATATCAAGATAATCACCATCTGTGTTCACTTGTGGATTGAGACCATTAAAACCAATATACTTGATTTTAGATAGCTCTCTTTCTCCCTCACTGATAATGGCATATTCATATTTACTCATTGCTTCCATTAAGTGGCTTTTGCCACTACCATTTTTTCCTGTTAGTACGACAAAGTCTGGTAAATCAAACTCTTGTGGAGCTTTGATGGATTTGTATTCTTTGTGTATTTTGATTTTCATAATTATTCGTTTTATGCATTAAGGATTATCCAATTATCATTGATTCTACTTTAGCCTTAGCTTCTTCCATAATACGATTAGCTGATGAAATATATTCATCTGCTTCTCGATAGATGCCATTTATCCTATCTACTATTTCTTGCTGTTTTCGCAAAGACTTCTTTCTGTCATCTGTGAACAAAGGGATATGAAGAGATTTGAGCAAATCAAGCCCTACACCTGATTGATTATTCCAATTCGTGCAGATTGAATAGAAAACTTTGTGCCGCTGATACATATTCAGGATAGCACACAGATATTCTGGCAATATCTTGCTTCTGTCAACATCGATAGCTGTAATGTGATTTGAAGTATAAACCTTCACATTATCTTCATTAGCAAAAAAAGCACTTTTTCCAACCCATTCTTGGCTATTCGTGTTGTTAAATAGAACGACACCTGATTCTACAAATCGGATATCTGTAAATTCAGGAACATAGACGTTCTTATCGTATCTCAAGCGTCCGTTATTGTCTATATTTGTTGGCCGTATTTGTAGTATTCCATTTATTTCTTCAACTTGGTTTTGTCTGCCTACAGCAAAACCGTTTTCAAGTGAAAATGCAAGTTTTGATAATCTTTCTGAATATGTGCAGTGGGTAAACTTTTCGATTTCAGTATAATAATATAAAGGGTCAATCCTTTCTTCTAAAGAATTCCTCTTTACGATGAAGATTCTATTTTTCAATCCGTTTTTCCTTTTTGGCAAAGCTATACCAAGTTCTTGAAGTAAAAGCGAGTCAATACTATTTAGTAAGGTATTGACCTCACGTTCTTTACCTTTTATTATTTCACATGCATTGTCAATGGGGGTAAAATCTATATTTTCAATTATTGGTAATGCTTTCAGTGAGGGATAATCTAATGCAGGCCTTGTTCCTCCAGTAGAATGCCGAGAAGCAATTTTCTCAATAATGTCAAGATTTAAGAATCGAGCCAAATACTTACTTATAGAAACATCACCTGTTTTAATAACGACCATGTGCTGATTTGTGTTTCCAATAAAATCTTTTGGTGCAACAGAAGCAACAGCCATTCGACCTACGCCAGTTATTTTTACCAACAAGTCACCTTCTGAAACTTGACTCCTTTTTAGCAGACTATTATGCGTCTCCTCATTGATGTATACACAATCCTCAAGTGAAAGTTCACTATTTGTCTGTAAATTTTGCACTCTAAGGAAGGGTATTCCTGATTCGGAATCAGTATAATATTTGTCAGCCTCAGTCTTTTTAGGGGTAGCGCCACCAGCTAATGACAGGGCATAGTCTCTCAATTTATGAGTAGCCAACGACCGTATTCTGTTTTCAAGGGAAGAAAGAGATGGCCTGTAAAACTCAGGCTCCAACCTTCCTTCAATCTCCGACCGATTAACGATGAAGATTTTGTCCTTGTTGATATATTGAGGAACTTGATAACTCATAGCGTAGCAATAAACTTCTTTAATTCTTCACCAATCAAATCTAACTCATTCGTGGCAGTCTTCTTGCCCGTAGCATCATAGCCTATTTCTTCCGCTATCGCCATAAAAATAGGATAGTCCTGAAGCTTCTGTTGTTTGCTTTGTTGATATTCCTCTTTCAGCCGCGTCTTCAATTCATCAATCTTTGCAGTATATTCAGCCAAGAGATTTGCATTCCATAACTTAAACTCTTCCGTTTGCTTTGCGGCCGTTGCAGGTATTCTTTGTTTACCTTTGATTTCTTCAGCCTTTTCTTTCTGCTTCTGCTTAATCTCTTTATCCCAAAGTGTACGCTTTGCCAAATAGTCGCTATCTTTTAATAGCTTACTTTCAATATTTTTCTTTGTCTGAACGAGTCTGTCAGTTTCTTCTTTCTTCCATTTCTTCAAGAACAGCACAGAACTTTTCACACCTGCGCCATTTGCTGCAAATGCGGTTTGGGGCATACTGACAACAGCCACAATGCGGAACCATTCTTCAATCTGCGTCCTGACATACTGCATACTGCTATTAGTCAAAATGCCATCTGGAAGGACTATGGCCAAATAGCCGCCTTCTCTCAAGAACTTATAATCCTGCTCTATGAAAAGTACCTCAGTGCTTTGGCCGTCGCGTATGTTTTCAGGTTGCGCCTTTACTGCCAGCCAGTCTTCTTCCTTTTTGCCTAATTGATAGGTTTTCAGATAGGCCTGTTCGCTTTGTCGGATGGTACTCCCAAATGGTGGATTGGTGATGATAAAATCAAACGTACCATATTTGAAACCTTGATTGCTTGTTTTGGCAAAGATGGCTTCATCAGACACCAGACCGTCTAAGGTAATTACATTTGTATGACCATCATCATGAATAATCATATTCATCTTGGCAGCACGTGATATCTGCTCATTGATTTCGATGCCGAATAGATTCTTTTCAGCAAAGTCATGCCAATGCTTGAACCATCGGTCATGCTGCCGAACATCGTTATTATGGTTTGGATAGTACTCTGTAGCCTGCTCACGTACTTTGTTCAAGGCATAGAGAAGGAAACCGCCACTTCCACACGAGGTATCAAGAACTTTTGAGTCTTGGGTAATGGGCAGTACATCAACGATAAACTTCACAATTTCGCGAGGAGTAAAATACTGTCCGAAATTACCTCTGAAGAATGAACCCATAAAGGTTTCAAATGCACGTCCTTTGCTGTCAAGGTCTGTCTCACCAAGATTTACGCTTTCAAGATAGCCTACAACAGTTCTTACCTTTTCAGGAGATAAGCGGATATCATCACGAAACACTTCTTTGTCCTTTTTCCGTCCTTCCTCGTAAAGTGCTTTAATGCGATTGAGCAGGTTCTCGTTTTCTTTGGCTCTTCTACTGTCTGGATCCTTTTCTTCTTGTTTGGATACTGTGATAATCTGGAAGTCGTATGGTTCTCCTATCTTACGAGGTTTACGCTCATCCCAGATTTTACAGAAGATAAGTTTGTCCAACTCATCAAATGCCTCAGAAGGATTTAATTGACCACCTGCCCATAAAGCTTCATGAGCTTGCTTAAATCTGCGTGTTAGTTCTGATTGTTCAATAACAGAGAGGTCAAAGAATTGTTGTTCTCTTTCTTCATGCTCCATATACTGAGCACCATATACATACTTATAAGATGCAATCTTGTCAACGCCATACTGTGGTATGTCAGGAATTTGATTTCTCGAATTCTGATTCTTGTCAACCTCATAATATTCATTTCGAATTCCAGATGTTACCCAAACATATTTTACGTCGCATGGTAATGAGAAGGCGTAACTATATGCCTGATTTACCGCTTGCAGAAATTCAGCTTCGCTAACATCCTGATGTTTACATTCAACTACAATATGCGGTGATAAGCACATATCGTCATCATATACAACGATATCTGCCTCCTTGATATCGCTACCCATAGTAACAGGAACAAACTGACGAATGCGGCTCTCTAGATAATTGTAATCTATGATAAGTTTCAGGAAGGCTTCAGCCTGCACCTTTTCTTCAGGGTTATTGTAGTTACGCTCTTTCTTTTGATAGACGTATGTAATTCGCGACCTATCTTCATTAAAAGAGATATATCCTTTTTTTAATCCTATTTGTATATAGTCTTTCATGACGTATTTGTTATAAACTTACAGGCACAAGTCCTAATTTGTTAATACTCTCGTTCGCTTTTTGCAATGCCTCGTGGACTTCAAGCACTTCGGTGTAGTCCCAATATTTGATGTCTTTCTTGATGTCATCCAAAGACTCTACTTCTTTCATTATCTTCTCTATCTGTTCTGCATCAGAGACTGCGACAATGCCTTGTACTGCTTTGTTGTTCTTGGCTTTCATCAGATTAAGGATAAGGCTGTCTATAGAGCCAGAGGTTTGCACCTCAAAGACATAGATGATTCTGCCCATGTTACCAATAGAGACCTCCCAAACGGCATCTACTCTGGCACCATTGGCGACTGTAACTTCTGTTGTGGCCTTGAATCCTAAGCACTCGCCAATATCTTTAATTTTATCACGGATGTCATTATGAACGAATCCGTATTCTTTCTTAGTCTTAGGAACTTCCACAACATCAACCGTCTCAGGCTCGTCAATATCTTTTTGAACTTCCTGCCAAATGAAATAGTCAAGAGCTATCAAGTTCTCCAAATCATTATAGCCTTTATTTTTGGCAAAAGCAAGCATCTTCTTACCACACTCCGACAGATAAGCATACATTTTGCCGTCCATCGCAGAATCGTATTTGGGCGTGTTGGGCACTTCAAGGATAGTGAAGCCCGTCTTAGTCTTGCTATTCCAAAGGATACACTCATTAGGAAAAGCCTTATTCAAAACCTCGCTCATGATGCCAGGGCCAATACCCTTAATCTTCTGACGGAATTCATCCCAGCGCTTAGCAAGCAAATCCTTACCATAGAGAAGATTTGCAAACTGAGCGCGGATCAATTCAATGGTGTTAGTCTCTATTAAGTTGTCAATCTTGTAATGCTTATTACCCCACATGCCCATAGCCCATAATGGAGAAAGCAGATTATAAACATCATCAGCTGTCATACTCAGAAGACGGGCTTTATCATATTTCTGCATTTCCTTAGCATGGGCTTCTCGCTCAACCAATTCTTCATTGGATTTTTCTTTATGAGATTTTATCCATTGGCTATATCGCTCCAAATAAGATATATATTTCTTTTCGTTCATTGTATACTCATCTATTTTATCAACAGGCATATCCTCAATTCTTTATCTTTGACAATAGGAACTGTTCGTATTCTCTAACCAACAGCTCCTTTATATCAACCTCCAGCAAGTCGGCTATCTTAAGCAGACTAGCAACATCAGGCTGAGAAGAGTTAGTACACCACTTGCTTACTGTAGATGGATTAACCCCCATCTGCATTGAGAGCCATCGCGCAGTACGCTTTTTCTCTACCAATACGACTTTCAGTCGGTTTATATCTTCCATACTTATAGCTTTATTCCACAAAGGTAGTGATTTATTTTCAATTGTTTTCTATTTTGCCCAAACAATCTGCTATTTTAGGCCGTATTTTGCTATTTTTAACGACTTTACCTCTATTTTTATAGCCTTTTAGTTAGTCCCCGAAATGTTAAATTTTTAACTTTTTCTAATATTTTCTTGAAAAGTTATTTTTTTGTTGTTCTTTTGCATCCGATTTTAAGGATAACAAAACAATATGAAAAGATTAAAAACATTGGAGGAGATGCCGGGTGCATTGTCCTACCTCATTGAGAAAGTGGAGGGTCTGGAAAAGACCGCCCAAAGCTTGCTGAACAGGCAAGAAGAGTGTTGTTCACCGCATTGGATGGATGTTGACGAACTATGTGACTATATTCCATCCCACCCTGTCAAACAGACTGTCTATGGTTGGGTATCTGACAAGCAGATACCGCACCACAAAATTAACAAAGCACTAGTTTTTCTCCAGTCAGAAATTGACGATTGGATGAAACATTGTGGCAATAAGAGTATAGAAAAGCAAAGACAGAATTCACAAGAATCACGAACAATATGAAAAAGAAAACAGTTCCTGCTATCCTCATCCACCTGGATTGGATAGAGACAATCAAGTGTCTTTCCCACGAACAAATTGGAGCATTTATCATAGCGATGTTGGACTATGCCAACACGGGGAAAGAGCCTAAATTTAAAGACAATTCCATGCAGGCTTGTTCATCTCCTTTAAAAAGCAGATAGATCGAGACAGGAAAAGCTATGAAGAGAAATGCAAGAAAGATTGATGAGCTGATGATGTTTTTCTTCGGCTTCAAGTTAGGAAGATACGAGCGTTTCTATAGCAGATTCGACACTCAAATCTTCATGGGGAGCATCCCTTTATACTTGAAAAAACGTAATGAAGCGATTGATCACGCAATTAAAAAGGGATTAGTTTAAACGATTCAAATGAACAAGAAAAATGAAAAAGACAAACACTATTTTCACAAAACTGCATGCAGATTTGATGCGGTTTATTTCCAAGTCATTGCCAAATAAGACATCAAGATACGATGCTTTTATGTATCTCTTGGAGAACCAAATTGAGTTAATCAACCAGTATAAAAACGGCTCAAATGCGCCCAGACATTACACAATTCTTGGTCTCTCAAACAAATGGAAATGGGACAGAAAAACCGTCATGTCTTTCCTAAAATCCCTTCAAGACATGGACGTTATCAGCGTCAAAGGAGACGTTTCTCGCATCACAATTCGTGTTCTACATCTTGTCCCTGACCACGATATTCCTGACAGGTTTTGACTGTTGGAACCCCAAAATATGGAAATCTCAAGCAGTCCAAAAACGAGCTATATGAGGCTTGCCTGAGGTGTGGAATTTTTCTTAAGGGGAAGCCTAATTCCCCAAAAGTCCAATTTTGGGAGGGAAATGGGGTGTGGAAAAAGAGCAAGCTCACCACCCTTAGAACTCAAACGACATGACGATATTGGGAATAGAGGCACTATAAAACTGACGGATTTAGGATTTTAATCGCGAAATTTGGTTAAATCATGCTAATTTTAAAAACAAAATTTGATTTTATGACGGATTTGATGTCAACGAACGGAAATTATTCGTATCTTTGTGACGTAATTTCGCTCTTAGATATGCTACAAGAATTAAAGATAAAAAACTTCAAGTCGTTTCGTGACGAGGTGGTACTGAGTTTCGAGACATCAGGGAATGACAAATACAATAGTGTCGTGACCATGCCCGATGGTGTTCAGTTGCTACGCTTCGCTGTGGTGTTGGGTGCCAACGCCAGTGGCAAGTCAAACCTGCTTGAAGCCATCGACTTCCTTCGGGTGTTCTGGAATAAGATTCCGATGAAGAACGATGAGGGTACGGATGTGCAGCCGTTCTTGATGCAACCTGACGCATTGAAGTACGACACGGAGTTTGACGTGAAACTCTACGTCAACGGCATACGCTATTGGTACCAGTTGGTGGTCAATCCTGAGAAGGTGTGTAGCGAGGTGATGTATGTCTATCTCAGCAACCGCCCCACCAAGGTTTTTACCCGTGAGGATGTCAACGGCATATCAAAGCTGACTTTCAACCCTGCTGCAGTCAAGCTCTCACAGGCTGAGATTGATGCGCTCTCTGTCAACTGTCTGCGTAACATGTCTATCCTGGCAGTGTTGAAGAAAGTGAATGTAGCTGTGAGCTACCTTGACGATATGCGCCGTTGGATTGACAGTCGCATGATGCCACTCATCAATGGCTCAGATACGGCTATCTCTGACACGACTAAGAACATGCTGTCGGAGGATTCTTCGTTCAAGGAGTATCTCATGCACTTTGTGAAGGAAGCTGATTTCAACATCTCCGACATCAAGATCAAGAAGATGGCTGCGCTCTTTGGACACAAGGTGGAGACGGAGCGAGGCGAAGAGGATTATGTACTGCCAGAAAACAGCCAGAGTGCCGGAACAACTCGTATGGTGGAACTGGAGTCTATCATCTACTCGCAACTGAAATGCCAAGGGCTGTTGTGCGTCGATGAGTTGGAGGCTTCTATCCATCCGAACCTGATGGAGTATATGCTTACCCGTTTCGTCAACAAGAAGGACAACCAATCGCAACTGATTGTCACCACCCACTACGACCCCATCCTGCGAGATATTGACGACATCTTCGGTAAGGATTCCGTCTGGTTTACGGAGAAGGGAAAGGACGGCAACAGCAACCTGTTCTCATTGGTTGAATTCCGAGGGCTTAACAAGTTGTCATCCATCCACCGTGCCTACATGAACGGGCAGTTTGGAGCGTTGCCTAATATCATCATGTAAGGAGGACTGTAAATGGCAAGAAAGACCCAACAAAGACAAGTAACAATTTAAAGAGAAATAAGCAAATGAACCAAGTTCCCGTCTATGATAGCCGCAAAATAGCCGCAAAGTGAAAAGGGCAAATCCTTGAAAGGCCGATAAATAAAGGCGTTTTGGGAGATTTCAGCGTTTGTTTCCGGTTCTGAAGGTCTTGGGTTTGAATCCCAACGGGATCACGAGGAAAAAGAGTCTTAAAAGATGAAAGTTCGCATTCAAATCTTTCGAGACTCTTTTTCTTTTGGAGAATGGCTGGCGCCAGCCAACACTTCATTCCACTTCCGCGTATTCCACTTCTTCGGCCTGCTCAATCTGCCGCTGCTGCTCCTGCAACTGGCGGTCGAGCGTACGGCGGGTGCTGTAAACCTTGATACCGCAGACAATCTCAAAGGCGGCGTAGACCATCAGTCCCCAGCCCAAGATGCGGAAAGGAAGGGCCGACATCTCCTGCGGACGGGCTATCATGTAGATGCCCAAGAGCAGCACCACCGTAGGGAACAGCCAGAAGAAGAAAGGTATGCGGGTGTGGCGCAGGATATTGAAAAGATGCACAAACTGGTTGACTGCACCCAGAATGAGGATGGCCGCCAGTGAATACATGACGCCTGTGACAAACGTGGCAGGCATCATCATGAGTACGCCGCCCAAGATCATGCTGCCCGCTCCCACAATTGGAAAGGTGGGCATCATGACCGATTTCGGCTCGTCGGCAGCCTTGACGCGGTGTTTTTCTGTATAGTAGGCGATGACCGAAGTCAGACCGGATACCAGGAACAAAGCTCCAGAGGCAATGGTAATCCAACGAACCATCTCAGTGCGGTACATCACTAACAGGTAGCCGACAACGGCGGCGCAGGCGGCACGGAACAAGAAGGTCTGGAGTATTTTCATATCTTTAGCCCTTTATCATTTAAAAAAGTTTGTGCAAAAATACAAAATCCTATTGAATGCTGCAATTTTTTCCGTAATTTTGTGCCCGAAAACAAGGAGAACTCATCAGAATGGTCAGATTATACTTAATGAGGCACGGCGAAACCGTGGACAATGTGAACCGCATTTTGCAGGGACAAACCGACGGCAGACTCAACGATAACGGTCTTCGTATGGCAGAGGAAGCATCGCGGCGGATGGCCGGCGAAGCCATTGACGTGTTCTTCTCGAGCGACCTCGGACGGTGTGTGGACACTTGCCGCATCATGGCCCGTCCTCACGGAAAGCCCATCGTTCAGACCCCGTTGCTACGTGAACGCGACTGGGGTAGCTTCACAGGTCTTTACATTCCCGACCTGAAAGGGCGCGAATGGCCCGACGACATAGAGACTACAGAGCAGATGCGGATGCGCGCTGAGACGTTTCTCCATTGGATTCAAGCCGAATACCAGGGAAAGACGCTATTGGTGGTAGGACACGGCATCATCAACCTGGTCATTCTCTCCATTCTTTCCGGCAAGCCGATGCGCGACATTCAGAAGATGGCGAACGCGGAAGTCAGACTTCTCACAATAGACTGACCCTTGGCGTCACACCAGTTCCAAATGCAGCATCGTGCTGAGTTTTTTCAGGGCGGGATTGTCTTTCATCATTTCTTCCAACTGCTCCCGTCTGGTCAGTATTTTCTTCACCTCGTCGGATTTGGCTAAACGGAGGTTCAGTTCAATATCGCTATTATGGAGCGTTAAGGCCAACGTGGATCGAATGCGCTTCTGGATGTCTTTCATCTCTTCAAGCAACATCTCATTGTCGACCACCACTTCCACTTTGGGGAAGTCTAATATCCGCGGCTCCATGTTCTTCATTCTGGAAGCGATGCCGACCATTTGCTGCGGCATACGGTTGCACATACCCACCCATTGCATCATCAGCTGCTCATTGGTGAAGGTCTGGTGCTCTTTGCTGTCAATGGTATCGGCCTCTTTCTCTTCCTTCTCGGACAGAGAGGTATTGCGCAAACTACCGAACGTCATGCCCAAATTGCTGAGTTTTACGGCAGGGCGCTTCACGGGTTCTTCTTTCGATACAGGCTTCTCTTCCTGATGCGCCACGGGCTTTGCGGCAGCCACCTGCGGAGCCGCCTTTTGCTGCAAAGCCTGACGAATCAGATGTTTGAACAGGGTTTTCAACTGCTTAGGGCTACGCCCCGCGACAGGCGTTTCCTCTTCCTGCGTGATTTGCGCCACCTGGATGAGCGTCAGTTCCACGAGCAGCCTCTTGTTGGGACTCTGGCGGTAACTGATGTCGCAGTCGTTGAGCAGCTTCAGCGCTCTGTACAGGAATCGGTACTCACACTTTCCGGCCTGCGCCTGATAGCGTTCGCGCTGCCGCTGACTGGCTTCCAAGAGGGGAAGTGTCTGTGAATCCTTGGCCATCAACACATTGCGCACATGAGTGGCCAAGCCGCCGATGAGATGACCACCGTCGAAGCCTTTGTTGAGGACATCGTTGAGCAGCACCATGATTTCGGGCACCTTATTCTCTAAGGCCAAGTCCACGATGTTGAAATAGTTGTCGGCATCGAGCACGTTCAGGTCCTCGATGACTCTCTCGTAAGTGATGTTCCCCTGACAGAAGGAAACGGCCTGGTCGAAGATGCTCAGCGCATCGCGCATGCCGCCATCGGCCTTTTCTGCAATCACGTTCAGGGCTTCTTCCTCGTAGCTGACGCCTTCTTTTGCGGCCACCATCTTCAGGTGGTCCACCATATTGGGAACGGTCATACGCTCGAAGTCATAGATCTGGCACCTTGAAATGATGGTGGGCAGAATCTTATGCTTCTCCGTTGTGGCCAAAATGAAGATGACATGTGCGGGCGGTTCCTCCAAAGTCTTGAGGAAAGCGTTGAAAGCCTGTGTCGAGAGCATGTGCACCTCGTCGATGATGAACACCTTGTACTTGCCCACCTGCGGCGGAATGCGTGTCTGATCCATGAGGGCTTTGATGTGTTCAACACCATTGTTCGAGGCAGCATCAAGCTCGAAGATGTTGTACGACCGCTGCTCGTTGAAGGCCTGACAGCTCTCACATTCGTTGCAGGCCTCACCCTCGGGTGTGGGATGCTCGCAGTTGATGACTTTGGCGAAGATGCGGGCGCAGGTGGTCTTGCCCACGCCGCGCGGGCCGCAGAACAGGTAGGCATGAGCCAGCTTGCCGCTGCTCACAGCGTTCTTCAGCGTGGTGACCAGTGCTTTTTGCCCAATCACGGCGTCGAACGTCATAGGCCTGTATTTACGGGCTGATACGATATATTCCATAGTTGTATCTGTTTTTTCGGCTACAAAGTTACGACTTTTCTTTCGAATACGTTTCATCTTCCTTCGTTTTTTTTCAGAGAAGCCACCGTCAAGCACATTCTCAAGTTTTTATTTCTTCCTTATTGTGAACTCCACTTTCTGTATTCCTCGCTTATAAACATTGCAGAAGACAAGGCTATGGCATACTTCTCTATAGGGCACTGCTGCCCATACTCTATGTCGGTAAGTGAAATGAAGTATTTGCCCCGACCGTAGATTAATAACCTACGCTGCCTACATTAATAACCTACGCTGCCTACATTATTAACCTACGCTGCCTACATTATTAACCTACGGTTGGCATTTGTATTGAACGACATTGGCTCCGATGGCAGGAAAAACCCCAGCCCGCTGCAAGTTTTATCCGTTTTATTTGGAAATTACGAGGAATTCACTTATCTTTGCACACAAAACAAAGAAACATACGCCATTGAACCTAAATGAAGAAACAACGATGATGAATAAGAAAAACCTTACACTAAGAAGCTTCACGCTCGTGGCAGCCATGCTTGTTGCCATGAATCTATGGGCTGGCGTTAAGCAGGCTTATGCTGTTTATCAAAGTTACACCCACACGCTCGTCTTCTATTACGACGACCAGAAGGACCAAAAGGATGGATGGGTGCTCAACGTGTATACCGGCCGGCGTCCCGACTGGTATGGAAGCAACCTGATGGAAGATGTTCAATCGGTGACGATCGACGATTCGTTTGCCGACTACAAGCCCAAAAACGGTTCCTATCTCTTCTCTTTCCTGCGTGGTGTATCATGGTTTAACGGCCTCGAATACCTTGACACCCACGAAATGACCAATATGGAGAAGATGTTCTATGAATGCGGAATGGAGTCGGCCTACCTCAACCTTGACCTGCGCACGTTCGACACGCGAAAGGTGACGACGATGAAGGACATGTTCTATGAATGCAAACACTTAGAGACCGTTGACCTATCCAGTTTCGACACTCAGCATGTGACGGACATGACTAACATGTTCAAAAGCTGTGACGACCTGACTACCATCTATGTCGGCAACCGATGGACCACGGAGGCACTCACAAACGCCCCGCAACTGATGTTTGTCGGATGCGAAAGTATCGTTGGAGGAGCAGGAACCACGTACAACAGAGATTTTAGCGATTCGGACTACGCCCGCATCGATCAGGGCTCGAGTGCTCCCGGCTACCTTACCTACAAAGCGCTCACCTACAATCTTTGGATCGGCAACACGCAGGTGGACGAAAACAACTGCGGCAACATCACCTCTGACGAAATCTCGTCGGGCACCATCTCCTACGACCCCGACACCAAGACGCTTACCCTGAGAAACGTCAACTACGAGGGCGAACTGCCAGGAATCACCATCGGCGATCCGAACAAGCCAAGAACACCAGGCATTAAGGGGCTGACCATCGACGTCAAGAGCAACTGCAACTTCCGCACCACTGCCGCCAACAAGGAGGCTTTCTACCAATATGCTGAAAAGGTGACCATCACCGGTCCAGGACACCTCAGAATGAGGAGCGACCAAGATTGTGGGATGGAGCTGGCTGGCGACCTTCTCCTAAGGGATGCCGATGTGCAGGTGGTAGGCAAGAACAATGCCATCGTTGGGAAACTCCACCATGGCGGCCTCACTATCGACCACTCGACGCTGGTTGCCTACTCACTCACAAGCAGCGACCTGACCATTTTGAATGTCAGCATGTTTGAACTCATCGACAGCCACTTCAGCGACGTTGAATTAGCAGGAACCACCTATGATGGCAAATTGTTCTACTTCGACGAAGAAGACCACACCGTTTGGTATGGCGACCGCTATGGGGAGGCGATTCCCTGGCAAAAAGAAGTATACGTAACACCCGTTGTGATTCCTCGCTACAATCTCTGCGTTAGGGACATCCAGTTGGACGACCGCAACATAGCCGACATCTTAGGCGACGGCACCGTCAGCTTCGATGCTGAAACGAACACACTGACGCTCGACAATGCTGACATCACCAATACGGGCAACGAGGGGTATGGCATCTGCAACTACTACGGCGACGAACCGCTCACCTACGAAAAAGACATCGACCACCTGACCATCAATGTGCTGGGCGACTGCAAGATTGCCACCGACGATGTTTGCCTGTATATCAATCGGGCGGACATGACAATCAAGGGACCAGGAAAATTGAGCCTGACGTCATCCTACGAAGAAGCCATCAATGTGGTGATTTGCGGACTGACGCTCAAAAATGCCGATGTCGTTGCAAAAGGCTCCAACAGCGCTATCAAGGGAACCGGCTCCGAAATGACCGTCGACCATTCCACGCTCGTAGCATCGTCGAAGAAGGCCATCGACCCGACCATCTATGAGTTCAACGCCTTCCAACTGGTCAATTCGGCATTCATCGACGTGTCCGACGGCTACAGCACTTTCTACGGCTCCTATTTCTACTACGACGATGGGGCGTGCGAGATGCGGTACAAGGGCAACTACGATAACGACGGGGTGGCTGATTACTACAACGATGCATACCGATGGGGAATCTTGATTTCGCCCACCGGCGCGGTCACCGCCATCGACTCGCCCGAAGTTCAGGACATCGAGGCCCCACAACAGCCAGCCTACAATCTTAGCGGACAGCGCATAGCTGAGGGTTATCGGGGCATTATTGTTAAAAATGGCAGAAAGTACCTCAAACAGTGAGTCTTCTTGACTGAAGAACAAATGAATGATAACAACAACATCTTACACCAATGAAACACATCATCGACATTGAACACTGGGCACGACGCGACAACTACCTGTTCTTCCAGAGTTTCGACAGCGCTTGGGTCACACTTACCAGCGAAGTGGATTGCACAGAGGCCTACAACGAATCGAAGAAGAATGGCACATCGTTCTTCGTGCGATACCTTTATGCCATTATGAAAGCTGTCAACAGCATTGAGAACTTCCGCTATCGCACCGACAAGCACGGCAACGTATGCCTCTACGACAAAATCGACGCCGTGTCGCCTATCGACATCAAGGAGGAAGGCAAGACTTTCTACACCATCCGCATACCCTGGATTGAGGACTACAAGGAGTTCTACCGCAACACACGGCAACTGATAGACAACATTCCCCACGACCGCGATCCCTACGAGACGGATAAGGAAGTGACACGCGTTGGCGACTTCGACGTCATCAACCTGAGTGCCGTTCCGGGTCTTTATTTCACATCGGTGGTCTACACGAAGTTTGGGGTTGGCCACGCGCAGGACTACCCGCTCATGAACGTGGGCAAAGCCATCGTGAGGGGCGATCGCCGCGTGATGCCCATCTCTTGGACCGTCAGCCACGAATTCATCGACGGGCCACACAATGCGCGTTTCATGCAGCTGGTCCAGCAATTCTTAGACGAGAAGGTTTAGGAAATTAGGAATTATGAACTACAGAATACATTGTTTATTATTGGGGTTGCTCATGACTGCAACTCATGTCTGTGGCAACCCCGTGACGGACATGCTGGAACGCATCGACCGTGGGGCGTCGAAGAAATTCAAGGTGGAGCTGCTGAAAAACGACGGAAAGGAGTTCTTCGAGCTCGACCAACAGGGCAACCGCGTGGTGGTTCGCGGTCACAACTGGGTGGACGTGGCTGTGGGCGTGAACTGGTATCTCAAATACTACGCCGGCACCCACCTCTCCTGGAACCAGATGCAGGCTCAGCTGCCCAACGTGCTGCCGCCAGTTCCCAAGCGCGAGAAGCATGAGACCAACCTGAGCCTGCGCTACGACTTCAACTATTGCACCTTCTCCTACTCGATGGCGTGGTGGGACTGGAAGCGGTGGGAGCGCGAACTCGACTGGATGGCCATGCACGGCGTGAACCTTCCCTTGGCCATCGTGGGCGAGGAGTGCGTATGGCGCAACATGCTTCTAAAACTGGGTTACAGCGAGGAAGAAGTGGGACAGTTCATTTCTGGCCCAGCCTTCCTCGCATGGTGGGAGATGAACAACTTGGAAGGATGGGGCGGTCCACTGCCCCGTTCATGGTACAGTCGGCAGGAAACTCTTCAGAAACAGATTCTCCGACGCATGAAGGAATGGGGCATGAAGCCCGTCCTGCCTGGCTATTGCGGCATGATGCCCCACGACGCAAAGGAGCGTTTAGGGCTCAACGTGACCGACGGCGGTCTGTGGAATGGCTACCAGCGACCTGCCAACCTGCGGCCCACTGACCCGCGTTTCCAAGAGATTGCTGCGCTCTATTACGAGGAACTCACTCGGCTCTTTGGACGTTCTGACTATTATTCGATGGACCCCTTCCATGAGTCGGGCGACGATGCCGCTATCGACTATTCGGCCTCCGGTCAGGCGCTGATGCAGGCCATGAAGCGTGTCAACTCGAATGCCGTCTGGGTGGTACAGGGGTGGACGGAAAACCCGCGCCCACAGATGATAGAGAAGATGAACCCGCGCGACCTGCTCATCCTCGACCTCTTCTCTGAGTGCCGTCCTATGTTCGGCATCTCATCCATCTGGAAACGCGACAATGGCTACGGCCAGTTCCCCTGGTTGTTCTGTCTGTTGGAGAACTTCGGCGGCAACGTGGGACTCCACGGACGCATGGACCAGCTCATCGGCAACTTCATCCTGCGCGACCATCACTGCCAGGGGATTGGCTTCACCATGGAAGGGTCGGAAAACAATCCCGTGATGTTCGAACTGATGAGCGAACTCCCGTGGCTCACCCTAAGTGGTGTGAGCAGCGATTCCGTCGCTGCCTTCAAGCAGCAGTGGCTCCGACGCTACCTGAAAGCCCGCTACGGCCACACCACACCAGCTGTGGAGCAGGCGTGGGAAATTCTTTCCAACAGCATCTACAATTGTCCACCGGGCAACAATCAGCAAGGGCCTCACGAAAGCATCTTCTGTGGTCGCCCGTCGCTCAACAATTTCCAGGCGTCTTCGTGGTCGAAAATGAAGAACTATTACGACCCCGACGACACGCGTCGGGCAGCAGAGCTCATGGTTCAAGCTGCTGATGCGTATCGTGGCAACAACAATTTCGAGTACGATCTGGTGGACATCGTGCGGCAGGCATTAGCCGACCAAGCCCGCGTACAATACCAGCACGCCATTGCCGACTACAAATCGTTCAGCCGCAAGCCTTTCGCCCGCTCCTCACAGCGATTCCTCGACATGCTCTTGGCTCAAGACCGACTGCTCGCCACACGCTCGGAGTTCCGATTGGGCCGCTGGACAGAGGCAGCCCGTGCCTGTGGCACTACGGCGGCGGAAAGCGACCTCTACGAGTGGAACGCGCGGGTGCAGATCACCACGTGGGGCAACCGGACCTGTGCCGACAAAGGCGGATTGCGCGACTATGCCCATAAAGAGTGGCAGGGGTTGCTGAAAGACTTCTACTACGTGCGCTGGAAGACCTATTTCGATGCCCTCGCTTCCCAAATGGAAGCACTCGCGAAGCCACAGCCCGAACTGCTCGGCACGGGCCCCAACAGCAACAAGACGGCTGAGGAGCTCTTCCAAATGGCCTTACCCCAAGAGGTGACCATCGATTGGTATGCTATCGAAGAGCCTTGGACGCTGCGCCACAACCCCTACTCCTCCACTCCTTCGGGCAATGTTATCGATGTGGCCCGCGAAGTGTGCAACCAATTCTTGATATATGAATAAAAACCATCGCCTTCTCTCGCTCGACGTGCTGCGTGGCATCACCGTGGCCGGCATGATATTGGTGAACAACGGCTACGGCGAGTCGTTCTCCACGCTGCAGCATTCCGAGTGGAACGGCATGACACCCTGCGACCTAGTGTTCCCCTTCTTTCTCTTCATCATGGGTATCAGCACCTATCTGTCGCTCCGCAAATTCAACTTCCAGCTGTCGGCAGCTGTAGCGAGGAAGGTATTCCGTCGCACGGTGCTCATCTTCCTTATCGGCTTGGCCATCCATTGGGTCGACATGGCCATCGAGGGCAACTTCTTTCCTTTCTCCACCATCCGCATCTTCGCCGTGCTGCAGCGTATTGCTCTCTGTTACTGTGCCGCCTCGTTCTTTGCACTCACCGTGCCCCACCGCTACACCATACCTGCCGTCGTCCTTCTGCTGGTGATCTACACCATCATCCTCCTGACGGGAAACGGCTATGCTTGCGACGAAACCAACATCCTCTGTCGCGTAGACCGCGCCTTGTTTGGCGAGGCTCATCTCTACCGCAAGAGTCCCATCGACCCGGAAGGACTACTGGGCACCATTCCCTCCATCGCCCACACATTAATCGGTTTCTACTGTGGCAAGCGCATGTTGGAGACTGCTGATGTGACGAAGAAGGTGAATGCTTTCCTGCTCACAGGGGCCACACTCATCATTTTGGGGTACCTGTTGCAATATGGATTGCCGTTGAACAAGCGCATCTGGAGTCCGTCGTATGTGCTGATGACCTGTGGCCTGGCAGCTTCCTTGCAGGGACTGCTCATGCACCTCATCGACATCCGCGGCCATCGTTGTTGGACCATGCCTTTCCAGGTGTTCGGTGTCAACCCCTTGTTTCTCTACGTTCTGAGTGAACTGTTGGCCATCGTCTTTGGTCACATGGGCATCAGCGATATGCTCTACAACGGCATTCATAGCTCTGTTGCCGCACCCAAGTGGGCTTCCTTGTGCTATGCGCTGACCTTCGTAGCCATCTGCTTCCTCGCCGGTTGGCCGCTTTTCCGTAAACGTATTTACATCAAAATCTGACCATCGCACCATGAATATAAATGAAATCAAGGACAAGCGCATCGCCGTACTGCTATCGGGCGGTGTCGACAGTTCGGTCGTCGTCTACGAATTTGCACGGCTGGGGTTGCATCCCGACTGCTTCTACATCAAAATAGGCCCGGAGGAAAACGAAGACTGGGACTGCTCCAGCGAGGAGGACTTGGAGATGGCAACGGCCGTGGCGAAGAAATACGGCTGCAGGTTGGAGGTCATCGACTGCCATCGGGAGTATTGGGACCGCGTCACTCAATACACGATGGAGAAGGTGCGGGCGGGCTTCACGCCTAATCCCGACGTGATGTGCAACCGACTCATCAAATTCGGAGCCTTCGACGAGAAAGCCGGACACGACTACGACCTCATTGCCACCGGCCACTATGCGCAGACAGAATGGATTGATGGAAAAAAATGGCTGACGACGAGTCCAGACCCCGTGAAGGACCAGACTGACTTCCTGGCGCAAATCTACGACTGGCAACTGAAGAAGGCGCTCTTCCCCATCGGCCACTACCGCAAGGAGGAGGTGCGCGAGATTGCCGAGCGCGAACACCTGGTCAGTGCCAAGCGTAAGGACTCACAGGGCATCTGTTTCCTCGGGAAAATCAATTACAACGAGTACCTTCGCCGCTATCTGGGTGAGCAGCCAGGCGATGTGGTCGACATAGAAACGGGCAAGTGCATCGGCCAGCATCGGGGACTTTGGTTCCATACCATTGGGCAGCGCAAGGGACTTGGCCTTGGCGGCGGTCCATGGAATGTGGTGAAGAAGGACATGAAGCAGAACATTCTGTACGTGACCAAAGGCTACGAACCCGTATCTGCATGGAAGCGCGACTTCGCCATTCACGATTTCCACTTCCTGACCGAAGAAATAGACATGCAGGAAGTGACTTTTAAGATACGCCATACGCCCGACTATTGCGAGGCACAGCTGGAAAAAACAGGTCCCGGCAGCTACCTCGTCCATGCCGGAAGGCTGATACAAGGCGTGGCGCCAGGACAATTCTGCGTGGTTTACGACAAGGATTTCCACCGTTGTTTCGGTTCGGCAGAAATCACCTATCTCGACGAAATCATCTCCTAAATTTTAGAAACTTATCAGTCTTTTAGATTCGGCCGTTCAACAATGTTGACGATGGTGATGACGGGGTTCTTCTGAAGGTACTCCTCAATCTCGGCCTTCGAGACTATCAGATTCTCCACCTGTTGGTCGACGGGCGAGAAGGACATGGCCTTGGTGGCCTGCTCATACCAGTTGACGCTGAACGTTCGCGAGAGATTATATTCTTCGTCTTCCAGTTCGTATTTCTCTTTCAGCCGTGCCGTGGCCACGAACTTAAAGTGGATGTTCGCATCGTTGCCAGCCTCCTCTTTATACTCCCACTTGTTGCCCGTTCGGCGAAGCTTGAAATCTTCGGTGTACTCTTTTCCGCTGATGCTGCAATAAGTGATTTCAATGTCATAGAGTGAAGCCAGTGCAGAGCCCACCTCCAATTTGTACTTCACATAGACGTTCTGTTTCTTGATGTCAATGTCGTTATCCCTGCGGTCGGTACAAGCGGCGAACACGAGCAGGCTGGCAATTACCGTCAAAAAGATGTTGATTTTCTTCATTTTTCTTGGTTATACTGTAAGGTTGTTGATAATTCATTCCATGCCTCAGTCAAGGAAGTCATGCTGTCGAAAAGTATATCAGCCTTTTTCAGACTTGACTCTGGCAAGTTGCCGCTGTTCACGGCAATGGTGAAAATGCCTGCTGCCGTGGCAGCCTCCACGCCAAGGGGCGCATTCTCCACCACGATGGCCTCGCAGGGCTGCAGGTTACCTGCCTTCTGCAAGCCCATGAGATAGGGGTCGGGGGCTGGTTTCCCATGCTTCACGTCATAGGCGGTGACCAAGTGCTGCTGGTCAACGAACTCTTGGAAATCGCTGAGCACGCGCTGGATGAGGGGACGCTGCCCACTACCTGTCACGATGCCGATGCGCCACCCACCAGCTTTCAGGGCCTGCATCAACTCCATGGCACCAGGCATCAACGGTGCCTCGCCCATGAGGTGGAACAGGCGCGACTTCTCATCGTAGACAGGCTGCGCCTCCTCCTCAGTCAGTTCCTTGCCCTTCTGCAGGCGGGCCAAGAGCTGGATAGTCTCCACACCGCGCATGCCTTCGTATTCGTAGGCCTGTTGCTCGGTCATGTCCAAACCGAACTTCCGCATGGCCTTCACCCAGCAGACGGCGTGCCGCGGCATGGAATCATAGAGCACACCATCCATGTCGAAGAGGACAGCCTTCGGACAAAACCGTCCAAAGCCTGTCCTCTCGAGATAATGCTTAATGCTTGACTGCACGTCCATCTTACGACTCCTTGGCCAGGCGCTCCTTGATGGCCTTTGATTCAGCCTCGTAACCGGGTTTATCGAGCAGAGCGAACATGTTCTTTTTGTAGGCTTCCACACCCGGCTGGTTGAACGGATTCACGCCCAACACATTGCCGCTGATGCCGCAACCTATCTCGAAGAAGTAGATGAGCTGACCGATGTAGTACTCGTTCAGCTGCGGAACGGAGATGCGGATGTTGGGCACACCGCCGTCCACGTGAGCCAGACGCGTGCCCAGCTCTGCCATTTTGTTCACCTCGTCAACGCGCTTGCCTGCTAGGAAGTTCAGACCGTCGAGATTCTCCTCGTCGGATGGGAACAACAGCTGGCGGTTGGGCTGCTCAACGCTGATGACGGTCTCAAAGATGCTGCGCTCACCCTCCTGAATCCACTGTCCCATGGAATGCAGGTCGGTGGTGAAGTCGCACGATGCGGGGAAGATACCCTTGTTGTCCTTGCCTTCGCTCTCTCCATAGAGCTGTTTCCACCACTCGCTGATGAAGTGGAGCTTCGGCTGGTAGTTCACCATGATTTCAATCTTCTTGCCTGCCTCGTAGAGTCCGTTGCGCACAGCGGCATACTGGGCGGCGATGTTCTCCTCGAAAGGCACATCCTTTCCACAGGCACACTCCATATCCTGAGCACCCTCCACAAGTTTTTCGACGTCGAAACCGGCACAGGCGATAGGCAACAGACCCACTGGAGTGAGCACAGAGAAACGTCCACCCACGTTGTCGGGGATGACAAAGCTCTTGTACCCCTCCTTGTCGGCGCAGGTGCGGGCAGCACCCTTCTTCGCATCGGTCACGGCCACAATCACGCGTCGAGCCTCCTCCTTGCCACGCTGTTCTTCGCACTGCTTCTTCAACAGGCGGAAGGTCAGGGCGGTCTCGGTCGTCGTTCCCGACTTCGAGATGTTGATCACGCCGAACTTCTTGTCCTTCAGATACTCCGTCAGTTCCGACAGATAGTCCTCGCCGATGTTGTTGCCGGCAAAGAGAATCGTGGGATTGGCCTTCTCCTGACGCAGCCAGGCGAACGAATTGCCCAGCGCCTCAATCACGGCACGTGCGCCAAGATAGCTGCCGCCGATACCGGCCACGACGATGGCCTCACATTCTGCGCGCAACACGTCAGCCGTCTGCTTCACCTCTGCCAAGAACTCCTTCGTGATGGACGATGGCAAGTGGAGCCAACCTAAGAAATCGTTACCCGGGCATGTACCCTCCTCCAATGCCTTCTGGGCATCTTTTACCTTCGGCTCGAAGGCTTTCACTGCACCTTCCTGCAGGAAGCATGCAGCCTTCGTGATGTCTAAACTAATCCTTTTCATTGTTTTCAGTTATTGATGTTTGTAGATGTTCCTTTGGGTTGCAAATTTAAGAAAAAAAGCACAAACCTCAAAGAAAAGGACTGTAAATATAACTAATTTTGTAATTTCGGATTTATTGATTGGGGAAATGCTGGTAGATGACCAGTCCGAAGATGCCAGCCAAGGCATAGACATACTCCATGAAGTCAGCTGCCTGATGCTCGTAGGCCACCCACTCTTTCTCTTTCAGAAAGAAGTAGAACTCCACAGGCAAACCGCCCTGCGTGGGTTCTGCCTGTCGCACCATGCAGGTCATGTCGTGGTTCACACGGTCGCTCTTTTCCAGATAGCGCTCTACGTATTGGCGGAAGAGCGTCAGGTTGACGCTGTCGCCCTTGATTTCCTCGGGTCGGAAGAAGCCCTTTTCTACAAGTTGCTGCTTGAGAGGCTCGTCGATCAAGCGGATGCTGCGGAAATCGAAATAGACAGTACGTGCTACGCGCCGCCCATCGCTTTCCTGCATGCCCTGCCAGTTCTGGAACGAGTCGTCGACGAGTGTCTGCGGTGTGACGGTGACGATGGTGTTGTCGAAATTGCGAATCTTCACCGTTGTCAGCGACATGTCTTCCACCACACCATTGGCTCCAGCCTTGGGGACGGTGATCCAGTCGCCCTTGTGGAGCATGTCGTTGCTGGTCAGCCGAATGCCTGCCACAAGTCCCTTGATGGTGTCTTGAAACACCAGCATCAGGATGGCCGACGTGGCACCCAAGCCAGCCAAGAGGGTCACGGGGTTGCTATTGAAGAGGATGGCTACCACAATGATAGCTGCCAGGAAGAGCATCACCACGCGCAATATGCCAAGAAACGACAGCAGATATTGCTGTGTGGACGTGCGGCGCTCGCCTTCCAGCTCCTTCACTGAGGAGAAAAGCACCAAGAGCGTGCGCACCATCATCACCACGATGTAGATGGCTGTGGCGCGGGCCAGCACCTCGCGCACCATAGGGAACTGATAGAACACCCACGGCAGCAATTGCCAAATAACAATGGCGGGCACGATGTGGCACGCGGAAATGAGCACGCGCCGGTTGAAGACCACGTCGTCCCAACGGGCTTCGGTCTTGGCCGTGAGCCGTGTGATGACCGGCACAAGGATTTTCCGGCACAGCAGACCTGCTGCCGCCGCCAGCACAATGGCCACCAACACCAACGACACATGCCTGAGAATGGGTACGGCATCGCCGGTCAAGCCTGTCAGACTAATCAGTCCTTCTACGAAGATTTTTATCTGCTCCACGATATACTTTTTACGATTGACAATTAATGAGAGAGGCTAAGGCATGCACAATGCTTCGCACACCAGATCCTGGAAAGTACGTCCCACGGCAGCCTTGCGGATGCCCATGTTGATGATGGAGAAACAGAGATAGTGGCCGTTGGCTGCGGTGCAATAGCCTGTCAAGGCACTCACACCCGTCACCGTGCCCGTCTTAGCCTTCACGTTCTCGTGGGCGAAGCCGTTCTTCATGCGTTTCTCCAGCGTTCCGTCCACGCCGGCTATGGGCAACGAAGGCAACAGATGGATAAAGATGGCGCTGTTGCGGTAGGCATAGCGCAGGAAAGCCACCTCCAACTCTGGCGATACATAATTATATAAGGAGAGTCCGCTACCGTCAGCCACGTAGAAGTCCTTGCTATTGAACCCCAACTTAGAAATCAGACGGTTGGTCAGTGTACGTCCGTCCTTGGCCGTTGCTCCACGACCACCCTGTGCAGCGGCCGTCTGGTAGAACATGGCCTCGGCATAGAGGTTGTCGCTCTTCTTCATCATGCGCATCAGTATCTGGTCCATGGTGTGGAAACGCGTACACAGGTCGAAGGCATTGTGGGGTGTCGTGCCGCGCAGTGTGTCGCCAGTGAGCACGATTTTCGCGTCTTTCAGTTCCTTGCAGAAGCGCTGCATGAAACGGTCCTTGCCGCTCAGCAGCAGCGGGGTGAGCACGGGGTTGTCGTCGTCCCAGCACCATCCTTCGCCCAAGAGGTCGCTGTCTTTCATCGAGAGGTCGGCATAGACATTACCCCGGATGGTGTCGATACCCATCCGTCGGAGACTCTCCACGAAGGCGTTCATGTCGTCGTTGTTGAACCTGGGGTCGAAACCGCCCTGGCAGTAGACGTTTCCCTCCAGCACGCCGTTGGCCACCTTGCCCGTGTACTTCAGCTGCGTCTTGAACTGATAGGAACCGCCGAGGCGGTCGAGTGCAGTCACGGCACTGATCATCTTCATGGTCGATGCGGGTCGCATGCACTGCCGCTCGTTGTATTTGAACACCACTGAGTCGGCGGTCAGGTCGTAAACCATCAGCCCCACGGTGGACTTCTCAAACATTTTGTTTTGCAAGAGCAGGTCGATGCGCGCCTGAATGTTCTGCGGCCACACCAATGCTGTGTCCACCACGACGCTGTCTACCACAAACGTGTCAGCATGTTGCACCTCCTGCGGCATCATGAGTTCGTCGGAGTCGACGACCTCCTGTGCCTGAAGCGAAACAAAAATGGCGTGCCACACCAACAGCCAAGCCAGTGTCCACGCCTTTCTTTTTACGTTATTGTCTGTCATTAGAATTTGGTTATACAAGCTGTTGCACCAGGTCGGCACGGTCGCCGGGGAGCAGGTCCACCACAGGGATTTCTATCATGGTGTAGCAACCAGGCTGCTGGCGCATGGAGGCACGGGCCACATTGACCAGCACCTGCCCCGTCAAGGCTGGGTTGTTGATGCTCATGTTGAACTCAAAGCGCTGGTTCTGCGTCTTGCCACTCACGCCCTTACGCACCATGTGCACGCCATGTCCCATGTCGCGAACGTCGTCCACCGACTCCACGGCAAACACGTGAGTCTCATCGTGTGCGAAGTAGGGGTCGGCCTTCACAGCAGCGGTCACATCTTCCAGGCGGGCACCGTCTTCCAGTTCCACATATACCATGCGGCGATGGATGCCCTCACCCAGGGGTATCGTCACCGAAAGGGCATTCTTCACGCCAGCCTTCGAACGCACACAGACGCTGTGGCCCATCGACATGCCAGGTCCGAAATTGGTGTAGCTCAAGCCCTTAGGGGCAAGGCTCTGGAGCAGGGTACGCACCACGCTGTCGCTGCCTGGATCCCATCCAGCGGCGATGATGCTGACGGTGCCAGTCTCCTTGTTCAATGCCATCAGTCTTTCGCGATAGCCGCGAATATCGGTGTGGATGTCGAAGCTATCGACGGTATTGATGCCCAAAGGCAAAATCTGCCGGGCATACTCTTCACACGAGCGTGTCGGTGTAGCCAATATGGCCACGTCAACGTCCTTCAACTCGCGGATGTCGCTCACTACTTCGTAATCGGCCAGCTCTGCTGGTTTCTCTTTGTTACCCTGGCGGCGCACAATACCCGCAATTTCAAAATCGGCGGCAGCCTGCAAGGCCTCCACCGTAAAACGTCCGATGTTGCCGTAACCCACTACGGCGGCTCTGATTTTTTTCATTGTCTTTTTTCGATTGTTTTTTAAGTTCTATTGATCTGGATTTTCCACAAATCCTTGATATTCTGGCACAAGTGCCGACTCGATGGCTTTGTAGCTCATGTCCATCATGCGCTTCACGTTGTCGCCATCGTCCGACGGATGGATAGGCTCGTGAATGGTCAGCCGCAGGCGATGCCACTTTGCCCAGCGACTGGTGCGTGGCATGATGTCGAACGACCCGTTGATGGTCAGCGGCACAACAGGCAGCCGAAGCTCGTCGGCCAGCAGGAAAGCGCCACGGCGGAAGAACCCCATGTGGCCTGTGAACGAGCGCGACCCTTCAGGAAATACCACCAGCGAAATGCCTCCGCGCAGGATATCGCGTGCCTGATCGTAGCTTTTCTTGATGCGGCTGGCACCACGCTTGTCGATGAAGATGTGGTGGCACTTTGCGCAGGCATAACCCAAGAAAGGTATTTTGCGCAGCTGATATTTCATCATCCAACGGAAGTCGCGTCCCAGGTGGCCGTAAATGAGAAAGATGTCGAAAGCACCCTGGTGGTTGCTCACGAAGACATACGACTCGCCTTTCTTCAGATGCTCACGTCCCTCCACCTTCACAGGGATGAGCAACACTTTCAGAATGCTCCAAGCCCACCATTTCCCTGGATAGTAGCTCACCCACCGGCCGAGGCCGACGACTGAGCCAATGGCTATCACCATGGTGGTCAGGATGGTGGACAGCACAATGTAGGGTACACCTATAAAAAGCTGATAAATGCGATAGAGTATCAACATACAACACCTAATTCTTAATTCTTGGGTATTTCCGTGTCCAGCCGTCCCAACGCAGACGCATGACGCCAAAGAACGCCTCACCAAAGATGCCACCCGACATCTTCGACACGCCCTCACGACGGTTGACAAACACCACTGGAACCTCCTTTATCTTGAAGCCAATCTTGTAGGCAGTGTATTTCATTTCTATCTGGAAGGCATAGCCTTTGAAACGAATCTTGTCCAGTTCGATGGTTTCCAACACGCGGCGGCGGTAGCACTTGAAGCCCGCTGTGGTGTCGTGGACGTGGAAACCAGTCACCAACCGCACATATTTCGAAGCGAAGTAGCTCATCAGCACGCGCCCGATGGGCCAGTTCACTACGTTCACCCCTGAGATATAACGCGAACCGATGGCCACATCGTAGCCCTCATTGTGACAGGCGGCATAAAGTCGTGGCAGGTCGTTGGGGTCGTGGCTGAAGTCGGCATCCATCTCAAACACATACGCATAGTCCCTCTCCAGTGCCCATCGGAATCCGGCAATGTAGGCCGTGCCAAGTCCCTGTTTGCCGCTCCGCTCCATGAGGAAGAGGCGGTCGGAGAACTCCGCGGCCATCAGTCGCTTCACAATCTGTGCCGTACCGTCGGGCGAACCGTCGTCGATGACCAAGATATGAAAACACTTCTCCAAGCCAAAGACGGCCCGGATGATTTTCTCGATGTTCTCCTTCTCGTTGTAAGTCGGGATGATAACAATGCAGTCGCTGGTGTTCATAATCATCTGCTATTTGATTATGCAAAGGTACGAAGACGAAAGCGAAATCACAAGAAAAACAAGATAAAAAAAAGTTTTTTTCTGAATAATTCTTAATTCTTAATCCTTAACTCTCATGATTGACAATTATGCATTGTTATCCCAAAAAGGAAGACAGGCCTATTTTGATTCTTTGATTTCCACAATGGCATCATAGACGGCTCTGACCGATTGCAAGTCGGTGAAGACATGGTTTTGCCTACCCTCTACTGCATCTACAAAGGCTTGTATCTCGCTGAAATAGCCTTGCGAATAGATTTGGTTGTTTGGAAGTGTTGGGGTGAAATTATTCGAGGCATAGAGGTGTTCCATGATTTTGTTATACTTGTGTGTTTTCTCGATGGGAATGCCAAGAATGGTGGATGGTTTGGGTTCAAAGGTCAGTTCTTCCATCTGCATGAGTCGGTAGATGCCTTTTGGTGTGCAGACTTTCAGGTATTCCTCGGCTGAGGTCCATGTGTAGGCGGTGGAGAGTTCGAGGGTACCGACGATATGGGGATGACGGAGCATGAGGATGTAGGATGCGGGGGCGATTTGTCGGCAGGCGATAATCTCGGGTTTACCAAAGAGATAAGTAACAAGGTCGAGGGGATGTATGAATAAATCCAGGATAGCGTCACCCTCGGAGTATGCTCCTGTAAGATAATGGAGGTCGTAATTGAAAAGGCGCTCATTCGCAAACCGTTTCTTAAGGATTTGAACAGCAGGTGCATAGCGTTTCTGTAGTCCAACCATTGCAACGAGGGAGCCGTGAAGTTGTTGAATTTTAATGAGAGCATCAAGTTCTACAAGCTTCTGGCAAGGCGGTTTCTCAATGAACAATGACTTCCCGTTTCTCAGAATTTTCGAGGCGATAGAGAAATGTGCAGAAGGGGAAGCAGAAACGAATACACCTTTCACTTCTTCATCGTTCAATATCGTGTCAAGTGAGGTCGCTGCTTTCACAAAGGGAAACTTCCGTTCTATTAGTCTGGCTTTCCGTTCCGATGTGACACAGATGTATTTCAATGGCACGCCAAGGTAATGGAGCACTGGATAAAGGTTGGTGAGCGAGTGCTGCCCCATGCCCACGAAGGCATAAGAACATTGGTACTTTTTGGCGAGAAATCGTTCTGTGCGCATCCGTTTGTATCGGTCTATCATTTGCTGTATCATAAAGTCTTGGATACCATTGGCTGCACCTCGGCCATTTCGAGCGAACTCGATGGCTCTCGGTTTGCACAATGCTTGAAGTATTGTTGATAAGATGTGTGTGGATTATCCGTCCACTGGTATGGTCCATAAAACTTCTCTATGAGCCATTTGGGCAGAAGTCGCTCTAAATCACGAAGGAGGATAATGTCATATTTGCGGTGGAAGTTAATCCAGCAGTCGTTACACTTCTTGGAGTAGTGACACTGTGTCTGGCAGGATGTCGCGCCATTGAAGATATCGTCGAGCGACTGGCTATGGATATTTCCCAAAACAACATCAAGATTCTGACAAAGCGGCACGTCGCCATTGCTGTGGATGACAAGACTGCTCATGATGCTCTGGCAGCGCAGTCGCAGGTTGCCATTACGCCATTGGTCATAAAGAGCCACAAAGTCAAAGTTCTCTTGCGTGTCGTGGATGCTTTTGGGAATCTGCCTCACAAAGTCTGATGCCGTCAGCAGTTCGCTCGTTGTGTCGAAGAAAGCCATCGTTCCGTAGATGCCGATGCGCACGTCCACATTATATTGCTTGGCAATGTCAATGACAAAAGCCATATCTTCGAATGAGTTCCAAGGCGACAGACAAAACATCAGCGACAGCGGCACCTCGTCTTTCAGCGCCTTCACCACATGAATCACACGGTCGTAACCGTCGCGGCCCCGCATCCGTTGGTAAGTCTCGCGGTCACCGTCGAGAGAGACGTATAGGTGACGGGGCTGATAGCGGTGAACGGCATCTATGACACGTCGGGGCGCGAGACAATTAGACAGTAGTGTGTAGTTTGGATGATGATTATGAAACCACGCCATGATATCATCGGCCTGTGGGTGGAGGACGAATTCACCACCTTCCAGACCTACGGTAGTCCGTTTGGTCACGCATCGGCTCTGCATGATTCGCATGATGTCATCGAGCGATAGATGTTCCACCTTCTTCTGCCAGATATTGCAGTGCTTGCAGCGCGACTGGCAGGCTGTTGTCGAGTAAATCATCAGTTGCGACAGCCGTTTGTGGCGAGGACGCATGATGTTGTTCAGATAGAGTAGCCCATTGTAGGCGTAATCAGAAATTGAGTACATAAAAATTGGTTGCAGTTTAGATAACTCACTTTCGTTCGGCCACTCGCAAGCGAGCTTGTGTGGCGCTCACTTAATCGTGACTTTCTATCTATATAGTCTGAAACTGCAACCAATGACTGCACGGCTACCACGTAAATCTGATGCCCAGCGGCAAAGATAAGGTGAACGGATGCTCTGTGCGGTAGGTCTCGATATCACTATTCATCGGAATAAAATATTGCAGGCTTGGCTCCACGAAGAAGCCGACGTTGGGTGTCAGGTGGTATTGCAGGCCAAGACCGAAGGTGGCTGAGAACTGCCACGGTGCGCGGATAGCAGTCTTTTCGCTGGCCTCATACTGACCATTCACATAGAAATCTGAGTTGAGAGTAGAATGGACGGGGATTTCAGTTGTCAGGCCAAGACTGCCGTAGATGCCCCAACGTTTTCCTCCATACATATTATATATGCCCTTCATGGGGATGCCAAGGTAGTGAACGTCCTGCTGCTCACGGATGGTATTACCATCGGCTCCCATATCGAAATCAGAGACCAGGCGACTGTAGCTGAGACCTGACTCCAGTCCAAAGCGATGATTCAATCTGTATTTCAATGCTAACGACCATGTTACAGGCATCTGGTGGTGACTCGTGCGCAGAATCTTGTCTTCACCCGGACGGTTGGCGTTGTTCAGGGCGATGCGCATGATGACGCCACGAGTCTTGTCACTCACGGCATCAGGATTATTTGCCAAATAGATGGCGTAGTCCGTCCAGTTATCAATGATACTCGGGATAATCGGGCTGGGGGATGGCTCAGGCTGAGATGGCGCTGCTGACGGCATGAGCTTATAACTGAACGGCTGATTATAACGGTTCTGCTCATCGAACTGCCCTGCGTATGCCAGTTGCAACGACCACTTCTTTTCGCTGTTGGTGTCTAAGGCAGGCTTGTCGGGGAATAATTCGGCCATAACGTAATGCGGCTGCTCCACCCTGTGCATAGTCTTTGCCGTATCGCTTGATATTGTATCAGTCTGCGCCATCATGGCATCGCCGCTCCCCTCCCATGTAGGGGTAGGGTCGAGGATGAGGTCAGTATCTGTAGTCATTGTGAAATGTGGAGGGTGAGTTACAGCCCCCTCCCCTGCCCCTTTTCTTGAAGAAGGGACAGGGGCAGCACTGTGAGACGCACTGTCCTCGCATGCTGACAACTGGTGTTTCTCCTTGTTTTCAGTCTGCTTTGCCACCGCTGGTTTGTCGGTATTTGTGATAGCGTTATCTCCTTTTTTGAGCAAGAAGAAAATAAGAGGCGTGAGTAATAACAGAAGCATGGCCACCCAATACTGGTGCATCATCTTTCGGAGCATCTTCTTTGCCCGCGCCAGTTGCGACGATGACGAATGTGGCTCGATGCCCAGCATGTAGGCAATCTCTTTGTGCGACATCCCTTCAAACACCGACAGCCGGAACACCTGCCCGTAGCCCTCTGGCAGATTGTCTATCATCCTCACCACCTCACTCAGCGGCACACCTCGCACATCGCTCTGTTCTATATGCTGCGACACCATCGCAGCCTCCTCCAGCGGCACCATCGTCACCGCTGCCTGCCGCTCCTTACACTTGGAAGCCACATTTCGCGTGATGGCCATCATCCAAGCCTCTGCCCGCTCGATATCGCGCAGCCTGTCGAACGAGGTGAAAATTATCACGAAAGCGTCGTGCAGCACATCCTCCACCGTATGCTCATCGCTGATATAACGCCGACATACGCCTCTCATCTGCTGGGCGTACGCCTTGTACAGTTCGCCGAGGGCATCAGCATCCCCCTGTCTGCACCGTTCTATCAGCCTTTTTATCTCTATCGTCAGCATAACGTCTCTATTTATCAAGTCCTACGACAGAGGAAAAGACTGCACTGGAAGAACAACTTTTTTTACCGAATACGAAGAATACTACAATAATCTATACAAATGGAATGGAAGATTCTTATTGATGATGGCGAGGAAATGCCATCGCTTGGTGACGTATGCTTTGGACTTCTGCTTGCGAATAGCTGCGACAATCTGATTGGCTACCTTCTCGACAGGCATCACCCAAAAGAGTCCTTCGCCTTTGGGCATTGCTGTATCGACAAGGCCGGGGCGGATGGCGGTGACGTGGATATGGTTGCCGCTCTTGTACGCCTTCTTGCGCAGGGCTTCCATGTAGTTGATTTGATAGGCTTTCGATGCGCTGTAGGCCGGAGCCATCGGCTCGCCGCGCAGTCCGCCTGCCGAGGTGATGGCGACGAGGTGGCCGTGGCCTTGCTGCTCGAAGATGTGATAGAGCGTGTCGATGACGAACGTCCAGCCAGTGACGTTGGTGTCGATGGTCGGACGCTCCACAGCGTAATCCAGCGAGGCATTGATGTCGCCCGTTCCTGAGCAGACGATGGCGAGGTCAATATCTTTCAGTTCGGCACGGAGGGATTCGATGGCTCGTGCTATTTCTTCCTGCTTGGTGATGTCAGCCGTGGCGGTGACGGTCGTGTCGGGATGCTCTTGCCGCAATTCTTCAAGCAGATGTGTTCGTCGGCCTACAATGCCTATGAGGTTGCCATCGGCTGCATATTTCTCGAAAAGGACTTTTCCTATGCCGGAGGTGGCTCCAATGATAATGATGTTTTGTTTGTTCATCTTACAATGATTTTTGTCATTCCGAGCCACAAAGTTACAGAAAGTCCCACGAAAAAGCCCCCGACAAGACCGAAAATCGGATGCCGGGGGTGAAACTCTGAAACTAGTTTCAGTGAATTTTTGTAAAAATACTATTTTTGTGCTCCGAAAGAGATGTTTTTGCGAATTTTGGAGAGCATCTGCGGGGTGATGCAGAGGAACGAGGCGAGGTCTTGCAAGGCAAGATGCTCAACAATACCGGGACAGCGTTGCAGCAGCAACTCATAGCGCTCGCGGGCTGTGGCGCGGTGGAGGTCGATGTAGCACTGATTGCGCTGCCTTAGCACATGCTCGGCACAGATACTGCGCAACTCCATCTTTTCAGCGTCTTGACGGAAAAAGTCCATCAGCTGCTCGCCGCTCACACGGAGCATGCGGCTGGGCATCATCGCCTTGATCGTAGTCTGCGATGGACGACCGTCGAGGCAGTTGGGATAGTCGCCAGCAAACTCGCCCTCGAACGAGAACCATGTGATATGCTCTTTGACCTTCGGTCGAGCCTCCTCACGCTCGGCCATTCCAAGCGAGCTTGATGGCTCTCGCTTAATCGGAGCCTTGTCATCGCTGATGCCGTATGTCACGTACTTGAAGCACCCCTCGGTGACGAAGCCGAACCACCGTGCGGGGTCGCCCTCGCGCTCCAGCTGGTCGCCCTTGCGGTAAGTCACCTCCTTGCCCTCGCGCTCGCAAAACTCGCGCAGCGCCTCAATGTCAATACTGTTTTTTCCGAATTTCTGTTCCATCGTCAGTGGTTGTTTGGCTGCAAAGTTACTAAATTTCCCACGAAAGCATTCATAGCAAGACAAAAAAATGCTACCGGACGTGAAAGTCTGAACAAATGTTCATAGGGTTAGTTACATTTCGAAGGGTTACATCTGATACACGCGGCTCATGCCGTCGGGTTCCATCGGGGCTATCGGCTGACGGAGTAGGACGAGGTAGAAGCGGGGGAAGGTCTCGACGGGTGGATGGTCGGCGATATAGCGGTCTATCTTGCGGCGGGCATCGTTGCGCAGGGCATCGTCGTTGCAGGGCACGAGGCAGTCCTCATCCACAAAGGCGATGTGCCAAAAGGCCATGTAGCCGATGACGTAATGCTCCACGGCTGCAGCCTCGTCATTGTCGACGCCGGGGATGCAGGACAAGAGGGGCTGGCGAGCATTTTTACAAATGCCCACCACGGCCCAAGAGAGATTTATGTATTTAAAACTGTTGTGCATAGTTGTTGCGGTTTAGAAGCGGTTCTTTTCTGCGTTACCAGCACCCTCGCCTTTATACTTTGAGCGGGTGGTGTTGAACTTGTAGCGAAGAGTGACTACGAAACGGCGTCGGTCGTAGTAATTCCCCTGATAGAGCTGCACCTGTTGATTATAAACCCTGTTCCCATCACGGCTGCGGTCAAGCAAATCCTCGCCAGCCAACTTGATACTCAGCCGGTCGTGGAAGAAGGTTTTGACCAAACTAACGTTAAGAACGGCCTGTTGGTAGTCCAAATAGATGTTCTGATAATGACCTGGGCCTTGATATCTGAAATCTACTTCACCTGTCAGCGTCTTGTTGAAGGCAAAAGTATTGCTGGCTTGAACTATCAGCATCGGCTTGCCAAGTGTGATGTCTCCTGCTGTCGTTTGCATTGTGAGCCATTGCTTGCGCATGCCTACAGATAACTGCGGGTGCCAAATGCCAAAAGTAGGTGAAACGGTCACAAAAGGCACAATCCATTTCAGACTGTGGATATTCTTGTATGTTACAAGCGTTATGTTTGAGTTGTCAATCTGTTCCATCCAGTGCATAATTCTTCCGCGCTCATCAGAATAGCTAACCGAGAATTGCAGGAACTTCCACATTCCTTGAATGGAGATGTTGTGGATGATGGAATTGTCAAGCAATGGATTACCCCGCTGCATGCCGTAACGATTAACATAGAACACGTCGTTGCTCAACTGGCGGTAAGTGGGGCGTGTGGTCTTGGCAGAATAGGCTATCTGTGCCTGTACCTTGCCAAGACGTGTAGCAAAGGAGAGGGACGGATAGAGATTCCCATAACTGCGGCTCTGCTCTTCCACAAGGTTGTCACTTTCATAATAGTCGAACTTCACGTATTCATAGCGAAGCCCGGCCCGCAACATACCAATCTTGGGTAACATCTTGGAATACTCCACATAGGGGCTGATGCTTTGCTCTTTCAGTGTGCTGTAACAGGAGGCTACAAAGTTCTGTGGATTAGCATAGTCATCCTGTCGGTCGGTATTGATGTATTCTGCGCCAAAGTCCAGAGAACCGCCAAACAGAGGATAGGTCATCGTGAGTTTCGTTGCGAACATATTGTTTCTCACCCTGTTTTCGGCATCAATCAGGCGATTGTCTTGTATTTGGCAAGTCTCTTCAATCTTACTTTGCTCGTCGTAGCCACTGCGCAGATAGTCAAAGTTCCAGTCAACGTCCAGCTTTCCAATCTTGCCTAAATAATAAGCATTCATTTTATGACCTGCAATTCCCTTGGTCTGCTTGTTGGTCAAGTTTTTCCATTTGTCGTAGAATTGGCCGTTTGCCATTACATCGCTTGTCAGTACGGTCATTTCATCAGAAGTGGATGGAAATGTCACCTCGTATTTCATACCGAAACTGTGATGCTCGTTCAGCATATAGTTGAAACCGCCTTCAATGCTATATTCACGGTTGACAATATCCGTCTGCATCTCATTCTTTTGCTGCCATAGCGTATCGCCCTGTACTTCTTGCGTAAGTGCCGACTGTTGCAGATACTTCCCTTTGCTGACCCATAGAGAGGTAAAGATGTCAAGTCCATTGTGACGATAATTCATGTCAAGCGAGGCGGACTTCTGGGCTTTGCGCCCCTGCCGCCAGCGCCCCCATGTGTCTATGCTAAAGCCATCGCCAGTCCTACGAATAGTCTGAATCTTCACGATGGCTCCCACGGTAGCATCATACTTTGCACCAGGATTGGTGATAAGCTCTACGCTCTTGATGTCAGTGGATTTCAATTGCTCCAGTTCTTTTTTGTTGCGCATTTTTCTGCCATTGATGTAAATGATGGGCGAGCCTTTGCCGAAGACTTCGTAAACTCCATCCTTGGCTATGATGCCATTCGTAAACTCCATCCTTGGCTATGATGCCAGGCACGTGTTTCAGCACATCGTCGGCAGTACCTATCTGGCTGAGCGGCGTGTTTGTGACATTTGTCACAAATCCCTCGCTGCCCACTTGGAACTGTGGGACATGACCTTTCACCACGACCTCACCCAGCATCTGTGTGTCGGGCTGCATCTGTATGTCACCCACGTTGCCCTGTCGTGCGTCGAGATACCTTATTATATATCCTACGCTCGACACTTTCAGCAGACCATCTTGTTTGTCGGTACTGATACTGAAAGTTCCGTCGTCCTTGGTCACGGCTCCAGCAATGAAAGCGGAGTCGGCACGGTTGACGAGCACGACATTGGCAAATGGCATCGGCTGGGCTTGCTCGTCAATCACCCGTCCGCTGATGCCCTGTGCTATCGAGGCTATCGCTACGAGGCACATCATTGAAAAAAGAATCAGTCTTTTCATATCCTTTACGAGTTTTTGCCCGCAAAATAAATGAAATGACCAAATACAACTACTACCCAAATGGGTAATTCTGCATCGCGGGGATGAAAAATTACCCATTTGGGTAACAAAATATGTTAAAATCGTGAGGATGACGGCTTACACGAGGCCGTAATTGGTGGCAAGAGCGAGGGCTTCGGTGATGTTCTGCACGTAAGAGCGAGGGCTTCGGTGATGTTCTGCACGTCGAGCTTCTCGAAAATCTGGCGGCGGTAGAACTTCACGGTGTCGAACGAGCGGAGCATCTTCTCGGCTATCTCCTTCATGGTGTAGCCCTGGGCTGAGAGTGTCAGGATCTGCTTTTCCTCGGGCTTCAGGGTAATGGTCTCGTGGCTCTTCCAGCGGTGGGCCTCCAGAGAGTACTCGCGCTTCTCGCCCGTATGGAATTGGAAGAACTCGATGTGTCCGGCTTCTTTGTGGGGCGAGAGCGAGACGGTGCAGAGGGCGAGCCAGACGCGGCCTCCGTCGGTCATGGCAAGGGGCGTAATCTTGTGATTGACGAGTAGCAGACGGTCGCCGTGGGTGATGTGGAAATCGTAGGACATCATGCACTGGCGGCGGTTCTCCACGGGCTCGTCGTAAAAGGCGCGGAAGCCGGAGCGGTTCAACTCGGTGAGCATCGGCACCTCGTCCTCGGGCACGTGGCTCAAGTAGAAACCGTAGCCCATCTGGCGCACCTCGTCGGCAGTGTGTCCGCAGAGGAAGAGCGGATTGTCCGATACGTAGAGGAAGTTCTTGCGGTAGTAGTCGATGATGTAGATGCTCTGGTAGGTGGTCTGCGCGAAAGCCTGCGCTGCCTCCACGTAAGGCTGCGCCTGCTGGTAGTCGGCATCGGTGATGCCCTCTACGCGGTTCTCGTACATAAAGAAATCGTCTATCTGTGTCATATTGCCGTTTGTTTTATTCGGTTATACTGCTGAACGTGACGTCCTTGCGGTAAGTCACCTCCTTGCCCTCGCGCTCGCAAAATTCGCGCAGTGCTCGGCTATCTGCAGACCATGCTCAATTTTATCTATCATTTGCTTGTGCTCAGTGCTTGACATATGCTTCTATCTTTTTAAACGTCACACTATTTCTAATATCTGTTTCTTGCTTCTGTCCACTAATAATGTATAGATGCTTCTCTTCCATATTAGGTGCAAAGTTACTCCAATTCTTTGAGACGCCCAAATCTTTTGAAAGTTTTTATAGACACATTACTTTTTTCCTTGCTAAAGGGTTCAACATCTATTTGTTTCCTATATAAAAATCATCAGAAAGGATATTACCAATCCCCCGCTTGTGGGCGCCAGCCAGTTGGTATCATCTGCCACCCTCCCTATACCGTTAAGTCGTGTTCTGCCGCAACTTGACAGAAAAACTTAAATAAATTTGGCTCTTCACTCGTTTTTCCGTACCTTTGCACCCGTATGAAAATACAGGACTTATTGGAACTCTATGCCCAGTCACCGCAGAGCGAAGCACTGGCGAAAGCCCTCGAAGACAAGTCGCTGAAGACCGTTTTCGTGGAAGGACTCGTGGCCTCAGCCCCCGCCCTCTTGTTTGCATCCATCGTGAAACACACGCCGCCAACCATCGTATTCATCCTGAACGACGCAGAGGAAGCAGGCTATTTCTACCACGACCTCACTCAGATGTTGGGTACGGAAACGGTGATGTTTCTACCCTCATCGTATCGCCGCAGCGTGAAATACGGGCAGCGCGATGCTGCCAACGAGGTGCTTCGCACGGAAGTGCTGGGCGCTCTTTCGAGGAATGCCTCATCTCTCTACATCGTGACCCATCCTGAGGCCGTGGCCGAACTGGTCATCTCCAAAAGACAGATGGACGAACGCTCGCTGCACCTACAGGTGGGCGACCTGCAGGACATCACAGAGCTGGAAGAAAAACTCCGAGAATTGGGATTCACTGAGGTGGACTACGTTTACGAGCCAGGACAGTTTGCCGTGCGCGGAAGCATTGTCGACATTTTTTCCTACAGTTCAGAGTATCCTTACCGCATCGACTTTTTCGGCGATGAGATAGACTCCATCCGCCTCTTCAATGTGCAGGACCAACTGTCGAAGGAGAAGCGGCAGGCCGCCGACATCATTCCCAATCTCTCCGACAACACAGAGCGCGTGCCTCTGCTGAACTTCCTTCCCGCACAAACCATCCTCGCGGCCAAGGACTTCCTCTTGGTGCGCGACATCATAGACCGAACCTATGAGGCGGGCATCGCCTCGCAGGCACTGACGGAGCGTATGTCGGAGGCTACCGAAGTGGAGCAGCAGGACATACTCAAAGAATTGCAAGCCGAGCGCCTGCTCATCAACGGGCGGCAGTTCACCGATGCCTCATTGCAATTCCGCCGTCTGGAGTTTGGTGCCAGAGCCACAGGCCATCCAAATGCCACCATCCGCCTGCACACCTCGCCGCAACCTATCTTCCACAAGAACTTCGAGCTACTTGAACAGACGCTCAGCGACTTCTCCCAGCAGGGCTATCACGTCTACATTCTTGCCGACTCCCAGAAGCAGCAGGAACGCCTGAAGGAGATTTTGGCCGACGAGTCGAAGAATGAGGTTTTCACTCCCGTCGACCACACCCTGCACGAAGGATTCATCGACCGCAAGCTGCGGCTGTGCCTCTTCACCGACCACCAGATATTCGACCGCTTCCACAAGTACAGCCTGCGCTCAGATGCGGCACGCACGGGCAAGATGGCGCTCACGATGAAAGAGCTGATGGAACTGGAGCCAGGCGACTACGTAGTGCATATCGACCTGGGCGTGGGACGTTTTGCCGGACTCGTGCGTGTGCCCATTGCGGGCAGGGAAGGCACACAGGAAGTCATCCGCATCATCTATGCCAACAACGACAAGGTGGACGTGTCCATCCACTCTTTATATAAAATAAGTAAGTACAAGCGCAAGGATGCTGAACACGAGCCGCGCCTCTCCACGCTTGGAACTGGGGCATGGGACCGCATGAAGGAACGTACGAAAAGCCGTATCAAGGACATCGCCCGCGACCTCATCCGCCTTTATGCTGCCCGACGGCGGGAGAAAGGGTTCGCCTTCAGTGCCGACTCCTATCTGCAGCACGAATTGGAGGCCAGTTTCCTTTATGAGGATACGCCCGATCAGCTGAAAGCTACTAACGACGTGAAGGCCGACATGGAGCAAGCCCGCCCCATGGACCGGCTGGTGTGCGGCGATGTGGGATTCGGAAAGACCGAAGTGGCCATCCGCGCCGCTTTCAAGGCAGCATGCGACTCCAAGCAGGTGGCTGTCATGGTGCCCACCACCGTACTGGCCTACCAGCATTTCCAGACGTTCTCTTCCCGACTGAAGGGCATGCCCGTCCGTGTGGATTATCTCTCGCGGGCTCGAAGTGCCAAGAAGACGAAAGAGATTCTCGCCGACCTCGAAGCCGGCAAGATAGACATCATTATCGGCACACATAAACTCATCGGCAAGACCGTGAAGTTCCGCGACCTGGGACTGCTCATCGTGGACGAGGAGCAGAAGTTCGGCGTGGCCGTGAAGGAGAAACTGCGCAAAATGAAGGTCAATGTGGACACGCTCACCATGAGTGCCACGCCCATTCCGCGCACCCTGCAATTCTCGCTGATGGGAGCCCGCGATATGAGCATCATTCAGACTCCACCCCCCAACCGCTATCCCATCCAGACGGAGATTATCCAAAACGACACATGGCCGCAGATAGCCGAGGCCATCAACTTCGAAATGAGCCGCAACGGACAGGTATTCTTTGTCAACGACCGCATATCGAACCTGCCGGAGATTGCCCTGAACATTCAAAAGTATGTGCCCGACGCACGCATCGCCATCGGCCACGGACAGATGAAGCCCGAGGAGATGGAGCGTATCATCATGGGCTTCATGAACTACGACTACGACGTTTTGCTCTCCACCACCATCATGGAGAACGGCATCGACATCTCGAATGCCAACACCATCATCATCAACGATGCACACCACTTCGGACTCTCCGACCTGCACCAGATGCGCGGACGCGTGGGACGCTCCAACAAGAAAGCGTTCTGCTACCTGATATCTCCCCCACTCGCATTGCTCAACCAAGAGGCGCGCAAACGCCTCGAGGCCTTGGAGACTTTCTCCGAACTGGGCAGCGGCTTCAACCTCTCCATGCAAGACCTTGACATCCGCGGCGCCGGCAACCTGCTGGGTGCAGAGCAGAGTGGTTTCATGGAAGACCTCGGATTTGAGACTTACCAAAAGATTCTCTCGCAGGCCATGACAGAGCTGAAGAATGAAAGAGAGCTCGAGTCCGGCCTCAACCAAAGCCACAACCCAAGCCTCACCCCCAACCCCTCTCCGAGGGGAGAGGGGAGTGGATACCCTCGAGGGAGAACTGCCTCCGGTCATATTACGCCCCTCTCCCCTCGGAGAGGGGTTGGGGGTGAGGCCGGGGGTGAGACTCCCTGGGTTGCCGACTGCTCCGTTGAGAGCGACCTGGAGATGTACTTCCCCGAATTGTACGTGCCTTCCTCGGCTGAACGCATGCTCCTCTACCGCGAACTCGACAGCATCAAGAACGACCGCGATCTGGAAACTTTCAAGAATCGCCTGCGCGACCGCTTTGGAAAAATACCCATCGAGGGTGAGGAACTGCTCAACGTAGTGCCACTGCGCCGCCTCGGCATGCGATTAGGATGCGAGAAAATCATCCTGAAACAAGGTCAGATGACACTCCACTTCGTATCGAACGCCGATAGTCCCTATTACCAAAGTGAGGCCTTCGGCGCCATCATCAACTATGCTTCGCACAACGTTCGCCGTTGCGCACTGCGCGAGAATCGCGGCAAACGCATGATGGTGGTCAAGGACATACCCTCTGTTCAGCAGGCGCTCTACATCCTGCAAGACATTGAAACGGCTTGAAAAAGACTCAACTTACCATCTGAATAATAGTGAATAAAAGTGTTTTCCAAGTCAGAAAACACTTCCTCACCATATCAGAGGTTGGGTTAATAATTCATAAAAAAGCAAGGGGCAATGTATTACTTAGGTACTCTTTTTACGTATAAAGCATGTAAGCAACACTCAATTAATGTACTAACAATGAAAGCAAAACATTTCGTAATGACAGCTGTGGCCATGCTGATGATGCTGGCCAGCTGCACACAAGAGACCAACAAATTTGTCATCAACGGCAACATCGCCAATGCAGACGGCAAGACCATCTATCTCACCTATCAGGTGGGTGACAGCACCGTGATGGACAGCACCTCCATCGCTGAGGGGAAGTTCGCTTTCAACGGAGAGCTTGACGTGCCTTATCGCTCGGCAGAGCTCATGATTGGAAACATTTACAACAATTATGACCCCAATGCCGACTACGTTAACTTCGCTCTCGAACCGGGTACCATCACCGTCGATGCACAAGGTGGACTGCTGAAAGAGGCTACCATCACTGGCGGAAAAACCCAGAAAGAGATGAACGAACTCAACGAACTGCTCAAGCCTATCACGCAGAAATTCCGTGACAGCGAAAAGGCTCACGCGCAGCAGCTGACAGAAGAGCAACGCGACTCTCTCGAAGCTGTGCTCGAACCCGCACGCGCTGAGTACGACTCGATTACCACCAACTTCTACAAGACCCACACCGACTCGTACCTTGCACCCTATTATCTCTCCATGAAGATGGGTGAAATGAGCTACGAAGAGGTAAAGGCAGCTTTCGAAGCCTTCACTGACGATGTCAAACAGTATGGCGATCGCGCCAAAGAAGTGAAGGACGAGCTTGCTGCCTTGGAGAACATCCAGCCGGGCAAAGTGGCTCCTGACTTCACGGCAAAAGACATCAATGGCAACGACTTCACGCTCTCCACGCTGAAGGGCAAAGTGGTGATCCTGGACTTCTGGGCTTCGTGGTGTGTTCCCTGCCGCAAGAGCAACCCCCACATGCTGGAACTCTACAAGAAGTATCACGACCAAGGACTGGAGATGGTCTATGTGAGCGACGACGACACGGCTCCTGAGAAATGGAAAGAGGCTGTGAAGAAAGACGGACTTACCGCCGAGGGATTCCACCACGTGCTGCGCGGTCTGAAGTGGGACCGCTCCAAAGGAATGGCTGGCATGGATCATTCCAACGACATCAGCGACAAGTACGCCATCCACTATCTGCCTACGAAGTATCTCATCGACAAAGAGGGTAAGATTGTCTGCAAGATCAAAGAGGGCGAAGACCAGAAACTGGACGAGCAGTTGAAGGAACTTCTTAAATAATCCTAAATTACATGGGGCGAAAGTACACCTTTCGCCCTTTTATTCGTTTAAAGGATATAACAATCACCCAACAATCATCCGCACGCTATGCGGAAATCAATTATTAATCAAAACAAAACAATGAAATCAGTTTTTTTCTCTTTGGCCTTGTTTGCCGCCACGCTGACGGCTTGCGCCAACGACAGTGCAGTTCACGTAAAAGGTAATCTAAAGAATGTGGGCGACACCTTGCTCGTACTTACCCAGCAGCGCATGGACTCCCCGCAGACTGTCATCGTGAAGGACGGACAGTTTGAGTTTGATTTTGCCATCAACGAACCCACAAACATCTACATCCTGTCTCCCGACCGCTTACGTCGCGAACAGGGCGGACCTGCCGTGCAGATGCAACTCATCGCCGTACCAGGCGAATCGGTGGAGCTGACGGGCGATGTGAAGGAACGTTACGACATCAACGGGTCGAAGTTCTACAAGGAGTATCATGAAGCCGACCTCATGCTGGAAGAGGCCCAGAAACCCATGAACGAACTTCAGAACCGTTTGCAAAAAATGATGGCCGAAGGTACCAATCAGGACGAGGTGATGAAAATATGGAACGAAGAGTCGCCTAAACTGCAAGAGAAGATGGAGCAAGCTATCATTGGTTTCATCAAGGCTCACCCCGACTACGAAGCATCGGCTGTGATGCTGACCAATCTTGAGCCGGAGAAGATGAAAGAAGCCGTGGCATTGCTCTCTCCTGCCGTTCGCGACGGACGTATGAAAACTTTCTACCAGAGTGTCATCGACCGCAATGAGGCTCAGCAGAAAGCCGAGGAGGAGTCGGCCAAGAAGCAGGCAGCCGGTATCGCAGCTCCCGACTTCACGCTCAACGACATCAACGGCAAGCCTTTCGCCTTCTCAAGCCTGCGCGGCAAGTACGTCATCCTGGACTTCTGGGGGTCGTGGTGCGGATGGTGCATCAAGGGATTCCCTGAGATGAAGAACTATTATAATAAGTATAAGGGCAAGTTCGAAATCCTTGGCATCGACTGCAACGACACTGAAGCCAAGTGGAAAGAGGCTGTGAAGAAGCATGAACTGCCGTGGCTCCATGTCTATAACCCGCGCGACTCGAAGGTACTGGCCGACTATGGCATCCAGGGCTTCCCCACCAAGATCATCGTCGGTCCCGACGGCAAGATTGTGAAGACTATCGTGGGCGAGGATCCTGCCTTCTACACCCTGCTCGACGAGTTGTTCCAATAACCACAAGCAATCAGAGAAAGAAGACCCACTTTTTTCTCATAAATAACCATAAACACTCTCTCACTCATGGGTGGCGGTCTTGTTCGACTGGCCACCCATGTCATTTCTACCGACAGGAATGCTGCATTGCTGTCATTTTTTCAAAGAAACCACTCGTTTGCTTGCCTGATTCGCAAAAATAGGTTACCTTTGCAGCGAAAATAAAGAAGCATACTGCATTTTGGTCATCATCATCACACTTCTTGCCTATTGCGCACTGCTCATGATTGTCAGCCGACTGACGGCACGCCGATCTGACAACGACACGTTCTATCGCGGCAACCGACGGTCGCCGTGGTACATGGTGGCCTATGGCATGGTGGGGGCCAGCATCTCGGGTGTGACCTTCGTCAGTGTACCGGGCATGGTGATGCACACCGACATGACCTACATGCAGACCTGCCTGGGATTCATCCTGGGTTACTTCGCCGTGGCATTCCTGCTGCTGCCCGCCTATTACAAGCTGAACCTCACGACCATCTATAGTTTTCTTCAGCAGCGTCTTGGGCGGGAAGGCCATCGGACGGGTGCCTCCTTCTTTCTGCTCTCGAAGATGACGGGTGCTGCCGTGCGCTTCTATGTGGTGTGTCTCATCCTCCATCGCTTCGTGGTGGAGCCTTTGCTTAGCTCAGTAAGTTGCTGTAATACAGCGACAAACTTAACCTTTGGGCTGACGGTGGCCTTGATGGTGGTCTGGATATGGGTCTATACACGGCGCGGAGGCATCAAGACGCTCGTATGGACCGACACGCTGCAGACCACCTGCATGTTCACGGCGCTTATCCTTATTATATATAATGTAGTGGGGATGCTCGACATGAGTATGGGCGAAGCGCTGACGGCTGTCTTCCAAGACGAGCACAGCCGAATGTTCGTATGGGACGATTGGGTGTCGAAACAGAATTTCTGGAAACAATTCTTGAGTGGTATCTTCATTGTCATCGTGATGACAGGCCTCGACCAAGACATGATGCAGAAGAACCTGACATGCAAGAGTCTGCGCGACGCGCAGAAAGACATGTGCACCTATGGCTTCGCCTTCGTGCCTGCCAATCTCCTGTTCATGGTCTTAGGCGTGATGCTGATGATGCTGGCCACAAAGCAAGGCATTGCCCTGCCTGAAAACAGCGACGAGCTGTTACCCATGTTTGCCGCCACGGGGCGGTTGGGACAAGCCGTCGTGGTGCTGTTCACGGTGGGCATCGTGGCGGCCTCTTTCTCGAGTGCCGACTCCGCCCTGACAGCGATGACCACCACCTGGTGTGTAGATATCGCCCAGCGTCCCAAAGACGAACGGCTGCGTCGACGTGTCCACATTGCGATGGCCTTTGTCTTTGCCGTCATCATCCTTATGGTCAAAGCGCTGAACTCCACCAGTGTCATCGACGCCATCTATATCCTCTGCTCCTACACGTATGGCCCGTTGCTGGGGTTGTTCGCGTATGCGTTTTTTATGGGGAGAGAGGAGAGAGAAGAGAGAATCGTGAATAGATTTCAAAAAGGTGTAGAATCCAATCTCACTCCTCGCTCCTCGCTCTTCGTTCCCCGGAAACAGACAATTGTCTGCATCCTATCCCCTCTGCTCTGCTATGCCCTGAACCTGCTCGTGGCAAAGACCACGGGCTATCAGTTCGGCTATGAGCTATTGATGCTCAACGGCCTGTTTACTTTCCTTGGATTATGGATAACAGATAGGAAGAAGAAACTATCTGAATGAATCGGTCAAGAGTTTGATTTCTATCTGCGGGTTGATGCGCTCGTAGAGAATGTTGTAGACCGCATCGAGGATGGGCATGTTCACATGCATGTGGCGGTTGATTTCCTTCATGCACTTCGTGCCAAAATAACCCTCAGCTATCATTTCCATCTCCATCTGTGCCGACTTCACGCTGTAGCCCTTACCAATCATAGAACCGAAGGTGCGGTTGCGTGAGAAGTTGCTATAGCCCGTCACCAACAGGTCGCCCATATACACTGAGTCGTTGATGTTGCGCTCGATGGGATGGACGGTGGTCACGAAGCGGTTCATTTCCTGCACAGCGTTCGACATCAGCACCGACTGGAAGTTATCGCCGTACTTCAGTCCGGAGCAGATACCTGCTGCAATGGCATAGACATTCTTCAAGACGGAAGAATACTCGATGCCCACCACATCCTGAGAGGTTTTCGTCTTGATATACTCGCTGGAAATCAGGTCGGCAAAAGCCTTGGCTTTTTCCACGTCAGCACATCCAATGGTCAGGTACGACAAGCGCTCCAAAGCCACTTCCTCGGCATGCGACGGCCCGCCGATGACGGCCAGACGGTCGTAGGGGACATCCCACACCTCATGGAAATATTCTGAGCAGACGAGGTTGTCGTCGGGCACGATACCCTTGATGGCCGTGATGACAAACTTGTCGCGAATGCGCGTTTTGAGTTTCTTCAGGTGGTTTTTCAGGTAGGGCGACGGGGTCACGAAGATGAGCGTGTCGTAGTTCTGCGCTATCTTATTGATGTCGCTCGAAAAGAATATCTCGTCGATATCGAAGTGTACTCCCGTCAGATAGGCCGGGTTGTGGCTCATCCGACGGAAGTCTTCTATGCGGTCATCACGCCGCATGTACCACCCAATGTGATGGGTGTGGCCCACCACAATCTTGGCGATGGCCGTAGCCCACGACCCGCCGCCAATGATGGCTATGCGTCCTACGTCAAACACGTTTTTCTGATTGTTTTATGGATTCACTATTGGTTACTTTTCTCAATCCATTGCCCTATTTCGTCGACGCTGGGCTTCACGAGGTCGAGCTTGTATTTCTTGACGATGTCGCCAATCTTCTGTTGCAAGCCCTGGGCTTTCTCTTCGCGGATGTTCTGGATGAGGTTGAAACCCGCTTTACGCAAGACGTATACCCAATCTTCCGCCACGCCAATCTCAGCCCACTCCTGGACAGAGCTCTGCGGCACCTTCTTCTCGGGCTTCATCTGTGGGAAGAACAGCACTTCCTGGATGAACGTCTTGCCCGTCATGAGCATCACCAGACGGTCGATGCCAATACCGATGCCACTGGTCGGGGGCATGCCATACTGCAGGGCGCGCAAGAAGTCTTGGTCGATGATCATCGCCTCGTCGTCGCCCTTGTCGGCCAGTCGCATCTGGTCGATGAAGCGCTCCTCCTGGTCGAGCGGGTCGTTCAGCTCAGAGTAGGCGTTGGCCAACTCCTTACCATTGACCATCAGCTCGAAACGCTCGGTCAGACCGGGCTTCGAACGGTGCATCTTGGTCAGCGGCGACATCTCCACGGGATAGTCGATGATGAAGGTCGGCTGGATGAATGTACCCTCACAGAACTCGCCGAACAGCTCGTCGATGAGCTTGCCTTTGCCCATGGTCTCGTCCACATCCATCTCCTTCGACAGGCAGAAGGCGCGGATTTCTTCCTCGCTCTTGCCCTCGCAGTCGAAGCCTGTCTTCTCCTTGATGGCCTCAAGGATGGGAAGGCGGCGGTAGGGAGCCTTGAACGAAATGAGCTGCCCGTCGATTTCGCGCTCGGGCTTGCCGTTCACGGCGATACAGATGGTCTCAAGGAGTTTCTCTGTGAACGACATCATCCAGTTGTAGTCCTTATACTGCACGTAGAGTTCCATACAAGTGAACTCTGGGTTGTGGTTGCGGTCCATACCCTCGTTGCGGAAGTTCTTGCCTATCTCATAGACACCTTCGAAGCCACCCACGATGAGTCGCTTCAGGTAGAGCTCAGTGGCGATGCGCATATACATGTCCTGGTTGAGGGCATTGAAGTGGGTGATGAACGGACGGGCCGTTGCACCTCCGGCAATGGCCTGCAGCGTCGGGGTCTCCACTTCGGTATAACCGGCCTCGTCGAGCACACGGCGCATGGTGCGGATGACGGTGGCGCGCTGCAGGAAGGTCTCCTTAACACCTTCGTTCACCACAAGGTCGACATAGCGCTGGCGATAGCGCAACTCTGGGTCGTCGAACTTATCGTAGGCCACACCGTCCTTGTATTTCACGATGGGCAGGGGCTTCAAGGCCTTCGAGAGCAGGGTCAGTTCCTTGGCATGGACGCTGATCTCACCGGTCTGTGTACGGAACACGAAACCGCGCACGCCGATGAAGTCGCCAATGTCGAGCAACTTCTTGAACACGGTGTTGTAAAGCTCTTTGTTCTCATCGGGACAGATGTCATCACGAGTGATATACACCTGGATGCGGCCTTTTGAGTCTTGCAGTTCCACGAACGAGGCCTTGCCCATGACACGGCGGCTCATCATACGTCCGGCGATGCTCACTTGGCGCGGTTCGTCGTCGTCTTTAAACTCGGCAACAATGTCGGTGCTGAAGGCATTGGTGGGATACTCGGCTGCGGGATAGGGATTGATACCCATTGCCCGAAGCTCCTGGAGACTCTGCCTGCGGCCAATCTCCTGCTCGCTTAATTCTAAAATATTTGCCATTTTACTTTGATACTATTTTCTGTTTGAGGGGCAAAGTTACGTAAAAAACGCTAAAGCACAAAACAAACCACTTGCTTTTTATATAATTTTTACGCAGTCTACACTAAAAACGCTGGGGCTGCCCGATAATCATGTGTAGAGTTGTCGGGCAACGGCTTGCATCATCTGTTCCAGCCATTGGCGGTCTGTGTCGTCGAAGTCGCCAAGCTCTGTACTGTCGATGTCAAGCACGGCACGCACCTCTCCAGTCTGGTCGAAGAGTGGCACGACAATCTCCGAACGACTCAGCGAACTGCAAGCGATATGCCCTGGGAACTGTTCCACATCCTCCACGACAATGGTTTCGCGGCGCTGCCAAGCCGTACCGCAAACGCCCTTGCCATAAGGTATCTTGAAACAGGCCACACTGCCCTGGAAAGGTCCCAAGACCAGTTCCGTGCCACTGACACGGTAGAAGCCTACCCAGAAATAGCCCATCGTTTCGCGAAGGGCGGCACACACATTGGCCATCACAGCAATCTCATCGCTGTAGCCACCAGCCAGGCTCTCCACTTGCGGAGCCAACAACTCGTAATTTTTCGCTTTTTCCATATTTTATTTTGTATTATTCCTACAAAACACTACCTTTGCAACCGCAATGAATACGTTCCTCGAACCAATACAACAGGCCGACACATGGCTGCTGACACTGATCAACTTCGACGGTTCTACAGCCTACGACCAATTCTGGATGCTCTACACCAACCGACTGGCGTGGATTCCGCTGGCTGTGGCAGTCGCATATTGTCTTTTCCGTCGTGGTGGTTGGCGCCATGCACTGCTCATGCTCGTCATCTTGGCCCTGCTGTTCGCCTTGTCAGATTTTGTGGTGGCCAGCATCATCAAGCCTTTGGTGGCACGTCCACGCCCCTCACACGACCCGCAGGTGATGCCGCTGTTGAGTTTCGTCAACGACTATCACGGCGGTCGCTATGGCTTTCCTTCCAACCATGCCAGCAACGGTTTTGCCGCTGCCACGATGCTGGCGCTGCTCTTTCGTCGGCGAGTCATCGTCATCACGGCTTTTCTCTGGGCCATCGGTTCCTGTTATTCGCGCATGTACCTGGGCGTACATTATCCATTAGACATTCTGACGGGGGCCATCATCGGCACCGTGGCAGCCTTTCTCTTCCACTGGCTTTATCGCCGCTGCTATCAGCGGATGGAACAGCCATGGGCGCTGCCTCCCTACCCCACACTTTATGCTGGACGAGAGCCGTGGCCCATCATCCTGACCTTCTTTCTTACCGTAGCTGTTCTGCTACTAGGTTCGTTAGTGCGATAAACTCCTGTATCGTGAGCTGTTCGGGCCGACGGGTCATGATGTCCTGTTCGTAGAATCCCGCCTGCGGCTGGGTCTCGGAAAACAATTGTCGCAAGCTCACTCGCAACATTTTCCGGCGTTGTCCGAACACGGTCTTCACCACGCGGCGGAACAGCCGTTCGTCGCAGCCAAGGTCCATGACGTCGTTTCTGGTCATGCGGATGACCGCGCTCTTCACCTTGGGTGGCGGGTTGAACACATGCTCGTCTACCGTGAAGAGGTATTCCACCTCGTACCACGCCTGTATCAACACGCTCAGGATGCCGTAGGCCTTCGTGCCAGGAGCAGAAGCCATGCGCTGCGCCACCTCGCGCTGTATCATGCCCGTACAGCAAGGGATGAGCTCTTTGTTGTCGAGCATCTTGAAGAATATCTGTGAGGAGATATCGTAGGGATAATTGCCAGTCAGCACGAAGGGGCGTCCGTCAAACACTTGGGTCAGGTCCATGCGCAGGAAGTCCTCACCAAGGATATTGTCGCGCAGACGAGGGAAATGCTCGTTCAGCCACGCCACGCTCTCGCGGTCTATCTCCACCACCTTCAGTTCACGTGGTTTCTCCACCAGGTATTGGGTCATGACACCCATGCCCGGCCCTACCTCCAGTACGGGCAAGTCGGGGCAGGCATCCACCGTGTCGGCGATGGCCTTCGCTATCGAAAGGTCGGTCAGGAAATGCTGACCCAGGTTCTTCTTTGGTCTTACCTGCTTCATATTTTTCGCTATTCTATCACTTCTCACCCCTCACCTCTCACCCCTCACTACTTAGGAATCATCGCGCAGTTGGTCTATCTGCTGGTTGATCAGTGTGCTGAAGCGGATGGGGTCTTTGATATACTTGTAGTCGTTCACGGCATCGCCCGTCGTGGAGACCGTCACCGTGCCGTAGTTCAGAATACGGCCCAGCACACTCTGCGACAACTGCACGCCCTCGCACTTGCGGAGCAGAATCTCGCGCGACTCGCGGCGAACAATGCCCACCTTCTCTATCAGTCGCTTGTTGGTCAGCACATACTTGCGGTTGTCGTGAATCAGCACCGCCCAGATCAGGGCAATCACCAGCATCACCACGCCCACTCCCACAGGATAGGCATAGCTCTCGGTGAAGGCTGCGAAGCCCATCACCACAAACGAGGCGATGGCCAGCACCACCGGCCACACATACACCACGGCATGGAGCTGTGCACGCGTCACGATGCTCTCGCCGTTCATCAGATTTTTTTCTATGTAACTCATACTATCGTTGTTGATTTCGCATGCAAATGTACTTGAAATAATTGGAACATGCAAGAAAACAACGAAAGAAAGAAACAAAAACAGCAACAAAATGAAAGATTTTCCCACTTTTTGTTGGTCGATTCTGAAAAAAACGCTACTTTTGTCAACCAATTACGAATATCATATCAAACAAATACCATTATGATCGACGTTAAAGCAACATTGAATGAAAGCGAAGAACGCATGGAGATGGCAGCTCTCTTCCTGGAGGAAAGCCTTGCCCGCATCCGCGCCGGTCGCGCCAACGTGGCCATTCTCGACGGAGTGAGAGTGAACAGCTACGGCTCGAAAGTGCCCCTCAACCAAGTGGCCAGTGTCAACTGCCCCGACGCGCGTACCATCGCCATCAAGCCCTGGGACCGCAAGCAGATCAAAGATATTGAGAAGGCCATCATGGACAGCGACGTGGGCATCACACCCGAGAACAATGGCGAGGTGATCCGCCTGAACATCCCGCAGCCCACTGAAGAGCGCCGTCGCGAGCTCTCCAAGCAGTGCAACAAGATTGCCGAGAAGGCCAAGGTGGAGGTGCGCAACGTGCGTGGCGACATCAAGGACCGCCTGAAAAAGGCCATCAAGGACGGACTCAGCGAGGACAACGAGAAGGACGCCGAGCTGGACCTCCAGAAGATCCACGACCGCTACATCAAGAAGATCGACGAGCTCATCGAGGCCAAGACCAAGGAAATCATGACCGTATAGACGTGAAAGGCCTCGTCATCAAGAATACTGGCAGTTGGTACACCGTGCTGACCGACGACGGACAGACCATTGAATCGAAAATCAAGGGTCGCTTCCGACTCGCCGACATCCGGAGTACCAACCCTGTTGCTGTAGGCGACCGTGTGGACATCCTGCCCAATGCAGAAGGCACGGCCCTCATCACCGACATCGAACCACGACGCAACTATATCATCCGCCGCTCGTCGAACCTCAGCCGGCAATGCCACATCATTGCCGCCAACGTCGACCAGGCCGTGCTCGTCGTCACAGTGGCCCATCCTGAAACCAACACCACATTCATCGACCGCTTCCTTGCCTCGGCCGAAGCTTATCGTGTGCCTGTCGTCTTACTCTTCAACAAGACCGACCTGCTCAACGAAGAGGAACGGCAGACGCAACAGTATCTCATCCACGTCTACAACTCCATCGGCTACCAATGCATCGAAGCATCGGCCATCAACGGACTGGGCATCGATCAATTGCGCAACTGCCTCCTATCGAAAATAACCGTCTTCAGTGGCAACAGCGGCGTGGGCAAGTCAACGCTTCTCAACACTCTCGTGCCTGGCTTGAAACTGCGCACGGCAGCAATCAGCGAAGCCCACGACACAGGCACCCACACCACAACGCATAGCGAGATGATAGAAGCTCCCCTTGGAAAGGACGGGAAGGGGAACTGGCTCATCGACACGCCGGGCATCAAAGGTTTCGGATCCTTCGACATGGAACCAGAGGAAATCACCAGCTATTTCCCCGATATTTTCCACCATGCCGCCAACTGCCGTTTTTCCAACTGCACACACACTCATGAACCCGGCTGCGCTGTCCGTCAAGCACTCGATGACCATCTCATCGCACCCTCGCGCTATCAAAGCTACCTCTCCATGCTCGACGACCACGACCAATCGAAATACCGCGAGGCCTTCTGAGATAGCTGCAAACTATCGGCCCATGAAATTACCGTAGACTGTGCACAGTGCACTGTGCGCACCCTTCGAGGAACCAGGGCTGCACCTGCTCATGAAAAACTGCAATCTGCAATCGCCTCGACGAAGCGCAAAGTCACCCTGCCTGGGACATTGGTTGCCCTCGTCAGCGGTATCGAATGAGCCCGTCGTCAGCGCTCGAAGACAGGCTCATTCGTTGCCGGCGGCATCCTCATCTACGCCTACTCTGACGGTCATCACTCAGCAATCCCAAACCGCAAGAAAGAGGTTCGGGGACTGATTATCCTAAGCGGTGAATGAACTCGAAATCAGGAAAAAAACAAAAAAAACGAATTACAACAAAAAAAAAATTGAAAAATCCTTGGCACATTCAAGAATAATGCTTAAATTTGCAGCGGTTTTAGCACAATATGTGTAAATGGCCCAACGCGAAAGCGGCTACACCTTATTATATATAGGGGAGGAAACGCCACGGAAACGCAGAATGAAAAATTCACCAAAAAAACAAAACTTTTTTCAAAAAGTATTTGGTGGAATAAAAAAAATGAGTATCTTTGCAAACGGATATTGATTCATTTATTGTTTAACTATAAAAAGAAAGGATTAAAAAATGAAGAAAAACTTGTTTATTGCTGCCCTCGCAATGTTCGCAATGGGCGCTAACGCACAGGTAGTGAACACCGTCGATGGTTACCAGCAGGGTGACCGCATTGAGCAGGACGGTATCGCTTACGAGCTTCTCGAAGTAGGTAATGGCAACCCCGTGAAGGTGCTTGAGGCAATTGCTGAAGAAGTTACTGTACAGGAGGCTTTCACTCTGACAACTGAGCCCTACAATGTAACAGATTTCGCAGCTGGTATTGCTAATAAGGATCTTGAAAAAGTGACTGCACCTGCTGCTGAACCTATCGTTCTTCCTGGTGAAGAGTTCTTCAGCGCTGCATCTTACGAAGAGGCTGACCTCGTGGTTCCTGAGGCATCTATCTCGAAGTACGCTGCTGCTGCAGTTTGGAAGAAGTTCTTGAAGAAGTGGACTGACAGTGGTAAGCTCCTCGGTGACGTTGACAAGAATGGTAAGATTTCAAACAACGACTATGCTAAGCTGCTTGAGATTTATCTTGAGGATGACGAAGATCTGTATGATCCCATGATTGACATGGACGGTAACGGCAAAATCACGAACAACGACGTGGCTAAGGTTCTTGAGCTCTATCTCGCTGACGTGTTTTAATTAAGTATTTAAATTACAAAATTAACAAATAAAAAATTAAAATTATGAAGAAGAATTTCTTTAGAACAGCTTTCCTCGCAGTATTTGCTTTGGCAAGCACAACCGTTTTTGGTCAGGTAACCATGAGTTTGACAGACGCTAAGGCAGAAGCAGGCGGAACTGGCGAAGCAATTATTAGCCTTGATTTCGATGCAGAAAGTGCACCTGTTTTCTCTCTCGGATTCTACGTGTATCAGGACGAAACTGCAAAAATTACTATCGAAGGAGTAGAAGCTATTGAAGATGCTTTCAACGGTACAGCTGCTGCTACTTGCAAATTCAAGGAGAGCAAGAAGCGCTACACTTTCTCTATCACCGACACAGAGGGTGAAGTTTTCAATCCTGGTGATCTTGCAAAGATTACAGTGAAAGCAGCTGATGATGCTGCAGAAGGTGATTACATTCTGAGAGTTGAAGATATTGAGGCTTCTATGAAGGGTCTTGACCCCGCAACTCCCGCTAACATGGAGTTGAAGGTGACTGTCGGTCCTACTGGCATTGAGGCTATCTCTCTTGAGCAGTGCAATGCTCCCGTATACAACCTCAATGGTATGCTGATGAACGGCAACCTGCAGAAGGGTGTGTATGTTCAGAATGGCAAAAAGTTCATCGTAAAGTAATCTAAGCGTATAGGTAAACAATTACTTCAATATCAGTGCGGCGAGCCCAAAAGGCTCGCCGCATTTCATTAGATACCCTCCAAGTTTCTCCACCCGACGCCCCCCAGAATCTTAGCGACCCGCGCGACAGTCTGCTTTCGCTGAGCAAAGCGGGCCTTTTGCTGAATGTTTTTGCAGCAAAGCGCAAACTTTCGTATCTTTGAACCACCAATCATAAACGATAATGCCGATGAAGTTGTCACTACATAAACAAAAAGAAAACTTGGTTTACCTGATTTTCTGGCTTGGCGTTTTTGCTGCACCCGTGTTCACCGCCTATGTCCGTGGTTTAAACGGCCAACAGAGCCACATTCCGTGGTTCGAGGTCTTTGAGGTGTGGAAGCTGGGGTGCCTGTTTTTGCTGCTGTTCCTCATTCACAACTTCCTGGTGGCTCCGCTACTGGTCTACCGCAACAAGAAGAAGTCTTACTTCGCCATGATAGTCCTTCTGACAGCTGTGTTTGTCTTCATACAATGCCAGCGCCCCGGACCTACGCGTCTGCCGCTACATGGCGATCCGATAGGCAACATCAAGTCGTTGCCCCCGACTGACAGCCTTGGTCGTCCGATTGCCGACTTCAGGCCCCAACCGCATCACGGCAAATCGCGTCACCATCTTGGCAAACGCCCGATTGACATCGGTTTCAATGACTTCATGGGAGTTATTTTGCTCCTCTCGCTCTTAGGTCTGAACCTCGGCATCAAGCTATACTTCAAGAACAACGAAGACAAGAAAACCCTGCAGACCCTGCAGAAGAAAAACCTGGAACAACAGCTGGAGTATCTGAAATATCAGATCAACCCGCATTTCCTGATGAATACGCTGAACAACATCCATGCACTGGTGGACATCGACCCTGAACGGGCGAAGGAAATGATTGTCATCATGTCGCGACTCATGCGCCACATGCTCTACGAAGGCAGCAAGAGCAAGATTCCCCTGCAGCGCGAGGTGGACTTCCTGCAAAACTATACCGAACTGATGCGCATCCGCTATACCGACCATGTGGACATCACCCTGACACTGCCCGACCGACTGCCCGACGCACAGATTCCTCCCTTGCTCTTCATCACCTTCGTGGAGAACGCTTTCAAGCATGGCGTCAGCTACCGCCAGCAGTCGTTCATTCGCATCAGCCTCCGTGCCGAGGAGCAACGTCTTCACTTCCTATGTACCAATAGCAAACGAAAGGATATAGGACAATGCCAGACCAAAAACATTCACGGCGGCATGGGACTGAACAACATCCGCCAACGCCTGACACTCCTCTACGGTAGCGACTACCAACTGGAGATGAACGACGGACCGGACACCTACGATGTTCACCTCTGTCTGCCACTGAGTTAGAAGTTAGGAATACTCAATAAGAATTATGAACTATGAACTATATTAAGTGTTTAGCCATCGACGACGAGCCTCTGGCGCTTCAGCAGCTGAGCAGCTACGTGCAGAAGACACCCTACCTGCAGCTGGTAGGCGCATGCCAGAGTGCCCTGGAGGCAAAGGAAATCATGCAGAAAGAGTGGATTGACGCCATTTTCATCGACATCAACATGCCCGACCTGAACGGCATGGAATTCGTCAAGCAGATGGACAGACCACCCATGGTCGTGTTCACCACCGCCTATTCGGAATATGCCCTCGAAGGATTCAAGGTGGACGCCGTGGACTATCTGCTCAAACCCTTCGGCCTGCAGGACTTCCTGCGCGCGGCACAGAAGGTGCGCCACCGTTACGAACTGGAGAACCCCGCCATCCAATCCAATCCCAACGAAGAGGCGGTGGGAATTGATGCCGATGCCATGTACCTTAAAAGCGACTACAAGACGGTGCGCATCAACATCAGCGACATCCGCTATGTGGAGGGCATGAGCGAATACCTGAAAATCTACCTTGAAGGAGAGAAGAAGCCATTGATTGTATTGCTGAGCATGAAACGCTTGGAAGAAAGGCTCCCCAGCAACACCTTTATGCGCATCCACCGGTCGTATATCATCAACCTGAAGAAAATCCGCGAAGTGAACAAAAACCGCGTGGTGTTGGGCGAAGATGCTTATCTGCCCATCGGCGACTTGTACAAAGAAACCTTCAACGACTACCTCACCTCGAAGTTTGTCGGCAAATAAAACAAGGCTTTTAGTGTTTTTTCACCTTCATGATGAGCGCGGAGTGAAAAAAAAGCCGTAACTTTGTCGCTCGTAATGAATAACCGTTCTATTACCAGCCAAGCACTGAAGATATTGCTGCCGCTCCTGTTGGGCGGGGCAATTCTCTATTGGATGTACCGCGACTTTGATTTTCGGAGCATCCAACATGTGCTATCCCATGAAATGAACTGGACATGGATGCTGCTGTCGCTACCCTTCGGTATCTTGGCACAGGCCTTCCGCGGCTGGCGCTGGCGTCAGACCCTCGACCCCATCGGCGAACATCCTCGCCGCTCCACATGCGTACATGCCGTTTTCCTGTCGTATGCCGCCAGTCTGGTGGTACCGCGCATCGGCGAGTTCATGCGCTGCGGCGTACTAAAACGCTACGACGGCACCTCGTTTGCCAAAGCCCTGGGCACGGTGGTCACTGAGCGCGCCATCGACACCTTGTTGGTGGCTTGCATCGCATCAGGAACCATCCTTTTCCAGATGAGTGTCTTCGGCACCTTCTTCGACAAGACGGGAACAAGTCTCGATACGCTGCTGCAGTTCTCTTCCACCGGCTGGTTGGTGACGGCCATCTGCTGCTGCGCCGCCCTCCTGCTCTTGCATCTGCTGCTACGCCGCTTGTCAATCTACGACAAGGTGAAGACCACCCTGCACGGCATCTGGCAGGGAGTGGCTTCGCTGAAAGACGTGAAGAACATCCCCCTGTTTCTCTTTTTCACCATCGGCATCTGGCTCTGCTATTTCATTCACTACTACCTCACCTTCTTCTGTTTCGACTTCACCGCCCATCTTGGCCTGTCGTGCGCCCTCGTGTCGTTCATCGTGGGCAGCATCGCCGTAATCGTGCCTACTCCCAACGGGGCCGGTCCCTGGCATTTCGCAGTGAAGACTATGCTCATCCTCTACGGCGTAGCCGACCACCAGGCCCTCTACTTCGTCCTCATCGTACATACCGTGCAGACGATTTTGGTCATTCTCCTCGGCGTTTACGCTTGGCTCATTTTGAGTTTTTCAAGGAGAAACAATCAAAATTCATCTCCGTAAAGCTCTGCGTTCTCTGCGCCTCTGCGCGAGAACAAGAGCTAATTATCCTCGCGCAGAGGCGCAGAGAACGCAGAGTT
>CADCIB010000007.1 GCA_902801375.1 uncultured Prevotellaceae bacterium | reverse complement strand
GGCGATGTGGCTGCCCGACTTCGAGCCGCCGCAGATCCAGCGCGCACTCGACTTCAGACCCTTGCCCTCTATATTAACAAGGTAGATGCCGGGCGACTGGGAGGGGATGAAAGCCGTGTTGCGGCCCTTCTCCACCTGCAAGGTCGCCGACTCGAGCAGCTTGCCGTCGGTCGTGTAGATGCTCACATGCACGGGACCCGACTCGCGGGCATCGAAAATCAGCGTGCCGTCGCCCATCGACGGGTTCGGTGTCAGAATGGGTTTCGTCACACCCTCAACCACCTGAATGTTCTCAATAGCCGTCGGGATGCTCGACGGGTCCACCAAGCGCAGGATGTCCGTGCCGCTGAGCGTCACAGGTGCAATGTCGGGATCAGAAAGGTTGGTCACTGTCACTTCGTCGACTGTGGTGGCCTCACCACGCGCCGCGAAAGTGATGTCAATTGGAAAATTCACCTCCCCCAACATGGTCTGGGGGAAGAGTAGCGCCGCAAGCGTGGCGGCTAACAAGTAGAAGTTTTTCATAATCTTCTGGTTTAAAATGAAACAAAAATGTGGTGCAAATATACATATTAATTTGCAAACCACCAAACAATTTAGTGTGGAGTTTTCGCAAAAAATGAAAAGTCCACACTTTTTCTTCAAAAGTCCACACTTTTTTTGCAAAAGTCCACACTCGCTCCGCAGCGCTCTACATCCTTTCCGCAACAGTCCTCTTTGTTTCTGCGAGGGGTTATTCCACTACTCAGAGCCCCCAAGCGTGACAATTGTGACAATTGGACAATGCATTTTTTCGCGCCAGGGAGAATAGCTTTGTCAATCACGAATTAGAGAATTAGAGAATTATTATGGTAATGATATACCAATTGACCTTCATGACCTCCCCCTCACCCCTCCTGTAGGAGGGGAGCTGATTTGTTTTGTTCCCTCCTGTAGGAGGGGCCTGATTAGTTTAGTTCCCTCCTGTAGGAGCGGGCTGGTTAGTATCTGCGCTCAGTTCTAACTTCTCCTCCCCCTACAGGGGGAGTAAAGAGGGGGTCACATTCCTCCTGTAGGAGGCTGAGGGGCGTTCATACTCCTGCGAACCTTTCGGGTCAACTTCCATGTTATTCCTTTCGCAATAGTCTACGCAAAGCTGACCCGACAAATTGTCGTATCAGGTCTACGCCAAAAGGACTTAGAGCAGCGGAGAAAAGCGGCGGGAGGAATGCTTAGAGCAGCGGGGAGAGCAGGCGGACGATGGACTCGAGGAAACGCTCCACAAAGGCGGGACGCTTCTTCAGCTCCAGGTCGTCGTAGAGAATACTGTTGGTCATGTCGGTCTCGAAAATGGCTTTCATGCGCAGGGCCATATCGCGGTCGCAGATGAAGGCGTTGCCCTCGAAATTGTTCTCGAAACTTCGGAAGTCGACATTCGTGGAGCCAACGGTGCAGAGATTATCGTCGGTGACCAACAGCTTGCTGTGGTTGAAGCCAGCCTTGTAGAAATACACCTTCACGCCCGTCTCGGCGGCTTGTCGCACATAGCTGCGGCTGGCCCACTCCACCAGGCGCGTGTCGGTGGTATAGGGCACCATCAGGCGCACGTCGACACCTGAGAGCACGGCGGTCTGCATGGCGAAGAAGACGGGCTCTGTGGGAAGGAAATAGGGCGTCTCGATATAGACGTAGTGCTTGGCTTCCAGGAGGATGCGCACGTAGCCCTGCATGATGTCGGGCCACGGGGAGATGGGGCTGCTGGTGACTATCTGGATGATGGGTGAGGGGTGTCGGGGATTGCAAATCCCCTCCATCGTAAGTGGCGGATAGTATTTGCGGTTGGTGATGAGCGTGCGGTCAACGAAGTACCAGTCGACGAGGAATGCCCGTTGAATGCCATAGACCGAAGCGCCGCGGATGCGCAGGTGCGTGTCGCGCCAGGGGGTGTTTGTCGCTGTAATAGAGCGACCTACGGAACGGCTCTTGTTGTTTCGGCCTACGGGATGGGAGCGCCCCCTGACGTAGCGGGTGGCGATGTTCATGCCGCCGATGTAGCCCGTCAGTCCGTCGATGACGCAGAGTTTGCGGTGGTTGCGATAGTTCACCTTGCTGGTGAAGGCAGGGAATTTCACGGGCATGAAGGCATGCACGTCGATGCCCGCCTCGCGCATCCGTTCGAAGAAGGCTCCGTCCACCTTCCAGCAGCCCACATCATCGTAAACCACGCGCACTTCCACGCCTGCCTTCGCCCGCTGGATGAGCGCGTCGGCAATGAGGTTGCCCAGGGCGTCGTCGGCGAAGATATAGGTGTCGAGGTGGATATGGTGGGTGGCTTGGGCGATGTCGCGCAACAGGGCGTGGAACATCTGGTAGCCGTCGGTGAAGATGTCGACGCTGTTGTCCTTGAAAGGGAAGGCCCAGTTCTGGAGGGTGAACTGCTTCACCAGGGTGCGATGCTCCTCAGGGATGGTCAGGTTTTTCTGCTCCACATACTCAAACATGGTGCGCTTGGTGAGCTGGTCGAGGCTGTTCTCTGAAATCATTCTCTCCTTGCGCGTGTTCTGCCCGAAGAAGAAATAGAGGATGATGCCCACTACCGGCAGGAACACCAGCACCATCATCCACGCCATCGTCTTGGCGGGCTGGCGATTGTCCATCAGCACGGTCAGCATCGAACCCACGATGATGAGGACGTAGAGGAGCAGGAATATCCAGTGGAAGTAGAGCATTTTATTCTTTTTAGAGGAGAGAGGAGAGAGGAATGTATTCTTGAGGAGAGAGGAGAGAGAAATGTTATTTTTCGGGAATACTATTTAAAGCCGGCGAGCTTATGGGTTTGCAGGGAGAGGCGCCAAAGCGGATGGGCCTTGATGTATTCCACGCATTGGCGGATGAGCGCCTGGTTGCGCTGCTCGTCGCCTACGTCGCAGGGCTGCAGGTAGTAGAAGTCGGCCGCAATGTCGAGGAAGCGCTCGGGCTGGCAGTTCTCTGTGAACACCAGCTTCAGTTCGTTGCACCGCATCGCAGGGCGTGACAATTGTGACAAATGGACAACGCGTTTTTTCGCACCCTCCTCGTTGAAGGCGACAGGCCCCTTAGGCGACACCGTCGACCAGTCGAGGTTGGGCGGCAGCGGGTTCGTGCCATTGGTTTCCATCGCCACGAAGAAGCCCTCCTGGTGGAGGAGGTCGATGAGCGGCTCCGTGTTCTGGAGGGTGGGTTCGCCGCCTGTCAGGACGATCATGGGGAGGGGTCGCTGTGATGTAGCGGCGACGGCGGGGAGGAGCTGGTGGATGGCTTGGAGGATTTCTGCCTCGTCCATTTCGCGGAACGAAGAGAAGTCGGTGTCGCAGAAAGGACACGCCAGGTTGCAGCCCGACAGCCTGACGAAGATGGCTGCCCGGCCTGTGTGGTGGCCCTCACCCTGCAAGGAGTAGAATATTTCGTTGACCCTCATTTTCAATGCTCAATGCTCGACGTCAATCCTCAATGGAATAGATGGCCACATTGCCCTCGCTCTCTTGCACGCGTGCCTTGTAGCAGGTTTCGATTTGCTCCGTACACCAGCGGGCAATATTCTCGGCCGTGGGGTTGAAGGGCAGCACCTCGTTCAGGTCTTGATGGTCGATGACGCGCTTGATGCGCTCCTTGATTTCTCCAAAATCCACGACCATTCCATTCTGGTTGAGCTCCTTCGAGCGGCAGTAGATGGTGATGCGCCAGTTGTGGCCGTGAGGCTTGGTGCACTTGCTGTCGTAGTCGAGCACCAGGTGGTGGGATGCCGATACCTCTATGTTCTTTTCAATGTAATACACGATAATGTTGATGTTTTATTGTTTGTATTCTTTTTCGATATGCGATGTTTCGATGACAGGACTCGGGCGACTTCTCTCACACGATGATGTTGCTGCCCAGTCGCTTGGCCATCTGGTTTCTGATGTCCTGCAGGTCCTTGTATTCCTGCATGAGTTTCAGCATGCGCTCAGAGTCGTTGGCTGCCAGGATAATCTGCCGTTGCAGGTCCTTCATGTGGTTGTCCACATAGTTCAGCCGGAAGTCCAGGATGAGGTGCTCCACATGGTTGCACAGGCTGCCCTTCTCTTCCTTCATCTGCAAGCTCTTGCTCAGCTGCACGCGGTCGACCACCATGCTGGTGGCGAGGTTGCTGATTTCCACGTCGTGATGACGGGTGAAATAGCTGACACTGTCGAACCCACTATTGGCGGGATGGGCAGCGGCCTCGTCTAACACCTTATTATATAAAGGCGTGCTGAACGAGAGTCCATCAGAGCCGAGATTGTAGCTGATGTATTGCGCTACGGTCAGGCTGACCACAGAGCCGTCTTCGGTCTCCACATTGTCGTAGATGACTTCCCCACCGTGCCGGATGACCGCCCTGATGAGCATATCCTCGATGGGCGAAGTGGTGAGCGTACGGGGGGACGAAGGTGCGAGCTGACCGTCGTTAGCGGGTGCGGCATTACCGCCTGCGCTTACATTATTCTCGGGCCCACGCGCCCCTATAGCGTCGTTTCCACGCGATTCCTTCCTCGAGCCACTCTCCCGTATCATCTTGTTCATCGTGGAGATGAGCGTCGCCTCGTTGATGCCCAGGCGGTGGGAGCAGTCGGTGAGGTAGGTGGCGCGCACTATCTGGTCGGGTATCACGCTGATGCTTCGCACGATGCTGTTGATGGCCTCCGACCGCTTGATGGGGTCGGTCACACCGCGCAGCATCAAGTCGGACTTGAACTGGATGAAGTCCTTCTGGTGGTCTTCCACATACTGCTTAAACTCCTGCGCCGTATGCTTACGGGCGAAAGAGTCGGGGTCGTCGCCGTCGGGCAGCAGCAGCACCTTGATGTTCATGCCCTCTTGCAGCAGCATGTCCGTACCACGCATGGCGGCATGAATGCCCGCCTCGTCGCCGTCGTAGAGCAGCACGATGTTGGGCGTGAAGCGGCGGAGCATGCGTATCTGATGGACACTCAGGGCCGTACCCGAGTTGGCCACCACATTCTCCAGCCCGCACTGGTGCATGGCGATGACGTCGGTATAGCCCTCCACCATGTAGACCAGGTTTTCCTTGGCGATGGCCTTCTTGCCCTGATAGATGCCGTAGAGCTGCTGTTCCTTGTGATAGATTTCCGAGTCGGGCGAGTTGACGTATTTCTGCTGCACCCCCTTCGTGGCGGCGTCGAGCTTTCGCCCGCCAAAGGCCACCACCTTTCCGCTCATGCTGATCCAAGGGAAGATGACGCGGCCGGCAAAGCGGTCGACCAGCTGGTTGTCTTTCTCGCGCTGGTAGCAGATGCCCGTGTCCACCAAGAACTTTTCCTGATAGCCTTTCAGCTGGGCTTGTCGAGGCAGGGCATAGCCGTCGGACAGGTCGTAGCCCAAGCGGAACTTGCGGATGATGTCGTCGCGAATGCCACGCTTGCGGAAATACTGCATGCCGATGGCCACACCGTCGACGTTGTTGTGCAGGAGGTCCTCGAAATAGTTGGCCGCCCACTCGTTGACGATGAACATCGACTCGCGCTGGCTCTCCGCCTCGCGCTCCTCGCTGGTCAGTTCGCGTTCGCGTATCTCGATGTTGTATTTCTTGGCCAGCCAGCGCAGGGCTTCAGGGTAGGTCATCTGCTCCTGTTCCATCATAAAACCCACGGGCGTTCCATGTTTTCCACATCCAAAACAATGGAAAGTATTACGAGCTGGGGTTACGATAAACGACGGGGTGCGCTCGTTGTGGAACGGGCACAATCCTTTGTAGTTCGTGCCACTCTTGCGAAGCGTCACGAATTCCGACACCACGTCCACGATGTTCGCAGCGTCCATGATTCTGTCAACCGTCGCCCTGTCTATCATTCTTTTATCTATCCGTTCTTCACTTCACCACGATGCGGCTTGTCTGCACGTCGCGGCTGTTGGGACCTACCATGATGTCGAACTCTCCCGGCTCTGTCAGTTCCTCGCCGTTGGCATTGTAGAACGACAGCTGCTGGCGGGTGATGGGGAACTCCACCTGCTGGCTCTCACCAGCTTTCAGATGAATGCGGCGGAAGCCCTTCAGCTCCTTCACGGGTCGGCTGACCGAAGCCTGCAGATCGTGAATGTAGAGCTGCACCACCTCGTCGGCATCGCGTGTTCCCGTATTGGTGACCGTCACGCTGACTGTGAGTTTGCCGTTCAGTCCCATTTCCTTTGCGCTCAAGGTCAGTTCGCCGTAAGCAAAATTTGTGTACGACAAGCCGTAGCCGAAGGGATAGAGCGGGTCGTTGCGCACATCGAGGTAGTTGCTGCGGTATTTATAGAACTCGTTGGCTCCCTCTGGCACGGGTCTTCCTGTGTTCAGGTGGTTATAATAAATAGGTACTTGACCCAATGCCTGTGGCATCGTGACCGTGAGATGGCCCGATGGCGACTTCTCGCCGAAGAGCACGTCGCACATAGCCTCAGCAGCCTCAGAACCGCCAAACCATACGTTCATGATGGCATCTACGTGCTGTTGCTCCCAAGTGAGCACGGTGGCGCGGCCAGAGAAGTGGAGCAGCACCACGGGTTTGCCCGTCTGCACCAATGCCTCGAGCAGTTCGCGCTGCACATCGGGAATCTCCAGTCTTGAGCGGCTTGAAGCCTCACCGCTCATGTTGCCCAACTCGCCCATCGCGCAGACAATGACGTCGGCCTCGCGGGCTATGCGCAATGCCTCTTGCTTGGCCTGCGCGTCGTCTACACGGGCTATGGCGCTGCCAAACTCACCCGCCTTCTGCTCTTCAGCATCGCGACAGACATTGCTGCCCTGGGCATAGAGCAGGCGACCTGCGCCCACACGCTCTTGCATGGCCTCCTTCAAGGTCTTGTAGCGGTCGGGCACAGCGGCCACAGCCCAGTTGCCACAGAGGTTGGCGGCATTATCGGCCAGCGGACCAATCAGCGCTATTTTCTTGTCTTTCTGCAAAGGCAGGATGTTGTTGGCATTCTTCAGCAGCACGAAAGTCTCAGCAGCTATGTCGCGGGCTATCCTGCGGTTCTCCTGGGTGAAGATGTCTTTCGCCCTCCGCGAAGCATCGCAATAGCGGTAGGGATTCTCAAACAGGCCGAGCTTGTATTTTGCTTCCAGCACACGGCGGCATGCTTTGTCGATGTCGGCCATCGACACCGTTCCGTCTTCATACGACTGCATCAGCGTGTGGAGGAATCCTTCGGCACACATATCCATATCCGTTCCAGCCTTCAGCGCCATAGCCGAAGCACCTTTCAGGTCGCCGCCCACACCGTGTACAAGCATCTCGCCGATGGAGCCGTAGTCGGTCACCACCAGTCCGTCGTAGCCCCACTGTGTGCGCAGCACATCGTTGATGAGCCAACTGTTGGCCGTAGCAGGCACGCCGTCCACGACATTGAACGAGGTCATGAACGAGCCAGCGCCAGCCTCAGCACATGCTTTGTAGGACGGAAAATATTGGTTGTACATGCGCAAGTGGCTCATGTCCACCGTATTATAGTCGCGTCCAGCCTCAGCGCCACCATACAACGCGTAGTGCTTCACGCAAGAGAGGATGTTCTCTGAAGTGGAGAGTGCCTTCCCCTCGTAGCCACGAACCATAGCCTGTCCCAGCTTACTGCTGAGATAGGGGTCTTCGCCGTTGCTCTCAGCGGTACGTCCCCAGCGGGCATCTACGCAGATGTCGACCATCGGCGAGAAAGTCCAGCAGATGCCGTCGGCACTAGCCTCCTTCGCAGCGATATGCGCCGACTGCTCCACAGCCTGCTCGTCCCAAGAACACGACAGCGCCAAGGGGATGGGGAACACCGTTTCGTAGCCGTGTATCACGTCCATTCCGATGATGAGCGGGATGCCCAGTCGGCTCTGCTTCACGGCAACGTCCTGCAACTCGCGGATGCGGTCGGCACCCTTCAGGTTGAACACGCCGCCCATCTGTCCGCTGGCGATGCGCCGTCCCACGTCTGTATTTACGGCTCCGCCCGTCACAATGTCGCCTGCCACCTGCAGGTTCAGCTGGCCGATTTTCTCTTCAATCGTCATCCGCGACATCAGTTCGTCCACAAATTCCTTCATGGGCTTGATGGGTTCCGCCTGTTTCTTTACTTTCTTCTGTGCCCAACCTACCATCGGCAGCGCAATGAGCACACATATCAACAACTTTTTCATATCATCAGCTTTTGGGCTACAAAGGTACAAAATTTTCGAGTAAGCAGAAAAAAAAGCATGTATTTTTTGCCATACAGCAGAAAAATACATGCATTCTATGCCATTGGGCGTTGCTACGCTCACTTGATTCTCGACTTCTGCTTCTCGCCTGCCCCACGGCCACGATACTTGTCGTTGGCAACGTTGAACTTATAGGTCAGCGTCAGCTCATAGTAGGGATGATTGTCGTTCTTGACGTAGAGATTGCGATAGCTGTAGATGGTGATGGGCTGCGCACGCACGGCGGTAAGGTCGGTGGCTTTCATGCGGCACTCCAGCTTGTCGTGGAAGAACGACTTATAGAGCGAGAGGTCCACCGTCAGGCACGGGCGGTGCAGGCGATAGGTGGAGAATTCGCCCGTAGTCATCGCCATCAGGTCGCATCCTGCCCGCCAGCCATGAGGAAGGTCCACAAGGTTGTTCCACATGAACTGTGCCAGCGGATGGTTCATCTTCTTGACGCTGCCGTCGGGCACCTGCGTCTCGTAGTCCTGCCCCATCACGACGGCTCCCCACATCGGATGCCACACGCGGAAAAGCGTCGGCGAGGCAAAGGCCTGGAACGTATAGCGGTTGAAGGCTGGCAGGTTGTCGGGGTGCAATAGCGTGATCATCGGATTGTCGTCGGAGTAGCTGATGTTCCTGATCTGGATGTCGTCCTTCACGCGGTTGTAGCTGGCCATCACATAGAGCCATTTCCAGGAGGCGCTGAGCGAAAGATTCTGCGTATAAGTGGGCTTCAGGTAGGGATTGCCGCTCTGATAGCTGTAGTTGTTGATATAGATGATGTCGCTGGTGAGGTTGGCGAATGCCGGACGGGCGATGTCCATGCCGTAGTTGGCGCTCATATACACCTTGCCCACAGGCATCGAGAGTCCCACAGAGGGGAACCAGTCGCTGTAGTTGCGCGCCATCTGATGCTTCCCCCACTCGTAGAAGTCGCTGCTGACGCTCTCGAAGCGCAGGCCTACCTGGGCGCTGAGTTTCTGGAACAATTGGTGTCTGTACTCTGCGAAGAGGGCAAAGATGTTTTCATCCACCTTCGAGTCGCCATCGCTGGTCACGGGATTGATGTTTGCTTCTGTGCGGCGAGTGGCATCGAACTCTGTTCCAAAACTGAGGCTGCCGCCCCACAACGGGTGTTCCAACGTCAGACGGCCAGCAAACAGACTGGCTGCAGCATCGTTGAAGGTGCTTACCGTAGAGGTCTTTAAGCCGTCAGATGTCGAAGAATACGAGGGCAGAATGGTGGTTTCTTCTGTGTTGTTCCACGTCTTCGTGCAGTTCCACACCCCATCGATGTTGGCATCAATCTGCCAGCCCATCACCTTGCCGCTGTAGTACATGTTGGCGGCATGGGCATAGCTGCGTACTGGTTTCACGATGTGGCTCTCGCTGCCCTGGAAGAACTCGCCGTTGCTGGTGAACAATGAAGGCAGGTCGATGTTGAACTTCATGTAGGGTGTGCGGTCGAAGCTGTAGCGCGCACCGATGGAATGGTTGTCGTTGAACTGGTAGTTCACCTGCAGGCGCGTGCCGAAGTTGCGGTTTTTCACCCGTTGCACCGTCTTGTCGATGGTCTGCTCTATGCGCTGACCGCCGTTGTATATCTCCATCACCTCGTAGGCGCCGGTCTTCATATTCTCCAGCGTACCGTTCAGCATGGCCGATACGTCGAGACCGCCCTCACGATAGTTCACGTCCAACTGGTCTTTGACGCCCGGGGCATTGTTGTAGTAGGCCTTCAATTCGTCGCGCACACCCCAGCCTTCGCCTTGTGGCCGCTTCGTCTTGATGCGTACCACAGCCTTTGTCGAGGCAGCATAGCGTGCACCAGGATTGCTGATGATTTCCACATTCAGAATCTGGTCAGACGGTATCTGCTCCAGTTCCTTCATGTCGTAGAGTTTACGGCCGTTGACATACACCTCGGCGGCTCCACGTCCGAATATCTCCACGCCGTCGTCGGCACTCTTCACCGTAGGCAGACGCTTCAGCAGGTCTTTCGACGAACCCACCTTCTCCAGCTCGCTGCCTGCAATAATCACCTTCATGCCATTGGCGTTGGTGCGCACCTTGGGCAACGGACTCTTCACCACCACTTCGCCCAACTGTTGCGTCTGGTTGAACCACAGCGTCGTGTCGGTCGAGATACTATCGTTCAATTGTGCATGCATGGCCATTGCCACCACAGCCATCATAACTGTCAATCCTATTCTTAGCGTTTTCATATTTGTCGTTGTTTTTTGTTCTACTTTTTGCATTGCAATGTATTAGCTCTCAAACCCTTTCAGTTCCTCCAAACCACTCTCTATCTCTCGGATCTGCTGGGCATGACGGCGTAACTGCCATTTGGCCACGAAGAATCCCAGGGCGAAAGTCAGCAGCGAAAGGCCGATGGGCAGCAAGAGCCGCGTGCCCAGTTGATAACCGGCTTTGTCGTTGAAACCTAATTCCATGATATAGAAGGCAATCATCGCCAGACAGACTATGGCAATCGTCCAGACCCTCTCTTCTTGACACACTTTCTTGTAGCGCAGCACCAATCTGCGGAGTTCGCCGCATCGTTTTCCCTCCAAGTCGAATTTCGACAACAAGGAAATTTTCCAAATCTGCGGGATGAGCCCCAACACCATCACCGTTTCAATAACCACAAACGAGCTGGTCATGATGGGTGTATGCATAAATACGAAGGGGAAGACCACGCCAAGGATCAGGATATTGACCACGAAGTTGTAGAGGTTTATTCCGTAGATGCGGTTGTAGGCCGACTTGGTCTTCTGCGCAATCAGCTCCTTCACCATGCGCATGTTCACTATTTCTGATTCTGCCAAACGCTTGTCGAGTGCGTTCCAACTGGCTTTCAATTCTTCAAGTTCCATGATTATTCTCCTTTTTATTGCTTAACGGTTCACTGTTTTGCTTTTTCCTTTAGTTTCTCTTTGACACGATTCAATTTCACGGCAACGTTTGCTTTCGAGATTCCGAGGATTTCGGCCATTTCCTGATAGCTTCGCTCTTCGAGCCAGAGGAGAATCAGCGCGCGTTCCAATTTCCCCAGTTCGTTGATGAGCTTGTAGAGTTCCTGAAGTCGCTCTGAGGTTCCTTCCTCAGCAGCGATTCGCGACACATCGGCGGTCATAGGAATGGTCTGCGGACGGGTGTGCGAATGCCGTAGAAAGGTGATGCAGGTGTTGGTGGCGATGCGATAGACCCATGTCGTGAGCTTGCTATCCCCCCGATAGCGCGGGAAGCCCTTCCACAGGTTGAGCACCGTCTCCTGAAACAGGTCGTTCAGGTCGTCTTGATCTTGGGCGTAGATGTAGCACACCTTGTAGACGGTGCGTTTCTCTGCCTCCATCATGTCCAGGAATTCTTTCTCTAATTGCTTTGTTTCCATGATTCTATTGTTCGTTGTCTATTCTATTAGTCGCAGAAACAATCAAAAAATTACAAGCAAGCCGATTTTTTTTCGTCTGCAAAGATAACTCTTCATTTCCGTCCCTGCAATTTTCAGGGATATTATGTGGGGTTTTGCGTCGAATGACAGGAATAATAAGAGTTTTTCGCTCCAAAGTTTGGAGGAAAACTTTTTTTGCCGTACCTTTGCACACATATATTTTATAACCTAAAATAATCGTACAAAGAAATGAGTCACGTAAAACAGATTGTGGAGTGCGTCCCCAATTTCAGCGAAGGACGCAACCTTGATGTTATCAAACAAATCACCAATGAAATTGAAGCCGTAAAAGGAACAAAGCTCCTCGACGTCGATCCGGGCGAGGCAACCAACCGCACAGTGGTGACCTTCGTGGGCGAACCCGACGTAGTGGTGGAAGCTGCATTCCGTGCCGTGAAGAAGGCTGGACAGCTCATCGACATGCGCCAGCATCATGGTGCCCACCCGCGTATGGGCGCTACGGATGTATGTCCGCTTATTCCTGTGGCTGGCATCACGCTCGAGGAGTGCGCCGCCCTGGCCCGCAAACTGGCCGAGCGCATCGCCAACGAGGCTGGCATCCCCTGCTATTGCTACGAGGCAGCTGCCTTCACACCCGAAAGAAAGAACCTCGCCGTCTGCCGAGAAGGTGAGTATGAGGCGCTGGCTGAGAAGCTCAGCACGCCAGGCAAGCAGCCCGACTTTGGCGCACGCCCCATCGACGAGCAGGTCGCTCGTACAGGTTGCACGGCAGTAGGTGCCCGCGACTTCCTCATTGCCGTCAACTATAACCTCAACACCACGTCGACTCGTCGCGCCAACGCTATTGCTTTCGACGTTCGCGAAAAGGGCCGTCCCAAGCGCGAAGGCAACCCCATCACGGGTAAGCCCATGAAAGATGAGAACGGCAAGCCCATCATGATTCCTGGCACGCTGAAGGGAACGAAGGCCATCGGCTGGTTCATCGACGAGTATGGCATCGCCCAGGTGTCGATGAACATCACCAACATCAACGTGGCTCCGCTGCATGTCTGCTTCGACGAGGTGTGCCGTTGCGCACAGAATCGTGGCATCCGTGTGACAGGTACAGAGATCGTGGGCCTCATTCCGAAGCGCACACTCATCGATGCTGGTAAGTATTTCCTTGAGAAGCAGCACCGCTCGACGGGTATTCCAGAACAAGACATTATTAATATAGCCATCCACTCGATGGGACTCGATGACCTGAAGCCGTTCAACCCGCGCGAGAAGGTGATTGAGTATCTGCTCGAGGATGCCCAAAACGAGGGTGTCAACAAACTCGTCGACCTCACCGTGAAGGGCTTTGCTCACGAGACTTCGCGCGAGAGTCCCGCTCCTGGCGGTGGCACCATTTCAGCCTACATGGGTGCATTGGGTGCTGCCCTGGGCACAATGGTGGCCAACCTCTCGTCGCACAAGCCCGGATGGGACGACCAGTGGGAGAAGTTCAGCCAGTGGGCCGACAAGGGTCAGGAGCTGATGACCGAACTGCTGCACCTCGTCGACGAAGACACAGAAGCCTTCAACCGCATCATGGCAGCCTTCGGCCTGCCCAAGAAGACGGAAGAGGACAAGGCTGCCCGCTCGCAGGCCATCCAAGAGGCCACGCTCTATGCCACTCAGGTGCCTCTCCACACGATGCAGGCTTCGTTCCGCGCCTTCGACATCTGCCGCGCTATGGCTGAAGAGGGCAATCCCAACTCTGTCTCCGATGCAGGTGTGGGTGCGCTGGCTGCCCGTGCTGCCGTCTTGGGCGCTGGTCTCAATGTGAAGATCAACGCTGGCAGTCTGAAGGACCACGAAGTGGCCGACAAACTCATCGCTGAGGCCAACGAACTCATCCAGAAGGCCAATGCTGAAGAACAAGAAATCCTGAAGATCGTAGAGAGCAAATTATAAGAACTTGTCAACCAAATAAAGTAGCAACTTGTTAACTTGTCAACTCGTCTACTTGTCAACTAAATAATAAAGTAGCAACTTGTTAACTTGTCAACTCGTCTACTTGTCAACTAAAAACAATAAAACATGACCAACGAAGAATTCAAGAAAGAGATAATGCTGGGCATCCCTGAAGAGCTGCCTGAGCATCCGGCGTACGATCCCAACATCAACCACGCCCCCAAACGTAAAGACATCCTCACCCCTGAGGAGAAACGTCTGGCCCTGCGCAACGCCCTGCGCTATTTCCCCAAGAAACTCCACGCCCAGCTGGCACCAGAGTTTGCTGAGGAACTGAAGACCTACGGCCGCATCTACATGTACCGCTATCGTCCTACCTACGAGATGTATGCCCGTCCCATCGACGAATATCCCGCCAAGAGCCGTCAGGCTGCGGCCATCATGATGATGATCCAGAACAACCTCGACCCGCGTGTGGCACAGCATCCCCACGAGCTGATCACCTATGGCGGCAATGGTGCCGTGTTCCAGAACTGGGCACAGTATCGACTGGTGATGAAATACCTGAGCCAGATGACCGACGAGCAGACGCTCGCCATGTATTCAGGTCATCCGCTCGGACTCTTCCCCTCTCATAAGAATGCACCGCGTGTGGTGGTCACCAACGGTATGGTCATTCCCAACTATTCCAAGCCCGACGACTGGGAGCGCGACAACGCCCTGGGTGTTTCGCAATACGGACAGATGACCGCTGGTTCTTACATGTACATTGGCCCGCAGGGCATCGTCCACGGCACAACCATCACTGTGCTGAATGCAGCACGCAAGGTGGGTGGCGACAACATGAAGCTCTTCGTCACGGCAGGTCTTGGCGGCATGTCGGGCGCTCAGCCCAAGGCTGGCAACATCGCCGGTGTGGTGAGCGTGACGGCCGAAATCAATCCCCTGGCTGCCCGCAAGCGCTACGAGCAGGGCTGGGTGGACGAACTGCATGAGAACCTCGATGAGCTGATTCCCGCTATCCAGAAGGCTGTGGCAGAGAAGCGTGTCGTCTCGATGGCCTACGTAGGCAATGTGGTTGACCTCTGGGAGCGCTTGGCTGAGGAGAACATCCACGTTGACCTGGGTTCCGACCAGACGTCGCTCCACAACCCGTGGGCTGGCGGTTACTATCCCGTGGGCCTCTCGCTGGAAGAGTCGCAGAAGATGATGGCCGACGATCCTGAGCAGTTCAAGGAGAGTGTGCGTGCCTCGCTGCGCCGCCAAGTGGCTGCCATCAACAAGCTCACTGCCAACGGCATGTACTTCTTCGACTATGGCAATGCCTTCCTCTTGGAGTCGAGCCGTGCGGGCGCCGACATCTGGATGGACGGCAATCCTGAGACCCACCGTTTCCGCTATCCGTCTTACGTGCAGGACATCATGGGTCCGATGTTTTTCGACTATGGCTTTGGTCCCTTCCGCTGGGTATGCTCATCGGGCGATGAGAAAGACCTTGAGACCAGCGACCGCCTGGCAGCCGAAGTGCTCGACACCATGCTGAAGACCGCTCCGCAGGACATCCACGGACAGCTGGCCGACAACCTCCACTGGATTCGTGAAGCAGGCAAGAACAAGCTCGTCGTGGGTTCGCAGGCTCGCATTCTCTATGCCGATGCAGAGGGCCGCACGAAGATTGCCTTGGCCTTCAACGATGCCATCCGTCGCGGAGAGATCTCACGTCCCATCGTCTTGGGGCGCGACCACCACGATGTCAGTGGTACCGACTCTCCCTTCCGTGAGACTTCCAACATCTACGACGGCTCGCAGTTCTGTGCCGATATGGCCGTGCAGAACGTCATTGGCGACTCCTTCCGTGGTGCCACTTGGGTGAGCATCCACAATGGTGGTGGCGTAGGCTGGGGTGAGGTCATCAATGGTGGCTTCGGAATGGTCATCGACGGAACGGAAGAGGCCGACCGCCGCATCAAGAACATGCTGTTCTGGGATGTCAACAACGGCATTGCCCGCCGCTCTTGGGCTCGCAACAGTGGTTCGATGGATGCCATCCAGCGCGAAATGGACCGCACGCCCGAACTGACGGTCACCATGCCCAACCTCGTGGACGACGACATCATCCAGTCGGCCATGCCGCTCTAAGCAAAAAAAATACTGCAGATAACAAAAAGATGCCGCTGCTCCTTGTCGGGCAGCGGCATCTTTTCGTTATGTCGTTCTATGGACGAGCAGACGGCTTAGTCCTCCTCGTCTTCCCAGGTGTTGTAGGTGTGGCGAGCGCGGTTGTCGTCGTCGTCCTCATCGGGATCTGGGTCGGCAACGATGCCATCGTCGCCACTGTTCACGCTGAAGTCTGCCAGAACGGCCTGCACCTCTACATTGAACACATCGGTGCTCGGTTGAATATATTCTTTTTTGATCATAGTCTTTTCGTTTTTTTGTGGATTATAATCTTGAGGAGCCTGCCCACGACTTGTGGACGTGAGCAAGCTCGCAGTTCATTTACTTAATAACAACCTTTTTACCATTGTTGATGTAGACACCCTTCTTCAGGTTCGTCACCTTCATACCGCTGACGGTGTACCAGTCGCCCTCGCCAAGCATGTCGGCGGGCAGGCTGCTGATGCTCGTAGCCTGGCTTCCCTCGCCGAGGTCAAGCACGATGGAACGTGCACCCTCGAGAGCTTCCTCTGTGAACTCGAAGTAAGCGCGGAGAGCCTTCAGCGTGCGGGCTTTGGCGGTGTGAGCCAGCGTGTTGTCGGCCTTCATGTAGTAGATGCCTTCATCGTCGGGCGTGATTTCGAACGCATCGTAGTAGCCCGTGAACTTCACGTTGCCATTAGCCAGCGTGATAGTGCGGTCATCCTCTGAAACATCCTTGATGAGAACATTACTGAAAATGGGATCTACGAGGTTATCGCCTCCCTCCCACTTGATGATGTAAGGAGTACCGGCTTCCAGTGTCGAAACGGGACTTCCGAAACCGAGGGTGATAGAAGTGCCGGAAACCGATGCTTCTTCAAGTGTCTTGGCGGTAGCGCCTTCCAGGATGCTGCCATCGAGCGTCAAGTCGAACGGCAGGCAGAGCGTGTTCCAGGAATTGTCCTTGAAGAGCGTGCGGTCGCTAAGCAAGACCTCGCAATACTGGCCTGCGGCATTGGAAATGAAGACAGAATTCTTCTTTTCAGCATCATTCTCGCTGTCATCGTTGACCAGCTCGATTTCTAAGAGTTCCTCAGTGGCGAAGTGGCTGGCAACCCATTCGGTAGTGCCGCCCTCGTAGACACCCTGCACCTGCCATTCGTAGTAAGTGTTGGGAGTAAGGTCCGTCATTTCGTAAGGATTGCTGATGCCCTCCACTGTTATCCATTCCTCCATAGGACGAATGATTTCTAATGCAGCACCATCACCAGATCCAAAACGCTGCATAGTAAAGCGATAAGTCACACCAGGTTCAAACACGAAGTCATCTTCGGCTCCACCCACTTCGCCATTGTCAGCAGCGATATAGAATCTGTCACCAGGAGTTGGGTTGAAAATGGCATAGTCATAGGTGCCAGCAGGGATGGTAATCGTTACGCTACCGGTAACCACAACGTTAGTAGAGGACAGAGCGCCGTCGGCTTCTTCAGGAACCTTGTATTCGAACTCATCATAATATTCCGTCGGAAGATCTCCATTGGAGTATTGTTCACCATCCACTAGGATATTGTGGTTTGCATTCCACAGCGTGCCGTAGACATTGGCATCAGCATCAAGCAGCATCTGATAGCCAGAGCCGTCTCCCCAGACATCATTTGCTTCGAAGATGATGGTGGCAGGCTCGGATGGGTCAATGGCCTCAGCCTGTCTGTACATCAAATTATAGCTGTCCTGATAGCCCGTCCAGTCCAGCGTGGCGGTTGTAGCCGTAATCTCGGTGGCAGCCAGGTCGATAGGATCATCATAGGGGGAAGATGTAGTGAAAATCTTTGATGCCCAATTGCTGATACCGTCTTCGCCGTAGTCGCCTCTCACTCTTACGATGTATGATGTTACGGGGTCAAGGCCGTCAATGGTATAAGGAGAGGTAACGTCTGGTTCTGTATTCCAATTAAGTGTGGATAAATCAAAATTATCAGCATAACCACGAATCATGAAGCTATAAGCTGCACCAGTGGTATAGAGAGAACCCATATCCATCCACTCATTTTCGTAGAAAATCCATCTGCTATTGATTCCACCATCCTCATTGCTCATTCCCATACAGTGTAGAGCATTTGTGTTGAGCGTAATCCACAGGTTCTGACTGGGGTCGAATTGGATGGGAACAGAAAGATTTACTTCGCGCATACCATTTGTGCCTTCTATGGCAAAGCTTTCAGTGCCAATCAAAGTTCCTGGGGCATCGTCGCCGCCACTGTACACATTCACCGTGATAGTGCCGTCGGTATATTGGTTGGCTTCTGCTTCATAGAATGCAATCTTGGTAAGGATTTTCTGGTCTTGGAGCATTTCGGCAGGATACATCACACCCCATTTCCAATTCATGACACTTGAAGAGCCCACATTGGATGCTACGGTTCCATTGTCATACTGCAACCAGAAAGCATTGTCTGATGGTGTATAGGTATATTCCGCCCATTCCAAATCATAACTCTCAGCAAAAGAACTCCAGTTTACAGTTGCAGAGGACGTACTTATATTCGTCACTGCCAAATCTGAGGGAGCGGGATTCGTAATAGTTGTCGCAAAGGTGAGCGTTGGACTCCAGAGGCTTTGATCACTACCGTTGATGGCACGGACTTTCACAACGTACGTCGTTTCTGAGTCAAGGCCAGTCAGCGTGAAGGGATTGCTTTCAGCAGCTATGAGTTTGTTCTCATCGCCGTTCAGGCAAATCTCCCATTCCGTAGCCTCTCCATTCTCTGTCCAGCCAAGAACTGCGCTATGAGGACCTACCTCAGAAACAGCTAAGTTGGATGGTGAAGGACAAGAGCTTCTGTCAATCACATACAGTATATCGCCGTTTTCCACAGAACTACCTGTTCCAGAGAAAAGTTCATTGCCGGATTGATCGGTAAACGTCCAAGAACATTCTCCAGGATAGGTGTTGCTACCTTGAATATACCACATAAACTTTACATATTCTCCACACGTTTTGAAGGTGCCGGAAGCAGAATAGCCACTCTCAACAGTTACATAGTCAAGTATGTTGTCAGCTTCATCCATCATAACAATGTAGTTTGCACCGTTGGAAGAGACCCAGCCGTCACCATAGCTGTCCTGCAGACTATAGTTAACTATTATTTGGTCTTCAGGCATACACTCATCAGTGGTGAAACTGACGGCACTGGTCCAATCGCTATAGTCTTCACCACCGCAGTTGGTGCGAACCTGAACTTCATAGGTGGTTCCCAGTTCGAGATTTTCCATCGTATATGGATTGGTGACGCCTTCAATCAAATCATTGTTCACCATCAGGTCAAAATTTTCGGCATCCGATGTCCAGCTGACTTCGGCAGTAATACCACCCTGATAGTTCACAGCCAAGTTCCTAGGCTTGGGGCAAGTTTGCTCTGTGCAGCTAACGAGGTAAGTCTCGGGGTCGCTCATTGCACCTGTACCAGAGAAAATCTCTTCGCCATATGCATCAGTCACTACATAGGAGGTCTCACTAGCATAACTGCCGCTTACCCACTGGAATTGAATCTCTGTTCCTTGACAAACATTGAGAGTACCGGAAGCTGATGAGCCGCTGATAATAGTCCAAGTGGCAAGCACTTCCCCGGTTTCCGCATCCACCACCTTGATGGCATTGTTATTCCAACCATCACCGTAGCTGTCGGTCAACTCATAGTTGATTTGGCACATATTCTCAGGCATGCACTTATCGGTTGTGAAGCTGACGGGATTCGTCCACTCGCTCATGTCGTTGCCGCTCTTTGCGCAAACCTTAATGACATAAGTGGTGCCCAAGGTAAGGTCGGAGAGCGTATAGGGATTGCTGACGTTCTCAGTCACAGTACCGTTCACGTCAATATCGAAAGCTTCTGCACCGCTTGTCCAGCTCACTTCGGCAGTTGTACCGCCCGTGTAGTTGATGGTGACGTTCGTAGGCCTCATAACAGCTGGCAATTCACCAGCTTGGAAGGTGAAAGTAGTTTTGGGGATGAAGTTGCGTGCGTTAGCACTTACAGCGTCCAGACCGGCGGCGTCATATCCGCCGACACTTGCACCGGCAACATTGGCTCCGAAGAAAGAGGCACCAGCATAGCTGCCTGGCACTATTTCATACACTCCCACAAGAAGGTTTCCGCCTGCGTAGAGATATTCTGAAGAGAAGGCAACAGTCATGGTCTCGCCCGTTGCGTCCAATGTGCCTTCGTAGACGATGGTGGCACCATTCGTTCCAGTGTAATTACTGATGGTGGCGTCATCCACTTCCTTGAGGAACACTTGGAAGGTGCCAGTCCAAGCTGCTGAAGCTTTTTGGTTAAGATAGAACGTCATCCCAGAGATGATGGCATTATTCATGTCGTTAAGCTCTTCAGCGGGAATGATGAACTCGCACTTCTGATAGGAGTCTGCCCACATACCATACAAAGGCACATAGTTGTTTGTGTTGTCATTGTCGTACACGGTCAGCTCATCCGCCCTTGCCCATCCGACTACGGACAGCAGGAGCATCAGGGTTAGAAATAATTTACTTTTCATACGCTTTTTTGATTAATGAATATGTAATGATTAGCTTTTATTTGTTCGTATAAGTACATTTTATGGTGCAAAGGTAATACGTTTTTTTTTTACAACAAAATAAATAACAACATTTTTACCATAAAAACGGCGAAAACGGTTTGTTTGATGACAAAAGATAGCGGGGAAGCCCCGAAAGGAGGTGGGGTGAGGGCCATCATATATCATTGCTATTTTTTTTATAAGTCCCAAATGATTTTCCCTAAAATCATAACAAATAGCACATGAAAACGCACAAATTATGCAGGGAATCTTGGAGGTTCTCATATTTTTCTTTACCTTTGCACGCAAAATCTAAATCACATTCAACATAACCATGAAGATTCATCAAATCAATGCCGAACACCTCACCATTGAGCGCATCGGCGAAATCATCAAAGAAAACTACAAGTTGCAACTCAGCGACGATGCCCGCCATCGCATCGTGCGTTGCCGTGAGTATCTCGACCGCAAAATTGCCGAAAGCCCCGTGCCTGTCTATGGCGTCACCACCGGCTTCGGATCGCTGTGCAAAGTGTCGGTGAGCAAAGACCAGCTGAAGCAGCTGCAGATCAACCTCATCCAGAGCCACGCCTGCGGAGTGGGCGAACGCGTGCCCAAACCCATCGTGAAAATCATGCTGCTGCTGAAGATTCAGTCGCTCAGCTATGGCTACTCAGGCTCGAAGCTCGACACCGTGGAGCGCCTCGTCGACCTGTTCAACAACGACATCTACCCCATCGTCTACCGTCAGGGCTCTCTGGGTGCCTCTGGCGACCTCGTGCCGCTGGCTCACCTCTGCCTGCCGCTCGTCGGACTGGGCGAGGTGGAGATGAACGGCGAGATCATTTCTGGCGAAGAGATGGACCGCCGCATGGGATGGCAGCCCATCGAACTGGCATCGAAGGAAGGACTGGCGCTGCTCAACGGCACACAGAACATGAGCGCCTTTGCCGTATGGGCCCTGCTGCGTGCTCAGCGCCTGAGCAACTGGGCCGACAAGATTGCCGCCATGTCGCTCGAAGCCTACGATGGCCGACAGGAGCCGTTCACACATGCCGTCCACGCCGTGCGCCCGCACCAGGGACAGATAGAGACGGCCAAGGCCATGCGCGAACTGCTGGAGGGCAGCGAGCTCATTGCACAGCCCAAAGTACATGTGCAAGACCCCTACTCTTTCCGCTGCGTGCCTCAGGTGCATGGTGCCGTGAAAGACACGCTGCGCTATGTGAAGTCGGTCATCGACACGGAGATCAACTCCGCCACCGACAACCCCACCGTATGCCCCGACGAAGACCTCATCATCTCTGCCGGCAACTTCCACGGCGAGCCCATCGCCCTGCCCATGGACTTCCTGGCCATTGCCATGAGTGAGCTGGCCAACATCTCTGAGCGCCGCATCTACCGCCTCGTGAGCGGCACGCGCGGCCTGCCCGACTTCCTCGTGGCCAACCCTGGACTCAACAGCGGTTTCATGATCACGCAATACACCGCCGCCTCTGTGGTGAGCCTCAACAAGTCGCTGGCCATGCCGTCGTCGGTCGACAGCATCCCCTCGTGCCAGGACCAGGAAGACCTCGTGTCGATGGGCGCCAATGCCGCCATCAAGCTCTACAAGGTCATCGACAACACGGAGCGCGTACTGGCCATCGAGCTCTTCAACGCCGCACAGGCTTTGGAGTTCCGCCGCCCGATGAAGTCGTCGCCCGTCATTGAGCAGCTGCACAAGGAGTTCCGCGAGGTGGTCCCGTTCGTCGACAACGACCAGCTGATGTATCCGCACATCGAGCGCGCTGTGCAGTTCCTCAAGAACCACGAATAGCCCCTTGTTTCTATACGACAACGGATTGCACGGATAATTCCCCAAATTCGTGATCAACAAAACAACGGATTGCACGGATTACACGGATGGCTCTGCTTCTTCAGCATTGAGAATAATCCGTGTAATCTGTGTAATCCGTTGTTTCCATAATAATCTCACGAGAAATTTTTGGTCAATCAGTCCCCCTCATGCGACCCCCTCTATCTCCCCCTGAGGGGGAGGAATAGTTAGAACTGAGCGCAGAAATTAATCAGCCCCCCGCCTACAGGAGGTTGCGACCCCCTCTATCTCCCCCTGCAGGGGGAGGAATAGTTAGAACTGAGCGCAGAAATTAATCAGCCCCCCGCCTACAGGAGGTTGCGCCCCCCTCTATCTCCCCCTGAGGGGGAGGAATAGTTAGAACTGAGCGCAGAAATTAATCAGCCCCCGCCTACAGGAGGTTGCGACCCCCTCTATCTCCCCCTGTAGGGGGAGGAATAGTTAGAACTGAGCGCAGAAATTAATCAGCCCCCGCCTACAGGAGGTTGCGACCCCTCTCTTGTCTCCCCCTGAGGGGGAGGAGAAGTTAGAACTGAGCGCAGAAATTAATCAGCCCCCTCCTACAGGAGCGCCACAACAAACCAGTCCCCCTCCTACAGGAGGGGCTAGGGGAGGTCTATCAGCGAGGGGGCTGAATAGATACATTCATATGTATTTGTGTGTGTTTTAAAAAAGTCCATTCGTGTTTTTCGTGTTTTTCGATGTTCAAATAAAAATCGTGTTCGTCGTTTAGGGAGAAAAACATCATTGTTGTGAGAGCAGCCGTTCGATGTCCTGGCGGATGCGTCGGAACGGTTCCGACACCACGTAGCCCATGTTCTTCTTCAGCATCTGCGCGATGTCCTGCGTGCTGTGGCTGTAGCACGACAGCTCGTTGCGCATCTGCGTGGTGTGTACAGACTGTCGGCGGATCTCCAGCTCCCGTTCGCGCACCAGTTCGCGACTCACCTTCGTCATCACCTGACAGACCACCTTCTCGAACAAGTGGTGGCCCTGTATATAAAGATAGGTGGTCTGCGGGGTGACCCCCAGCTCCTGCAGTTCCGCCTTCAGCGCCAGGTAGCTCTCCTTCGCATCAGGGTTGCGGCGTTGCAGTTCCTGAATCTTCACCCACACCTTGTGCTTGAGATGCTTGAAGCAGTCGAAAGGCCGCTCGAGCGAGAAGCCGCCCAGCTGGGCGATGGTGTTGAAGTCGGTGATGGTGAACTCCTGATAGTTGGGGCGGCGATAGTACCAGATGCTCCACACGAAGAGGGGGAAGATAGCCTCTGAGAAACGCGTCATGAACTCGAAGAAATCGAATATCTGGTGGTCGTTCAGCGTGATGGCCACCATGACGGTGCGCAACGACGGCGCGTAGCACTGCAGGTTCTCGATGGCATAGGCATAGGTGTGGAACACATACGGACTGGACAGCATCGTGCGGCTGGTCTCCGTGGCCCCCTGGATGAGATAGTCGTAGTCGGCATCCACACAGCAGATAAGGTCCTTGCCCGCCTGCTTTGCCAACAGCCGCATGAGCACCGACTTCTTCCCGCGCTCCAGTCGTTTGTGCGAGGGGAGCATCACCTCGAAATAGCGCGTGTCGTCCTCGAAGCCGTCGAGCACGGTGCGCCAGAAGAAAATGTCGTCGTAGCTCTCCACGTAGGCCACGATCCTACGCTTCGACTTCTTGGAGTTCAGCCGGTTGGCCGCCTCCAGATACCCCGACGATATGTTTTCCTTCAGTTTACTCAAACAATGCCCAAGCCTTTAATTCTATAATTCTCTAATTTTATAATTCTCTAATTTTTCAATTCTCTAATTTTTTAATTCTCTAATTTTATAATTCTCTAATTTTATAATTCTCTAATTTTTCATTTCTCTAATTTTTCATTTCTCTAATTTTTCAATTCTATAATTTTATAATTCTCTAATTTTTTAATTTTCTTAGCTCGTAATATCGCTCACCTCCGTGACGTTGTCCATCCACCCGTTCATGATGACAGCCGGCGAGTGGGTGGTCAGGATGATCTGCACATTGGGGTTCAGCTCCAGGATGAGGTCAATGAGCCGTTGCTGCCAGTCCACGTGCAGGCTCACCTCCGGCTCGTCCATGAAGAGCACGTAGGGGCGGCGGTCCTCCACCAAGACGGTGAGCAGGATGGCCAGCATCTGCTTCTCGCCGCTCGACAACTGGTAGGGCACCAGCGTCTCCCCGATCTGCGAGAACCTGATCTCATTCTCCGTACGCACAATCTTCTTCCCCGTCTCCTGGAAGAGGTCGTCGATGATGTCCTGGAACATCTTCTTCGGCTCACTGATCTCCTGCGCCTTCTGTGCCGCATCGGCATCGCCACTCTGCAGGGCGGCGATCATCTGGTTGCCGATGTTCACCTGGTAGTCCAGGTATTTCCGCTGCAGCTTATACAGTTGCCAGTCCAGCTCCGTGGCCAGGCTGAGGTCCATCTTGTTCACCGACTCCGCATTCAGGATGGGGCGGTCGAACGAGCGGATCACGTCGAAGCGGATGTGCGTGGCGTCCTCAGGTTCCGTCTTCAGCCGCACGCCCTTGAGCAGGTGGTTCATGATGTCGCCATTCGTACTGACACTCTTCACCACCTTGTTCAGGATGGTGCTCTTGCCCACGCCGTTGATGCCGCTGAGGATGTTCACCTGGCGGTCGAGATTCCACACCACGTGCTTCTTACCGCTCCAGAGCGATTCTATTTCAATTTGCCGGATATAGTCTGCGTACTTCATCTTGATTCTTGTGTCACCATTTCTTCCTGCAAATATAATCATTTTCTTTCAATCGGCCACAAGAAATTAACAAATACCTGCCAACATTTAACATTCTCGCAGGTATATAGTTACAAAAGAATTGGGCAATGATAAAGCAGTTGACCTTCATCACCTCCCCTCACCTCTCCTGTAGGAGGAGGATTTTCGCACCTTTTCGCCTTTTCGCGTGTTTTCGCTATCCCCTCACATCGCACAAATGAAAAGATATTTAATCGCGAAAAAACGCGAAAAATACAGACTTACGCGAAAATTCTATCTCACACAGAAAACACAGAAAACACAGAAATTATTTTTCGAACACGGATGTCACGGATCTTACGGATGGAGGATATTGCTTCCGCAATATCTTTTCTGTGGTTTCTGTGATTTCTGAGTGACCTTATCTTATTATTGCGCCCAGCAATATCGGTTTTCGCAATTTTTCGCCTTTTCGCGTATTTTCGCAATCCCATCACAACGCGCAAATGAACTTTTATTAAGGCAATTATATACTATTTGACCCCAAGATTACCAAATACCATAAAAACAATACTGACCCCACCCCTGCCCCCCTCCCCTACATGGGAGGTGCGCCCACATGTACTTTCATTGGATGTTAGGGGTGGGATAAATGCCTGATAGGTGCGACTCCGTAGGCACTCCCCTCCCTTTCACAAAGGGGAGGGGCTGGGGGTGGGGTCAAATCATATATAATGGCCTTTATTAATCGCGAAAAACCGCGAAAAACTCAGAATTACGCGAAAATTTTATCTCACACAGAAAACACAGAAAACACAGAAATTATTTTTCGAACACGGATGTCACGGATCTTACGGATTTCTTGATATTGCGCCCAGCAATATCGGTTTTCGCAATTTTTCGCCTTTTCGCGTATTTTCGCAATCCCATCACATCGCACAAATGAAAAGATATTTAATCGCGAAAAAGCACGAAAAACTCAGACTTACGCGAAAATTTTATCTCACACAGAAAACACAGAAAACACAGAAATTATTTTTCGAACACGGATGTCACGGATCTTACGGATGGAGGATATTGCGCCAGCAATATCCTTTTCTGTGATTTCTGTGCTTTCTGTGTGACCTTATCTTATTATTGCGCCCGCAATATGGAGGGGTACCGATTAGTTCTGCGCTCAGTTCAAACTATTCCTCCCCCTCAGGGGGAGTTAAGAGGGGGTCACATATCCCCTGAGAAAGGAGATGCTGAGTCGTTACCAAAACCCGCCAATCCCTAAAGAAATCTTAATTTTTCAGCCCCGTCGCTTGTTATTCAGTCCTTCTTACGTATATTTGCAGCCAAAATCAAATAAACGAAAGAAACATGAAATCTACGTTGATCCTCGGCGTCGCCCTGCTCATGGGCACCCACCTCTGTCACGCCCAGCAGCCCGCACCTCTTGCCAAACTGTCGCCCTCGCTGAAAAGAGTGGCCACCCGCCAACAAGCCCCCCTGAGCGACCAGCGCATCCTCACCCTCCTCACCTTCAGCCACAGAGGCCAGTCGTCGGCTCTGCTCGCCGGCTACGGCTGCCGCGTGGTCGACAGCATCGGGCGCATCTTCATCGTCGACGTGCCCTGCCGCAAGCTCTCCGCCCTGTCGGCCGACCAGCGCATCGAGCGCATCGAGGCTGAGCCCATGCCACGGCCGGCAATGGACGTCACCCCCGGCCAGATTGACGCCACACCCGTCTATGCCGGCGAGGGGCTGCCACAGGCCTTCACGGGGCAAGGCGTGGCAGCAGGCGTCTTCGACAATGGCTACGACTTCACCCACCCCGCTTTCCTCAACGACGAAGGACTGTCGCGCGCGCGATACTATTATGATTTCTGTTGGAAAAACGACGACGGCACCAAAGGCCACGCCATGACCTCGCCCGAAGAGATTGCCGCCTACGGACATACCCACCACGCCAACATCACCCTCCACGGCACCCATGTGCTGGGCATCATGGCCGGACGCCCTGTCGACGGCAAATACCCGGGCATGGCGCCCGAGGCCGATCTCTACCTTGCCCATTTCAATTCCTACGAAGAAGACTTCGACGCCCCCGACGCGCTGACCTCAGCCACCTGCGTGCTGGGCTTCAAGTACCTCTTCGACCAGGCTGCGAAAGACGGCAAGCCCTGCGTCGTCAACTTCAGCAGCGGCGAGAGCTACACCCTCGGCCACCGCCACCTGCTGGAGGCCGAAGCCCTCCAGTCGCTCATCGGCCCAGGACGCATCATCGTGGCCTGCGCCGGCAACGACGGCCACCACACCGCCTATATGGAGAAGCCTGCCGACATCCAGCAGGCGGGCGCCGCCATCGTCAACGGCATCGGAGGCGGACAGACCATCGACCTCGACATCGTCACACCCGTCGACCAGCAGGTGCGCCTCGACTTCCTCAGCATCCGCCTCATGGACACACACATCGAGAAGACGCTCTCCTTCAGGACCGACAGCGTGCTGGCCCTCAACGACACCTGCCGGCTCTCCACCACCGTCACCCTGGGCGACATCCACCTGAAAATCTGGAAGAGCGACTACCAAGACCCGCGCGGCGACGTGCTCCACCTCCATGGCGACATGCCCAACCTGGCCTATCTCATGCTCTGCGGCGCCCTCTTCCTCCTCACTGGCGACGGACCCGCCTGGGTCTATTCCGACATCAAATACTGCCCATTCTCCAACATCGACAACATTCCCGCCTACGCCTACGCCCTCCCCGGCTATTCCACATGGTGGCCAGGCACGATGCCCGGCATCATCACCGTGGGAGCCACAGGCTATAAGTCGACGTTCAAAAACATCGATGGCGAGACGAACGACGAAGTGGTCAGCCTCGCCGCCGCCCAAACCGGCCAGATAGCCCGCTTCTCCTCGCAAGGCCCCACCTTCGACGGCCTCACCAAGCCCGATGTCGTGGCGCCCGGCGTGAGCATCAACGCCCCCTTCAACAGCTATGTGGAAATGACCAGCACCATCCGCAAGGCACTCACCGACAAGGTGACCTACCAAGGCAAGACCTTCTACTACACAGCGCAGAGCGGCACCAGCATGGCATCGCCCGTCGTGGCAGGAGCCATTGCCCTGTGGCTGCAGGCCAAGCCCGACCTCACCCCCGACGACATCCTCGATGTGTTTGCCCACACCTGCACCCATCCTGACGAGACGATGGACTATCCCAACAGCACCTACGGCTATGGCCAGATCGACGTCTACCGCGGATTGCTCTACATCCTTCAGATGAACGAGAAGGTCACCGGCCTCTCCGACCACCAGCCCGCCAGCGCCCGCTTCGTCCTCCGCGGCCGACGCCTCAGCGTGGAGAGCGACACTCCCCTACCCTCTGCCTCCACCCTCACCGTCTATGCCCTCAGCGGAGCGGTGGTGGCATCGTGCCAGGGCAGCACCATCGACCTCTCCGCCTGCCCGTCAGGCGTCTATGCCGTGCAGCTCAACACAGGGCAGCAAACCACCTCTGGCTCCACCCTGATTCGATTGTAGGTTGTTTTCTGATGCGGAAAATATGACCTTCACCACAAGAGCGGGATGGAAGAGGGGTAACTCGAAATCGGCTGTTTTATAACTCGCGAAATCTTGTCATTCTAAATTACTCCATCCTTTCATTGTTGATTAAGCGCGAATTTGGCGAATAATTCTCAAAATCATGTATAAGTACTTACACATTTTCGTTAAAAAGCCGTATTTTTAGCATTTTTGTACGATTTAAGCGCAATACTCAATAAAATTGAGTAACTTTGTGCCCATAATTGAAAACTGAAAGAGAACAAGTATGGCAAATACGAACTTAGCAAATGCAAAGACGGCAAAGAATGATGAGTTCTATACGCAATATCCCGACATTCAGAAGGAGATAAACGCCTATCTGGACTACGACCCGAATGTTTTTCGTGGCAAGACGGTGTTGCTGCCTTGCGACGATCCAGAGTGGAGTAATTTCACCAAGTTCTTCGCTCAGAACTTTGAGTTGCTTGGCTTGAAGAAACTGATTTCCACAAGCTATGCACCTGAAAGCAAGAAGTACAAGATTCCGTATCAGCCCACACTCTTTGAAACGCAACAGCCCTACTTTAATCCAGATAAAAGCAAAACAAATGGCAAGATATTCGTACTTGAACGTGATGTGACGGGCGATAATCGTATTGACATCAATGATTTGCAATGGCAGTATCTGGAGGGTGACGGTGATTTCCGTAGTAAGGAGATACGCAAACTGCGTGATGAGGCCGACATCATTGTAACTAATCCGCCTTTCTCGCTGTTCCGTGAGTTCGTGGCTTGGTTGGTGGAGGCTGGAAAGCAATTTATCATTATAGGCAACATGAATGCAGCGATGTACAAAGAAGTGTTTCCTTTAATTAAAGAAAATAAAATATGGCTTGGAAATGGTTTCCAAAGTGGCAATGCTTACTTCCGAATAGACGCTGTTCGCAACGAATATGCAGATGGTGTTTATGATGAAACGACAGGGCTTGTAAAGTTCCGTAATTGCTGTTGGTATACTAACATAGACCATGGGCGTCGACATCAACCTTTACGGCTTATGACTATGGCTGATAATTTCAAGCACAGCAAACATAAAGAAATAAGAGGAAAGAAAGAGTATGAGCCTTATGTTAACTTTGAAGGAATAGAAGTACCATATACGGATGCAATACCATGTGATTATAACGGTGCAATGGGTGTTCCTATCTCTTTCCTTGACAAGTATTGTCCAGATCAATTTGAAATTCTTGGTATAGGACTGGAACTTGCAAACATGGATATTATCAAAGAAAAACTTGGCAAACTGAATGGAGGCCCTCGTTTATATGTAGAGCGTGATGGTGAACTTGTCAGATTGTACGAAAGAATACTAATCCGTAAAAAGCAATCAGTATGAAGACAGAATTGAAAATCTACACCGTTGAGCAGATTTGCGACGGTTTTGAGTATAACGAACTGGAGGGCAAAGGTCTCTATGGCTTGGCTGGTCAGTTGACCATACAGCCAGAATACCAGCGTAACTACATTTATGCCGACGGCAAACGCGACGTTGCTGTGATTGAATCTGTGTTGAAAGGCTATCCGCTTGGGCTGATATACTTCAACCGCAACAAAGACTTCAAGACCCCTCAAACTGAATTGGAAGTGCTTGACGGTCAGCAGCGCATCACTTCGCTTGGTCGTTTCCTTCGCAACAAATTTGCCGTGAAGATTAACGGACTGGAGCAAATCTTCGACGGACTTAACGAGGGAATGCAGCGCAAGATTCTCAATACAAAGTTGCTGGTCTATATCTGTGAGGGCGAGGGCGACGATGCTGAGAAGGAAATCAAGGACTGGTTTAAGACTATCAACATTGCCGGCATTCCGCTTAATCAGCAAGAGGAACTGAATGCTGTGTTTAGTGGCCCATTCGTAACAAAGTGCAAGGAGGAATTCTCTAATTCTGATGACAAGAGGATTCAGCGTTGGAGCAGTTACGTAAAAGGACCTGCTAATCGCCAACAGTTTTTGGCTACAGCATTGGAATGGGTAAGCAAAGGCAATGTAGCAAACTATATGAGTGCTCACCGTCGCGACACAAACATTAACGAGATAAAGACTTATTTCAATACGGTCATAGATTGGGTTGATAGTAAGTTCGACGATGTATATCCAGAAATGCAAGGATTAAATTGGGGCGAACTCTACGAGCGTTTCCATGCAAAGCCATACGACCACACAGAATTATCGGCAAAAGTCCGTGAACTGATGAACGACGATTTTGTGACTAATCGTCGAGGAATCTTTGAGTATGTGCTTGGTGGCTGTCAAGATACAAAGCTCTTAAATGTCCGTCTATTCGACAAACCCACCATGCGCAAAGTGTATCAACAACAGACCGACAAGGCAAAGGCAGAAGGCGTGAGCAATTGCCCCTACTGCGCCATTGGCTACGATGCCAACCGTCAGCGCATTTGGAAACTGGAAGAAATGGATGCCGACCATGTGACAGCATGGAGCAAGGGCGGTAGCACGGATATAGAAAACTGCCAGATGTTGTGCAAGACACATAATAGGGCGAAAATCAAAAGTAGTTCCGTGTGGTTTCTTAATGTCGGAAGAATTTGAAACGGAATGTAAAAAAAGTGGTTTTTGGGGCAGATGGAATTTCTTCCACGCAAAAGTCACTTTGAACGGTGGTAATATGTTTGCTTCACGTGAAGACAAAGCAAACATATTGTTAGATAGCATGTGTCATGATCTAAGTAATAATAGTTATCGTGCATTATACAAGTTTATTTCGTTAATAATTAAAAGTTATTGCGAGCATGAGAACGTTAGGATTAATCTAAATGAGTTGAGATTTTTATTACGCTCTATCGGTATTACAAAAATAACAGAAATAGAACCATACGATTCTAATTCTCCTTTTACCCAAAATCTAATAATAGAAATCAATAAATGGGATGAAATAAAAAACGCGATAACAGAACTTGAAAATGATTGCAGGTATGCAGAAACAACAATGGATTACCAAAATCTTGGAAATTCATGTCGTCATTTGATTATAAAGGTTGCCCAATTAGTATATGACCATAAAGTACACGATAACATAACAGATGATGGAAAAATAATTGGCAAATCTGATGCGGTCGAAATGTTGTCAAGTTTCTTTTCACATTCCCTAAAAGGGAAACATAATAAATATCTAAAAGAGTATGCTCAAGCAACAAATAATCTTGTGAATAAACTCACTCATGATACAAGTGCATCAATGAAGGATATGTTGATTGCTGTATAATATTTAAAAAATGAGATAATATGAAAGGAACAGCATCACATCTACTAGAGTTTCTTGAAGGAGCCAGAAAAAGATTTATCATACCAGTGTACCAAAGAAATTACGACTGGAAACGGGAGAACTGCAAACAGTTGTTCGATGACCTCGTTAGCGTAATTAAAGAAGGGAAATCCACCCACTTCTTTGGCAGCATAGTATCTTATGCTCATAGCAGAGACGAAGTGATACTCATTGACGGACAACAACGCATCACTACTATCTCGCTGATTCTTATTGCTATGATCAATGCCATGAAGAAGGGCGTGTGCGTTCCTGAGGATTCAAGGTTGTCAGAGATACTGGAGGATACATATATTATAGATAAGTATAGGAGGGATGAAAGAAAGGTCAGACTAAAGCCCTTCCGTGATGACTGTACGGCTTTCGACCGGCTGATATATAACGATGAGACGGAATATATTCAAGACTCTAAGGTTACTATCAACTATAAGTATTTCTACGACAGGATTGTGCAGATTCGTGAATTGACACCTGATGAATTGTACAGAGCTATTGATAGCCTTGAAATCATTGATATAGAATTGGAACCTCAGCACGGTGACAATCCTCAACTGATATTTGAGAGTCTGAACTCTACAGGACTTGACTTGACAGAAGCCGACAAGATTAGGAACTTTGTGTTGATGAACTTGGCTCCCAACATTCAAGAACAATTTTATGACAAATATTGGAATAAAATAGAAAAATGTAGTGGAAATGAATTGGATGGTTTCGTTAGGAATTATCTGACCATTAAGCAAGGAACTATTCCTAATCAAAGGAAGATATACTTCGCTTTTAAGGAATTCGCCAAGCGTTATGACGGCATTGAAGAAATACTACAGGAAATGCTGGTCTATGCCAATACCTATCGCGACATCAAGGCTTTTCAAGTGGGTGATAAAGATACAAATGAGATTGCCAAACGACTGGATTTGCTGGATATGACAGTTGCCTATCCCTTCCTGATGGCATTTCTTGTATATGCCAAAGAGGTGGAGTTACCCTTAACGGAAATCTACAAAGTATTCTCGTGCATTGAGACCTTCATCTTCCGTCGCCTGATGTGCGACTTGCCAACTAATGCGCTGAACAAGATTTTTGCGACACTTCATGATGCTGTTCTGAAGAACAAGAAAGAAACGGACAACTATTCGGCAGTACTGATTTATATCCTTGAAAGCAAAAAATTGTCGAGTGCATTCCCCAAGGACGAAGAGTTTATCAATGGCTTTACGACAAAGAAAGTGTATTCCATGCAGGCCAAGAATAAGATGTACATCTTTGAACGGTTGGAGAATGGAAGTAGCAAAGAGAAGAACGATGTGGTGGAGAATATTGAGGAAGGCATCTTGACGATAGAGCATATCATGCCACAGACACTGAGTAATGCCTGGAAGCAGGAACTTGGCACTGAATGGGAAACCATACAAGAGAAGTGGCTGCATACCATATCAAACCTTACTCTGACTGGTTATAACATCAAGTACAGCAACAGACCCTTTGTCGAAAAGCGAGATATGGAGAACGGCTTTAAGCAGAGTGGGCTGAGGATGAACCATTACATCGCCCAGTTTGACAAATGGACAGAAGATGAACTGGAACAACGAAAGCAAGAACTGTCACGTTTGGCAAAAGCTATATGGAGCTATCCAGAAACAGACTTCGAACCAGAAGTGCAGGATGATGATGTTGTCAGTCTATCAGAAGACAACGGTATTTCAACTGGACGCAAGATTCAGTACTACATCTTCCAAGAAGAAAGGGAGGATGTGGATGAATGGTCTGAAATGATGTGGGCGGTTATCAACAAACTGTTTGCCATCAATCCTGTTCTGTTGTATGAGGAAGCAAAAAGCAACAGAAATGTTTGGTTCTCCACCACTGAGGCAAGTAAGCACTATAAGAAGATTGCTGAAGGATTGTACTACTGTCCGTCAAGAAGTAGCACATGGAACAAGATGGCCATCCTGAAGAACCTCTTCCGTCTGTATCAGATTGACGAGGATGATTTGCAATTTGGCTTAAAACCAATCAAACAGTAAGCATTATGGCAACATCTAAAAATAAAAAAAATCAGTTGTTTGAAAAGCTCGGTACTGGATGGGGAGTTTTCTTATCTGCATTAACAATCTTTTCATTAGGTTTTGGAACTGGTTGTTATGTAAAAGAAACTTTATCCAAATTGGAGTCGTTTGAAGACAGAGCTGCATTCAATAATGAATTGTTAGAGTATAGAACACAAAAGGAAAAAGAAATTTTTGAACTTCGCTCTACAATCAATAAGTTACAATCAGATTTGTTTAATGAACAAAATAAGCAGACTCATGAAAAGAAATAGCATACAAATAGCTCTTTTGCTTATCTCAATAGCATTTATTATGTTTCTTCTATATATGAATAATGCACTTACTCATCAAATAGAAGAACGCGATGATATTATTATGAAGATGCAAAAAAGAGACACTCTTATTGATTCTTTACTCATATCTGAACGAACAGATACAACTTCGATGATTATTTTTCTTAGAAATGAACATGGAAATATAATTAGTTATCAAGAACTTGATAGTTTGTATATGTTCTATAAACGACAAAATGATATTCAAGATTTTATAATACGTACAACAAAACAAAAATTCCATTTTGATTATAAGATTGCTCAACACGGTGACACTCTATTATTAGACATCTGGGATAAAAAGTTCACAATTCAAAGCAACGAGTTGGATTTCAACCTTGAATAGTGCGAATGCTATCTATTTGTTTTTTACATACGAATAACAGAAAGTCCACATCTATCATATATATATGCCTCGATACAAATTTGCTTTCCCTATAAATAACGCGTTTTTGGGTGATAATGAATTATCTTTCCAAGTTGCAGATGTTTCATTCTTAAAGAAATCTGATCTTTCCGAAGAATCTTTTTTCTTCAATGAAGGCAATTTGCAATTAAAAGAGAGGCAGATTTTTGCTGTCGTTATTGTATGTGGAAATGAATCCTATGCAAAAGATCTTGCGTATGATAAGTGTTGCTTTGCAATAGACATATTCAAAATTTGCTCTGATCTATATCATAACAACTTTTTCAATCCCAAGAAATGGCAGTTTGACATAAACAATGATTTTATCACTCAAGGGAAATCTTATTTCTTCTACAAGGAATTAGATTCAAGTAACCCAGAAACTATTCATGCAAATTATCACGCAAACAGATACAACACTTGTATTGATTCAAAGGTGTTGGAAAGTGTAACAAAATGGAATATTAATGATTTCGAATCTTTATATCACATATTCTATTCAGCAGATGGGGGAAAAATCCATCAGGTACTTAAGAGGGCATGCCATATATATAGCCAGTCATTTTCTATCAATCATTTATACGAAAGAGTAGTCATGTTATGTACTGTTCTTGACACCTTAGCTACAAATGAACGCGAAGGAAAAGTCCCGCAACTAAAGAAGTATTTACCTGCTTTAGTTCTGAAACGCGAAAGATTAACCGAACGTCTAAAAGACTTTATTGAACAGATTTACGACATTCGCAGTGCTTATATTCACAATGCTGAAGAATCGGGTATTACTGAGAGAGAAGTAGATAAACTTGAAAAAATAGTTTATAGAGTAATCCTGCAAATAGCTCGAAATTCATATAAATATAAGAGTACAAAAGAAATTTGTGTTGCTATAGATAATGGTTTGTTCGTGCCAATCATGGATAATCTACCAGACATTTATATATAAAAATGCATGGAAAGAGTGAAACAAATGGTAATTAGAAATATAATGTGTAACTTTGCAAACGAAATATGGACAATAAAAAAGAAAAAAACGTATCATTGACGAATCAAGAAACTTTTATTGGTGAGATTCGGACAATCATTGACAATGCGCGTTCAGCTGCAATTCGCAGTGTGGACTTCAACCGTGTGCAGATGTATTGGAATATCGGTAGACGAATAGTAGAAGAAGAGCAGCATGGCAAAGAACGGGCCGACTACGGAACGTACCTAATTAAGAACCTTGCAAAAGAGTTGGAACCTGAATATGGTAGTGGATTTGGCGTCAGGCAACTGGAACAGAGTCGGCAGTTTTATAGGACTTACCCAATTGCGAACACACTGCGTTCGCAATTAAACTGGAGCCAATACCGAAGGCTGATTCAAATTGAAGACCCTGACAAACGGGAATATTACGAACTGGAATCAGTGAACGGAGGATGGACTGCCAGAGAGACTGAACGACAAATCAATTCTATGCTGTATGAACGACTCTTGCTCAGCAATGAAAAAGAAAAAGTCCTGGCTGTGGCACGCAATCAGAGAATTCCTGAATCACCCACAGAAGTAATCAAAGACCCAATGGTGTTGGAGTTCCTTGGATTGGAACGAAAGGCGGCATACTACGAAAAGGATTTGGAGAGCGCCATTATTTCTCATATTGCAGAGTTCTTACTTGAAATGGGAAAAGGCTTCTCATTCGTAGCCAGACAGAAGCGCATACTTCTTGAAGATGACGAGTTCTTTGCAGACCTGGTGTTCTATAACCGTTTGCTTCGCTGCTTCGTCGTGGTAGAGTTGAAGACTGGTAAACTGACGCATCAGGACTTGGGACAATTGCAGATGTACGTGAATTACTATGATCGTTGCGAAAAACAGGAAGACGAGAATCCGACCATCGGCATACTTCTTTGCTCAGACAAAAACGACACCGTGGTAAAGATGGCTCTGCCCGAAGAAAACTCCACGATATTAGCCAGCAAGTATCAACTGTATCTACCAACAACAGAACAGCTGATTAAGGAGATTGACGAGGTAAAGCAACTCAATATCTGACGGAATTAGCATCTGCTGACTTTCTACTTGTAAAACAGCAACTTAAAACGCCCATATTTGTCCCATGTAAACATAATCCTCTGATAATCAATATGCGTCAGATTTGAGGAGGTAAAATAACTGAAGGATGAATTTACCAAGCAATAAAAAAGAATGTTTTGCTCAGTTGGACGATATGCTGAGTGAAGCGGATAAAAGAGCTATCGTGGAAGCGGAAGACCTTTTCGAATTTCATTTTACTCTCGGTTTATGGATTCGCAACAATTGGTTATATGACCGCAGTGAGGAAGAACTGGAATCACTCAGCAAGGCTTTCGGCATAGATGTACCCTATTTTGCGACTGATGATTTGTCATCAGAGATATTGGAAGCATATAAAAAGTATCTGAAGCGGAATAAATGATGGAGGTTAACAAAACAAATTCAAATTGCTTGCTCCAAAAGAGCGATATGAGCAACAATTAGATAATGTGCGATGGAAGTTTAAAGCAGACAACATCCGCATTAGAGACAAGCTTGAATGTAGGAACACAGGGCAGCAAACCACCTCTGGCTCCACCCTGATTCGATTGTAGGTTGTTTGTTCAATAAAGGGCAAATAGAATATACTACCCAACAAAAAGAGGGTGTGTCAAAATGCCAAATCCATCCGCGTACACGCGGCAGAGTTTTGAAACACCCCCTCTTGTGTTATTGCAAACATTTACGCTAAAAAATATATGTCCCGACAAGGGGCAAAGATTATACGCTTACTTGTGGCGGTTGGCGCGCTGCTGGCGGTATTTGGCTTTCTGCATGGCGGAACCGCTGCCGTGGGCGCCGGTGATGTACTTCTTTTTCTTGGCTTTGGTCTTTACCTTGCCCGTGTCGGAGCTGCGGCGCTCGCCGCCTCGCCCAAACGAGATGCCATTTTCAAGGATTTTCTGAAAATCGTCGTCCATCTTGAAAAATTAAAGAATTAAAAAATTAAAAAATTAAAGAACGAAAAGATTAAAGAATTAAAAAATTAAAAAATTAAAGAACGAAAAGATTAAAGAATTAAAGCATTATAAAATTAAAGAGTTAAAGAATTAAAGAATTATAAAATTAAGCATTATAAAATGAAAGCATTAGTGGTGGAAGAGGCGCACGTGGGTGAAAGCCATGGCGATGTCGTATTTGTCGCAGGTCATGATGACATGGTCGTCGCGCACGGAGCCGCCGGCCTGGGCGATATACTGCACGCCGCTCTTGTGGGCGCGCTCGATGTTGTCGCCAAAGGGGAAGAAGGCGTCGCTGCCGAGGCATACGCCGCGGTTCTGGGCTATCCACTGGCGCTTCTCCTCGCGGGTGAGGGGTTCGGGCTGGTGCTTGAAGAACTGCTGCCAGGCGCCCTCGCGGAGCACGTCGTCGCACTCGTCGCCGATGTAGATGTCGATGGTGTTGTCGCGGTCGGCACGGCGGATGCCGTCGACGAAGGGGAGGTTCATCACCTTGGGGTGCTGCCGCAGCCACCACGTGTCGGCTTTGTTGCCTGCCAGGCGGGTGCAATGGATGCGGCTCTGCTGACCGGCTCCGATGCCGATGGCCTGCCCGTCCTTGACGTAGCAGACGGAGTTGGACTGGGTGTATTTCAGCGTGATGAGGGCGATGGTCAGGTCGCGGCGGGCTTCAGCGGAGAAGGTCTTGTTGCGCGTGGGGATGTCGGAGAAGAGGGCGGGGTCGTCGAGGCGTATCTCGTTGCGGCCTTGCTCGAAGGTGATGCCGAACACCTGCTTGCGCTCGATGGGTGCCGGGCGATAGTCGGGGTCGATGCGGATGACGTTGTAGGTGCCTTTCCGCTTCTCGCGCAGGATCTGGAGGGCCTCTTCCGTGAAGTCGGGTGCGATCACGCCGTCGCTGACCTCACGTTTCAGGATGGTGGCGGTCACGGCATCGCAGGTGTCGGAGAGGGCCACGAAGTCGCCGTAGGAGCTCATGCGGTCGGCTCCGCGGGCACGGACATAGGCGCTGGCGATGGGCGACAGTTCCTGCTGGATGTCGTCGACGAAATAGATTTTCCTGAGCGTGTCGCTCAGGGGGAGTCCCACGGCGGCGCCAGCGGGCGACACGTGCTTGAACGAGGCGGCGGCGGGCAGGTCGGTGGCCTGTTTCAGTTCGCGCACCAGCTGCCAGCTGTTGAGGGCGTCGAGCAGGTTGATGTAGCCGGGTCGGCCGTTCAACACTTCGATGGGTAACTCACCTTCTTCCATGTAGATACGGGAAGGTTTCTGGTTGGGATTGCATCCGTATTTGAGTGCTAATTCTTTCATGATTCAGATATTCTGTGATTGTTTCTGCAAAGTTACGAATTTATTCATGATTTGCTATCCTCCATTCATAATTATTTAGGAAAAACGTTTTTTATTTGCATTTTATATAGGGCTGGCCCCCAGCCCCTCCCAAGGAAGCGGCTGTAGGGACATACTTTTATGTATGTCCGAAATGACGCCGATGGAGGATCGCAAAACCCAGACCAACGGACATACATGAAAGTATGTCCCTACAATCGGCGGAATTTGACACACTCCCTCTTTTATCTCACGTAGAAACCACGTTTTTATCTCACGCAGAAAGCACAGAAAGCACAGAATTTTTATTAGCAATGATATAGAAGTTGACACGAAAGGGTTCGAAGGAGTATGAACGCCCCTCAGCCCTCCTACAGGAGGAATGTGACCCCCTCTTTACTCCCCCTGTAGGGGGAGGAATAGTTAGAACTGAGCGCAGAAACTAACCAGCCCCCCTCCTACAGGAGGGGTGAGGGGGAGGTCATGAAAGGTCAACTTCTATGTTATTGCCAATTTTTTTTCGAACACGGATTTCACGGATCTCGCGGATTTTTGATATTGCGTCCGCAATATCCTTTCTGTGACTTCTGTGATTTCTGTGTGAAATTTTCTTCTCGCGGCTCGCCCCCACCCCCTCCCCTTAAAAAGGGGCGGGGAGTGCCTACGGAGTACAACCTATCAGGCTTTGGCGGGGAGTGGTTAGTTTCTGCGCTCAGTTCTAACCATTCCTCCCCCTACAGGGGGAGTTAGAGGGGGTCGCTAGCCCTGTAGGTGGCTGATTCCCTTCATGGTCTCCCCCTATGACCTCCCCCTCACCCCTCCTGTAGGAGGGGGGCTGATTAGTATTGTTGCCTCCTGTAGGGGGGAAGTGACTGCGGGGGTGCACCTAGCAGATATTTGGAGGGGAATGCCTATAGGGGGCACCTATCAGGCATGAAACACGGATTGCACGAATGGGTATGGGGACCCAATCCGTGCAATCCGTGGAATCGGTTGTTGATCTTAAGTTGGTTGTCAGGCAGGGGGCCTATGCCTCGCAGCTGCACTCGCGGGCGCGGAAGTCAGCGAGGTCGGCAGCCTGGAAGTTGGCGATGTAGGCCGACTTGGCGATGACATTCTCCTCGGCCATGCGCACGTAGACGTTGGCACTCTTGGCGAAGAGCTCTGGCGCACGGCTGGCATCCTCGACGATGAGGAGCGACATCATGATCTCGGCCGTCATGTCGTAGAGGCGGCGGGCCAGGAAGTCCTGCGTCTCCTGATGCTGAGCCTCCTTCACGGTGTTGAGGGCCTGCTCGTAGAGGTCCACCATCTTCTCGATCTTGGAGGTGAGGGGTGAGGGGTGAGAGGTGAGAGACCCTTCGAGCATTTCCTTCATCAGGGCGAGGTAGGTGCCGTTGGTGATGTAGCGGATGGCAGCCACCACCTGCAGCTGTGTGGTACCCTCGTAGATGGAGAAGATGCGTGCGTCGCGATAGAGTCGCTGGCACTTGTACTCCATGATGAAGCCGCTGCCGCCATGAATCTGTATGGCGTCGTAGGCATTCTGGTTGGCATATTCAGAGTTCATGCCCTTGGCGAGCGGTGTGAAGGCATCGGCCAGACGGGCGTATTTCTTCTGCTCCTGGCGCTCCTCGGGTGTGAGCTTGCGCTCGCGAGCGATGTCGTCGAGAGCCTTGTAGATGTCGACGTAGCGTGCGGTCTGATAGAGGATGGACCGACCGGCATCGAGCTTGGCCTTCATGCGCGAGAGCATGTCGTAGACGGCGGGGAAGTCGATGATGGCGGTGTCGAACTGGCGGCGCTCCTTGGCGTAGGCCAGAGCCTCGTTGTAGGCAGCCTGCGAGAGGCCTGTGCTCTGGGCGGCGATGCCGAGGCGGGCGCCGTTCATGAGGGCCATGACATACTTGATGAGTCCCATGCGGGTGCTTCCGCAGAGCTCGGCCTTGGCGTTCTTGTAGGTCAGTTCGCAGGTGGGCGAGCCGTGGATGCCCAGCTTGTGCTCGATGTGGCGCACGTTGACGCCACCGTTGCGCTTGTCGTAGATGAACATCGACAGGCCGCGGCCGTCGCGGGTGCCCTCTTCAGAGCGTGCCAGGACGAGGTGGATGTCGGAGTCGCCATTGGTGATGAAGCGCTTCACGCCGTTCAGCCGCCAGCAGTCTTCCTTCTCGTCGTAGGTGGCCTTGAGCATGACGCGCTGCAGGTCGGAACCGGCATCGGGCTCTGTGAGGTCCATCGACATGGTCTCGCCGGCGCAGACGCGGGGGATGTACTTCTGGCGCTGCTCTTCGGAACCGAACTCATAGAGCGTCTCTATGCAGTCCTGAAGCGACCAGATGTTCTGGAAACCGGCATCGGCCGTGGAGACGATCTCCGAGGCCATGGAGTAAGGAGTGATGGGCATGTTCAGACCACCATAGCGGCGGGGCATGGAGACGCCCCAGAGGCCTGCCTTGCGTGTGGCATCGAGATTCTCGAAAGTCTTCGAGGCGTAGATCATGCGCCCGTTTTCGAGATGGGGCCCTTCGAGGTCGACATCCTCTGAGTTCGGCTCGATGATGTTGGCGGCCACATCGCCCGTGATGTCGAGGAAACGCTTGTAGTTCTCGATGGCATCGTCGTAGTCGACGGGAGCGTCGTCGTAGGTATCTTTATCAGCGTAGTTTCTTTCTTTGAGCTCTACGATGCGCTTCATCAACGGATGGTGCAGGTGGAACTCCAGTTCGGGATGGTCACTGAAATAGTTTGCCATATCTTGTTATACGATTAATGTGATTAAGATGAATAAAATATAAAGTGTGAACAGGCCGAAGCATCCTTGCAGGAGATAGCACAAGTACTTGTTGCCTATCTTGGTGTTGCAGAAGTTCTTGAACTTCATGTACGGCACATAGGCCATGGCCAACACGACGAGGATGCAGAGCAGCAGTTTCAGGATGAGATAGAGGAAATCCATGTTGATGGAGGAATTACGATGTAGGGAACGGGAAGGACTACTTGCTGTTCTGCTTGTAGTACTTGATGAGTTTCGGCACCACTTCCTCTACGGTACCCACGATGACATAGTCGGCAATGCGGTTGATGGGTGCATCGGGATCGCTGTTGACAGAGATGATGATGCCCGAGTCCTGCATGCCAGCGATGTGCTGGATCTGTCCGCTGATGCCGCAGGCGATGTAGACCTTGGGATGGACGGTGACACCCGTCTGACCAATCTGACGGTCGTGGTCGAGCCATCCTGCGTCGACGGCGGCACGGCTGCCACCCACCTCACCATGGAGCACCTTGGCGAGCTCGAAGAGCTGGTCGAAACCTTCCTTGGAACCTACGCCATAGCCACCAGCCACGACGATGGGAGCACCCTTGAGGTTGTGCTTGGCGGCCTCCACATGATGGTCGAGGACACGGACGACGAAAGCCTCAGGGCTGACATACTTAGAGACCTCTGGGTAGACCACTTCCTTGCGGCACTCGCCCTCGTAGATGGCTTTCTGCATGACGCCCGAACGGACGGTGGCCATCTGCGGACGGTGGTCGGGATTGACAATCGTGGCCACGATGTTGCCACCAAAGGCGGGACGAATCTGATAGAGCAGATTGTCGTAGTGCTGCTTGGTCTTGGCATCGTCGTAGGAACCGATCTCCAGCTCTGTGCAGTCGGCGGTCAGTCCGCTGGTCAGCGACGACGACACGCGGGGTCCGAGGTCACGGCCGATGACGGTGGCGCCCATCAGGCAGATCTGGGGCTGCTCCTCCTTGAAGAGGTTCACGAGGATGTCGGTGTGGGGAGCGGATGTGTAGGGGAACAGTCCTTCGCCATCGAAGACGAAGAGCTTGTCGACGCCATAGGGCAGGATCTGCTCTTCCACCTTGTCCCTGATGCCCGTTCCGGCCACCACGGCATGGAGCTCCACGCCCAACTGATTGGCCAGTTTGCGACCCTTCGTCAGCAGCTCCTGCGACACTTCCTGCACGAGCGTGCCTTCTATCTCTACATATACAAATACGGCCTCACCCCCAGCCCCTCTCCGAGGGGAGAGGGGAGTGGTATGACTCTGGCCCTGTTGTTCATTGCTTGTATTCATGTGATATTCTTATTTTGTTAATTGTTCTTTTATTCGTAGGACGACCGACATGACGTCAGTATCCACCTCTTGGTTGTCGAAACGAATGACATGGAATCCCATCTGTTGCAGATAGTGAGTTCTTATCGCATCGTCGTGCTGTTGTTCTTCAGCGTTGTGGTATTCGCCATCCACCTCGACAACGAGTTTTTCGCGCAAACACACAAAATCAGCGATATAGTCGCCAATGGGATGTTGCCGTCGGAATTTCCAGCCGTCCAGATACTTTCTCAGCGCTTCCCAGAGAGCCTCCTCGCTTGGAGTCATTTTCCTTCTGTTCTGCCTTGCAAACTCCTTCAGAATGTTATATCTGTCGGAGGCAGCCGTCTGGTATCCATAGCCCATGGTCGTTATGCTTTTCCCACCCCAATTACTATCCACGCCCCTCTCTTTCGGAGAGGGGTAAGGGGGTGAGGCTTTATCCGATGATCTTCTCGCTGAGCAACTCCTTCATCAGGCTGTTGATGTCTTCATCCGAGCCTGTCATTGTCTTCGACTCCTTGGCCTGGAACACGATGTTTTTCACCGTCTTCACCTTGGTGGGGCTACCAGCCAAACCGCACTGGTTGACATCGCCATCGACATCGGCCACCGACCACTGGTTGAGCGTCAGGTAGGGACGCTCCTCGTAGAGATGGTCGTAAGCCGTGCCTTCCTGCGGACGTTCCATCGGACACGTAGCCCGCTTGTATTTCATCACGAGCTTGGCGTTGCACGGGCGACAGGGAGCCGCACTTCCATTGACGGTGATGACAACGGGCAGCGGAGCCTCTACGGTCTCCACGCCACCATCGATATGGCGGCGGATCAGGGCCTTGCCATCCTCCACTTTCAGGATTTCCTCAGCGTAGGTCACCTGGTTGAGGCCCAGCTTCTGAGCCACCTGCGGTCCCACCTGGGCAGTATCGCCATCGATGGCCTGGCGTCCACCAATCACGATGTCGACATCGCCAATCTTCTTGATGGCAGTGGCCAAGGCATAGGACGTGGCGAGCGTGTCGGCGCCAGCAAACAAGCGGTCGGTGAGGAGCCAACCGGTGTCGGCACCACGATAGAGTCCCTGGCGGATGATCTCGCCGGCACGCGGCGGTCCCATGGTCAGGATTCCCACTGTGGAGCCTTCGTGCTGCTCCTTCAGGCGGAGTGCTTGCTCCAAGGCATTCAAATCTTCGGGGTTGAAGATAGCGGGCAGGGCGGCACGGTTCACGGTGCCTTCAGCGGTCATGGCATCCTTGCCCACATTTCTTGTGTCAGGTACTTGCTTGGCAAGTACTACAATCTTTAAACTCATAAATATATTAATAATGTATTATCCTTCAAAAAAAAGGTATTTTGCAAAATCGTGTGCAAAAGTACAATATTTTTATTGTACGACAAAGAAAAGTAATGAAAAACGCACTTTTTGGCCATAATAATTGCACAGAACACTATATTCTGTGCAATCATTTTATGGCCAATGTGCTTGAATCGTCCTTATCTGACTACGATTTTCCTGCCATCGCGGATGTAGATGCCGGCAGTGGGACGATGGCTGATGCGACGTCCCTGCAGGTCGTAGGTCGCAGTGGTGCGCGAGGCGGCATAGTCGAAGGTTCGGATGCCAGTGTCGCCTGTGGTGATGTAGTTGATGCCACGAACGGCATTGATCTTGCCGCAGCCCCAGCGGTCAGGCTGATTGGCTGTGAAAGAGTCGTTGACGGAACTGTTGCGCATCACCTCCTTGATGTCGTCGAGTGTCATGTCGGAGTTGGCTTGCAACCAGAGGGCCACGATGCCAGCCACCACAGGACAAGACATCGACGTACCGCTCTCAGCCGTATAAGGATAGCCCATCCACTGCATGTTGTCGGCTATGGTCTTGTCGCTGAGGTAATAATGGTTGTAAGCCGACACGACGTTCACACCAGGGGCGCAGATTGTGGGCTGGCTCACACCGTTGACCGACGTGCCATAGCTGGAGAACCAGCCTATGTCGTTCATCACATCCACGTCGTCGTCCGGGTCTTCAGCCTCAGAGGAGTCGCTCACATTGCCGTCGTATTCGCGCAGCATCACGTTCGCGCAATAGGCGCCCACGCTGACCACCCGCTCTGTCGTGGTCCAGTCGCCAGCCGACATCTCGCTGTCGCCGTCGACGTAGCCAGACAGGCCGAGTAAGTCCACACCGCCAAATCCGAGGCCGTCGTCCCACATGTGTACTTTTGTGCCGGGAGCTCCGTTGACGATGAGTTCAAACAGATTGAGTTTGGTCATTCCTCCACTGGCTCTGACGCCGAAGCTCAGCCGGCCATCGCCCATGTCAATGGCGTAAATATCTATATCACCGTCGAAATACTTGGCCAGGACAGCGTCGTCGTCGCTCGACACCATGACGAGGACATCATCGCAGCCGGGCGTGGCCGTACATACCTCTGAGCTCCAAACCGTGTTGAGTCGGCCTGACAACGTATTGATAGACTTCAGCTTCAGCTGGATGCTCACTTCGCTGCCTTCCGTGGTGTAGCCCACCACATCCGGCGAGTAGCTGTATTCATACTCGCCCGTCTCATCCTCTTCCAGATCGAGGAGCAATGTCTTGACCGACGGATGGGAAGCGGTGAACTCCTCGTAGAGGTGAACGGGATAGTCTCCTTCGTTGCCTGCGGAAAACACGGGTATCAGGCAATCGGAGGCTTTCTCGATAGCCTCGACCACAGTGCCTGTGCCATTGTGGGGGCCCGTATGGCTGTTCAGGCTGGCGCTCAGCACCACAGGCCCTTCACACTGCTTGGCATAGGCAGCTACAAAGGCAATCGCCAACTCCAAGCATTCGTTCTCATCTTCAAACGCCATTTCCCCTGAAGCGGTATCACTCACAGGCACGAGCACAATGTCGGCCTCAGGTGACATACCGCCAAAGCCCAATGGCGAAAGGCTGCCTGCCGCAATGCCTGCCGTATGGGTGCCGTGCGACTCATCAGCGTTGTCGGTGGTCAGCGAGGCAATGAGTTCGGGTGTGTCGAAGACAGAGCCGGGGAAGGTGATTTCGCCAGCCTCAGGATCGTCTACCTTGAAAGGATGCCCGCTATTGTCGCCCATCATATAGACGCACTTGATGCGTGAGTTCCCCTCAGCATCCTTGAAGGCAGGGTGCTGGTAGTCGAAACCTATGTCGATCAGGCAGATGGTCACACCCTTACCTGTGTAGGGGATGGCCTCTTCTGGAACCGAAGGACCGTTGAGCAGACTGACACCCGTCTGCTGGCGCGTCACGTCGGTCTTGAGATGGCCCTTATGGCCTTTGTCGATGCGCTGAACGCCCTCTATTTGCTGCAGGGCATCCAAGCTGTCGATGGGGATGCCGACCACCACCTGGCGGCCCAGTCGCGAACGGATTTCACCGCCTGCGGCCTTGATGCGAGAGAACGTCTCAGCCGTGGCGTCGGAAACACTCACCACCAGCGTCAGGCGCTTGGGTTCATTGACTGTGGCATCTTGACCTTTGGCGCGAGTCGCCTGCCGTTCGATTTTCGCCTTCTGACGTTCCACCATCAGCTGAGCCTGGGGCGTCAGTTTGTTTTGGGCCATCATCGAGATGCTGAAGGCCACCATCAACAAAAACAAGGTAATTTTTTTCATACAACTGTAGTTTTATCGGTTTTTTTATGCTGCAAAAGTACAAAATCGCAAACAAATACGCAACAAAACAGACACTTTTTTCATTTCATGACACAAGATTCACCCCAAAGCGGCCACTTCCGTGAGCAGTTTTTCCACCAACCGGGGTACGCCGTACTGGTCGATGGCTGACTCAGGAATCCAGATGTAGTCATCGGGCAGAGCGGGTCGCTCGTCGGTCTCAGAGAAATAGAAGTCTGCCAGGATGATCCGATGGGTCAGCACATGGCGCACGTTTCTCTTCAGACATTGAACAGGGGACACAGGGTATTGAACAGGATCGTTTTCTGAATGCTCCATGAAATAAGGCTCCCACAACCCCTGCCAGATGTCGCCTGCCGGACGGCGATGGATGGCGGTATGGCCCTTACACCTTATATATAAATAAGCAAGGTGGCGGGTCTGGATTTTCAGGGTCTTCTCCTTCACGGGCAAATCCTGAATCCTTCCTGTGCGCAGGGCCTCGCAACCCTCCATGAGCGGACAGAGCAGGCAACGTGGCGACGAGGGCGTACACTGGATGGCGCCAAAGTCCATCATGGCCTGATTGAAGTCGGCCGGCCGATCGTGAGGCAGCAGCTCTTGCGCCAAGGTCGCGAATAGTTTCTTGCCCTCAGTGGTGTTGATGGGGGTATCGATGCCGAAATGGCGTGCCAGCACACGATAGACATTGCCATCGACCACCGCCGCAGGCAGACCGAAGGCAATCGAGCCGATGGCTGCCGCTGTGTAGTCGCCCACGCCCTTCAGGCTCTTGATGCCCTCCAAGGTCTTGGGGAAACCACCCATCGCCACGATCTGCTGCGCCGCCTTGTGCAGGTTGCGGGCACGGCTGTAGTAGCCCAGCCCCTGCCACAGCCGCAGCACCTCGTCCTCAGTAGCCGCCGCGAGGGCCTCTACCGACGGCCAACGCTCCAGGAAACGCTGCCAATAGGCGCGACCTTGCTCGATGCGCGTCTGCTGAAGGATAATCTCGCTCAGCCAGATGGCGTAAGGGTCGTGGGTGTCGCGCCAAGGCAGTTCGCGCCGATTCTCCTCATACCATTTCAGCACCGTTGCCGTAAAATCTGCATTCATGCTGCAAAGGTACGATTAAGCGAGGGAAAAACCAAATTTATTTGAGTTTTTCCGAGCGTGAGTACCTTCGAGCTTTAGCTCAAAGTACGATTAAGCGAGAACAATACAAAATGAAAATCAAAAATTTTCATTTTTATTGTCGAGCGGAAGTACCTTCGAGCTTTAGCTCAAAGTACGATTAAGCGAGGGAAAAACCAAAATTACTTAAGTTTTCCGCGTTTTTTCGCTTTTTTAACAAGGAATGTTTTACGGAAAATAGATTAATCACTACCTTTGCAGCCAAATCATTCTAAACAGAAATCAGAAAGGAACAGGATATGAAAAAAACGTTGATGGCCATGATGGTGGCCTTGATGCCAATGATAGGTTTCGCCCAGGAAAAACCTGAGGCCTATGTGAGCGCCGACCTGGTGACCAAGCACATGTGGCGCGGACAGGACTATGGCGGCGTTAGCATTCAGCCCCATGGCTACATCAGCTACCTGGGATTCTATTTCGATGCTTTTGCCAGCAAGAGTTTCGACAAGAACGACAAGGAACGCATCGACTTCTACGCAGGCTACAAGGCCCCCTTCGGACTGAACGTGAGCTTCGGAAGCCACTGGATGTCGAATGCCGACTGGCTGAACCGCTATTTCCATTTCGTGAAGGAAGAAACCGGCCATCAGTTTGAGGCCAACATCGGCTACGAGTGCCAGTGGTTCGACCTGCAGGCTTACAGCATCCTAGGCGGCAACGACCTCAAGGCCGATGGCAAGCGTGCCTTCTCCACCTTTATCCAGCTGACCGTACCTTTCCGTCTGGCAGGACTCGACTGGCGCGGCCGCATTGGTTTCACGCCCGCAGAAAGTTCGTCTTACGTGACACCCGTGGATGGGAATCCTTTCTACGACTCCATCACCGACTATCTTTATGCCGACGGACCCGCCATCGTGGAGGCTTCCATCCGTGCTACGAAAGACATCGAAGCGAAGGGATTCCATGTACCCGTGTTCATGGAATTCAACACAAACCCCTACACCAAGCGTGCCAGCATCGTGGGTGGCGTTGGTGTGCGCCTTTTCCAAAAGAAATAAGATTTTCTACATATTCTGCGACAGCGTCCCTTTCTTTCATGAGAGAGGGACGTTGTGCTATTCTATCTGCGTCTTCGGCCAATTCACCAAAAAGAGTTTCTCTGTGGCTCGCGTAAAGGCGGTATAGAGCCAGTGGATGTAGTCGGGCGTAAGCATGTCGTCGGTCATGTAGCCCTGGTCTAAATAGACGTGCGCCCACTGGCCACCCTGCGCCTTGTGGCAGGTCACGGCGTAGGCATATTTCACCTGGAGGGCATTGTAGTGGGCATCCATTTTCAATGCTTTCAGACGGTCGGCTTTGTGGGGGATGTCGGCATAGTCGGCCATCACCTCGAGGAACAATTGCTGCTGCTGTTCCTGCGTCAGGGCGGGCGCTTCCGTGGTCAGACTGTCGAGGATGACCGTCGCCTGCACCTCGCTGTCGTCGTAGTCGGGGAAACGCAGCCACACATCGGCGAACGTGAAGCCATACAACTCGCGGACATGCCTCACACGCTCCACCACAGCCTGGTCGCCATTGGCGATGAATGAGATGTCACCTTCACTCTTTTGCTCCTTGATGCCCCAGAAATAGTTGTTCTTCACCACCATCAGCCGGTCGCCCGTGCAGAGCACATCCTCGCGGTCGAGGATGGTGTTGCGGATGCCTTGGTTGTAGATATTGCAACGTTTGTTGCTACGGGTCACCACCGTCGTGTCGTCGATGCCCACCGCTGAGTAGGAAGAGGTCAGCTGTTCTATCAGTTCGCTGCCCGGCACCACCACGACATCGGCAAATCCCTTCAGGCGGATTTTCGGCAGGCCGCCCTCCATATAGCCGCGGATGAGCGTGGCATTGTACAAGATGCCTGAGTCGGCACTCTGGCGGAGCACCTCGTCGAGGTCGCATTCATAGACCTTCAGCCCATAGCCCGCCAAAACAGAGGCCTGCAGGGCGGGCGATTGTTCCTGACCGACAGGAGGCAACTGTGCCGCATCGCCAATAAACATCATCCGGCAGTTGCGCCCCGTATAGACGTATTGCACCAAGTCGTCCAGCAGGCAACCGCTGCCAAAGCTGCTGCCCGAGGCTGGCGAATTGGCTATCATCGAAGCCTCGTCGACAATGAAGAGCGTGTCGGTGTGCAGGTTTTCGTTCAGGTGGAAAGTGGCATCGGCCTGGCTGACCCCCACCGTGCTGCGATAGATGCGGTGGTGGATGGTGTAAGCCTGGCTGTCGGCATTCAGTGCGAACACCTTGGCAGCACGTCCCGTGGGTGCCATCAGCACCACCTTTTGTCCCAATGCCTTCAGCGCACGAACGATGGCTCCTGCCAAAGTGGTCTTACCCGTGCCGGCACACCCGCGCATCAGCATGGCTGCATGCGGATGGCGATCGGTCAGAAAGAGGCAGAACTGACGGATGGCCAATTCCTGTTCGCCCGTGGGCTGGTGTCCGAAAGTGCTGCGAATGCAAAGCGCCAATTCGTCTTGTATCATGTTTTATAAACGCAAAAGTTGGGGCTTTATTGTGTATTCTGCGAAAAATATTCGGAAAAAATGAAACAGAACGTTTGTCATCTCGAAAAAAAGATGTATTTTTGCACCAATCTTATTTCGACAGGCGGGCATCGCCGTTCGCCACAAAACTTTTAACCCTATGACAAGAACAATGAAATTGCAATCCTGTTTCTTCGCAGCCGTCCTGATGCTCACCGCATGCACCACGCATTACCAGATGACTGGCATCCAGCGGACCCGCGAACTGATAGACAAGCGCTACGACGCACAGACCGACGAGGGTGCCACGCAGTTTATGGTGCCCTTCAAGCATGTGGTCGACAGCATGATGAGCCCCGTCGTGGGAAAGGTGGCGCGCTATATGCCTGCCAAGCGGCCAGAGAGCCCGCTCTCAAACCTGCTGGCCGACGTGCTGGTATGGGCTGGCAAAGCCTATGGCGAAAAACCTGACTTCGGCCTCTACAACATGGGAGGCATCCGCGCCGCATTGGCTGAAGGCAACGTGACCTACGGCGATGTGGTGGAAGTGGCGCCTTTCGAGAACAAAATCTGCTTCTGCACACTGACTGGAGAAACCGTCATGGAGCTGTTCCGACAGGTGGCCTCCACAGGTGGCGAAGCGCTGAGCCACGGCGTGCAGCTGGTCATCACGGAGGACGGACAGCTGAAGTCAGCGCGCCTGAATGGAAAAGAAATCGACCCGAAGCAGAAATATCGTGTGGCCACCATCGACTTTGTGGCACAGGGCAACGACAAGATGCTGGCCTTCAAAAACAAGACCGATGCCAACTCGCCTCAGGAGGTGAGCAACAACGTGCGTTTCATCATCATGGACTACCTACGCGAGCAGATGAAACAGGGCATCGTCGTAGACCGCGAAGTGGAGGGAAGAATTGTAGTAGAGAATTGATTATTGAACAATAAGAATCAGACATTATGAAAAGAGGTTTCTTCATTATAGGTATTTTGCTGTGTGTACAGGTGGCTAACGCCCAGAAGCAGCTGACCATCCTGCACACCAACGACACCCACAGCACCATCTATCCGCTGTCGCCCAACCTTGCCGACACGGCTCTCGCCGACCGCGGAGGCTTCATCAGGCGCATCCAATTCCTGAAAGAGCAACGACAGAAAGACCCTGACCTGCTGCTCTTCGACAGTGGCGACTTTTGCCAGGGTTCCCCCTACTTCACGCTCTATAAGGGTGATGTGGAAGTGGGACTGATGAACCGGATGGGCTACGATGCCGGCGCCATCGGCAACCATGAGTTCGACTTCGGACTGGAGAATATGGCCAAGCTCTTCCGCCAAGCCAATTTTCCCATTCTTTGTTCCAACTACGACTTCACGGGCACACCCGTGGAAGGCCTGACCAAAGACTACATCATCCTGAAGCGGAAGGGTGTGAAAATCGGTGTATTCGGACTTTCGCCCATGATGGAAGGACTGGTGATGGCCGACAACTGCAGGGGCGTGGCCTACAAGAATCCCGTGGACGAAGCGCGGCGGGTGGTCGACATCCTGAAGAAAAAGAAGTGCGACCTGATCATCTGCATCTCGCACCTTGGATGGGAAGCGCCCCCCAACGATGTCGACGACATTCGGCTTGTTGGCCAGACACGGGGCATCGACCTCGTGCTCGGCGGCCATTCTCACACCTACTTCGATGAGCTTCGCTACGTGAAGAACCTCGACGGCAAGGACATTCCCGTCGACCAAAACGGCAAGCACGCCCTGTACGTGGGAAAGATGATCGTCTCTCTCGACAAGAAATAGTTTATTCTTAGCTACGAAGGATTGTTACTCGAAGTGGAAAGTCAGGGCGATGAATTTCGTCTGCGCCTTACTGACCGAACGGGCATAGGCCAACATGTTCTTGTCTTTGATGATGTCGGCATGTTTCGTGTCGAGTGAATTGATAAGACTGTAGCCGAACTTCAATTCCGGACGCAGTTTAAAGAAAGGAAGATAGAAGTCGCAACCAACGCCCAACTCCAAGTAGCAATCGTAGCGTTTGAGTTTCAAGATATCCTCGTCTTTTCCTGAGAGGTTCAACATCGGGTTGACGCCGGCTACGATATAAGGTCGGTGGTTGTTGAATCGCTTCGCGCTGTAAATCAGGTCGAGAGCCGTAGAAATATAGGCGGTCTTCATCTCCTGCCTTTCCACTATGGGTGAGCCGTCTTCCATGAGGTCGGTGAAGTTCTGAAACAACAGATGCTTGGTGCCGAAATACATGGCTGGCGCGATGCGGAAAGCAAAGTAAGTGCCCAAACGGAGCTCGCCCAGCACACCCACATGGAAACCAGCATCCCAACGGTCTTGGTCGCAACTGATGACTTTCTCAACCGTGGTTCCGTCTTCGTCGACGGCAATCATTTGCGGACCCACATTCACAAATTCCATATCCTGGAAGTGCGATCCCACCAACACGCCAAAGTGGAAGGGACGCAAGTCGGTGTACGGCCGATTTTCAACGGTCCGCTCCTGAGCCTTGGCCTCAACGATGAACAGACAGGCACAGACAAGGGTAAATATGTAGACAATCTTTTTTTTCATGCCAATACGAATGTTGGGCTTTCTTGGTAGAAAAGCCGTTTATAATATAACGCGAAAGTCGGCTTTTTATTGTGTTTGAGTGAGAAAAACCTTTACGCGATACCCATTATTAGGTGAAATATTGTTAAATCAAGATATTATTAATACCTAATAATAGTGATATTCAAAAAAAAAGTCTACCTTTGCATCGTGAATTAGATAACACGAGTATTAACCAAATTAATATTATTTGAATTATGGCATACGTAATTGGTGAAGATTGTATTGCATGTGGAACATGTATTGATGAGTGCCCCGTTGGAGCAATTTCTGAGGGCGAGCGCTATTCTATCGACCCGGATGCTTGCACAGAGTGCGGCACCTGCGCTGGTGTTTGTCCGTCAGAGGCCATCAGCCTTCCCTAACCACAATTAGCGAACAAGATGAAAGCGGTTCTTGCCTTGTGCAGGAACCGCTTTTCTTATGCATCCCTTCCTCTCTCATCTCCTCTCTCGGAAGAAATTCTGCATCAACTGGCGGCACTCCTCTTCCATGACGCCACCAACGACAGTGGCTTTCGGATGGAGAGCCTTTGGCGCAAAACGCTGGTAGCCCCGCTTCTCGTCGGCACAGCCATAGACAATGCGTCTGACCTGTGCCCAACCGATGGCACCCGCACACATCACACAGGGTTCCACAGTGACGTAGAGTGTACACTCCGACAGATACTTCCCTCCCAGATAATTGGCAGCAGAAGTGATGGCCTGCATCTCGGCATGAGCTGTCACGTCGGCCAACGTCTCAGTCAGATTGTGTGCACGGGCGATGATACGGTCGCGGCACACGACGACCGCCCCGATGGGTATCTCCCCTTGTCGCAGTGCTTCACGCGCCTCTTCTACAGCCTGACGCATGAAGAAAACATCGCTCTTCAGTAGTTCTTCAGCGGTCATTCTACGATTGTTTTTCCAAGAGAAACTCTTCCAGCAATTCGCGGTGATGCCCACGCAGGATGATGTGGTGGTTGCCGATGGGATGGGTCAGGAAATAGGCTGCCTGGTCTTTGTCTGCCAGTTGAACGACTTGCTGTGTACGGCAGAGATTGGGTTTGGCTTGGTTCCTGACGAGCATTCCCTCTGCGATGAAATGGCGGGAGAGGTCGCCCGAAGTCTTGAAAATGGTCACAGGTCCTTCTTTCACGTAGCCTCTGATGCCCACCCCAATACCCGACTCGAAATGGGTGTCCAGTTCATACCGCTCGACCATATTGAGTGGGATGGTGCAATGGACAAACAATATCTCGCCCGTCTCTGGGTCGATGCTGGCGGGATTAGCTTGGAAACCCGTTTCGCCAGTCAGTGCCTGAGCGATGGCCATCGACAGCATAGCGGGCACGTCGCCCTCACATCCTGCCACGATACCCTCTGCATTGAGACGTGCCAACCCCAAACAACCCGTGTTCTTCACTGCACTGAGCAAATCAAAGCAACGGATGGTGAGCCCCTTCAAATGATGACGACCGACAAGCTTTTTCAGCGCTTGGTAGATGTTCTCAGCCATCGGTAATGCCTGCCTGATTTCCATTCGAGGCGACTGTTCGGGGCTGGGTGTGTCGTTCGTACGGACGATTTCCTGCAACAACTCCTCCATTGGGATGTCATGCAGGTCGATGCCCAGTTGCTCGCTGACGGTCTTGCGGTCGAACGTGCTGGAAATGAGCCAGTCGGAGGGAGAGCCGATGATGCCCATGCGTGAGCCTGAGAGCCTCCCCCTACCCTCACATACGGCCGACAAGAGATGGATGCGATGGGCAATGTAGGCAGGCTGGCCGTGAAGGATTTCTCCTCGGATGCCCTGCTGATTCAGGAAAGACAGAATCTCCATCGAGGCAGCCAGCGAATTGCTTTTTCCTGAAGCGAGCAGATAGAAGGGCTGGGGGCTACGGCTTCGCAATTGTGGCAACAGTTGGCGGAAGATATTCTCCGTGCCGCCCGTCCTGACAAAGATGAGGTTGAGCCCATGAGAGCCATAGTCGGCATAGTCGTCGCCACGAAAAACATAGCTGACATTGAGGCTGTCGAGAAACTCTCTCGTTGCCGCGCCCACCGCTTTTTCGTCGTGCAAGCGAGAAGTGAGTGTGTAAATACGCGTCTCCATCATCTACTACTTATCAGTCACTTGAGTCACAGCCGTACCAATGCAGCCATTGGGCATCTGAATGTGGAGCAGTGCACAGATGGTGGGTGCGATGTCAGTAATGTGGCACTCGGCCTGTGTAGCTCCGTGCTTCACGCCCCACCCCATCAGCACGAAGGGGATATGGCAGTCGTAGGGATTCCACAACCCGTGGGTGGTGCCTGCGTCTATTTCGTTTCCAACCCCATAGTGGGCAGGTTCGAGAATGATCTGAATGTCGCCGCTACGCTCGTGGTGATAGCCGTTGATGGCCTTCTCGCGGATGATTGCTGGCACACTGGCCTGGGGAGCCTTTTCCAAATCGAAGCAGTAAGCCACGCCTTTGCGATTGGTGAAATGCTCCACCACCTTCTCGCGTACCTTATTAATATCTACCTGCGCACGGGCAACGGCCTCGCGGTCGATTACCACCTTATAGTCCATGATGTACTTGGAAAGTTTCTCTTCGGTTTGGAATTCCTTTTTCAAGAACTCGTTCAGAGCCTTCTCCTCCTTGGGCACAAAGAAGCCATCTGCGGGCACACGATGCTCCTGGTTTTGCAGAATTCCATTGGCTGCCCCGTGGTCAGCGGTCAGGAACACGAGATACTCGCCCCGCCCTACTTTTTCATCGAGATAGGTGAACAGACGGGCAAGGTCTCTGTCGAGTTCGATATACTGTTCGTGGGTTCGCTCGTGATGGGTACCAAATCGGTGGCCGGTGATGTCGGTGCACGAGAAACTGACGGTCAGCATGTCGGTCTCTCCACGCTGTCCCAGCTGATAGTTCTCCACAGCCAGACGGGCCATCTCGGCGGTCATGCGGTTGCCCAGCGGGGTATACTGAACATAGTCGATGTCGCTGGCCTCCTTGCCCGAGCGATGCTGCACAGGGGCTTCATGCTCTTTCTTCACGCGGGCCAGATCTTTCAGCAGCTGCTTGTTGTAGTCGGTCACCCACTTCGGCAATTCCTGCATGTAATAGGTACTGGAGATGAAGCAGAGAGCCTTTGAGTCGAACCAGTAGGCGGCATCGGCCTGATGGCCGGCGGGCAGGATGGCTGCACGGTCTTTAAATGACACGCCCACTACGCGCGACCGCCAGTCGGTGGCCGTCTTCAACTCATCGCCGATGGTGGTCGTCAACATCAGTCGCGGCGAGCGAAGACCAGCTTTGGTAGTACTTCCAACGGTCTGGACAGAGTCGTCTTCACAGCAATACACCATCGAACCACCAAGCAGATAGTTGTTGCCGGCAATGCCGTGAATGGCGGGCACAGAACCTGTGAATACGGAAGCGTGGCCAATGGCAGTGATCGAGGGGATGTAGTTGATTTGACAATTCTCGCAGGTGAAACCCTCACCGAGCATGCGTCGGAATCCGCCGTCGGTGTATTCATCGTAGAAACGGTAGAGGTAGTCCCAGCGCATCTGGTCCACCGCAATACCCACCACCAACTTGGGGCGGGGCAGCGCCATTGCGGCCGTTGTGGCCACCAACAGCACAATCGTCATGATTGCTTTTCTCATAGTTTTATCGTTTTGATTTGGATATCATTCATGATGGCAAGAACTACCCATCGGAACCACACGAAGGAAGGACTAAGAAGTCTCTTCGAACTCCACATATTCGCCCTCGTCGTCGGCAATGATTCTCTTGCCGGCATCTTGCGGAGAGCGTCGGTCGACAATGGTTCCGTCACCTGTATTGACGGTTTGGCCATAGGTTTCTTCCTGGCGTGATGCTTGCCCTCCACGAAACATCTGGAACAGATGGCGTGCCGACCATACAAGGCGTACGGCCACCACTACGCAGAAGAGGAAACCCAAAACAATCAGGAGGAGAAGCACTTTCAATATGACCATTTTTGAGTAAGGAGTTGAGGGGGTTATTTTTTTCTAAAGCTCAAAACAGCGGAAAGGAGTACATACCACGCAATGACGAGGGCGATACCGGGAACACGGAACACAGCCACGAGGATAGCCGACGTGGCTACAAAAATGTATTTCACTTCGTTGCCCCGCCATCCCCACTGCTTGAACTTCAAGGCGAACATCGGAATCTCCGACACCAAGAGCCAACAGCTGACAAGCATCAGGAGCACTACCACGGGCAGCATCCATTTCGAAGCCTCTATCCAATGGCTTCCCCCCACGATCAGGGCTCCCCAGAACAAGGCATTGGCTGGTGTGGGCAAGCCGATGAACGACGTCGTCTGCCGTTCGTCGAGATTGAACTTGGCTAGTCGGAGTGCCGAGAAGGCCGCCATCAGGAAGGCACAATAGGGCAACACATTACGATAGGATTCCAGCACGGAAGGATATTCCATGATGCCCAACTGGAAAAAAAGCATTGCCGACGGTGCCACCCCAAAGGTGACCACATCGGCCAGCGAATCGAGCTCCTTGCCAATGGGCGACGACACATGAAGCAGCCGCGCCGTCATACCGTCGAAGAAGTCGAACACGGCACCCACGACAATCCACAACAGAGCCATCGAGGGATTGCCATAGAGAGCGAACGTAATGGCGATGCACCCAGAAACCAGGTTGCCACACGTGATTGTATTGGGGATATGTTTCTTCATGAATGGAGAGTTTTATTCAAGGGTGCAGGGGATGCGAAGAATTAGTGTTTTGCAGGAAGCATGGCAATCACCGTCTGGTCGCCAGTGGTCGACTGCCCCATCTTCACGCAGACCTTCGAACCTAAAGGCAGGAAGACGTCCACACGCGAACCGAACTTGATGAAGCCCAGATGCTCGTCGATGAAACAATCTTCGCCGTCTTTCGCATAGGTCACGATACGGCGGGCCACAGCTCCAGCCACTTGGCGGCACAGCACTTCCTCTCCGTCTTCAGTCTCTATCAGGACGTCGGCACGCTCGTTCTCCTCGCTGGCTTTTGGGAGCCACGCCTTGTGGAAATTGCCGTCGTGATGCTTCACGAACTTCACTTTCCCGTCCACAGGGAACCAGTTGGCGTGCACATTGAAGAGGCTCATGAAGATGCTCACCATCATGCGTCGGTCGTGGAAATACGTATCCTCTTCCACCTCTTCGATCACCACCACTTTACCATCGGCGGGTGCCACTACGATACCTTCCGTGTCGTCACCATTGAAATAGCGGATGGGGCAACGGAAGAAATTCACCATCACGCCGTAGACCACGGCCATAAGACATACGAGCACGTCGAAAACGATGCCGATGTCGAATACATACCAAAACAACACACCCACGAGAGCCATACCGATGGCGGTATAAGCCAACGTATTCGTACCCTCACGGTGGATGCGTATATTCTTTATCTTTCTGATTCTTTTTCCCATTTCCGATTGCGCATTTTACACAAATCGTGTGCAAAGTTACGAAAAGTCGAGCGCAAAACAAAAGAAAAACATTCTTTTTTTTTGTCAAGACGGAGCAACTTGTCGAAAGTTACGATTTTTTGAACAATTCAAGAATGTTTTACAAAATATTAACACCCCATCGCTGGCATTTCTCCCCTTCAATCTCCTACACTCTCCTTTCACATTTTAGTCATTCCTTTATTCTCGATTCTTGCATGTTTATGCGATTATTATTGATTAATATCAAGAAAATCACATAACAAATGTAATTTTTTGGAAAATATTGACAACGTTAATGATTTTTTCTTTATCTTTGCACCAACAAAAAGTGTCTATGAGCTAAGAGCAGAATAGATCATAAACTAAACATAATACAAAATTAATCACTAAAATTTTAGCGTATGAAAAGTAAATTATTCCTAACCCTGATGCTCCTGCTATCCGCAGTCGGATGGGCAAGAGCGCAAGAAGAACTGACCGTGTATGACGCGGTAGCTAACGACAATCACGTCCCAGCGTACATGTTCTATTGGGACGATTTCACCAAAAGTCAGTTCGTGATTCCTGCTGAAGTTCTGACCAAAATGGCTGGCGGAACTATCAGTTCTATCAAGTTCTACACCCAAACCGATAACATTCCGTACACGTCGGTTTCAACTGTCGATGTATACCTGATGGAAGTGGCCAGCCCCACTATCAGTGCTTTCGCGTCAAAGGATGATGCTACTATCGTGTATCAAGGTACTGTGGAAGTAGTGAGTGAAGGCTCTGGAGGTTCACTCACCATCACCTTCAGCACCCCCTTTGTCTATGGCGGAGGAAATCTGTTGATAGGTATCGAGAACACCACAGACGCCGGCTACAAGAACATCAGATTTCTTGGTGAAAGCGGCCACACAGGATGTTCTGGCTATGGGTCGAGTGGTTCCAGTTTGGATGGTGTTACCTTTACCTCTCATAATTTCATGCCTTCAACAACTTTCTCCTACATCCCACCTTCAACAGGTTGTGAAATACCCACTGCTATCAGTGTGAGCAATATCACCAATGTAGGAGCTACCGTGACGTGGGAAAGTGAAAGCGAAAAGTGGAATCTCCGCTACAAAGTTGCTTCTGATGCCGAATGGACATTGGTGGAAGGTTTGACTGAAAAGACTTACACCTTTGAAAATCTTGATGAGAATACGAGTTACGCCGTGGGTGTTCAGACAGATTGTACCGGTTCAACAAGCTCATTCAGGTCGACCACCTTCACGACTGCCAATCCTTGCGCGGCACCCACCAATCTGCAAATCACAGATGTTACAAGTTCTTCCGCCACGCTCAGCTGGACACCAGGCTACCAGGAGACAGCTTGGGTGGTGAGATACAAGAAGTCGACCGACTCTGCATGGATGGAGGAAACGGTAAACGACTCTCCCACTTTCGTTCTCTCCAATCTGGATGGTGGCACGACCTATAGCGTCCTGGTCCTCAACTGCGAGAGCTTCGTGGAAGGAACCTTCTCAACAGCCGTGTCGTTCCCTTACTTACAAGACTTCTCTGAGACAAACATGCCAGCCGGATGGGCGCGCTATTCAGGACTATTAAGCAATGTCATGAATGGAACGGCTCTCACTTCTGCCTCAGGATGGAGCGTCGGCACTAATAATGGAGCTTTGGACGGGAATCATCTCGTTGCCAATATCTATGGTGCATCTTGTTCAAAGTGGATTGTATCTCCTTCCATTCCATTGGAAAGCAATGCTCGCGTCGCTTTTGACGTTGCTTACACTGCATATAGTGGCACAATGCAAAATCCCCAAACGAGTGGTTCTGACGATAAGTTTGTCGTTCTGGTTTCCACTGACAACATGGCCACTTGGACCATTCTCCGCCAATGGGACAACGCAGGATCTGAATATGTACTCAACGACCTGACTCCTGCAGCTTTGCACGTTGCCCTCGATTTGTCCGACTATGCTGGACAGAACGTAAACGTTGCATTCTATGCAGAATCCACAGCAAGTAATGCCGACAACAATATCCATGTTGACAATGTGTCGTTTGAACTCATTCCTTCGTGCGAGAAGCCTCTCGATCTTACAGTTAACTACACCGGTGGAACTACTGCAGAGGTAAGCTGGATCAGCGATGCCGATGCCTGGAACATCGACGTAAACGGCACCGTGACTGCTATCACAGAGAACCCATACACACTGACAGGACTTGTGCTGGGCACTACTTACGAAGTGAAGATTCAAGCCAATTGCGGAAACAGCACCAGCGAATGGACAAATGCCGTTAGCTTCAAGACCGACAAGTGCATGCCTGAAGACCAGTGTCAAGTCAACTATGAGCTGACCGACAGCTACGGCGACGGTTGGAATGGTGCTGCCATCAATGTGGTGGATGTTGAGACAGAAGATATCCTCGCATCATTGACACTCAGCTCTGGGGCTTCATTATCTGGCACATTGTCTCTCTGTGCAGGTTCGGAAGTTCAATTCGTATGGGTAAGTGGCAATTACGATGGTGAATGCAGCTACACGATAACCGACATAAATGACGAAGTAATTGTGTCTAATAAGGATGGTGGTTTCAGCGAACCAGTGAACTTCACTGTGGATTGCACCATCCCGGATTGCATCAAACCCAGAGACGTCGCGGTGCTCGCTTTGCACAACTCGGCCACTGTCTCATGGACGGGCTTTAGCGACAGCTATAATGTGCAATACAGAAAGGCAGAAGGCCTGGCAGCCTCAGAAGAATCATTCTTCGATGATTTCGAATCAGGAGAACTCTCTGGCTGGACAGTACTTCGTCAAGGCGAAGGTACGGAATACACTGATTGGCGAGCAATCGAAGGCACAACCTTTTTCTCCGAAACGTCAATACCGGGCCACAGTGGCACCCATATGATTATGTCAAGAAGTTGGAGTAGCGATAGCTATAGTGTTGACAACTGGCTCATCACGCCTCAGGTCGTACTTGACGGATCGTTGAGCTACTGGGTAATGGATGATGGCACTTACCATGAGCACTATGATGTGTACGTTTGTACGGGCACTTTTGATCCCGACAATTTCGACCCGACTTCGTTCAGTTTGCTTTATGAACCAGGAGATGCTTCCAGCACTTGGACTCAGCACACGGTAGATTTGAGCAACTTCGCCGGCCAGCAAGGCTATATCGCCTTCCGCCACACGGACGCCGATCAAGACTACCTTTTCATTGACGATGTGTCAATAGGATCACTGGAAACTGTACCTGCTGGCGAATGGATGACACTCACCACGGACGAAGAATCCATCGAGATCACCGACCTGGAGACAGGTACAGAATACGAGTGCCAGGTTCAGGGCGTTTGCGACGACTCTGTTAGCGAATGGAGCGAGATTGTATCGTTCACCACATTGCCAGAAAACCTGAAGGTGTTTGTCAAGGCTGGCGAATGGAATGTGGACGACAACTGGAGTCCTGCAGGTGCTCCCACGGCAGATGACAACATCAGCATCCTCGCTGATGCCATCATTCCTGCCGGTGTCATCGCTGAGGCCAACAACGTAACAATCGACGGTGGAAGCATCACCATCAAGGACGGCGGCCAGCTGATTCAGGCCACAAGTAGTCTGCCTGTGACCATCGAGAAGAATATTGCCGGCTATGGCGAAAGCACAGGCCGCGACTGCTACCGTCTCATCTGTACGCCGACGAGCAGTGGAAGCTTCTCCACTGAAGTGGAAGGTCTGCTGGAAAGCGACTATGACTACTATCGCTTCCTTCAGAACCAAACGAACGAATGGCGCCATTACGACATGGCATCATTCGACCTCAGTGCTGGTAGCGGATTCCTCTATGCCAACAAGGAAAACCAGACACTGGTATTCTCGGGATTCGCATTCCCAAGCAATGAAAGAATCCTATCGATGAGTATTGAGTATACACAATCTACCAACAGCTTCGACGGTTGGTATTTGGTGGGTAACATCTTTACCTGCGATGCCTATCTGCTGTTGATAGATAATAACGAAGGAGGCATCCTGGATGCCGACTTCTTCAAGTTGAATGCAGCTGGCGACGGCTTCGATTATTATCCGACATACATCAAGTTGGCTCCGGGAGAGGCTGCTTTCATTCACACAACAACAAGCGGTTCACTCTACTTCTGTTCATACGATGCAATTCAAGCAGCTGATCAACTCGTGGCTTATGAGCCTCAAATCGACGTTCCCTTCCTCCCGCGTCATGGGGTGAAAGCCTTCGTCGATGCCGACCTCATCAAGCTGGCCGACGATGCCGACAACTCGGAGCTGATCGTGGAGAACGCCCAGGCCAACTTCATGCTCGAGGGCCGCACACTCTACAAGGACGGTTCGTGGAACACACTCGCCGTGCCCTTCAACGTGACGCTCGACGGAACCGAACTGGCAGGTGCCATCGCCAAGACGCTGGAAGATGCCACCATCGACGGTACGTCTGTAACGCTCTCCTTCGGCCAACCCGTTGAGACGCTCGAGGCTGGTGTGCCCTACATCATCAAGTGGGAAAGCGGCGACGACCTCGTCAATCCCGTCTTCGACAGCTATGGCGCAGGTGCCAACACACGCATCATCACCGCCACTGAGGGCAGCGCACTTGAGTTCGCCAACGGTAATGTGAGCTTCATTGGTTACTACAACCCGTTTGAGATTACAGCTGAGGATGAGGGCATCTATTACATGAAGGCCGACAACACCCTAGCGCACACCGCCAAGGCCCGCACGCTGAAAGCATTCCGCGCTTACTTCGAGTTCACGGAGGAGGCACAGGGTGCACGCACCTTCGTGCTTGACTTCGGCGAGGGAAGCCAGGCTACGAGCATCAGCAGCCTGCCCGCCGACATGCTTGGCGAGGGCGACTGGTACACCGTCAGCGGTGTGAAGGTTGGAACCCTGAAGAAGGGTGTCTACATCAACAACGGCAAAAAGGTCGTGATTAAGTGAGAATAAAGCAGAGCTTGCTCATGCTTTATCGAGCGTGAGCGAGCTCGAGCTTCAGCTCAAGGTTGTTATTAAGTAAATGAACTGCGAGCTTGCTCACGTCCACAAGTCGTGGGCAGGCTCCTCAAGATTGTAATCCACAAAAAAACGAAAAGACTATGATCAAGAAAGAATATATTCAACCGAACACCGACGTGTTCTGCGTGGAGGTGCAGGCCGTTTTGGCAGACTTCAGCGTGAACAGTGGCGACGATGGTATTGTTGCCGACCCGGATCCCGATGAGGGCGACGACGACAACCGCGCCCGCCACACCTACAACACCTGGGAGGACGAGGAGGACTACTAAGTCCATCCCCCATCCACAACAGTATAGCGCGAAGGTGCCGCCAACCCAGCAACGGGGAGGGCGGCACCTTCAGTTTTACCCGCATTGTTTTTTTCATTCATTCTTTCAAGGAATGTTTGGCCGTTTCAATTAAAAGCCGTATATTTGCAAACGAAAAAAACATCATTTGCCCCTATGGAAGACTTCGTACACTTGCACGTACACACCTACTACTCGATACTCGACGGCCAGTCGAGCATCAAGAACCTCGTGAAGAAAGCCGTCGACAACGGCATGCGCGGAATGGCCGTGACCGACCACGGCGACATGTTCGGCATCAAGGAGTTCTTCGACATCACCACAGGTGTGAACAAAGACCGCAAGAAGCAGGGGCTCGAGCCCTTCAAGCCCATCTTCGGGTGCGAGGTGTATGTGGCCAACGGCAAGAAGGAGAGCAAGAAGAAGGAGCTGGGCGACGACCGCCGCTACCACCTCATCTTGCTGGCGAAGAACCAGAAGGGCTACCACAACCTTATTAAAATAGTATCGCGCGCGTGGACCGACGGATTCTACACCCGCCCGCGCACCGACCACGACGACCTCATGCGCTACCACGAGGGCATCATCTGCTGCTCGGCATGCCTGGCGGGAGAGGTGCCGCGCCGCATCCTGAACGACGACATTGCGGGAGCGGAGGAGATGATTGAGTGGTACAAGGGCGTGTTCGGCGACGACTACTACCTGGAGCTGATGCGCCACGAGGTGACCGACCCCAACATCCGCGCCAACCGCGAGACCTTCCCCCTGCAACAGAAGGTGAACCGCGTGTTGGTGGACCTCGCCCAGAAACACGGCGTGAAGCTCATCTGCACCAACGACTGCCACTTCGTGGACCAGGACAACGCCGAGGCCCACGACCACCTCTTGTGTCTCTCCACGGGCAAAGACCTCGACGACCCCACGCGCATGCTCTACTCCAAGCAGGAGTGGTTCAAGACGCGCGAGGAGATGAACCAGGTGTTTGCCGACATTCCCGAGGCGCTGGCCAACACCATCGAGATTCTCGACAAGGTGGAGTTCTATAGCCTCGACCACGACCCCATCATGCCTTTCTTCCCCATTCCCGAGGAGTTCGGCACGGAAGAGCAATGGCGCCAGAAATTCACCGAGGAAGACCTCTACCGCGAATTCACCACCGACGAGAACGGCGAGAACCCGCTCCCCCGCGAGGAGGGCGAGAAGAAGATAGCCCACCTGGGCGGCTACGACAAGCTCTACCGCATCAAGTTCGAGGCCGACTATCTGGCGAAGCTCGCCTACGAGGGAGCCAGCAAGCGCTATGAGACACCCCTCGCCCAGGAAGTCGACGACCGCATACGCTTCGAGCTCCACATCATGAAGACGATGGGATTTCCCGGCTACTTCCTCATCGTGCAAGACTTCATCAAGGCCGCCGAGGAAAAGCTCGGCGTGATGGTGGGTCCCGGGCGTGGCTCGGCGGCGGGTAGCGTGGTGGCCTATTGCCTGGGCATCACCAAAATCGACCCGATGAAGTACGACCTCCTGTTCGAGCGTTTCCTCAACCCCGACCGCATCTCCCTGCCCGATATCGACACCGACTTCGACGACGACGGGCGCGGACGCGTGCTGAAATGGGTGGAAGACAAGTACGGCCACGAGAATTGCGCCCACATCATCACCTATGCCAGCATGGCCACGAAAAACTCCATCAAGGACGTGGCCCGCGTGGAGAAGCTCCCCCTGGAGCGCTCCAACGCCTTGTGCAAGGCCATTCCCGACCGCCTGCCCGACGGATTGAAGATGAACCTCACCAACGCCATCAAGTGCACGCCAGAGCTTCAACAAGCCGCCATCTCCATGGACCCGCGCGAGAGCAACACCATCCGCTACGCCAAGATGCTCGAAGGCACCGTGCGCGGAACGGGCATACACGCCTGCGGATTCATCATCTGCCGCGACCCCATCTCTGACTGGGTGCCCGTGTCGACGGCCGACGACCCCGACTACAAGGACCAGAAGACCAATTGCACGCAATACGACGGCCACGTCATCGAGTCGACGGGACTCATCAAGATGGACTTCCTCGGACTGAAGACACTCTCCGAGCTGAAGGAGGCCGTGAAGAACGTGAAAGAGTCGAAAGGCATCGACGTGAATCTCGACGAGATACCCATCGACGACGAGCTCACCTACCAGCTCTACCAGAAGGGAAAGACCATCGGCACCTTCCAGTTTGAGTCGGCGGGTATGCAAAAATACCTCCGCGAGCTCCACCCCACCGTGTTCGAAGACCTCATCGCCATGAACGCCCTCTACCGGCCGGGACCCATGGACTACATCCCCGACTTCATCGACCGCAAGAACGGACGCGCCGAAATCAAGTACGACATCCCCTGCATGGAGAAGTACCTGAAAGACACCTACGGCATCACCGTCTACCAAGAGCAGGTCATGCTCCTGAGCCGCCAGCTGGCCGACTTCACCCGAGGCGAGAGCGACGCCCTGCGCAAGGCGATGGGTAAGAAGAAGAAAGACATCGTCGACGCCATGAAGCCCAAGTTCATCGAGGGCGGCAAGCGCAACGGCCACGACCCCAAAGTGCTCGAGAAGATATGGGCCGACTGGGAGAAGTTCGCCTCCTACGCCTTCAACAAGAGCCACGCCACCTGCTACTCCTGGGTGGCCTACCAGACCGCCTACATGAAGGCCCACTACCCCGCCGAGTTCATGGCCGCCATCATGACCCGACGCAAGGACGACATCAAGGAAATCACCAAGCTCATGGACGAATGCCGCTCCCTCGGCATCAAGACCCTCGGACCCGACGTCAACGAGAGCCACGAGAAGTTCGGCACCAACCAGCACGGCGAGATACGCTTCGGACTCTCCGGCATCAAGGGCATGGGCGAGGCCGCCGCCATCTCCATCATCAGCGAGCGCGAGAAAAACGGACCCTACACAGGCATCTTCGACTTCGCCCAGCGCGTCAACTTCAGCAACGTCAACCGCAAAGCCTTCGAAAGCCTCGTCCTCAGCGGAGCCTTCGACAGCTTCGGCATGCGCCGCGAGCAATACTTCAGCTACAACGCCAAGGGCGACATCTTCCTCGACGCACTCGTGCGCTATGGACAGCTCTACCAGCAAGAGCAGCTCAACGCCAAGAACTCGCTCTTCGGAGGCATGGAGGCCATCGAGATAGCCACACCCCCAATACCCGAAGGCGAGGAGTGGAGCACCATCGAGAAGCTCAACAAAGAGCGCGAGCTCGTGGGCATCTACATCTCTGCCCACCCACTCGACGAATACTCCGTCGTCCTTCGCGGCCTTTGCAACACCACCTGCCAGGAACTCAACGACCGCAACGAGCTGGCCAAGAAAGAAGAAGTGCGCGCCGGAGGCATCGTCACCGCCGTGAAAGAACGCTTCGACAAGACCGGCAAGAAATTCGGCATCGTCACCATCGAAGACTTCGACAACTCAGGCGAGCTCGCCGTCTTCGCCGAAGAATGGGCCCGCTGGCAAGGCATGCTCAGCGTGGGATGCACCGTGTTCATGAGGCTAAAATGCACGGAAAACCCCTACAACCACCGCCTCAACCTCAAGATCATCGACATACAATACCTCCAGACCGTCAAGGAACGCGGCATCGAGCGCATCACCATCTGCCTCAGAGCCGACAAAATAGACGACACCGTCGTCAACGACCTCACCACGCTCATCACACCCGCACTCGTCAAACCCAAGAGAAACGAGCCCTCCACGCAAATCTACATTCAGATCGTCGACCCCGAGACCAACCGACCCATCACCCTCCATAGCCGCGGACTCGCCATCAACATCCAGCGCGACCTCATCCAATACATCGAGGGCCGCGACGACATGACCTACCGCATCAACTGACGACAATCTGTCAGCCACCCACCCCATTGGCACACTATTTGCAAGCGCATTTCACAACAATCAGATTTATAAACCCAATTAATTCAGAAAAATCATGGAAGTAAAAATCACAACCGAGAACCTCGAGAGTTTGAAAAATGGTGACAAACCCTTAGTCGTTGACTTCTGGGCAACCTGGTGCGGACCCTGCCGCATGATAGCACCCTACATCGAGCAGCTCGCCGAAGAGTACGACGGACGCATCGTCGTGGGCAAGTGCGACATCGAAGAGGGCGACAACGACGACATCGCCATGGAGTACGGCATCCGCAACATCCCCACCATCCTCTTCTTCAAGGGCGGACAAGTGGTCGACAAGATGGTAGGCGCCGCCACCAAGGCCAAAATCCAGGAGAAGTTCGAAAAACTGCTCTAAGCCCACCATTCAACCACCCGCAACACACAACCCCGCAGGCCTCTCCCCCCTACCCTAAGGACGGAAGCCTGCGGGGTTCATGATAGCTTTCATGCGCATTTTTGCAAAAAAACGCCGTTTCCTTTGCCCACTCCGATAATTTCCACTACCTTTGCACCGAAAGTCTAAACCATTTACACCTATGATTCGCAAATACGACTTCCTCATCATCGGCGGCGGCGTGGCCGGCATGAGCTACGCCCTGAAAGTGGCCAAAGCCAAAAAAGGAAAAGTGTGCCTCATCTGCAAGACCGCACTCGACGAGGCCAACACCAGCTTCGCACAAGGCGGCGTGGCCTCCGTCACCAACCTCAAAGTAGACAACTTCGAGAAACACATCGAAGACACCATGGTGGCCGGCGACTACATCAGCGACCGCAAGGCCGTGGAGCAAGTAGTGAAGAACGCACCCCAGCAAATACGCGAGCTCGTGGCCTGGGGCGTGAACTTCGACAAGAACGCCGACGGCGACTTCGACCTCCACCGCGAAGGCGGGCACTCCGAGTTCCGCATACTCCACCACGCCGACGACACAGGAGCCGAAATCCAGCGCGGGCTCATGGCAGCCGTCAGAGCCTGCCCCGACATCGAAGTCAAGGAAAACCACTTCGCCGTAGAGATCATCACCCAGCACCACCTCGGCGCACGCGTCACCCGGCGCACACCCTACATCTACTGCTACGGCGCCTACGTGCTCAACCCCGACACGCAGAAGGTAGACACCTACCTCTCCAAAGTCACCCTCATGTGCACCGGAGGATGCGGAGCCGTCTACCAGACCACCACCAACCCCATCATCGCCACCGGCGACGGCGAAGCCATGGTCTACCGCGCCAAGGGCACCGTGCAAGACATGGAGTTCGTGCAATTCCATCCCACCGCCCTCTTCTCACCCGGAGAGACACACCCCGCCTACCTCATCACCGAAGCCATGCGCGGCTACGGAGGCATCCTCCGCCTGCCCAACGGCGAGTCGTTCATGGAGAAATACGACGAGCGACTCTCACTCGCACCCCGCGACATCGTGGCACGCGCCATCGACAAAGAGATGAAAATCCACGGACTCGACCACGTATGCCTCGACGTCACACACAAAAACCCCGAAGAGACACGCCGGCACTTCCCCAACATCTACCAGAAATGCCTCTCCATGGGCATCGACATCACCACCGACTACATACCCGTCAGACCCGCCGCCCACTACATGTGCGGAGGCATCAAGGTGGACCTCAACGGATGCAGCAGCATAGAGCGACTCTACGCCATCGGAGAATGCTCCTGCACAGGCCTGCACGGAGGCAACCGACTGGCCTCCAACTCGCTCATCGAAGCCGTCGTCTATGCCGACGCCGCCGCCAGGCACTCGCTCGAGCACGTAGACCTCTACGACTTCAACGACCAGGTGCCCGAGTGGAACGACGAAGGCACCATGACCAACGAAGAGCAAGTGCTCATCACACAGAGCGTCAAGGAAGTGGGCGAAATCATGTCGAACTACGTGGGCATCGTACGCTCAAACCTCCGACTCAAGCGCGCCTGGGACCGCCTCGACATCCTCTACGAAGAGACCGAGAACCTCTTCAAGCGCGTCAAGGCCAGCCGCGACATCTGCGAGCTCCGCAACATGATCAACGTGGGCTACCTCATCACCCGGCAAGCCCTCGAGCGCAAAGAATGCCGCGGGCTCCACTTCACCATCGACTATCCCCCACACGCCTACGACAACAAATAAGCCCTTTCATGCAGAGGCAAATAAACCACAGAAAAACGCCCGGCACGCAATGCCGAGCGTTTTTCCATTTCACGCAGGGAGACGGAACGGCGCTTCCGCCCCCTTTTCACCCTCACCTCATCATGCAAGAGGTCACACCCAGCGTCGTCATGATGGCCGTCAAGATGCTGATAATCAGCTGGATGATGAACTTAACCGTCTCCTTCTTCATAGCCATCAAGGATTAAGGTTCCTGCGGATCGTCGCCCTCACCATCCTCGTCCTCGATGGGCTCAGGCAATACCGTGTTCTTCGGCGCCTCCTGCACGTGCCATCCCTGCGTCATGGGCATGTAGATGGACCCCGTGCCCGTCACACGCTTCTTCGTGGGGGTGAAGCGGATACCCGTGTGCACGATGTTCTTCGAAGGATTGAACTCACGCACGGTCACCGTGCCCGTCGACTTCACCTTGGGGTAGAACCTGCCCACGCCCACCAGCTCGATGACGTGAGAGTTGCCCAGCTCGCGCGCCATCACCTCGCAGAGCTCCTCAATCACCGCCTTTACGTCCGACTTCTTCATCGAGCAGTTGCGCTGCACCTCGAGCGCCAGCTCGTCGGTAGAGTAGACATTCGTGGTCACCGCCTTGGCATACCACTTGCCATAGGCCTTCGTGTTCTTCTTGTTGTTGTTCTGGTACAACCGATACAAAACTGACATAATCTTTTCGTTTTTTTAGAATAAAAAATTCCGTTCACTACACACTCGCCGATGCTTGTCCTTCACGCGCGCCTGCAGACGCCGTCGTGGCAGCAACCAGACATCGTTCGCTCGGCAAAGAGACCTCCTTCACAAGGCAGGCAGACACCCGTTGCGGCACAAACACCGGCCATCAGCGATGCCAGGGGACGCTCTCCGTGCGGTCGGTGGGGTGCAGGGGCTGTGCCCTTCCCGAGCAGCGCCACGCCCACGGCGGCAGTCCATGGATCCTCTCGTTTGCCTTTGCAAAGTTACGACATTTTCCCCTGCCCGCCAAAAACAGCATGCCGTAGCCCGCAAAAATCTGTTAATAAAACGCCCCAATACCCTTAAAAAATGCAAACGCCACATACCCCGCCGCCTCCAAGCCCGCCGCAGAGGCTGAACGGCTTTTCCGCTCCGACACAAGTACACGCGATGCGATTTTGCGCAAAACGTCCCGCGTCCCATCGTCCCATCGTCCCATTAAGCAGGTAGGCAATGAGAAAACATAGGGATTATATGGTTACTATATATTATATATTATAATATATAATATATAGTAAAAATCAACTCTCCCTTTTTTCTTATGTGGAACCACCTTAATGGGACGATGGGACGTTGGGACGTGGGACGCAAATTGAAAAAAAGTTAGCCAAAATGGTACACAATTCAAAAATTATTTGTATCTTTGCCCCCAGATATAAAACAGCATCATATTATGGTAGTAGTAACAGGCAGAGACTTCAGGGCCAACACGGCCAAGTACGTAGGTGTTGCCCTTCGTGGTGAGGACGTGGTGGTGAAATCGCGTGCCGGCAGTTTTCGTGTCGTTCCCATCAGCGAGGACGACATCATTATCAACAAGCGCGACCTCAGTGCCGAACTTCGTGGGGCACTCTTGGAGGCGAAGGAGTCGATAGAAGGTAAACGGAAGTTGAACACACTTGACAATCTGATCAATGAACTTCGAGATTCAAACCTCTAGTTATTTTGACACCGAAGCCAAACGACTGGCCAAGCGCCATCGCAGCTTTATCGACGACTTACAAAACTTCCGAAATAACCTTCTGAAGAATCCTTATCAGGGAACGGAGCTATCACCCGGTATCCGCAAAGTACGTCTTACCATCGACTCGAAAGGTCGTGGCAAGTCGGGCGGGGCACGTGTGATCACGCTCACCTATTTGGTTGACGAGAAGGATGGTGTGGTGATCCTCTTGCTGATCTACGACAAAGCCGATGCCAGCAGCATCAAGATGAATGTGGTTCGCCAGATCATTAAAGACTTGGGGCTCGATCTCCAGCAGTTGCAATGCGAAGGAAAATTGAAAGCAGCGAAGATAAAGGAAGTAGAAAACGGAAATAAATAGATTGTGCCATTTGATATGACACAATTATCATATATACCCGATATAAAATAGGCAACAACATAGCAGTTGACCTAAATAACGATATGTCCCACGTCCTATTAAGCACGAGGCAAAAAGAGAAATATAAGGATAATATGGTTACTACTATAGTAAATTCTATTCTCCCTTTATCTTATTCTGAGCGTATCATAATGGGACGATGGGACGGTGTGGTGCAATACTTGAAGCGGAGCGGAGCATCCTTGTTCTATTAAATATATGTAAAATTCTGTTTCCTACAACGTTTTCTCATGGGAAAGTTGTAATTTTGTAGCCAATTATAAAACGAACTGTATGTTTAGATTACAGATAGAAGAAGGTACGCCATATCAATATGCCGATGGTCTGTTTGAAGTAACAGAACAGCAGACTGCCGACCTCTTACAGTTATGGGCAGACACAGGCAGGTTTAAAGAAATAAGCCGCGATGAAGCCAATGCATTGGGGTATAAAGAATTGGGGGAATGGTCTAATCCTGAAGAAGACCTACTGTTCCTTATCGATGACCAAGTGCTTGTTGTACAAAACAAAGTATGTTTGAATGTTTGTAATGAGAATCTGAATTTAGGAAGCTATGAAAAAGATTCTTGATTACATTGCCGATGAGACACAAGGCAAGCGCTTCGCGTCTTTCAAGTATTGCTATGACGACACTTCAGGTCCGAATATTGAATATGACTCTGATGAGGATCATTACATCAATATGAAGGAATACGCAGAAAGCAATCATGACCCCAAAATGCGTGACATGACAAGCCGGGCAGAGTTATGCAGACAGGGACCGCCTCTTTTTAAATATTTCCTTGATGGCTCTCGACGTGTCTACAAAGTAGACGATATTCAATATGACAAGAAAGTGTTCCCTGTTATCAGCGGACAAGTATCTGTTGCTTGTTGTGGCAGAGAAATGAACGATGATTATACATTCAAATCCTTTAAGCACATTGAGGAAGAGGCTTATTCTGTAGTATGTCTACCCAACACAGCGAATGGTGAAGGTATAGACAATGCCGTATTCTTTGGAAATTTGAAAAACAAACTAAATGAGCATCCACTTATCAAAAAATCAGGAGTTGAAATTGGCAAAGTTCTGTGGTATTTGACACGGCTTGAAGGACGAGAAACTTTGGAGAATAAAGGCGTAGCCAGAATTCAGGATGAAATGGTGGATTGCGAAAAGAAAATAGTTGCACGTTTGATGAGCAAGCACCTGCTTACTCATGAGAGCTATCTTATAAAAGATGGTTCGGTACAATATAAGCCAATGAAGACTGGAGATTATAAAGAATTGGCACGTATACGGAATAACTACCGCCATGTCGTTGGTGTTTCAAAACGTTTCAATCCTAATCTCATGAAGGATAATCGAGGTCAAAGTAGTGCGGGTGCAATTGCCAGTCTGCCACTCTATCATAGAACTCCCGCATTTCTATGGAGTCCTGGCTCAGAATGGGGGAATGTGAATTTTGCAATATGGTATGTGAGAGTACGTTCACGAGACTATACCGCAACACCCTACTCTGGAATACTGAAGATTGAAAAAATGCTGATGACCGGAAGCGAAAACGACAATGGTCTGATGACTGACGAAATAGACACGATCACTGCCAACATTATCAATGAGCGTAATCCAGTTTGCTACGGGAACGATGCTCGTTGGGCAAACCATCTCTATCCTGTTTACATGGCTGAATGCTATTGCAAGAGCCGTTTTAGAAGTGACATTCAATTCATCAATTTGTTTTGAGAAATATGGAGACAATAGGACGAATAATAGCAACCGAGAAACAACCCTCTACTATTGAGGAGTTTACTTTTTGGACACGGAAGGACTTGAAATTGAAACCTTTCGATGTAGTAGTGGTTGACCATATAAAAGATGCCAAAGGTGAAGAGTCGAAAACTTTTGGAGTCGTAGAGGAGATTTCCCACATGACCGATTCACCAAGTGCCTTGGCTGGCTACATTTCCAGCGACTTTGGCGATGTCGAAGCGAAAACATATACCGAGCGTATTGGTATGAACTATGTGAAGTGCAAGGTCGTTGGCAATGACAAGGGTATTTATATTCCTGTTCAAGAGGGCAAGAAAGTCCATTTGGCAGACGAAGAGCAGATTATGGAAGCTTTGGGATTGAAGGACGTAAAGAACCCATTGCCTGCGGGTTATATTGACATGTACGACGGAGAGAACAAGAAGACACTGCCCGTGTACTTCAATTCCCACTTCCTGATAGGACCAGAAGGCGCACATCTGAATATATCAGGTATTTCAGGTTTGGCTTCTAAGACCTCATACGCAATGTTCCTTATGAAAGCCATACAAGACTATGCCGTTAAGGGCAATGAGTCTGTTGCTTTTATTATGATGAATGTAAAAGGGACTGACCTGTTGAAGATTGACCAGAAGAACGAACGGAAAAAGGAACTCGACCTGATAAAGCCAGTTTACGACTTGCTTGGAATGGAAATGAAGCCCTTTGAACAGGTGAAGTACTTCTATCCCTACGCAAAAGAGTATACGACGTATACCTACGAGAAAGAGAGCGTACTAAAAGAGCGATTAGCAAACAAAACGGCAGCACAGTTCAAGTACCTGTTTGAGACAGATGAAGATAAAGAATGTCTTGACCTTCTTTTTGCCAATGTAGATGACCCTAATGAAACCATTGAAAGCATTGTGAATTTCATTATGGCAAATAGCGGCAGTTTTAATGGCGTTGAGACTTGGGAAGATTTCCAAAACGTCGTACACAGTTACACTCAGGCAGATAAGAAAAATGCATCTAAGGAAATCTCGGTAATGAGTTGGCGTAAGTTCTACCGACTATTCAATAAGAGTTTTCAGAAGTGCCGCCAGATGTTCACAAACCAGTTGGGTGATGGCGTACGACTACGTGACGAGATTGCCAGTATTAACAAAAATGACGTGATGGTAATTGACGTAGCCAAACTTGATGAAGAATCTCAGGGCTTTGTTTTTGGTGATGTGATGCGAGCAGTTTACAATCTGAAACTCGGAGCATCAAAACGTCCAGATGAAGAGATTCCAGACCGCATAGTTATCTTCATAGACGAGTTGAACAAGTATGCATCGAACGATGTCCCTAAGTCGTCACCTATTCTCCACCAGTTGCTTGACATTACGGAGCGTGGACGTTCACTCGGCATTGTTCTTTTTGGAGCAGAGCAGTTTGTGAGCGACATACACCGTCGAGTAAAAGGCAATTGTGCCACACAAGCTTTTGGACGCACCAATGCGATTGAGATTACCCGTGAAGACTTCCGCTTTGTTCCAAGTGTATATAAGACTATGCTAACCCGTATGAAACAAGGCGAATACATCATACAGAACCCTGTGTTCCGCTCAATGCTTCATATTAATTTCCCACTACCCATTTACAAATATTATAACGACTAATCTAAGATATGGCAAGAATAGGCAAATACGTTATAGATTCACTCACACGAAGCATGTATGAGGACAGTCGCTGTATATATCGCGAATATATTCAGAATGCGGCTGACCAGATAGATATTGCAAGAGAACAACATCTTGAAGAAAATGACTATTATGAGATTCACGTAAGGATTTTCCGTAGCCAACGGCGTATTGAGATAGAAGATACTGCTACAGGTGTAAGTGCCGCTAATCGGGACACGTTGAAAGATGTGGCCACCTCACAGAAACAGCGTGGAAAACGTAAGGGATTTCGCGGTATTGGCCGACTAGGAGGTTTGGGGTACTGCACCACACTTACCTTTGAAACATCATACAAGGGCGAAGACGTGAAGACGCTGATGCATTGGGATGCAGCCAAGATGAATCGTATTGTGGACGATGAGTTTGACGAAAGTGAAGCGGGTAATGTTATCGACGAATGCACTTCGTTTGAGCAACAACCTGAGGTAGCAGACAAACACTATTTCAAGGTTATTATGGAAAATGTTTCAGATGATTGCTTGCTGGATATGACAAACATCCGAAAATACCTTTCAATGGTAGCACCTGTGGATTATCCTACTCAATTTGGCATTTTTTCTTCTCAGATAAAACGGTACATTCAAAATAACGGAATTGTGCTTGATGTCTATAATGTTTATGTAGGCGATGAGTACGGCGAGGAACAAATATACAAAGGTTACACAACTAAAATTGAGGATGCCAGGAATGGCGATTACGACATAAAGGACATAAAGATTTTCGACCGTAAGGACTCTGAAGGAAAGATTATATATTGGGGATGGTATTCTATATCAGAATTGCGCGGCCAGATACCAGCCAACAATGTTGCCTATGGAATAAGGCTTCGCTGCATGAACATTCAGATTGGTGACGAACGTACAACCCGAAATTTTTTCTTGGCAGAAGGCGATAAGCGTTTTGCACAATACTTTTTTGGAGAACTTCATGTAGAAACGCCACTTCTCATGCCTGATGCGAGGCGCGACTACCTTCGCGAATGTGAATACAGAAGTACGTTTGAAGGGATGGTTAGAAACGACTTCATAGCCCTAAAAGACCTTTGTAACGAAGCATCCAATATACGCGGAATAATCAAGAATATTACAAAGGCAGAAGAAGGTCAGAGAACGATAGAGAAAAAACGTGAGAATAGTTCTTTTCTTTCGACAAAGGAGATAGAAGATGATAATGCAAAGTATGAGCGTTTTAAAAAGAACAAAGAAATAGCCCAGCAGAAGTTAGAGAAGAAGAAGCAGGAAACGGAACAAAGCGGGTCACCGCTTGGCTTTATATATGGTACATTACCAATGCCACAGCCGACTACTCAAACTCCCGCACGATTTTCCACTGACACATCTGTCGACATAACACAAGATCTGACATCTGTTGCTGATGATGGACCAGGTATATCAGATGAAAGTCTGCAGCCCAAATTACGTACCGACAACGATATCTACAAGAAGTTTGGAGTTAAGGAAAAGAAAGTCATCAACGCCGTTTATAATGCCATCTATAACGCCATAGCCGACGAGGACATGCGTGAAGGGCTCATTAAAAAGATTGAGAAGGAACTGACGAAATGAACAGGAGGGTTTTACTTTTAGAGCCTAACTATAAGAATAAATTCCCTCCTATCGGCCTGATGAAGCTGGCCACCTATTTTAGATTGCGAGGTGACGATGTGGTCTTCTACAAAGGAGACCTCACCGAGTTTGTTATTCGTCAGATAACCGAGGAGTGCGTGCAACAACTTGATAAAGTCGATGACACCATTGACTGGAAGCTTCGATTCAATCGTATAGCCACCTATATTCGCTACCGCCGGAAGTCTGACTTAGAAAGCATAGGAATAGACGATTCCGAAGATGCTATTTTTATATATCCTTGGATAGAGCATTTCAAAAAATACTACCATAGTGGAGAGTACAAAAAACATCCGCGTTGGGATTGGGTGGGCGTGACAACGCTTTTCACCTTCCATTGGGATATAACCATTCAGACCATTGAGTTTGCAAAAACGATGGTGAAAAACCAAAAAAACCTGATGGTGGGTGGAGTGCTGGCTTCTATACAGCCAAAGGAAATAGAAGAGGCAACGGGCATCAAGCCTCATTGTGGTACGCTTCACACTCCATATAAAGATATAGATGAAGACAATCCATACATCATTGACGAGCTGCCTCTTGACTATTCTATTCTTGATGAAATAGACTATGAATATCCGGACGGAGGTTCATATTATAGTTATACCACCCGTGGTTGCATCCGAAAGTGTGCTTTCTGTGCGGTTTGGACACTTGAACCACGTTACCAGGAATATATTCCATTACGTGAACGTATTGAACGCACAAGAAGGCTTTATGGTGAACAGCAGAATCTTCTTTTGATGGACAATAATGTGCTGGCATCAGAAAAGCTGAAAGACATCATAGAGGATATTAAGTCGTGTGGATTCTCGAAAGGTGCAAAATTTGTCGAGCCAAACCAATACTTCATCGCTATCCGTAATCTCCGTCTGGGGATAAACAACAGGGCATACGTCCGCAAGTGTTACAAACTGCTTCAGGGAATCAACAATTTTAAGGGTATCAGCGAAAAAATGCGTACTGAAATCCTAGCTTTACGGGAAAAGTATCACCTACTTCATCCTGACACCTGTCGCCGAGAGGTGCTGATAGCCACATATAAGGATTTTGCGCCATATTTCGATGCTAAATATAAGCGTCTTAAAGGGCGTTTGCGCTACGTTGACTTTAATCAGGGAGTTGACGCCCGATTGTTCTCCGATGAAATTGTTTCTTTGCTGGAGCAGATACCTGTTCATCCACTACGCGTAGCTTTCGACGATGTGAAGACAGAACCCAAATATAGAAAAGCTATAGAATTGAGCGAGGAACACGGCATGCGAGATTTCTCAAACTATCTGCTTTATAATTATAAAGACAAACCGGCCGACCTTTATCACCGCCTGAAAATTAACGTGGATATGTGCGAGAAGATGAATGTAAGCATCTATTCATTTCCAATGAAGTATCATCCAATCCGTGGTGAGCATAGTCATGACCGCGACTATATCGGTAACTACTGGAACAGAAAATATATCCGTGCCGTGCAAGCTATTCTGAATGCCACGAAAGGCAAGATAGGTCGTGGAGTGTCTTTTTTTGAGAAAGCATTCGGACGAAATGAGGAGGAATACATGGAACTACTTCTGATGCCTGAGACCTTCCTCTTGTTCCGTTTTTTCTTTGAGGATTTGGGATACACCCAAGAATGGAGAGAAGCAATGGCAGAACTATCAGATGAAGAGCGAGAGGAATTGTTACCAATTATTCATAAGAACGAGTTTAATCATATAGAGGAACTGACCGACAACGATAAGTTTCGCAAGATACTGACATATTATAAAGACTACCGTAAAGATATTGCTGATCACTCATCGGATCTTTACAGATTGAAACAGGAGTTTGAGAAAAGACAGAAAGAGAAGCAAAAGCAAAAATGATAACGATAAAAGATACTAAGAATGCATTACCAGCTTTGCTGAAAGATGATTATAGGACTTTCTTCCAACAAGAACGGGTCAAGTTCCTAAGTGGAACATTGTGGCAGAAAATTACTGAATCGTTCTGGAGAGAAATGCGCCTGAACGTGTCTGCTAATGATGTAGATGCTCTTTTGATTTTCCTTAGAAACAGACGTGATGCTATTCTGGAAAATTTCCGTCATAAAGAATACTTTGTGTATTGGGAGCGGTGTTTCAATAACGAGACTAAGCTTTTCGATGAAGCAAAGTTCATCAAGATATTGGTTACAGTTTATGATGGTCAGATAGACCGTTCAGACCTTGATGCCTTTTTTTCTTGGCATTGTCTTACAATGCACATTGACGAATTACTAAGCCAGGTACTTGAACGTCAGAGGTCTTTTGCTGGTGCTACAGTAAATTTCTTTTATAACGATGGCGGCGAGATACATTTTGGTTCTTCATCGACAAAGGAAGAAAAGGATGATGTAACAGAGGAAGACCCACTAAAAAATCTCATCTTTAATGAACGATTGTTCGATTCTAACTCGCGATTGTCAAAGCTTCGCAACACTATAGCTGCAGCTATAGACATGGGCGATGCAACCATTATGTATGGTAAACCCCAGGAGATGCGCATCAACCCAGCCGTGCAGAACGAATGGTACTATATTGTAAAAGCTATAGAAGAGTCGGGCGTGGCAAAGGGTAAATTAACGGATACCGGGTTTGTGGAACAGATGGTGGAATGGTTTCCTATGCTTTTCCCTGACGAGACTCCTGAAAAGTTCAAGGAGTACAAGCGCAAACTTACCAAGTCAATATCTGGCGAGCGTACGTTGTGGAAGCAAGGCAGGATGAAGACAGTGGTGACACTGCGCGAGATGTGGGCCAAAGGTGTTTCCAAAATTCTTGGAACGGCAAAGGCACAACGTGTATACGAAATTGCCTACAAGGGACTATTCTCAAGTCTGGAAGTGCTGAAGCATGAGATTGAACGAGAAAATAATCTGAGGTAAATATATGTTTTATGAGGAATTGTGCCAACCGGATTGACACAATTATCAGATAAAGCCATCCTAACAAGGTGGCTTTTTTCATTGTCTTTTGTTGGACAAGCCGTTGGACTTTTTGGACGAAAGCGTGCTAACTCATTGGACTCATTGGACAAGAGCAGAGATGCGAGGCAAAAGATTCGTATGCTACTCATTATCATCTTAATTTTGCATCTAGAAACCTGACGATGCAAGGCAAAAAGCCTTTGCGGGATGCAGATTAAGAGTTATGTCACGTACACGTAACACTATCACAATGGCACGAGGCACAATCGCTGAGAATGCGCGCCGTCAGCTCGCGCTGATGAATCGGTGCCAGATGCCGAGAACCATGAGGAAGAATGACTGGCGCCTCATGGGCAACAGAATCTAAAAAAAAGACCGGTCGACACAATGTTTCATTCTGAGTTGAGGTGAACGGAGTCTCGCGAGATTTCTCTTCACAAGAAAGGTGGCCACCCTTCTGACGCTTCGCTCTCCAAACAATTCAGAAAAACTATGAGAAGAGATTTTTTCAAGAAGCAGATTTTGCAGCAGGACGTCAATATGGACGGTTGTATCAACTTTCAGACCAACGGCGACATCAATATCTATCCATGCCCGTGGGAGGATGATAAGCAGGTGACTGACGGCACACGTGTGCGCTATGAGGGAGGCATCGAGGTGGATGCAGACGGCAGAACCCGTGTGAAGCGGTGGAAGCGAGGGCTGCGTGGCCCGAAGTACCTGACGGTGTTCGAGACGGCACATGGCGTGGTGAAGATTCCTCGTCGCTGGAAGAAGGAGCGTCCTGACAGACAGCAGATTGTGGTTGAGTTCAAGTTCCCGCGCAAGTATGGGCTGGCTCTGACCAAGGCTCTCTACGAGGAGGAGGCCGACGAGATTTTGTCGTACATTAAAACAAGAAAGGAGGAAGCATTATGGAACCGATAAGAAGCGGATTCTTCACTTGCATCGGCAGACAGGGGCATGGCGCCCCTGCCATGCCTGCCACTCGTGAGGATTGGGAACAATTGCGACGTGAGCCTTGGCTGAGGCAGATGTGTGAGCGTATCAAACGTGGTGACGAGGCATTGAAGAACCGACTGCCTTGGTGGACGCCCCACTGCGCAGAGTACAAGGATAATCATCGTTCGATAGCCGATGCCATCAAGCCTCTGCCAAGACTGATGATGGACTTCGACGAGAAGGGACACACGGATGAGATAATAAGCAGCCTCACCCCCGACCCCGGCCTCACCTCTAACCCCTCTCCAAGGGGAGAGGGGAGTGAAATGACAGCAGGGCCGTTGGTGGTATTACTCGTTGAAGAAAGCGTTCGTCGAGGTACGCATGTGCTGGTGGAGCTGCCCGAGGGGATGACTCCTGAAAAGGCACAGGAGTTGATGGCTGAGATGACGGGATTCACACCCGACAAGGTGGTGAAAGGTGTTGACCGGTGTATCTATATGGTTCCCGAGGATCATACAAGGTATGTGAGCGACAAGCTGTTTGAAGCCTCCCCAAACCCCTCAAGCCTCCCCCCCAACAGCCTCACCTCCAACAGCCTCACCTCCAACCCCTCTCCGAGGGGAGAGGGGAGAAGCCTCACCCCCAGCCCCTCTCCGAAGGGAGAGGGGAGTAATTACCAGCAAGCGCAGAAAACACCCGCAGGGGTATCTACGCCCCTCTCTTTCGGAGAGGGGGCGGGGGAGAGGCCTTCGGGGGAGAGGCTTTTCAAAGGCATTCCTTATGCATCCATCATTAGCGAATGGTGGCAAAGGAACGGTGGTGTACCTGCTGAGGGTGAACGTAACGTGAAGCTGCACAAACTGGCGGTGAATCTCCGGGCCATCTGCGACAACAAGAAAGAGGTGCTGATGCAGGTGATGCCACGTTTCGGACTCTCAGAAACGGAATTGAAGAGCATCGTGGATTCGGCATGCAAGGAGGAGCCGAAGGGCGTGTCGAAGGTGATGCAGCAGATTGTAAGTGCACTCGAAATGGGAATCTCGTCAGACGAGATAGAGGATGCGGAAGTTGTAGCCGAAGAGACGGGCGTGAAAGTGAACGTCCGGTCGTTGCCGCTGGGTTTGAAGGAATCGCTGGTGGGTGTTCCTGTATCGATGCACATGCCGGTGCTCTGTTCGGTGCTGCCCATCGCTGCGGCCTACGCCGACGGGGTAAGGGTGGAATATTGCGACGGCAACCAGCACCACCTGGGGCTGATGTCGATTGTACGTGGCGAGCAGGCTTCGAACAAGAGTGTGTGTAAGAATGCCGTCGATGTGTGGAAGCGTCAGTTCGACGAGGAGGACGCCCTTGCCCGAAAGCGCGAGGAGGAGTGGAAGGACCGCAAGAAGGGGCGCAAGGCCAACGAGAAAGCTCCCGAAGACCCGAAGGTGCTGATCAGGATGGTGCCCGTCACGGTGTCGTGCTCCACGCTCCTGAAGCGTTTCAAGAACTCCAATGGGCATACGCTCTACTCGTTTGGCGAGGAGCTTGACACGTTGCGAAAGACAAACGGTGCGGGCTCATGGTCGTCGAAGTACGACATCTATCGTTTGAGCTTCGACCGAGGCGAATGGGGCCAGGACTACAACTCCGACCAGGCTGAGTCGGGTGTGGTGAAGGTGGCGTATAACTGGACGATGCTGGGCACCGACGGAGCCCTTCGCAAGTGTTTCAAGCAGGACAACATCGAGAACGGTCTTTCCTCGCGAATCCTTGTGGCCGAAATGCCAGACTCCAGCTTTCAGAAAATGCCGAAGTTCGGCAAGCGTTCTGCCGAAGATGAAGCGCGGATTCAGGAGGCCGTCTCGCGTCTGCGGTCGAGTTCAGGACTGATAGATGTGCCTCGTCTGAGAAAGGCGGTCGAGGCATGGGTGGAAGAAAAGCGCGTGGAGGCCGCCAAGGACATCGACCACGTGAAGGACGTCTATCGCAAGCGTGCCGCCGTCATCGGCTTCCGCTGCGGCGTGATCTTCCACCTGCTTTCGGGTAAGGATAAGGAGAGCAGGCCCTGCCTGGACTTCGCCTTGATGATGGCAGAATACTGTCTGTCTCAGCAAATCAAGACCTTTGGCGAGGCGTTGCAAAACGAGTATGTCGACGCTCGCGACGAGTGCCAGCGATATAGTGCCAACCATTCCGTGTTTGACCAGCTGGCTCCGACGTTCTCGCGCGACGACCTGCGCGCGTTGAAGCACGATTGCTCGAAGAGCGGACTTCGAAACGTCATCATGCGGTGGAAGCGTGACGGATGGATTGAACCCATAGACCGCCATCATTGGCGCAAGGTTGCTCAACCAGAGGTCAAAACGTCCCATCGTCCCAACGTCCCATCGTCCCATTAAGGAGGTTTCAATTATCAACTATCAATTTGTGAAATGGAATTAGTATTGACACGTATAGCAAAGCGGAAGGGGTATACGATAGGGAGGTTGAGCCTCACCCCGGGGGTGAGGCCCCTCTGCGACACCTTGGAGCCCCCGGTGTTGGAGCAGAAGACCTCTGTGTCGATGGACACCGTGCTGCGCTCTCCCGAGAAGGCACGGAGCCTGAAGCCCTTCGCCATCCCGCCGGGCAGGTATGCGGTGGTCATCAGCTACTCGCCGAAGATGAAGCAGTGGCTGCCCATCTTGCTCGGTGTGCCGATGTTCCGGGGCATCCGGATTCATGCCGGCAACACGGCCAAGGACACCCTGGGGTGCATCCTGGTGGGCGAGAACCTGAAGAAGGGGATGGTGTTGAACTCCAGGCGATGGCTGAACCGTCTGAAGGATGAGATTGTGAAGGCGAAGGAGCGTGGCGAGGCGGTGTGGATCACCGTCGAATGATGTCGCCTTCGGAAGAAATCTTGATTTGCGAATGGAGGATGTCGCTGGCCGTCAGGTCGCGGATGAGCTGGGCGGCGCGGTGCTGCCCGTCGAGACGCGGCCCGATGGCTGGCTGCTGAATGAAGGAGTGTATCTTGCCCTCCAGGAAACGCCCTTCGCCATTGACTTTCACCTCGAGGAGGGGTGCATAGCCGGAGATGCCCTTCAGGCTGACGCTCTTGGGCGTGCAGAAATTGCCGAGGCTATAGGCGATGAGCTTGTCGTTGTAGAGCTCGATGCAACGCGGCACGTGGGGGCCGTGGCCGTAGACGATGTCGGCGCCGAGGTCGATGCACCGGTGGGCAAACTGGCGGAGCGACCCGCGGTTCTCGCCCAGGAACAGTTCCTTGCCTTGCGGCAGGTGGGAGGCTTTGGCTCCTTCGGCTCCTCCATGGAAGCAAACCACGAGGATGTCTACCTGCGGGCGCAACTTGCGGAGGATGCGCACGACGTTGGCGGTGTCGGTGTGGGTGATGGTGTAGGAATTGTGGCCGAAGGCGCAGAAGCCTACCTTGATGCTCCTCGAATCACCATCCACGGGAATCTCCACGATGGCGTATTCTTGCCGTCCGGCAATGCCTGCTCGGCCGATGCCCAGGGCGTCGAGTTGCTTCTCGGTGGAGACGATGCCCTCGAGGCCGAAGTCGTTGGCGTGATTGTTGGCCATGCCCAGGAAGTCGAAGCCGGCTTCCTTCAGCAGGTGGGAATAAGAGGTGGGTGTGCGGAAGGCGTAGCAGATGTTCGACACCTTCTTCTTGGTCTGTCCGCCGTCGCAGAGGGTTCCCTCGAGGTTGCCGGCGGCGATGTCGGCACGCTGGAGAATGTCCTTCGCGTCGCGGAAGAGGTGCTTGCCGTCGTCGGCAGGTAGCATGCGCGAGGGGAAGGTGGTGCCCATCATGATGTCGCCCACGAAGGCGAAGGTGAGGGTATCGGGAGTTGCTTTCTGCTCTGCACTCTTCGAAATGCTGCTCTCTCTTGCGGAGACATCACGCGATTGTGATGAGCAGCCCATGGAGCTGCCCATCAACATGAGTATGAGAAAAAATAGGATTCTACTTGACACGACGCGCACCGACATATCTGCGGGAATAATAGCCATCGGTCGACTGGCTCACCTTGACGCCCTCTTTCGAGCTGGCATGGATGAAGCTGAACGTGCCGTTGGGGTTCACATCCACCACAATACCCACATGGCCCACGCCGTGGCCGCTTCCAGGAGAGGTGAAGAACACCAGGTCGCCGGTCTGAAGCTCGCTCTTCGAGATGGGGATGTTGCGGGCATACTGGTCGCGCGAGGATGCGCCGATCTGGATGTTCATCTTGCCGTAGACGTAGCTGGTGAAGCCGGAGCAATCGAAGGCGCCGGGGCCTTTCGAGCCGCTACGATAGCGAGCGCCGATGTGCTTGAAGGCCTCTTCCATCAGGTCTTCGGTGGCTTCCATATCGTAATAATACGAGTCGTCGTAGTCGGTTCCTGCATAGAGGAAGTCGTAGTTGTCTATTTCTTGGATGCGTTGTTCAGTCTTTGGTTTGGGGAGTGCGCGGTGGCGTGTCTTCTTCTTGCCAGCTTCTGTGGGCATGACAATGGAAAACAACAACAATACGACACACAATATAATTTTTCTTTGCATAATTTCTTTGTTTTAATTCACGGGTAAAACGCTGTTCCTGCTCTGAAAAACGACCTTGGCCGAGCGAACAAACCCAACAAAAAGCTACCCGTTTTGAGGTTTCGGGTGCAAAGTTACGAATAAAAAGTGAAGTAAGAAAGTGTGTTTACATCTTTTTCGATACGGCAAAACTGAACATTTTGCTTGTTGCCACTTTTGCTTATTTCCTCAATCACAAGCAGTTAGCAAAAACTGACACAAGGAAGCCTTTAAATAATTTGTTTTTATTTTTTAAGATATTCCATAGCCCATTTGTTAAAAGGCGCGGCCACTCTTTGTGCCTACGTTTTGTCTTATCTCGATGCAAATATACACAATTTCAGCATACCACAAATCATTCTGACGAATAATTTATGATTTCTTTATAGTTGCGATGAGGGGTGAAAAAAACATCCTTCATCAAAGGAAAATCATTTTTTCTTGTTTTTATTTGCTGATTCGGAAAATATGATTAACTTTGCAAAAGAAATTGCACAATTGTTTCAAGTCATGACACAGATAGTATTAAATATTGAGGATGCAAGCCTTATTCCCAGCCTGAAGAAAATTTTAGGTGCAATTAAAGGCGTGACCATAGACAAAATGATTGCATCTCCCCATGAGGTTGAGGCAGAAAAGGCATTTATCACAGAAACGATCACAAAGGGTTTCAGTGAAGTTCAGGAAGGACGATTTGCAGGTAAAAACCTGAAAACACTTGATGCGCTGGTTGAGGAGCTTCGAGCCGAATCATAACTATCTATGGTAACTTTTAACTATACAGAAGAATTCCTTCGTCAAGCCAAACGCCTGGCAAAACGTTACCATTCCCTTGCTGATGATATCCACAATCTTCAACATGAGCTGATGGAGAACCCCGAAATCGGTGTTTCTCTCGGAGGAGGGAAACGCAAGATTCGTCTTGGCGTCAAAAGTAAAGGAGGCGGCAAACGCGGTGGACTAAGAGTGATCACCCTTAACGTTGTCATCGAAACTTCCGACACATGCGTGAATTTGATTACCATTTATGATAAGAACGAGATTTCCAATGTGTCGGACAATTACATCAATCAAATCATTAAGAATCTCTAATAATACATTTGGATTTTGTCAGCGGCCTTTCGGGTGACATGCGAGAGATGGAAGCATCATGCCAGGAGGCATCCCACCTGATAGACAAGGGCGGAAACCACCCATGCCACGATGGTGGTGTAGACGGCGGCGAAGGTGGCCCAACGCCAGGAGCCCGTCTCGTTCTTGATGGCCACAATGGTGGCTATGCAGGGGAAATAGAGCAGGATGAACAACAGATAGCAATAGGCCGAGAGGGGCGTGATGCCATCAGCGAGCATCAGTTGGCGCAGACGGGTGTATTTCGCATTGTCGTCGCTGAACGAGTCGTCGTCGGCAAATGAGTCGTCGCCGCTATAGAGCACACCTATCGTGGAAGCCACAATCTCTTTTGCACCCACTCCGGCAATGAGGCTCACGTCGAGCTTCCAATTGAAGCCTTGCGGACGGAACACGGGCTCGACGGCTTTTCCCATGCGCCCGATGTAGCTCTGCTCCTGTTGTGCGGAGTCGTCGAGGGCCTCGTTGTGGGGGAAATAGCCCAATGCCCACACGATGATGCTGGCCACAAGGATGATGCCGCCCATCTTCTTCAGGTATTCCTTGCCTTTCTCCCAGGTGTGGCGGCCTATGGCTTTGGCCGTGGGCCAACGATAGGGGGGCAGCTCCATGACGAAGGGTGTGTCCTCGCCCTTGATGACAAACACCGAGAATATTTTACTGACAATCACCGACATGAGTATGCCAACGACATACAACGAAAGCATCACCCACGAACGATAGTGAAGCGAGAAGAACGTGCCCGCTATCATAATATATATAGGTAGGCGCGCGGAGCACGACATGAACGGCAGAATCATCATCGTGATGAGCCGTGAGCGGCGGCTCTCGATGGTGCGCGTGGCCATCACGGCGGGCACATTGCAACCGAAGCCCATGATGAGCGGGATGAACGACTTGCCGTGGAGTCCCATCTTGTGCATCAGCTTGTCCATGATGAAGGCGGCACGCGCCATGTAGCCCGAGTCTTCCATGATGGAAATGAAGAAGTAGAGGATGAGTATCTGAGGCAGGAAGACGATGACCGAGCCCACACCGCCGATGACACCATCGACCAACATCGAGCGCAACGGCCCGTCGGGCATCGTGCTGCCTACCCATTCGCCGAGCCAGCCCACACCCGCCTCTATCCAGTCCATCGGATACTGACCAAGGGAGAAGGTGGTCTGGAACATCACGAAGAGGAGGAGGAAGAAGATGGGGAAACCCAGGAAACGGTTTGAGAGGATATTGTCGATGAGGTGGGTGGTGCGATAGTTGTCGCGCTTGGTGCCCGTTCGGAAACCAGCCTCGGTCAGCGCACCATTGATGAAACCATACTTCGCGTCCATGATGGCCGTCTCGGAGTCGGTCTTCGTTTCCTCCAACACACGGGCAGCCGCCTTTTCACGTGCCGCAAGGATTTTCGAATGTTCGTTCTTCTTCGAAACAAGCTCCTCCACGGCCGTATCGTTCTCCAATAGCTTGATGGCCAGATAGCGGGTGGAATATTGCTGGGCAAGCGACTTGTCGGCTTTCAGGTAGGTCTGGATTTGGTGGATGCCGTCCTCTATCTCGTGGCCGTAGTTGATGTGAAGATGGCGGGCCGACCGGCTGGTGCCTTCATACACCTGGATGACATGACGGAACAACTCCTTGACACCCTCACCCGTCTTGAACGACGTGGGCACCATCGGCATACCGAAAAGTGTGCTCAGCGTGGCGATGTCCACTTGGTCGCCACGACGCTCAAACTCGTCGTACATGTTCAAGGCGCCCACCACTCGGATGTCCATATCGACGAGCTGGGTGGTGAGGTAGAGGTTGCGCTCCAGGTTGCTGGCGTCAATCACGTTGATCACCACATCGGGCATCTCTCCGAGCAGATGCTTGCGCACATAGAGCTCCTCGGGCGAATAGCACGAGAGGGAATACGTGCCGGGCAGGTCGGTGAGGTTGAAGTCGTAGCCAAAGAACGAGGCTTTGGCCACGGTGGCATCGACGGTCACACCGCTATAGTTACCCACACGGGCATGGGCACCGCTGGCATAGTTGAAGAGCGAGGTCTTGCCGCAATTGGGATTGCCCACCAAAGCCACGTTGATGGTACGACCGCGACGGAGAGCCTCGTGGCGGAGGGACTCTTGGCTGGGAGTATCGTGCGAGGATGCGGAGGTCTTCGAAGGTGCGGAGGTGCGGGGGGTCGAGGATGCGCGATTACTATTCTCGTCCGCATGTATCTCCGTACCCTCGTACCCACGATAGTCATCATCCTCACTCCTCGAATCATCCACGACCACCTCTATCATCTCTGCCTCCTGATGGCGCAACGACACCTCATAGCCCAAGAGCTTGTATTTCACGGGGTCCTGCAACGGTGCATTGAGCAACACCTCTATGGTCTTGCCCTTCACGAAACCCATCTCGATGATGCGCTTGCGGAAAGCTCCGCGTCCCATTACCTTTACGATAATACCACTCTCGCCTGTCTTCAGTTCGGATAATTTCATGCCATCAGAATGTTTGGTTACAACGACTTCCAGCCGCTTTGCGGCTGCAAAGGTAAGCATTATTTCTGATTATCGGATACAATCTCCTATCCCCAAAAGTAGGTATTTTTGGGGATAGGAAGGAGAAATAAGGGATGATTGTTGGGAATCAGACGTAAGTCTCCAGGAACTTCACGGAGCCCTTCACGCGGATTTCCTTTGTCGTAGCGGGCAACAACACCGTCTCGCCCTCGCGGAATGTGGTCTCATGGCCCTCATCGTCGGTCAGTGTTCCCTCGCCTTTCATGGCGATGAGGATGACAAAGGAGTCGAGTTCCGAATAGTCGAGGGTCATCGGCTCGTCGAGGTCGTAGACGGCGGTGGTGAAATATGGACAACTCACCAACTGAACGCCCTCATTCTTCCGTGGCTCGTAGGCAGTGCGGTAGTCTTTTTCCACCGTGTAGTTGATGCTCTCGGCGGCCTCACGGGTGTGCAACTGACGGTAGTTGCCGTCCTTGTCCTTACGCTTGAAGTCGTAGATGCGGTAGGTCACATCGCTCGTCTGCTGGATTTCGGCAAGGAAGCAACCCGTCCCGATGGCGTGGATGCGGCCGGCGGGAAGGAAGAACACGTCGCCCTCTTTCACCGCATATTGAGCCAAAGCGTCGCAAATGGTGTCGTTCTCCACCATCTCCTTGTATTCTTCAGGGGTGATCTGCTGCTTCAGACCGCTATAGAGCTTAGCATCCGGGTCGGAATTCATGATGTACCACATCTCTGTCTTCCCACGCGGCTTCCCCTGCCGGTGGGCTATCTCGTCGGTGGGATGCACCTGAATGGACAGGTCTTGGCGCGCATCGATGAACTTGATGAGCAGGGGGAACTCGTCGCCGAAGCGCTCGTAGTTGTCTTTTCCCACCAGTTTCTCTTTCATCTCTGCCACCAGCTCGTTCAGTTTTCTGCCCGCACAGGGACCCTCGCTCACCAATGTCTCGTTGTCTTTCACTCCGCTGATTTCCCAGCTCTCCCCCACTCTTTCCTGCTGGAGGTCGAGGTGCTTGAAGGGGATAATCTTATCGCCGCCCCAAAGGGTGGACTTCAATAATGGTTGGAACTTATACATCATATTCTTTTCTTACAAAACTTTCAATTAATTGTCTTTCCAGAACGTGGGGGTGAACAGCACTACGACGCTGAAGATCTCCAAACGTCCCATAAGCATCAGGGCAGAGAGGAGCCACTTCACGATGGAGGGAAGGATGCTCCACGACATGGTCGGGCCTATCTCCAAGCCAAGCGTAGGACCAACGTTGCTGGCACAGCTGATGGCGATGGTGATGGAATTGGTGCTGTCAACGCCTGTCACGATCATGATGAAATAGGTGAATAGGCAAAGACACATATAGGCGGCAAGGAAGGCCAGAAGCGTCACCTGCGAACTATAAGGGATGGTCGTCTCGTTCACCTTCACGGGCAACACGGCGCGAGGATGGAGGATTCGCTTGATCTCGTTGCGAAGGATGTTGACAAGCATCACGGAGCGGATGCACTTGAAGCCGCCGCTCGTCGAGCCGGAACAGGCACCGCAAAACATGCAAATGGTCAGGATGACCCACGTGATGTGATGCCATTGGGCGGCATCATCGTTGAAAATACCGGTGGTGGTGATGAACGACATCACCTGGAAGAGCGACACACGGATGGCATCCAACACCTTATAATTGTTGTCGAACACGAGAATAATCGTGACGGCCGTGGCCGCTATCAACACGACCATCACATAGAACTTGAATTCGGCATTCTTGAAGAACTGCTTGATGCGCCCCTTGAAGAGAAGCGAATAGAGCAACACGAAACTTGTTCCAGAGAGGAACATGAAGGCAATGGCCGTGTAGTCGATGTATGGATTGTGAAAATAGCCCGTGCTGGCATTGTGAGTGGCAAAACCGCCTGTAGCCGTAGTTGTCATGGAGTAGTTCAAGCAATCGAACAATCCCATGCCCGCCAGATAATAACAGATGCCGCAACCGATGGTGAGCATGAGGTAGATGCTCCAAATCCACTTGGCTTGCGTACTCAACCGCGGATGCATTCGGGCACGAATGGGGCCGGTAGCCTCCGCCGAGAACACTTTCACGTTGCCATTGCCGAACGAGGGAAGGATGGCGATGGTGAAGAAGACGATTCCCAGTCCGCCTATCCATTGCGTCATGGTGCGCCAGAAAAGCAAGCCGTGGGGCAGGCATTCCACATCGTCGAGAATGCTACAACCAGTTGTGGTAAAGCCCGATATGGTCTCGAAATAGGCATCGGTGAAGTTGTTGATATACCCACTGATGAGGAACGGGAATGAGCCGAAAAGACTGAACACAATCCACGTGGTGGTGACCAGCAAGTAGGAGTCGCGACGTCCGAGCGAATTGGTGGAGTTGCGACCCAAATATTTGAAGAAGATGCCGCCCAAGGCGGTGAGTATGATGCTGATGACGAAAGCCAGCGAGTCGTCCTCGCCGTAGTAGAACGACATGCCCAAGCACCATAGCATCATCGGCACTTCAATGAAGAGAAGTGTACCAATGATTTTATAGATGAGCTTCAGATTAAGCATGATTCTTAGAAGTGAGGGGTAAGGGGTGAGTGGTGAGAGATGAGTTATTGGAAGAACTTCTCAATTTTCGACATGTTGATGTTGTGGCAGAACACCACGACGCTATCGCCTGCCTCTATCTGGGTACCACCGGAAACAAGGATACCTTCGCCGTGACGCACCAATCCGCCGATGGTGGCTCCCTTGGGAAGTCCCAGCTCAAAGACCTTCTTGCGCGTCACTTTCGAGCCTTGTTGTGCCGTAAACTCCGCCACGTCGGCATTGGCCGACATCAGGAAGCGGATGTTGTTCACGTCGGCATCGAGCATCATCTGATATATATAGCTGGCGGCCAAAGCTTTCTTGTTGACGATGGTGCCGATGTCCAAACTCTCGGCCATACTCACGTAGTCGAGGTTCTCCACCATTGCCACCGTTTTGCGCACACCCAAGCGCTTTGCCGTCAGGCAAGCCAGGATATTCATCTCGGCATTGCCGGTGAGTGCTACGAAGGCTTGCGTGTTCTTGATACCCTCCTCCTGGAGCAGGGCCAGATCGCGGCCGTCGCCGTTGATGATCATCACGCGGTCGGTGTCCACCAGTTCGTTCAAGCGGTCGCATCGACGCTCGTCGGTCTCGAAGAGCTTGATGTTCATGTATTCTGGCATCAGCTTCGTGGCCCTGACTGCCGTAGCACCACCACCCATCATCATCACGTTTTTCACGTCCACATAGTGCTCCTTGCCCACAATCTTGCGGATGTAGGGAATGTAATTGCGGGTGGTCATGAAGTAGGCTATATCGTTGAGCTTCAACACGTCGTCACCACGGGGAATGATGGTTTCGTCTGCCCGTTTGATGGCCACGATATGGTAAGGGGTCTCGGGCTTACATAGGTCTTTCAAAGGCTGTTCCAAGACTTCGGCATTGGCCCTGAGCTTGATACCCAGCATGATGAGCGCTCCGTCGTGGACGTCCCAACGCTGGCGCACCCACGACATTTTCAGTCCGTTGGCAATGTCGCGGGCGGCAAGATGCTCGGGATAGATGAGTGACGAGATACCAACCCGCTCAAAGAAATCGTCGAGTTTCGGGTCAGTATATTCATAGTTGTCCACCTTGGCCACGGTGCGTTTGGCTCCCATAGCCTTAGCCAGCATGCAGGCATTCATGTTCAGATTCTCGTCGGGAGTGACGGCAATGAACAAGTCTGCCCCGTTCACGCCCGCATCCTTCAGCGTCTGAATCTTCGACGACGAAGCCAGCACGGTCATCAGGTCGTAGTCGCTACTGATGGCTGCCAGCCTATCCTCATCGCTGTCGATGAGCACCGTGTCTTGGTTGTTCCTCGACAGGAGTTTCGCCAAATGGGTTCCGATGGCGTATGCGCCGACAATGATAATCTTCATCTTACATCATGATTATGGGTGCAAAGATACAATCTTTCAAGGAAATATACAAGATTTAGACCAGTTATTTGCTGTTTCTCTTTCAAGAAAATAACTTCAGAGTTGTAATTAATTCCTATTGTATTTGGCGGTTTTCCCATTATTCTGATTTGTTTCCGCGTCAGAAACAAAATGTTTTTGCGTCAGAAACAAAGTGTTTCCAATATAGAAACAAAGTGTTTCTGACACAAAAACCAGTCTGAATAAACACAAACATTATGCTTTCATCAGCCTGACGATGGCCTGGCGAATGCCGTCGGTATCGATGCCCACGATGTGCTGAAGTTCGGGCACGGTGCCATGCTCAACGAAGCGGTCGGGCAGTCCGAGGCGCTCGATGGTGGGATGATAGCCGTGGTCGCTCATCCATTCCAGCACGGCAGAGCCCAATCCGCCGTCGCGGACACCATCCTCAACAGTGATGATCTTATCGAATCGTGCAGCCACTTCCTCCAAAATCTCCTCGTCTAAGGGTTTCAGGAATCGCATGTCGTAGTGAGCTACGGAAATACCCGTCAATCCGCAACAGAGTGCATTCTGCACATTGTTGCCCACGGGACCAAGGCTCAGCACAGCCACATCGGTGCCGTCGGTCAGTCTGCGGCCTTTGCCTACAGGCACTTCCTCCATGGGGCAGCGCCAATCCACCAACACACCCTTTCCGCGGGGATAGCGGATGACGAACGCCCCCTTGTCGGGCAACTGTGCCGTAAACATCAGATGGCGCAACTCGTGTTCGTTCATGGGCGAGGCGATGGTGAGGTTCGGCACAGGGCGCAGGGCAGCCAGGTCGAAGGCACCATGGTGGGTTGGACCGTCCTCGCCTACAAGACCGGCGCGGTCGAAACAGAACACCACTGGCAGGTTGAGCATCGCCACGTCGTGGATGATATTGTCGTAGGCTCGCTGAGAGAATGCGCTATAGATGTTGCAGAAGGGCTGCAGGCCGTCTTTTGCCATACCGGCGGAGAATGTCACGGCGTGACCTTCAGCGATGCCCACGTCGAAGGTTCGCTCGGGCAAGGCCTTCATCATGATATTCATAGAACAACCCGACGGCATGGCAGGAGTTACCCCAACGATGCGCGGATTCTGCTGAGCCAGTTCGAGCAAGGTATGCCCAAACACGTCCTGATACTTCGGCGGTTGGTTGCGGTCGTCGCTCTTGATGCGCTCCCCTGTGGCGGGGTCGAACTTGCCGGGGGCGTGCCAGATGGTGGCTTGGTCCTCGGCGGGCTTATAGCCGTGCCCTTTCTGCGTGTGCAGGTGCAACAGTTTGGGGCCTTTCATGTCTTTCAGTTGTCGGAGCAACCTGACAATTTCCACCACGTTGTGTCCGTCAGCGGGTCCGAAATAGCGAATGTTCAGTCCTTCGAAGATGTTCTGCTGATGGCTGAGTGCCGATTTCACGGCATTGCCCAGACGGATGAGCCCCTGTCGACGACCTTCCTCGAGCATGCCTTTTTCTTTCAGCCAGCGTGCCGCACGGAAGCGCAGGCGGTTGTAGGTCTCGCTGGTATTGAGGTTCAGCAGGTATTGCTTCATGCCACCCACAGAACGGTCGATAGACATATTGTTGTCGTTGAGGATAATCAGCAGGTCGTTGGGCGATGACGAGGCGTTGTTCAAGCCTTCAAAAGCGAGTCCGCCCGACATGGCGCCATCGCCAATGACGGCCACGACGTGGCGTTTCTCATTCCCTTCAAGGCGTGCGGCTACAGCCATGCCCAAGGCGGCAGAGATGCTGTTCGACGCATGACCGCACACAAACGTGTCGTACTCGCTCTCCAAAGGTGAGGGAAAGGGTCGTATGCCGTGCAACTTGCGGTTGGTCGAGAACTGCTTGCGACGTCCGGTCAGTATCTTGTGGCCGTAGGCCTGATGGCCCACATCCCATACAATGCGGTCATCGGGTGTATCGTAGACGTAGTGCAGAGCCACGGTCAGCTCCACCACACCCAGCCCGGAGGCCAAGTGGCCAGGGTTCACCGATGTCTCCTCGACAATCATCTGTCGAAGTTCGCCACAAAGCTGTGGCAGTTGTTCCACCTTCAGCCGTCGGATGTCGGCAGGGCTGTCGATGGTTTCCAATATCGTTGTTTTCTGTTCTTCCACCTTATTAATATATAGATTGGGGCGGCAAAGGTACAAAGAAGTGTGCAAAGCGACAAGAAAAAAGCCATTTTTTTGTATTAATCTTGCCCAATTCAGAATAAAGCCGTATCTTTGCAGCATCAATAGACGACAATCAACTCATCACATGAACAAGTATTTCATCATGGCAGGTCTGTTCGCATTGAGCATGACTGCCGAGGCACAGACCAAAGACGGTGGCATCACGGAGCAGATGGTGCGCCAAATCCAGCAAGTACAGAAACCCCAACAACGCGCCATGTTCAATGCGATGGCATCGAACAAGATCGACGATTTGGCTAAGAATTTCGAAGCCCAGCGACAGTTGGACACCTATTTCAGCGTGGAAACGCCGAAGCAGAGCATCACCGACCAAAAGCAGTCGGGACGTTGTTGGATGTTCTCTGGCATGAACGTGCTGCGCTCGAACTTCGCCCAACGTAAGGATTCCACCTTAGGATTCATCCCCGCTGAAACGAAGGTGAATTTGGAATTCTCGCAGGACTACCTTTTCTTCTGGGACCAACTGGAGAAGGCAAACCTCTTCTTGCAAGGTGTCATCGACAATGCTGACAAGTCGTTGGACGATACACGTGTGCAGTTCTTCTTCAAGAGCCCCATTAACGATGGTGGTACCTTCTGCGGTGTGGCCGACTTGGCCGACAAATATGGACTGGTGCCACGCGAGGCCATGCCCGAAACCTACTCGGCTGAAAACACATCGAAGATGGCCACTATCATGAAGAGCGTGCTTCGCCAGCAAGGGTTGAAGTTGCGCGACATGGTGACCGCCAAGAAGAGCAAGAAGGACATTCAGGCTGCCAAGACCGAGATGCTCGGCGAGGTGTACCGTCTGCTCAGCATGACACTGGGTGAGCCGCTGAAGCAGTTCACCTATGCCTATAAGGACAAGGAAGGTAAATCACTCGCGCCGGCACACCAATACACACCGAAGGAATTCTTCCGCGAGGTGGTTGGCGAGAAGATCAACGGCACATTCGTCATGGTGATGAACGACCCGCGACGCCCCTATCACCAGACCTACGAGGTGGAATACGACCGCCACACCTACGATGGCCATAACTGGAAATACCTGAACCTGCCCATGGACGAGATTGAACAGTTGGCCATCGCCGCCCTGAAAGACGGCCGCAAGATGTACAGCTCTTACGACGTTGGCAAGCAACTGGACCGCCAGCGCGGCTATTGCGCCCTGGACAACTTCGACTATGAGTCGCTCTTCCAGACACAGTTTACGATGGACAAAGCGCAGCGCATTGCCACCTTCGACAGCGGATCGACCCATGCCATGACCCTGACCGCCGTCGATTTGGACGAACAAGGCAAGGCTCGGAAATGGAAAGTAGAGAACTCCTGGGGCGCAACTTGGGGACAGCAGGGCTGCCTCATCATGACCGATGAGTGGTTCCGTGAGTTCATGTTCCGTCTTGTGGTGGACAAGAAGTACGTGCCAGCCGACATGCTGAAGATGGCCGAGCAGAAACCAATCATGGTCATGCCCGAGGATCCGTTGTTCCAAATGGACGAATAGCGCTGACCAACGATAAGTTTTGTGAGGGCCAGACGACATAAAACAAAAGGTTACAACCTAAAAAATGTAAAAAAAACGGGCAAAATGCATGACCTTTGAGCGTTTTTCCGTATATTTGCATACCGATTGTTTAACTTAAAACCTTTTGAATATGAAGTACAAGATTATTGACATCGAAGGTGTAGGCGACGTATTTGCCGAGAAACTGATTGCCGTAGGCATCAAAGACACTGACGTCCTTTTGGAGAAATGCGCCAAAAAGAAAGGTCGCAAAGACTTGGCCGAGGAGACTGGCATCAGTGAGAAACTCATCCTGAAGTGGACAAATCATGCCGATCTCATCCGCATCCATGGCGTAGGACCGCAGTTTGCTGAACTCTTGGAAGCCTCAGGCGTCGACACCGTGAAGGAACTGAAGCACCGCAAGGCTGAGAACCTGCAGCCGAAACTGGAAGAAGTGAACAACCAGAAGAACTTGGTGAACCGCGTTCCGGCCCTGAAAGAGGTGGAGAAAATGATTGCGCAAGCCGCAGAGCTGCCACCCGTCATGGAGTACTAATCCACACTACTTCCATGAGGAAGACACTGAAAAGAATCATCCTGTGCCTTTGCCTGATGACCACCATGAATGGCAGGGCACAGGATTTTATACTGCGTCAGGACTCATTGCTCAGAGTTCTTGACAGGGAGATTGAGCATTTCGACCAACACATCGCCCGACACCAAGCACAAACACGCAAACTGACACAACTCCTGGACAAAGCTGAAACCGATAGCGAACGTTACCGATGCGCCTATAGTCTGTTTCAGCACTACATGGCATACGTCAGCGATTCTGCTTTCTTCTATATCAACCAGTGCATTCACATTGCTGATCGCAACCACGACCAGGCTGCGGCTGACTCGTGCCGAACCATGCTGGCCATTCGCAGTTCCAACACGGGTATGTATCAAGAAGCTCTAACCACTCTTGGCGACATCGATAAAAAGCGGCTGACGGGAAAGACTTTAGGCAGATACTACCAAGCGTTCAACCATGTGTACTCCGAACTGAGCTACTACTCTCATCAGCCGGAAATCAAGAAGCGTTATGAAGAATTGTCGCGCCAATATGCCACACTGATGCTCCAGACCATGCCCGACGACGATGATGCGAGCTTCTCACAACGCGAGCTAACCCTTCTTTTCGCAGGCAAGTACAAAGAGTCGATGGCCGTCAACGATTCCTGGCTCAGGCAGACAGAGCCAGACTCTAAGCGTTTCGCATTGGTGGCGTTCTATCGTTACTTGGAGTATAACACCCGAGGGGACTCCACCCAAACCATCAATTGGGTGGTACAGTCGGCGTTGGCCGATGTGCGCAATGCCGTGATGGACCAAGGCTCTATGTGGGAACTGGCCAACCAACTGATGATTCGTGGTGACGTCGATCGTAGCTACCGATACATTATGTTCGCCAGTCAATGTGCCAACAAATACGGTTCGCGCCAACGAAGCTGGACCATCATGCCGCTGCTGATGGATATAGCCCAGAATTATAAAGAAGAGAAAGACCGCACTAACCGACACTTGCAGCTCATGCTCGGCATGGCCAGCCTGCTGGCTCTGCTGTTGCTGGTGTCATTTTTCTTCGTCTACCGGCAGCGCAACCGTCTGGCTCAGGCCAAGCAGGAACTCAGCCAGTCGAACAGCGACCTTTCGCATGCCAACACGTTGCTTTCCGAGATGAACGGCCAACTGTCTGACCTGAACAATCAGTTGTCGGACACCAACTTGCAGCTCAACGAATCCAACCGCGTCAAAGAGGAATACATCGGCCGGTTTCTCAGTCTATGCTCAAACTATATCGACAAGATGGACGCACTGCGCAAACGTGTCAACAAACTGGCCAAGGTCAAGAACTACGATGAGCTGATGAGACTCACCAAAACACAGGAGCTGAGAAACGAGGAACTTGACACGCTCTACAACGACTTCGATTCTGCTTTTCTACATCTCTTCCCCAATTTTGTAACCGACTTCAACCAATTGCTCCGCGAAGAGGAGCAAATCCCCGTTGCAGATGCAGGAAAGCTCAACACCAGCATCCGTATCTTCGCACTCATCCGACTGGGCATTGAGGACAGTTCGAAGATTGCCGAATTCCTGCACTACTCGGTCAACACCATCTATAATTACCGAGCCCAGGTGAAGAATAAGGCCGCTGGCAACCGCGACGATTTCGAGAATCAAGTGAAACGCATCGGTAAGCCTTGACCACTCTTTCTACGTTATATTTTTGAAAAAAAATGCATTTTCTTTTGCCATACCGAAAATAATGCGTATTTTTGCAAAGTAAATCAATAACACGTGTTTTTTGTTAAATTAAAAGATTCATATCATGGTTAATTACAAAGACTTAGGCTTGGTGAACACCAGAGAGATGTTCAAAAAGGCCATCAACGGCGGTTACGCCATTCCCGCATTCAACTTCAACAACATGGAGCAGCTGCAAGCCATCATCAAGGCTTCGAGCGACCTGAAGAGTCCTGTTATCCTGCAGGTGTCGAAGGGTGCCCGCAACTATGCCAACCAGACCTTGCTGCGCTACATGGCACAGGGTGCTGTGGAATACGCCAAGGAACTAGGCTGCAACCATCCTGAGATTTGTCTGCATCTCGACCACGGCGACAGTTTCGAGCTGTGCAAGAGCTGTGTGGACATGGGCTTCTCCAGCGTCATGATTGACGGCTCGTCGCTGCCTTACGACGAGAATGTAGCCCTGACCAAGAAGGTGGTGGAATATGCTCACCAGTTCGACGTCACCGTAGAGGGTGAGCTTGGCGTACTGGCTGGCGTGGAAGATGAGGTGGTGGCCGAAGAGAGTCACTACACAAAGCCCGAAGAGGTGATCGACTTCGTGACGAAGACGGGCGTAGATAGCCTTGCCATCTCTATCGGTACCAGCCACGGTGCCTACAAGTTCAAGCCCGAACAGTGCACACGCGACCCAAAGACCGGCAAGCTCGTGCCGCCGCCATTGGCTTTCGACGTGCTCGATGCCATTATGGAGAAGCTGCCCGGATTCCCCATCGTTCTGCACGGAAGCTCTTCCGTTCCGCAGGAGTATGTGGACATCATCAACGAGTTTGGTGGCAAGCTGCCCGACGCCGTAGGCATCCCCGAGGATCAGCTTCGCAAGGCTTCGAAGAGTGCAGTCTGCAAGATCAACATCGACTCCGACTCGCGTCTGGCCTTCACCGCTGCTGTTCGCAAGGTGTTCCATGACAAACCAGGCGAGTTTGACCCGCGCAAGTATTGTGGCCCCGCACGCGACCTGATGTATGAGCTCTACTGCCACAAGATCAAGGAAGTGCTTGGCTCTGACAACAAGCTAGCTCAACTCGACTAATTGTAACCATCTTTTACCGAGGGAGTGTCAAGGCGGCTCATGGAGCAGTTTTGCCCTTGACACCCCCTCTTTTCTTTTTATATATCATCAACATGAAGATATTCTACAAGGACACCATCATGGTTGCCCTCTTTATGGTGTGCTGCGGTAAACTTTGGGCGGCGAACGACAACAATCAAGTGTACACAAGCATCACCGTTGATGCCACCTGCTACCTGAACTGCACCAGCGAGGTGCGCACCAGCTGGGCACAGATAGAAGAAAAAGTGCTCTCTCATATCGGAAGCATGGGCTACACCAAGGGACAGTTCGAAGCTGATTACGAATTGGAAACCTATGAAGGCACGCTTGGAAGCAGCGCTGTACAATTCGAGAAGACTTATGTCGATGGAACCATGAGCTATACTCAGGTGGAGCTTTCCGATACCATCGGCATTTTCCGCTATACGACAAGCGACCTGCAGGGGCGGCAAACCAACGTGCTGGAATGGTCGTTCGGACGCATCGAGGGCATAGCCAAAGCCATTACAGGCAAAGACGACTATGCAGAAGCGCGTGAGGCACTCATCATGAATAAGGGCCAGGGACTGGCAGGAAAGGCCCTCACAGGAACAATCCGTTTCGTGCGCAAGAACCTCACCGACAAGGATCATGCTGCCATTTATGTGGACATTGTGATTCCTGCACAGAACATTTTCGTGGCTTACGGACAAGTCACAGGTAAGTTCATCAGTAGTTTCTACGAGCTGAACACCAACAACATGAGTGCGACAGAGGCCACCGCACGTGAGCTACACGTCAGTACACCCATGCCTTTCATAACGGGAGGACAGAACCTGACAGGGGTGGAACTGCGCGACAACATGCGTCAGTATTTCAGGAAAAACATGGTCAGCTATGACGACAGCCACTTCTCGAACTTCACAGCCGACGACATCCGAATGCGTTTCACTCTTCCCTCCAAAGCCAATGGCAACGCTTCGTTCGATGCCGAGGCAGATGGCACATGGACGGTCTATGGTTTTTCTGGGCATGAGTACCAATTGGCCATCAATGCCCAGGCCGATGCCATATGTATCGTCGGCAGAAATGGCGATGTGGAATACGATACTCCCCTACCCCTTGTCTGCATAGAAGACGGCACGGACATTGTTTGGAAGAACGGCGTGGAGGCATGCGACATTCTGAACTTTGCAGGTCAATACAGCAACATCGACGGTGGCAGTGCTCTCAATGCTTTCATGGGTAGTAAGCAGTCGTTTGCTGCCTACATTGAAATCTACAGCGAAGCCTGCTACGAGATGCTGCTCGAGGATCGTTTCTTCAATGTGCGCTTCGTCCGCCCCATCGACATGTTTGCCCACACTGAATACACCTGGGCACGCCTGTTCGACCCTTACACGTTCATACTCCACGACCTGGTGACCCTTAAGGACTGTCGAGACACCGAGATTGTATGGCAACAGCAGTTCCGCGACGAGCCAGACTACAAGCACACTGGCCACGATTTCTATGGAATCAGCCGTCTGTACACCACAATCGAAGAGTTCCGCAGCGACTACAATCTGCCTGACAACGAGCGTGTGCTCACTACCGACACGGCACGCATCAACCGGATGGACAAGATTGCCGACATTGAGCAACTGAATGGCTATGTGACACTGGAGAACATCCCGGCCGAGACCGGTGAAGAGCAGAAAACCGACTTACCCGAAGAATACAGAATCATCTATCAGAACAAAGGCGGGGAAGCCCGATTGTTCCACATCTATGTGCCCATCACCGTAGACTACGCCTGGGGCAGCTCCGAAGGAATCGACGGTGCCATCGCCACACAGCGCTCATGGGCTGTTCTGGAAATAGAGGCAACAGCAGTTCCCACCGGTCTGGATGGAGCACCCTGTATGAGCAAGGAAGAGACGACAGACAGAGAGCCTGTCTACAATCTGGAAGGCAAGCGCATGAGCAACACCATGTCGCCCAACATCTTCATCATCAAGGGAAAGAAGTACATTCATCAATAACGTTTATCTCCGCCATGAGGTTGATGCCTCATGGCGTTTTTTGTCTTCGACACAACCATGGAAAGACTCTTCAACGAGCAGCAACAACAAGTCATCCAGGCCACCGGCGGCCACCATTTGGTATTGGCACCACCAGGATGTGGAAAAACGGCCGTCCTGGCCGAGCGTATTCGCTATGCCCACCAACATGGAACGGCATTCAAGGATATGGCCTGCCTGACGTTCACCAACCGTGCCTCGCGAGGCATGAAAGAACGCATCGATAGCTTGATAGGCTCAAAGAATGAGGCAGGGGAAATGCAGTCTACAGATAACCTTGAAGACCTGTTCGTGGGCAATGTTCACCGTTTCTGTTCACAGTTTCTCTTTGACAATAAGGTCGTTCCAGAAAACACAGCCATCATCGACACCGACGTTTCCATCAGCATCATAGCCGATTTCCTGAATGAAGATGAGCTGAAGATCCTGGGCGACAACAAACAGCGGCAACAATACTCACAAGTGATCAATCTGCAACACCTGATGTACCAATGTCGCAAACGCTATCCTGGCAATCTCATGGTGCATCGCGATGCCTTAAGGCCTGCTGTCCTCAAAGAACTGTGCTCGGTGTTCGCCCTGCCCTATTCGCAGGAATCCACCATCGCTCTCTATGAGAACATCGACGATTACATCGCCACCTCATCGTTTATGAGCAGCGAGGCTATGAGCACACTAAAAGCCCTCTACGGTGCCCGCCATTATGAGCTCTACAAGCTAAACAACGACCTCGTCGACTTCGAAGACCTACTGCTCCTGACCTACGAGGCCCTCTCCACCCCCTCTCCCTCTGGTTCTGTAAGTCGCAATTCCATTGCGACAAAACGCTGGATTCAAGTAGACGAAGTGCAGGACTTGAACCCGCTGCAACTGGCCATCATCGACCTCTTCGCCGCTCCCGACGCCACCGTGGTCTATCTCGGCGACCCGGGGCAAGCCATCTTTTCGTTCATGGGAGCCAAGCTCAACACGCTCGACATGCTGCGCCAACGTTGCGGTTCCGACCATCTCTACAACTTCTTCGTTAACTACCGTTCGCCACGCTACCTGCTCGACCTTTACAACACCTACGGCGAGAAACAATTGGGCATAGCTCCAGAACTCCTGCCTCAGACACAGGACGAAACACCCCGACAGTCCGATGCCCTGCAAATCATCGATAGCTACACCAACATCGACGAAGCCAACGATGTGGCCCGCGTGGTCAGCAATCTCTATCACAGTCATCCCGACGAGACGATTGCCGTGGTCGTGGCCTTCAATTCCGATGCCGACGAGGTGAGTAAGGCTACCCAACTGCCACACTTCAAGATTTCCGGCACCGATGTATTCTCTACCCCTGAGATGCACCTGTTGACTGCCCACTTCAACGTCATAGTACAGGAGAACAACTTCATTGCGTGGTCGCGCATCTTTACTGGCCTGAAACTCTTCAGCAACCACTCAGCGGCAAGGGCTTTCACTCACCAAATGATGGAAAGTGCCATTTCGCCCACAGACTTCATCCTCTACGACGACACCACCTACCTGCAGGCGTTCATGAAGGACTACGAACAGCATGAATTCGTCATCTTCGACACAGAGACAACCGGTCTTAATGTCTTCGAGGACGACATCGTGCAGATTGCAGCTGTGAAAGTCAGAGCTGGCAAACCAGTGGAAGAGCTGAACCTATTCCTCGAGACCAACCGCCCCATTCCGCCCAAGCTGGGCGACTTGCCTAACCCACTCATCGAAGAATACGCCCTCCATCCGCACCTGTCGCCAGCTGAAGGTCTGCGAGCTTTTGTCCACTTTGCCAAAGATGCCGTGATTCTCGGCCACAATGCGACATATGACTACCAGATCATGCGCTACAACATGCTTCGCCATTGCCCAGAACTCGACATCCACCAACTATGGCCCTCCTACTACGACACGCTGAAACTGATGCGTCTCGTGGCACCACGCTTAAAGAGCTATAAACTGAAAGATCTCCTGGAAACACTGAACCTTGAAGGTCAAAACTCCCATTTGGCCAACGATGATATTATGGCAACGCTCAGTGTGGCCAACCACTGCTGGCAGCAAGCCTGTGAGCTGACACCTACCCAGACGGCATTTCTGAGGAAAAGACGACAGACAGCCGAGCGATTCCGCAACCTCTATGGCGAACTGTACCTGCATTCCCATAGCCTGCTTTACGAACAGCATCCCGCTTCCGACCTTGTCAGCGAGATGCAATATGTCTATCGCGAGCTGCTGCATCATCATCGCATGGCAGAAATCCCGAAGATGCAGTATGTGTTAAACTATATTGCGATGGATATGACATCACCCAAGGAGGGAAGCCTCATCACCCAGCTTGAAGCCCATCTGCAGGAGTTGAACACGATGAAAGAGGCCGATCTCTGCGGCAGTGTCAGCATGCAGGAGCGGATCTTCATCTCTACTGTGCATAAAGCAAAAGGCCTGGAGTTCGACAATGTCATCGTTTACGACGCAGTAGAGGGAAAATTCCCCAGCTACTATGCCAATAGCAACGACTCACAAGAAGAAGAGGCACGCAAGTTCTATGTGGCTATCTCGCGTGCAAAGAAGCGCCTTTTCATAGCCATCTCACAGCAACAGGTGTCGCGGTGGGGACGACTGTATGCTCGCCAGCCGTCGCCCTTGCTTAATACCATCAGGCAATTCTTCTCATAGCTACGATTCCCTCTTCATGGAATCGAGCACCAGACGTATCTGTCCAAAGTCAATGTCGGGGGTACAGAAACTCTTAATGGCAGTGAGGCTGTTCTGTCCGCGGGCCATACCAATGGCACGTCGAATGGTTTGCAACTGGGTGTCGCTGACAAGTTCGGAGAGAGCTATGTCGCCTCGCTTCACGAAGTAAGCCAGATGGACGTAGATGGTGCCCACGCTATAGCCGCGTTCCTGGGCAATTTCCTCCGGTGTGCGACCTTGTTTATACAGATTGAAAGAGATCTGTTTCGTTTCTGGGACACCTTTATTCTCCGCAGTCTGCTTCTTGATGGCACGCGACTGAAGCATAGTCAGACCGTTCTCCTCGGCATAGTGGCTGACGATGGAGAGAAGGTCCTCGCCGTAGCGCTTGGCACTTTGCTTCCCAATGTAAGGTACAGCAACAAGCGATGCCAAGTCGCCGGGCAGGAAGTTCACGAGATTCACCATTGCCCTTTGTTGCATGATGTTGGCTGGTTGGCTGCCCGTCTCGAGGGCTTTCCGCTCACGCCATTGGAAAATGCGACGATACAGGTCAGGATATTTGATGTCGGGCGTCACCACGCTGTCGGCCTTACGCTTGCGTGTCCGTTTTGCTGAGGAGCCACCGATGGCATCAAGGATAGCATGGTTTTTCGCTCTCAGATAGGCAGCACTGTCGAACTCCTGTGAGCTGAAAACTTGCATGAGATTCGTTTTCACCAGATACTCCATGCGCACATCGGCCAAAGCCTCGTCGTAACGCTTCTTCACCATCTTATTGTCGATATCCACAGCAGAATCGTCCAGCAACATACCAAGCATCTCTGTCAGCTGCGTATGGAAATAAGCCGCACTGCGTTGTACCCGCTCCAAGAACGACCGGGCATGCATTTGACCGACGGGGGTGGCTCTGATGACATTATGCCACTTCGCAGCAACGCCCATCACATCGTTGGCCAAAGCCTGAAGTACGGCACGATGGCTGCGCCCCAGCGACGGATATTGCCCGTAGAGAAACTCATCGAGTGTCCGGCAGAGCCACTCCTCCTTTTCGCGAAGCACGGAAAAGTCAAACAGTTCGCATAACAGACCCACGAAATACTGCTCTTTCAGTGCTGGTAGTTGAGCAATGCTCTGCCGTGCTGCTTGCTCCTGCCATGCGGTGTATTGAGCAATGCGGTAATCGCTAATCAAGGCACGCTCCGAAATGGCACCCGCCAAGACCAATCCTTCGAGCGTCTTGCAGCGGCTCAATGCCACATACAACTGCCCGGAGGCAAACGATGAGGCGGCATCGATGATGGCGCGCTCAAAGGTCAGACCCTGACTCTTGTGGATGGTGATGGCCCAAGCCAGCCGTAAGGGGTACTGCGTGAAAGTGCCCTGCACCTGCGACTCTATCTCTTTGGTCTTCTCGTTGAGCACGTATTTCGTATTCTCCCATTCCATTGACTCCACCTGGATGGTGAAATCGTCGTCAGGACATTTCACGGTGATACCTTCCTTTGTGATGCTCACCACATGACCTATCTTGCCATTGTAGAACTGATGTTCGGCCGAAGAGTCGTTCTTGATGAACATCACCTGCGCCCCTTCTTTCAGGACAAGGCGTTCGTCGGCAGGATAGGAGAACTCTGGGAATGTTCCTTCCACCTGGGCCTCGAAGATATAGGCGTGGGCAGGAAGGCGTTGCAGTTCGCCGTCGTTGTAGCGCTGCGCCATCGCATTGTGGGTGGTCAAACGAATAAAACCTTCGTCAGGTCGCGGACGGAAGTCGGGAACGTAGCGTTGGTTCAGCTCGGCGAAGTCCTGCGGCGTAGCTTTTCCCTCGCGGATATGGTTCAACAGCAGGAGGAAATGCTCATCGCTCTGACGGTAGACATGTTTCAACTCTATCGTCACATAGTTCAGCATCTGCAGGGCTCTGCTCCCAAAGAAGAAAGGTGTTTCGTAATAGCGGTTGAGCAATGGAGCCTCTTGATCTGTGACAACAGGTGCCAACTGCTGCAAGTCGCCAATCATCAGCAACTGCACCCCGCCAAAAGGAAGACGACTGTTACGGAAACGTCGCAACACATGGTCTATCGCATCGAGCAGGTCGCTACGCACCATGCTTATCTCGTCGATAACCAGCAAATCCATCGTGCGGATGATACTGCGTTTCTCTGCACTGAAATCGAAACGCTCTTTGAAGGTGGAATCAGGAATATAAGGCGCCAGCGGCAACTGGAAAAAAGAGTGGATGGTCACACCTCCTGCATTGATGGCCGCCACACCCGTAGGTGCTACGACCACCATCCGTTTGGGAAGCCGTTCGTTCAGCGTCTTCAGAAAAGTCGTCTTTCCCGTTCCAGCCTTCCCCGTCAGGAAGATGCTGACACCTGTATTCTCCACAAAATCCCATGCTGTGCGAAGTTCATGGTTGACCTGTCCCTCATGGGGACGTATGCTTTCTGTTGTACTTTCAGACATGACAAGTCACTTTTTATAATAGTAATAAATGATGTTGGGGATGCGCCGCTCGCCCTGATGGTCGAAACGCCCGTTATCCGAAGGGTGGTTCAGGATTTCACCATCCAGATAAAGCATAGTGGAGCCCCCGCCATCCAGGTTCAAGGCCTCTTTTCCGCCCATTACCTTGATGAGGTGAGCCAGTTCGGGAAGACGCATCCCCAAGGCATTCCCTGGAGAGCGACCGTCCACCGTGATGAACAATACCCTCTTGTCCTTGGTGACAGCTATGGCGCTGCGCGGATGTTTGGTGGCTACAAAACCACTGTCACACGTCGACAAATCGGCATAACGGCCCTTTTCAAGCAGCAAGGGCCCAGACGCCAACACCACACCTTTCTTCTTTTTATAATGTCGCTCCAAATCCCTGTTCCAAGGCAGAATGCGCAGCTTTCCCTTCTTCACTTTCACAGCACCGGTCACACAGAGGGCGAACTCCCTCATTTCGGTGGAGTCGGCCACCACATCGTCAATCTTCAGGAAACAAACCGAATTGCCTTCAGTCATGTTGTAATAGGAACCGTTGATTGCCACCAACGCATGATACTCACGTGCCAATTCGCTGATTGTCTTCATGGTTTTTGACACACCTATTCCTGACTGAAGCCTGCGAGGACATACCTCGACGACACTCACATACTGCGGTCCGCCATATAGCTGCTCAATGGCAGCACATCGGCTCACCACTCCCCGATCATCCGCTTTCATCTCCCAACGAGCAGACACAATGGCCAGCGAATCGGCAGCGGTTTGTGCCACCGACGGCGTGGTCAGGAAGCCGGCCCACACAAGCAATACTATCAATTTTCTTCTCATAGTCCATTCAATAGCAAACCTATGCACCAACCTTATCCTTCAACCTGTTTTGCATGACAACGGCACAAGAAGCATCGCCTGTGATTGACATCACAGTGCGCCCCATGTCCACAATACGGTCCACACCAGCCACAATGGCCACACACTCCACAGGAATCTGCGCAGAGGCAAACACCATTGCCATCAACGCCAACGATCCGCCAGGAATGCCCGGCGTGCCGATAGACGCCACCGTTGAGGCAAAGGCAATGGCAAAATACTGATGCAGCGTCAGGTCTATACCACAACAAGCGGCCATAAATACAGATGCCACGCCAAGGTAGATGGCAACACCGTCCATATTGATTGTCGCACCTAATGACAGTACAAAATTGCCAATATCCTTGCGGACGCCCAACTTCTCCGTGCATTCCATGGTGTAAGGCAAGGTGGCCACAGATGAGTCACTGGAGAATGCAAACAGCATGGCAGGCTGCAACTCCTTAAAGAAGCGGATGGGTGACGTGTTGCCCAACAGATAGACCAGTGAGCCATAAACGCAGACAGCATGGAGGACGAAACAGAAATAGCCCAAAGCGACTAGTGCCGCATACGAACCTAAAACACTGGGACCATTGGAAACCACCACGGGCGTAAGCATGCAAAACACACCATACGGGGCCAGGGCCATGATATAAGACAGCACTTTCGACACGACTACATTGATGCTGAGCGTGAGCTTCCGTACCGGCTCCCCAGCTTCACCCACATGAACCATCGCCACACCAAAAAAAACGGCAATCACAATGACTTGAATCATCGTCATATTGGTCAGCGGTAGCATGATATTATCAGGAAACATGTTCACGATCTGGTCCATGACCGTGATATCCAGTATTTCCACTGCATCCGTGCTGCCGCCCCTTTCCACATGGATAAGGGGAAGCACCCCCTTCCCTAATGTCGATGCCACCAATCCAAGAGCGACGGCAATAACCGTCGTGAACATGAAATAGAGCAAAGCCCGCAATCCAAGCCTACCCACCTTCGACACGTCGTTCATCGACAATATGCCAGCCATGATAGAGAACAGCACCAGAGGTACCACGATGAATTTCAGCAAGTTGAGGAAGATGTTTCCCAAAGGCTTGATGTATTCGTTCACAAAGTCGGCATAGCCTTGTAGCAGGATGCCGGCTACGACAGCCAAGACAAGTGCGAGGGCAATCTGGGAGGTCAGCGACAGTTTCTTCATGATGAACACTTTTTGTTTCTGGTGCAAAGAAACGACTTTAACTGACTATCAATGCGTTAGCACCGGATGTTGCACACATGTCGCAAAAACGGAAATAACCATTGATAATCAACATGTTACAAAATCACGGCAAAGGTATGAATTTCTCCCCAAATAACCAAAAGAAAACACAGAAAAAATCACAAACCTGATGATTTATCTTGATTCGGGCTGGTTTTTGCGATGCTATCTTTGTGTTCAACATTGTTGCTATACATTACTCCAGTGCCAAAGTCTATCACCCACTTGTGTTCAAGCATAAATGCTGAAGACAAAAGTCCAGATATGGGTGGAAGTTCATTCCCATCTGAGTCTTTGAGGTTATCCATTAAGTATTTGTGTTCACTAATGGTTTGCACACGATCTTTATAGGTACATAACCTTGGCTCTTGCTCTGTCCCACCAATACTGAGCAAACAGAGATTAACCTCTTGTATAGAAGTGTCCATTGGCTTGTTGTTAAAACCAACAACTGACCCATTGCCCGACTCTGCGTTTGCAGATGCCCCTGACTCATCTATGACAAATTGAGTGATAACAGTATCATTTGCGCCTGAGTCTGCCACCATGATATACTCTTTGTTTCCATAGACGAGTCCAACAACAGGAATATTATATTGTTTAATACCATATTCCATTGGAAAAAAGAAATCGTAGTCGCAGGGATTGCCGAGATTGCTATAGGATCCATGTAGCGTTTTAGATGAGTAGTCCAACACTAACTGGTGTTTACGTAGAAATTCATGGCCTATGATGCCAATGAATCCTTCAAACATCAGATTGAAGTCTATCTCCTCATTGACATAGAAAATATCAGAGAATACTTCATTACCCGTCTTGAAGGTGAAATCGACACCTTGACATGTATTCGCATCTGACTGTATCGAGTGGATGACCTTTTTGTCATCTTCCCGAATTAAGGAGGAATCAATCAAAGACAAGACGGATTTGTTGAGAATACAATCCACTGATCCTGTGTCTATCAGCATCATACCAATATACACATTTCCGTCTTTGCCTTTGAAGGCTGCCTTAACAAGTGGAAACTTTACTTCGTTTACGCTCCTGAGTTTTGCTTCAAATTCCTTTTCTTCCATTTTCGCTGTTTTTTGTTTGACATAAAGAGTTCCCCTTATTGTTCAAGGGGTAACTCTTCATTGAATTCTTGTTTCTTGATTCGTTGAATCAGGTAGCTGACGGACTTCGGAGCCTTGGAACGGCACTCCTTCAACTGGGCATCAAAGTCTTCGTCTGACAGGTCTGAGTTGAAGGCTTCTATCAGCTCGCTTTCTTTTGGAGAGTCAAGCATGATATTATGACGCTTCATCAGCAGACGCAACGCATGGATGCCTTTGTCATACTTTGGCTTTGCTTCCACAAGCTTGCGCATCAGATCTAGTCCAGGGTCTCCGATGTGCATCTCATTCAGCATGGCAATCATGTAGAGCACCTTGGCATCTGGCGTTGCCATGTCAAACACGTCACCCATCTGCACGTTCACTGCGTCAGCCTCAGTGTAACGCTCAAGCATGGCTAAAGCACGGGACTTCACATAGAGGACCTCCTGGCACCTGTGGTTTTCGAGTACAGCATCTGCAAACTCCAATGCTTGCTCGTACTGGCTGGAATAGAGGCTAAGCAAAGCGGCAAGGAACTGGGATGTCCAATGACTTGACGTAAGCAGTTCTTCAGGGACACTCTCGATGCATCCCAAGAGGCCATCGTCACAGATGAGGGTATCAAGGAATCGCTTAGCCTGCTGCATTGCCTCTTTGATGTCACCGGCTTTAGCTTTCTTGTACACCAACAAGAGGTATTGCTTGGCGGCTTCGTCGTAGTCGTTCTTCTGCAGCGCACCATAGACAGCCTTGCCACTTTCTATCTCGTTGCTGATGACTTGTTCATCGTTGTAGCCACTGGCGTATGCTATGATCTCACGACTTGTGTGAGCATACTGTGGGATGACATCCTTTGAGAGGAACAGTCCATCCAACGACCGAACACGGCTGAGAGCAACGTAGAGTTGACCTGCAGCAAAGATTCCTCGGCTGAGGTCAAGCGACATCTTGTCAAATGTCATACCTTGACTCTTGTGAATGGTGATGGCCCATGCCAGTTTTAGAGGATACTGGGTGAAGGTTCCTGTCACCTCCTTCTTCAGCTTACGTGCTTCACGGTCGTACTCATAGCTAACCGAGTCCCATGAAGTACATGGAACCACGTACTGATCGCCATTGCTCAGTTCTACGTGGATTTCGTCTTTCGTGAGTTTGACCACCTTCGCCAAAGTGCCGTTCGCCCAACGCTTCTGTTGGTCGTTGCGAGTGAACATCACCTGAGCACCAACTTTCAGTCGGAGGTTTAGCTCTACAGGCAGTTTCTTGTCGTCGAACTTTCCTGCAATGGTTCCTTCGTAAGTGAACTCCTCAGCATCAATCTCAGCCAAACGTTTTTGGTTGATGCCGTCAGCGGTCTTGTTGAGCGATGCCAACGTAATGACCATGCCATCTTTGCTCTGCGGCTGAGTCACACGCTGGTTGAGGCGCATGATGTTCTCTGGGGTCACCTTGTTCATACGAACATTCTCCAGAATGTGAAGGAACTGCTGGTCGTCATCCTGACGATATACCTTCTGGAATTCAATCTTCACAAGGCGCATGCGTTTAATCGCATCTGCTTTGTAGAAGAAGAAATCATCTGTCTGGTAGATGTCGTGTAGGAGTTCACGCTCAGCACCCTGTCTCACAACCGGTGGCAACTGGAACATATCACCCACGAAGATGATTTGCTTTCCACCGAAAGGCTGAGTCGTACGAAGTGCTCTGCGAAGAGTGTAGTCGATGGCATCCACGATGTCACATCTTACCATTGACACTTCATCGATGATGATAGTATCTGCATGGAGAAGAGTGAGTATACGAGCCTCGTTCAGTTTGCCGCATGTTCCTGGCGTACACACCTCCATCGGAAGTCCGAAGAAGGAATGTATGGTGTCACCACCTGCCAGAATTGCAGCCACACCGGTTGGTGCTAATGTGATGAACTGCTTGCCTACCATCTTCTGCACGTTGCGGAGGAAGGTTGTTTTACCAGTTCCTGCACGGCCTGTGAGGAAAAAGCTGCTGTTGGTGTTGGCAATGAGCTCGTATGCGAGCACTTGCTGCTGGTTCTGTGTGTCGATCTGTGTGTGTTCCATGTTCATCGCTGTTCGATTGCTGGGAGAATTTGGGTGAGACGTGTGTTGAAATCGCTGTCGAGGAAACTCTTGTAGCATCCGTCTATGAGTTCCTTTGCTTGGCTTTCAAGCTGATCTGCAGGTACTGAAGTACGTTGTGCCTTCAGAATGCCTGCGAGGAAGTCTTTGACCATAGCCTCAGACTCCATGCGGACAAATGCCTCGTTACGATGCACTTTGTCATAGTCACGCTTCTGGATGAGTTCGACTCGTTTACCGTTGAAGGCGTAGAGTTCGATACCATCGATATAGGTCCAGTTGTGGTAGAGCCCCACCTTTTCAACAATGACCACTCGGTCACAGAAGCGGATGCCACGGTAGTAGCGATTGCCGCTGGCACTTTCGTACTCGTCGCAGATGAACATCTTTTGACCGTTATCCCATGCAGGGACGTGAACTCTTGGACTGCCGAAGGTTGGCAGAATGCTGTCGAACAGGTTCTTGCTGATAGCTTTTGTCAGTGTTGCCATGTGTTTCGATTTTGAGGTTTGTTGTTTGTTTCGTTTTGTTCTCTGTTTAGCGTAGCAGCTGCTTTATGCAAGCTGCTTACGCTGTGTTTCCTCTATCATCTCGCGAGAGAAGGAGAGCATCTGCTGCTCGCTGACGTGTGAGCCGAGTGCCTTTGCCTGTCCAGCCAGGAAATCTTTCAGCATCATGATGCTTTGTTCCTTAGCGAACTGCTCAGAGAAGCATCTCCAGTTGCAGCCTCCCCAGAACTTCTGGGCGATGATCTTTGCTTTCTGCCCATCCCAACAGAACAGCGTGATGCCGTTGAGGAACGTGTGAGCATAGCCTTCACCGATGTGGTAGTACACCGCCAGTCGCTTTGAAAAGCGGATGGCTCGGTAGTAGGTGTTGCCAGCGGCGCTGGTATAACCGAGGGTGAGATACACGTTCTTCTCAGGATTATAGGTGAGAGAACTGCCCGAGAGGGCTGGAAGTGCCTTTGCGGCAACGAGTGCGAGTTCTGTGCTTGCCATAGCGATAATCAGATTAAGGTTACCACCACTAAGCTTTTGCAGCATCAATCTCGAGGTGGTTTCGAAGATTGACGCTGCAAAGATACGGCGAAAAAAATGCACAACTATGAAGAATTACTTCACACTTTGTACATATCACACATTCTTTTTGTTTTTTCTGCAAAGAAGTCTCTTAGCCACAATGGTTCTATGACTTCTATAGCATCACTATAGGAAAACAAAAGCATCTCTAACTCGGTATTGACTTTGAGTCTCAGTTGGAAGAATGCATCGCTATCCGTTCCTAACTCTTTAAGTTCTGTCTGAGACCAATGAATAGGCTTGGTTCTAATATAGTCAATGCTTTTACTGCTTACTTTCAATACGACTTTTTCCACAAGGTGGTCTTTATAGTTCGAAACACCTACAATATCGTCAAAGTATTCTTCAAAATCAACATCAGTTTCAATGTATGGTTTGCTTAAATGCTCTAACCTGACAATTCTGTCAAGCGGATAATTTTGTATTTCCATTCTGTCCTCTGAGTATGCGAATACAAACCATCTCCGATTATATTGCCGGAGATGATAGGGGTGGATATTGCCTGCAAACTCATCCTTATTGAACGGTTTATACCACATTTTCAAGGGATATTTGTGGGTAATAGCTTCGAGGATTGACTCCACGTAGTCAAGGCCTGCGACTTCATTATTGTTGTCAAAGGACATGAAATTGAGACCTGTTTCAGAGATTCCTTTCTGTAGTCCCATTAGATAGAATCTGAGCATGTCATAACGTGGATCGCCTTTAAAGAGATTCAGATTCTCAAGAGACTGACGGATAACCTCCATATCTTGAGAGGTTTGTTGCATAATAGAAAAGGTCGTGTCCTTATATCTCCACAGTCTCTCCCTGCCTCTATGTAGTCCAGTTTCAAAGACTGCGCCATATTTCTCCTCCAATTCTTTCAAATTGTCCCGAAGTTGGCGCTCACTAATGTCGTCAATTTGAGTGTCTGTCAAAATTTCGTTTAACGTACACCCTTCTGGGAAACGGAGCAATTGGTCTAATCGCATGAGGCGAGCAAACTTATCTTGTCCCTCACGCATCGCTGTCTTTTTATTTTTTGTCATAACTTTGCTGCGCAGAAAAACTACTAATATTTGATTAAGGCATAGTTCTTCAATACAAATCTGTGTATTACGGATGCAATTATTTCCCGTGGAATCAATTTCTTTTTTGCACATCCTTCGCCATCCAATATGACTTTGAAGGATCATTTGGATCCATTACTTTCTTGGCTGTAAAACAGACTTCCTCTCCATTACAAAAAGAATCGAGATAACACCTATATGGTCTTAAGGGCATAGACCAGTATCTGTATTTGATGTTTTTGAATATTGTTCCTTTATTTTCCACTTCAACAATAACACCATTAAATAAGGCTCCATCTTGTAGTTCTTTACCAATGCTATCATCCAAATCTTTGAGTTCCTGCAAAAAGAGAATTAGCATACGCTCTTGGAAGTACAACCAATCCGAAGGGCTTTGCGGCTCAATAGAATCTCCAATAATAAATTGTAGAGCCGATATCTTATCAATTTGGTCATAATTTGTATCAAGTTTATCTTGTTGATGAGCTTTCCCCAAAATATGGCGAATTCTGTCCATGGACTTTCTAAACATAGTCTTTCTGAAATATTCTGGTAGCTTTTCACCTGCTCTTCCGTTTTCTTTTGCCCCTTCCCAGTATAGCAAATATATTGAGTTGACAAAATTGGGAGCTTTCTCAGAACTATCGCATTTAGTACTCAAAGCCTGATATAATAATGTCGTATTATTTGCTGGGTCAAACATAAATTTTCCATATTGGCTTTTATATTTGTCATTGATTTTGTAGATAACTGTTATTATTTCTTTTACAATTGCCTCTATAGAGATTCCTTCTTCTTGATACAATTTCTCTTCGTACACCCCAGCCCTGATGTAATCTGCGAAAAAACGAGATGCAACATAATACTTATTATTTTCGTCTGTGCAAATTAAGCCATATTGCTCCAGTGTCACGACAGAGTCTGGTTTCTCCGATTCAGTATACTCTTGAGGAGAAATCGAAAGCTTTCGGATACACCTAATCTCACTATCAGTTAGGTTCTTCTCTAACTCTACAAAATGGTTTTTTAAACGATAATACTGAGGATAATTACCTTCTATATATGTAAAGCCACCTATTTCTTTTGCAAAACATGGGACACCACCAGATGAAGCAAATACCTTTTCCCATAATGATTCCAAATACTTCCGCTTAGTGTCATCTGCTATTAAACTACATTCATAGCTCCACATATTATGGAAATCATCTTTTTTTAATGGACAAACATCCACGTTAAATGTAATTCCATTGAAAACGCCAGAACCCCGAACGTCTTGACTACAATCTAGAATGAATTTTTTCCATGGTGATGCACCTACAATCCAAAAAGACAAGGAATTAGAATCATTTGTCATCTTACGTATGTGCCTAAGCCCATCTATGCTATCAAATGCATCTACCGTTCTTTCATATTCATCTAAGATTAACAAAATGGTTTGTCCAAGTTGTCGCGAAAACAATTCTATTGCCTCGTCAAATATCCCTATCTGATCAATTTCATCTTCTACTGCGCCTAATTGCTTGAATACTTTTTTCCAATTCTTGTTTGGGATAATATTGAAGTCGTCTATTGTCAACACTCCTTCTTCGATATATCCATCATTTAGTAGATTTGCCACCAATTGTGAGGTTAAATACCGATAGATATTTAGTGTTCCTTTGATGTCGTCAGAACTAACATCAACATATAATGGGTATGAATTACGATTTACATTTTCTTTTCGCAATGTGATAAAACTTTTTATCAAACAGGTCTTACCAAATCTTCTAGCGCCAATTACCTCGATTTGATGTAAGCCCTCTGCAAAATCGCACAATTTTTGCAATTCTTCCTTCCTCCCAAACAGAATTTTGGGATCTTTAATTTCATGATTTGCTCTAAAAGGTAAAGTGTTCATTTTTGCTATTCTTTTTAAATGATGATAATTGTAATTCAAAAACAAAATGCTTATGAAGCCACCAGCGTCTAAATAAATCTAAAGAGAATCTATAATAACGCATATTTTCAATGTCTTCAAATGTTAACGTCTTTCTTTCACAAAGAGCATCCAAGGCCTCTTTTATATTATAATTAGATATATCGGTGTTATATTCAGCCCATAATGCTTTAATTTGCTCATAGGTTACACCTTCTTTAGCGTCTAACTCTTTCATTAAGAATGAAATACTAGTAAGAACTATTTTCATCTCTTCAGAGTCTGTATCAAGAATCTGTGTTTGGCTGAAGTTCCCATCCGTTAAAGTTGGAATAGAGTCTGTCTTCTTTGAAGGTTTACTTAGTTCTTCTGTCATTTTACAAACGACAGCTTCTAAATCCTGAATACCTATATCAGGTTTATTGTTGTCAACCCCATAAAAAGCGCAATTTAGACATATTTTCTGAATCCAGAAAGGTACATCTCCTGTTAAGCGATGTATTTCTCGCGTAGCAGCTGGAGAAAAATCCAATTGCCCTTGCATCATATTTATCAACTCTTCCGCCGCGTCACTTGATATTTCAAATAAAGGCTTGTCTGGTTCTCTTAAATATGTAAAAGCACCAGAAATATTATACTTAGAATCATGAATGAGTTTCTTTATATCATATGTTCCAGCAAAAAGGAAGCTAGCAAGATCCTTATCAGCAGATATTGTGCGCATATATTGCAAAAAAGCAGAGTTAATATACCCTTTATTTATTATATCTTGCATGAATGAAAATTCGTCAAGCATAAATAGTGGATGGATATTTAATTTATCCATATCCATGATATATTGACTAAAATCTTCTGGCTTTTCTATATTAATCCCTGGCTTATATTTTTTAACAAAGTCAGTAGTGTCATTATATATATTCTTTATAAACAGTTTCCAAAATTTTTCACTACTATTGACATTACCATAAATATCGCCTAAGTCGACAAACAAGGGCAGTACGACTTTCGTTGAGTTTGTGCCTTCTATCTCAACACCTTCAATCGCTCTTTTCAAATAATGTAAAATAGTGCTCTTTCCTGTTCTTGAAAGTCCATATAGCACATAAGAGTAGCGTCTGTTTTGAGAACAGTATTGTTCTTTCAATTCATTAACAATACCATCACGTCCTTTAAACATTTCAACAGGCGGATTACCACTATCGCGCCATTTCTGTTCTCCTTTCTTAAATGAAATATCTCTTTTGCTTGTAATAGTCGCACTTAAGAATTCTGCATTTGACCACTTTCCTTGATATCTAGAACTTACAGCAAAATTTAACTCATATGTTTTCAGTTCTCCCCACTTCTCTTGCGGAATCAAAATGCTAATTGGAACATTAGAATTCGGCAGGATGTACCTATCATCACTTTTAAAGATGCTATCTTTTCTGTTATCCCCAATCCAAATGGCCAATTTATACCCTTCTGATATTAGGTTACTATTATTGTATACTATAGCAGTAATACTTTTGCTGCTATCTCCATTAGCAATATAATAAGGAGAATCCATTTCTAATGTGAGTAAACAACTATCCTTGTATTCCTCTTTTGCATTTAATCTTGATATAGATTCTTTCCATGATGAAAGCAAGGGGTAAAAATAGAATCTTCCTATCTTGGTTGCAGTTTCACCACTATTCCATCTAAGCATTTCATCAATCACTAAAAACACATTTGCTATTATGTCTTTTCTTTCGTCCTCATTCTTTTTTTGATATAATGATAGCAAAGATATTAAATGTTGAATGTTTACCAGACTCTTTCTATCTGTATCACTAAAAAAGCGGAGCCGCTTCTCACCTACGATAGAACTAATCCTCTTTTGTAATAGGGTAATTGAAGAAATATCAAAATCAGTGTTTTTTATCTTTCTCAATTGTTGGATTGACACTTTGATGCGATTAGACTCGTGCCTCCTCAAAATATCCACGTAATTAATATCATTGACATCACGCTTCTTAAGAGGCGGCGTTATATTAATAATATCTTGCTTTATTACTTTACTGTCTTGAATATAAGAAACAAAGGTGACAAATTGATTTGATTTAAGAATAAGTTTTTCCCACAGATTCCGACATTGCAATGAATAGTTTACCAATTTTACAAAAAGATTGGCCACAAGTAGGCTTTCTTTATAACTCATAACAAACGTAATCAGACCGTCTAATGAAAAAGCCAATACATCCAAAACAGAAACCTTCGATTTCTTTTGAGTAATGTATATTGAGGACAATTCAAGCAAAAGACAATTTAGCAACAGTTTTGTTGCTGTATCTTCATCTTCGTCTAAAATATTTTCTATGGTTTCAAGAGAATAACAAATAGCACTATCTTTTATTCTATTCAGTTGCTCGATAGAAATACTCTTTAATGAATCACTCTCAAAAACTACTTTCTTATACGAGTTGAACAATGAATTACATTTGCATATCGAGTAGTTGGTAATAGTATCTTCCAGATCTTGAATATCATAACTACCTATAGGCAAATTCTTTAAGGCTTTTGCCGCTTCAATATGGCGGTTATAATCTTCAGATGCACTCGCACTTTCTAACAAACGAGTTGCTATTTCGTTTGTCACTTCACCATTTAACGATACTATTTCTGAATCAGTAAACGCATGTTTGTCAATGTCATCATCAATTAAGCTCTTGTCTGTGAACTTTACCGTTTGGCAGTTCTGTTCATCTTCTTGGGGTAATGTTTTGACATTTTCTAAAGTATTCTCTTCGTTGTTGCCTTTGCTATTGTCCAATCCACCAATCTTCTTTGCGATTGAATTTTGTGGATTAAGCATTAATGCAATACTTCTTGCACTTTCTGCCTGCTCAATGTCTCCTGTAAGGAATAAGAGTCTTGCCAATTCTGTGTAGAGATGACTAAGATTCTTTGAAGGGGAATTAATACTTTCGTTGAAAGATATTAATTCACGATATGCAGATATTGCATTTTCATGATCTTTTAAGGAAGAATATAATTGAGCTTTCCTTAACAATAATGCCGATTTTTGTTTCTTGTCTTCGGACGAACTTATTTCACGCTCAATAAGGTCAAACGCTTTGCCATATTGCTTAAATGATATATACTTATCTAATTGCGTATTTCCAACTTTACCAGTATTCCCCAACAAATTCAACTTGGTACGGATATCTGCAATGATTTTTTTTGTTGGTTTACCACTGTAATTCTTTCTAAAATAGGAAATAACGGAATTGATAATCGGTTTACGGGGTGCTGGCTTGGATGAGATTGCAATAATAAACCGTTCTCTCATTTCCTCAAAAGACATCTGCAAAACAGACTGAAAGCATACTCCCTTTTGTGGTCCACTGTTGTTTATAGTGCCACAGAACAGACGCTTTCCTGGGGTGCAATTTGCTCGTGAAAAACCAACCATAAAACCCTTATGGCAAACAAATGTCTCTCCACTATCAGCAATAACACTAACTCCAGTTGGAGAAACTTTAACTACGGATGCATTAGTATTTATGATTGCAGATAAAGTAATATGTTCACACTCGTATATGTTATCAAATAAGGAGATGAGAATATCATTATAATCATCTTCGTTAGTTTCTTCATCATTTTGCTCCCCAACATCCGCTGACTGTTCATCCGTTTTTTGTAAATTTCCTGATAGAGGATTGTCTTTTACAACATCCCATCCTCCCATTAATTGAGGGAAATAACGCCTTTTTACTCCCTCTACTTCCATAAGTAGGAAGGTCTCACCTATTTCTAAAATAGTTCCTCTTACCGAATTACCAGTAGTGAGATAAAGATTTATAACATCTCCAATCTGAGCATCTTGCTTTAACAGATTTAAGATACTTGTTGTTTCCATAAGATCATCTAGTGATATTTATATTCCCATTTCTGTTAACTATCAACTCACGCATACCAATTTGTAACAAGTCTGATATTTTAGACAATGTAAGTAAATCTGGCTGAGTTGTATTTGTACACCATTTGCTAATGGTCACGGGATCTTTGCCGAGTTGCTCAGCAAGCCACTTGTTCGTTTTACCAGAATCAGCGAGCACTGCTTTAAGTCGATTTAAATTTTCCATCATTTAACTTATTAAATTCTGGTGCAAATTTACTAAACAAAATGGTAAACAAAGAAATATTTGATGAAAAATCATCAGAATAAATGTTTTTTATGAGAAGCCGCTGTTATTTGCAAGCAAGATAGACATTTATGCCCATATTGTTTATTCTCTATAGACAGATTGTGGATGTTTTTCAGAAGACCTTCACATCCTTTTATAAACAAAGAGAACAATTCCACAAATCGACATTCAACCCATTTTTTATGTACGATTTTGCAGGTTTCTCGCAAATTTTGAACTTAAATCAAAAAAAATATATGTTTTTCGCTTGTTCCTTGTTGAATGGATGTTCCCGAACTTTCATGCTTCCATAATGAATGGGGAGTGTCACTAAGAACATCAAATTGCAGTCGGTTATTTCAAAAGATATTTCAAATACACATTATACATAATAGATGTGTGATTTTGTCGTATTAGTCTCAAAAGATTGGCCTTTTAATCAATATTTGGCTCATTTATGGAGTTTTTTGAGTATATCAGCATTTGTTTCGATTAATTTTTGTAACTTTGCCGTCAAACAACAGAAATCTATCATGGCAAAGTTAAATCGTATAAGAGTTGTTCTCGCAGAACGCGACCTGAACAATAAGTGGCTGTCCGATAAACTCGGTAAGGATCCTGCTACAGTGTCCAAGTGGGTCACCAATACCACCCAACCCAGCCTTGAAGCTCTCATTGCAATCGCAAATGCGCTTGAAGTGCCTGTGCAGGAGTTGGTGAGACAGGAAGAATTCAAACAAGAGAAATAAATCAACTGACAAACGAAGCAAGAGCAGAGTCAAAGCTTGTTTTGGCTATGCCTTGCAAGAAGGAAGAAGACGAAGTCAAAATGATAACAAAAGACGAAATACAAGAACTGCTGCATAGCACGGAAACCTATCGTGTGGAGCGAACCACGTCAACAGGTGACATGGATAAGTTCCAGGAAGCCATCTGTGCCTTTGCCAACGATCTGCCAAATTCACGCAAGAATGGCTACTTGATACTTGGCGCTAACGACAACGGAGAGTTGTCGGGGTTGAAGGTCACCGATGACCTGCTGAAGAAGATTGCAGCCATCCGCAGCAACGGAAACATCCTGCCCATACCCGTGATGAGCGTTGACCGTTTCCAGTTTCCTGAAGGTGACTTGTTGGTTGCTGAGGTCAGTCCGTCTGACCTGCCTCCTGTGCGCTATCGTGGACGTACCTTTATTCGTATCGGTCCTCGTCGTGACATAGCAACGGAAGCAGAGGAGCGCATCCTTGCCGAGCGTCGGATGTCATTCATGGCCACGTTCGACACGATGCCCTGTCTGGCTGCCAAGCTAAATGATGTCAACACGGACTTGCTGCGCACAAAGTATCTGATACTGCTATTAGGTAAAGGATTGGTAGAGTCCGACACTCGTTCCATCGAGGAACAAATGGCTGCTGTGGGCATGTATGATACGGAGCACCAATGCCCCACATACGCTGCAGTCGTACTATTTGGCTACAAACCACGCCGTTTCATGCCAGGTCTGTATGTGCAGTATGTGTGTTTCAAGGGTGAGGATGTGACCAGTGAGGTAGAGAACGAAATGCAGTTGGAAGGCAATTATTGTGAACTGCTACCACGCCTGGAATCACTTTTGGAGTTGTCTGTTATCAAGAAGAAACCCGTTTTCGTTTCCATCCTACGCGAGGAGATGGTCAGCAACTACCCCTATCAGGCTATCCGAGAGCTATTACTTAATGCCTGCATGCACCGCGATATGCAGAGTAATACGCCACTTCGCTTTTATGAGTTTGCCGGCCATCTGGAAATACTGAATGCTGGTGGCTTGTATGGCAATGCCCGTCCAGAGAATTTCCCAAGTGTGAATGACTACCGCAATCCTCTTGTAGCCAGTGCCATGAAGACGTTGGGCTATGTCAATATGTTCAATCGAGGTGTAGGGCAAGTCCAGACAGACTTGAAGGAAAATGGCAACCAACCCGCAGAGTTCAACGTCAATCTTATCACGGCATTCAAGGTTGATGTGAGAGTCTCACAGAGTTATACCAAAGAGGATGGCGGTAAAACTGGCGGTAAAGTTGGCGGTGATGTCGTAGAAAACATCGCAGGAAACATCACAGAAAACATCGTAGATAGCATCGTAGAAAAATTATCTACGACGCGAGCAAAAATTGTTAGAATCATCTGGAAGAATCCGAACGCGACGGCACTGTCCATTTCTAAAGAAATAGATATTGCTTCTCACTTAAGAAAACTACAGGAACAAGGGGTCATCCGTCGTATTGGCCCAGACAAAGGTGGGCACTGGGAAATAATAGCACCATAGATTTTAAGGGTAAGATGACAGTAAGAAGTAAACAAGAAATTAAAAAAAACAAAACATAACTCTGATGGATTACGACAATGGGTTCATATTGCAGAAGACGGTGGACTGGTCGTTGCTGAATGACGGGATGACCATTCCAGTTTCGGTGTGCTCGCTGTTTTACCCCACCACATCGACTACTTCACCCGTTCGCAGAACAATGACTCCACGAACATCATTATTATCAGTCCGAACTACCACCGGATTATCCACAAGAACAATCCAAGGTTCAATCGCAAGAACCAAAAGGTCGACGGCCGAAGGGAAAGTCAAGTTCCAGTTCGAGTTCGAAAATGGCGAGGTGCTGAGACTAAAGCTGTATGAGCATTTGAAAGCATAAAACTAGAATAAATAGCAAAAGAGTATGAAGCGGCCAAGAGTCACACCAATAGATTTGTCAGAAGAGCAAGAACTTTTCTTTATTGAGACATGGGAGAATAATCCAAGTCTTTCTGCAATAATTATTTTGCAAGAGCAATTCGGATTTGGACAAGATACAATATATTCTGTCGCAAAACGTCTCAGAGAAGAGGGTAAATTAAGAGACAAAAAGAGAATTAGATATAGCGAAAGAGAAATCCTTGCATTTAAGAGTGAATACGAAAATGGGAGAAGCTTAAAAGAAATTGCGGAAGTACATGGTGTAGACATTAAGGGCGTAAGAAAGTATCTTAAAGAGTCTTATGGTGGTAAATTACCCAAGATAAAAGCCTCACTTGAAGGTGAAATTTGGAAAGATATTGAAGGGTGCAGCAATCATCAAGTTAGTAATATGGGGCGTTTGTACGTTAAATCAATAAACATGATTATATATGGTCACATAGCACACGGATATAGACATATTAACATCCAAGATGATGCTGGTAATAAGCACAAATACGCAGTACATAGATTGGTGGCACAGGCATTCGTTCCAAATCCAGATAAGAAACCACAGGTTGACCATATAGATAGCGACCCTCTAAACAACAAAGCATCAAATCTTCGTTGGGTAACGCAAGAAGAGCAATTTAGCAATGAAGAATCCATAAGAAAAAAACAGCTTGGGGTTGAACAAAGACAAAAGCATTGGAAAATCAAACCTCTTATCAAGAAGTTGTTAGAGATTGAATCAGACAAACTTGAATTGGTTAAAATGATTATCGATTATAAGTAATAGATTCTATGTTTTAAACATTTAAGGAATATGGATATCAAAGACTTTGTGAAGGAATCACTCATGCAGATTGCTGAAAGTATTAATGAGGTTAATGCGGAGTTAGAAGAAAAGGGTTCATATATCCCTTCTGGTGACATAACAGGTGAGGGTGTCTTGTTTACGATAATCAAGGGGGGAAAAAATAGACATTTTATAAAAGTTGAATTTGATTTGGCAGTCACTGTAACTCAGGAAAATCATACATCTGGAGGAGGGGGATTATCTATCGCTTCTTTTGCTAATGTTGGTATAAAAGATGAAAATAAGGAAGGCAAAGAAGAAATCAGTCGAATTAAGTTTATGATTCCGATGGCTCTGCCTGAAAAGAAGAAATAAAAAATCCCCAGTCTCATATATATGGCAGAGAAGAAAGCATTCGGATATTGGACTTATGAAAGATGCTTTGCTGAAGCGAAGAAATATAAGTTTAAGGCAGACTTCAAGAAGAAAGCTGCCGGTGCTTATGATGCTGCAAAGACCAAAGGATGGCTGAAAGATTACGCGTGGCTTGAATCTCGACCATTAAAATGGACATATGATACTTGTTATGAGGAAGCTAAGAAATACAAAACTCGTTCGTCTTTCTGCAAAAATGCAGGAGCGGCATACAGGACTGCTTTAACAAATGGTTGGTTGAATGATTATACATGGTTTGAACAACTACAAAAGCCAAGTGGATATTGGAATTATGAGACATGCTTTGAAGAAGCAAGAAAATATAAATCAAGATTTGAGTTTTCGAAGGAGTCTAAAGTTGCATATAATCGTGCAAGAATTGAAAATTGGTTAGACGATTATGACTGGTTTTCTTCTGATGCAACACCTCCTGGCTTTTGGACGTATTCAAAATGTTACGAGGAAGCTAAGAAATATAAGACCAGAGCAGAATTCAGCAAACATGCCGGTTATGCTTACAAGTTAGCTCAACAGAAAGGATGGATTGATGATTATACATGGTTTGAGATAAAATTTGCATGGACTTTCGAGGCTTGTTTTTCTGTTGCAAAACAATACAAATCAAAAAAAGAATTTAGTCAAGGAAATCGTGGTGCATATTCTGCCGCCCAAAAACATGGTTGGTTAAAGGATTTCGATTGGTTGAAAAGCAGTGGGATAAGCGTTGTTACTGATAAAATTGATAATGTATATATGTACTATTTCGAAACCTATAATGCAGTTTATATAGGTAGGACAATAAATACAAAAAGGCGTGATAGAGAGCATATTTTCAATACAGTAAATGACGCTGTGGCAAAATTTGCAAAAGAACATGACTGTTCTGTTCCCCCAATGATTATATTAGAAGATAATATAACTTTAGAGAAAGGACAAGAGCGAGAAGACTATTGGCTCAACTATTATGCAAAACAAGGTTACTATATATTAAATAGAGCAAAAACAGGTGTTGGTATAGGTTCCATTGGAAGTATCGGAGGAAAAAAGTGGACAAGAACAACATGTTATAATGAAGCAAAGAAATATACCTCACGCAAACAATTCCAGCGCGGAAGCGTTGGAGCTTATACTCGAGCATGGAACCTAGGATGGTTAAAAGACTATACTTGGTTTGAACGTCCTCGTAATTGGAATCAGAAATGGGATAGAGATTCTTGTTATGAAGAAGCATTAAAGTATAACAATCTATCAAAGTTTGAGGATATTAGCCCCGGTGCTTTTAGGGCTGCCAAGAAGAATGGATGGCTCAGCGATTACACATGGTTAAAGAGAACGTCAAAACCTGCAGGTTATTGGACTTATGAGACCTGCTATGAAGAAGCAAAACGATATCGATCAAGAGGAGAACTTAAAAAGAATGCAAGAACAGCATATAGGACTGCACTTAAAAATGGTTGGCTTGATGACTATACATGGTTTGAAATCCTATGGAGACCTAAATGGAACCGAGAAACATGTTTTAAAGAAGCAAAGAAATATCATTCAAGAACAGATTTTAGAAGAGAATGTCCAAGTGGATATGCAACAGCATGGAAACACGGCTGGTTAGATGAATTCTTTCCCCCCAAAAAATGACTAATATGACGACTAGAGATGCCTACTTACTATTAGAGCCCGCACATTTTCTTAAAGATAAAGACTTTGTGCTACCTTTAACTCCAGAAGACGTTGAGACAAGACGGCGTATCGTAGATTTTATTCATGAAATTGATACAGCTCGTTTTATGTTAGCGATGTCGTATAAAGAACCGTATTTGGATTTAGTAGAGGAGAAAGACTTCGACAATAAATTCAAAACAGAATACTTTAAGAAGCATTATCTTTATTCTGCTCTCATATGGTATCATAATAGTTTTGATTTGGTGTTACAGTGCCTTTGGTTTAAGCATCGTCTATATGGAGATATTCAGCTCAAATCAAATAATATAGAAAGGATTTTGTGTGATTGCAAATTATCCCAAATACAGAAGCGTCTATATAATAATCAAGAGGACAATCCTATTTCAAAATTTAATAAACGTAATCACGAAGTGCATGATTTGGCAAACAGGCTGAAACATCGTCAATATATCGAGAATGACAATTATTTGCTTTATGCAGAGGCATTAAATGTCGTATCAGATGGCTATAATTCGGATGCCACAAAATTTCACAAGAAACTTGCGGACATCCAATCAAAGTTAGTATATTATCACAAAGATATAATAGGGTTAGCAAAAGAGATTCTCCTCCCTATTCATAATTCGATATCAAATCTTTTAGAGGAATCATAACGGAGCAATTAATTATTATCAAATAATCTGACACTGTATGAAAGAAATAACGGCAGTAGACAAAGACAGAATATTGGGTTGGTTTTACGAGGCTGACGTAAATGGTAATGTTGTACCTACTGGAGATAAAAACTTAGATATTTGTGCAATACTTGAGAGCGACGGTTACATTGAGAAAGGCGAGTATCGCCATGTCATAACATTAAAAGGAAGGTCTTTTTATCTAAATGGCGGCTATGTCAAAGAGAGGGAAGAAAAGGAAAGACCAATAAAGATAGCGGAAGAAGCCAATAAAAAAGCCAGAAATGCCAATGATGAGTTAGTGGCTCATATTGCCAATTTCGTATCTGGACTTTGGCAGATTCATGCCTTCGGTGAAGGAAACACGCGAACAATGGCTGTTTTCGTTATCAAATATCTCCGTTCTTGTGGTTTCAATGTAAATAACGAATTGTTCGCTGATAATTCCTGGTACTTCCGTAATGCCCTTGTACGTGCCAATTATAGTAATCCCCAGAAAGGCATACAACCAGACAAGTCTTTCCTCGTAAAATTTTTCCGTAATTTGCTGCTCGGTGAAAACAACGAACTGAAGAATCGATATATGCTGATTGGGTATAAGGATGATGAGAACGACACCCATACAAGTACCCATACAAGTACCCGTACAAGTTCAATCGAAATACAACCATTTTCGGATTATGTCAAAAACAACTGTAAAGAAAATACTCATGTCCATGCCCAAGGAAGATATCATTGGCATGGTTCTGGAGATGTATGATGCTCGCAAAGAAGCAAAGGAGTATCTGGAGTTCTATGCAAATCCTGACGAGGATGGTAAGCTGGAAGAATATAAGAAGATTATCACAGAAGAGTTCTATCCATCAAGGGGACGACGGGAGCCAAAGACTCGTTTCTCGGTTTGTCGGAAGGCTGTTTCTGATTACAAGAAACTGAAGCCTTCGGCAGATAAACTGGCGGACCTGATGCTATGTTATGTTGAGAACGCATGCCAGTTTACATACGACTATGGCGATATGTGGGAACAGTATTATACATCTGTAGAGAATAACTACGACAAGACTATGGCATTCATTGCCAAGAATAATATGTTGGAGCACTTCAAACCACGTTTGAGACAATGTATGGAGTGGGCCTCCCCATGCGGTTGGGGATTTGCTGATACAATTGGTGATATTTATTATGAGTATTTCCCTGAAGACGATTGACAGATAATACAAAAATGAGGGTGCGCCTATTTGAATGGCACACCCTCATTTGATAGTGTTTTGTTATGTCTTTACTTATGCGTCTCATTTGACCTCCTCGAAGTCGGCATCCTGGATGTTCTCGTTCGGGTCGTTGGTCTGGGTCTGCTGTCCGCCCTGGAAGCCGGCGCCCTGGTTGGGATCGGCACCGGGCTGGGCACCGCCGGCCTGCTGGTACATCTTGGCAGAGGCAGCCTGCATCACCTGGTTGAGGTTGTTGATGGCGCTGTCGATGGCAGCGACATCGCCGCTCTTGTGGGCATCCTTCAGCTGCTGTACAGCTTGCTCAACGTTAGCCTTGTCGGCTCCGAGCTTGTCGCCGTTTTCGTTGAGGAAGGTCTCGGTCTGGAAGATCATCGAGTCGGCCTGGTTCATCTTGTCGATCTTCTCGCGTTCGCGCTTGTCAGCCTCAGCGTTGGCCTCAGCCTCAGCCTTCATGCGGTTGATCTCATCCTGCGAGAGACCACTGGAAGCCTCGATGCGGATGGCCTGCTCCTTGCCTGTGGCCTTGTCCTTGGCCGATACCTTCAGGATACCGTTGGCATCGATGTCGAAGGTCACCTCAATCTGTGGAATACCGCGGCGTGCGGGAGCGATGCCTGTGAGGTTGAACTGCCCGATGGACTTGTTCTGGGCAGCCATCGGGCGCTCACCTTGCAGCACGTGGATGGTCACCTCCGTCTGGTTGTCGGCAGCGGTCGAGAATGTCTCGCTCTTCTTGCAGGGGATGGTGGTATTGGCCTCGATGAGCTTGGTCATCACGCCGCCAAGGGTCTCGATACCGAGGGTCAGCGGAGTCACGTCGAGCAGCACGATGTCGCCCACTCCACCTTCCTTATTCAGGATAGCGCCCTGGATAGCAGCACCTACGGCCACCACCTCATCGGGGTTCACACCCTTCGACGGTTCCTTGCCGAAGTAGTTCTTCACCAATGTCTGCACGGCGGGGATACGGCTGGAGCCACCCACGAGGATGACCTCGTCGATCTCGCTGGTTGACAACTTGGCATCCTGCATAGCCTTCTGGCAGGGAGCCAGACAAGCCTGGAAGAGGTCGTGAGCCAGCTGTTCGAACTTGGCACGTGTCAAGGTCTTCACCAAGTGCTTGGGCACACCGTCCACGGGCATGATATACGGGAGGTTGATCTCCGTGCTGGTCGATGACGACAGCTCGATCTTGGCCTTCTCGGCAGCCTCCTTCAGGCGCTGCATGGCCATCGGGTCTTTCGAGAGGTCAGCGCCCTCGTCGTTGCGGAACTCCTGCACCAGCCAATCAATGATGACCTGGTCGAAGTCGTCGCCACCGAGGTGGGTGTCGCCATTGGTGGAGAGCACCTCAAACACACCGCCGCCGAACTCCAGGATAGAGATATCGAATGTACCACCACCGAGGTCGAACACGGCAATCTTCATATCCTTGTTGGCTTTGTCCACACCGTAGGCCAGAGCGGCAGCCGTCGGCTCGTTGACGATACGCTTCACCTCCAGACCGGCAATCTGTCCAGCCTCCTTCGTGGCCTGACGCTGAGAGTCGCTGAAGTAGGCAGGCACGGTGATGACAGCCTCTTTCACTTCCTCGCCCAGATAGTCCTCGGCGGTCTTCTTCATCTTCTGCAGCACCATAGCCGAGATTTCCTGCGGCGTGTACCTACGTCCCTCGATGTCTACGCGGGGATAACCGTTCTCATTGACCACCGTATAGGGCACACGGGCGATTTCCTTCTCCGTCTGCTGCCAGTTCTCACCCATGAAGCGCTTGATCGAGTAGACCGTGTTCTTCGGGTTGGTGATGGCCTGACGCTTGGCGGGGTCGCCCACCTTGCGCTCGCCGTCCTTCACAAAGCCCACCACCGACGGGGTGGTACGTTTACCTTCGCTGTTCGCGATGACTACCGGCTCGTTGCCTTCAAACACGGCCACGCAGCTGTTGGTAGTTCCTAAGTCAATTCCAATTACTTTTGCCATAATACTTATTGTTTTATTTGTTTATATGCTAATTTAAGTTGACAAGAAGCCACTATATCATTGTCAACAGCAAATGAGCAAATCGTATGCCAAAGACTACATACGATAGGATTCCTGCCAAAGCACTGACAGAATGGCATAAGATTACAGCAATCCAATATCATTTCAATTTGTTTTCTGACGCGGAAAACAGCGTTTTCTGACTTGGAAAACAACGTTTTCTGACTTAGAAAATAGTTTTTTCTGACTTGGAAAACAACATAAAAAAAGAGTGGCTGACTTGACGCCAGCCACTCTCAATTACAATTCTCATATTAACACCAGGGGCGGGACAAACCCAATACCTCCGGTTTTTACTTCTATATAAAAGAGCAGGAGGGATTAATCCTCGTCGTCCCAGAAGCTGCCATTTTTGTTGGCATCGAACTCTCCGTCGTATGTACCATTATCACCTGGATTTGTAGACGGGTCATTGGGATCCATTGCGCTACCAGCAAGAATTGACTCAAAACAAGCCTCTGCCTTTTTGATGCTGGGCATCATATATTCTTTCTTCTTCATTTGAATGTTCTGATTTGGAAGTTAAACATGCTTACTTAATCACTACCTTCTTGCCGTTCTGGATATAGATGCCTTTCTGGACTTTGTTTACCTTGCGGCCGCTCATATCGTAGATGTCGCCATTCAGTTCGTCAAGCACTTCTGCTGCGTTAATCGTAGTAGAAACACCGTCGTTGTTTACGAAGCTCATCTTAATAGAAGAACCCTCGGGATAAGTAAGGTCGAAATAGCTGCGGAAAGCCTTGAATGTAGCATTAGATGTACCCAGGCGGATATCGCCTGTTGCATTCACTATGCCATAAAGGCCATCAGCTGACATCTTAGTCCATGTTCCCTTGTGGGTGGCACTGTAATCACCTGAATACCTGGTATCGAAGCAATTGCTTTCGTTGGCTTGAGAATCAGAAATGCTCACATTGTTGAGAATGAACGGGCCTGTCTTTGCACCCTCTACATAGATGATGTAAGGATAACATCCATACATAGTATTTTTCTCAGAGAACGAGAGAGTACCTTCTACGAAGCTATCCAAACTATAGACACGGACTGATTCTCCGAACACTGTTGGGTCGCTGACATTGAACGGCAGGGCGATGGAGTTCCAACCATTCTTCACTGTAAAGGTGAGTTCAACAACTGGATAATTACCTTCTTCAACATTATTCTCAGTATCTGCCTCGCTTAATGCGTATGCACCAACAATTGTAACAGCGGTGGGCTCGGTCGTAAGGTCTATGTCGTTGTTCGTGATGGTGAAGTAAGCGTCGCCACTCACAGCCGCATCCGGAGTGAAGGTCACGGTGAAGGTTTCTGTCTCGCCAGAAGTCACGGTCATCACAACATCCTCACCATACTGAGTTTCGCCAATGAAGAACTTAGCAGTCAGTTCCTCATCGTTGGTTCCTGTTACCTTTACGTTCACAGAAGAGGTGTACTCCACGTACTGATTGCCTGTGGCGGGGATAGTGGTAGTCGTAATCTCTGCCTCGTGTTCCTTGGCGGTAGCCAGCTTGAAGCCTACGATGTTGTCAATACCATTGTAATAGTTCACTGTGAAACGAAGATAGAACTCTCCGGTAATAGGAGCTGTGATTTCCACCTCATGAGTTGATCCATTCTCGTAAGAAGACTTGTCGTAGGTGTAAAGATTGTTCCAGTTTGTACGGTCTGTTGAGTAATCAACCTTCAAGGTCTCGTCACTATAATAGAAGAATCCGTCGAATGTCAGCTTGTCGCCTTCTGTGGCTTGAAGCAGCGGTGTTACAATGGTCTTTTCTGCACTACCACCATTACCTACTGCAAAGTATGTTGGCAGATTGTATACAGGATAGCTACCTACTGAACCCATCTTAACAACAAATCCGTTGCTGTCCCATCCTTCAGGAATTTCACCACCTTCAAAGTCTTCACTGAATAAGTTCACGTAAGTACCTGTTACTGTGAAACTCTTTGTCAGTTCGCCTGCGGTGAGAGTGATGGTGGCAGTCTTTTCGACGTTTTCTTCATCTGTCGGGGTGAAAGTCAGGTCGAAAGTACCAGTCTGACCACCAGCTACTTCCAACGTGGCGGAAGATACGGTAAAGCAAGAAGCATCAGTGCCAGAAACGGCGATTTCTGTTACGTTAAGAGTTTGGTCACCGTCATTGGCGACAGTTAAAGTCTTAGTGTTAGCCTTTTTGACAGAACCAAAGGCAACAGTTTCACCAACGACAGCGCCATCCAACGTCACTTCCATAGTGGCGGGATTATTTGTAACTTCTTTCACTTCCACGTCATCCAAATAGATATAAGCGTCTCCGCTACCATAATTAGAAGTTCCTTTGAAGACGATAACTACATTGTTAACAAACTCAGACGGAATGTTGATGACCTGTTCTGTCCAATTAGTTGCGCCAGTAAGACCTGTGGTCAGTTCTGTGGTGTAGGTTGCTCCACCATCATTGGAAATGTAGACAGAGAAATCACCACCTTTTGGATTTTTATACCAGAATGACAACTTCATGGTTGTACCAGCAGTGAAGTTCATGACAGGAGTTTTTAAGAAGTTCGTATAGTTTTTAGTATTATTGTATGAGTCAAAACGAACACATGCGCCATCTTTACCTGTTGCATAATAATTCCATTTATAGCTATTCGTCGTGGTTGTACCTTCTGTATTATTCCATCCTGCAGGAATACCAGCTGTCAAACTATTGAAATTCTCTAACCAAGGGAATGAAGAAATAGGAGCGAGAAGAGTCGTGAAAGAAGTAGAAATCCAGTTACTTACATCATCACCAATCTTTGCACGAAGATAAGCATAGTAAGTGGTGTTATCATTAAGACCACTCAGCGTATATGGATTTGTGGTAATATCAATGGGCGTAGCAGCATCCTTGTCGAAACTTGCATTGGTATCATAGACCAACTGCCAAGCAGTTTCTTCACCCCCTGCCGTCCAAGTCAAATCTACTGAGTTAATAGTAATGTTGGAAGGAATGAAGTTATTGGGTCTTGCTATGGCACCATTGTCTACATAAATGGTAGCCTCAAAATTGTCAAGTCCGCATCTAATCATGTGAAGAGCTACATATTTCGGTTCTTCACCAATATTAATGCTATAGTTATTCCAAATCGAATTAGAAGTGGGTGATATTGTCTCTCCTAATTTGGTTGAGGTGACTGTAAAAGTTCCATTAGATTCTGTTGCTTCATACAAACTTATGTATCCGTATGTTGATGCATTTGAAGAAGTCTTTCTAGCTTGGAATTTAACTTCGCCTACGAGCTGGGTTGGAATAATCATATAATAATTCTGTGTTGCTCCATAACCTGCCCAAAGCGCCATACCTTCGTTACCATCAGAAGCAATACCATAATGATAACTATTGGAGGCTCCAATGATATTAGGAGCAGATGCAATCCATCCATTTGAAAGACTAGATCCGTAAGTGTAATTAGATGTAATAACATTTCCATTGGCATCAAGTCGCTGAACATTATTAAAATCTTCTGTTAGCGTTTCTGACCATGCGTGCCCCACCCCCATCAGTAACAGGAACAGAGCCAATAATAAAGTTAATTTCCTCATTGATTGAAAAATGTTTGTTATTTGTTATGATTATTGATTGCAGGGATATCATTCCTGTAGTAGGAAAGTAGTAGCGGCCCCACAGCAAACTGTGGGTGCCAAATCGGATGCAAAGTTAGGTGTTTTTCGCAATTTATGCAAGAAGAGTTGTGATTATTTAGTGATTTTTTAGTTAAAAAGGGATGGATAGGATGGCCTCACCCCAAGCCAGCAATATCCAGACCAACGGACTTACATGAAAGTATGTCCCTACAATCGGCACGTTTTGACACATCCTCCTACAATCGGCAGCGTTTTGGCACCCCCGTGATGGGGGAAACGCTGGGATGCGGGCGGAAACGCTTACGGCTTTAGAAAAAGGAAGAGAGGGCCACCTGTGGGCTGCCCTCTCTTGGATGGTGTGTGGGAAATATCAGCGAACGATGACTTTCCGTCCGTTCACCATGTAGATGCCAGCGGGCAGGCCCTGCAGCTGATTGCCCACGCGGCGTCCCTGGAGGTCGTAGACCGTGGTGGGATGCGACGGAGTTGCATCGTACACATTGAGACCAGTGGGGATGACGTACTCTGTGACGGTGAGCAGGCCGTTAACCAGCTCGAAGGTATAGCAGTCGTCCTCGCCGCCCGTGAGTGTCAGCACATACTCGCCGGGCTCGCTCTCAGGCGTGGCGTCAGTGACGACCACAGGCATCTGGTCGATGCAGGTGGCATCGTCGTTGTTGCGGAAGCCCTCGAAGACGATCTCGAACTCAGGATTCTCTGAGAACTGTTCGCGGGTAGCGTCGACGACGGTAGCCGTCAGCTTCACTTTCTTCACCACGAGGTAGCCATCCTCGAAGTCGACGGCCTCATCGGTGATGGTGCCCGGCTCGATGTGGATGGTGTAGCGTCCGGCAGGCGAATAGCGGTCGGCCTCGCAGGTGATGACGGGTGTACCGGCGACGTGGTCGCCCTTGATCTGATAGCCCAGTACGGGATTTTCCTCACCGTATTCGCGCGACATGTTGCGCACCTTGACGGTGGTACCGTACTCCACGATGCGGTCGTAGCCGTTGTCAGCGAAGACGCGCCACTGAGCAGCTTTCGAGAACTTAGTCTTCATGCCGCTGCGCACGTAGAGCGTGCAGCTGGCAATGCTGATGCCCTGGAACACGTTGTCGCCCAGTGCCGGTATCTCGCGGCCTGCCACTCGTATTTCGCGCAGGCCAGTACATCCGTTCATGGCTTCTGTGCCTATCGTCTTGACGGTGGAAGGGATGAGCACCTGTGTCATTCCCGAACAGCCGGTGAAGGCATAGTCGGGGATGGCGGTGACGGTCTTCGGCAACTCCAGCTCACCACGGAAGGTGGGCAGCACGGCGATGAGCTCTGAGGGCTCTGAGGGCTCTGAGGGCTCGTCAGAGCCACGCCTTACAGAACGTCCTTCGCCATTCTCGCCATTTTCTTCATCGATGGTTTCGTCACCTTCCTCGGGGGTAACTCCGCCAGTTTTGTCGTCGATGGTCTCGTCGGCGGCGGGTTTCTTCCAGACAAAGTTGTCCTCTATGTAGAAGTCGGCATCCTCGGCGGGCTCAAACTCCAGCAATTTCAGGTTGCTGCACAGGGCAAGGGCTCCGGCTCCAAAATGCTTGATGCCCTTCGGCAGTTTCAGTTCCTTCAGTTTCTTACAACCATAGAAGGCGCGTTCGGGCAACGAGTCGTTGGTAGTGACCAGGTTGGCATTGCCGAGCGTGATGTAAGGGTCACCACCCTCTACGAAGCGTGCCTCGGAGAGGTCGAGAATCTCGAGGCGACCCGTGGTCTTCTCGCACATCGCATCGCAACCCGTCTGTTCGCGCAAGTAGCGCAGGTCGTCGGAGTTGATGTCGCCGGTCACGGAGAGTGTGCCCAGCACGATGTTGCCTTCAGGCCGCTGCGCCTCGACAACTTCAGCCAGGGTGCCGGGAGTTTCGAGCGTCACGTGGTCGGCATAGAGCTCCACGGGGTCGACGTGCTCCAAGCCGATGATCATGTCCTGATAGAGGCTGAACTCATAGTAAGACGGGTTGAGCAGCGAGATGTCGAAGAAGCCATCGTCGTCGCCACTCCATCCCCAGTTCACGGAAACCAGACCAGCTGCGTTATAGCCGTCGAGCACGAAGGCATGTCCGCCGTTGATATAGGGATTGCGGTCGGAACCACCATAATAGACGGGGCCGCTTGTGGAGAGCTCGTTGTAGACGATGTTCATCCACTCAGCGTCGCTATAATTGTCGCGCTCTACGCACGTGGCCGTTTCCAATCCGAAATACTGTCGCAGACCAGCGGCAGCTTCCTGGGAATAGGCTCCACTACCACCTTCTGCCGAAGTGCCATACTCCATGTCGGCAGCCACGCCGCAGTCGCGCATGAGCGTAGCCACAGCATTGGCCTGCGCATCGTTGTACTGTCCGTAGACATAGTGGTCGAGCATGTTGTCCCAGTCGTAGTAATGCTCTTCGAAGTTGGCCGTCACGGCCTCGCCGGAAGAGTCACCTTGCGGGTAGTAGATGGTGCGTGTGCCAACGCCGTGTTCAGGCATCTTGTGGTAGTTGAGCACCTGTGCCATAGCCGTTGCCACGCAGCCTGTGAGGCAGCGCGACCATCCCGATCCTGGGCAGTAGTTGTTGTAGGGCTCATCCTGATCCCACTTGGTGGTCATCATCGACGGCACGTCGGTCTCGAATCCCAGGTCGCCGGGGTTCGGTGTGACAAAACGCTTGCCACTCTTGAGGACGCCTTGGGCAGACTTCTCCATAGCGCGGAGCCACCACATGAAGTTTTTGTTCTCACCATTGCTATAGCGTGCAGCCGACATGCCCAGCACTTCGGGCAGCAGGTCGTCGGCCGATACGATGGCGAATCCTCCGTCTTCATAGCCGAAGATAGAGTAGACCGCAGTTTGCCTTAATTCACGTAACTGTGCGTTTTTCTTGACATTTGGTATCATCGACGACTGGCCGAGGGCCTGTTGCGCCGAAAGTTTCATCTGCACCTTAGTGCGGGGTGCTGCTTGTAGATGCCCAACGGCCATCAGGAACAACACGGCCAGCGGCAGAAATTTCGTTCTCATTGTTTTTCTTTGGAATTGATTGCTGATAAAACTATTGATTTGTGAAGAAAGGAGGATGCGCACCTCAGATGGCACGCATCCTCGCTTAAGATTTTGTTTTGAACAGTTGTCAGAGGATTACTTCACCACAACCTTCTTGTTGTTGATGATGTAAGCGCCCTTCTGCAGCTGCTTCTTGTCGCCCTGCATCTTCACACCGTTGAGGTTGTAGATGTTCATCAGGCCTTCGGCATTGATGATATCCTCGATGGCAGTAGGCACCTCGATGACCACGAATGCGTCGACGGGCTTCGACTCGTTGTTGCCATAGAGAGCTGTTACGCTCACCTTGTGCTCGCCAATGGGCAGTTCACCAGTGACATAGGTCAGCACGCCGCCCTCGACAGAGCCTACGAGCACCTCGTCGACATAGATATTGAAGCCTGTAGCGTCGGAACTACCTCCTGCAGCGTACTGAACATCGTCGATGAGCAGTCCGAAGACATCAGTCGAAGTGTGACGGATGGCGAAGTACTTCGTTCCTTCGGGCAGGTCGGCAGAGACTGTCTCCCACTCGGTGTTGTTCTTGCTGAAGCTTTCAACGAGCGAGAAGCTACCCGGATCGTTGTCGGAATCAGAAGCCAGCACCTCGAAGGTCTCAGGTCCATACTGGTCGGTGATAATCGTTTGCTGGAAGCTGATGGTCTGAGCGATGCCAGGAAGTTCGGGTGAGATGAGCCAGTGGTCGGCTGCGGGAGCAGAGCCCGAATCGTAGTCAATGGGGCAGAACGACCAGAGCAACTGTGAGCCGCTGGTAGGAGGCCAGTTCGAAGCAATCTCAGCTTGTTCAGAGCTAGCAACCATCCATGCGGAAACAGCTTGGTTGTTCGGGAATGACCAGCCATCGAAGCTGTAGACGGTCATGTTGTTGCCATCAAACAAGGTCCAGTCGCCGAATGCACCTGTCTGGCTATCAGCAGTGATGCCACCTGTGCTCCATGCTGGGAACACATCGGTATTTTCGAAGTCTTCGGTCACATCTTCCACGGTTCCACCTTCAGCCACAGTCCACTCAAGGTTAGCCTTGGTGCCTTCAGCTGTAGCCGTCAGGCTCTCAGGAGCAGCATAGGTCGGCTCCTTGACAGAGATCACAGTCTCAGCCACGTTGTCGTCCTCGTCGAGGTCGTAGTCGTAGATAGCCTCGACCTTGAGCGTCACATCGCCAGCCTCAGCGAACACGGTGGGAGCAAATTCTGCGGTGAAGGTAGCGGTCTGCATCGGGTTGATGGCCTCCACGGGCTCGTTGATCTCAATCTCTTCGTCGCCAGCGGTGAGCTTCAGCGTGTAGTCCTCAGCCACGTTGGCACCCATATTCTTCAGCGAGATGGTGATGGGAGCAGCCTTACCGGCCACAACAGAACTCGGAGCTTTCAGGTCGACGATAAGGTTGTCCTCGAGCTGGTCGAACACCAGGAAGTTGTCGAGAGCAACGATTCCTTCGCCATCGAAGTTACCAAGGAACATGATCTGAATGTAATCTGCCGAAGCATAGTCCTTCAACTCAACCAAGCCATTCTGCCAACCTTCGCCAGCCGGGAACACCTGATCGAGCATAGTACCATCTTCGTTGGGCTGAGAAATCACGACTGCGAAGTCAGAAGCCCCAGTTTTCTGATAGTCGAACATGAGGACAGGGTTGGTAGCGCCGTTGAGGGCAATCTTACCCGTAGCCAAAGCTACATATCCACCATCTTCATCCTCTGACACGAGAGCCAATCCATGTCCGTCGCCATCAGAAGATTCGTTGTACAGATATGCACCAACACTACCTTCTGACGAATCAACCATCCACAGATAAGAAACATTGCCATCGGTGACATGCTCCTCGAACGGAATCTCGTAGGCAGGACCGAAGCAAAGCGGAATGATCTTGCCTTCCACGCCACCCTCGGGAGTCACGTCGTTGGCGGTCTTGATACCGAAGTATCTGATATCCTGCTCTGTGCCTTCGCTCATGTCCAAATCGACAGTGACATTGTCAGAGCCAGTCACTTCACCAAGCTGTTCGGTAAATTCGAGATCTTGGAAGAATCCATAATCAACGAGTTCGACTGACCAGATGGAGTAGTTCACCCCTGCAGGATCTACGTAACCTCCATTCTGACCTTCCTCGCCGACCTCATCCCAATCGAAGAGCACTTTGCCCACCTGATCCTGGAATGACAAAGCGTCAACAGCCATTGGAATGTCGTTTCCAACGTATACGCTGACGGCGTCACACTTCATGCTGGGTTCTCCTGCTGCATTCACAGCATAAACCTGATAGCTGTAGGTGCCTGCGTTTTCAAAGTTCTCGTCAATATAGCTGACAACTGAACCAGGAAGCACATCTTCCAACTGCTCAATTTGCTCTCCATCGCGAAGGATCACGAGTTTCAGGTTGCCTTCAAGGTCGTTGCCATCGAGGCTCTTTGCAGGAGCCGTGAACGTAAGAGTCGCGTTCAGAGCGCCCTGTGCACCCGGTTCAACGTTCAGGTCGTCGATAGCGACAGGAGCGGTGGGTGACAACACGTCGATGGCGATGGTGTTGATAAAGAGTCTGTACTGGTCGGGATCGCTGATGGCGTGAACAGCGAAGTAGTAGACACCATCCTCGTCGACAGTAAAGTCGAAGCCATAGTCTTGGGCTTCCGTATTCAGCACGTCGGTGGGTTCCTTGATGGTTGTAGTAAGTCCTTCGACAGTGGGTTCCTTACCCAGCAAAACCTCAATACGCTCTTCATAACCGTTGCAACGGGCATTCAGGTTCATGTGGTAGGTCTTGCCTGCCTCCATATGGAAGGCTGCCGACACGAGGTAGTCGTCGCCAGCATTGCTGCTCGAGTACAGGTAAGAGGCGGCTCCAGAATTCAGAGACCATGTGCTACCATCCTCGTTGGCGTCAATGACGGTATAGGTGTCGAATGCGCCATCAGTAGAGAAGTCAACGAAGTAAGGCAGACTCATGATGCCAGAGAGGTGGACAGTAATCTCCTCGCTCTTCTTACCAGGACCTTCAGCATTGTAGGGGAGCACCTGATACTTATGGTCACCAATGGTCAGGTCAGCAGCAGCATCAACAAGGTTGCACTCTGCACCGGGCTGCACGTCTTCAATGGTTTCAATCACCTTACCGTCGCGGAGCACTTCTATCTTGGCCAGGTTCTCTGTGATTTCCGAACCGTCGATGTTCACCGTAGGAGCGTTGAAAGTGATGGTAGCGCCAATGGTGCCATCATCGAACGGAACAACCGTGAAGTTGGTCACAGCATCAGGAGCAGTGGCAGCAGCAGCCTGTTCGATGAGGAAGTTGTCGACGAGCAGATTCCACATGTTAGCCGCAGAAATGGCATGAATGGCAATGTGGTAGTAGCCTGTTTCCTCGACGGCCAGCGTCTCATTCTCGAATGTACTGAAGGTCGTAGAAGAAACCGTCGTGGAAGGAATCACCTCAGTCTTCAAGGCTGAAACCTTCGGCTCAACGCCCATCTTTACCTCGAAAGTCTCAGGATAGTTTGTACTATAGGAAGCTGCGTCGATGGCGAAGTGATAAAGCTTTCCAGCCTCAAGCTTGATGGCGGGAGAAATGAGCCAGTCGTCGCCGGGGTTATTGGTATTGTAGGTGTATTGTGCATATCCTGATGTATTCAACGTCCATGTCTTTCCGTCTTCGTTGACATCGATTATACCAAACTCTGCGAAGGCATTATCATTAGCAAAGTCATTCGTATAGGGCAGTACATCGATGGGATCGCCCGTCACAGCACTTTCCTCGGGGAAGGGTTCGGCCTGAATTACCAAGTCGTTGTAATACTCCAAGAAATAGACTTCTGATGTGGAAGCATTTGCCAAGAGAGACTTGTCGGCAGTCAGGACTTTCGCCTCTTTGTCGTAAGTCATGGTAAAGTCGTACAACAAACTGTTCTCTGCGCCAACAGCATAGATGTTGTACTCATCTTCCCCATCAACAAATACACCAATGAACTGAAATCCCGTGAAGGTAACCTTGTCGTCTTCAACAGAACCCTTGATCCATGCATCGGGGAACTCTTCGAACAAGCCTTGCACATAAACATCCTCACCATCGAAAGCGACATTCGCATTACCACCGACCTTCGAATTTGTATAAGCATTTAAACCGGCAAAATACCACTCTTCAGGGGTCACACCCTCGGGCAGCGTCACAAGTTCGTCAATAACAATGGGAAGATCATATTCTCCAATCGAAGTCCAAACGGTCTCAGCATCGGCATAGCCGGTGGATGAGTCGTCGTCGTCCCACATGACAGCCATCATGAAGACATCATTACTATCCCAGGCTGCTGTGCCTTCAAGAGAGATGACATCACCGTCGATGGTGAAAGTAAAGCTGTCAGCATGGTCGTCTGCAGCTAACATACTACCTTCTGCATTAATCTCCATCCAACGTAAGCTGAGGGTCGTTGTGTAGGTATCACTCCAGTTGAGAGGTTGTCTGGTTGCGACAGTAATCGTATTGCCATCCTTGACACCTTCTACCCAAGCTCCAGTCGAATAATGTGAGATGATGTCCTTGATGTAGACCTTGCCGTCTTCACACTCCACGATTTCCACTGTGCCAGACTGTTCTCCGATATACACACTTTGACCAGAAGCATAATAACCCGTACCTGAACGGGTATAAAGAGTGTGTGTTCCTTCTGGCGGAGCAATCATGATGCCATGTTCGTTATACTCTGCTCCGGCTTTCTTGATTCCGCTGACAGGAGCCGTAAGCACCATCAAAGGATTGCGCTGGCTCACGCCTTTGGCATTCATGGCAATAGCCTTTGAGCTCATGCGATTCCCGAACAGGGGAAGTGCCTCAGTTTCGGGCTTGATACGCTCTGTCATTTCCTGCACGAACTGAGCCTTTTCAGCTCGGTCGTTCTCCACCATCTTCAAGAGGCTGGTGGGTTGGTCGGCAGCCTTGAGTTGGAGCAACTTGTCTTTTGCAAGCTGTGCCTTTGCTGCACGAACAGCCTGGTTGACAGAATACAACTGTTTAGGCCCGGGTTTTGCCTTCTTGGCAAAGTTGATCTGGGCACTAACGGGTAACGCGAACAGCATGGCTGCCACGATTACCATCAAAGAAGTTAATCTCTTTCCCATAATGCAATTAATGTTTTAGTAAGTTAATTAATAAATATTGATAAAAAGTTTCATTTTCTTGCTCAAAACGACTGCAAAGTTACAAAATATTACTCAAACGACCAAGCGTTTTACTTAAAAAAGACTCAAAACTATTCTTTTTTTTTAATTATTGGATAGTAATGGTATAAACATGCAAAAACAATGAGGGAGTAGCCAAGGCCACTCCCTCACGCGCATATAATATAATAAGGTATACCTGGGAAATCGCCCCAGAAGCAACTCATAAGAAGTTGATGGCGACAGGGCGTTCAATGACGATAGTAGCCCACGAGCTTCACGTCGTAGATGAGCGTGGTGTAGGCCGGCACGGAGACCGAAATCCATCCTGTGGTGGTCGTGGGCGTATAGTCAGCAATGCTGTAGCCCAACTGGTAAGGAATGGTGATGCGCCACCGGTCGCCAATGTGCATTCGCTGCAGCGCCGTGGCCAGTCCGTCGACGGTGGTCGAAGCACTGACGGAGAGCGTGCGGGGCCGGGCGATTTGCTCGTAGAACGTTCCCTCGTAGCTGCTGCCGATGACATAGCCATCGGGCGAGGCATTGGTGGGAATGGTGTGGCCACGGAAATGCACACGCACCGAGTCGGTGAACAGGGGGCATCCGCTGCCTGTTCCCTCTTCCAGCACTTCCACCACGATGTGGTCTTCGGCTTTCGTGGTGATGGAGTCGTTGAGGCTCCACTTCGTCAGAACAAAGGTTTTGTCCTGCAGGGCCGTGCCATTCACAGCCGAGAGGTACTTCTGCTGGAAGTAGGACTCGTTGCGCTCCTGCCAGTTGGAGAACTCGGTGTTGTCGTCGGCAGTCTCGTGGCAGGCTGCAAGAAGCAGGCCAAGCAGACTGAGGGCGAAGAGGTGAAGGGTGGGTTTCATTTTTCTTTCTTATTGTTAATGGGGGTGGACGCGGCAGAACCGCGTCGCACTGTACTTAGCCATTTATTGGAGCTTTTTCAGGAGGGAGGCGATGCTCACCTTGTCCTCGATGATGCCGAGCAGCTGGTCAATGCTGACGCGCTCCTGCTCCATGGTGTCGCGGAAACGGAGAGTGACGGTGTTGTCTTTCAGCGTGTCGTAGTCGACGGTGACGCAGTAGGGTGTGCCCACAGCGTCCTGACGACGGTAGCGCTTGCCGATGGTGTCCTTCTCGTCGTAGGAGCAGTTGAAGTGGAACTTCAGTGCATCGATAATCTCGCGGGCCTTCTCGGGCAGTCCGTCCTTGCGCACCAGAGGCAGCACAGCCAGCTTGGTGGGTGCGAGGGCTGCAGGCAACTTCAGCACGACGCGTGTCTCGCCATTCTCCAGTTGCTCTTCAGTATAGGCGTGGCACATGATGCTGAGGAACATACGGTCGACGCCAATCGAGGTCTCGATGACATACGGCGTGTAGCTCTCGTTGGTCTGAGGGTCGAAGTATTTGATGCTCTTGCCCGAGAACTTCTCGTGTTGCGACAGGTCGAAATTGGTACGCGAGTGGATACCTTCCACCTCCTTGAAGCCGAAGGGCATATGGAACTCGATGTCGGTGGCGGCGTTGGCATAATGGGCCAGCTTCTCGTGGTCGTGGAAGCGGTAATTCTCAGCGCCGAAGCCCAAAGCCTGGTGCCAGGCCATGCGAGCCTCCTTCCAGCGCGGGAACCACTCCAGCTCTGTGCCGGGTTTCACGAAGAACTGCATCTCCATCTGCTCGAACTCGCGCATGCGGAAGATGAACTGGCGGGCAACGATCTCGTTACGGAAAGCCTTACCAATCTGTGCGATGCCGAAGGGGATCTTCATGCGGCCCGTCTTCTGCACGTTCAGGTAGTTAACGAAGATGCCCTGAGCCGTTTCCGGACGCAGGTAGACCTTCATCGAGTTGTCGGCCGAAGCCCCCATCTCTGTAGCGAACATCAGGTTGAACTGGCGCACGTCGGTCCAGTTTTTCGTGCCGCTGATGGGGCAGACGATCTCCTCGTCGACGATGATCTGCTTCAACTCCTCGAGGTTCATGTCATTCATTGCCTGGGCATAACGCTCGTGCAGGGCATCGCGCTTCTGCTGGTTGGCCAGCACGCGCGGGTTGGTCTGGCGGAACATCTGCTCGTCGAAGCTATCGCCGAAACGCTTGCGTGCCTTGTCCACCTCTTTCTGCATCTTCTCCTCGTACTTGGCTATCTGGTCTTCGATGAGCACATCGGCGCGATAGCGCTTCTTCGAGTCGCGGTTGTCGATGAGAGGGTCGTTGAAGGCATCCACGTGTCCGCTGGCCTTCCATATTGTGGGGTGCATGAAGATGGCGGAGTCGATGCCCACGATATTCTCGTGGAGCAGTACCATCGATTTCCACCAATACTCCTTGATGTTGTTCTTCAACTCGACGCCGTTCTGCGCATAGTCGTAGACAGCGGCCAATCCGTCGTATATCTCACTGCTGGGGAACACAAATCCGTACTCTTTGCAGTGGCTCACAATCTTTTTGAAAACGTCTTCCTGTTGTGCCATGATTACTTTTGATTTGAAATTTGCGTGCAAAGGTACTGCTATTTTTCAACATTCCCGTGCTTTTCAACGTTAAAAAGAAAAAAAACGAAATGTCTCACCTTTCGGCCCGCATGCGGTTTTTCACCCTTACTGACAACGAAGGCAGGCCGAAAGGCTACTTGTTTTCCAAAAAAACGCTAAAGATTCGGGCGTTTTTTGCCTTATTTGGAATGTTTTTTGTATCTTTGCATGTTATTCTATAGAATATGGACGACGAGATGAAAGACATAGAGCTCACCGACGAGCTCAACACAGACAGCCACTCCGACTACAAGCCGGTGAACCGGTTTGATGCCTCTGCCGTGCACCATCTGAGCGGTATGTACCAAACCTGGTTTCTCGACTATGCCTCGTATGTAATCCTGGAGCGTGCCGTGCCGCACATCGATGATGGTCTGAAGCCCGTGCAGCGCCGCATCCTGCACTCGATGAAGCGCATGGACGACGGCCGGTTCAACAAGGTGGCCAACATTGTGGGCCACACGATGCAGTTCCACCCCCACGGCGATGCCTCCATCGGTGATGCCCTGGTGCAGATGGGCCAGAAAGAACTGCTCATCGACTGCCAAGGCAACTGGGGCAACATCCTGACGGGCAGCAGGGCTGCTGCGCCACGATATATCGAGGCCCGCCTGTCGAAATTCGCCCTCGACGTGGTGTTCAACCCGAAGACCACGGAATGGAAGATGTCGTACGATGGCCGCAACAAAGAGCCCATCACCCTGCCCACGAAGTTCCCGTTGCTCCTGGCACAAGGTGCCGAAGGCATCGCCGTAGGTCTGTCGTCGAAGATCCTGCCCCACAACGTGGGCGAGATCTGCGACGCTGCCGTGAGCTATCTGCAGGGAGAGCCCTTCCAGCTCTATCCCGATTTCCCCACGGGCGGTAGCATTGACGTGAGCAAATACAACGACGGCATGCGTGGCGGCATGCTGAAGGTGAGGGCGAAGATAGAGAAACTTGACCCGAAGACGCTCGTCATCCGAGAAATACCGTTCGGCAAGACCACAGAGTCGCTCATCGACAGCATTCTGAAAGCCGTAGACAAAGGCAAGATCAAGGTACGCCACGTGGAAGACCTCACGGCGGCTGAGGTGGAGATACAGATACACCTGGCTCCCGGTGTAAGCTCCGACAAGACCATCGACGCCCTCTATGCCTTCAGCGACTGCGAGTACAACATCTCGCCCAACTGCTGCGTCATCGAAGACAACACGCCGAAATTCCTCACCATCAGCGATGTGCTGCGCCACAACGTGGACCACACGATGGATCTGCTGCGACAGGAACTGGAGATACGCCGCAACGAACTGTTGGAACAGCTGCACTTCTGCTCCTTGGAGAAAATCTTCATCGAGGAGCGCATCTACAAGGGCAAGCCCTTCGAGAATGCCGCCACAATGGACGCAGCTTGCGAATATATCGACGAACGGCTGACACCCTTCTACCCGCAAATGATACGCGAAGTGACCAAGGACGACATCCTGCGACTGATGGAAATCAAGATGCAGCGCATCCTGAAATTCAGCAAGGACAAGGCCGACGAGCTCATCGCCCGCATCCAAGAGGAGATTGCCGACATCGAGCACAAGCTGAACCACATGGTGGACGTGACCACCAACTGGTTTATGCAGCTGAAGAAGAAATATGCCGAAAACCACCCGCGACTGACTGAGATACGCAATTTCGACACCATCGAGGCCACCAAGGTGGTGGAAGCCAACGAGAAACTGTATATCAACCGCCAAGAAGGATTCATCGGCACAGGCCTGAAGAAGGACGAGTTCGTGTGCAACTGCTCAGACATCGACGACATCATCCTGATATACAAGAATGGCACGTTCAAGGTGATACGCGTGGCCGACAAGATTTTCATTGGCAAGAACATTCTCCATGTGGGTGTGTTCAAAAAGAACGACAAGCGCACTATATATAATATGGTGTATCGCGACGGACGGCAAGGTGCGTATTATATCAAGCGCTTCAACATTGCATCGATCATCCGCGACCGTGAGTACGACCTGACCCAAGGCACCAAAGACAGCCGCGTGGTCTATTTCACAGTCAATCCCAATGGCGAGGCAGAAGTCATCAAAGTGGCCCTCGACCCAGCCTGCAAGCGCAAAAAACTCATTTACGAGAAAGACTTCAGCGAGATAGGCATCAAGAGCCGCACGTCGAAAGGCAACCTGCTCTCCAAATTTGCCATCCAGAAGATTTCGCTGAAGAGCCACGGCCACAGCACACTGGGCGGACGAAAGGTTTGGTTCGACCCCGACGTGAAACGCCTGAACTACGACGAGCACGGACAGTTCCTTGGTGAGTTCAACGACGACGACCGCATACTCGTGGTGCTGACGACGGGCGAATACTACCTGACCAACTTCGATGTCAACAACCACTACGAAGACAACATCATGCGCATCGAGAAGTTCCAGCCCGACAAGGTGTGGACCGCTGTGGTCTTCAATGCCGACCAGCAAGGCTATCCCTATCTCAAACGTTTCCTCTTGGAAGGCTCGAAGCGCAAGCAGTCGTACCTCGGCGAGAACCCAGACAACCAGTTAGTGCTGACCACCGACGAGCCGTACCCCCGCATCCGCGTCACCTTGGGCGGCCCCGACGAGCATCGCCCGCCGCTGGAAATAGAGTGTGAGGAGTTTGTGGCTGTCAAGGGATTCAAGGCTAACGGAAAACGCATCACCAACTGGAATGTAGCCTCCATCGAAGAACTGGAATCTCTCCGCAAGCCAGAACCCGAACCGGAAGAAGATCCAGCAGAGGACAATGGGGAAGAAACGGTAGGAGAAACGGTGGAAGAAACTGTAGGTAAAGCGGAAGAAACGGCATCGACAGCCCCAGTACCGCCCACCGACAAAGCGCCTTCCGACACTGTCCCGACTGCCACTGAGTCCCCTCAACCGACGGCAGAAGAACCACAGCCAGGACCCGCCAAGCCCACAGTGCGCAAGAAACGCAAGAAGGATGTGCCCATCCACGATGAACCCAATGTGCAACTTAACTTGTTTGGCGATGATGATATTTAGAAGATTTGTTTTAACATGGATGTTCCTCGCTTGCGGAATATCCCTCATGGCACAAAGCCATCCCTCGGCCGACAACAGCGACGGGGGCGTGAACGAGGTGCCTTCAACTCTCGGTCAGCGCCACTACGAGAACTCCCTGATGGTGGGTATCGGCGCAACGAACATCCTCGACACCTACATCAGCCCTGAGGACTACACCGGAATGGAGCTCAGGCTGCTGGGACAGAGCACTCGGTGGTTGAAAAAACACCGTTCGTGGAAACGTACCTTTACACACATGGGAACGGTAGCTTTCGCTTCACCAAGGGCCGACAACATCGACTATCTTTCTGGGATGTATACCTTCGACCTCGCCTACCGTCACATCTGGCAACTCAACAACGGACTGTGGTTAGAAGCAGGAGCACAGGCGGAAGCAGGCTTGGGATTCCTCTACAACACCCGCAACAGCAACAACCCCGCCCAGGCACGCCTCTACATGAACCTCGGGCCGTCGGCTGCGGCTTCCTATTCGCCTTTGCTCTTTGGTAAACTCATCACGCTGCGCTATGAGGTGGCAGTTCCATTGGTGGGAGTGCTTTTCTCGCCCAACTACGGACAGTCGTACTACGAGATTTTCTCGCGCGGCAACTACGACCACAACATCGTGCCGACAACACCCCTGAGCGCCCCTACCCTGCGCCATTCTTTCACCGCCGACATCCCCTTCCGCCGTGCTTCCCTGCGCATCGGTTATCTCGGCGACTGTCAGCAGGCAAAGGTCAACGACCTGAAATACCACACCTACAGTCATCTTTTCATCATCGGTTATGTCAAAAATCTATAAGCTTTTCTTGTTCCTGACCGTCTGCCTCTGCTTTTCATGTGTTGAGGAAGACGAGTTTGCCGACAATCCAAAAGGCAACTTCGAGGCCCTGTGGAAGATCTTCGACGAGCACTATTGCTTCTTTTCAGAAAAAGGTGTCGACTGGAATGAGGTGCATCAGCGCTACGCCCGCCAAATAGATGCGGAAATGACTGAAGGACAGCTGTTCCAGGTGATGGCCAACATGATTGGCGAACTGCGCGACGGCCACGTGAACCTCTACTCTTCGTTCGACCTGGCACGCTATTGGTCATGGCACGAAGACTATCCCAGCAATTTCTCCGACTCGCTGCTCAACCGCTATCTCGGCACCGATTACAAGATAGCCTCAAGTTTGAAATACCGTAAGCTGGACGATAACATCGGCTATATCTACTACGGTTCTTTCCAAAGCGGCATCGGCGGTGGCAACCTCGACGACGTGCTGCTCTATCTTGCTCCCTGCCGGGCACTGATTCTCGATATCCGCGACAACAGCGGTGGCAATCTACAGACCGCTGAAAAGCTGGCAGCCCGATTCACCAATGAGGAAATCCTCGTGGGCTATATGCAGCACAAGACGGGCCGTGGCCACAACGACTTCTCCAAGATGGAGGAGCAGCGCCTCAAGCCCAGCAGTGGCCTGCGTTGGCAGAAGCCCGTCGTTGTGCTCACCAACCGGCAGGTGTTCAGTGCTGCCAACGAGTTTGTGAAGTACATGAAATGCTGTCCAAACGTCACCGTCGTGGGCGATCAGACGGGTGGCGGCGCAGGACTGCCTTTCACCAGCGAACTGCCCAACGGATGGACGGTGCGTTTCTCAGCCTGTCCGATGTACGACCGCAACCGCCAATGCACTGAAGACGGGATTAGCCCTGACTACCGCGTGGACCTGACCGACGAAGACTTCCGCCGCGGACAGGACACCATCATCGAATACGCCCGCCACCTCATCAATGAACCATAATCATCCATCGTTTCCATGATCACGCTGAAAGACCTCTCCATCGGCTACATCGCCAAAAACAACCGGAAAGTAGTTGCAGAAAACATCACGGCCGACATCCTGCCCGGCGAGCTTACCTGTCTCATCGGCCCCAACGGCGTGGGCAAATCGACCCTGCTTCGCACGCTATCGGCTTTCCAGCCAGCTTTAGGCGGAGAAATATTCATCAACGACCAGCCCATATCAGGGCTTACCGACCGCGAACTGTCGAAACTCATCGGCGTGGTGCTCACCTCAAAGCCCGACGTTCAGAACATGACCGTGTTTGAGCTCATCGCGCTGGGCCGTTCGCCTTACACGGGTTTTTGGGGAACGCTCCACGAGGAGGACAAGGCCATTGTGGAAGAAAGCATCCGGATGGTGGGCATCGGTTCGCTACGCGACCGTATGGTGCAGACACTCAGCGACGGCGAGCGTCAGAAAATGATGATCGCGAAGGCGCTGGCCCAGCAGACGCCCGTCATCTACCTCGACGAGCCGACGGCTTTCCTCGACTACCCTTCGAAGGTGGAGATGCTGCGACTGCTCCATCAGCTGAGCCGCGACACACAGAAGACCATTTTCCTCTCCACCCACGACATGGAACTGGCCCTTCAGATAGCCGACAGGCTCTGGCTCATGCAGCCCGGCAAACCCGTAGCCATCGGCACACCGCGCCAACTGGCCGACGACGGAAGTCTCGGCGGTTTCCTCAACAACAAGGGAATGCACTTCGATTCCGCCACCATGTCAATCAGGGTGACAGATTTGAACATTGATTGATAATCAGCGAAGAACCTTCTTTCCGCCAACGATTTTGATTCCCATGGGGAGACGTCCATCAACACGTCGCCCTTGAAGGTCGTAGATGCTATACTGGTCGACCAACCGGGAATTGCCAAACGCATTGATGCCAGCTGGCTGATGGTCTGTCAGCGGGATGAAATCGCGACCGTCATTCTGATCGCGGATAATCAGGTAGCCTATCCTTTCGGGCACGATATCGTCTTTCTTCACAAGATAGAACCCAACGCCATGACTCAGTTTGCTGTCGAGCATATAGAACGTGGCGCCGTCGGCGCGATGGCTCTTACTTCCGTCGGAAGCCCTCATCAGGTTGTCGGTCAGCGGTTCTACCGGCTGTTGTGCCTCACGGATGGCATACGTGCCTTTCGCAGCATGAAGCACCACAGCCGTATGAGCCGGCGCCTGGTCGACAGGAACTAGCAAGACGCCAAACTTCGTGGCGTAGGTCACCTGACAGGCCGTCAGTCCCTCGGTCAGTGTGAAATCAACGGCCGACTGTGTGACATACGACAGATACTCCGAAGAAGGAACCAGTACACCTTCGCCCTCTTTCCGATAGACATTTGCATAATAATTGCTCTTACTCTTGGCGGTCAGCTTAAACGTCAGATTGGCATAAATGATACAATAGCCCACACTGACACTCCTCAGGACCAATGCCCCTTCAGCCGACTCGATTTTCCAAAGAGCCCGCGTGTCGTTGGCAAGCGCCTCGTCGTACTGGACCGTCGACAGTTTCGGGTTGTTGTTCTTCGACCCTGTGGCATACAGGCATGTTTCGGTTCCTTTGAAATAAAGGATGTAGTTATCGCCAACAGCTATCAAACACAGCAGTGCAGGCTGGTCGGAATTGTCGAAAGGCACCACGATGCCTTCGTCCGAAGCATACCAATCGTAGCCAGTGCTCAGCGCGCCATAAGCCTTGTTTTCGTAAGTCAGCATGCTCGTTCTGTCGCTGCTCACAAGAATATACTCCTGTCCCACCTGCACATCTTCGAGTGAAGACAACCGATTGTAAAGATCGTCGGCATGGACAGACTGGACACACCATACCAAGATAGAAACCAAAAACAACGTGTACTTTCTCATACGTAATTTTAAATAATGATGTTGCGAAGGGCAGGCAGACCACGCGGAGCAAAATTTCATGACAATGCTTCCTGAGGGAATCGGCAGTCTTCTACCCTGAAATTTTTGGCAAAGATAATGTTTTTTATTCGAAAAAACACAAAAACCCATCGATTATTTTGTTTTTTACGCAAAAAGCATGTAACTTTGCACCCGCTTTCGACCCTTAACAGCCTTCAACGATGGCAAAAAGGGGAAAGGCAATGCGCTTGTGGCGGAATTGGCAGACGCGCCAGACTTAGGATCTGGTAACTCCGGTTGTGTAGGTTCGAGTCCTATCAGGCGCACACTGAAAAGCGGGTATGCACTCAACAGAGGCTGCCCGCCTTTTATTGTTTTTGAATGGTTTTCCCTTAAAAAAACTGAATATTCTTCGCAGAATCAGAAGAAAACATTACCTTTGCAGTTGATTAATGATAGATACAACAATATGGGAAAGATTATTCTGACAGGCGACCGGCCTACCGGACGCTTGCATTTAGGACACTACGTGGGCAGTCTGCGCCGCCGCGTGGAACTCCAGAATGAAGGCAACTACGACAAAATGTTTGTCTTCATAGCCGACGCGCAGGCACTCACCGACAATGCCGACAACCCCGAAAAAGTACGACAGAACATCGTGGAGGTGGCTCTCGACTATCTTTCGGTGGGACTCGATCCAGAAAAAGTGACCATCTTCATACAGTCGATGATACCCGAACTCACTGAGCTGACCTTCTATTATATGAATCTCGTGACGGTGAGCCGCTTGCAACGCAACCCAACCGTGAAGACGGAGATACAGATGCGCAACTTCGAAACCAGTATTCCCGTGGGGTTCTTCACCTACCCCATCTCGCAAGCCGCTGACATCACGGCCTTCAAAGCCACCACAGTGCCTGTGGGCGAAGATCAGGAACCGATGCTCGAACAGTGCCGCGAAATTGTGCGCAGGTTCAACAATATCTACGGCGAAGTGCTCGTAGAGCCAGAAATCATGCTGCCTACCAATCAGGCATGCCTGCGTTTGCCCGGCACCGATGGCAACGCCAAGATGTCAAAGTCACTCGGCAACTGCATCTATCTCTCCGACCCGTCGAAGGAGATGCAGGCCAAGATTAAATCGGCCTACACCGACCCTGAGCATTTGCGCATTGAAGACCCAGGTCATGTGGAGGGCAATGTGGTGTTCACTTATCTCGACGCCTTCTCCACCGACGACGACTTCCGCGAGTTCTGGCCCGACTACCAGAACCTCGACGAGCTGAAAGACCACTACCGCCGTGGCGGTCTGGGCGACGTGAAGTGCAAGAAATTCCTCATGAAGGTGCTCGACAAGCAGCTGGAACCTATCCGCCAGCGCCGCCATGAGTTTGAGAAGGACATCCCCGAGGTGTTCAACATTCTGAAGAAGGGTACCGACGCCGCTCGCGAAGTGGCCGCACAGACGCTCCACGAGGTGCGCCAGGCGATGCGTATCAACTACTTCGACGACCTTAGCCTTATCCAGCAACAAGCAGAAAAGTATCAGTAATTAAGTATCAATAATATTGTAATTGTAGTCTTTAATAACAACCAAATTGTAAGAAAATGGAAAACAATCAGAACAACGGACAGATTCAGATTGAGCTTTCGCAAGAAATTGCTCAGGGTAAATATGCAAACTTCGCCATCATCACTCACTCCAGCAGCGATTTCATCATCGACTTCGCCCGTATCCTTCCTGGTGTGCCCAAGGCACAGGTGAAGAGCCGCATTATCCTGGCTCCCGAACATGCAAAGCGTCTGCTTCAGGCCCTGCAGGAAAACATTGTGCGCTACGAGCGTGCTTTCGGACAAATCAAGATACCCAACCAGCAGCCAAGAACAGCCACTCCTTTCAACATCGGACACGGTGAGGCGTAGATGGATGGTGGATGATGGATGAAAGGTGAATATGATGAAGGAAGGAACCAAACAGTTTCTGGCCATCGACCTTGGTGCCACCAGCGGACGCTCCATCGTAGGCAGCGTCAGCGAAGGAAAGGTATGCCAGCAAGAGCTTACTCGTTTTCCCAATGCTATCGTGGAACAAGGCGGCCATTGCTATTGGGACATCCTTTCACTCTATCAGGAAATCATCCGAGCGCTGAAGACAGCTGCGGAACAAGGCATTGACATCCAAAGCATCGGTATCGACACATGGGGCGTCGACTTCGTCTGCATAGGCGAAGACGACGCCCTTCTTCGTGCGCCTCGCGCCTACCGCGACACAGCCAACTTCAGGGGTATGGACGACTACCTGAAGCAGGTAATGACCCCTGAAAAGCTGTACAAGGCGACGGGAACGCAAATCATCTATTTCAACTCGCTGTTCCAACTGCATACGATGCGGCTCGACGGTGATGCCGCCTTGAAGCATGCAAGCCAAATCCTCTTCATGCCCGATGCCCTCATTTGGATGCTCACCGGACAGAGGGTTTGCGAACAAACCATTGCCTCCACCTCACAACTCATCAATCCCCACACCAAAGAGCTGGACGAAGAGTTGCTGAGCAGCGTAGGCCTGAAACGGAGCATGTTCGGAAAACAGATTCTGCCGGGAACCATCGTCGGAACACTTTCGCAAGAAGTGCAACGGCTCTCGGGCATCGGTCCTATTCCTGTCGTAGCTGTGGCCGGCCACGACACCGCCAGTGCCGTAGCTGCCATACCAGCCCATAACGAACACTTCGCCTTCCTCTCAAGTGGCACTTGGAGCCTCATGGGTATAGAAACGCCGCAACCCACCGTCAACGAGTGGAGCCGCGAACACAACTTCACCAACGAAGGGGGAATAGACGGGACTACACGTTTCCTGAAAAACATCTGCGGCATGTGGCTCTATGAGCAGTGCCGAAAGGAAGGGTTTAAGAAGAAAGAGGAGAGAGGAGAGAGGAGAGAAGAGAGAGAACACTCAAGGCCTCTGTCTCATGGTGAGCTTACGGAATTGGCCATAAAGGCTGAACCATTCCGCAGTCTGATAGACCCCGACAACCCATCGTTTGCCAATCCTCCCTCAATGGTGGCAGCCATTCAGGATTATTGCCAACGCACGAATCAGCCCATTCCAGAAAGCGCCGGCGAATTGTGCCGTTGCATTTTCGAGTCGTTGGCACTGCGCTACCGACAGGTGTTCTTCTGGTTACGAGAAGCAGCGCCATTCTCCATCGACACACTTCACATCATTGGCGGCGGTTCCCTCAACGGCATGCTCAACCAGTTCACGGCCAATGCCTGCGGCATCGACGTGCTGGCCGGTCCGCAGGAGTGCACAGCGGCAGGCAACATCCTGATGCAGGCCAAGGCCGCCGGAAAAGTAGCAGACCGCTGGGAGATGCGCCAAATCGTAGCCAACAGTACTGAGTTGCGGCACTTTTCACCGCAACAACAGCACGTTTGGGATGAGGCCTACAATCATTTCCTCGACATTCTTTCACGCTACTAATCATCAGCTTACTATCACATTTCATGAGCATACTCGACAACAATCCCACACTGAAAAGCGAAATCGGCAAGATAGCCGAAGTGGCCGGCTATCTCTGGCAGAACGGATGGGCAGAACGCAACGGCGGCAACATCACGGTGAACATCACGCAGTGGGTAGACGAAACGATGCAAGCGTTGCCACCCATCAGCGAATCACGCCCCATCGGACTGACACTGCCCACGCTGAAAGGCACCTATTTCTATTGTAAAGGAACGGGCAAGCGCATGCGCGACCTGGCTCGCCAGCCTATGGACAACGGCAGCATTATACGCATCCTCGACGACTGTGCCCACTACGTCATCATCGCCGATAAACCCGTGGCACCCACTAGCGAACTGCCCTCACACCTCAGTGTACATGCCCGGATGATAGAGATGGGTTCACCCTACAATGCCACCGTGCACACCCATCCCATCGAACTCGTCGCCATGAGCCACCACCGACCCTTCCTCGAAAAGGACGTGCTGACCAAAATCCTGTGGAGCATGATTCCCGAGACAAAGGCTTTCTGCCCATTGGGATTAGGCATTGCCCCTTACTTTGCTCCAGGCAGCAACGAACTGGCCGAGGCCACACTGCGACAACTGGAGGATTACGACGTAGTGTTGTGGGAGAAACACGGTGTCTTTGCCAAAGGACTTGACGTGATGGATGCCTTCGACCAGATTGACGTACTGTCGAAGAGTGCCAAGATATACCTCTGCGCCCGCTCCATGGGATTCACGCCAGAAGGCATGAACGATGAGCAACTCCGCGAGATGACCGAGCTCTTCCATCTGCCCAAATAGGCTTCTCCTGCACCAGAACACCAAGGATTGAGCCGGAGAAGGCCCACAACATACCTTTTTTTTCAGCTAAAAAAAAGTTAAGATTCGATGGAGGTTGCATCATCATAGCCGCTCACTACGTCAAACAGTCAATCAAACAGATCAATTTCTAACATGAATATCAAGAACAGAATGCTTGCGGCCGGAGCGTTGCTCATGATGGTTTGCAGCAGTGGCATAGCCAAGCAATGGACCCTCCGTGAGTGTATCGACTACGCCCTGCAGAACAACATTTCCCTCCAGAAGTCGAAAATCAACAAGCTCAGCGCTCAGGAAGACGTACTGCAGAGCCGCGCCGCCCTATTGCCATCACTGATGGCCAGCACGTCGCACAACGCCACCTACCGCCCTTGGCCCGAAACGGGGTCGGCAACGGTAGCCAACGGCTATGTGCAGTCGAGCATCGACAAGGTGTACTACAACGGCACCTATGGCATCAGTTCCTCATGGACCGTGTGGAACGGAGGCCGCAACACCAACACCATCCGACTCAACGAGAAGGCTGAAGAGCTGGCAGAACTCGAAGCCGCCGTCACGGCCAACACCATTCTGGAACAGATTGCCCAACTCTATGTTCAGATACTCTATTCAGCAGAAGCCATCAAGGTGAACAAGGAAAGCCTTGAGACGAGTCGCATGAACGAACAGCGTGGCGAGCAGTTTGTCAAAGTGGGCAAGATGGCAAAGGCCGAACTGGCACAGCTCACCTCACAACGGGCACAAGACGAATACAACGTGGTGGAGGCGGAGAGCAACCTACGCAACTTCAAACGCCAGCTGAAACAACTCCTACAGATCACCAGCGATGAGGAGTTCGACATTGCCATCCCTGAGACAACCGACGAAATGGCCCTGCAACCCGTGCCCAACATGCAGGAGGTTTATGAAACAGCCCTTGCCAATCGACCCGAGATCAAGAATGCGCTTGTCGGCATTGAGACCAGCGACCTAAGCATCAAACTGGCAAAAGCACAGAAGCTGCCGACCATCGCCCTGCAGGCCAGTGCCGCCACCAACACCACCTCGATGAGCGACAACGCATGGGGCTCGCAGCTGAAGAACAATTTCGACCTCGGAGCCGGAGTGAACGTGAGCATTCCGCTGACCGACAACCGACAGACGAAGACGGCTGTGAACAAGGCAAAGTTGCAAAAGCAGAACTATGAACTCGATCTGCGCGACAAGCAGACAGCCCTCTACTCCACCATCGAGAACTATTGGCTGCAGGCCGTCACCAACCAAGAGAAATTCAAGGCTGCCAAGATAGCCACCGAGAGCCAACAGACCAGCTATGAGCTGCTGAGTGAGCAGTTCCGCCTCGGACTGAAGAACATTGTCGATCTCATGACAGGCAAGGACAACCTGCTCTTGGCCCAGCAGAACGAGCTGCAGAGCAAATACATGACCATCCTGAACATCCAACTGCTGGAATTCTATCGTGACGGCTATATCAAGGACGGAAATAATTAAAATGACGAATATGGATAATGAACAGAAAAAGAAAGTGAGCCCCATAGCGTGGGTGCCCACACTCTATTTCGCCATGGGTATGCCTTTCGTGGTGCTGAACATGGTGTGTACGCTGATGTATAAAGGTATGGGCGTGAGCGACAAGCAGATAGCCTTCTGGACTTCACTCATCATGCTGCCTTGGACGCTGAAGCCACTTTGGAGTCCCTTCCTCGAAATGTACAAGACAAAGAAATTCTTCGTAGTGCTCACACAAATGATGTCGGGCGTGCTGTTCGCCCTTGTGGCCTTTGCGCTGCACCTGCCCTCGTTCTTTGCCATCACCATTGCTCTTCTGGCGGTCATCGCCTTGAGTGGTGCCACCCACGACATTGCCGCCGACGGTGTGTACATGTCGACCCTCAGCACTGACGAACAGGCTCGCTGGATAGGCTGGCAGGGCGCATTCTATAACATCGCCAAAATTGCCGCAACGGGAGGACTGGTCTACCTCGCCGGTGCTTTCATCGACAGTTTCGGCGTCACACAGGCGTGGACAATCATCATGCTCATCATCGGCATCATCATGGTGGGCATCGGCTGCTATCATTTCTTTGTCTTGCCGGGCGGAAAATTGAAGAGCGAGGAGCGAGAAGATCGAAAAGATTTACGCAGCCAACTCCATGAGCTATGGAATGTGTTCGTGGAGTTCTTCCAGAAGAAACACATTATTTATTATATCTGCTTCATCATCCTCTATCGCTTTGCCGAGGGCTTTGTCATGAAAATTGTGCCCTTGTTCCTGAAAGCACCACGGGCCGAACAGGGACTCGGTCTCTCAGAACAGGAAATCGGTCTGTGCTATGGCACGTTCGGAGCCGCCGCTTTCGTCGTTGGCAGCATCCTCGCTGGCTACTACATTGCCCATCGCGGACTGAAGAAGTCGCTCTTCTCCTTGGCCATCGTGTTCAACATTCCTTTCGTAGCTTATACGCTGCTGGCCATCTATCAGCCAGAGAGTCTGTGGCTCATTGGTGGAGGTATCGTGCTTGAGTATTTCGGCTACGGTTTCGGCTTCGTCGGACTGACGCTCTTCATGATGCAGCAGGTGGCTCCCGGCAAGCACCAGATGGCACATTACGCCTTTGCCTCGGGCATCATGAACCTCGGAGTGATGCTTCCAGGCATGATGAGTGGTTTCTTCAGCGACTGGCTCGGCTACCGCATGTTCTTCATCCTCGTGCTGTTCTGCACCATCCCCGCCCTCCTCATCACCTGGTTCGTACCCTTCACGTATACAGACAAGAAGTAAGCTTCAGGTTTGAGGATAAGACACGCGTTTACTCCGTACTCGACTCGCTTAAGGCTGCTTAATGCAAAACTTTTTAGAATACTTTTTTAAAGACATAATCTATGAATATCAAGATTCAGGGCAACCCGCTGCCCAACATCCCTTGGGAAGAGCGGCCGGAAGGCTGCAAGACCACCGTTTGGCGCTCGCAACGCAACCCCATTATCCCCCGCGACTTGCTCCCAACGAGCAACAGTATCTTCAATAGTGCCGTAGTGCCCTTTGGCAACGGCTTTGCCGGTGTGTTCCGCTGCGACGACACCAACCGCCGCATGACGCTCCATGCGGGCTTCAGCGACGACGGTATCAATTGGCGCATCAACGAAGAGACCATTCGTTTCGAGTGTGACAATAAGGAAATAGGCCAGTGGGTCTATGGCTACGACCCGCGCGTCTGTTGGCTGGAAGACCGCTACTATGTCACTTGGTGCAACGGCTATCACGGCCCCACCATCGGCATTGCATGGACCAAGGACTTCCAGACGTTCCACCAACTGGAGAACGCCTTCCTGCCCTACAACCGCAACGGTGTGCTGTTCCCGCGCAAGATCAACGGCAAGTATGCCATGCTCTCCCGTCCGAGCGACACGGGCCACACACCCTTTGGCGACATTTTCTACAGCGAGTCGCCCGACCTGGACTACTGGGGACGACACCGCCACGTGATGTCGCCCGCCCCCTTTGAGGTGAGTGCCTGGCAATGTATGAAGATAGGTGCCGGTCCTATCCCCATCGAGACAAGCGAGGGCTGGCTCATTTTCCACCACGGTGTGCTCCATTCGTGCAACGGCTATGTGTATGCTTTCGGCTCCGCCCTGCTCGACCTTGACGAGCCTTGGCGCGTATTGGCCCGCTCAGGCCCATACCTCATCACGCCGCAGACGCCCTACGAGTGCATGGGCGACGTACCCAACGTCTGTTTCCCATGTGCAGCCCTGCACGACGCGGAGACCGGCCGCGTGGCCATCTACTACGGATGTGCCGACACGGTGACGGGTATGGCCTTTGGCTACATCCCAGAAATCATCGAGTTCACCAAGCGTACAAGCATTGTCTGAACATCGGGGTTCATAAAACAATAAGGCTTCTATAAAACAACAACGGATTTCACGGATTACACGGATTGAGACACTACAAATCCCAAGAAATATGGGACGAGAATGGTGAATACAATCCGTGTAATTCGTGAAATCCGTTGTTTAGATAAATATCAATGTCGGTAGATGTCGGCGGGATTCAGGCGATTGCCCTGCTCGTCGAACACCCAAAGGCGGAGCATTCCGCCGTTGCTGTCGAAATAGCGCACCTCGAAGTAGTGCAGTCCCTGCCGCAAAGCCTGCTGGCAAACCTCTTCGTGCGGGCTTTGTGGACGGTCGTTGTCGACCACCATATTCCCATCGATTTTCAGCCAACTGCCATCATCGCTCATCAGGGCGAAGGTGTAGATGCCGTCAGCAGGCACATTCAGATAGCCCGTGATGACCAGACCTATCTTGCCTTTCACCCCTTCAGGGATGCAGACATCAGCCACATCGTAGTTGCCCTTGAATGGTGCGGTGGGTACTTCCGCACACTTCACTCCACCGTATTCATACCATGCGGCATTGAGGCCAGGAGTGAGGACCGACGGTACATTCGCGACAGGCTCCAGATAGCCTTGCTTCACGAAATCGGCGCGCGTCATCTCGTCGGCGCGTCCTTCCGGATTGAAAGTGCGGAGGATGAAGTTGGTGGTTTTGTCGACGGTAACCGGTCCGGAGTATTGCGTTGAATGCTTGTTGGGGAACGAACCGTCGGTGGTATAGCGCACCGTAGCCAGCGGGTCTTTGCATTCCACCCGCAACGTTCCCTCATGGACGAAGGCATTGGTGTTGTAGAAACCATCCAGGCTGGGTGTGCGATAAGGCACATGCAACCGATGGAGCATCGCAAACTGGTCGGTCAGGCGACCATAGAACTCGTCGTAGTTCTTCAGTTCCGGCTTTGTCCAGGCCAATTCTGAAACGGCAATCGTCCTGGGGAAGAACATATAGAGCATCCGTTCACGCGTGGGAATCCACTCGCACCACATGTTGGCCTGCACGCCCAGCACATGCTTCTTCTGCTTTTCTGAGAGTCTGTCGGGCAAGAGATTATACTCGTAGATGCTCCGCAGGTCGCTCTTCTGCTCACGTTGTGAGAGATAGAAGGGGTCGCCCGGGCAGTAGATGACATCGTTGCCTTGTGCCGTCACCTGGGCTACGGCATCAGGCACCCAAGTGCGCCACCAGGTCACGGTGGCCGTCGGCGAGAGTCCTCCCTCCAGTATTTCGTCCCATCCTATCATCTTTCGGCCGTTCTTGTTTAGGAATTGTTCCATCTGATGGATAAACCACGCCTGTAGTTCAAACTCATCTTTCAGGCCCTCTTCCTTGATACGGCGCTGACAGTCAGGGCATCGCTCCCAGTTGTCCTTGGGCACTTCATCGCCGCCAATATGCACGTATTCATACGGGAACAGTTGAAGCACCTCTTTCCACACATCCTTGCAGAACTCTATCATGCGGTTCTTACCAGGACAGAGCGGCGTGGTGAACACAGCCCCCCACCCGATTTCGGGGAAGCACGACAGTCCCTCATACTGCTCGATGGCACTCAGGAAGTGGCCGGGCATATCGATTTCGGGAACGATTTCGATGCCACGCTGGCGGGCAAAGGCCACCACCTGGCGAATATCCTCCTGTGTATAGAAACCGCCATACGATACTTCCCCCTCGCCTTTCAGCCTGTCCTTTGGCAGGAGAAAGTCTGAGTTGTCCTCTTCGCGTGCCAATTTTAAGCAGAGCGAATCCTGATTGTTATAATTTCTCCAGCCGCCTTGCTCAGTGAGCTTAGGATATTTCTTGATTTCTATGCGCCATCCTTGGTCGTCGGTCAAGTGCCAATGGAAACGGTTCATCTTGTAGAGAGCCATCAGATCGATGAGTTCCTCCACCTCTTTCACCGTGAAGAAATGGCGCGAACAGTCGAGATGGAATCCTCGCCAACCGAATCGCGGCGCGTCGCTGATGGTTGCAAGTGGTATGGTCGCTTCATTCTTTGAGAGCAGCAGCATCTGCCGGAGTGTGGCAACGCCATTGACCACGCCCTCATAGTCGGCACCCTTCAATTGCACCCCCTCTTTGCCTATCTGCAACTGATAGCCGCTTTTGGCGATTCCTCTACCCCGGCTCAGGCATACCTGACCACGCTTTCCAGCCTTCGCCGTAGCTTGAACGCCTGCTTGATCCAAGGCGCGGCATAGATAGTCGGCAGCCGGTTTCAGATCGTTTGAGGCATAAGCCACCTCCACCTGTCCGTTCAACACATAGTTCCCTTGTTGCCACTGGGCTTTTTGGGGCTTGGGCACCAGGTTCACCTGCGCCCACATCGTATGGGCAATGACAGTCATCGCCAACACGAGAAGCATCTTTTTCCTATTCATATACTCAATTCTTGATTTTGCAGGTCTTCGTCTAACAGCGACTTTTTCTTCGTCGTTGTGGTCTTTTTCTTCGTGGTCGAAGTCTTCTTCGTAGTCTTTGTCGTCTTGGGAGTCTTAATCTGCCCACGGCTGTTCATGTCGAGTGTCTGACCGGTCTTTTCCTCATATTTGCCCGTTAGCCATTTGGCCAACTTACGGCCGAGTTTCTTTCTGATGCCCGACTCGGTAGTGGGTATGCCCGTCTTGCGGGAGAACCACCGCTTCAGCGCCGTGATGCCCAGCAGCTCTTTCCAGGAAAACCGAATGGACAGGCCTGGGATGCCCGTCTTCTTGTATCCGCTTCTTTTTTTCGTTGCCATGTCTTGAGAGATTTGTTTTCGGCTGCGAAGATACGAAAAAAAATGGAAATCCCTGCAACTTTCCCCATAAATATTTAATTAGGAACGCGCGAGAGAAGGCAAACGGCGTTGCGGAAGACGGCTGATAGGAATGCAAAAGACGGCAAACGCCAACCGTACATTAATAACCTACGCTGCCTACATTATTAACCTACGCTGCCTACATTATTAACCTACGCTGCGTAGATTATTAATGTACGGTCGGGATAAGACGCAAACGACATCGTCGCCAACATCAAACGAAAACGGCTTTCATGCCTGATGACAACGCGAAGTAAAATAATCGGAGTAAAAGTTTGGCGTTTCAGAAGAAAGTAGTACCTTTGCAACAGAAATAGAATCAACATCCACATGCAATATACACTTAAGGCTCCAAGCCATATTCAGACCCTCGTTGACCTGCCGGCATCGAAGAGCATCAGCAACCGCGCACTCATTCTCAACGCACTGGCGGGAGGAACCTGCGCGCTGCAGAACCTCTCCGACTGCGACGACACCAACGTCTTGGTGAACGCCCTGCGTGACATGCCGGCCGACATCGACATCAATGCCAGCGGCTCGTCGTTCCGATTCCTGACCGCCTACCTGTCTATCACGCCAGGAAGCCACACGCTGACAGGAAACGAACGCCTGCGCCGACGCCCCATCAAGCCCCTGGTCGATGCCCTGCGCTACCTGGGTGCCGACATCGAATACATCGGCGAGGAGGGCTTTGCGCCCCTGCGCATCCACGGGAATCCGCTGGAAGGCGGGCGCGTGGAGATTGACGCTGGTGTCAGTTCGCAAATCACGTCGGCCCTGTTGCTTATCGGCCCCGCCCTGAAGAACGGGCTGGAACTGGTGCTGCAGGGCAACATCGTGTCGAGATCGTATATCGACCTGACGCTCCACATCATGCACGATTTCGGGCTGAAAGCCGAATGGACTGACTTCAACGTCATCAGCACCCCCCATCAGGATTATCAACCACACAGCTTCATCGTGGAGAACGACTGGAGTGCCTCGTCGTATTGGTACGAGATTATGGCCCTGAGCGACGATCCTGACAATGAAATCCAGCTCACAGGCCTGTTGGACAGCAGCCGTCAGGGCGACTCGGTGGTGCGCTATCTGTTCTCGATGCTGGGCGTGAAGACGGTGTTCGAGGAGCACGAACAGGGCATTCCGACAATGGTGACGCTCAGAAAGACCCTGTCGCGGCTGCCCCGTTTAGACTACGACTTCGTCAACCAGCCTGACCTGGCACAAACCGTCGTGGTGTGTTGTGCGGGCTTGGGCATCCCCTTCCACTTCAAGGGGCTGAGCACTTTGAAAGTGAAGGAGACCGACCGCATCACGGCCCTCATTACCGAAATGCGCAAACTGGGCTTTGTGATGGAAAGCATCAACGACTGCGAGATACGCTGGAACGGCGAGCGTTGCGAACCCACGACACGCCCGATAGATACCTATCAGGACCACCGCATGGCCCTCGCTTTCGCTCCCCTGTGCATCAAGTTCCCTGGATTGCGCATCAACGACCCCTTCGTGGTCAGCAAGTCGTACCCCGTTTACTGGCATCACCTGGGACAAGCCGGGTTCAACATTCAGATGGGACCTGGGGCAGAAGAGGGCGGCGAGTAGCTTCTACGGCCTATCGACCTATCGAAATATCGACATCCCGACCTATCGACATGACGACATCTTGGCATCTCGACATCACGTTATCACTTCATAGAATATGCTATTTCTCATTGTCGCTTTAATAGTTCTTGGCATTTTTTCTGCAATATTAGGATGGCTTTCACACAATAAAAAGGGTGAAAACAGCGTTATATTAGCAGACGACTCGTGCGCAACATGCCTTGGCGACAATCCGAAATGCGAACAAGTGTGCATGATGGAAGCCGCCACGCGCGACATCGAGTATTTCGACGACGAGGAACTGGACCGTTTTCAGGGCCGCGACGGCAACGCCTACAGCGACGAGGAAGCGGAGGAGTTCCGCGAAGTGTTGTTGACGATGCGCGAGAGTGAAGTGAAGGATTGGAGCCGAAGCCTTACACTCCGAGGCATTCAAGTGCCCGATCAGGTGAAGGACGAGTTTCTGATGCTGCTCGATAATTGAAGAAACAAGCCCCCTGGATCTTGGTTTCCCAGGCGGTCTTTACAATAGAATCATGAACCCAAAACATAACATCCCCGAGGTTCTCCGTAAGCTGCGGCTCCGTCGCAGCCCCCTTATTGCGGTGCTTTTCTTAGCTCTTGCAATCCTGGCGGGATGCTCCACGGAGAAGAACACCGCGCAGACGCGCCGGTGGCATTCCTTCATGGCCAAATACAACACCTACTATAACGGCTCGCAGGCCTACATCGATGCTTCCATCGAAAAGGAAAACGGCATCAAGGACAACTTCACCGAGATGATTCCCCTCTATGCCGTAGGCAACAAACGAGCCCGCGAGCTGGGCAAGGGCAACTACGAGCGCGCCATCGAGAAGAGCCAGAAGGCCATCAAACTCCACAGCATCAAGCGCCGACCTGAGTTCAAGAAGAAGAAACGCACAGAGAAAGACATCGAATGGCTCAACCGCAAAGAGTACAACCCGTTCCTCTGGAAAGCGTGGATGCTCATGGGACGGTCTCAATTCCACAAGGGGGCGTTCGACGAAGCAGCCTCCACCTTCGCCTACATGAGCAGACTCTACGCCACCCAGCCCGCCATCTACGGCAAGGCCCGCGCCTGGCTGGCAAAATGCTATATCGAACAGGAATGGCTCTACGACGCTGAAGACGTCATCACGAAGATGAGCCGCGACAGTATCGACTGGCGCGCCCGCAAGGAGTGGGACTACACCTTTGCCGACTTCTACATCCACACGAAGCGCTACGAAGAGGCAATTCCCTACCTGCGCAAGGTCATCAAGCACGAGATGCGCAAGAAGCAGCGCGCCCGTGAGTGGTACCTCATGGGACAGTTGCAGACCGCCCTCGACAACAAGGAGATGGCCTATAAAGCCTATAAGAAGGTGATTGCGCAGAACCCTCCCTACGAGCTGGAGTTCAATGCACGCATCGCGATGACGGAAGTGATGGCCGGAGGACGTTCGAAGCAAATGATCAGCCGATTGAAGCGAATGGCTCTCTCCGACAAGAACAAGGACTATCTGGATCAGGTGTACTATGCGATGGGCAACATCTACATGCTCCAGAAAGACACCGTGAAGGCCATTGCCGCCTATGAGAAAGGCAACGAGAAGGCCACACGCTCGGGCATTGAGAAAGGTGTGCTGTTGCTCCGTCTGGGCGACATCTACTGGACGATGGAGAAATTCAGCGATGCACGCCGCTGCTACGGCGAGGCCATCGGTCTGCTCGACAAGGATCGCGACGACTATCAGCAATTGTCTTACCGCTCGAAAGTGCTCGACGAGCTGGTGCCTTTTACAGAAGCCATTCATCTGCAGGACTCGTTGCAGGAGTTAGCAAAAATGGATGAGAAGGACCGTAATGCCGCTATCGACCGTGTCATCGAGGCGCTCATCAAGAAAGAGAAGGAGGAGAAACGCAAACAGCAGGAGGCCGAAGCTGAGGAAACATTGCAGAAGAACGGAGCCGTAGGCAACCGCACCCAACAGACAAAGCCTCTGCAGCCGACGAACGACTTGCAGAACGGATTGTGGTACTTCTACAACCAAATGGCCGTGAACCAAGGTAAGCAGGCTTTCCAAAAGCTCTGGGGAAAGCGCGAGAACGTGGACGACTGGCAGCGTGTCAACAAAACGGTTGTAGCTTCCGAAGCGGGTGCCGACGAACTGGCCGACCTCACCGACGAGCAGCGCGACTCCATCATGCAGGCCGAAGCGTTGGCCGACTCGCTGGAACAAGTGACCGACAGCGCCCAGAACGACCCGCATAAGCGCGAATACTACTTGGCTCAGATACCGTTTACCGAAGAACAAGTGGAGGCCAGCAACCTGGTCATCATGGACGGGTTGTACAACAGCGGTGTCATCTTCAAAGACAAACTCGACCATCTGGCTCTCTCGGAAAAGCAGTTCCTGCGACTCACCGAGCAATATCCCTCCTACCAGCAGATGGACAATGCCTACTACCACATGTTCCTCCTCTATTCAAGAAAGGGGATGCATGGGAAGGCCGGAGATTATCTCGACAGTCTGAAAAACAGCTATCCTGAAAGCCAATGGACGCAGATATTGAGCGATCCCTATTTCGAGGATAACGCCCGCTACGGCGAACATCTCGAAGACTCGCTCTATGCAGCCACCTACGATGCTTTCAAAGGCAATCGATTTGCGGAAGCAAAGGCCAACGCCGAGATTTCCAAGACAAGGTTCCCACTCGGAGCCAACCGCGACAAGTTCATCTTCATCAGCGGACTGAGCATGCTCAACGATGGCGACAGCAAGGGCTGTCTTGAGAACATGAACGAAGTGGTGAAGAACTATCCCAAGAGCGATGTCAGCCCCATGGCAGGTATGATCATCAACGGTGTGAAAGAAGGCCGACCGCTTCATGGGGGCAAGTTCGACATGGACGATGTATGGTCGCGGCGCAGCGTGGTGCTCAACGACAGCGACTCCATTGCCGCACGCGTCTTCAAGGCGGAGCGCGATGTCGACTTCTGTTTCATCATCGCCTACGAGCCAGACTCCGTCGATGAGAACAAGCTGCTCTTTGAGATGGCACGCTACAACTTCACCAATTTCCTCGCCCGAAACTTCGATATGGAAGTGGCCGACGTGGCTGGACTCACACGCATGAACATCAGTGGGTTCCGCAGCTACGACGAGGCTCTGCAGTATGCCCGTCTGCTTTTCAACTATGAACCCGTCTACAGCCTATTGCCGAAAGCACGCACCATCATCATCAGCAAGGAGAACCTCGAGCTGCTTGGCACTCAATATAGCTATCAAGACTACGATGAGTTCTACGAAGAGCATTTCATCCCGCTGAAAATCAAGACTGTGCAACTGCTCACAGAGCCCTCTATCGTGGTTTATGAAACAGAACCTGAGCCAGAGAAGAAGGAGGAAGGCGATGACGAGGAAGGCGACGACCTCTTCAATGGTGGTGTCATCGACGACAACACCCTTATGGAACTGGACATCCTGCCTGAAAAGACCGCAGACGAGCCGAACGTTATCGAGTCGGTTGAGCCCGAGAAGCCTGTAGACGAACCAAAGACGATTGAGCCCGAGAAGCCTGTGGAGGAACCAAACGCAATAGAACCTGCAGAGCCGGTAGAGCCCGAGAAGCCTGTTGAGGAACCGAACGTCATAGAACCTGCAGAGCCAGTTGAGCCCGAAAAGCCCGTGGAGGAAGAACCTGCAGTCACAGTGACGGAGGAAGAAACGCCGACCGATGATGATGCGTTCATCATTGACGACGACAATACGACGACGACCGACGACGATGCATTCATCATCGACGACGACAACACGACGACAGACGACGAGGATGCCTTCGTCATCGAAGAGGATGAAGAGACCGACAACAGCGAGGATGCTCCCATTCTCCTTCCCGACAACAACACCCCCGATGACAGCAACACCGACGACGACGAGTATCTCGACCTCGACGGTTTCTAAAACCTCTCACCACTCACCTCTCACCACTCACCACTTAACAAAAAGAACATGAGCAACGGATTATTATTATGGGTAGACGATGAAATAGAACTCCTCAAGGCGCACATCCTTTTCCTTGAGAAGAAAGGTTACGACGTGGTCACAGTCAGCAACGGCACCGATGCCATCGACCAATGCCGACAGAAGACCTTCGACCTGATACTCCTCGACGAGATGATGCCTGGCATCAGCGGACTGGAAACCCTCCAACGCATCAAGGACATCTCGCCTGCAACGCCTGTGGTGATGGTCACCAAGAGCGAAGAGGAGAACATCATGGACCAAGCCATCGGCTCAAAGATTGCCGACTACCTCATCAAGCCCGTCAACCCCAACCAGATTCTCCTGACGCTGAAGAAAAACATCCACCGTCGGGAGATAGAGACCGAAGTGACCCAGAGTGGCTACCAGCAGAACTTCGGGCAGATTGCCATGCAGATAGACAACTGCCGCACATGGGACGACTGGCGCGAACTCTACCGCACCATCGTACGATGGGAACTGGAACTGAGCAGCACAGACAGTTCGATGACCGAAATGCTCAAGATGCAGAAGGAAGAGGCCAACAACGCCTTCGCCAAATTCATCAAGAACAACTATCTCGAGTGGATTGAGGAAAGACCCACTTCCGCACCCCTCTTGAGCCCCGACATCTTCAAAAACCGCATTTTCCCCTTGCTCGACAAAGGCGAAAAGGTGTTTCTCATCGTCATCGACAACTTCCGCTACGACCAATGGCGCACCTTAGCGCAAGAGATTGGCGACATGTTCGACATCGACGAAGACCTCTACCTGAGCATTCTCCCCACCGCCACGCAATATGCCCGCAATGCCATCTTCAGCGGACTCATGCCCAACAAGATAGCCCAGATGTTCCCCGACCTCTGGGTGGACGAAGACGAGGAGGAGGGCAAGAACCTCAACGAGGAACCACTCATCCGCACACAGTTCGAACGTTTCCGTCGTAAGAACACATTCTCTTATCATAAAGTGAACGATTCTGTCGGCGCCGACCGATTCCTTTCGCAATACAAGAACCTGCAGCACAACGACCTCAACGTGCTGGTGGTGAACTTCATCGACATGCTCTCACACGCTCGCACGGAGTCGAAGATGGTACGCGAACTGGCCAACAACGAGTCGGCTTACCGCAGCATCACCCTCAGCTGGTTCCGCCACTCTGTGCTGGCCGACCTCTTCAAGCTCTTGGCACAAAGCGACCGCACCGTCATCATCACCACCGACCACGGCAGCATACGTGCCGACAAGCCTGTGAAGATCATTGGCGACCGCAACACCAACACCAACCTGCGCTACAAGTTGGGCAAGAACCTGAGCTACAATCCCAAAGAGGTGTTCGTCATCAAAGACCCGCACAAGGCGCAGTTGCCCGCTCCGAACCTCAGCACGGCCTACGTCTTCGCCACAGGCAACGCTTTCTTCGCCTATCCGAACAACTACAATTACTATGTGTCTTACTACAAAGACACATTCCAGCACGGCGGTATCTCTATGGAAGAGATGATTATCCCTCTCATCACGCTCCGCACCCGACGCCGGATGAGGGCTGAAGCGTGAGGTGAGTGGTGAAAGGTTCGTGCCAAAAACATTACTCGTGAAAGAACAAGCAACCAAATGGAAATCAGAATAGAGAATCTCAACGACATACATCGCGCCGCACAGCAGTTTCTGACGGCCATCCCTGCCGAGGCCCAGGTCATCGCCTTCTACGGTTCGATGGGAAGCGGCAAGACCACCTTTATCAAAGCTCTTTGCGAAGAGCTTGGCGTAGAAGATGTCATCACATCGCCCACCTTCGCCATCGTCAATGAGTACACTCCCCACGGGGGTGATAGGAGCGGAGCCATCTTCCACTTCGATTTCTACCGCATACGCCGCCTCGAGGAAGTCTACGACATGGGCTACGAGGAATACTTCTACGCCCCCGACAGCCTCAGCCTCATAGAATGGCCGGAACTCATCGAGCCGCTCCTGCCCGAGGACACCCTGAAGGTGCACATCGACGAGCAGCCCGACGGCAGCCGCCTTGTCACGTTCTGACATCACACCGTAAGGCACGTCACGCTCATGAAGCACATCAAAACCAACAAATAAAAACATAATAATGAAAAAGACTTATCTTCTCATCGCGACCCTCTTGGCTTGCACGCTGACGCAAGCCGCCCGCCGCATTGTGTCCAGCGATTACGTCGCTGAAAAAATCGCAGCCAAAACAGCCCAGCCTGTGGACTTCTTCCAACCCTATCAGACCACCCACCTCCGCTTGCCCTCTGTGCCGTTGGTGGTCTCCGACCCTTATCTCTCCATTTGGTCGCCCTTCGACCACCTCAACGACGGCACCACCCGCCATTGGGGCGACCAAGAGAAGCCCATCAGCGGATGGCTCAACGTTGACGGCACCGACTACCTCTTCATGGGCGTTGCCGATGACACGAAGGCCACACAGCGCTCCGTCAGCGTCACCGCCACTTCCACCTACTACACGTTCGCCTGCGGCCCCATGGAGCTCGACGTAGTGTTCACAGCCCCCATGCTCATCGACGACTACGACCTGCTCTCCTCGCCGGCCAACTACCTGTCGTTCCAGGTGCGCTCCACCGACGGACAAGCCCACGACTGCCGTGTGCGCATTGAAGCCTCGCCGCTCATCGCCGTCAACGAAACTTCCCAACCGGTTGTCAGCCGTAAGGAGCAGCACGGCGGCGTGGAATACGTCTCTGTGGGCACCATCGAGCAGCCCATCCTCGCCAAGACCGGCGACTTCATCTGCATAGACTGGGGCTACCTCTACCTGCCAGCCTTCAACGGCGAGGTTTCCATCGGCCACGACCAGCAGCTCGTCTGGCAGCACGCCTTCGGCACCACCCGCCAGGCGGCCACCTTCATGCTCATCGGCTACGATGAGTTGTGGGACATCGAATACATGTACCACCGCTACAAAGCCTACTGGGCACACGACGGACAGGTCAGCATCTTCCAGCACATGCGTCAACTCTACGAGCAGTACAACAGCATCATGCGCCGTTGTCGCGCACTCGACCAGACCATCTACGACGATGGCCTCCGTGCAGGCAATGCCCACTATGCCGAAATACTCTCTGCCAGCTACCGCCACGTCATTGCCGCCCACAAGCTCTTCCGCGACCACGAGGGCCACCTGCTCTTCTTCTCGAAGGAGAACAACTCCAACGGCTGTGTCAACACCGTCGACCTCACCTACCCCTCGGCACCCCTCTTCCTCTGCTACAACCCTGAGCTGCAGAAGGCCATGATGACCTCCATTTTCGAATATAGCCGCACAGGACGCTGGACCAAACCTTTCGCCGCCCACGACCTCGGACAGTATCCCAAGGCCAACGGGCAGGTCTACGGTGGCGACATGCCCATCGAAGAGGCGGGCAACATGCTCACCCTTGCCGCCACGCTGTGCCGCATGGACGGCTCGACCACCTATGTGGAACCCTATTGGGACATCATCACCACCTGGGCCGACTACCTCTCTGTAAACGGTCAGGATCCCGCCGAGCAACTCTGCACCGACGACTTTGCCGGCCACTGGGCCCACAACGCGAACCTCTCGCTCAAGGCCATCATGGGCATCGTCGGCTATGCCGAGATGGCTGCCATGCGCGGCTATACCGACAAGGCCGAACGTTATATGAACCGCGCACGACAGATGGCCAGCCAATGGCAACGCGACGCCCTCGACCCGCAAGGCGACCACTACCGATTGGCCTTCGACCGCGACAGCACCTGGAGCCAGAAGTACAACATCGTGTGGGACAAGCTCTGGCAGACAAACATCTTCCCCGACGAGGTGATGCAGCGCGAGTTGAAATACTACCTGCGCCAACAAAACCAGTATGGCCTGCCTCTCGACTGCCGTCGCGAGTATACCAAGAGCGACTGGATCATGTGGACCGCTGCAATGGCCAAAGACAAGAAAACCTTTCTGCAGTTCGTAGAGCCCCTCTACCGCTACATCAACGAGACCACCAGCCGCGTGCCCATCAGCGACTGGCACGAGACGAAGACCGGGCAAATGGTAGCCTTCCGCGCTCGCAGCGTCATCGGCGGCTACTGGATGCGCGTACTTATGGACAAAAACCAATAATCCCGAATATGAAAAGAATAGCATTTGCCATCGTCTTTGCCTGCTGCACGCTGGCAATGGCAGCACAAGAAACCATCCGGGTGAACTTCCAAGGAGCCAACCCCACAATCAGCGACTTTGCACAAGCCTTCCTCTCTTCGCACGACGATGACGAGGAAGATGACTGCATCGATGAATCGTTCAACGCCATTCAGTACGCATGGGACCAACATCGCAAAGGCATCCCCCTGAATGAAGGCACAACGCTTACCATCGACCAAAAAAACGGCTACGTGCTCTACGAGTACAAACAGGACGAGCACCTGCTGAGAATCGAGATGTGCTACTGGAACGAGGCCGACCGCAAGCACAAACTGTTTGCCTACAATGTGGCGTGTTTCTACAACGGCAAACACAGTCCCGGCCAGTTCGACGGACTCACGTTCTACCGCTACGACAATGCTTCAAAGAAGATGAGCCTATATTCCGACATAGGCTTCGACGTGGAGTATAGCACTGACGACGGAGCCTGGATGTCGTACGCCCTGCCCCGCACGGGCAAGGACATCGTCGTCACCTATTGGTACGACCACAGCCAGAAGCAGAAGACGCTGAAGTGGAACGGCCGCAGATTCAGCTTCTGAGCCTGCGCCCATAGCTCCAAAACAAAGCCGCTGACAGTCATTTGCCAGCGGCTTTTCTCTTTTCTCATTACAAGGATTGATCTATGCACAATACAATCTTCGTTGCAACTCAAAGTAGTGTGCCCGTATATCGGCAACAGACATCTGTAGCCTTTCCTTGGCATCACTCATGGAGTTAAACTTGATGGTGATGAAGGTCTTCAGTTTGTCTGTCCCAAGTTCCTTGAAGCCATTGTCGACATAGTATTGCAGTATCAGGTTGTCGAATTCCCGCTGCTCCTTATTCAAGGAATCCACATACTGTCTTTTCACAAGCTCCACTCGCTGAGTCCGCTCGATAGGTGTCGAGTCGTAAGCGATGTATTCAAGCACATCGAGCAAGTCGCATTTCTGCATTTTCAGCATGTCCTTCAGCAGATTCAGCTTGTCCTCAGCAAACCCAGCCTCATCCAGCGTTCTGAGCAGTTGCTCACGGGTTTCCGGGTTAGCCCATTTTTCCCTCAGGTCATCTGCACCTGAGAAGAAATCGGGAATCCTGCCAAAGAGTTTCTTCACATACTCGTCAAGGCTGATGAACTCATCGGCAAAGAATATCTTCTGCTCCCATGTCGTCTCGAGAGACAGCCTCCTACCCGTAGACAGCTTGATGTCTATCAGGTTTGTTTGCGGCCTTTCACACGTACAGGGCAGATTGCCGCATACTGGGCATACCAAGGGTTCGCCTGCCGTATCGGGAACGGTGTCTGGCAACGCATAAGGTTTCTTCTTCATGCACGTACAAGGCCAGTTGCCACAGACAGGGCAATACTGATCGCCATCCCAATCGGGATCTTTGAACATCTCGCTTGCGCCTACAAAGTCGTAGATGGTGAAATAGTATTTCTTGTCGAACAAGCGAGTGCCACGACCGATGATCTGCTTAAACTCCACGATGTTCCGAATAGGTCGCATCAATACGATGTTGCGCACATTGCGGGCATCTACCCCCGTACTCAACTTATAAGAAGTGGTCAGGATGGTGGGCAACAGCTTCTCGTTGTCTTGGAAGGCCCTCAATGTGGCCTCTCCCACTTCGCCGTCGTCAGCGGTCACACGCTCGCAATAGTTGCTGGCAGGCCGCCGCTTATGCTTGTTCACCATGTCGCGAACAATCATGGCATGCTTCTGGGTAGCACAGAAGATGATGGTCTTTTCGTCAGGGTCGATCTTGTTCAGGAACTCCTGCACACGGTGCTCGTCGCGCTCCTTAATCTGGATCCTTCCATTATAGAAATCCGACTCTGTGTAAATCTTTTCAGGGTCCACCTCTCCGCTTTTCACGATGTCGCCTTCCTCATACTGATAGTCATCGATGTTGCTCGTAGAGATGTCCACACGGAAGGGTACAAGGAAGCCGTCCTCGATGCCTTGTTTCAGCGAGTAGGTATATACAGGATTTCCAAAGTAAGCGTAGGTGTTGGCATTGTCCTTTCTCCTGGGTGTGGCTGTCATGCCCAGCTGATAGGCACTGTCGAAGTATTCCATCAGCTTTCGCCACTCGCTTTCGTCATTGGCACCACCTCTGTGACACTCATCGATGATGATGAAGTCGAAGAAATCGCGCTCATACTGCATGTAATAGGGCTGGTCGTCGGCACCTTCAGGCAGCTTGACGCCCTGCTCCTCTGCCTTCTGCGCATTGGGCGAAGTCATCATCGTCTGGAAGATGGTGAAATAAAGGTTGCGGGCGGTGGGAACTCTGTAATTGTTCTTCTTCAGTTCCTTCGGTGTGATGCGGCACATCGCATCTTCGGGGAACTGGTCGAAGTCGTTGATGGCCTGGTTGGCCAGAATGTTTCTGTCGGCAATAAACAGGATTCTTGGGGCTCGCTCTACACCCTTCGTACACCATTTTGTTTGCGTCAGTTTCCAACAAATCTGGAAAGCTGTGTAGGTCTTTCCTGTTCCTGTGGCCATCGTCAGCAAGATGCGGTTGTGCTGCTTGGCCACAGCCTCCAGCACGTTCTTGATGGCTATCTCCTGATAGTAGCGAGGCTGGCGACCACCACTGCGATTCAGGGCGCAGAGATTGAACTTATCGCGCCAAGGATTTGCCTCCGGGAAGGTCATCTGCCACAAGTCCTGAGGCGAAGGGAAACGGTCAATGTCGTGCTCCTTGCTGGGAATGATGTATTCGCCCTTGCTATTCTTGACGCCCATGTCGATGAACCAAATCTCGTCGCCATTAGTGCTATAGGTATAGCGAATCTTCAGGGCATCGGCATAGAGTTTGGCTTGGTCCACCCCTTCAGCCACATCCTTCTCGTCGCTCTTGGCCTCTATCACGGCCAGTTTCTGCCCCTTGTATTCCAAGATATAGTCAGCCTTCTTCGGGTTCTTATGACCGGTTGTCGTGATGCGACCAGGTGCAATATAAGCACTCTGCTCCACCAAAATCTTACTCCCTGGAACAATGCCCCAGCCGGCATCCCTCAACTTGGGGTCTATCTTGTTGAATCGTGTCTGCGCTTCGTTCATTGTCTATTCCTTGTCTGTATTATCTTGTTCCACTATTCTTTTTTCCAAATCCTCCAGCATCTTCAGGTCATCAGCATCAGCTGTTTGCGCTTCCAACTGTTTACGCTTGGCGTTGAAAGCATCATAGACCTGCTTAGCTGTTTCCTCAGCTTCGTAGTTTGTAATACTACCAGCACCTTGCAGTATGTCTTTTTCCTGAAATGTCAACAGACTGTCCACATTCTTCCGCCAATAGTCAAGCGTGAGATCACGGCGCCCTTTCACCCGTTCTTCAGCACTTGTCAGGAAGATATCTACCAAACGATTCAATGAGTCGATTTCCTCAGTCTGCAGGTAGTTCTTGGCGATGATTACATCACCCTTTCTTACGATACTGCCTTTCCATGCGGTGAGTCCCATATTGGGCTGGTTGGCATCTGCGCGACTGACTATCAATTCTGCCGCCGTCTGATGAGTGACGGCATAAAGCAGTTTGTTCTGCGTCTCTGCGAAAAACATCTGAGTTGCCTTGTCGCTCTTATCGTAGTCGCTGCTGAGCGCAAAGAGGTCTCGTATCTTCTGATAGAATCGTTTCTCTGAAGCACGGATATCACGGATGCGGAGCAGCAATTCATCGAAGTAGTCTGGACGACCATCAGGATTCTTTAGCCTTTCATCATCCATCGTAAATCCTTTCACCAGATATTCCGTCAGATGCTCAGTGGCCCACTGCCTAAACTGAGTGCCGCGAACACCCCGCACACGATAGCCCACGGCTATAATCATCTCCAATGAGTAGAATACTACATTATAATTCTTGCCATCAGCGGCAGTAGTTAAGAAATTCTTAACAACTGAACTTTCATTTAACTCCTTTTCTTTCAGTATGTTAGCTATATGCATACTGATATTAGGCTTCGAGGTGGCAAAAAGTTCTGCCATCTGTTGCTGATTCAGCCAGATCTTGCCATCCTTGGCATAGAGGGCTACTGATGCACGTCCGTCAGCTGTGCGGTAGATGATGATATTCTGTTGTTCGTCCATTATTTATTCAAAGATACGATTAAGCGAATAAAAAGCCAAATATATTTGAGATTTTTTGAGCGTGAGTATCTTATGTAAATACTTGTCGTAATATGGCTTGTTTTAATGCATCGCACTCCTGAGAAATCTTGTCGTAGTTCGCTTGGAGGCGGTCAACCTTCGATTTGAGAGAGTCGAGGGTTTCGACGATGGATTGTTGCTCGGAAATTGGAGGAAATACTATCTCTTGAGCCTTGAACAATTTATGGGTAATATCTGGCTGGGCAGCACGACTTGCCAGCTTAATAATTTTACTCTTAAATGCTTCATGACCCAGAAAAAACATAAGAAAAGTTTTTTCCAAGAGACCTCTATTGTATACTATTTTAAAACAATTATTATGTAAAACTCCTTTCATTCCTGTAAAAACCAAGCCTAATGTGCCTGTCCTGGTATATATAATGTCATCCTCATTTGCTATACAACTTTGTGGACAATTCTTTTCATCTACGAAAATTTCTCTAGTTCCATCCTTCAGATCTTTAATACGTAGAAGAGGTAATTGTCCTGTCTCTTTTAGAAGACACCTTGTTTTAGAGTTAATTGCCAACCCCTGACTAAGTTCGCACACTTCCCCTATTTTCTTCTCCTCCCACCCTTCTTTTGGTTCAAGCATTTCTTTGAGTGATGCCTGGAAGAGGGCTTTGGCTTCACCCAAGGCTTTTTCTGCATTAGCCTTCATCGCATCTATCTTAGCAAATGCAGAGTCAAGATAATCAACGATGGATTGCTGCTCTTTAAGTGGTCCAATAGGTATTTCAATGGAACGCATCTTCTCTTGGTTGAGCTTTGGAACTGTTACTCCTGTAATATAAGGGAGAAGATTTGAGAAGTTCAGATAATAGACTAATAATTCATCAATCAACAAATCTCTTTTGGGGCGTAATGCATGTGCATGATTATTTACCCAAGATTTACCATTTATAATGTATGCAGAATTATCTCCTGCTCCCCATTTTGCACCATCTTCACCTAACAAAACTAGTTTTTCATCGAAAATATAATCTTTTACATAATCAAGACAGCCTGTTGCCCCATAATATGGAATAGCCCCAGGTTCTCTTTTGCCTTTAGTAATAGGTTTGCGTTGAGAATCTAATATCTCACAGACTTCCCCTAACTTCTTATATTCCCACCCTTCTTTCATGCCTCGTCCTCCTTCTTTTTCTGTTGTTCTTTTACAGCTTGCTCCAGTTCAAAAGAGTGTATTTCCGCAGATATCGTCTTCTGCAGTTCTTCCTTTGGAATAATCAGCTGATAGTCAGCAACACCTATAGGTTTACCCATGTCTTCAAGCGACAACGCCACTTCAACGTTATCTTTCTCAGCACATAGCAGCTTCAATGCATTAAGTAGAAGATCGCGGTTCCATCCTTTAGCAACGCCCTCTTGAGCATAATACAAAGTGGCAGAATCGTCCAAATCCTTACTGAGTATCAGAATGTTATGCGACCATGGCAAAAGTGCAACGGAGCGTTGCAGTTTTAAATCACAGCCATTATATCGCTCGTAAAATGTCTTCATGTACCACAGATTACGTGGGGACATACCCATCTTGGGATAACGCTCTTTCAAGTCAGAAGATAGCCTCTTAACAACTTCACTTCCATGCTTACTCTCCAGTTTCTTCTCATGGAGCAGTTTACCTATCTCCCAATAGGTATTGCTGGCTGTGGTAGCCAAGTGTCTTGCCACGCTGGTACGAGCATTCTCAATAACTGCAACGGCTCGTTGCAGTATTTCCTCATAATCGACAGAGATTGTCTCCGCAGCGGAGACTATTTCGTTATTCTCTTCTTTCATTTCACCATCTCCATGATTTCGTTGATAAGCGTCTGATTCTCCTGCCCAAGGGCATAGATGCTCTGTGCAATCTCGCTGGGAGTGCGCTCGTCTACTTTCTCCACCTTGTTGGGATTCTTCACGCTGAGGTCGCAACTGTCGTCGAGGGTGCTCACATCGAGCGTCCAGGAATGTTCGCTTTCGGCCTGCGACTTCTGCAAAGCGAGGAACTCCTCCATATCAGCCTCAGTCAGGGGCTGCGTCTTGGTGAAGTGCTTATCTACCTGATAATACCAAATTTTCTCTGTTGGTTCACCTTTTGTGAAGAACAAGACAACCGTCTTCACGCCAGCTCCCGTGAACACGCCCGATGGCAGGTCGAGGATGGTGTGAAGGTTGCAGTTCTCTAAGAGCATCTTGCGGATGGCACTTGCATCGCCATTGCTCAGGAAGGTGTTCTTGATGACAATTCCGGCACGCCCACCAGCCTTCAGCATCTTGATGAAGTGCTGCATGAACATATAGGCCGTTTCTGAGGTGCGTATCTCAAAGTTCTGCAACACCTCGCCGCGCTCGTTGCCGCCAAAGGGCGGATTGGCCAAGATGACATTCTTACGGTCGCTCTCCTGAATCTGGCTAAGGTTCATGGCCAGCGTATTGCCATGCGTGATGTTGGGTGCGGATACGCCATGAAAAATCATGTTCATCGTGGCGATGATATAGGGCAGCCCTTTCTTCTCCTTGCCGTAGAAGGTGTCTCGCTGCAGGGTCTCATGGTCCTTCACGCTCTTAATCTTGTCCTTCATGTAGAGGAAAGCCTCGCAAAGGAAGCCGGCCGAACCACAGGCAGGATCGTAGACCGTTTCGCCTATCTTGGGGTCAACCACCTTGATGATGCTTCGAATCAAGGGACGAGGCGTGTAATACTCGCCACCATTGCGCCCTGCGTTGCCCATGCGCTGGATGTTGCTCTCATAGAGCACCGTCATTTCGTGCTTGTCCTCGGCACTCTGGAAGTGGAGTTCATCAATCATGTTGATGATCTCACGCATATTGAATCCAGAGCGAATCTTGTTGTGCAGCTCACCAAAGATTTCGCCTATTTTATATTCAAGGCTGTCGGTCTGGGTGGCGGTGTTCTGGAAGTCTTTGAGATAGGGGAAGAGTTTCTGGTCGACAAACTCCACAAGGTCGTCGCCACTCATGGCATTGACGGTGTCGAGCACCATCTTGCCCGTCTGCGGGTCTTTCCGCTTGGGTGTTGCCCACTGGCTCCAACGATAGTAACCTGTCACAAGGCGTTTGTAGGTCTTGCCGTCGAGCTCGGCTTCTTCCTCGCGCTCCGTCTCCAGGTCGTCGAGGTATTTCAGGAAGAGCATCCATGATTTCTGCTCCAGATAGTCCAACTCACTACCGCAGCCCTGCTCCTTCCAGAGTATCTGGTCTATTGCTTTGAATGTATTCTCGTATTTCATGTTCTCAATTGTTTTCCGTTTCGGCAACTACGACTCTTTGGCGATTCAAGCAGTTCGCATCCTTCGCCGATGCCGATGAATTTGGTACAAAGTTACACATTTATTACGACACAAGTTTACTTTCCGCGAACTTTTTATATAATTTGGCAATTTTATACGATTCGACCCCATCCCAATCACCCCACCCCAGCCCCTCCCCTTAAAAAGGGGCGGGGAGTGCCTACGGGGTCCAACCTATCAAGCATTTGGCGGGTAGTGCCTACGGGGTCCAACCTATCAAGCATTTGGCGGGAAGTGCCTACGGGGTCCAACCTATCAGGTATTTGGCGGGGAGTGGTTAGATTCTGCGCTCAGTACTAACTATTCCTCCCCCTACAGGGGGAGATAAGAGGGGGTCGCTATCCCTGCAGGTGACTGATTCCCTTCGTGACCTCCCCCTATGACCTCCCCCTCACCCCTCCTGTAGGAGGGGAGTGCCAGCGGGTCCTACCTATCAAGCATTTGGCGGGGAGTGCCTACGGGGTCCAACCTATCAGGCATTTATCCTTACCCCTAATATCCAATGAGCGTACATGTGGGCGCAGCCAATCCCCGAGCGTACATGTGGGCGCAGCACCTCCCCCTGCGTACATGTGGGCGCAGCAGCTCCCCGCCCCTTTTTAAGGGGAGGGGTTGGGGTGGGGTCGATGGGTGCCTCGTAGTTCACGCGGTTGAGGCTATATTATTTGTGACGAGCGTCATTTCACCTTGTGACAAGCGGCATTTTACCCTGTGACAAGTGGCATTTCACCTCGTGATGAGCGTCACCTCACGCGCTCGTGGAAATCTCGAGATGCGCACAGAGCACAGTGCACAGTTTTCTCATGAGCCGTACTATCTCTTACAGTTGACAGTTGACAGTTTTCTCATGAGCCTATACCCTTCCTGGCGACCACCTGTTGTAGGCACCGAAGGGAATGAGGTGAAAGAATCTACTAAACCATTTGTGATATCATGAACTATGCCATATATAATTAATAAGGTATAATATTATATATTATATATGTATTATATATTATATATATATTATATTATTATATATATTATATATATTATATATATAGTAGTATATTTCATATATATTAACATCTATAGTCAGGGTAAAATGCATTTTTCGACGAGCGATGAGGAGACAGGATAGTGGCTCAAATAATAAACTGTCAACTGTCAACTGTAATAAACTGTACGACGTACGAGAAAAGAGCACTATGGCTCATGAGAAAACTGTGTTCTGTGCTCTGTGCGCACGTGGAGGTATTTCCTTCCATCTTGAACGAAGATGCCACGCTGGGTGGAGGGACTGACAAGCAGTCCCTGTATGTTGTAGATAGGGCGGGAAGTCGAGGATTGCCAATCCCCTCCAACAGGTGCGGAGTGGATGCCCGTGGGCGTAGTGGGCTGAGGGGCGATATACTGCACGGTGTTGAGGCTCATGGCAAGGTTGTCGAGACTCTCAGGACCGCCGGTGGGCACATAGAGATCGAGGCTCGATTTGAGCATCTTGCCCTGCACGGTGGCCTGCACCTCTTCGGGTGAGAAGGCTGCGCGCCAGAAGAACAGTTCGCCCAGCTGGCGGCTGACGTCTGCCTGCTCGTCGCCCACGAACACCTCACCCAGTGAGTTGATACGCTCGCGGACCTCGCCCGCCGACTCGCTGTCGAGATAGAGCAGGGTGCGCCCTTGCGCGTAGTAGTGGGTCAAGGTGACGGTATGCCAGAGGTCGTTGTCGAGAGTGGCCGCCGTGGTGAGCGTGCGGTTGGTGGTGGTGGTGTAGACCACATGGCCCTCTTCGTCGACCTTGACGGTGGCGGTACGCGTGGTGTTGCGCAGGTAGTAGGCGAGCAGCTGCCCAGCCTGATTGCCCTTGAAGCGCAGTGTGATGGTGAAGGGATGGACCATCGTTTCGCCTTCGAAGCGCAGCTGGGCACCACCGCTGAGTGTCATCTGCTTCGACAGGTCGCGTTTAGGCTGCGCCTTTCCTGCAGCAATGGCATCGAAGAGCGAGGGCGGCATGGCATAGAAGAACTCCTTGTGGCCGTTGGTCGTAGGATGGGCATTGTCGCGCATATAGCCCGAAGCCCAATGGCCAGCCCCGTCGTCGATGGCACCCAGGGTGTTGACCGACGACACATCCCACTGGTGGATGAGCAGGTTCATCTGCTTGATGTAGCTGTAATCCTCAGCGGTGAAATCGCCTCGTGTGTAGTTGTTCATCACCACGGGTATCATGCCGTCGGCCTTTGCCTTGCGGATGATGGTCTGCATGTTGGTGGAGAACTGGTTCAGCGTCTGCTGCTTGTTGCTCGACTCGTGAATGCCCTCGTTGCCCATGGAGAGGCCGATGATGACATAGCGCGAGTGGTTGCGCGTCAGGTCGCCATAGCGGTCGAGGAGGTTCTGTGTGTTGTTGCCTCCGATGGAAATGCCGGAAACGTAGAAGGGATATTCGCTCAGCCCATTCTCATAGCGGCTGCCCAGCTGCTCTCCATAGAGCCACGCGTAGCCCTTATGGCCGTCGGCACCCTCGCCGTTGCACACCGACGAGCCAAAGGCAGAGATGCGATACTCGTCGACAGGAGCCGTAAAGTCCCACTTCTTGGTGCCAAGGTTGAAGCTGACGGTGTAGGTGCCACCATTGATGCGGATATTGTCAGTACGGTAGTTCTCTGACGGGCATTCGAAATAGACATACTTGTCGGAAAAGAGGAAGACGTACGAATCGTCGAGCGTCACTTCCGACTGATATTGCTGGCCTTCGGTGGCGGTGAGCTGCACCTTGCCATTGGGCACGATGTTGCCACGCAGATAAACTTCGGTCTGAGCCACACTGGCAAGTGTCAACGTCAGGAGTGCGGCGGTGGTGAGAATGCGGTTGAACGTTTTCATAACTGTGTCGGTTTTTTTTTAAGAATTAATAGACGCCAAACTCATAGATGCGCGTGGCGCCATTGTCGTCTTGTGTGGGTCGGTTCACGAAGAGGCGCACATAGCGCACGACGGCGGGGCTGAATGTGCGGTCGACGATGTTGTCGGTGTTGTTGGAGATTGTGTCGAGCGTATGCCAGTCTTCGTTCTCGGCATTGCGCCCTTGGAGCACGCAGGCCCGCGTGACATATTCAGGGCTTTCTGCAGCGGCATTGAGCAGATACCAGCGACTGACGGTGGTGGGCTTGCCGAAGTCATAGACCACATAGTGTGGCGGACGGTTGTTGTCGCACCACTTGGTTTCGGTCCGGCCGTCGGTGAGGTTGCTGACGCGCTCCCACTCGTTGACCTCGCCCGACACTTCCACCACCCTTGCTTTCAGGAGGAGGTTGCCCGACTCATCGGTCACTTCGGGAATGGTGAAGTGGTTCTCGCTGAGCGATGTCTCGAAGAGCGGAGCGGCAGGCTTTACGCCCTGCTCGTCGTTGGCCAGCGTGGCTGCAAAGACCACCACATGCGGGTCGTAGGGCAGGACGACGCTCTTGGCCCCCTTGGGAATGTCGATGCACACCTTATACATATAGGTGTAGACATAGGGGTCGTCGGCTTTGGGCGAATGACGGTGCGTCCCCACATAGGCCACCAGCCCGTCTTTGAGGAAGCCCTCGGTATGTCCATCGTGTCCCCATTGTCCGATGAAGCCTGTATAGTAAGGCACGACGGCCTTCTGGGCATTCTTCCCAGCGGTGAACACCACCTGGCGGTCGCCCATATCAGAGGCCACCAGCAGATGGAGCCGGCGATAGGCCTGGTCGGTGGGGAGCAGCAATGTGTCGCCCCTGCACGAGAGACCGTTCAACCCATCCATCTCGCCAAAGCGGAAGTGGATGTCGTCGACGGCGATGCCCTTCTTCGGCACCAACTCTGCCGCATAGCTGTTGCCGTTCTCGAAGTCGGCCGAGGTGCGGAACTCGTTGAAGCTGAAGCAGCGGCGGTCGAAGGGAAGGGAGAGTTCGTGGGTGAGAGCGGCGGGGGTTGGGTTTGTCGTCGTTAAACGACGACCTACAGAACCGACAGAACCGGCAGGACTTAAGGAGACCTTGAAGGTCTTCACGCTATAGGGCTTGATGGTGACATTGAGCGCATTGCCCCCAAAGTCGGAAATACCGATGGTGCGCTCTGTGCCGTCGGCCTCAGCAGCCTTCACGATGTCGGAGGCGAAGGTCAGACGCGCGTGCTGCACCTCTTTGCCGCCCACCTCATAGACACGCACCACATACTCGTTGGTCGCCTCTGCCTGCTTCAAGGCACGCACCACGACCTGGTCGTTGTCGGAAGAGACAAAGGAGAACGAGCTGCCCAAGTCGCCAGCGTGTTTCGATGCCTCGAAAGCACGCAGTTTGCTGTTGAGCGCCGTCGACTGGCGTACAGCCTCCACATTGTCGAGCGGTCCTTCGTGTCCCACGATGCTATAGGTGAACACATGATAGCCTTGGTCTTGCTGTGCCTGATAGGTGTAGTGGCGTCCAGGCTTTGGTGCATAAAGCAGCGAGAGGCGCAAGGTGTTGTCGTCGGGCTTGTCCCAGCCGTAGCGCGAGTCGTTGAGAAGGGTCACGCCATAGCTGCCCGAGCGGTCGGTGAGGTCTGTCCACTCATGGGCATACACCTCGTAGGCGTTGTCGCGGTTGTTGCCACGCATGACGCTGCCCAGTCCGATGTCGTAGGAAGCCTTTTCGTTGCTGACGTTCAGGGGGAACACAGCCTTGAGCAGGGAGTTCTCAGAATGCCAGTCCACCTCGTTCTCGAAATCGATGCGGCGTGCCTGTCCTCCGCGGTAGAGATGGATGCGCTGGAGGATGGACGTCTCACCATAATGCTTGCGAACGACAATGGTCTGCCTGAGGTTGCCCTTCTCCACCGACACCTCCACCCGCTCGTGGACGGGCAGCGGCTGGCGGTCGAGAGTGGCCTTGAGTATCTCCCATGCCGGCCACGCCTGCGACGTACAGTCGTCGAACACGGCCAGATGGATGCTCTTGCCCGATGCCACCAGTTCCTTGTTGGCATGCTTGTCGAAAATCGACACCACGTCGCCGCAGTCGTCGACCTGCAGACGGTAGACGTCGTTCTCGATGGTCTTATCGCTGGCGGCCGTTGTGGCACTCTTTCCTCCTGCCTTCAAGCCATAAACGCTGAAACCCGTCGGGGGCACCTGCGCATCGAAGAGCAGCATGCGCTTGTCACGACGCTCAACCACCTGCGACAACACGGGTTTTCCCTTGGCATCGACCACCTGATAGTTTCCCTTTTCAGGCAGTTCCACCTCTGTGATGCCCTGAACAGGGAATGTCTCGTTGTTGAAGACCACGATGGGCGTTCCCGCCACGCGGGTGTCCATGCGGCCGACAATGCCACTGACGCTATGGGTGAGCACGTCGGAGAAGGTCTTCAAGGCCAGGAGCTCATCGTTCCATGAGAACTCATAGGCGCGGGGAATGCTCGTGCCGGTCACGTCGTCGTGGAACTGATGCCAGATGATGCGACGCCAGTTGTCGGTGAGTCTCCCGATGGGATATTTGGCAGCGCCAAGCCAGTCGGCCACCACTGCCGCCCTCTCGGCAGCGTCGCCTAAGTGTTCGTTCTGGCGGTTATAGAGCTTCATGGCGGCCTGCGATGTGTAGCAGCCGTTGCCGTGGACGTCCATCGTCAGCTCGCCATCGAAGACGGGCAGCTCAGGATGCTTGTCGAAAGGCAGGAAATCCTTGTACATCTGGTCGCTGGTGGCACTGATCACCTCCACAGGACCATTGCCCTTCATGCCCTTCAAGACCGACCTCACGGAAGAGAGGGAGGGCGACCCGCCGATGTCGCCTGTGCCGTAGTAATGGTAGGCAATGCCCAGCGGACTTTCCCCAATCTCCTTGATGAGCGGTTCATGCTTTGAAAGGTCCACATCGTTGTAGCGTTGCGAATAGTTGAAACCATGAGCCATCATGATGCGCGAGCCGTCGATGCCTTGCCACAAGCCTACGGTGTAGGGCACGCGTTTGCCGTCCTCATAGAAAGGATGGGTGCGCCATATCAGTTTCTGCGAAGAGAAGCCAATCAAGCCACAATGATGCGCCAGCGTGGGCAAGACGTAGGGGAAACCGAAGCAGTCGGGCAGGAACACATCAGTGCCCTCTGTGCCGAACTCCTTGCGATAGAAGGTCTGTCCGAGCAGGATGTTCCTGATCCACGACTCTGGCGAACAGAGGATGGTCTCGTTGGCATCCCATCCGCTGCCCGTGATGTGCCATCGCCCTTCGGCAATGTATTTCTTCAGCTCTTCGTACTGCAGGGGATAGTATTCCTTCATCCAGGAATACTTCACACCGCCTTCGAAGTTGAAGACGTAGTCGGGATAGTGCTTCAGCAGAAAGAGATTCTGGTTGAGCGTGTTCCACACATAGTCGCGGATGGTGGTCTGCACATCCCAGTTCCACTGGGTGTCGAGGTGTGCGTCGGCCACCATGTAGGCCTTCATGGATTTCTCCTGGGCTTTTGCTCCCATCGCTATCAGGCAGCAAACGGCAATGATTGACAATGATTTCATAAGTGGTGAGGGGTGAGAGGTGAGGGATGAGAGATTATTCGATGACTCCACACCAACCGCCGCTGGGGGCGAGATGGATGGAGAGTTTGGTAGAGGGACTGACGGCCTGCTGCTGCTTGCGGTAGTCGACGGCCACGCGGTGGGCATTCGTGCCATCGCGGAAGGCTGTGAGCTGTCCGTTGCGGGTCAGGAAGCCTAGGTCGAGGGTCAGGTCCTGCGATTCGTTGTTAGTGAGGGCGGCCACAAACCAGCGTTCGCCTTTTCGTTTGGCCACCACAATATACTTTCCGGCTTTGGCAGAGAGAACGCGGGTCTCGTCCCAAGTGACGGGCACTGATGCTATGAAACGTGCGCACTCATCGTTCTGCATATAGCGTGTGGGACTGTCGGCAAGCATCTGCAGGCCGGTCTCGAATATCACATACAAAGCCATTTGATAAGCACGGGTACCCATACCGGCAGGATTCGAACGCGAGGTGACATAGTATTTCGGCTGCATGGAGTTCATCGACCCTGGCGTGAAGTCCATAGCTCCCACGGCATTGCGCATGAGAGGCAGCCAGATGGTGTTGTCGGGCGTGCATCCGCCACACTGTTCCATACCGCGTACGCCCTCATAGGCCAGCAGGTTGGGATAGCGATATTCCAGTCCGGCAGGCTTGAACGATCCGTGGAAGTCGACCATCAGGTGGTGTTTGGCACAGGCCTTCGTGGTGCGCTCGTAGAAGTTCACCATCCACTGGTCGCTATGGTCCATGAAGTCGATCTTCAGACCTTTGACGCCCATCTTCGCGTAATGCTCTATCACGTCGGGATGCTGCTCAACGGCGAGCCAGGTCATCCAGAGCCACACGCCCACGCCCTTGCTCTTGCCGTATTCCACAAGCTCACTGACGTCGATGTCGTCGACCATCTCGAAAGGATTGCGCACATCGCGGCACCATCCTTCGTCGAGCAAGATATACTCTATGCCATAGTTGGCGGCAAAGTCGATGAAATACTTATAGGTGGGATTGTTGATGCCCACAGGGAAGTCAACATTCCACACCGACCAGTTGTTCCACCAGTCCCAGATCACCTTGCCCGGACGAATCCACGACACGTCGCTGAGCTCACAGGGCGGTGCGAGGCAGCGTCCCATCTCGTTGGAGGCGATGGTGGCAGCGTCGCCAATCACGACATAGCGCCAAGGCAGTGTGCGGTTGGCAGAGGTGTGGGCTATGTAGTTGCCTTCGCGCGTGATGGTCTCACTACGGTCGCCCAGGGGTTCCCAAGCCTCAGGAGCTTTGGGGAAGATGGCCTTCAGGCAGTTGCTGCCCATGCTCATGAGGAACGTATTGGGATAGTCTCTCAGATCGGCTTCCGAGAAGAGCATCTTCGTGCCTTTTGCCGATTCTGCCAGGATGGGCAAGTGGGTCATCCCGTCCTCAGGTTTCCATTCTGCCGACGACAGATGGACATAAGGTTCCTCGCACGACGTGACAAAGGTGTTTGTCTTCGAGATGTGGAGCGTACTGGCTTCTGGGAAGCGCCATGTCATGCCCTCGTCGACGATGTCGACCGTTCCTTTCCGATTCAGCACGAAACGATAGGCAAAGCCATTGTCGTAGGCTCGGAACTCAAGGGCATAGTTGCCAGCAAACTGCAGCGTCAGCACATTGGCATGATTCTGCGTCGTGGCATTCTTGAGCGGCACAACGTTGCTGATGGTCTGGTTGATGGCCGAACGCTTCACGCCCTTCAGCTTGGCGTTGCGACCCAGCCACTCTTTGCCCACCTGCAGCGAAGCCTGGCAGTCGGCAAGCAACAGCTCGTTGCCTGCGCTCACCTGGTAGCTGATGCGGTCGGCCACATTGATTTCGACCTTGATTCTCCCGTTCGGAGAGGTCAGTGTCTGCACTTTGGCCTGCATTTGACAAGCCAGAATACTCACGATAAAGGTAATAAAAAGTTTACGCATGATATAAAACATAGATTAGTGAATCACGACCTTCTTTCCATTGACCACGTAGATGCCCTTTCTCAGAGACGAAGGATGAGCGGTGAGGGTGCCCACCTTTCGGCCCTGCATGTCGTAAACCTGTTGCGGCATGACCTCAACACATGGTTGGATGGCCGTGGGAATCACGGGCACATCCGTGTCAAAGGAAATCGCAGAAGGCAGATGGTCTGCCCCTAAAGAACAGACGAACCAACCACGGAATGGTTTAACCGTGGTGCGCTCGTCAATCAAGCTGAAACAGCCGTTTTCGGCATCAAGGTCGTAGATTTCACTGGGATTGAAGGTGGTGCTGAGGGTGGTGCCCGTGAACTGGAAGTCGCTGGTGCCCGCCATCATCGGTGCCTCTTTCGAGGAAGAGATGCGCACGTCGGTGCCTTCAAACAGAATTTCGCCTTCTTTGGCGCTATAGATAAGATAAGGAATGTTGCGCTGCAAACCTGACGACACAGCAAAGCAGACATTGCCCTCGTCGTCCTGTTCCGTAAACTCCTTCAGCGTGACGCCCGAAGGCAGGGCGTCGGCGGCGAAGGGCAGGGCGATGGTTTCCCACACGGGTGCGGCCACACGGCTGTATTCAGCGTGTGCGGCGTTAAACCTGATGGGCGACCAGAACCCATAGTTGTCCGTTAGTACCAGCCGTTCGCAGTCTTTTCCGCGAACCACATTCTTCCCCTCAAGGCCTTCAGGAAGTTGTGCGCTGGCTGATAATATATAAATTGTGTTGGGATTCTCGTTGGGTTGTACTGTCTGTACAGAATTTCCGGCACTGCTCATGTCGACGGCCACAGCGCCGCTCGGCACCCGGAGCGTTTTGGTAGGAGCCATGCCGCTGAGCTGCTTGTTCTGCTGCCAATAGAGGATGCCCGCCGTGGTGCGGCCCATATTCTTCAGACCGCCATCCTGAATGTCGCCGCCCTCAGCATAGAGAATACTCATGACGTAGTTGGCATTCAGCTCCAGGTGGTCGAAGTCGTAGAAGGCCTGTGCCGTTTTGTTTGGCTCAATGGTGAGGTGGACAAACACGCTGGCATCTCCGAAGAAACCTCCACCGGCTGCCTCCTTGAAGAGCCACAGGCGCACGACACCGTCGAACACCTCGTCACCCTGGTTCAGAATGGTCACTTTTCCTTGCATGCAGTTGCCATACACCAAGCCGTTCGAACGGTTGCTCACAGTATGGCTCGCATAGCGCAGCTTATGGGAGGAAGCAATACCTTCGGCAGTGATTTCCACTGTCCCCTGCCCCACTACGTCGTTTCCATCCCAGTCGTTGGTGAGCCAGATGTTCCATGTGCCTGCCACATCGGGTGTGAAGGTAAAGGCACTGACGGTCTCACCACCTTCGGCAATGGTCACCTGAGTGCGGCAGAGATGCTCGCCCTTGTCGGCTGTTGGACTGGCAAAGAGGTGTACCTCACGCGAATACTCTTCACCATGGTTCTGGAACACAGCCTGCACCGTCTGCCGGTCGCCCACCTTGTGGTTGCTGGGGAAATTGAGCTGAGCCAGTGTTATGTCCTCGATCGGATGTTTTTCCATGGAGATGTTTCCTTGCTCATCGACGACGACAAGGACATAGGTGATGTTGGGATTCACGTGGGTTTGCCACACTTTCTGTGAGCTGCGCTTACTGACAGGCACCATGTGGTAGGTGCCTGGGGCAAGTCCCTTCACTTCAAACTCCAGGCCTATGTAGAAATTCGTGCTCACCTGATAGCTCTGCTTTGTACCAATGAGGGTGAGTCCCCCCTCGTCGTTGGCATAGGCGATGCCCATATCCCACTGGGCACTGACGCCACTCCAGTTCACATAGTTGGCGAAGAAGCGGTTGCCACTGCGCAGTTCCCAATCGTTCACCGTCAGTCGCGGCTGCACGGTCTCTGCTTTCACGTCGTCGGGCAGACGCATGCCGATGATGGCCTCCTGCCCCATGTTATAGCCGTCGGGGGTCTGACTGGCGCCAGCTCCACTGTTGTCGTCGGGTGCCAACACATCCACGCGGAAATAGCCATCGTCCATGCCGCCCCATCCCCAGTTCAGGTGGAACAGTCCGCTGATGTCGTAGCCATCGATCACAAAGGCATGGGCACCGCCTGAATTTGTTCCTGCAAAGGCAATGGGGTGTCCATTGGCCAGTTCTGTATAGAGTAGATTGCTCCAGCCCTCGATGGTGAAGTTGCCACGCTGCTCGATGTGCGTGCCGTCATCGAAACCAAAATAGTTCACCAGCGCCTTCACACCTTCAGAGAAGCCTGCGCCCGACGAGGGACCGTAGCCCATCTTGCAGCCTACGCCCACCCAATACATCAGCTGGGCGATGGCTGTATCTTGCTGGGCAGTCTCGTTGCCAGTATACACATCGAGGATATTGTCCCAGTCGATGACCGAATGGGCAGGAATGCCGTCAAGGCGCTTCTTGATGGTGTTATCGCCAGCTTTGAACTCCACTTCGTAGGAAGGAATATAGCGCTGGGTCTCAGCGGGATAGCGATAGTAGCCAATCACCTGGGCGATGGCCGTTGCCACACAACCCGTGGCACAAAGGTCGGCCTCCGTGCCATCATCATTATAATAACGAGGGCATAGCAAGTTGTAAGGCCCGAACTGATTCCAGCGAGTGGTCATCAGGGGTTCCACCGTGTGGCGGGCAGGAGAGGCACATGCGCCCCCCTCCAACTCCCCCTGCAGGGGGAGGAATTGTTGGGACTGAGCTGAAGAAGCCTCATAGAGGCGGGGAGTGACGCCCCCTTCGTTGGTTCGTATCAAGGGGGCTGAGGGGACGGCGGCATCCAAGCTGGCTATCTGTTCCTCATACATCTGCAGCAGCCAGCGCAGCCCCTCGGGCATGTTCTGCGCGTTGAAGGAACCGTGCTCCACATAGCCCAGCACCTGCTCCGTGCGGTCGTCGCCCGATATGACGACAAATCCCTGGTTGCCTGTGGTGTTGAACACATAATAGAGCGCATTGTCGGCATCCGCCTGCCCACTTGTGTGTCGAGGCGCATGGTAGGGTGCGTGTTCCGACAGGCTGCGCCCCTTCAAGGTCAAGAACTGTTGTGCCTGCTGGCGAGCCTGTCCACGCGTGACAGGCGAAGCAGAAACCGATGTCGACCACACGCTGCCAAACAGTATGCATACGGAGAATAATAATGATCTTGTCATAACTTCTATCGCTGTTTTTATGTTTACCTGACAACGACTTTCCGCCCTTTCATCACGCGGATGTGGCTGGTGCCAGAACTTTCATTCACCACTTTCATGCCCTGCAGATTGTAGCTGTCGGCATCCTCGCTGCGGGTGTTCGACACTTGTATGGACGTGGGAGTTTCCAGCTTCTCGATCTTCAACGACGAGATGCGGTTGCCCCAGGCCCCCATACGGGCGGCCTCCTCATCGGTCCAGGTGTTGCTACTGCCCGTCAGGTCAGGATTGGCATAGGCTGTCAGCTGATAGCCAGGTAGCATCTTAAACGAGGCGATGTCCTTGTCGGCGATGCCATAAGCCGAGAGTTCGCCTGTGCAGAATGTCCCTTCGGGCAACTCTACTGCATATCCGCGGAAACTGTTGTCGCTGTAGAACGTGATCACGGGATTGTCCACCTCTCTGGAAGGGAACACGCGGTTCATCGCCGAAGCCCATTGGTTGAGGTTCCACGTCTCATCGTTGTACACCCAAACGAAGCCACCCGTCACGTCGCAGTTGTCGCGCCAGGTTTCCATCTGACTGACAGAGGTATTCATGTCGGTTTGGTAGTTGGTGCGGCCGGCATGCAGGGGCAGTCCACCCAAGTGCCAATCCGACGGGTTGTTGTTGGCCCCACCATCGTAGCACTGTATCATCACAAGGTCGCACGCGCCTGGCCGGCTTTGGTTCACCTGCGTCACCAGATTCTCCCAGAAAGTCTTATTCATATAGGGTGCCACCGTGGTTTTGTAGCCCAGCTGACGCATCATGACGTGGAATTTCACTGCAGTCGACACGTCGTAGCAATGCTCATCGTCGTTGTTCACGGCATCAATCTCAGGAATGGCATCCTTCAGCGCCTTGAAGTTGCGATAAAGAATGGAGCTCTGCCCAATCCCCTCCTGATTGATGAGGTCGCGGATGCGGTCATACGACTGATTGCCCCATCCTCCGATGCATATTTCTATGCGCTCAATGCCTGTAGGCCAGGTCTTCAGCGCCTTCACATCTTCCACATAGTGAGGCTGCTCGTTGGCGAAGACATACTCCCCGTCGCGGCAGATGGTTTCGCCGTCGGTGGTCAGTGTGCCGTCTTCTTCCACGTTCACGTTGAAAAGGATGACATAGGTAAAGCCGGAATTCTTCAGTTTGGTAACGGTATTGGGGCGCTCCCTACGGATGTGACCACCCACATACACACCACTGCCACCCTGCGCCGACACGTCGGCCAAGGCCATGAACAGCATCCATATGGAAAGCAATCGTCTCATGATCAGGATTAGGAAATAATGGATGGACAAACTATCTCACATACACCTTGCAGACCGAGCCATCGGCCTGCTTCACGATGTTCATGCCCTGACAGAGAGCCGGCTGACGTATCCCCCGCAGGTTGTAGATGGAAGCCGCAGTCCCTTCCCTAACCTTCATGGACGAGGGTACGATGGAGGTTGTCTCATTGCTCTTTACCTCTGTGGGCTCACTTGTCTGGGGAGCATTCTGCGGGCTCACCAGCTCTGCATGGAAGGTCTCATTGAAGAGATCGACCGTGATGCGATACGTGCCCTGTTGGGAAACCTTCCACTTGGTGTCGTCACCGCCAGTCCGCATCTGCGTACATTCCAGAAGACTCTCATCTTGCACGTAGGGATGCAGCTCGCGCGGTCCCCATGTCATCTGGCCCTCCAGTTTGAAGCGTCCAGGTTCCACTACATTATTATATATACCCAGTTCGCCTTCCCATGTGAAGACATACGGGTTCTCGTGGTCGCGAACGAAGGGGAGCATATTGTCGCGCTTCCATTCCACACGGTCGGAACCACCGCGGAAGGCACTGCCGGCAATGAGCACCTCGTTCCAAGGGAGCATCAGCTCGCCCGTGAGCCGACGGCTGTTAGGGTCGATGAGGAAGCGGTAGGTATCCTCCTGGAACGACACCACCCAACCTGGTTGCGAAGCATCCGACGTCACGGAATAGCTCAAGCCGTTGTTAATGAGATAGGAATCCACGAACTGTGGTTTCAGAAACTGTGTCGTACCTTGTTCATACTCCGCTGTGGTCATGATTTTCAGTTCGCCGGCATTCAGCGAGCCAGCAAAGCGGAACATTCCGTCTGGCCGTTTCACCAACTGTTGCGTACCATTGGGTACGGCACTGCCCGTAGCCCAAAGCTGTTCAAACTGCTGTGCCCACGATGTGGCGGCAAAGGTCAAAGCCATGATGGCTGTCAGATATATTCTCTTCATATTCTTGATATCGAATGATTAATGTTTCACATATTTCCTTGATACGACACTACCATCGGACTGCCGTGTGCGCTGAATGAAGGGAGCCCCCCACTCTGCGTCCATGCGTCGCCCTTGCAGGTCGAACCGCTGCTGTTCTGTAGACTGCGACTGCGTCGTAGCAAAAGGCACCCCAGTGGCTCCTTCTGTGAACGACAGCGCTACAACCACCTGCTCGCTGCAAGGCGTCGAGGCAATGTTCACCGTCACCTGACCAGTCTGTGCATCCCACGTCCAGTCGTTGGTGGGAGTCCCGTTTACGGTTACCCGCAAGGGCTCCACTTCCTTCAGGAACACCACTTTCCAAGCACGTTCCGTGGGCATGCCCTCAAACTGTCCCTCGCGGGGAGCGATGGTCAGCAGGGTGGTATTGACTGTGCGTTGCTGCATAAAGGCGGTAGTGGTGAAGCCACCCGTCTGATAGGCTTGTGAATCGCCATCGTCCTCATAGAGCACACCTTTGCCGTCGGCACCCGGCACCACTTTCAGAATCAGTTGCCCAGGACGCGTCTTCAGGTTGTCGACCTTCGGATTGCAGGGTATCACGGCTCCTGCACGGAAGAAATAAGGAATTTCGTGCTGATCGTACTCATCGCTCATGATGGAGCCGCCCTCTGTGAGCATTTGGCGTGTAACGTCGAACCATAGTCCTTCGGGGAGCCAGGTCTTGTGGAAAGCCTTGCCGTTGTCTTCGGCTGGCGTCACCACAGGAGAGACAAGAATGTCGTCGCCAAACATATACTCACCCTCCTGACGGTAAGCCTCATTCTCCTCAGGCCAATCGTAGTAAAGCGGCCGACAGATGGAAACGCCCGTGTCATAGGCCTGACGCGCAGCCGTATAGATATAGGGCATGAGCTGATAGCGCAGGTTCACACAGTCGAGCAGCAATGGGAAATTGGGGTATTTCCAGATGCGGCGCTCATTGCCGCTCTGGCTGGCACCATGGGTGCGGAAGATGGGCGAGAACACGCCATACTGCAGCCAGCGAAGCATCAGTTCTGGGTTCATTTCGCCTATTTGCAGGTGGCCGCCTATGTCGTGGCCCCAATAGCCAAAACAAACATTCGAGGCGGTAGCCGTGAAGTAGGGCTGGAAGGCCAGCGAACCAAAGGTGCCATAGGTGTCGCCCGAGAAGCCTATCGGATAGCGATGGCTACCCATACCCCCCCAGCGGTGGAAAATCATCGGACGGCGGTCGGTACGCTGTTCGCGCATGTCGCCATAGAACACGTGGTTGCACCAGAACGTTTCGCTCAACCCATTGATATAGTTGCTCGTGAGGTTCTGCTGCCAGTCGATCCACCAGAAGTCCACGCCCTGCTCTTCGCGCTCGCGGATGATATGGCTGAACATCGAGCGATAGAACGTCGAGTCTTCCAGCATCCAAGGCACTCTTTCGCCAAAAGGAATATTCATGTCGGCGGCTATCTCGTCGTAGTGGTCCTCGTAGGAGGCAACGCCGTCGGCAGGGTGAAGGTTCAGCGCTATCTTCAGCCCTTGTTGGTGCATCCAGCGCATGAGTCCTTCAGGGTTGGGAATGATGCTTTTATTCCAGGTCCAGCCGGTCCAGCCGTCGAGATGCCAGTCCATGTCGTAGATCATCACGTCGATGGGAATGTCGTTCTGCTTGATTTCGTTCACCAGATCGATGAAGTCCTGTTGCGTGTAGCGCTGATACTTGCTGTACCAGTAGCCTAAGGCATAAAGCGGCGGCATCGGTTGCCTGCCTGCTATCTTGATGTAGTCGGCAAGGGCCTGACGGTAGTCGTGGCCGTAGCCCATGAAATACCAGTCGTAGGCATTGGGGTCTACGGGTGAGGCCACCCAGGGTATGCCGTCTACGTTATTTTCAAAAGCAAAGGTCGTCGAACCGTCGCCCCGCTTTGTCTTGGGCGACTCGTCGATGATGGCCCACCCTGAGCGCGAGAGGATACCTTGTTCCAGGTCGGGACGGTAGTTGTCGCCACTGCCGCCGTCGAGTGTGCGGCGTGTGCCTTTCAGGTTCATCGCGTCGTCTTTGCCTGGATACCAGATGGTCTCGATGCCATTCACGGTCAGTGTGACCTGCAGGGACGAGGGCGACTTCAGGGCAGGGTTGATGGCAGCTCCTATGCGGTAGCGCAGTGTGAGGGCCTCTGTCTCAATGTAGAGGTAGCCACCTTCCTCACGGGTTGTAAACTGTGGTACGGGCAACTCGCGGTTGATGACGGCAAACGTGGCACGGTCCTGAAACTGCTGGCGCGTGCTGTACTGGATGCGGATCATCTGCGGGGTCAGTACCGTGAAACGGGCACGCCCCGAGGTCACGATAGCCTCGGGATGTGCCTGTGGATTGGGGTTGTCGGGCTCTGCCGACAGGTGCAAGAAGCAACCTGCCAGCAAAGCTGTCAACGAGAACAGAAACTTTTTCATTATCATTAATCAATTTAATAGTATTCTTCCTCTTCGTCGTACTCGTCGTCCCAAAAACTGTAGTTCTTGCGAGCACGTGCTTCAGAAGCATCACCTTCTTCTTCGTCGTCTGTGATCGTTGGTTCACCATCTACGAGAATGGAACCTGCTGCGATTGCGGTGCAGGGTGAAGCCTTGACCATCATGATGGAAGGCGCAGCGATATATTCTTTCTTAATCATACTTCTATCCTTTCTTATTTAATGACAGTCTTCTTACCATTGATAATGTAGAGGCCACGAGTGGGCTTGCTGACGCGGACACCGCTGATGGTGTAGACTTCGTCCAATGTTTCCACGCTACCATCGGCACGGACAATGCCCGTTGCTCCGCCAGCAGCTTCGTCAACAACAAACATCTTGGCGCCAGAGCCTTCGCCCACTACGTCGAAGTAAGCACGGAAGGCCTTCATCGCACTTTCACCATCGCTGGGCTTCAGCTTATTGCCTGCGGCAATGAAAAGGTCGCCCTGGTCAATCTTCGTCGGCTCATAGACTCCCGTGAAAGCAAGACCAGCCTCTGCGACAGCAGTAGGCTCACCAGCCACCAGCGTCACGCCCTCCAGCTCCTTGCTTGTGAAGGCCACGGTGGGCAGCAAAAGATAAGGTGTGCCAGCCTCCAGAGCCGTCACGGTGCTGAACTCCAGCGTCTCACCCTCAGAACCTGTCAGCGCTGCGAGTTTCGTGCCTTCGCCAAACACCTCAGCCACCTGAGCAGCTGTCAGTGCGAACGGCAGACAGACGGTCTCCCACTCACCATCAGCATAGATAGTGCGCTCCAAGGTCAGGTCGACGCCTTCAGCAGCCACAAAGCGGTTGGGGAAGTTTTCCTTCAGCACAAGGGCTGCATCATAGAGCACAGGGTGAGCAGGGTTAGCGAATTCCATGTGCCATACGGGGTCAGCATCGAAGAGCTTTGCAAAGATGACACCGTTCGAGAAGTCCTCGGCAGGACTACTGGGCAGAGCAGGCCAGTTGGTCGCGGGGTCGAAGCAGTTCGTAATCTGAATGCCGTTGCCGCGTCCGAACGACTCAGTATTTGAACCAGAAACGTCACCGTTGTTATAGCAGTTTTCAGTAATGGCATTGTCGCCCATCCAGCCGCTAAGGCCACCATTATCACTGTTTCCTAAAATATCACCCACGTTGTAGCAATTCTTCATGGTGATAATGCAATCGCTATTCATGTCAACACCCAGGATACCAGCGGCATTATTGCCATTAGCCGTCACAGGAGCCTCGTTGCCAAGTTCCTCAAAGAGGAGGTCACGATCGCCGTTGCGGCCTTTTGCCTGGCCCACGAAAGCGCCAACACCAGAATTGCCATAGAACGAACAAGTGCTGTCGATGGTGAAGCGCTTGATCACGGTACCACCACTTGTGACATAGCGGAAGAAACCTACAGCGTCCTCGTTCAAGTTCATCGACAGGTTGCGGATATGGTGTCCCTGACCGTCGAATACGCCACGGAAAGGATGGTCGCTTGTACCAATGCCAGGATAAGCATTATCAGCGTACTCAGTTTTGTCGATGTCGGCGGTCAGCTGAGCCTTGGCCGTGGTCTCGCCGCGGTTCACCAGCATGGCAAACCAGTTGAGCTGCTTGTACTCGCCCACCTGATAGAAACCGTCTGCCAACTCCACATAGTCGGGCTGAAGAGCGTCGCACGTGATGCCATCGTGACTATTGGTGCAGAATCCCCAGTCACTATAGGTGTGATTATCTTGAACAACATCTTTTTCTTCGTTATCAAAGGCAGAACCGGGCTTGGGCATACCGTCGCAATAGAGTTGACCGTTGGCATAGACAATGGCTGTTCCGAAAGGCATCGGATAGGCATCCGTTCCAATGAGCTGATACCAGTCAGTACCTCCACTCACCTTTTTGTTCAGTTCCCATGTCATCTCGCCGCTTGCCAATCTTGCGTCGTCATTGGCCACCTTGAAACAGTTATCGGCAGTGGGGTTGTTGCGGGCGAAGTCTGCACTGTTGCCATTCTGTGTATACGAAGTAGGAGCAACGATACAATTTTCAAACTTGACATTGGCACCTCCTCCGGCCCAACCTACCAGGCCACCGTTGCCTTCGGCAGAACCAGTGTTGATGGAGCCATAGAAGGCACAATTCTTTACCGTCACAGTCGATTCCATGTTGGCGAAAAGTCCACCGCAGGTGGCATCACCATTCGTTCCTGTATAGCTGACTGCTGTCTTCACAACCACGTTCTCAATCAGGGTACCGCTACCGTCAGAACGCCCACCAAGACCACCGACACAGTTGTTGCCGGCTGAAGTGGCACTGCCCTCAACAACGAGATTCCTAATGGTTGCTGCATTGATGTATGCAAAGAGTCCTGTTCGGCCTGTACCATTGTTCACGATGTCGATGGTGATGGTATTGCCCTGTCCATCGAAGACACCACGGAATGGAAGACTCTGGCTGACACCGATGAAGCCCTGTTTGAAGTCTGAGTAATCGATATTTGCTGTGAGCTTGGCCTTTGCCGACTGATTGACCTGCTCTACCATGGCAGCAAACCAATGCAAATCATTGGCGGTTCCGATACTATAATATCCATCTGCGTCGGTGCTGAGATAATCGTGGTCCAGAGCTCCACAGACCGAACACCAACCATTCTCATTGGTATGAGGAGGTATGACGGAAGTGGATTCATTACTATAGGTAAGCTCACCACCAGCACTGGTACCATCGCACTTCAGCTGACCATTGGCATATACCTGCGAATGGGAAGAGAAGGGCACAGGATAGGCATCCACTGTGCCTGACAAATTCTGATACCAATGGATTTCACTCTGGTCACCATTCAATGTGAAGCATAGTTCGCCAGAGGCTACAGTGGCAGGAGCAATCTTTGTTCCCTGAGTGTATGCGTCGTTTCCCGATGCATCCCAGCAATTGGTGGCAGAAACAGCTCCTGTGTTGCGGTAAAGGTTGCAATTGTTCTCCATGTTATAGATAGCACCACTGTTCCAGCAGTTCGTGAACGTCGTACCACTCTGTGTCCAACCGGCGAAGGCGGCGCAGTTGCCGTCCTGACCGCTCACAGCACCCATATTGGCGCAGTTCAGCGCAGTAATCACCGTGTTATCAACCGCACAGCCGACAAGACCGGCGGCATTGGCGTCTGTATTGCCGGTCGACTTCACAGTAGCCTTGTTGATAACGTTGGTCAGTTTCACCTCACCGCCATCACGAGCAAAACCGATGATGCCGCCAATCTTGGCACCGCCCGTGAACGAGCCCTCTACCACGAGGTCGTGAATGTCAGCACCGCCAGTAGCATAGCGGACGAATGCCACATTGTTGTTACTACCAACAATTACGGCATTGCTGATGGTATGTCCACCACCGTCGAACTCTCCCTTGAACTTGAATTTGTCGCAAGCCAGGGGGAAGAAGCCGACAGTGGCAAAGTCGAGATTGGCTGTCAGGCGGGCTTTCAGTGCCTGTTCGCCAGAGGTGACCGTACCTGCATACCAATAATAATCATTAACACTGCCGATGAGATAGTAGTCACCGTCCTTCGACGGTTCTGTCAGCTTCTCGGCTTTGATTTTCTGCGTATTGGTATTGATAGTCACCCTGTAGACGCCTTCCTCTGCAACACAGTATTTGTAGTCGCCACTGCTGTTGGTCGACAGGTCCGACCATTCAGATGTCAACACGGTTCCCTGTGCCGGAGCCCAGTAGCCATCCCAACCTCCATCTGAGTCAGGAATCTTGAAACGGCCATCGTCGCCATCACCTATTGTGAGCTTTCCTGCCCACACCCAGACGTTCTCACTTACGTTCACCATAGCCACCGGTGAGCGATTAAACGCACCAGCGTTCCATCCACTGGCAGTACAGCCACCCACGAGGTAGTGGTCTTCTGCCATTGCATTGCCTCCCGTCCACAGTCCGAGGACAAGGAGGACTAAGATTCTAAAGACTCTTTTCATAATAGTTGTTTTTTAAAGTGAATATAATTGTTAATTGAAATCGTTTAAATGTGAAATCTGATTTGTGCAGAAGATTTTGTTGAGTTTGTAATAAATTCTGGGTGCAAAGTTATGCTTTTATTACGTACGTGCGTATATATTAATAAGATGTATAACCTAATTCATGGTTGTATAATCACATCAATGCTGATTATCAATAAGTTAGCAAATCGCACAGAGGAATTTTGTATAAAGGGAATATTCGGGTAAAATAGTTCTATTTTGCCACTTTTTCTATAAAAACAGGAGACATGCCAGTAAGGCACATCTCCTGATTAGCGTGGGATGGAGGAAGGATTATCTGACTACCTTCTTCACTTGGTTGCCTTGACGCATGATGACAACCTTCTGGCCACGAGCATTGCTCACCTGCTGACCATTCAGGTTGAAGTACTCCACAGACTGAACGCTATTGTCGGAGAACACGTTGTCGCCGGCAATGCCAGTGGGAGTGATCACGGGGAAGCCACTGTCGTAGAGCACGGGGTGTCCACCTTCCTCAGCACTGAGATGCCAGATGCCGGGTGCTGCTTCGTCGAGCAGTGCGAAGATGGTGCCGTTGGTGAAGTCGTCGATGGGCGACGGGGTGATCTGTCCCTCCCAGTTGGAGACGGGATCGAAGCAGTTCACGGCAGTGGTGTTGTTGCCACGAGCGAACGACTCGCTGTTGTCGCCGATGATCTCACCCATGTTGTACGAATTGGTGACCACAGCACCGTTGCCCAGCCAGCCGGAGATACCACCCGACTCGCGTCCGGAGGTGATCAGTCCGGTGTTGTAGCAGTTGGTGATGTCGATGTGCAGGTCGCCAGAGGTGTTGCAACCGAGTATGCCTGCTGCATTCTGGTTCCAAGCCGTCACGTCAGCCTCATTGCCCAGTTCCTCCAGGGTCAGCGTGCCGTTGCCGAAGACATGACCCACGAAGGCACCCACAAAGTGGTTGGCGGTGATGAAGCAGGTGTTGTCCATCGTGAAGCGCTTGATGGTGGCTCCTCCCGTGGCGGAGTTGAAGAAACCTGCCACGCTCTCTTCCTCCTGAAGGTCGATGATGAGGTTGCTGATGATGTGTTTCTGTCCGTCGAAGGTGCCGGCGAAGGGGTTCTCCTCCGTTCCGATACCCTTGAACTCAACGCCGTCGAAGTCGAGGTCGGCAGTCAGGCTGCCGCTGATGGTGTTGTCCACGCGTTTCACCATGGCGGCAAACCACACTACGTCGTGCGGGGTGGCCAGAGCATAGACGCCCTCATCTGCCTCAAGATAGGTCTCGTCGGGTTGTCCGCAATTGGTACAGAGGCCCTCTGCGAAGTCGTGATCGTCCTGTGTCATCTCGCTGAAGGTGTTCGAGTAGCCGGCATCGTCGTTGGGCGTGCCGTCGCAAGCCAGCGTGCCCGTGATATAGATGGTACCGCCTTCGATGAAGAGTGGCAGCGGAGCCTCGTCGGTGCCAAGAATCTGGAACCAAGTCTCACCGCCGTTCTCCTGTCCGTTCAGCTTGTAAGCTACCTCACCCGAGGCAAGCTGATCAGCAGTGATGAGTTCACCCTGCTCGTTGACGCCCTCGGCTTTCAGGAAGAATACGTTCGAAAGGTTGTTCTTGTTGCGCGAGATGGCAGCGGTGTTGCCCGAAACGGTAAACTCGGCAGCCACCACGCAGTTTTCTATCGTCACTGCCTCGCCACCGTTGGCATAGCCCAGGATACCGCCGTTGCCATCGGCCAACGGGGTGTTGATGACACCATAGAAGGCACAGTGGCGCACCGTACCGTTGTCGTGCATATAGGCACCGATACCACCAGCCGTGGCGTCGCCGCCCGACTCACGGGTGAGGGTGACGTAGCTGACGCAGTTCTCCACCACCGTGGCACCGCGCGAACCGGCGAAGATACCGCCAGAGCAAGAGCTGTCTTCGTTCTTCACCGTACCCTTGGTGATGAGGTTCCGGATGGTTGCCCCATTCAGGTAGCGGAAGAGGGCGGCATTTTTCTGTGCCGTCTCATAGCCCACGTTGATGGTGTAGCCCTGTCCGTCGAAAGTTCCGCTGTAGGCGAGTTCGTTGTCGCCGTCGCCAATCATCACGTTGAGCCCACTGAAGTCAATATTGCCCGCAAGTTTCACGTTGGCAGCATGGTCTACCTTATTTATATAGACGGCCATCCAGTTGAGTTGCTTCTCGTTTTCCACATAGAAGATGCCATCGACCGGCTCCAAGAAGTCGGGTTGCATCTCGTCGCAGACGGCGCAGAAGCCCCAGTCGTTCCACTGGTGCTCATCGATGGTGTTGCCCTCTGTATTGCTGAAGGTCAGTTCATTGCCTTCCTTGGGCGTGATGCCATCGCACTGCAAAGCGCCGTTGGCATAGACGATGTCAGTGCCGAAGGGATAAGGCTGTGCCTCGCCTTCTTCGCCCAGTTTCTGATACCAAGCCACCTCATCACTCTGCTTGCCATTGAGGATATAGCAGAGCTGACCTGAAGCCAGCCACTCTGCGGTGTAGCCTTCAGGAGCGCCAGCGTTGTCGGTGTTCTCTGCATTCAGATCGTAAGAGTTATTGAAGATCGGAAAGTCGCCGCGAGCCAGCGATGTGCTGCCGTCGTAGCCACCCGTCATCTCGATGCGACCCGTGTTCCAGCAGTTGTTGAGCGTTACACGCGGCGTCCAAGCCGTGAAAGCACCATTCTCTACACCTCCCGTGATGTTGCCCGTGTTGTAGCAGTTGTTGAAGACGAGCCTCAGGTTGCCGCTCCAGTCACGAGCCACAAAGCCGGCATTGTTGGTCGTAGAGCATTCGAACGACATCTCGTTGCCAACGTTCTCAATGGTGATGGTTTCGTCAAAAGTACTTCCGTTGACGCACCCCACGAGGGCTGCTACGTTGTTACCACCCGTGCCTTCCATCGTACAGCTGCTGTCGATGATGAGATTCTTGATGACGGCTCCACCTTGCAGCACGCTGAAGAAGCCCTGCTCCTTCTTGGTGCCGTCGAGCACCATGTTCTTGATGCGGTGGCCCTGGCCGTCGAAGGTTCCTGCATAGCGAGCTGCATCAGAGCCGATGGGGATGAAGGTATAATCACTGAGGTCGAGATCTTGCGTCAGCTTGGCATTTGCCCGGACATCGCCAAGGTCGTTGACCTTCACCATAAACCAGTTGTAGTCCATCTTCGTAGCAATGGGATAGAAGCCATCCTCGTCGGGGGTGAGGAAGTCTTCCTGCATCGCGTTACACACGGAACAGAAGCCCCACTCGCTCCAAGAGTGATCGTCGCGCTCGGAAGCATTGGTATTGGCGTAAACCACCTCCACACCTTCCTTGGGAGTACCGTCGCAGTTCAGTTGGCCATTGGCATAGACGATGCCACCCTCTTTCTCGAAGGGCATGGGCATCTCGTCGGTGCCGACGATCTGATACCAAGCAGGGACATCGCTCTGCCGACCGTTCAGCAGATAGCAGAGTTCGCCCGAGGCTGCTTGGGCCTCAGTGGTCTGAATGGCACCCTTGTCGTTCTTGTAGCCATCGAGGCTGCCAAAATAGTAGCAATTCTCGACATTGCCATTGTTGCGGCAGATGATGTCGTTGTTGCTCAGTCGCAGCACGTTGAAGCCGTGTGCACTGACAAGGCAGTTGCGGATGATGTTGTTGTTGGCATTGTTGTTGGTCCAACCTACGATGCCGCCACATCCCTCGCGATTGGGAGCATTGATGGCACCAAGGAAGGCACAATTCTCGATGGTGTTGGCACCGTTGACATCCTCGAAGCTGCCGCAGATACCGCCATGAGTGGCATCGCCGCCATTGGTGTCGTTGATGGTGACGTAGCTGACGCAGTTCTGGATGAGCGCACCGCTCTGCCACAGTCCGCCCACAAGGCCTGCAGCAAGCTTCGACGTTGTCGTGATGGAACCCTCCACAATGAGGTTCTTGATGGTAGCACCATTGATTCGACGGAAAGGAGCCACACGCTCCTCGTCGAGGACGTATTTGACGGTCAGTTTGTGCCCCTGGCCGTCGAACGTGCCACGATAAGGCTTACCGCCACCATTGATGCCAACCATGAAGTTGCCCTCAACCGTGACATCGGCTGTCAAGATGGCATTGAGTCGCTGGTCTGTACCTTCGTTGTGAAGCGTACAGAACTCAGCCCAGTCTTGCGCCGTTCCAATCTGATACACTCCGTCGACCGGTTCAATTGCCATGGCACTCACGCTGAAGAAACAGCAGAGTGCCCATGTAAAAATCTTTTTCATAAGCTAACTGTTTAGGTAATTATAGATGATTTGTATTTATCGCATTCGCACGACAACCTTTGGACCTTTCTGCCAGGGGGTGAACTGCAGTTTACCCTTCTTCAGATAGCCCACGCGGAGCATGCGCTCGGGTTCGTCCATCGCCCCCTCGACTTTGGAAATGCTCACCAACAGATGATTCTTCTCCACCATGGCCTCAATACGGCTCAGGCGGTAATCGCCCGTGCGGTAGCCGAAGCCGTCGCCAGCGTCCTCGTAGAGGGTGCCGACAGCCTGACGGTCGGCATCGAGACAGACCATCAGCGTGAGCGAGTCGGTGCGCAGTTCGGAAGTGCTCTGCGCGAGGTTGGCGATGGGGATGACGGAGCCTGGACGCTGTAAGAGCTGCGCCTGGATGTCGTTTTTCTGCACTTTCGTGTTCATCGACGAGAGGTCAAGCATGCACCACTCGCCTTTCGGCATGGCCACCTGACCCGCCCAGTTGGGAACGACCATGAGGTCGCCTCCCAAAAGGAAAGCTTTACCCTCGCTGCGCAGGCTCGTGTCCTTGGCATCGGCCATGAAGACAGGACGCATGACAGGCATTCCCGTCGTGGAAGCCTCGCGGAAGGCGGTGTAGATGTAGGGCATGAGCAGGTAGCGGCGCTCGATGGCCGTGCGGCAGGTGTTGAGTGTCGGCTCGTCGAAAGCCCAGGGTTCTTGGTCGCGCGTTCCCTTGATGTTATGGTTGCGCACGAAGGGGAAGTAGACTCCCTGCGCCGTCCACTGTGCCACGAGCTCGGCGGTGGCATTCTCGCAGAATCCGCCGATGTCGGGTCCACTAAAAGGCTGTCCCGACAGTCCGAGGGTCAGCGACATGGGGATGCTCAGCTGCATCTGTCCCACCGACGAGAGGTTGTCGCCCGTCCATGTGGCAGCATAGCGCTGCCCGCCAAGGAAGTTGGAGCGCGAAAGGATGAAGGGGCGCTTCTGGGGATTGGCCAGAAGCAATCCTTCGCGGCTGGCACGCACCATGTTCAGGCCATAGACGTTGTGATAGCGGAGGTGAGGTGCCTGGAAGGATGCCACACCGTGCAGGTTGTCCATGGGCATAGACGACTCAGGGCCACCAAAGACGGAGGGCTCGTTCATGTCGTTCCAAACGCCGTCGATGCCCGTAGCCATATAGTCCTTGTAGAGTGTTGCCCACCATGTGCGCACCTCCTGACGAGTGAAGTCAGGGAAATGGCACGGACCGGGCCACACGTTGCCCACGAAGGGCTTGCCGTCGGCGGTCTTCACCCAGTAGTCGCCTGCTGAGCCTTGGTCGTCGACGAAGTAGCCGGGCTCCACCTTCACGCCAGGGTCAATCATATAGACTGCCTTGAAATTGCGGTCGTGGAGATAGTCGTTCAAGCCCTTCGGGTCAGGAAACTCCCTCGGCGAGAACGTGAAAATCTTGTAGTGGTCCATATAGTCGATGTCCATCCAGATGACATCAGCGGGAATATGGAGCAGTCGCAGCGTGTCGGCCACCTCCTTGACTCGGGTGTCGGGTTGGTAGCTGAACTTACACTGCTGGTAGCCCAACGCCCAGAGGGGCGGCATCTCCATGTGGCCTGTGAGGTCGGCAAGGGCTTGCATCAGCTGCCTGGGACTGTCGCGCTCGATGATGACCACTCGGAAGGCTGGGCCTTGGCTCTCAAACACCACATCGCGGTCGGTACGGATGGTCTGTCGCCAGGTGTTGTCGGCGATGATGCCAAAGGCCGTACCATCGGCTCGGACGCCCATCACCCAGGGATGACTCTGATAGAGATGGGTGCCGCCATCCACGCCATAGGCGGGCGTATCGATGTTCCACAGACTGATGGTGCGCCCATTGCGACGCAAGGGACCAGTCACCTCGCCCGTGCCATAGAGGTCGACGTTGTCGCCTACAGAGATTTTGGCTACGGTCAAGCCGTTGCTAACAGAAAACTCGGGGCGCAGCTGCCAACTGGCAGGCAGGGGGTTGATGGCCGTCGGCTCCTTGACGAAGATGGGCGACGGGCTGTGTTGTGAGGCATCGTAGGCCGCAGGATAGAACACGGCCACACGGTCGTCGGAGACGAAAGATGCCTGAGCCATCGCATGAAAAGCGATGGCCAGGCACCATAGAGATAGACTGAGTTTCTTCTTCATGATACTTTCTGATGTGTGGGGAAAAAGTTCCCCCGAATGGCATCGTTTACTTCACCACCACAGTGCGCGTTGTGCCGTCGGCATTACGAACAATCTGCACACCACGCTGAGCGCCATTGATGCGGCGACCCTGCAGGTCGTAGATGGCTGCAGGCTGACGGGTGACAGGTGCTGATGCTGTGTCGATGGCAGTAGCTGTGCTGCTGTTGACATACTGTCCACCCTGGTAGACCACACGGAGGTGCGACTTGTCGAGCACAGGATGCTCATCGCTACCCAGTGTCTGGTAGTAGACGGTCTGGTTGGCACCCTGGTTGAGCTCATAGCAGAGCTTACCACTGGCCACATCCTCTACGGCCGACTCAAGCACCTGACTGCCGTTCACCTCGAAGCAGTTCTCGATGATTCCGACATTGCCGTTGTAGCGGGCGAACGTACGGTTTCCGTCGATGGCATTCTCGGCCACCTCACCACTGTTGTAGCAGTTCTTCACTTCGAAGCGGTCGCCCAGCCATCCTGAAATAGCAGCACACTCGCCAGCACCCACGATGACACCCGTGTTGTAGCAGTTGATGATGCGAACGAAAGCTTCGCTCAGGTCGTTCACGCCCAAGATACCAGCACCGTTCACACCGTTGGCTCCTACATTCACGATAGCCTCACTGCCACAGTTCTCGATGGTCAGTGTGCCGCGGCCGACTGATGTACCTACAACACCTGCAGAGTAGCCTGTGGAGTAGATTTCACAACTGCTGTCGATGACCACATTCTTGATGGTGGCGCCGCTGACGACACCAAAGAGGCCCTTGTTGCCTTCATCCACCTCGATGAGCATGTTCTTGATGCGATAGCCGTGGCCGTCGAAAGTGCCAGTGTACGGGCGCTTGACATCCTCGGAGTTCTCTTCGTCAATCACATTGGTGAAGCGGGTGCCGATGCCCATGAAGTCGATGCCTCTGAGGTCGATATCGTTGGCCAGGTCAACAATGACGTTTCCGTCGATGTCGCCCGAGTTGATGGCATCGGCCAGAGCTTTCAGCTGCTGACCATTGCGGATGATGCGGGCACCGCAGACGGAGCAAACATCGTTCACATAGCTGTGCGGCTTCTGAGTGGCCGATGATTTAGAGTTGGAGTAGCTGACATCATCGCTCAGCGTGCCGTCGCAGTTGATGGAACCATTGGCATAAACCTCTCTGTGCGACAAGAAAGGCACAGGATTGCTGTCGCTGCCGATGTCCTGACGCCATGCGCCATCGCCACCGCCGGCATTGAGCAGATAGCAGAGCTCACCCGAAGCAACGGCATCCGTGCTGACCACGGTGCAGTTGTCATCCCAGAAGTCGGTGATGTTGTCGGTATAATAGCAGTTCACGATGTTGCGCACGTTGCGGGCAATCACCGTTGAGTTGCCCGTCATATCGAGCTTCGTGGGAGCCACATAGCAGTTCTCTATCATCGCATCGGTATAGTTATGCGAGTAGCCGATGATGGCTGCCGTACCCTCACAGTCGGGAGCGTCGATGCTGCCGATAAAAGCACAATTCAGATAGGTGGGATTCTCGTGCGATACGGCCACGATACCACCATGCGTGGCATCGCCAGGATATGAGCCTACGATGTCGACATCCACGATGACATTCTCAATCTTCGTGGCACGGCGGGTGACGAAGGCCAGACCGGCTGCGAACTTCTGGTTCGACTCAATGCTTCCCTCAATGGTAAGGTTCTTGATCGTTGCATCGCGAACCACCTTGAACAGGGCCACGCCATTGTATGAGGCACTATAGTCGATGGTGATGGTGTGCTCGTCGCCGTCGAAGATGCCCTCGAAGGCCAGACTGGCACTCTCGTCAGTTGTGTAAGCGTCACCGCCGATCATCACATCTTGCTGGGTGTACGAGGTAAAATCGATGTCACGCACCAGACGGGCATTCACCTTCGTATGACCGTGATTCACAAGGGCGGCAAACCAGTTCAGGTCAGCGGCCGAACTGAGTTCATAGTAACCGTCGGAAGCGGTGAGATACTCCGTGTCCACCTCACCACAGTTACGGCAGACGCCATCCACGAATTGGTGATCGTCGCGGTTCGACTCGTTGGTATTCGAGAAGGTCAGGTCTCCGCCTTTCGACGTTCCGTCGCAGTAGAGGTCGCCCACGGCATACACCACACCATGCGACTTGAAGGGTACAGGGTGTATATCGGCACCCAATGTTTGATACCACACTACATTCTCCGACTGGTTGCCGTTGATCTGATAGCACACGGCGCCACTCATCAGGTCATACTCGTCTTCGCTGATTTGTGTGCCCTGGTTGCCATAGCTGTCGTAGTTGTTCGAGCCCATACCGGCGTCGTTGCGCCATAGCGAGTGAGAGCCGTCCATGCCAATCACCCAACCGGTATTGTAGCAGTTCTGTATCACGCTGCCACTGTTGCCTACCCATCCGCAGAGGGCGGCACTCTCGCGACCACCGCTGATGCCACCGGTGTTAAAGCAGTTCAGCAGACGGATGCCACAAGCACTGCCCATACTCACACCGCAGATACCTGCCGCATTCTCTTCCTCGGCGCCAATGCTGGCCTCGTTGCCACAATTCTCAAAAGTCACAGTGCCGCCGCCTTGCGTACCACCGGCAATACCGCCCACAAGGCGAAGGGCACTGATCGTACACGAATAGTCCACAATGATGTTCTTGATGTAAGCGCCATCGTTCAGAACGCCAAACAGACCTACGTAAGAGTCATTGGGCATCTCAATTTTCATGTTCATGATGTAGTGCTCCTGTCCGTCGAACGTGCCGCTGTAAGGGCTGCTCTCCGTTCCGATGGGCTGGTGCGTCACACCCGTCATGTCAATGTCAGCAGTCAGTGCACCGTCAATGCTGCCATTGCCACTGGCCACCATGTTAGAAAACTCTTCCAAATCGGCAGCCGACGAAATCTGATAAACGCCATCCTGCTGACTCAAGGCCATTGCCTTGTTGCTGCCCACCCAACATCCTATGAGGGCAAGGAGCAAGTAAAGTAAACGCTTTTTCATTATACTATAGTTTTAAGTTAATTGATAAATAATTCTCTAATTTTATAATTGTATAATTCTCTAATTTTATAATTGTATAATTTTATAATTGTATAATTCTTTAATTCTTTAATATTTCAACCCCACCTGCACGGCGACCTCACAAGCAGTAGCGCCCACATAGACTGTCACCTTGCGCGTGCCTTCGTCGTAAGTCCAGGCACCGTTGCCCACAGGCTCGCCGTTGATAGTCACCGCCGACGGGCGCTCCGTGGACAGGAACTCTACGGTGTAGGCCCGCTGCACAGGCATCCCGCTGAACGCCCCCTCGCGCGGGCAGATGGTCAGTTCGCCGCCCTGATGCACCATACGCGTCGTCGTATACAGACCCTGTTTGTAGCCTTCGCTGTCACCGTCGTCCTCGTAGAGCGTCGTCTCACCGTCGGCCCCAGGCACAACCTTCACAATCAGGCGGTCCGGACGCTCACTCAGGTTCATCATCGGCGGGTTGTTCACAATCACCGTGCCCGCCCTGTAGAAATAGGGTATCTCGTTCAGCGCATACGCATCAGTGAAGGTCGTTTCGCCATCACGCAGGCAGTTTCTGCACACGTCAAACCACTTGCCCTCCGGTAGCCACACAGCCTGCTCCGTCTTGCCGTCGGCACCCACGGGAGCCACCACAGGCGCCACCAGGATGTCGTTGCCAAACATATATTCTCCTTCACAGGTGTACGCCTTGTTCTCCTCAGGCCATTCGTAGTAGAGCGGGCGGCACAGGCTCACACCCGTATCGTAGGCTTCACGGCACGCGGTATAGATATAGGGCATCAGCGCATAACGCAGCCTCACCGTCTCCAACAGCAAGGGGAAATTGTCATATTTCCAGATTCTGCGCTCAATGCCTGGCCAATTGGTGGCATGGGTGCGGAAGATGGGCGTGAACACGCCAAACTGCATCCAGCGCAGGTAGATCTCTCCGTCGTTGTCGCCCTTCTGCTGGTGGCCACCAAGGTCGTGGCCCCAATAGCCGAACAGCACGTTCGACGACGTCGCCGTGAAATAGGGCTGCCAGGCCAAGGTGTTCCACGTGGTGAACGAGTCTCCCGAGAAGCCGATCGGATAGCGATGGCTGCCCAGACCGCCCCAACGGTGGAAAATCAGTGGGCGGCGGTCATTACGGTTCAGACGCATATCGTTGTAGAACACATGGTTGCACCAGAATGTCTCACCCAAACCCTCCACATACTTGCTCGTCAGGTTTTGCTGCCAATCGAGCCACCAGAAGTCCACGCCCTGACGTTCGCGGGCGCGGATGATGCGATTGAACATCGTATGATAGAACCGTCCGTCCGACAAGTTCCAGGGCACCACCTTCGTGTCTGCACCCATGCCCATGTCGTCGCGCACGGCGGCGAAATAGTCCTCATCGTCGTCTACACCATCGGCAGGATGGAGGTTCAGCGATACCTTCAGCCCCTTCTTGTGCATCCAGTCTATCAGCCCCTCGGGGTCGGGAATGGCAGTGCGGTCCCAAGTCCAACCCGTCCAGCCCTGCGTGTGCCAGTCCATGTCGAAAATCATCACGTCCATCGGTATCTGGTTGCGCTTCACGTCGTTCACGATCTCCATGAACTCGTCGCTCGTGTAGCGTTGATACTTACTGTACCAATAGCCCAGCACGTAGAGCGGAGGCATCGGCTGGCGGCCGCCAACCTTCGCAAAGTCGCCAAGCGCTTTCTTATAATCGTGGCCGTAGCCCATGAAATACCAGTCGATGGCCTGCTTGTCCACAGGTTCCGCTACCCAGGGTATTCCGTCCTGCTCTCCGTCGAAGACAAAAGTAGTGCTTCCGTCGCCACGCTTCGTCAGCGGCGACTCGTCCACGATGCTCCAGCCCGCCCGCGAGAGTAAACCTTTCTCCATCTCGCTGCGCTTATTGTCGCCCAGCTGTCCGTCGAGCGTTCGCGTTGTCCCCCGCAGGTTCATCGCATCATCCTTGCCAGGATACCAGACTACGTCCCTGCCGTTCAGCCGCAGCGTGATGCGCAGTACCTCATCGTTGGGCGTCGCGTCTATCCTGCCTCCCAGCTTGTAACGCAGCGTCAGCGCATCGGTCTTGATGAACAAATAGCCGCCCTTGCGCTCCTGCTTGAAGCGGGGAACGGGCAACCGACGGTTCACCACCGCAAAGGTGGCACGATCCTCAAACTGCTCCACGTCGCTATACTGAATACGAATCATTTCGGGCGTCAGCACCGTGAAACGGGCCTTGCCCACCCTCACCACAGCCTCCTGATGGGGCACCGGGTTCAGTTCGTCGGCCATCACCATGACGCTCATCAGCATGGCCGTTGCGAATAATAAAATTCTCTTCATACGCTTGTCATTTTTGTTGCGACAAAATTACACCTTATTCCGCACAACAGAAAAAAAGCAAGCAAATGTATAAGCACATTTACTTGCCTTAAAAATAAAAAACGCTGAATCTCAACAACATACGTCGCCAACAATCAGCGCATTGTATAACTGCAATCAACCCTCGTTTGAGAGCATTTTGCTGCCCCTAAATCTCCATGATCATGCGCTCAAACTCTTCGTTGGCCACAAACGAGCGGTTTTTGATCCTCGTCTTATAAGTGTTCACGGTGTGCACACTGTAGTTCAAGAAATTCGCTATGCGTTCGCTATCCGTGATGCCCAGACGTATCAGGGCGAAGATGCGCATCTCGCTCGTCAGCGACTCTTCGTCGGCAGGCAGCTTGCGGTCGTCCTCTTCAAACAGCGCGTTGTATCGCTCCACAAACTGCGGGAACAGCTTGAGGAACGTCTGGTCGAACGCCGCATACATATTCTCGCGCTCAGCATTCAGGGCACTTTCCTTCAGCGTACTGCGCAACTCCTCATACTGCCGCGTCGTGATCTTGCGGTCGATGGCACGATACGTCTTTTCCAGTTTGGCGATAAACTCAGCATTCGTATAGAACGACCGTCCGATGTAGGCCGTCTTGATCTTATCAGCCTCCGTCAGTCGGTTGTTCACCTCCGTCAGCTGGCTGTTCACCTCCTGCAACTGCCTCAGCTGCCCAGCTATCAGCTCCCGGGCCTCTGCCAGCTTATGATTCTTCCGATGAATGGCAAAATAGGCATAGAGGATGACGGCCAGCAGTCCCACGAAGAGCAGCGAGGCCGCCATGAACCAATTGCGCTGGCTGCGCACAGCTTTGTAGCGGTCTTCTTCGATGATGGGCAGAATATCGCCTATCTCGAGCTTGCGCAGACGGGTGTTGTAGAACTGCACGTCGGCGAGCGCCTGGTGCACGTAGCGGTTGGCACGTTCGTAGTCGCCACGTTTGAAAATCAGTCGCGACAGGTGATAGAGAGCTGTTATCTCGCGAGTGGCCGTCTCATTGTCGTAGATGGCCGACTGTGCGAAGCAGTCGATGGCCTTGTCCTCGTCGTCCAGATAGATATACGCCCACGCCATCTCGGCCAGAACCATGGCGCGCCCATGGGCATTGGCATCGGGAGCCGAGAGATAATTCCTGAACGACGCCAGCGCCTCTTTGAATTGATGGTCACGCATCAGCCGCGACCCGACATAGGCATGCCGGATGGCCAGGTTCGCAGGGGTGATGCTGATGAGAGAGTCCATGAAGGCGTTGCTCGGTGTGATATACTTCGTGTAGTACGGATCGTCGTGCACATAGTCGGCCATCGCCCGATACATCTGGCTGTTCATCTCAAGATAGTTGCGCCGCTCAGGCAAATCCATCTTCGAAGGATCCAGAGAGTTCATGATCTCGTGAGCCTCCGACAAGATGCCGGCGGAAATCAGGCAGAACGCCACGGCACACCGGGCATTGCACACCTTCACATCATCGTTCAGGCGCACAGCCACCTCCTCACAGCGACGGGCATAGACCACTGCCGAGTCGTAGCAATAGCTCTTGTACGACTCAAACAGGCTGTACAACCGCTCATAGCGCTCCTCATCGTTGGCAGCCTGTGCGAGGAGATTCTTCTGCATGTCGATGCTGTTCTTTTTCTGCTGCTCAAACTCTTCGCGGCGGTCGAGGCTCCTGTCCAGCTGTTTCAGCCAGTCGTTGTGCTCACCGTCAGCGCGAGCGGAAAGCCCAACAGACAGCATCGTTATCAGAAATATAGAAAGTAAAATAGCTCTCATGTGTCAGCAATTAAGAAACATAATGATAGAATTGTGCAACAAAATTAACAAAATTCTTTTGAATGGCCATCATTGCACCCCCGTTATTTATCCTTTATTCATATTGTTTAACCTTTTTGCCGAAGCGAAAAGGACAAAAAAAGAGCGTGAGCCTAACCATGCTCACGCCCAAAAACATACATGCCTCACGGCATCAGAGCTTATGAATCTTAATTGCTTGTATTCCTGAAGGTCCTTTTACCTTAATTATGTATATGCCTGATGATAGTTGCGATGCATCCACGACGGCCGTCTGGCGGGCCTGCTCGCCCTGCAGCATACAGCCGTTGGCGCTGAAGAGCTGCCAAGAGAAGACATCGCAGTCGGGACTTTCGATGCGGTACATGCCGCGTCCCTCGGTGGGGATGACGAGATAGTCGCGGTCGGCCTGCTGCCACGGGCTTTCGATGCCTGTAGGCGGACCAAAGAAGGGTACGGTGGCCTCGGTGGAGGGTTTCATACCCTGTATCTGCGGCCATCCGTCGCTGCCCCAGCGCACGCGGTCGAGGAAAACCACACGCCCACGGTCGACGTCGGATGCCATGTAGCCATGATAGAGTATCCATGTGGTGCCGGCATCGTCGGTGATGATCTCTGAGCAGTGGCCTGGCCCATATACCTGCGAGCTGGCGTTGAGCAGGGGCGAGAAATTGTCGCCGATGGCCGACCGTCCGTTGCGGTCGACGTAAGGTCCGAAAAGTTCGCGCGAGCGAGTCATGACCAGATGATAGGTACTGTTGGCCCCATTGCAGCAGGATCCCGCCGAGCCGATGAGGTAGTAGTAGCCATTGCGCTTATAGATCATGGTGGCTTCTATGAGCCCGCCGGCTATTTTCTGCGGTGTGCACCCTTCCTTGATGGCCAGGCCGTCGTCGGTGAGCTCCACGCCGTAGATGTCGTGGAACGATCCCCAGAAGAGGTAGTTACGGCCGTCATCCTGGATGAAAAATGGGTCGATGCAGTTCTCGATGCCTACTTCGCTGCTGATGAAGAGTTTCTGCGCGTCGTGGAAACCGCCGTTGGGACGGTCGGAGACGGCCACGCCGATACCGCAATCCCACGTCTTGCCCCACTCCGACTTGGAGTAATAGAGCACATACTGCCCGTTGATGTAATTGATGTCAGGCGCCCAGATGCCGCCGTTGGGCACGAAGTCCATGGGGCGTGTGGCATCAGTGAAGGCTGTGCCTGCATAGCGCCACTTCACGAGGTCCTTCGACCGGTAGATGGGCACGTTGTGTGTGTCCTCAGTGGCATAGAGGTAGAAATAGCCATCCTCGGCGTGAATCACGGTCGGGTCGGGAAGACTATATTTGATGACGGGGTTTTGATACGTGTCCTCTGCTTGCATCCCAAGTGGGGATGCAAGACAGAGCAACGCGAGAATACTGTTTCTGATGTTCATTGTTTAATTTGCGGGTTCGAAAGTGGTGTGCATGTCGGTGGCCAACAGACAAAGGGTGAAGGTGTAGCGTCCGCTCACGGAGGGTATCCACTTCAGGTCGCCGCCGTCGTCCTGCAGACGATACATGGGCAGGCGATGGTCGGTGAGTGGGTCGGCTCCCATTTCTGGTGCGTAGAAGAACTGGTCGCCCCAGCCGGCGCCAAGTCCCACCTTGATTTCGCCACCTGCGATGAACTCGCCCGTCCAGGCATAGTAGTAAGGCTCACGGGCCGAACCCACCATCTCCATGTGGCCGGCAGTGGTATTGGTGTTCCATCCCACGGAGCAGCCGTTGCCGCAAATCCAGATGACGCCAGGCGTAGGCAGTTGCACAATCTCGAGGAGGCGGCAGTCGTTGAAGTCGTTGTTAGTATCGACGATAACGGTGCGCTGACCAGTGACCGAGCAGGAGAATTCGCTGATGGTGCCCTCGGTGAGGTAGGCCATCTGCTCGCCGACGGCCTGACCATAGGCGGGATAGGGCTCGTCGGAGGTGGTGAAGTGGTAGGTGCAGGGCTTCATGTTGAGCGTTGCCTCGTAGATGCCCGTACCGAGCTGGCGCTGCGTGAGCCGTTCGGTGGTGACTGTGCCTTCGGCATCGGTCATGACCATGTTCAGATAGGCGGGATATTTCTCATAACCGGTGGCTGTAAACTCCACGGTCGACACCTCGGGACGCACATAGCGCGTCTCGTTGTTGACGATGCTGAGCACCTGTGCCGTCACGCGCACGGCCTCGCCAGGCATGGCCCAGCGGGCAACCATCGAGTTGAGCTGATCGTGGGTGAGGGCGAGCCGCTGCTCAGTGCCGGTCTCAATATAGGCCGACTTCTGGTCTTTCATCGACGAGGGATAGAAGCACACCTTGTAGGTGACCACGTCGGAGGCAGAGAGGGGGCTGGTGGCTTTGTCCCAGGTGAGGGTGAGGGCCACATCGTCGGCAATGCCTTTGTTGAGCACGATCTCTTCGACGGAGCATTTCACGTGCATCTCGTCGGGATAGACGGGCAGTTCAAAATATTCCGGGTCCTTGTTGCAGGAGGCAAAGACTCCCGCCAAGAGACAGATGCTGATGAATGATAATATCTTTTTCATGTTTGATGTTTATGTTTGAATTACGATGTATTGCTTCGCAAGTACGATGACTGATGGATGGTGCCTACTCTTCGCCTATCACCCAGAAGGGAGCCTCGCGGAGGTTGGGGTTCTTCTCATATTCATCGATGTAGATGGGCATCCAGTAGTATTGGCGCTTCCATACGCGTGTCTGATAGACGGTGCGCTGGAAGAACTCGTTCTGGTTGCGGCCCTGGGCGTTCATGCCCCAGTCGTCGCCACACATCTCGGGCAGGTTCTCGGCATCAATCCAACGGCGGATGTCATACCAGCGGTTGTTCTCGCAGCAGAGCTCTACGCGGCGCTCGGCACGTACCACGCGACGCACCTCAGCCTGGGTGTTGTCGATGTGGATAAACTCTTCGTCGGTCAGCTCGACGGGGTCGAAGGTGTACTTACGCACGCCGGCACGTTCGCGAATACGATTCAGATAGATGAGTGCCTGCTGGCGTGCCTCGCCCGTGTCGTAGGCCTCGTTGACGGCCTCAGCATAGTCGAGATAGGTGAAAGCTAGACGATAGGTGAAGCCCTGACGGTCGGTGATGGCGCCCGTGAGGTAGTTGTCGAGCACGTTCAGGCCTTTGCGCACGAGGTAGCCGTTCTGCGGTGAGTCGTGGGGCGAAGAGGTCTGAATGTTGTCGCGGCCGTTGAGGAAGAAGTTGTACTTGCGGTTGCCCACGGCGAGCCAAGAGCCATGGAACGACACGGCATTGTAGAAGCGCGGCTCACGATTGCAATACATATTATAGGTACCGCGCGAGGTGACCTCACCGGCTACGCCCGTGCCATACTCCCATGTGGTCTCGGAGGAGCGGTCGTCGATGGTGGTAGAGAATCCTTCCTCTGTGTAGCCTGAGTTAGGATCGTCGATGGGCAGTCCGTTGCGCGTGAAGAAGGCGTCGACGAGTCCCTGATAGACACCGAGGCCGTTGCCACCGCCATACTCACGCACGGAGGCCGTACGGAGGAACGTGTCGCGATAGCTATTGCCTTTGGTCACGGGGAAGGTGATCTCGTGGTTGCCTTCGCTCCAACGCTTGATGTGCACGTTATAGGTCGACATGAAGGGATCGGGCTTGCCGTTGGGTCCCATCTCCACGTAGAGTGCATAGCCGGCTTTCTCAGCCTCATCGATGCAGAGCTTGCAGGCCTCGACAGCCTTGATCCATTTGTTGTGGTCGTAGGTGGTGTTGAATATCTGCTCACCTTGGTCGTTCACATAGTTGGTGTACCAGGTGTTGCCGTTCACCAGAGGGCTGGCGGCGAAGAGCAGCATGCGCGAGCGTACGGTCAGGGCCATGATGCGGTTGATGCGACCATACTTCGAGGGGTCGTCGTAGACGGCGGGCAGCGCCATGGCAGCCTCATACATCTGCTTGTCGCAGTAGTCCACCACATCGTCGAACTTCGACTGGCCCACCATCAGCTCAGAGAGCGTGAAGTCGGTGGGGGCGATATAGTCGGGCTTGAAGGGGATACCTCCGTAGTTCTCGGCCATCTGCCACCAGGCGTAGGCGCAGAGGAACTTCACTTCGTTTTTCATATTGTCGATTTCCGACTGCGGCAGATCGTGGTCAGGCATGGCCTTCACCATATTGTTGAAGATGTAGCCGTGACGGATGTAACGGGGCATCATATGCCAAAGGTTGCCGCCCCAGGTGGAGTTGATGGTCCACTGTCCCATGATCTTCGGGATGACGCCGCCCCAGTCCCACTGCTGCCAGCGCATGGAGGGCGTGATGTCATCGGCAAACACTTCATAGCCGTCGGCGGTCAGTGCCCACTTGTCGGGGTTGTGGATGATGTTGTACACATAGCCGAGCCATGAGTAGACCTTGTCGCGGTTCTCGAATACCATCTCGGTGGTCAGCTCCGTATCGGGTTCCTTGTCGAGGTAGTCGGAGCAGGAATTGACCGTTGCGGCGAAACCGCAACATACGGTAAAGCCGAGAACAAAACATTTCAGGTTCTTTATCTTGGTTTTCATAACGCTTGTTGTTTTATGTTTCAATGTTTTGAATGTTCAATGCTTTAGAAGTTCAAATCCATACCGAACATGATGGAACGGTTCATCGGATATTTCAGTCCGTCGTTGGTACCCAGCTCGGGATCCCAGAGCTTGAACTTGGAAACGCAGAAGAGGTTGTTGCCGCTGACGTAGACGCGGAGGCTCTTTACATAGAGGCTCTGGAACCAAGACTTCGGGAAGGTGTAGCCTATCTCGACGGTCTTACAGCGGAGGAAACTCATGTCTTTCTTCCACCAGGTGGAGCGGCGATAGTTGTTGACGTTCGGACCGTACGACAGTCGGGGCCAGAAGGCGTAGGCGTCTTGGTTGCTGTCGGTCCAGCGGTCGTTGATGTTCTTAGCGTAGGCATTACCCTCGGTAGTCGTTCCGCCGCCAGGCAGGAAGTAGGGCTGCTGTCCGATGACTCGGTACATGTCGCCCGAACCCTGGAAGAAGAAGTTGAAGTCGACGTTCTTGTAGCTGATCACGGCACCGAAGCCATAGACCATGCGCGGATCTTCCGTTCCGCCAATGTAGCCTTCATCTTCCTCAGTGATGACGCCGTCTTTATTGACATCCACATACTTGATGTCGCCCGGGTGGAGCGTCACGGCGCCCACGCCTTCCTGGGCAGGAATGCCATTCTTCAGCGTACCGTCAGCATTGAAGTCGTCGGCGGTGAACAGACGCTCGGCGGTCAAGCCCCAGAGCTCGTTCATCGAACGACCAGTCTGCGAACGGTGGGTTCCCTTCAGCACGTCGGGCTCATCCTTCTCGTCGACGCGGTTTTTGGCGTAGGTGAAGTTTCCGTAGGCCGAGGTGAAGAGGTCTTTGTTCCACTGCTTATGCAGGTTGAGCGTCACTTCGATACCTTGGTTGGTCACCTTACCGAAGTTGGCCCACGGTGCCTGTACGAAACCGCTCTGTGTGGGAACAATGGTGCGCTGCATGAAGATGTTCTTGCGCTTCTCGCGGAAGATATCGAAATTCAGGTCGACGATGTCCCAGAGACCAAGCTCCACGCCAAGGTTGGCCTTCGTCACGGTTTCCCACGTCAGGTTATCGACACCGATATCACCCTCAGTGATACCGCTGTAGCTGCGCTGCCCTGTGGTACCCCAAGAGTAGCCTTCCTGGTCGGTATAGAGTGTGCCGAGATAGGCAAAGCGGCGGCCACCGATGTTGTCGTCACCGGCCTGACCAATGCTGGCGCGGAACTTTATCTTGTGGAAAGTGCTTTTCATCTTTTCCATCCAGGGTTCCTCACTCATGAGCCAACCGATGGCAAACGAGGGGAAGAAACCGAAGCGCTTACCTTTGGCGAAGTTCTCCGAGCCGTTGTAGCCGAAGTTGAACTCCGTGACGTAGCGGTTGTCGTAGGTGAGCGACAGACGTCCGGCCACGCCCTGCTTTCTGTAGTCCTGGATGCTGCCATCGTCGTAGGCCTGCTGGTTGTAGAGGAAGAGGGCATCGAGGTCGAGCTTGCCAAAGCGACGGTTGTACATCACGTCGGCTTCGAAGTAGACGTTCGTGTTACCATATTCTGTTCCTTGCTCTGAGCCCATCGACTCGTCGCCTGTCTCGAACTGGCTGTAGATGAGGTTGCCTTCCTCGTCGCGGCCCGTTGCCGGGAACACTGTTCCAGGATTGGCGGTGCGGCTGCGGCGGCTGCGATTCCAACGGTCGAAGCTGAACAAAGCCTTGGCCTTCAAGCCCTTGGTAATCTGTCGCAGGTCTTGCTCTACGCTGAACAATGTCTGAATCTTCGATGAAGTGATGAAGTCGTAACCCTGCTGGGTGACGGTCTGCCAAGGGTTGGCACGATTCGAAATCTTTGGAATGGCACCATCGCTATAGCGGGCAGGATGGACGAAGGGCAGTGTGCGGAAAGCCTGTCCGAAAGCATCGTCGGTGTTACAGCGCTGCTTCTTGAAGCGGTTCAGATAACCACCGATGTTGACGCGCAAGAGCGTAGTCTTCGTCACGTCCATGTCGATGTTGGTGCGCAGGTTGAACTGCTGGTTGTTGGTGGCATTGTCGACAATCAGGCTCTTGTCTTGTTCCAAGATGCCGCCCTCCTTGAAGTAGGAGGCCACGATGCTGTAGCGAAGGAAGTCGCTACCACCGCTGATGTCGACATTGCCGCGGGTTGTATATGAGTAGTCTTTTGTGATGGCGTCCACCCAGTTTACGTCGGGATAGAGGTCGGGGTCATAGCCCGAACGTGTGCGGTCGATCTGCTGCTGCGTGAAGGGCTGCACCGTACCGTCCTGCAAGGCCAGCTCGTTGAGCAGGGTCATGTAGTCGGGAGCATTGAGGAACTTCGGCAGCTGCGTGGGCTCGTTGATGGCATGCTCCAAATGGAAACGCACCTGCGGCGCACCTATCTTACCACGCTTGGTGGTGATGACAATCACACCGTTGGCACCTCGCACACCGTACATGGCCGAGGCCGAAGCGTCTTTCAGTACGGAGAACGACTCAATTTCCGAAACATCCACGTTGTTCAGGTCACGGGCCACACCGTCGATGAGAATCAGCGGGTTGTTGCTACCTGAGAAAGTGGAGATACCACGAATCCAGAAGTTGGAGTCGTCGTAGCCTGGCTCACCCGAACGCTGGATACCGATGACACCCGAGAGCTTACCAGCCAGGTTATTAGATAATGTACGCGTAGTACCGAAACTGAGCTCTGTGGGCTGGATGGTCTCGATGGCACCGATGATGGATGCCTTCTTCTGCGAGGCATAACCAGTGACCACCACTTCCTCAAACTCGTTGGTCTCTTCTTCCATCTGAATGTTGAGGAGTTTTGCACCATTCACCTTCACCGTCTTGCGCTTGAAGCCGATGTAGTTGAACTCCAATTCTGTACTACTCTTCATCGGGGCAGAAATCTTGAACATACCGTCGAGATCGGTTACGGCGCGGATTTCGGTTCCCACCACTGTGACGGTCACACCGATGAGCGGTTGCTTCTCGGCATCGGTTACCATACCCGTCACCACACTTTTCGACGCGCCGTCCGCCTGAGCCTTCGACTCGACGGGCATCGTCAAGAGCAACATGGCCAGCAGACAAGTCATCAGACTTCCAGGCAATGTGGCTCGGAGAGATTGAAGTCGTTGTTTTATCATATTCTTGAAATTTATAGTTTGAATTCACGAAAGGAAATGATGCTGCAAAGTTACGCAAAAACGCGCATACACGCACATATAAAAAGAAATGTATCATCCACAATGAGATGATACTTTTCTCTTTGCGCTGAATATCAATAAGTTATAAATTCCGAAAGTGGCGGAGTGTATAACGAAAATCAGCGCTGTATTTCAGTGCCCAAATGCCTAAAATCGCCCATTGGGTGGATTTTCTGCACTACACTCACGAATTATTTCAGGAAGTCGACAGTGCGCTGCGGGGAATAAAGTTCCCAAAGCGAGGCCACCGTCCAGCCTGGTGCGAAGATGTCGTTGTAGAATCCTTTGCCGTTGCGGCCATAGTCCCACTGGGTATGCTGCACCACTTCGGGATTGTAGCCAGGCACGCCGATGCCGCACAGACGCTGCGGGGTGGGCAACAGCTGGTTGAGCGACGAGCAAATGACATCATGTATCTGTTGGAAACGCTGCTCGCCAGTCTGCTGGGCCAGCCACTCCACGATATGCGGCAGTTCGAAGACAAACACGTCGATGTGGTTGTTCTCCACCGACACATTGCTCCAGCCACGCGACTTCAGTCCCAGGTCGCCCAACATCTGCCCTTGGGCGAAAGGCACATCCCACAGATAGTACCACGACAAGGCGAAATAGGCAGCCTTCTGGCATAGCGCGATGTAGCGGGCTCTCTCTTGCTTCTTGCTGACCATCGCCAGGTAATAGGTGGCCGTGACGGCACTGATGGCGGCTTCCTTGTCCTCGCAATTGGCATCAAGGGTCGACGAGAAATAGTCGCTCTTCGAGATGATGTTCTGCTCCAGATAGTCCACCGACAGGCGCGCAGCTTTCAGGAAACGCTTATCGCCAAAATACTTGTAGGCCATGACCAGCGTCGAGGTGGCGCTGGGTGTACTGCCTCCTGAGGCATCCACATCGCTGTGGTCGTCGCGGTATTTGCGGGGGAAATGTCCGTCGGACTTCTGCAATTCCAGCATGCTGCCCATCAGTGTGCGCATTTTCTGCTCCCACTCAGGGTGCTGCCGACCGTGGAGCTTCTCGTAGCGCAGGTAATGGAGCACGGCATAGACGGCCTCCGACTGCTGGCGGATGCTGTGCACGCAGTCCTCATCGGTGGGAATGCCTTGCGCGATGCGCATGTCCTCTTTAAAGTAGCCCTTAGCCGTGAAACCATGCTGGAGCCAGCTGTCGAAGATTTCCTGTCCCATGCGCACCAGCTCTCGCTCGCCCGTCTGCTCGCCATATTCCAGCGCATTGAAGGCATTGAGCAACACGCGCCCGCAGAAGCCAAGCTGCACGTGGTCGATGGGCTGGCAGTCGTCGCAGCGGATGCTGATGCCAGAATGGTATTTCAAGGGATACTTGTCCACGTAGCCCTTACGGAAATAGTTGGCCAGTTGCGCCTTCATCTCCTGCGGGGTGTAGAGCGGATGGATGGGTTGCGGAGCCAGACGGTCCATACACTGCTGCCAAGTCTGTGCCACAAACTGTCCGTAGTCCTGCGCCTCGCCCTGGTGAACAAGCCACTTCAGGGTCAGTGTCTCGCCCTTTTCCAATTTGGCAAAGGTGGTGATTGCCGGGGCGAGGGTGAGCTTGCGGATATATCGCTTAGGCGTTTCCACGTAGGGATAGCCGAAGGTGAGCGCCACGTGTCCTGTTTCGCCGTCGAAGCCGAGATAGCCCAACGAGGTCTTGCCGCCTAAGATCACTTCTCCTTCCTGATGGGTGGTTAGGGCCTCAGCGGGCTCATCGAGCAGGCGCATGATGGTGAGCGACTGGCCTGAAGTGCTGTCAAAGACACCCGTCAGGGGCGACGACAAGCGGTCTTCGCGGAAGTTCCAGCTCTTCGAAGTATGGAACGAAGGAGCCTCGCGTGGAGAGCGCAGATTCTGATGATACCAGAAACCTGGCAGGTAAAAGTCGCAATCGCCTGTCAGATAGGTGGTAGGCAGCGATGCGGCAAGGTTGAAATACACGCGCTCTGTAGCGGTCAAAGTAACTGTCAGGCGCACGTCGCCACCGTCGGTCGTCTGTTCCTGACAGATAGTCAGGGGCAGCGATTGGTCGGCACGCAGGGCATTGCCCTCAGCGTGGAGTGGATAGCTGATTGCAGGATTGCCTGGTCGCTTTAGGCTCAGGCTGTAATTCACGGGAATGGTTTCTGCCGACAAACTGCTGCCGCACAGAAGGAAGACCACGATGGCCCCCATCAATTTCAGGTTTTTCATTATTGTGAGTTTAATGTTGTTTCACTTTGGTGGCCTTCACGCCTTCGAAGGTCATCTTCACGGGACGGATCATTCCTTCGCTGTCGAACTCCAGGCGGTCGATGCAGGTCACGCGGAAGTCGCGCGCCGTCTCCCCTTTCGGCCGACGATGATAGACAATGTAATACTCATCGGGGCCAGCCCCACGGACGACGGAATGATGGCCGGCGCTGGTGGCCACTTGCGGGTCTTGCTGCAAGATTTTCCCAATGCGATGGAACGGACCGAAAGGCGAGTCGCTGATGGCGTAGCTCACACAGTAGTCGGGGCCGCCCCACCCTCCTTCGCTCCACATGAAGTAGTATTTGCCATTGCGCTTCAGCATGAACGGTCCCTCCACATAGTTCTCTGGGGTGATCTCCTTGTAGAGTGTGCCGTCTGGAAAGGGTACAATGCTGAGCAGGTCATCGGCCAGCCGCACCACGTTGCAATGGCGCCAACCACCATAATACATATAATATTGTCCATTGTCGCAAAACACGAATTGGTCGATGGGCTGTGCGCCGTTCACGATATCCTGTATCAGCGGATGCCCCAGCGCGTCCTTGTAAGGACCGCCAGGCTTCTTGCTCACGGCCACGCCGATGCCGCCCACCTCGCCCTGATGGACGTCGTTGGCAGAGAAGAAGAGATAGTACTTCCCGTCTTTCTCCACGACGGCGGGCGCCCACATGGCCATGCGTGCCCAACTGACGTTCTCGCTGGTGAGCACGTTGGGGTGTTTCTTCCACTTGACCAAGTCTTTCGACGAGAAAGCATCGAAGTGCAACTGATTCTCGTATTCAGCCGAGAAAGTGGGGAACACCCAGCAGCGATGGCCAAACACCACTGCCTCTGGGTCGGCATACCACCCTTCGAAGATGGGGTTGCCACTGGTTTTCTTCGGCTTTTGGGCAAGCAAAGGCTGTGCCGATGCTACCAGCAAAAGGCTAACTATCCATAAGATTTTGTTCATATCCGTATAATTTATTCGTTCAACTCTTGACCTCCCCTAACCCCTCCTGTAGGAGGGGAACCAGTTTGCTTCAAGCACTCTTTCTAAGTCCCCCTCCTTTCTTATGTACTTTCTAAGTCCCCCTCCTACAGGAGGGGATAGGGGAGGTCATTCCTCCTTTTCTCATATACTCATTCCAAGTCCCCCTCCTACAGGAGGGGTTAGGGGAGGTCACCCTCCTTTCTTATGTACTTTCTAAGTCCCCCTCCTACAGGAGGGGTTAGGGGAGGTCACCCTCCTTTTCTTATATACTTTCCAGGTCCCCCTCCTACAGGAGGGGATAGGGGAGGTCTTCCACCCTTCTTATGTACTTTCCAAGTCCCCCTCCTACAGGAGGGGTTAGGGGAGGTCACCCTCCTTTCTCATGTACATTCTAAGTCCCCCTCCTACAGGAGGGGTTAGGGGAGGTCACCCTCCTTTTCTTATATACTTTCCAGGTCCCACTCCTACAGGAGGGGATAGGGGAGGTCCCACTCCTTTCTTATGTACTTTCCAAGTCCCCCTCCTCAGGAGGGGCAAGGGGAGGTCCCACTCCTTTCTTATGTACTTTCCAAGTCCCCCTCCTACAGGAGGGGTTAGGGGAGGTCATTCCTCCTTTCTCATATACATTCTAAGTCCCCCTCCTACAGGAGGGGTTAGGGGAGGTCCCACTCCTTTCTTATGTACTTTCCAGGTCCCCCTCCTACAGGAGGGGTTAGGGGAGGTCACCCTCCTTTCTTATGTACTTTCCAAGTCCCCCTCCTACAGGAGAGGTTAGGGGAGGTCTTCCACCCTTCTTATATACTTTCTAAGTCCCTCTCCTACAGGAGGGGTTAGGGGAGGTCACCCTCCTTTCTTATGTACTTTCCAAGTCCCCCTCTTACAGGAGGGGTTAGGGGAGGTCTTCCCTCCTTTCTTATGTACTTTCCAAGTCCCCCTCCTACAGGAGGGGCAAGGGGAGGTCATCCCTCCTTTCTTATGTACTTTCCAAGTCCCCCTCCCAAGCTACCCTCTCCCCTTGGAGAGGGGCTGGGGGTGAGGCCGGAGGGGTTAGGGGAGGTCATCCA
>CADCIB010000006.1 GCA_902801375.1 uncultured Prevotellaceae bacterium | reverse complement strand
GGGCAGCTACTGGAGCATGACGCTCCTCGTGTGGATGCCCGACGGCACCATCACGCGCAACGACCTCTACGTGCATGAGCCGCTGAAGGCCGCCAACCTGAAGATCATCAAGCTGAAGATGGAACCCACCGGCGAGGTGACCACCGTAGACGCTGAGGTAGGCGTCAGCGTGCAGCTGAACTGGGAAGACGGACTCCACTTCGAGCAACCCACCATCTGATCCCACCACGAATCAAGAACATTCACAACCCAATATATAAGATAATTTCTGATAATTATTCCAATTTCTTTCCAAATCGAAGAACCAAAGATAAATTATTTCTTTCCAAAATAGAAGAATTATGTGGAATTTAAGTAAAACATACCTGCCGCTCCTTGCCACAGCGTCGCTCCTGACGCTCGCGGCCTGCAATACTATCGACGAGGAGTATACCCCACAGGACAAGGCAGCAGTACTGAACATCAATATCTACGCGCCAACGACATTGGACACACGCGCTGATGACGATTTAAAGGTGACAGCAACTCCCGCAGAAAACGCGCTCCATAATGTTCGTGTGTGGGCATACGAAACAGGAACGGGCGATGAAGCAACACCGGTAGGCTACGCAGAACTGAACAATATTCAGGATGTGAACGCAGCTCGTCAAACAGTACAGATGCTTCTTCCGAACCGTTTGGTCAATGCAGACCTAACCATTACGGCAAAGCTCGACTTCTATGTAATGGCCAATACGGCGGGTCTTACATCGCTCACACAGCCTGCAGAAATGGTTAAACGTGGCGTCTTGAAGAATACAGTCTTCGGACATGTTGATAATAATGACGACTTTGGATTAATCAATCCTGTGCGAGAGGTAGGCAACGGAGCCACTGACGGACTTCCCATGTCACAGATTGCGACCAATCAATCCATCGTTCTTCAGAATCCAAACAACAATCTGCTCTACCGGAATGAGTTCGATGTAGAGTTGACTCGTTCCATCTCGAAGATACAGTTCTATTTTACGAAGCCCAACGGTATGGAAGGCGTGGAAATAACAAGCATCGAAATCAACGGCTCATCGTTCCCCGCCACACAATACATCTTTCCAGTCGAAGAGCCGTCAGGCTTTGGCGATGTCACAGTGGCCAACCTACCCAAAAACAGTGAGAATACTGTGGTTCGGGAGACCACAAATCTCATCTATATGAATAACACGACGACACCAATCAAAATCAAGGAGTTGACCGAAGAACAAACTCCAGACAATTTCATGTGGGCTGAGGGTGAGACAGCGCAACAGTATGTTGATAAGATTACGAAAAATAGCAACCCCCAACAGAACGTCACAATGTGCTGCACCACTTATCTGCGTGAAACAGATGGTCAAACAGCCAAGGATGCAAACAGCCATACCATTATGGGAACCATCCATTTTACAATCGATGGCGTAGATCACACGACAACCTTTGCCCTAAAAAACGAAACAGATTTCGTTCGTAATCATCAATGGTTTATCTACGGCTATTTTACTGGCGGTGGACTGTTTGTTCAGCCTGCATTGCTTCCTTGGACGGATGGTGGCACATTGAATTACACGCATAATACCAGTGCCAACTTGACTTGTCTCGGCTTCTATGGAATGGGTGGTTGGAACAACAAGTATAAGATTTATGATATGCGCGGAGCCATTACAGACTATAACTCCAACGATTTCTGGCAGCATGCAGCAGTAGCTGTATCAGATGGAACATATACCCAGAATGATTACATGTATTATCGATCACCATTGTGGAAACTTACAATCACCTGCGAGGAAGCCACAACTTTGTCACCGAACAACGATCTGTTCTGGTTCCAGGTTTGTGACGAGGAAGGAAACGTAACTGGAAATTCGGAAACCATTGAAATAGCCAATGGTGCAAACGAAGAGGTTGTGTTTTTCCGCGTTGTACCGAAAGACGCTATCGGTACCGGGCAAATTCAATTTGCTGGTCTAACCCTTGTCAAACATTCATCTGATACTTTCTCAGAACGAATACCCATTACCTCTGGTACTTATCCAGGTAATGGTTCCAATGACGAGTTGTGGATCTACTATGTGAATAACAACATCTATGATAGTGAGGATACAAACATTATTAGATGGCAATAATTAAAATAGTATAATCATGAATAACTTCAAGCATATATTCAAGTTGTTTGCCTTTGGGGCAATATCAGTGCTTATTCTTTCCTGTAGCGATGACGATACATTTATCGAAATGGGAAACAATGGCTATGAGCAGGGATTGATTATTGAGCCATCGTTGCCTTCGATGGAAGGCGATTTCACTGCAACTCGTGCAGATGAACCAGGCGATCCCGAGCTGAATGAGAACTATCTCGGTGAGAACATAGATGTGTTTATCACGGAAACGGGACAGGAGCAGATCATTAAGACCTATCATTACAACGGAGAAGTCACTGATAACGCAGAGCATCTTTTGGCCAAGAACTGGCAGAACCAGGGACTTGACGTGAATAAAAAGTACGATGTGTATGTCGCACTGAATAACCCCCAGACCCATCAAAAAAGTGGGGATGAATATGTTGTGTTCAATACGCTTGCTGACTTGCGGGCTTTGTATACCACCGACGACCAGATTTTCAAGCCTTACGGCAACGACCAGTGGGACGAGCAGGCAGATAAAGTCTTTATGATGGACGGTGTGGCCAAACAGTGGCAGCCTGTTGCGGGGCAGGCAAAGCAGGTGATACCCGTAGAAATGCGACGGGCAGCCACAAAAATTGTGGTTTCAGTGAATTTTGATGACAAATTCATCCGTTCGCTCGATTCACTCAGTATAAACGACCCTGACCATTCAATCAATGTTGGTAGCCCTCGTTGGAAACATGCTAACTTTGCTTATAACACCACCGATTTCGGCATGGATTATGGAGAAGGCACCACGAACCAACTTACTGGCGACGACAGGAATCTGCAGACTCCTACGGGTACTCACTGGAACATCACCAGTGTAGACCGCGAAGTGTCTTATACCGACATTCAAACTACGCCTGAAACAGCAAATCTTCGCAAAACATATAATTACCTTACGTACACCTATGCTTTCTCATGGGATGAAACGTCGAATGCGGTGGCAGAAGCACCTTATACGATCTTAACCCTTGGTTTCACACCCAAAAACCAAGCCATGGCCGTTAACTACTATCGTATTCCTGTCGTGAAGGAATCTGAAGTTACAGAAATCAAGCGCAACCATGTCTATCATATCAATGCGAATATCAAGGGTATGGGTGCCAGTTCACCGACAGAAAACACTTTTGAGAGCGTTGATCTGCAATACGAGGTGCTGCCATGGGTAAAGAACGAGTCGGATGTTTACGACATGATTACCAGCAAGTCGTATTTCTTGATGGTGTCACCGCTGAATGCCAACCTGTATGGCAACAATGGTGAAATCGACATCAACTATTTCATCACCAAAGGTGAGAGCATCAAGATTACCAATGCCCAGGTGTATTTCTACAATAGTAGTGGAACCAAGACCTACCTGAATGCAACCTTCCCCACGGGAACGGCGATTTACTCTACCAGTCCAAGTAGTGTGGCTTATACAGGAAATGTCACAACCACAAGTAGCAACAATACCACCGTTACGATAGATGCTGCTAATGGCTTGATTCATGTAAACTCACCAGTATTGGCGAATAAAGCCGTGAAGTACATCAAGTTCACCGTAAGCATGGTGTCAGGACTGACAGACCAGACCTTTGATGTAACAATTGTTCATTATCCTATTGAGAATATCCAAAACTTTGAAGGTAAATGGTCGTCGAGGTGGAACGGATCTACAACTCAAAATACCCAACGTGAGTATAGTTGGAATCCGGTGGAAGATGGATGGGGAAATGGTACTTTCGCTTATGACGAAGTAGAATGTTCTGAATCTGAATATAATAATGCTTTAACAAAAAGAACTGAGGTCGTTCTGGAAACCGTACGGGCTGAAAGAAGTGAGTTCCTTGAGAATGTGACAACGAATGAAGATAGAACAAATGCAAGTAGTGAATCGAATGCAATAAATGGATATTGGGGTGTAACTGCAAGATACGCTGGTTATACTTCAAGTTCTAATCCTGAACCAGCCTTAGCTACGACTTCAGATAACTGGGACTTCTGGTCACATAGATATTATGGTAATTATGGAACTTATGGGCAAGGAAGCTATAGTACAGATAATGACTACAACAAATACAAATATCAGAACTATTATAAAAAGGCAAATGTCACTCATTACTATGCCCGCCGGTATTACCGTGATGTGACTTATAGTATACCGAGTACAGGTTCATGGGTGGCATGGCAATCGCAAAGTGGAACCAATACAGATGGCAACTTCACTGCTAAATATTGGTATGGTGGAAATAACAATCCTATTCGTCAGATAAACACAGATGGTACGTCTTATACTACTAATTCTCAAATGAGGGATTTAAATAATAACCATATGTATGTGATTCAGATTACTGCTGCCAGCAATCAGTTTGCCTTAGGCAATCCCAATCTGGATAATAATTATCAGTCAGAAGACCATGTTGTGTCTCCTGCTTTCATGATTGCCTCACAACTTGGTGCTGTTCAGCCTTTTGACAACAATTATAGCTACCGAAATTACGACAACAAGTATGGAGCGCAAGCAGCAGCTTGGCATTGTGGTCGTTATATGGAAGTTGGTACAGATGGCACCAGATATGTAGGATGGCGCCTTCCGACGAAAGAGGAGATTAATGTGATTATCACTTATCAGAATGACGATAGTGCAAGAGAGACCATTACGAAAGTACTTTCTGGGGCATATTACTGGACGTTGGATGGTACAGCAGCTAGTGTTTCAGGAGGAGCTGGCGGAACTTCAACAGATGCTTATGTTCGCTGTATACGCGACCTGACAGACGATGACTTAAAGCGCTTGGCGCAACAGCATAATTAAAATACTACGATTATGAAGAGAATTTATTATATACTGACATTAGGACTGCTGGCATTAGCGTTCAGCTCATGCAGCGATGATGACTGGTTCGAAAGTAGTCAAGATCTCGATGAGTATAACACGAGTGGTGACATGTCTGTAAACCTGCGAGTGAACCTTCCTGCTTTTCAGGATACACGTTCTTCGGTAGTGACAGGCGACGAGGACTATGTCAAATCCATGACATTGCTGTGCTTTAATTCATCACACCTGTTCATCGGCGCTGCGGACATCACCCCCACACAGTCAACGCAGAACCCTGACCATGGCGTTATCTCCACAAAAACCACAGAGACCACCACTGTAGGAGGTGAGACTACCGTTGTAGAGGTGTACGACTCCATCGTGCCGTCGCAGACAGTTTGCGTACACTTTATCGCCAACAAAAAGTGGAAACCAACAGCCGAGACAGAGGCTGACCAATACTCTTCGGAAGGTGTGTTCACGGCAGCTGACTTCGGTAAGCGCGACACGGAAATCCTAAAAGAGGTAAGCGAGCGACTGACCGTCAACAAGAGTGACAAAGTGACCTACTGGGGCTACCACTATGCCAACAACAGTGGAGAAATGCAACAGTGGCTGATGTCAGAGAATGTTGTCTACATGCTGCGTGACCGCGCCAAGATTGTCATCAACAAGGTTTATATGTATGAAGATGAGAATAATCCTGGTGAGGTGGAGAGTAACAACGACATTGCGACCATCGACTGGATTGCTGTCAATGGCCTGAACAAAGGCTATCTGGCACCTGTAGACATGTCGAAGTTGCCAAGCGATCCCTATTGGGGATATTACGAGACCACCGATCCCTCCGACATCGCCGTAACCACACCAAAATGGACTACGGTTCAAGGAGTGCAAGTGTTCAATCAGACCTCTACGAGTACCCCGTGCAACGGAGGTGGACGCTACTTCACACCGAGCGACAATGTGGCTAGCACAAAAGCCTTTATCGAAGCTAACTGGGTGCCGGCTTTCAACGCAAATGCCACCCCCACCATTAATGCCAACCATACGCTGTACGTGTTCGAGGATGAGAACAAACGTGACAATCCGCGCAAAGACCCCATCCGCATCATCATGCGTGTACATTATAAAACAGATGAGGCAGGCAAGTATTACTACCATCCCATCTTGTTGATGACCAACGAGAAGAAACAGTTTGTCATTGTGCGTAATCATACTTACCAGTTTACCATTGGTAACCTGCCGCGTGAACTTGGATATGAGACGCTCGACGAAGCCATCACAACAAAGGAGTTCTCAAACAACAAGATGCTGGCCATCAACGAGAGGGTGACGGAGGTGAGCTATGCTGGCGGCAAGTTGCGCATCCCACAAACTCACTATATGTTCCTCAGTCATGATGAGTTGGACGGACAGGCGGCTGTAAATGGCGTAAACTATTATTACAAGGATTTCACGTTCTATTATACTACAACTGATGCCTCTGAACTGAACAGCATTACGACAGCTTCGTTCGGGGTGGAATTGGATGCCAACAACACGGTTGCACAGAAAGCAGAAGTTCTAAGTGTGACTGGTAGCAATGGTAATTTTACGGGAACTGTCAGAGTCTATTTCGTGAACATCACCTCGACACCCAAACATGGTGAGCTGATCATCTCGCATCCCAAGAAAGGTTTGGAGAGAAAGATTTTCTTGTATTCTGTTACCGAGTTCGATCCAAATATCACAGCGTTGACAGCCACAGGAAGCAATAGCAGCAACGGTTATCCACTGTATCAACTGTCGTTCACCGTACCGAAGGAATATCCCACAGGTCTGTATCCCATTACGGTAGAAATGGCAACATCAACGTTGCGCCCATACCACGATGGAATGAACAACACGCTGACAGCCCGCAATGGTTCGTTCAGTGTGAACCTGAAGAGTACGACAGCTGCTAACAATGCCTCAAAGGTGGTAGAAGGCGATTTAGAAACTTATGCTAATAGAGCATGGCAAACGACAAACAAACAAGACTGGAACTACAATGCCGATGATTGGAGATTCTGGTATAACTATAGTATTGATTCACCAGCCTACCAGATGAACGACGATGACATATTGCTTGACGAGGACGGTATGCCTACTCAAGTGGACAAGACCTATACTTTCTATTTCGAAGACGTAGGTTCCAGTGACTTCCGTGAAACGCCAACGACCCAAGTTGGGCTGTATTTCTACATCAATTATTTCGGCGGTATCCGCGCCCGTTCAGTGACTGGTCTCTCCGACGACCGATAATCCTCTTTGAAGGAATCCCCATCATATCCCCGCAGCTGCACCCCCTGGCGCAGCTGCGGCTCTGATATTGGAATCGAGAAGGTATTCAAGACAAGAGACATGGAACAGGGTGAACGTGGGCGAGGACGCTCCCCCTTCGCCGGGGAGAAGGTGCCGTCGATGAAAAGACGCTGCGAATGGCACGACTACACGCAGCGCCAGATGTATATGGTGACACTCACCACGGAGGGACGACGGAAACTCTTTGGAGAGATTGTGGGGCGCAGCGATGGAGGGCCAGCCACGGCGGAAGAGCCGCGTATGGTGCTGTCGGCGTTTGGTCAGCGCGTAGAGCAGGAGTTCTTAGGCGTGACCCGCTACTATCCGCAGGTGGAGGTTGTGGCCTTGCAGATGATGCCCGACCATCTGCATGGTATCCTTTTCGTGAAAGAGGAACTGCCGGAGGGGCTGGGACGGCTTATCAACGGCTTCAAGGCGGGCTGCAACCGCGCATACCGGGAGATGGAGGCAGCGGCAAAGCCGCAGCTTACAAAACAACATACCACAGAGCAGCAGGCAGAACCGCAAGCAAAAGAGCCGCTAAAAGGTTTGGTAGACGGTGGCTCCGCCACTGTCAAACGCGACAGACGGGGTGAGTACAGACGGCCGGGTCTTGTGTTCGAGCGAGGGTACAACGACCGACTGCTGACGCAAGAAGGGCAGCTGGAACGATGGAAACAATACCTTCACGACAACCCCCGCCGACTGCTGATGAAACGCGAGCACCCTGACCTGTTTCGCGTGCGACGCCATGTGACTGCCGCAGGGATGACATTCTCGGCGATTGGCAACCTCTTCCTACTCAACCGCCCGTGCTTGCGGCAGGTTCAGTGTTCGCGCAGGCTGACCGATGAGGAGATTGCGCAGCAAGTAGAGCTTTTTCTGAAGGCTGGACGTGAAGGAGCGGTGCTGGTGTCGCCCGCCATCTCGAAAGGCGAGAAGAAAGTGATGCGGGCAGCCTTTGAAGCAGGCCTCCCGATGGTGGTGCTACAGGAGAACGGCTTCACTGACCTGGCGAAACCGGGTGGACAACGCATGGAGGCCTGCGCACGCGGACAGCTGCTGATGCTCGCTCCCTGGGAACACCACAACGAACGGACCCCCATCACCAGGGGGCAATGCCTGACACTAAACGAGATGGCGAGGCAGCTGTGCGAGCGCTGATTTGTCAAGAAAACTTCGAATTTAGGTGGGTCAAAACTCCGTTGTTTGCGGAAAAAAAATCTTTCGTACGGAAAACGGGCAAAAATAAGCATTTTTCGCAACACGTTGTTTATGAGCCGTTTACAGAAATCACTCGCAGGTTTGCCACAAAGGGTTTTCTGATTTGCGTCACTTCACGTTGCGATTTGCGTCACTTTACCTCGTAGTTTGCGTCACTTTACTCGGTCATCTGCGTCTTCTTATGCGGTCAGTGATATCGTTTCGCGGGCACACTTCCTATCACTGACCGTCATAAAGAACATCAAAGTCGCCTTCAAGAACCATAACTGACAACGATAGGCTTCCCGACAAACGGTATGAAGGCGGTCTGAGGCATTGCATTTGCGCGAAAACGCGGAAAAAAGCAAACTAAAAAATGTCAATATTCTTCAGCGATAATTAGGATCCCTTTAACGATCGCTTTCGTTCAATGAAAACGGATTAAGGGGGTTGTTTCATAAGGCCAGAAGCTATCAGCTGACGGCGGCGCTGACGAGCAGGCCGGTCGTAGACGATGTACTTACAACGCCGACACATACGGCGATAAGTGCCGGTGGGCAGTTGCTCAAACTCGCTCAGGGGGAGCGTGAGGCCGCAATGGCGGCAGGTCTTGGTCTGTGGTTGACTCATGATACGAACGATTGCTTATTTAACGTGATAGTTAGGCAATGCCATACGGCGGTTTTTCACAATCTCCTGCTTGCAGCTGACGTGAATCCAGACGGCGCCGAAGCGGTTGTACTCGAAGAGAAGCTGATCGAAGGGACAGTGGGTGAGGATGAAGTCGTAGTAGTCGCGCCCTTGTGCGATGGAGGCAATGTGGATGTCGGCAGCCTCGCCGAGGAGGTGTTGCGACTGTCCCACGCCATGCACGGCCTCGTTCAACAGCTCGCAACGGTAGCCGGAGTTGATGAGCAGCGGCCGTCCGGCATGGTCGCGGAGGGGCTGCAACACATGGCGACAGAGGTTGGCCAGCGCCAAAACGTGGTCCCATTTGGGGGTGTTGTCGATGCCGAGGCGCTTGGCCGTGGGGCTGTCTACAAATTCGCGAAGGGTGAAGTTCTCGGTGAGCTTCATGCCCAGATCGATGGTTCTTTTCATGTCTTTCTTTCCTTTTATTGAGTGATACTTTAGCGGAAAGAGCATCGCCGGCTGATGGTTTCCGGGGGCAAAGGTACGGCAAAGGGGGCTGAAGGCAGCGATTGTTACTATTGTTCTGCAGCGGTGGAACCGCTGCTTACAGAACGAAAGGACAGCTTTGATGCAGCAGGGGAACCGCTGCTTACAGAACAAAAGGACAGCTTTGATGCAGCAGGGGAGGCGCTGCTTACGGGACAAAAAAATGAAGGTTTTCTGTTGATTTCTTGTGATAATGAAAAAAAAAAGTTACTTTTGCAGTCTGTATGATAATTTTTCCATATTTTGTTATGAATAAAAAGACATTGACACGGGTGGCGATGGCTGCCGCCATAGCGCTGACGCTGGCTGGTTGCAGCAAGGAGCGGGCGCACATCACAGGAAGCATCACGGAGGCGAAAGACTCGATGCTCTATTTGGAAAACATGAGTTTAGACGGACCAGTGGCGATCGACTCGGTGCGGCTGACCGACAACGGCACGTTCGACCTGCTGGCCCTGCCCCCCAACGGCGGACCTGAGTTCTATCGCTTGCGCATCAACGGACGCATCATCAACCTGAGTGTGGACTCTACGGAGACCCTCACCGTGACGGCAAGCTATCCCCTGATGGCCTCTGGCTATACGGTGGAGGGGTCGCAGAACTGCCAGACCATCCGTGAGCTGGCGCTGAAACAGCAGGACCTGCAGCAGCGGCTCATCGCCATCCAAGGCAACATCGACCTGAACCCACGGATGGCACAGGACAGCATCCTGCGCTGCATTGAGGCTTACAAGACGGACGTGAAGATGAACTACATCTACAAGGAGCCGATGAAAGCCTCTTCGTATTTCGCCCTGTTCCAGACCTTGGGCAACCTGCTCATCTTCAACCCGCGCGAGAACAAGGAAGACATCAAAGCCTTCGCCGCCGTGGCCACCAGCTGGGACACCTACTACCCCGACGCTGTGCGTGGCAAGAACCTGCACAACATCGCCATCGAGGGCATGAAGGATATTCGCATCACGGAGCAGCAGAACGGCATGGAGATTGACGCGAGCAAGGTGAACGTGACGAATGTCATCGACATCAACCTGCCCGACAATCACGGCCAGTCGCGACGCCTGACGAGCCTGAAGGGCAAGGTGGTGTTGCTGGACTTCCACGTGTTCGCGACAAAGGATTCACCGGCAAGAATCATGAAGATGCGTGAGCTATATAATAAGTATCACGCGCAAGGACTGGAGATCTACCAGGTGTCGTTCGACCCGGACGAGCATTTCTGGAAACAGCAGACCGAGGCGCTGCCCTGGATCTGCGTACGCGACGCCCAGCTGACGGAATCGCCGCTCTTCATGCAGTACAACCTGCAAGGGCTGCCCACGTTCTTCTTGATGGACCGCGAGAATGTGCTGCACAAACGCGATGCGCAGATCAAGGACATCGATGCCGAAATCCGCTCGCTGCTTTGACGGGGACCCCCTCTAACTCCCCCTGTAGGGGGAGGAAAATGACGGGGACCCCCTCTAACTCCCCCTGTAGGGGGAGGAAAAGTTTGAACTGAGCGCAGAAACTAATCAGTCCCCCCCCCTGAAGGAGGCAACAATACTAATCAGTCCCCCTCCTGCAGGAGGCAACAATACTAATCAGTCCCCCCCCTGCAGGAGGCAACAATACTAATCAGTCCCCCTCCTGCAGGAGGGGTTAGGGGAGGTCAAAACAAGCGCTTATTGAGGTCAAAACAATTGCTGATTATGAATAGATGGCTCGTGACGATGGTGTGGATTGTTGCCTGCTGGGCGGTACATGCACAGGCCACATTCTCCCTGAGCGAGCGGGGACTGGTGCTGGAGAGCGACACGCTGCGCGACGAATGGTCGCTACCCTACCCCATCTACCGCTTCTGTACGGGTGATATCGATGGCGACGGCAGCGAGGATGCCCTTGTGGGCGTGGTGAAAGCCACCCGCTACTACCCCGAAGAGGGTCGACGGCTGTTCATCTTCAAGAACTACCACGGAAACATCCGCCCCTTGTGGATGGGCAGTAAGTTAGGCGGCGAACTGGAGGACTTCCGCTTCATCGAGAACGAAGAAGGGCAAGGACGCGTGCGCAGTTTAGAGACCACCGCTGACCACCGCTACGTCGTAGCCGACTATCGCTGGCGCGGATTCGGACTGGCTTTCGACCGTTTCCTGCTGACCAATGTGTCGCGCGAGGAGGCGTTGTTAACATTTGAACAATCACTAAAACCAGAATAACATGAAAAGAGGAATCCTGATTTGTTTGGCACTTGTCGCCATGATGGTGGCACGAGCCGACGGTAAGCACACCTTGCTCCCCGGAAAGGGCCACATCGACGTGGAGAAACTGAACAAGACCATCGACCTCAACATGGATATCTCGCAGTTGAGCGTCAGTGAACTGCGCGTGCTGCGTAATGCCTTCGCTGCCCGACAGGGCTATCTGTTCATGAGCAGCGACCTGAGAGGCATCTTCAGCGCCACCTCCTGGTATGACAAAATCATGAACAAGCGCTTCTGGGCTGAGGAGGGCTACGATGAAGAGGGCAACACCCTGACCCAGAAACCGGCACCCATCAGCTACACGAAAGAGGAGCAGGCTTTCATCGCCCGCCTGAAAGCCCGCGAGGATGAGCTGAAGCAGCAGAACTTCCAGACCTCGGGAGGCAACATCGTGAACGTAGCGAATCTGGTGAATCCCTTCCAGCTCAACGAGCAGAACCCGCGACTCATGGAGACGTTGGGGCGCAACGGCTTTGCCATCGTGCCAGCGAATAACGAGCAGATGTTCCATGTCTACGAACGTAACGACTACCATGAGTTCCCCAGCTTCGTGACCACCGACCTCTACCTGCAGGCGTTCCACATGTATTTTGACTGCGTGCTGCGCGAAGTGGAGCAACAGAAGTTCATCCCCACCCTCACTGACTTCACCCAGAAACTCCATGAGGAGATGAACCGTTTGGCCGATACCACCCCCAACGCCGACATGAAGGCAGCCGCGCAATATGATGCCGCCTTCTTTGCCATCGGTCATGCGCTGCTCACGGGAGAGCCACTGGTGAAGCTGAAGCACCCCACGATGGCAGCTCCTTCGGGCAAGGGGACGCTGAACCTGCAGCAACAGGCCGAGCAGGAAATCAAACACGTCATGGCAGAGGAATACGCATACTCCGATTTCCTGGAGTATACTGAAGAAATGCGAATGCCGATGTTCACCTATCCCATGTTCCGTCCGCGTGGCCACTACACCCGCAACGAGACGCTGAAGCACTATTTCCGTGGTATGATGTGGCTGCAAAGCGTACCTTTCGCTGCCGACATCGACCACCAGTTGAAGCGTGCGTTGGTCATGGCACAGGTCATCGGCAGTAACCCTGCCCTGACCAAGACCTACCAGAGCGTGGCAGAACCCTTGGACTATCTCATGGGGATGCCCGACAACGTGACCATCCTGCAGGTCTATGCCGAAATCACCAAGACAGGCGCGAGCTTGGGCGACGTGCTGAAAAACAAGAAACTGATGAGCCAGATTCGCAGCAAGATAGAGGAACTGGCTCTGAAACAGACACGCATCGTGCCGAAGTTTCTGCGCACCAGCCGCTATAAGATCAACCTCATGCCGCAGCGCTACATGCCCGACGGCGAAGTGCTGCAGGAAATGGTGGACTACGATAATGAACCCACCTTACGCGATGCGCCCAAGGGCTTAGACGTACTTGCCGCCATTGGCATCAGCAGTGCGGAACGTCTGTTGCTCAAAGAGCTGAATGAACAGGGGCGTTGGGACAAATACACCGAGAACCTGAACCGCATGAAACAGCGCATGACGGAGATAGACTGGCAGGCCAGCGTGGCCAACCAATGGATCCACTCGCTCCGCGCACTGCCCATCAGCGGGAGCAATCCTCCTTACTTCATGAAGACCGTGCAGTGGGACAAGAAGTGTCTGAACACCGCCTTGGCCTCGTGGGCAGAGCTGAAACACGACGCCATCCTCTACGCCAAGCAACCTTTCGGTGCTGAATGCGGAGGCGGTGGCATCCCCGAGCCCACCACGAAAGGCTATGTGGAGCCCAACGTGAACTACTGGCAGGTGGCCATCTCCCTGATTGATGACACCAAGGCATTGTTGGAGAAGTATCATTTGGTGACCGACAAGATAGAGGGGGCCACAGAATCACTACGCGACAAGGCGGAATTCCTACTCGGCATCAGTGAGAAGGAAATCGAGGGAAGAGCCCTCACCAATGAGGAGTATGACCAAATCAACTACATCGGAGCAGCCTTCGAGAACATCACCCTCGACTTGGTTTGCGAGCCCGACCAGTGGCTGGCAGGCTGGAGCGACGTGCAAGGTGCCGACAAGAGCATCGCCGTGGTGGCCGATGTCTACACAGCCAATGCCGGCAACAACCCCGACAAGTCGGTGCTTTACGAAGCCGTGGGACCCGCCCACGAGATGTATGTGGTGGTCGAGATCGACGGCTACCTATGGCTGACACGCGGTGCTGTGTTCTCGTATCGTGAGTTCCAAGAGGATCTGATGGCTCCCCGACTGACCGACGAGGAGTGGCAGGAACAACTGCAAGGCCAACCCAACAAAGGCATCCCCACGTGGATGGAAGAGCTGATCGTGCCCATGGACAACAAGGAACTGGACAATGAGTATATCTTCTATAGCTCTGGCTGTTAGCCTGCTCTTCACGGGCGACATCCTGCTGGACCGTGGGGTCCGGGAAACCATAGAACACAAGGGAATCGACCACCTGTTCACACGGGAGGTCGATTCCTTGTTGCATTCGTGCGACTACGTCATCGGCAACTTGGAGTGCCCAGCCACAAACATCCACCAACCCGACTATAAGCTCTATGTGTTTCGCGCCGATCCCGAATGGCTCCCGGCTCTGAAGGCACATGGCATCACCCATCTGAACCTGGCCAACAACCACAGCATCGACCAAGGACGGGCGGGGCTAGTGGACACATGGCGGAACGTGACGGCGGCAGGCATCATTCCTTTCGGGGCGGGCAATACGATGAGCGAGGCGGCAGAGCCCCTTGTCATCAGGGCAGCCGGGGATCCTGGGTTGTCGCCGCAAGTTTCCCTGCCGTCTTGTTTGTCGCCGCAAAACGGCGACCTACGGAACATCTACGTGGTGCCTACGCTACGGCTGGCCTTGGAGAACTTCTCCTACCTCACGGGGAAGCCTTGCGTCAGCCAAGAGCCGGAAGACTCGCTGGTGGTGCGTATCCACGGCATTCGCGACAAAGACCCGTCGGCAGTGATCGTGGTTTGCCCGCACTGGGGTGCCGAACACACCCTACGCCCTTTGGCATTGCAGAAACGATTGGCACACCGAATGATCGACGCCGGTGCCGACATCATCATCGGACATCATACCCACACTTGGCAGACGGTGGAGGAGTATCAGGGAAAACGCATCTATTACAGCATCGGCAACTTCATCTTCGACCAGCACAAGGCTATCAACACGCGGGCTTGTGTGGTGAAGGTGACCGTCGATGCAGACAGCGTGAAGGCTGAGACCATCGCCGTAGAGATACGGCAGTGCGTCCCACACATCTGTAAGACAGAATAACAGATGGAACAGATGATAAGACAGAGTAACAAAAGAACATAAGAACAAGACAGAAGAACAGAGGAAACAGACAATAAGACAGAGTAACAGAAGAACAGAAGAAGACAGAATAACAGATGGAACAGATGATAAGACAGAGTAACAAAAGAACATAAGAAGAAGACAGAATAACAGAGGAAACAGACAATAAGACAGAGTAACAGAAGAACATAAGAAGAAGACAGAAGAACAGAGGAAACAGACAATAAGACAGAGTAACAAAAGAACATAAGAAGAAGACAGAAGAACAGAGGAAACAGAGAAGGAGTAACAAAAAAGTGCGCTGCCCTTGGTGGAGGACAGCGCATTCAATTTTGTGTGTGTAAAAATTGAGAGAATTGAAACTTCACAGCTTCATTTGGTGTGTTTTAATAACATGATTTTATAGAGAAAGCATAGAAATATATTTCGTGTTATGTGAGAATGAATCTCGGCTACTCCAGTCCCTTGTCTGTGGGTGTAACGGCCACGGGTTGCATGTTAGCCTGCAGGGTGTCGATGCGCAGGGTGTCGCCCATGGCTACCTTCGGTCCTTCCTGCGGCTGCTGGACGCCTGCCATCTCCACGGCATCGTCTGGCAGGTCTTTGTTGAAAGCCACCTGCGCGGCATTGCCCAAGGTGAGGATGATGGCCACGATGGCCGCTGCCTTGAAGAGGGGTTTCAGGCGCTGTGTCAGACTGATGGTACGCGCCTTGACGGGTGTGGCAGAGCCTGTCATTTCCAAGATGCGGCGGTCGAAGTCGTCGTCGAGCGTGTCGGCCTGCTTCTCGTCCTGTTGGTAGGCGAAGAGGTCGCGATAACGCAGGAGCGACACCGGCACCTCCTTCTGCGAGAAGAACGTGCGGAGGATCTGCTCCTCCTCTAACGATGTCTCGCATTGCCAGTAGCTTTCCAACAGTTGTTCAATGTACTTATAGTCCATATTCTTGGAATTCTTGGTATTTCTGTTTTACGGTTTGACGGGCTCGGTAGATGTTCACCTTCACCTGTTCTTCAGAGATTTCGAGGATGGCGGCTATCTCCTTGTAGCTTTTCCCCTCGATGTCGCGTAGCTGCATGCAGCTTCTTTGCTTTTCGGGCAGGCTGTTGATGATGCGCCTTGCCATGTCCAGTCCGTCGCGCTCAGCCGTCTGCTGGTAGGGATTCTGTTGTGCCGACACGGGCATCCAGGCTGCGGCAGCCATTTCTTCCTGCCCTTTGTACTCTCCCTTTTCCTCCAACGAGATGTTTGCCTGATGGGCATTCTTCAGTTTGTCGAGAGCGATGTTGCGGCAGACGGTCATCGCAAAAGCCTCGATATTTTCTATCTGCGGCCATTGCTCGCGTTTGTTCCAAAGCTTCAGCATTGTGTCCTGCACAACATCCTCGGCATCCTCATGGCTGAGGGTGATGCGCAGTGCGAGGCGGTAAAGCGCGTTTTTGAGCGGCAGAATATCGCCTCGGAAACTGATGACTTTTGGTTGCACGCTATTCATACGACGATTCAACACTGGCGAATGTTACAGCATCCGCCAGCGTTTTAACATTAATTTGAGTTTTTGGATTGTTTTTACTACTCTAAATAGGTATAGCCATAGAGTCCGGAGCGATAGTTGCTGAGGAACTCCTTGCCCTCCTCGAGCGAGATACGGCCTTGTTTCACGCTCTTGGCCACCCATGTCTCCAACTGGCGCACCAGTTTCTTGGGATTGTACTGCACGTATTCGAGCACCTCCTCCACCGTCTCGCCATCGATAATCTGGTCGATATGATAATGGTCATCCTTCACTGAAATATGTACGGCATTGGTATCGCCAAAGAGGTTGTGCATATCGCCAAGAATCTCCTGATAGGCACCCACGAGGAACACGCCGAGGTAATAGCGCTCGTTTTTCTTCAGAGCATGAACCGGCAGCGAGTGGGAGTTGTGGCGGTTGGTCACAAAGTTGGCAATCTTACCGTCAGAGTCGCAGGTGATGTCCTGCAGGGTGGCATTGCGGGTGGGCCGTTCGTTGAGTCGCTGAATGGGTACGATGGGGAAGAGTTGGTCGATGGCCCACGAGTCGGAAAGACTCTGGAAGAGCGAGAAGTTGCAGAAATACTTGTCGGCCAAGAGTTTGTCGATGTTCATCAGCTCCTCAGGAATGTGCTTCAGGTTTTTGGCTAAAGCATTGATCTCATGGCACACACTCCAATACATGGCTTCGATCTCGGCCCTCGTCTTCAAGTCTACGATGCCATGGGAGAACAAGTCGAGCACTTCCTCGCGTATCTGTTCGGCATCGTGCCAATCCTCAAGGACATTGCGTGGCGAGAGATTGTCCCAGATCTCATAGAGGTCTTTCACCAACTGGTGAGAGTTCTCATCGGGTTCGAACTCCTCGGGCATCTCGGGCAGGGAGGCAGTCTCCAGCACATCGATGACCAGCACTGAATGGTGGGCAGCCAGCGAGCGTCCACTCTCAGTGATGATGTTGGGATGAGGCAGACCGTTCTTGTTGGCAGCATCAACGAAGGTGTAGATACAGTCGTTGACGTATTCCTGGATGGAGTAGTTCACGGAGCTCTCGCTGGAGGGCGAGCGTGTGCCGTCGTAGTCGACACCCAGTCCGCCCCCGCAGTCGACGAACTCCACGTTGACGCCCATCTTATGCAGTTGGATGTAGAACTGCGACGCCTCGCGCAGGGCGGTCTGTATGCGGCGTATCTTCGTAATCTGCGAACCAATGTGGAAGTGGATGAGCTTCAGGCAGTCGAGCATCTCCTTCTTCTCAAGCAGCGTCAGGGCTTCGAGCAGCTCGGCACTGGTCAGTCCGAATTTCGAGGCATCGCCTCCGCTCTCTTCCCATTTTCCGCTGCCGGAAGAGGCCAGTTTGATGCGGATGCCCAGCCACGGGCGTACGTTCATCTTCTTAGCAGCGCGCGCGATGGTCTCCAGTTCGTTCATCTTCTCCACTACGATGAAGATGCGCTTGCCCATCTTCTGAGCCAGCAGGGCCAGTTCAATGTAACTTTGGTCTTTGTAGCCATTGCAGATGATGATGGAGTCGCTCTGACACTGCATAGCAATGACGGCATGGAGCTCAGGCTTCGAACCAGCCTCCAGTCCGAGGTTGAACTTCCGTCCGTGCGAGATAATCTCCTCGACCACGGGTTGCATCTGGTTCACCTTGATGGGGTAGACCACATAGTTCTCGCCCTTGTATTCGTATTCCTCGCTGGCTTTCTTGAAACAGCTCCATGTGCGCTCAATGCGGTTGTCCAGGATGTCAGGGAACCGCAGCAACACCGGTGCGTCTACGTCGCGCAACGACAGCTCGTCCATCACTTCGCGCAGGTCAATCTGCACATCGTCCTTACAGGGCGTGACGTAGACATTACCCTTGTCGTTCACGCCGAAATAGGAGGTACCCCATCCGTTGATGTTGTAAAGCTCCCTCGAGTCTTCAATGGTCCACTTCTTCATGATTGTTATCGTCTGTTTTCATTCATTTAAAAATCAAATGCCCAACTGCTTGCGGATGATGTCCACCGTCACCTTGATGTGAGCGAAGTCGGTCTGCTGATTGACGTCCACGATGTGTTTGGCTTTCTCATAATAATGCTCGCGCGAGGCGAGTTGCTGGCGGATGTGCTCCTGCATCTCCTCGGCAGTCATGTTCTGGAGCAGGGGACGTTCCACCCGGGCTACGCGCAGATGGCCATAGAGCACTTCGGGCGAAGCCTTCAGGTAGATGGTCTCCCCCTGCTGGTTCATATAGTCCATGTTGTCGAAGAAACAGGGCGTCCCCCCACCGCAGCTGAGGATGACCTGGTCGAACTCTGCCACCTCGTGGAGCATATTGTGCTCCATCTGGCGGAACTTCTCCTCACCCCACTCGGCAAAGAGCTGCGGCACCTTGCGGTGCATGCGGGTTTCTATGTACCAGTCGAGGTCGTAGAAGGGCATGCCCGTCAGTTTCGAGAGGGCATGGCCCACGGTGGTCTTGCCTGCTCCCATGTAGCCGATGAGGATGATGCGCTGCGCCATAGTTTACTTCTTGATATAGGCCATGCACTCTTCGTAGGTCATTGTGGCGGCCTTGGCATGCACGGACTTAGGCAGTCGGTAGTTCTTGCCATCGTAGGTGAGATAGGGTCCGAAGCGTCCGGTGCGGATCTCCAGTTTGTCGTCTTCCTCGAACTTCTTCAGGTGGGTACGCTCCTCTTGCTCACGTTTGCTATTGATGAGGGCGATGGCCTCGTCGAGCTGAATGCTCAGCGGGTCGCAGTCCTTGGGCAGGGAAGCATATTTCTTCTGGTGGACGACATACGGTCCGAAGCGTCCGGTGCCTACCACCACGTCGCTGCCTTCATACTGTCCGAGCGTGCGGGGCAGCTGGAACAAATCCAGAGCCTCCTCGAGGGTGATGGTCTCGATGCTCAGATGGGCGGGCAGCTGGGCAAAACGCGGTTTCGTCTTATCCTCAGCGGTGCCTATCTGCGCCACGGGTCCGAAGCGGCCGATCTTCACACACACAGGCTTGCCCGTTGCGGGATCGTTGCCCAACAGGCGTTCGCCGGCCTTATGCTCCTCGCGGGTGGCGATGGTGTGCTCCACGACGGGGTCGAACTTATTATAGAATTCGCGAATCATGCCGGTCCAATTCTCCTTGCCGGCAGCGATTTCGTCGAACTGCGTTTCCACGTTGGCCGTGAAGTTATAGTCCATGATGGTGGGGAAATGGCGAATCAGGAAATCGTTCACCACGATACCGATATCGGTGGGCAACAGCTTTCCCTTGTCGCTGCCTACCATCTCTTTGCGCGTTTTGGTGGTCAGCTTCAATCCTTGAAGCGTGTCAACAGTGTATTCGCGTTGCGTGCCTGCCTTGTCACCTTTCTGCACATATTCGCGCTGCTGGATGGTGGTGATGGTAGGAGTATAAGTAGAAGGGCGCCCAATGCCAAGTTCCTCCATCTTACGAACAAGAGAACCCTCGGTAAAGCGGACGGGGCCCTGGGTGAAGCGCTCCGTGGCCGTGATCTCACGCCGCTGCAACACCTCACCGCCATTCATCTTGGGCAGTACGTGAAGTTCTTCCTGGTTATTTTCGTCTTCGTCTTTCGACTCGTGATAGACTTTCAGGAAACCGTCGAAAGTGATGACTTCACCCGTTGCGATGAATTTGGGGGTGAGCGTCGATGGTGAAGCGTTGGGACACATGACATCGATGGTCACCGTGGTCTTCTCCATCTGGGCATCAGCCATCTGACTGGCCACCGTGCGTTTCCAAATCAGTTCGTAGAGACGGCGTTCCTGCAGCGTTCCCTCAATGCGAGTTCGCTCTATATAGGTGGGACGGATGGCTTCGTGAGCCTCCTGGGCACCTTTCGAATGGGTTTGATAATTGCGCGGTTTGCTGTACTCACTGCCGTAGGTCTTGACAATCTCTTCCTTGCTGGCATTGATGCACAGACCAGAGAGGTTTACGGAGTCGGTACGCATGTATGTGATCTGTCCGCTCTCATAGAGCCGTTGCGCCACCATCATGGTCTGGCTGACGGTGAACCCTAACTTACGGGCGGCCTCCTGCTGCAGCGTGGAAGTGGTGAAAGGCGGTGCAGGAGTGCGTTTCATGGCCTTTTTCTGCACATCGGAAACCACAAACTCAGCAGCCTTGCACTGCTCCAAGAAGGCAAGCACCTCATCGTGGGTTTTGAAACGTGTATCCAATTCGGCTTTCACCTCGCTTTGCGAACCGTCGGCATTGGTCAGTCCGAAGACAGCGTTCACACGATAGTAAGGTTCGCTCTTGAACGACTGTATCTCACGCTCGCGTTCGACGACAAGTCTGACAACGACGCTCTGCACACGTCCTGCCGACAGAGCGGGTTTCACCTTACGCCAGAGCACCGGTGAGAGCTTGAAGCCCACCAGGCGGTCGAGCACACGGCGAGCCTGCTGCGCATCCACCATATTCATGTCCAAGTGGCGTGGCGACTCGATGGCGGCCATGATGGCCGGCTTGGTGATTTCGTGGAACACAATGCGGTTGGTGCTCTTCTCGTCCAAACCGAGCACTTCACACAAATGCCACGAGATGGCTTCTCCTTCGCGGTCTTCATCGCTTGCCAGCCACACCGTCTCTGATTTGGCGACCTGGTTTTTCAACTCGTTCACCAGTTTGCGCTTGTCTTCGGGAACCTCATAATCGGGTTCGAGCGTGTCCGTATCGATACTGATTTCCTTCTTCTTCAGGTCACGGATATGACCGTAGCTTGACATTACCTTGAAGTCCTTGCCCAAAAATTTCTCTATGGTCTTGGCCTTGGCAGGACTCTCTACGATAACAAGATTTTTCTGCATCTTTATCTGTTTTGTTATTTCTTGAAGATCATGAACACAAATGGTCCATGACGATATTTTCGCGTTTGGGTCTGCAAAAGTAGACAAATCTTTTGCATACACCTTATTATAAATATAAACTTTTATATACTTTAACATTTTTGGCAGTGCGAGTCGCTTTTTTCTTTCTTTTGATTGCCCATTGAAAAAAAAGTGGTAACTTTGCCGACGGTAATCCTTGAAACAATGACAACTCGTTGAAGATGAAAGACTATCCCGACAAGATGACCGCTCAGGAGATGCGGACCTTCCGCCGCGATGTGATGAACATTGTCGGCCAGATACCCCGTGGAAAAGTCACCACCTATGGCCACATCGCCGCCCTGACGGGATGGCCAAGCCACGCACGCATGGTAGGCCGTACGCTGCACTACACCCCAGGTGCCGAAACCCTGCCCTGCCACCGCGTGGTGAACAGTGTGGGACGCACGGCACCCGGATGGGCAGAACAGCGCGAACGACTGCTGGCCGAAGGAGTCGTTTTCAAGCCAAATGGTCATGTAGATATGAGCCGCCACCTATGGGAACCCACCGACGTGATGAGCACGCCATAAAAACCCTTCGGCGGCACAAAAACCAGCCTTTCAAGCTGGAAACGGCCTTTTTTGTGTTATGGAGAGTTAATTCCATGTTAAACTTGTTTATTCGTTCTTTTCGAATTGCATAAAAACTGTATTTTTGCAACAGAAATCAATCTTTATAACCTATTTAAACAGTAAAGTAATATCATGATTATTGGAATTCCAAAAGAGATTATGCACGACGAAGCTCGTGTAGCAGCTACCCCGGAAACCGTAGGTAAGTTCGTAAAAGAAGGCTTTGAGGTTTTGGTTGAGAAGAGTGCTGGCGACGGCGCCCTCTACACCGACGAAGAGTACATCCAGGCTGGTGCCAAGATGATTGACAACCCGCAGGAGATTTACGACAAGGCTGAGCTGATTCTGAAGGTGAAAGAGCCTCTGTTCAACGAGAAGCTCGGCAAGCACGAAGTGGAGATGATGCACAAGGGTCAGTATCTGATCACCTTCATTCATCCCGCATCGCCCGTGAACCACGAGATGGTGAAGAAGCTCACCGCTCAGGGTGTCACCGCCATCACGCTCGACGGTATCCCCCGTATCTCTCGTGCCCAGAACCTCGACGCTCTGACCTCGATGAGTACTTGTGCCGGTTACAAGGGTATCCTGATGGCTGCCAACCACCTGACCACTTTCATGCCGCAGATGTTCACCGCCGTGGGACAGATCAAGCCCGCCAAGGTGATGGTCATCGGTGTGGGTGTGGCTGGTCTGCAGGCTCTGGCTACTGCCAAGCGCCTCGGTGCCATCACTTACGCTGCCGACATCCGTCCGATGGCTGCAGAGAACGCTGGTTCGCTGGGTGCCAAGGTGACAGAGACTGGTGTGCCTGCTGAACTCGCCGTCGGTGAGGGTGGCTACGCCCTGCGTCTGCCGGACGATGTGCTCGTTGTGGAGCGCGAGAACCTGAAAGAGACCATCCAGGAGATGGACATCGTGTTCTGCTCTGCCCTGATTCCGGGCAAGGTGGCTCCGATCATCATCACCGAGGAAATGGTGAAGGGCATGAAGCGCGGCTCTGTTATCGTCGATATCTCCATCGACCAGGGTGGTAACTGCGAACTCACCCCGAAGGGCGGCATCGAGACGAAGTACGGTGTCACGCTGATGGGTGTGAAGAACATTCCGGGTCTGCTGCCCACCAGCTCCACTTGGATGTTCTCGAACAACCTCTACAACCTGGTGAACTACCTCGTGAAGGACGGTAAGATGAACCTCGACCGTACGGACGAAGTGATTGCCAAGAGCTTGGTTTGCATCGACGGTCAGCTCGTCCATGCCGGTGCTCGCGAAGCTATGGGATTGTAATTTTCAGTTAGGAATTAGGAGTTAGAAGTGAGGTATTAATCCTGACTGATAACTCCTAATTCCTATTCCCCAAACTCCTAACTCCAAACTCTTTTTATGATTAGTCCTTGGATACTGATACTCGTTTTCGTGGTCTGCACGATAGCGGGTTATTTTATTATCAAGAACGTACCCAGTCTGTTGCACACGCCCCTGATGTCGGGCATGAATGCATTGTCGGGCGTCACCATTGTGGGCGCTATCTCGGCCACTGGTCTGGCCCTGCTCGACAACGATGCATCGACGGGCACCCAAGTGCTGACACAGATTGTAGGTTGCGCTGCCATCATCCTGGCAGCCATTAATGTTTTTGGCGGTTTCGGTGTCACCCACCGCATGCTCATGATGTTCAACAAGAAGAAAAAGTGATCGTCACTTGTCAACTTGTTAACTTGCTAACTCGTCAACTCAATAATTTATGAACGCAATACAAATTATCATCAGTGCCCTGCTGTCCGTCTGCGTGCTGGCTGGCATCTCCATGATGAGCAAGGTGAAGACCTCGGTCAACGGCAACCTGCTGTCGGCCCTGGCCATGCTCATCGGTGTGGTGGCCACGCTGTATTTCAGCGGCGTGGTCAGTGCCTGGACCATCTATCCGGCTATCCTCGTGGGTGCCCTCATCGGTGGCACCATGGCCCGCCGCGTGCAGATGATCCAGATGCCACAGACGGTAGCCCTCTTCAACGGCCTTGGCGGTGGTGCCTCGGCCTTGGTGGGTGTGCTCTCTGCCATGGGCGTGGGATTCAGCGACGAGCAACTGGCTGAGATCATCATAAAAGGTTATCAGCCATTTGTCAACTTCACGTCGCTCCTGGCCGTGGCCGTCGGTATGATCACGCTCGTGGGCAGTCTCGTGGCTGCAGGCAAGCTACACCGTGTGCTGCCGCAGAAACCTATCGTGTGGAGCAACCACTCTGTGCTCACCATGCTCTTCCTCGTCCTGACGGTATGCCTCATCCTGGTGGGCACCTTCACCAGCGGCCATCCTACGGTCTGCCTGGTGTGCACACTGGTCAGCGCATCGCTCTTCGGACTGTTCTTCTCCGTCCGTGTGGGTGGTGCCGACATGCCCATCACCATCTCTCTGCTCAACTCCCTCTCGGGTGTGGCCGGCTCCATCGCCGGTATGGCCATCAGCGACATCTTCCTTGTGGCCGTCGGCGGCATCGTGGGTGCTTCGGGTCTGCTGCTCACACAGATCATGTGCCGAGCCATGAACCGTAGCCTTATCAAGATCCTGGTTCCGCCCACAACGAGCAAACCCGCATTACCCATCAACCATCAACCAACAACCAACACCCCCGATTCTGAACACAACAAACAATTAGAACAACGTGTTATGCAATTAGAAGAAAGAGTCAAGAAGCTTGAGGCCCTCGTTGAGGCCCTTGAAGCTCGCGTGGGCACACTGAATGCCCAGATAGAGGCTGCACCCGCCGCCTCAACACCCGCCCCCCAACAGTCATCACCCGCTACCGTGCTGGCACAAGCCAAGGACGTCATCATCGTACCTGGCTATGGTATGGCTCTGGCACAGGCCCAACATCAGGTGAAGCAACTGGCCGAGGCCCTCGAAGACCGTGGTGCCCGTGTGCGTTTCGCCATCCATCCCGTGGCAGGTCGTATGCCGGGCCACATGAACGTGCTGCTGGCTGAGGCCGATGTGCCTTACGAGAAACTGTTCGAGATGGAGCAGATCAACGACGACTTCGGCAAGACCGATGCCGTAGTGGTGATTGGTGCCAACGACGTGCTGAACCCGGCTGCCCGCGAGGCTGAGGGAACGCCTATCTATGGCATGCCCGTGCTGAATGTGGACAAGGCACCCGAAGTGATCATCTGCAACTACGACCTGAAGCCCGGTTATGCTGGTGTAGAGAATCCGCTCTACAGCCGCGACAAGGGTGTCTATCTCGAGCTTGGCGATGCCAAGGAAACGCTGAAGAAACTCATCGCCGGTGTGCATGCCGCCCCTGAGGCTACGGCAGCCACAGCCGCCGCTCCCGCCAAGGCCGATCCCTGTTCAGTGCTCTCTGCCGCCAAAGACGTTATCATCGTTCCTGGCTATGGTATGGCTCTGGCACAGGCTCAGCATCAGGTGAAGCAGCTGGCCGAGCTGTTGGAGGACCACGGAGCCCGTGTGCGCTTCGCCATCCACCCCGTGGCCGGTCGTATGCCGGGCCACATGAACGTGCTGCTGGCCGAAGCCGACGTGCCCTACGAGAAGCTGTTCGAGATGGAGCAGATCAACGATGACTTCGGCAAGACCGACGCTGTCGTCGTTATCGGTGCCAACGACGTGCTCAACCCCGCCGCCCGCGAGGCAGAGGGAACGCCCATCTATGGCATGCCCGTGCTGAATGTGGACAAGGCTCCGGAGGTGATCATCTGCAACTTCGACCTGAAGCCCGGCTATGCTGGTGTGGAGAATCCGCTCTACAGCCGCGAGAAGGGTGTCTACCTGGAGCTTGGCGATGCCAAGGAGACACTGAAAAAGCTCATCAAGGGCATCCATTAAGCTACCGCATCCAGCTCTGACCGACTACGGAATATGAATGTTGTTGACCCGCATCGGCTCCCCAGTGGAGTCGGTGCGGGTTATTTTCTGACGCGGAAAACAAACTGAAATGCAAAGAAAAACAATATTTCCTTTGGCTTTTTGCTCATTTATTAAATAAAAATCTTTCACTCAAAATAATAAGTTTTTTACTTATTCTTTCTTCGTTTAATCGATTTTTTTGTAACTTTGCCCACAGATAACAAAAAAAGAACGATGATTATGGAAAAGATAACATGTGAAAACTTTGAGCAACAATACGTTGACCCGATAGAACAGCAACAGATGGACCATTTCGTGTGCATGGAGATGGGGCGACAGATGCACCGCTACATCAAGGGTATGAGCGGCCGCAAGTGCATCATGGAGAAATTCGAGGAAGCCCTGAAGACGCTGACCGACGCTGAGAAGGAGCAGGCCATCGCGCGATACATCGACCTGAATCGCAAGTCCATCAGCGGACTGGACTTCAAGGTGGTGGTGGCGCGGTCGATGGCCAACTACTGCGACACCTACGACTACCTGCTGACGATGCTTCGCGACGAGCGGCGATTCAACTATTACGTGGAGCGCGTCATCTCCAAGTACGTCCGCTTCCATGAAGTATTCGAGCAGGACGGCAAGTTCGGCATCCGCGACCACGAGGGCGGCATCCTCGTATCGCCGCACTACGACTTCCTGCGCACCTGCTATGTCTATGTGGACGACCTCGTGACGATGCCCATCATCGCGCAGAAAGACGGCAAGTTCGGCCTCATCCTGCCCGACCGCAAGGACACCATCGTAGCCCCCTTCATCTACGACGACATCTACCTGCGCGATGAACCGCCCTACTTTGAAGGTATCACGGGCGGCAAGAGCTCGCTGATTGCCTACGAGAAATAAAGTTGAAGAAGGAGCTCTTTCTGAGAGTCTCTGCGGTTCATTTGAACCGACTGTAGGGACATGCTTCATGTATGTCCGAAATATCGATTCATACACCTGATTCGTACCTTTGGCATACGCCGAAGGTACTTTCGCTCGACAATAAAATAAAAAGTTTTCTGACTTTTTTTTTGTATTGTTCTCGCTTATTCGTAACTTTGGCATGCGCCGAAGGTACTTTCGCTCGACAATAAAAAAAAATTTCTGACTTTTTTTTTGTATTGTTCTCGCTTATTCGTACCTTTGCAGCCGCAAATGGTTCGCCTGCGGGCGATGAAAAGGGAACGGGGTGCAAGTCCCCGACAGTCCCGCTGCTGTGATTTGCCTTTGTGGGAACGCGCAAGGATGCCACTGTCTTTTTTTAGTTGACGAGTAAACAAGTTGACAAGTAGACGAGTTGTTACTTCGTTGGCAAGATGGGAAGGCGCGCGTTTCAGGCAATAAGTCAGAAGACCTGCCATTGCGGAATATGTCTTATAACAGCCTTTCGAGGAAGAGGCTTTAAAAGAACTTGTCAATGTTTCAACGATTAACGGCTTTGGGTATCGCTGTGATACTGTCGGCTGGCATGTATGCCCAGCACGATAGCATCAGCAGTCGCACGCATGCCATCGACGAAGTGACGGTGACCGCCCATCGTCTGCAGCGCGACGTGACGGGTGGCAAGCCCATCCAGCTGATGACCCATCGGGAGCTGGAGCTATTGGGGCTGACCAACTTGGCCGATGCCGTGAAGAAATTCGCTGGGGCCAGCGTGAAGGACTACGGCGGTATCGGCGGCATGAAGACAGTGAGCGTGCGCAACCTGGGCGCCCACCATACGGCGGTGAGCTACGACGGTGTGACCATCAGCAACACACAGGCTGGACAGATAGACATCGGGCGCTACCAGACGGATAACATCCAAGAGTTGTCGTTGGCTATGGGCGAGGAGGATGATCAAATGCAGTCGGCACGTCATTATGCGTCGGCCGGCGTGCTGAGCATCACCACAGAGCGACCCTACTATGGAGGAGAGAGAAGGCGGTTCACCCCTCATTTCAAGGCTTCGCTGCGCGGTGGTTCATGGGGATTGGTATCGCCCTCGCTGCGCTTGACGCAGTCATTCAGCGAGAGGACCGCCGTTTCGTTGGGTGGAACTTACATGCGGGCTGATGGAGTATATCCCTTTACCTTAAAAAATGGGCGCATGCGTACACGCGAGAAGCGCTACAACTCCGACATCGAGTCGTGGCAGGGCGAGGCCAACCTCTACAACACGTTGGCCGACAATAGCCAGTTGGACGTGAAAGCCTACTGGTTTCGCTCGGAGCGCGGTTTGCCTGGAGCGGTGATTCTCTATAACGACAAGAGTGACGAACGGCTCTGGGACGAGGACTTTTTCACGCAGGCGGTATGGCGGAAACGGTTCAACCAACAGTGGAGCCTGCACGCCCGAGTGAAGTATGCCCACTCGTGGAACCGCTACGAAGACACCGACGTGAAATATCAGGACGGCAAACTCACCGATGTGGCGCGGCAGAATGAATACTATGCCTCAGCCACCGTGGGATGGACCCCCATCGACAACCTCACCTTCGCATTGGCTGAGGACATCGCGTTCAACGACCTGCGGAGCAACATCTCCATCTCCGACAACCTGAACAACCCGCCGTATCCCAAGCGCACCACGTCGCTGACCGCCCTTTCGGCCCGTTATGTCTGGAACCGACTGACGCTCAATGCTTCGTTGGTGGGCACCTACGCCACAGAGAAGGTGAAGGCTGGAAAGCAGCCCGACGACCGTCGGCGGCTCTCGCCATCGGCCTCGCTGTCGTATCGGGTGTTGGCGAATGAGGCCTTGTATATCCGACTGATGTACAAAAGCACGTTCCGCATGCCATCGTTCAACGACCTCTACTATATCCGCATGGGTAACACCGGCCTGCGCCCAGAGAACGCCAACGAATACAATGTGGGCATCACATGGAGCGGACAGCCCGCAAGGTGGATGAAATACCTGTCGGTGACCCTCGACGGCTACTTCAACGATGTGACCGACAAGATTGTGGCCTTCCCTTCAACCTATGTATGGAAGATGGCCAACTTTGGGAAGGTGTACATTCACGGCATCGATGCAACGATGGCCACAGAGATTCCCTTCGGCAGAAAAGTGTCGCTGCTGCTGACCGGGGCATACACCTGGCAGAAAGCGGAAGACCACGAGAAACGCTCTGCCAGCTATGGACGTCAGCTGCCGTATACCCCGAAGCACAACGGCAACGCGTCGCTGCTCCTCTATACGCCGTGGGTGAATGTGGGCTACAGCCTTCTGGCACAAGGCGAAAGATGGAGCTCAGCACTGACCACGCAGGAGTATCATCTGAAGGCATATGCCGAACAATCCGTCACGCTTTCGCATGAATTCCGCCTACGCTCCTGCCGCCTCAAACTGCAGGGAACGGTGCACAACCTGACCGACGAGCAATATGAAATCATCAAATACTACCCCATGCCAGGCCGTTCCTGGAGTGTGGGAGCCACGATAGAACTATAAATTCAACATTAACCATTAAAATATCAAGAAAAAATGAAAACAAGAAGTTTGTATCTTTCAGCACTTTGTGCTATGGCCTTAACGGCTGGTTTTACCTCGTGTAGCGACGATGACGACGAATGGGACTGGACCAAGGAAGGCTCAAAAGTGGAAATGGCCGAGAGTCGCGCCTTTGTCCTCAACGAAGGTGCCTACCAGAAGAACAATGCTGGACTGATGTATTTCGACTGGAAGACCGACACGGGCTACAACAGCGACCTCTTCATGGCTCAGAATGGTGTTCAGATGGGCGATGTGGGTCAGGACATCCTCGTCGACGACAAGGACAACCTGTATGTCATCCTCTCTGGCTCTAAGGTCATCTACAAGATGAACAGCGTGGGCGTGGTGCAGAAGAGCATCCATGTAGACGACAATCTGGGCGATCCCCGCTACGGTGTGATTGAGGACGGTGCACTCTACGTGACCTGCTACGGCGGCTTCGTGGCCAAGTACGATGCCAGCACACTGAGCCTTCTCGGCACAGTGGAGGTAGGCAAGAACCCCGAATACATCATCGAGGAAGACGACAAGATCTACTGTACGTGCTCAGGATGGGGTGCCGACAAGCGCGTGGCCTGTATCGACATGAAGTCGTTCAAGGAGGCTACCTACTTCGAAGTGATGGACAATCCCGACCGTATCATCGAGACTGCCGACCATATCTTCGTGCAGGGCTACGGTGCCGACTACAGCTACCCGTGGGGAGAGCTGAACGTGAAGACGGGCGAATTCAAGCAGATTGGCAATGCTTCGGCATGGACAGCTCACAACGGCATGCTCTATCTCTGCAACTCCGTGACCGACTGGAGCACCTACGCTACGACCAACTACTTCACATCGTACAATGCCAAGACTGGCAGCCTGAGTGAGACATCGTTCCTGAAGGGTGCACCGGAGGAACTTGGCAGCACATCGGTCTACGGCATGAGCATGAACGAGGAAACGGGTCACCTGTATATCATGACCACCGACTTCGTTAACAACGGTGCCATCTACCACTTCGACCAGAACATGCAGTATGTAGGCAAGATTGCCTCTACGGGTGTGAACCCACGCAAGGTGGTGTTTGTTGACTAATCCTTTCTGGCGATGAGAAGATTCTTGGAGGTGCAAGGGATATCGAAGGTGCAAGGGCGCGAGGGTGCGAAGGTGCGAGCAATGCATTGTAGCGCATGGGTAGCGCTCGTAGCCTTGGTCGTGTTGCTCTCGTCGTGTGGTGGGGGCCATCAGGCTTCCACCCACGACGAGGGTGACACCCTGCACCTAAAATACGCCAAGAACCTCACCATCGTACGCCACGATGGCTATACCGAGGTGTGCCTGAAAGACCCGTGGAATCAAGGGAAGACGTTGCACAGGTATGTTTTAGTCCCCCCTGGGGGAGACGGAAAAGGGGCTACCATCGTCCATGTACCTCTTCAGCGTGCTGTGGTCGGCACCAGCGTGCTCTGCGGCCTCATCGACCGATTGGGCCGTCGTGACATCATCGGTGGCGTGTGCGACGTGCAATATGTCAACATCCCCTTCGTGCAGGAGGGTTGCCGGAAAGGAACGATAGCCGACTGCGGGTCGGGACTGGCTCCCACCTTGGAGAAGATTATCGATCTCGAACCTGATGCCATCTGCCTCTCGCCATTCCAGAACAGCGGTGGCTACGGGCGTATCGAAGAGCTCGACGTGCCCATCATCGAGATGGCCGACTATATGGAAACCTCTGCCTTAGGCCGTGCTGAATGGGTGAAATTCTATGGCATGCTCTTCGGAGCCGAGCAGGAAGCCGACAGCTTGTTCCAAGTTGTTGAGGCCGACTATTTGCGGCTGAAGGAATTAGCCAAGACTGCCAAAACGCAGCCCTCAGTGCTGATGGACAAGCAGACAGGTTCTGTATGGTACGTCCCGGCAGGCAACGGCACGGTGGGAAGAATCATCCAGGATGCCAACATCCGCTACGCATGGGCCGACACTCAGGAGAGCGGAAGCCTGCCTTTGCCCTTCGAGACTATTCTCGAGAAGGCGGGCGGGGCCGACATCTGGCTTTTCCGCTACAATGCGCCCAAGCCCATCACGTACAGTGCTTTGCTCTCCGAGAACAACGGATATAGCCAGTTCAAAGCTTTCCGACAGCGGAGCAGCTACGGCTGCAACACCGCCACGACAACCTTCTACGAGGAAACGCCATTCCACCCGAACCTCCTCCTGCGCGACTTCATCACCATCGCCCATCCCGAACTCGGACTGGGAGAGCCCCGCTATTTCCTGCCAGTCAAGTAGGTCGCTGTAAAACAACGACTTACAGAACGCAAAAACGGCCAACGCCATGCAGAAAAAGACCTTTTTCCCAACCATGACCCTCCTGCTGCTCGCGCTTTTCGCGCTGAGCCTCTTCATGGGCGCCGTCCGCATCCCCTCAGGCGATGTGGTCAGCATTCTTATGGGTCATGAGGCGGCACGGCCCTCGTGGGGCTACATCGTGCTGAAAAGCCGCCTGCCACAGGCCATCACTGCCATGCTCTGCGGAGCCTCCCTGGCCGTCAGTGGTCTGATGCTGCAGACAGCGTTCCGCAATCCGCTGGCAGGTCCGAGCATCTTCGGCATCAACAGCGGAGCATCGCTTGGCGTGGCATTGGTGATGCTGCTCATGGGCGGCAGCATCTCGGCAGGAGCCTTTTCGCTGACGGGTTTCGTGGCCGTACTGGTAGCTGCTTTCGTCGGTGCCATGCTCGTAATGTCCATCATCCTGCTATTCTCTACGGTGGTGCGCAATCCCGTGATGCTGCTCATCATCGGCATCATGATTGGCTATTTGGCCAACAGCGCCATCTCCCTGCTCAATTTCTTCGCGACGGAACAAGGGGTGCAAAGCTACATGATATGGGGATTGGGCAACTTCGGCGGCGTGACGATGGAGCAGATGCCTGCTTTCGCCGCTATCTCTGTAGCAGCCTTAGGGCTTTCACTGCTTTTGATCAAGCCCCTCAATGCCCTGCTTCTGGGCGAGCAATATGCCGAGAACCTCGGCATCAACCTCCAACGTGTGCGCAACTACCTGCTATTCCTGACCGGTTTGCTCACCGCCATCACCACCGCCTTCTGCGGTCCCGTGGCCTTCATCGGTCTGGCCGTTCCGCATATTGCCCGCATGCTGCTGACGACCGACAACCACCGCGTGCTCATGCCCGCCACACTGCTCACAGGAGCCGTCATTGCCTTGGTATGCAACATCGTCTGCGTGCTGCCCGGCGATGCAGGAGTCATCCCTCTGAATGCCGTTACTCCCCTCATCGGTGCACCCGTCATCATCTATGTCGTCACCCGCCATCGTACACGCTAAGAAAACCATGATGTTTTCCTCTTGCTTATCCCTTCTTACATAAAAAGCTAAATAAGAATAAAATATGCCATAAAGTGGTACATATTTGTAGAAAAACCATTACCTTTGCACCCCCAAATAAGAGTAATAGAATATGGCATATTTGTTTTCATCAGAATCAGTATCAGAAGGCCATCCCGACAAAGTGGCCGACCAGATTTCAGACACCATCCTGGACCAACTGTTAGCCTACGACCCGCATGCCCGCGTGGCTGTGGAGACTTTGGTGACGACAGGACAAGTCATCATTGCCGGTGAGGTGAAGAGCGAAGAGTATGTAGACCTGCAGACGCTGGCCCGCAAGGCCATCAACCGCATCGGCTACACCAAGAGCGAGTATCAGTTCGACGGCGACTCCTGCGGCGTAGTGAGTGCCATCCACGAGCAGAGCGACGACATCAACCGCGGTGTAGACCGCGCCAATGAGGAGGAACAGGGTGCCGGCGACCAAGGTATGATGTTCGGCTACGCCGTGAACGAGACCGAGAACTACATGCCCGTGACGCTCGACCTGGCCCATTTGCTCATGCGCACATTGGCCGACATCCGAAAGGAAGGACGTGAGATGACCTATCTGCGCCCCGACTCCAAGAGTCAGGTGACGGTGGAATACAGCGACGAGGGCATCCCCCAGCGAATCCACACCATCGTTGTGTCGACACAGCACGACGACTTCATCAGTGCCAAAGAGGCTGGAGGCAGTCAGGACGAAGCCGACAAGATGATGCTGCATCGCATCCGCGAGGATGTCATCCACATCCTCATCCCACGTGTCAAGGCTCAGATCCACTCTGAGAAGGTGCTTGCCCTCTTCAACAACGACATCAAGTATCTGGTGAACCCCACGGGGAAATTCGTCATCGGCGGTCCTCATGGCGATACCGGACTGACAGGTCGGAAAATCATTGTAGACACCTATGGCGGTAAAGGCGCACACGGCGGAGGAGCCTTCTCGGGCAAAGACTCGAGCAAGGTGGACCGTTCGGCAGCCTATGCAGCTCGCTACATCGCGAAAAACATGGTTGCCGCTGGTGTCAGCGACGAGATGTTGGTGCAGATCAGCTATGCTATCGGCATAGCCAAACCCTTGAATATCTACGTGAACACTTTCGGCAAGAGCCACGTGAACATGACCGACGGAGAGATTGCAAAAGTCATCGGCGAACTCTTCGACCTGTGCCCGAAAGCCATCGAGCGCACCTTGAAACTGCGCCAGCCTATGTTTGCCGAGACCGCAGCCTATGGGCACATGGGGAGAAAGAACGAAGTGGTGAAAAAGACATTCACCAGCCGCTATCACGAAGAGAAGACCATCGACGTGGAACTCTTCACCTGGGAGAAACTCGACCGTGTGGACGACATCCAGAGAAAATTTGGAATCAGGAATTAACTGTTAGAAATAAAGAGTCAGGATGTCGCTCTTGCAGCAAGACACTTTGCACCATGCACAACCGGTAGTGGAAACATCGGCAACAGATGAACTGACGACGGAAGAAACCCCTTCCGTCGTCAGCAAACCTATGCCGACACAGAAGAAGCTCACCCCCTATCAGGTGCTCCGCCAATTGCCCGCCGATGCCACACCGGCGCAGCAAGACTCCGCCATCCAAGCCAACTTCCATCCCGAGAACACGCATCTGAGCGAACGTCCCGACACGCTGCACCTGCCGGGCCACGACAAAGGGAAAAGCTACAAGGACGAGGTGATCATACCGCTTTACTATAAGGAACATTTTTTTGCCAATGACTCGCTGTTGAGAGAAGAGGTGGGCGGGGGACGCTATGGTGTGGCCGGCGACCCGAAGCCCTACACCTCGCGCAACGATGATGTCATCACCAGCCTGCTTTTGGTCTGTTTCGTCATCACTGTGCTGGCCTTCTCTCGAAGCATGGCCTTCATTGCCCGCCAAGCCAAAGACTTCTTCTATGTGCACCATAACGAAGACGCGCAAATCATGACTGAGACTACTGGCGAGTTCCGGTTCCAGCTCTTCCTCGTCGCACAGACCTGTCTGTTGTTGGCATTACTCGTATTCTTCTACACCTTGGAGAACGTCGCCAACACATTCATCCTGCAATCACAATACCAACTGGTGGCCATCTTTACGGGATGTTTCATCGCCTACTACCTGTTGAAAGCCTTGCTCTATGAAATGGTCAACATGGTGTTTTTCGACAAGAAAAAAAATGAGTTGTGGTTTAAGTCGCAACTGTTCACCGTATCCATGATGGGCATAGCCTTGTTCCCCATTGTCATGCTGCGCTGCTACTTCAACTTGCCCATGCAAACTACCATGATTTGTGTAATAATATTACTAATTTTAGTGAAAATATCTTCATTTTACAAATGTTTTGTTATATTTTTCAGGCATAATACCATCCCTTTGCAAATAATTTTGTACTTTTGCGCCCTCGAAATCGTACCATTGCTTTCGCTTGCGGGTGTTTTGGTATCAGTAGTTGACTATTTGAAGATAAAATATTAGGACATTTCCATGGTTAAGAAAATACTTGTTTCGCAGCCCAAGCCGACGAGTGAGAAGTCGCCCTATTACGACATAGCCGCTGAATTTGGAGTGGAATTGGTGTTCCGCCCATTCATCAAAGTGGAAGGACTCAGCTCAAAAGAGTTTCGCCAGCAGAAAGTTAGTCTGACAGGCCACACCGCCGTAGTGTTCACCTCGCGCCATGCCATCGACAACTACTTCAACTTGATGAAGGAAATGCGACTGGCCATCTCCGAAAACATGAAATACTTCTGCGTCACAGAGCAAATTGCCCTCTACATCCAGAAGTATGTGCAGTATCGCAAGCGCAAGGTGTTCTTCGGCACCACAGGAAAGGTGAACGACCTCATCCCGACAATGGTGAAGCACAAGAGCGAGAAGTATCTTGTGCCGATGAGCAGCGTCCACGACGGCAGTATTAAGGAAATGCTCGACGCCAAGAAACTGAACCATACGGAATGCGTGATGTACCGCACCGTGAGCAATGACTTCACAGAAGAAGAAAAAGAGGCTTTCGACTACGACATGTGTCTGTTTTTCAGCCCTGCGGGAATCAATGCTTTCAAGAAAACCTTCGGCGATGAGCGCAACGATGTCATCGTGGCCACTTTCGGACCGTCGACAGCCAAAGCCGCCCATGAGGCTGGACTGAAAATTGCCATCGAGGCACCGTCGAAAGAATACCCCTCCATGACAGGCGCCCTGAAGGCTTATCTTTCCAAAAGCACGGATTCATGAAAACGCTCACGCTGGGAAAGAGTGAGCGACTGAGATACTTATCCGACATCAGAACGCTCTTCAACGAAGGCAGGAGCATCGTGGCCTTTCCCATCAGAGCCGTCTATATAAAGAAAGATCGCGCGCAAGACCAACCGCCGGCAAGCATTCTCGTGAGCGTGCCCAAGCGGCATTTCAAGCATGCCGTCGACCGGAACCGTGTGAAAAGACAGATTCGTGAGGCTTTCCGGCAGAACAAAGAGTTGCTCCTTTTGTCCGAAAACGAACACGCAGACATCGCATTTGTCTGGCTCGACGACAAACTTCACGAAAGCAGTCAGGTGGAAAAGAAACTGAAAAAACTCCTGACAAGGCTGAGCGAACTATGCAAGGCCGAGCAAACTCCTGACAAAGCTGAGTAAAACCATGATAAGGCTGAAGACCATCGGGCACCTCATCGGACAGGCTATCACCTGGCTGTTGCTCATTCCCATTCTCTTCTACCAGCGGTGCATCTCACCTTTCACCCCGCCCTCTTGCCGGTTTACGCCCACTTGTTCGGAGTATGCCAAGGAAGCCCTGCGGAAACACGGTCCCATAAAAGGTCTTTGGCTTGCCATCAGGCGCATCCTCAGATGCCATCCTTGGGGCGGCTCTGGCTACGACCCCGTGCCTTGAGAAATCCCCCGAAGTATTCCAACGGATCACAGAATAATCCCAGAACAATCACAGAATAGAACAATATGAAAAATTTTGTTGAAGAGCTCCGCTGGCGCGGAATGCTGGCACAGATGATGCCAGGAACGGAAGAACTCCTACAGAAAGAAATGGTAACGGCTTACCTCGGCACCGACCCGACGGCCGACTCATTGCACATCGGACACCTGTGTGGCATCATGATGCTCCGCCATTTGCAGCGTTGTGGCCACAAGCCTATCATCCTGGTCGGCGGTGCCACAGGCATGATTGGCGACCCCTCAGGGAAAAGCCAAGAGCGCAACCTGCTCAACGACGAGACTCTCCGCCACAATCAAGAGTGCATCAAGGCACAAGTTGCCAAATTCCTCGACTTCGAATCGAAGGAACCCAATGCCGCCGAGATGGTGAATAACTACGACTGGATGAAGGACTTCACTTTCCTCGACTTCGCCCGCGAGGTAGGCAAACACATCACCGTGAACTACATGATGGCCAAGGACAGCGTGCAGCAGCGCCTCAACGGCACCGCTCGCGACGGTCTTTCATTCACCGAGTTCACCTACCAGCTGCTGCAAGGCTACGACTTCTTGTGGCTCTATCAGCACAAAGGCGTGAAACTGCAACTCGGTGGAAACGACCAATGGGGTAACATGACTACTGGTACAGAACTCATCCGCCGCACGCTGGGCAACGAGGTGGAGACCTTCGCCCTGACCTGCCCGCTCATCACCAAGGCCGATGGCAAGAAGTTCGGCAAGACCGAGCAGGGCAATATCTGGCTCGACCCGAAGCGCACCACGCCTTATCGCTTCTATCAGTTCTGGCTGAATGTCAGCGACGACGATGCCGAGCGCTACATCAAGATCTTCACATCGCTGGAGAAAGACGTCATCGACGCCCTCGTCGAAGAGCACAAGCAAGACCCAGGCCGCCGCATCCTGCAGAAGCGTCTGGCCGAGGAAGTGACCGTGATGGTCCACTCGCAGGAGGCTCTCGACATGGCCATAGAGGCTTCAAGCATCCTCTTCGGCAAGTCAACGAAGGAAGCGCTGGAGAAACTCGACGAGCAGACATTCCTCGATGTGTTCGATGGCGTACCTCATTTCGACGTTGAAAAAGACGTATTGGGTCAACCCGCCGTGGAAATCTTCACACAGGCAGCACCCGTCTTCCCCTCGAAAGGTGAGATGCGCAAGATGGTGCAGGGCGGTGGCGTGTCGCTCAACAAGGAGAAACTCGCTGCCTTCGACCGTCCCGTGACCTCCGACGACCTCATCGACGGAAAGTACCTGCTGGTGCAGAAAGGCAAGAAGAATTATTTCCTCTTGACCGTGAAATAAGTTGGTGAAGGCAGCGGAACCAACACCTTTTCTTCGTGAAATAAGCAGAAAACCGCAAAAATATTTGGTAGTGGCGTAAAAAACCACTACCTTTGCACCCGCGATTGTCCAATGGTGTAATGGTAGCACAACAGGTTTTGGTTCTGTTTGTGGTGGTTCGAATCCGCCTTGGACAACTGGAAAAGAGGAAGTCTGACCCTAACAGACTTCCTCTTTTTTTCTTTATTGGCATGATGAATGTAAGAAAAACAGAAATAATTCCATCAAAAACGCACTTTTCCCGCATATTTGCTGTTACCTTCAAATTTAATTCCTATTTTTGCACACTATTTATCATTCATTTCATGTTTATGAAACAGAAAGCATTTCTTGCCGCATGGCTCCTGGCCCTATGTGCAATGGCCGCGGCCAACCCCATCGATCAAGCTGAAGCCCGCCAGATGGCGCAGGCATTCATGAGTCAGAAAGGAAAGACCCTCCAGGCCATTCCCTACCGCGCCCCCAACAGGAACAACAGCACGAGCACCAGTCCCTTGTACATTTTCAACGCGGAAGCAGGCGCCGGCTTCGTCGTTGTATCGGGCGACGACCGTACTGAGGCCATCCTGGGCTATGCCGACGAGGGCAGCTTCGACGAGCAGAACATCCCTGACAATATGCGTGCCTGGCTGCAAGGCTATGCTGATGTCATCGAGCACCTCGATGCAACATCGGCTTCTGCCAGTCAGCAATCCACGCCAAAACCCACGCCCGTGTCCATTGGTTCTGGCTCCACGGCATCTGGCGAGAGTGTCTCAGCCCCGAAAAACGTGCAATACCACACGGCCATTTCACCGCTATTGATGACGAAATGGGACCAAGGCGACGTCTACCAACCCACCTACAACCAGTATTGTCCCAAGGATGGCGACCTGTATTGCTATACCGGCTGCGTGGCAACGGCTATGGCACAGATCATGTATTACCACCGCTGGCCGCAGGACTACACGACATCGGTGAGCGGACTCGACCCCATTCAGTTCGACTGGAACGCCATGCAGCCCATCTATCGCGCCACCAACACGCAGCAAGACTATCAGGCCGTGGCGCGTCTGATGCAGTATTGCGGCTACGCGGTAGACATGGACTACGGTACCGATGGCTCAGGCGCTCTGTCGTATAACGTGGTCAAGGGTCTGACGCAGAACTTCGACTACGCGCCCTCGGCCCACTATCTGATGCGCGATTTCTACAGCATCGAATCGTGGGATGGCATCATCTACCACGAGCTGGAAGAAAGCCGGCCCGTCTATTATGCAGGGGCTTCCACGGGCGGAGGGCATGCTTTCGTCTGCGACGGCTACGATGGACGGGGCTACTACCATATCAACTGGGGATGGGGCGGCTCGTGCAACGGCTATTTCAAGCTCACGGTGCTCAATCCCCACGGTAGCGGCATCGGCGGAAGCAGCACGTCCGACGGCTACTCCATGAGCCAGGAAATCATCATTGGCATACAGCCCAGCACCGCCTACGTGGAACCTGAGCCCCAGACGCTCAGCATCTACGAATGGGAAGTCACCGACAACAGCATTCAGGCCTTTGTCTACAACCTCTCGGGCAGTGGCGGCACCTTCAACATGGGCTATGCCACCATGAACGAAGACGGCACGCCTGACCTCCTGTTCGAATATGAGGGCGAGTATTACATCGACGACTTCAACGGCGGCTATGGCCTGCCCTGCCCCATTGCCGACCTCGGACTGGACGACGGCATCTATGTTATCGGTCCTGTGAGCAAGCTCAGTACCGACGACGAATGGCACTTCTGCCAAGGAATACACCCTTGCATTGTGGTGGAAATCGAGAATGGCAACATCTCCATCCGATACGACTCCAAGCCCCAGTTTGTGGCAGGAAGCATTTTTCCAATGGGCAACCGCATTGTCAATATGCCGCAAGAGGTGATGGTGGACATCGTGAACCAAGGGCTGGAATACTACGGAACACTCTACCTCTTTGCCTCGAAGACCAACAACAAAGGCGAGGTACGGGGCAAGACGGGTATCGCCATCGGAGAAGGAGACCATCAATCTCTTTCGTTATATTTCACGCCTGAGCAGACGGGAACCTACAATCTCTGGGTGAGTACCGATGAGAATGGCAACAACGTCATTACCACGGGAACCATCGACATCCTATCGCCCCCAACGGAAGAGATAGCGCTCGAACTGACCAATTGCGAGATAACGCCCAAGGAAACGACCACCATCGCCGTAGAAATCAAGAACAACGGCGACGTGCCCGGCTACCGTCCCATCATCGCGTTGCTCTACAACGAGAACGATTCAAACAGCTATGAAACCTATCAGGCAACGGGAAACCTCAATTTCCAGCCTGGCGAAAGCGAACAGTTCACCTTCACGTTCGAGGACCTTATCCCAGGCATGCACTACACGGCGCTGATCTGTTACTACAAGACCCATCAAGACAGTCACGTCACCGTCTTGCAACAGACTGATTGCTTTGAGATTGAAGAAACCTACACGCCCGACTTCTCTGAGGAGAAAGCACGGCTGCAACAGATGGCCGACGACCTCAGCGCCGGCATCGGCAACCTGCAACCGCGCATCGATGCACTAACCCAGCAGTACGAGGACCTGATGGGGCAATACGAAGCTGCCCGTCAACGCATTGAGGATTTGCGCCAACAATATATGCAAATCCAAGAAAAACTGGAAGACGCCAACATTCATTCTGAAATCAAAGAAACGCTCAAGCAGACCCTCTCCTTGATAAACGAAGACATCGACTTGTTAACATCTGAGCTGAATCAGCTTTCCAGCCGATTGGGAACTGGTAAAGCCAACCTGCATAGTATCAGCTCGATGTCCCAAAGTCTATACAGTCAATACAACGCTGCTTTGCAACAATTGGCTAATGCCGCAACGCTTGACGACCTGAATTATATAGAGAAACTGCTGGAAGTCATACAAAAGCAATACTCAGACAGAGTGGAATCGCTCAACGCAGAGGAGGCAAACGTCTCCGAAATCACTACCGACTTGTCCGATAAGCAATCATCGGTAGAGGAACTTTCTTCATCTCTCGACAATGCAGATGCCAGCATCGACCTCGAAATTGCCCGCCAGGAAGTGGCGGAAGGCTTGGACGAACTGCCCTCGTTGGCTCCCCGCATGGGCTACGACCCGCAAGCCTTCGACCTCATGAGGCAAATCATCGCCGACTGGCGGCAGCAGGAGGCTGCGCTGATGGACTATAGCACCACCCTGCAGCAGCGGCTGCACGACGAGCAGTCGACCAATATTCTGACCGCCGAGGAGCGCGAAAGCCTCGGCAAGGAGCTGAGCGACATCCAGCACGACCTATACACCTTTACCAACGTCTGGGATTCATTCATCCTTCACCTCAGCGAGTACGCCGGCTTATGCGACCACTACGAACAAATCTATGAAGACCTGTTGGTCTGGATAGATCAGCAAAGGCAGCTTCTGCAAGAGGCAACGTCGATGGACGAGATAGAGGCCATCGAACAGCAGATCAATGACAAGCGCAACGAACTGAACGAAATGCCGATACCCACACTTGCCCCACCCTACGAGGAGGAACTGGAAACAGACTTTACTAACGACCGTCTGCAGGCCATCGACCAGCGCCTGCACGAGATCGAGGCCCTGCTCAACAAGGTTCCCACCGACATCAACCGCATCCTCAGCCAAAGCGGCGGACGCGCCGATGTGTGGACGCTTTCCGGCCAACTGGTGCGTCGACAGGCCACCTCGCTCAGCGGACTGCCCGCCGGCATCTATGTGGTGAATGGTCAGAAAGTGACGGTTCGCAGCTCCGGCTCTCGCCAATAGTCCCGAGAAACGGCTCATATTTCAACGGCATTGATGGCAAACGACATTCCCGTTTGCCTTCAATGCCGTTCTCATTTGCGGCAAATCCCAACCGTACATTAATAACCTACGCTGCGTACATTATTAACCTACGCACCGTACATTATTAACCTACGCAGCGTACATTAATAATGTACGGTCGGCAAATATGGCAAACGGCATGCTTTTCAACCACAAATAACTCCTGCGAAACTTGAATAAAATAACTTAAAGGATATTGAATTATTTCTCGGGTCGCCCGATTTCGTGTACCTTTGCAAGTCGAATAAAAACGTAAACGCATGAAAATAGCACTGATAGGCTACGGAAAGATGGGGCACATGATTGAGCAAATCGCCCGCGAGCGTGGTCACGAGATTGTGAGCATCATCGACATCGACAACGCTGAGGACTTCCAGAGCGAGGCCTTTGCGAGTGCCGATGTGGCCATCGAGTTCACCGCTCCGCAAGCTGCCTACGGCAATGTGATGCAGGCTTTCAACAAGAACGTAAAGGTGGTGAGTGGCTCCACAGGCTGGTTTGCCGACCACCGCGAGGAGATGGAGCAGCTCTGCCGCGAGGGGAAGACGCTCTTCTGGGCCTCGAACTTCTCTGTCGGCATGGCCATCTTCCAAGCCCTTAACCGCTACCTGGCCAACATCATGAACCAGTTCCCAAGCTACGACGTGAGCATGGAGGAAACCCACCACGTGCACAAGCTTGACCATCCCAGCGGAACGGCCATCACCTTGGCCGAGAACATCCTCAAGGAGATCGACAGGAAGGACAGTTGGGCGGAGGATACCACACAGCCCGAGAAACTGCGCATCGACAGCATCCGCCGCGGCGAGGTGGCTGGCATCCATACCGTGCGCTACGACTCGCCCGCAGACCTTATCACCATCAGCCACGATGCCCACTCGCGACAGGGTTTCGCCCTTGGTGCGGTCTTGGCTGCAGAGTACACCGCACGTCACAACGGCCTGCTCACCACGCGCGACCTCTTCCCTTTCTAAGTGGTGAGAGGTGAGAAGTGAGAGGTAAGAGAAATGTAGCCCCCCATAATATTCCAAAGTTCAGTAAGTCGCTGTACCACAGTGGCCTCACACCCCATCAAAAAAAGCAACAGCAATGAAAAAAGAAAAAGCTCCCAACATGGCCCTTCAATGGGCAAAGTTCATAGCCGTCCTCGTTCTCTATCTGCTCTTCCTCTATTGGGTGAAGAGTTGGTGGGGACTCATCGTCGTACCTTTCATCTTCGATGTCTACATCACAAAGAAGATCAAGTGGCAATGGTGGAAAGACGCCGAAGGCCCTGTGCGCTTCGTCATGTCGTGGGTCGACGCCCTCGTATTTGCCCTTGTGGCCGTCTATTTCATCAACCTGTTCTTCTTCCAGAACTATGTCATTCCGTCAAGTTCGTTGGAGAAATCGCTGCTCACGGGCGACTACCTCTTCGTCTCGAAAGTCAGCTATGGTCCGCGCATCCCTGAGACGCCGCTCACCCTGCCGCTGACGCAGCACACGCTGCCCGTCTTCGAGTGCAAGTCGTACATCGACTGGCCCCACTGGGACTACCGTCGCGTGAAGGGCTTGGGCAAGGTGGAGCTCAACGACATCGTGGTGTTCAACTATCCTGCCGGCGACAGCGTGATGTCGAACCCGCAATATCAGGCCAACGACTACTACAAAGCCTGTCTGACCACCGGTCTCGACATCTACAAGAACCAATACGGCGACCTGCCCATCATGGACAGTCTGCCCACCGACAAGCGCAACGAGTTCTACCGCGTCATCATCAATGCCGGACGCGACGCCATCAAGTCGGAGCCGCAGACCTTCGGAAAGATTATCCGCCGACCCACCGACCGCCGCGAAAACTACGTGAAACGCTGTGTGGGTCTGCCCGGACAAACATTGCAAATCAAGGACCAGATTATCTATCTCGATGGCAAACCCAACAAGGAACCGGACAATGTGCAATATACGTACTTCGTGAAACTGAAACAGCTGATGAGCGACGAAGTGATGAAGGAGTTAGGCATCTCAATGGAAGACCTGACGATGCTCAACCAGACGGGTTTCATGCCCCTCACCAAGCATGCCGCCAAAGCACTGGCCGCCAACAAAGACCTGGTGGAGAGCGTACGCCCCGTGAAGGACGGCGACCTGAAAGAGAACAAGCTAATGGATCAGACCTACCCCGTGAATCACTATACGGGCTGGACGCGCGACAACTTCGGTCCGATCTGGATTCCCGCCAAGGGCAAGAGCGTGAAGCTCGACATGGAGAATATCTGGATCTATGAGCGGCCCATCCGCGACTATGAAGGCAACAAACTGGAAATCAAGGGCAACCAGATTCTCATTAATGACAAGCCCGCCACAGAATACACCTTCAAGCTCGACTACTACTGGATGCAGGGCGACAACCGCCACAACTCCGCCGACTCGCGCTACTGGGGTTTCGTGCCGGAAGACCATATCGTGGGCAAGCCCATCTTCATTTGGTGGAGTAGCGACCCCGACCGCTCTGGCTTCGGCGGCATCCGCTGGAATCGCCTCTTCCGCTGGGTAGACAACATCAAATAATGAGCAAGGTGGTTCCGCCACCTTGAGAAAAGTAGTATGCAAGGCGGTTCCGCCACCTTGAGAAAAACAAGCGTCTGTCTATGCTCATACTCCCCACCACTTATTTCGGTCCCATATCCTGGTATCGGCAGCTTAACGCCGCCGATACCTGCGTTATTGACAGCCAGGAGCCTTTCCGCAAGCGCACCTTCCGCAACCGCTGCACCATAGCAACGCCCAATGGTGCGCAGACCCTCACCGTGCCTGTGGAGCATGGTGTTTTGAGGAGTGAGGAAAGAGGAGAGAGAAGAGAGATATCTCAGATTCTAATCTCTGAACATAACAAGTGGCGACATGTCCACTGGCAGGCGTTGGAAACCGCTTACGGCAACTCCCCTTTCTTCGACTACTATGTCGACGACATCCGCCCGTTCTTCGAGCCCCATTGGGAGTATCTTTTTGACCTGAACCTCGCCATCATCTGCAAGATGTGCGAGCTGTTGCAGGTGGAAACGGTTGTGATGAGAAGCGACGAGAGAGGAGAGACGAGAGAGGAGAGAGGAGAGAGGAGAGAGAATAGCATTAAGCCTCAAGACTATGCCGGTAGTAGTATTCTCTCTCCTCTCTCCTCTCTCCTCTCTCCTCAAAAAGAATACTACCAAGTTCACGCCCACCGCACGGGCTTTCTTCCCGACCTCTCCATTCTCGACCTCCTCTTCAACATGGGCAACGAGAGCATCCTTTATCTTTAGTGCTCAGTCCTCTGGAAAAGCGGCAAGGAAGATATTCGCCTGCCGCAACTGCTCAGCCTTCTCCACAAGTTCCTTCATCTTCACATGGCCTACCACATAGCTGTGGGTGGCAGAAGTGTAGCTCTCCTCGATGTCTTCGAATTGCAGCAGACCGAGGTCTTCTTTCCGCGTGTATCTATAATAAATACGCAAAGGGAAGTCGGTGGTGAACACGGGATGGCGCTCACTATGCAGTTTCTTGTACTCATACTTGTAGTCGTAGAGTCGGGCGGTGATGTCGCTCAGCACGGCTGAACCCGTGGGATGCCCACCGGCTCCCTGGCCGAACATGAACTGCTTATAGTAGAACAGTCCCTTGATGACCACACCGTTGAACTCGTCTTCCACACTATAGATATATTTCTGGCGGGAGATGAGGTGCGGCATGACAGCCAGCGACAGTTCCGTGTCGCTCACCTTTGCCGTAGTGCCTACCAATTTGATGCGCCGCCGCTTCTCATTGGCAAAACGGATGTCGTCGTCGCTCATGCGCTGAATGCCGAAGGTGAACACCTCCTCAGGACTGACATATACACCAAAAGCATGCATTGTCAGGATGACCAGTTTGTACAAAGAGTCCCATCCGCCAATATCGAGCGTCGGGTCGCTCTCAGCAAAGCCCAGTTGCTGTGCCAGCTGCAGGGCGTCGGGATAGCTCATGCCCTCGTTGAATATCTTTGAGAGGATAAAGTTCGACGACCCGTTCAAGATGCCTTTCACCGATAGCAGCAGGTCGTTGTCGTAGTATTCCTCGAGGTTCCTGATCACGGGAATGCTGCCACAGGCCGAGGCATCGTAGAGTAGTGCCGTGTGGTAGCGCTCCTGCAGTTCGATGAGCTCCGGCAGATGGTGGGCCAACATCTTCTTGTTGCCACTCACCACGGGCAGCCCCTGTTGCAAGGCACGCTTCACAATGTAGTAAGCAGCCTCTTCATCGTCGATTAATTCCACGATGCAGTTCACATCAGGGTGGTTGAACACCTCGTCGGCCTTGTCTGTAATCTTTACATACGTTTCGGGATGGCGCTCCAAATGGCGCACACACACGATTTGGATACTCACTCGTTCGGACTTTACACGCGACAACACATCGTGCAGACCCTTACCGACGGTGCCAAAGCCGAACAGTCCAATATTGATTTTCTTTGTTTCCATGGGTTATTCTGTTTTAATTGATTTCATGATAATACGATTCTATTTATTTCGAAATGAATCTCATGATGATGTTGTTCAGCAGGTCGCTCTCCACCAGAAAACCGTCGTGGCCGAAGTCGGAGTCGATGATCTCGAAACGGGAATGCGAGATCTGTGCAGCCTGCTGGCGCATCTCTTCCACGGGAAAGAGCAGGTCGCTGCTAATGGCCACCAACAGCGTACGGGCTTGAATACGGGCCAGTGCAGCCTTTATCCCGCCGCGGCCGCGCCCCACGTCGTGGGAGTCTACGGCCTCTGTCATGCGGTAGTAAGAATAGGCATTGAAGCGTTTCATGAGTTTCTCGCCCTGATAGCGCTGGTAGGAGTCCACCCGTCTGTTGAAAAGCACCGACTCCTTTTCCGCCTGCGTCTTGCAATAGGCCGCACCGCCACGATAGCTGAGCAGGGCGATGCTGCGGGCGGCAGCCATACCCTGAAGACCAGCCTTGGCATCTCGCTGTCCCCAAGTGGCATCAGCCTCGATGGCCATGCGCTGCGAAGCGTTGAAGGCAGCCACCCACGGCGATGTGCGCGCACTGGTGGCGATTAGCAGCAGGCGGCGCGCAAAGTCGGGTTCTTCCACCGCCCACTCCACAGCTTGGAATCCTCCTATGCTGCTGCCAATGAGCATCTCCACTTGGCGAATGCCGAGATGACGCGCCAAAAGTTGGTGGGCATGCACCATGTCGCGGACACTTACCTGCGGAAAACCCTGATACCAGTGTCTACCAGTCGTCGGACAAACCGACAACGGCCCTGTCGTACCATAGCACGACCCCAGGATGTTGGCACAGACAATACAGTAGCGGGTAGGGTCGAGGAAGCGCCCTGGCTCCACCGTTCCCGGCCACCAGTCGGCCACATCGCTGTTGGCTGTCAGCGCATGACACACCCACACATAGTTGCTGCCAGCAGCATTGGGCGTTCCAAACACATGGTAGGCAACGACGATGCCAGGCAGGCTACCGCCTCCTTCAAGGGGAAAGTCGTCGTGATAGTCGAATATCTTTATCATCTTAATTCTTTACTCCTAATTCCTGAAATGCTTGTTCAAAATCGTGGATGATATCCTCCACATCCTCCAGGCCGGTGGAGATGCGCAGCAGCGTGGGTGTCACGCCTGCCAACTTCAAATCGGCATCGCTCAGCTGCTTGTGTGTGGTGGAAGCGGGATGGGTGACCACGGTGATGGAGTCGCCCACCATCGTCATGTGGGCACACAGTTGCAAAGCCTCCACGAAGCGGATGGTACTCTGCAGGTCGCCCTCCAGCTCAATATTCAGCACCGCTGAACCACCATGACGGAAATACTTCGCAGCCAGCGCATGAGAGGGATGATCGTCGAAGCCCACATAGTTCACCGACTTCACGAAAGGACTCTTCCGACAGTATTCCGCCAATCGGCGGGCAGCCTCCAACTCATGGTCGAGGCGCAGGGAAAGCGTCTCCAGTCCTATCAGATTCAGATAGCTGTCGAAGGGCGAGGGGCAACAGCCCAGGTCGCGCAGCTTGTCGACACGGGCATGGGCAATGAAAGCAGCCTGGCCGAAAGCCTCACAGAGGTTCAAACCATGATAGCCTTCCGACGGACCGTCCAATTCTGGGAACTTCCCGTTGCGCCAGTCGAAACACCCCCCGTCTACAATGATGCCCCCGATGGCTGTTCCGTGGCCGTTGATCCACTTCGTAGCCGACTCCACAACGATGTCGGCACCCCATTCAAAAGGATTGCACAGATAGCCACAACCTCCGAATGTATTGTCGACAACGAATGGTATGTCATGGCGATGGGCTATGGCTGCGATGGCTTCCAGATCGACCACTTCGCATGTGGGGTTGCCCATACTCTCGGCAAAGACCAAGCGGGTGTTGTCGTCGATGCGTTTCTCGAAGTCTTCCGGACGCGTGCTGTCTGCCACGCGGCAGTCTATGCCGAGATGGCGCAGCGTGTGACGGAACAGGTTATAGGTACCGCCATAAAGCTGCGGCGACACCACAATGTTCTGTCCACGAGAGGTTAAGGCGGTGATGGTCAGCAGAATGGCCGACATGCCCGACGAGACGGCCAAGGCCCCCACAGCACCATAGAGTGCCGCCACGCGTGCTTCAAATGTGGCACACGTGGGGTTGGTGATGCGCGAATAGATGTTGCCGGGACGGCTCAGGTTGAACAAGTCGGCGGCATGTTCGCAATTTTCAAAATGAAAAGCTGCCGATGGATGGATGGCGATGCCACGTGAAAGGGTAGGGTCAGTGGCATATCCACCGTGAATCTGACGGGTTGCAAAGCGCAACGATGATGATTTCTGAGTCATAATGGTCATGATTTTAAAATGATAATGTGTCAACTATTAACTTGTCCGCTCGACCCGAAGGGGCGCTTGCCAGAGCAAGAACTTGTAAACTCGTTAACTTGTCAACTTAAAAAAACTTTGGAAAAGATTTAGGTACGCCTAATCAGGGTACACAAGGTGGACCGTAGCCACCTGTCATTTAGATAACAAGTGCCTGTCGGCACCACATTCGCATGACCATCATGCTGCGGGTGAACGGATATGTACAGCCTGTATTCAACATTTACAGTTTGTTTCGTTCTGTGCTGCAAAAGTAATCATTCACAACAAAACTACCACTAATTCTAATGAAATATTATTGTTTTTTAACTTCAGCGGAATTTGTTTTTGCATCAGAAACGGTTCTCATAAGCATGGATTCAAGACTGAAAACGTTAATCTTCTGAAAAATTGTTGTGGCATACGTTGATTTTCTGTACATTTGCAAAACATAACAAAAAAGGAGAACAAACAATGAAAGAGAACAGAATCACGGAATTATTTGGTATCAAGTATCCCATCATCGCGGGCGGCATGGTGTGGTGTTCGTCGTGGCGCATGGCTGCAGCCGTAAGCAACGCTGGCGGTCTAGGCCTGCTTGGCGCAGGAAGCCTGCCACCAGAACTGCTTCGCGAGCATATTCAGAAGATGAAAAAAGCCGTCACACCGCCGGGAAGCGACGGCAGGAGCTCCGCCTGGGGCGTGAACCTGCCAATGATGAATCCCCTGGCTGATGCGATGGTTGACATCATCATAGAGGAAGGCGTGAAGATTGTCTTCACCTCTGCTGGCTCGCCCAAGAAATACACCGCCCGTTTCCACGAAGCCGGCATCAAGGTGGCACATGTGGTGAGCAGCAGTAAGTTTGCCCGGAAATGCGAAGAGGCTGGGGTGGATGCCGTGGTGGCCGAGGGTTTTGAGGCTGGCGGACACAACGGCAAGGAAGAGACCTCGACGATGGTGCTCATCCCAGAATGCCGCAAGGCCACCACGCTGCCGCTCATTGCCGCAGGAGGCATTGCTTCCGGACAGGCCATGATGGCAGCAATGGCTCTGGGCGCCGAGGGCGTGCAGATAGGTACGCTCTTCGCCCTCTCGCAGGAAAGTTCGGCCTCAGAGGCCTTCAAACAGCTGTGCATCAACCTGAACGAAGGTGACACGATGCTAGCGCTGAAACGGCTCTCCCCCACCCGACTCATCAAGAATGCCTTCTTCGAGAAAATGAATGCCGCCGAAGAAGCCGGTGCCTCTGCCGACGAACTGCGCGAGATGATCGGCTTTGGAGCCACACGCCGTGGCATCTTCGAGGGCGACATCGAGAACGGTGAACTGGAAATAGGTCAGGTGGTATCGGCTATCAAGGAGATAAAGCCCGTGGCTCAGATTATCGACGAACTGGTCAGCGACTTCGAGGCCACGCGTCAGCGCCTCGCCGACCTTTGATTAATAATAGACAATTATGGAATTAGAGTTTATCTTACGGATTTTCATCGCGGCTCTCCTTGGCGGTGCCATCGGACTGGAACGCGAATACCGCGACAAGGCGGCGGGCTTTCGCACCCATTTCCTCGTGGCTTTGGGTTCGGCCTTGTTCATGATTGTGTCGGCCTACGGCTTTGAAGGCGCACTCACCACCGATGCCCATCGTTGGGACGTATCCCGCGTGGCATCGCAGGTGGTGTCAGGCATCGGTTTCATCGGTGCAGGAACCATCATCTTCCAGAAGAATGCCGTACGCGGACTGACCACCGCTGCTGGTGTATGGGTCACAGCGGCCATCGGTCTGGCCTGTGGAGGCGGCATGTATATCCTCGCCGCAACTGCCACAGCCCTTGTCCTTCTCGGTCTGGAAGCCTTCAACCTTTTTCTTCACAAGATTGACAAGCACCGCAAACCAAACGATGCATAGATGAAGTATAGAAAGAATAGAGCATCTAGATAATCTAGAAAATCTAGAAGATCTAGAGATTCTAGAGAATCTACAACCCCCAAAAAGAACACTCATGGAAAATGATAACAAGAATCCAGAGGAGCAATTAGCCTCTGTGCTTCGCAAGCAGACCAACTGGAAAAACCTCTGGTTCTACCAGAAGACGGTGGTGCTTTATCAGATGACCTATGTCTTCACCCGCCGTTTTCTTCCTACATACGGTGATCGAACCGTCGATCAGATGGTGCAGGCCGCACGCTCAGGCAAACAGAACATCGTGGAAGGCTCTGCTGACGGTGTGACATCGATGGAGCTAGAGCTAAAACTTTTGAACGTGGCGCGTTCCAGTATTCAGGAACTTTTGGAGGATTATGAGGACTATCTCCCAGCTCATCATCTTACGAAATGGACGCAAGGCCATCATCGTTTCGACCAGATGCTGAAGTATTGTAGGGAGCACAACTTCCTTTCAGACTACGAGCCCTATTTCGAGAAATGGACTGCCGAAGAAATGGCGAACATCGCCATCACCCTCTGCCGCATGGTCGACAAGATGATGATGACCTATCAGAAGAAAAAAGAAGAGGAGTTCGTCACACAAGGTGGTATCCGTGAGCGCATGACGGCAGCCCGCTTAGGCTACCGCACCAACCAACGCGAAGCCATCGAACAACTCTCCCACCAAGTGGAAACTCTCAAGCAAGAGAATGGCTTGTTAGAAAACAGAATCAAGCAGTTAGGCGGATAGTAAGCCCGACTCAACCATCAACACATCCCACCACATGAGAATAACCCTCCTTATTATATATATGCTCATGGCAAGCCTGCAGCTGCAAGCGCAGGACAACCAGCGGCTATCAGTCAACTGGAAGAAGTGGGAACGCCTGTCAAGCCAGCAACTATTAGACAGTAATAAAAGAAAATCACTTGTGACTGCTGGGTGGGATGTATTAAAAGAGGATGTGCCTATTTTGACACACCCTCATAATGCTGAGTCCACCCCCATCATCGGCGCAAGGCGAGATTGTAGTTGTAGTATTTCTTGTTGCAGGTGATGTCGGCCAATACGCGGACAAAGGGCGGGAAGCGTACATCCTCGTCTTCAGTGATGCCCTTTGTCTCGAGAATGGTGAGCGGCTCCGGCAGGTTGAGGTAAGTGTCCAACTCGAAATACTGCCCTTTCCAGATGAAGCTCTTGCGGTTTTTGTGGATGGTCTGGCGGTAGGGATCGGCCTGCTGCATGAGCGACTCGTAGAGGGCGTTGGGCACCTGTCGCTCAGTGATGATCTCTTCATGGCCCGACACTCGCTTCTTCGTGGTATGGACATTCACCACCTTGCCGTTCCAATCACGGCGGCGCAGTCGCACCTCCACCCCTGGGTCAGCGACGAGATAAGTCTGCGTGATGTCGCTCTCGATACAATCGGGCATCTCGCCTTCCACCTCCACAAGGTATTTTCGCTCCTCTTCGATGGGCTGCGGCAGTCCGAGCACATGAGTTATCTCCTTGATGACGCGGCGTATCTTCGCCTCAAAGTCCTCGTGGTTGTTGATGACACGCAGGTGGCCGTGCCCAGTCCACGCCTCTATCACCTTTTTGTCTAAGAGACGTGCGATGCGCAGGCCCTCCTCGCTGGCGGGTTCGTTGCGGCTGGCATTGTTGCTGGTAGTGTAATACTGCTCAGCGCCGTCGGCGGCACTCACCAAATGGAGTACGGCATCGTAGCGCTCATCGCGCAGGTGGTGGGTAGTGGTGCCCACGTCGCGCGTAATCTTTTCCCACATCTCCGGCTGCATATAGGCCGAGATGTCCATAGCTCCGCGGTCGCAGACGATGACGCAGGGCTCTGTGCAGGTCTCAGCCATCCGCATGAACTTATCTTCAAGTGCCAGCTGTATCTCCAGCGTGGCTTTCTCGCCTTCGTAGAAAAAGTCGGGATTCTTTGTAAGGTAGTTCATGCCTGCCTGCGTGAACATGGTGGGCACTTCGGGCAGCGTGAACACTTTGAAGCCGAGATTTGAGAAATGCTCAATCACTCGGACTAAGGCTGTTGTCTTTCCTGCGCAAGGCCCTCCGGTGAGGACAATTCGTTTGATATCGTTCATGGGGTTAGGAGTTTGGGATTAGGAGTTTCTTAGATGGTGCAAAGATACACAATTATCCCCGAACCGCCAAACGATTCGGGGATAATCTGTTGATTCGTCAGCCTTTTCGTCACAGCTTGGTGTCGTAGGTGAGCCTTACCGTTCCTTCAGCCTCCACCTGCCGGGTGGTGATATCGTCGGGTGTGAGCGTCTGCTCAAGACCGGGATAGTTGTCGAAGTTGAAGTTCTCTATACGGTCCACCACTTCAGCGTTGAACTTGTAGGTTCCCTCGCCGACGAAGCTGATGGTGTATGCCTTACTGTCGGCACTTGGCCGCGTGATGGTGTACTGGCAGTTGATGTTGTGGTCGATTGTACCGTTCAGCAGGTTGTACATCTGATAGAGAAGGTCGCTGGTGTTCGCCTGATTGAAGATGGTGCAGAACTGCTCTACGGTCTTCTCTACGAAGGGGTTCGACGTATTGATGGTGAATGAGCCCTTGGCTGTATTGCCCACGAACTTACCGATAATGTCTTCGCCGAGGACTACATTGCCCATCTCGTCCACCGTGATGTAGTCGTGAAGCTTGAAGAACCTCTCTACTTCTTTCTGCAGTCGGGCATTTTTGTTCATCTTCGTCGCATCGTCGAGGTGCACATAAATCCCCACGGGACTTTCATGGTAGACGCGTGTCGAACCGACGAGGTTTCCGTTCATGTCGAATTCGTTCACCGTTTCCATTCCCGCCCAAGTGTATTCAGTTTCAATCTGTGCGGGATCGTATTCCAGTTTCAGGTTCTCCAATCTGGGCACCTCAATCACCGTGCCACCTTCCTCCAAGTCGATGTTTATATATATCCTGCCCGTGCCATCGGGAATTTGGAAGTCGAAGGTTTTCTGTTCCACCTCATTCGGGTTCAGCAGCGTGATTTGGCACTTCATCTTGTTCTGGATGAGTGCATATTCCGTGAATCCCATGGCGGCGCGACCGTTGTCGGCGATGAGTTTCTTGAACTGTTCCGGATTGCCGACGGAGCTGGGGACGTCAGAGAAGCTCACCCACCAGTTGGCGTACTTCGAAGTCTCGCCCTCCTTGCACGACGAATCGGAGAATTGCAGGATGACGCCCGTGTTCAGCATGTCGGCAATCCTCTTCACCGCCTTCTCGCAACGCGCATCGGCCTGCACGGCCAGTTTGTTCTTGATAGCACGGAAGACACTGACCAGTTCGCCGTTCATCAGTTCGGCAAAGTGCTCGTCGTTGATGGTCTTCATGGTTGCTGCATCGGGGTACATCATGGAGGAGAGTCCCATAGCTTTAGCGGCTTCGATGCACATTTCGGCGGCTCCTGTCTGGTCGTTCCAAAACAGGTTGTAATAGTCTTCCACCGTTTGCTTGATATAGGCATTCAGCTGAGCCTCCGTCATACCGCCTTTTAAGAACGTTGGATAGAAATAGTTGAACCAGTCCTTCGTACTACGATAGGGCGAACCGTAATTGCTCCTGCCCTGCTTGCTGTAAAAGAGGCGGGTGGCTTCGCGGAAGAGGTCCACCTTACGTTCCTGCACCATCGTGCCAAACTTGTTGAGCGCGATGCCGACGAAGGCCACGCAGCCCATCGAGGCCGACATGATGGGTGTGCCGATGGCCGATGCCATCGATCCCACCGTCTGGTTCATGATGAGGCTGAGCGTGCCCGCTGCCACGCCGGCATCGTCACCTTCCATTTCCGACTTCATGATGTCCACGATGGAGAGGAAGGTTCCAAACTGTCCCAACATGCCGATGGCATTGTCGATGGCATCACCGCCAAATCCGAGCGACGACAGCATGCTGTAGCCCCCGTCTATCATGACGCTCTGCCAGAGCGACATCTCGTCCTTGAATTCCTTGATGCGCTCCATCGGGTTGTCGGATGAGACAATATCCAGCAACACCTCAGCCGCTTCGTTCACGGTGTAGAGCTCCGGCCATATCGCAAAGATCAGTTCGACATAGGCATTGTTGTTGAAGCCGTTGCGGGTGGTAAAAATGCTGAAGAGCGACAGATGGTCGGTGGTGATGACCACAGCTTGGCTATTGTCGTCGTAGCGGAAGCATACGCGCTCCCACTCTCCCGTTTCTTCATTGTAGTAGGCAGCATGAATCTTCTCGTCGGCCTCCAGCGTGATGGGCATCACGAGCTCCGCCGTACCGCTGAGCTCGTGTTCGTTGTTCGAAAGACTGAGGTCCACGGCATAGCCTCGTAGGGTGCCTTCCAAAACGTTGGGCGTGAACACCATGTTGCGGATACACAACTGCACATCCTCGTCGATGGCCGTCGGTTCGAACGTCACCGTACATTTCTGTCCTCTCGCGGTGAGCGTTGAGTCGTTGAGCTCGAAGATCTCGCCACTGTCGTAGACGAAACCCGGTCGCCAGGTGATGCTGTCCACCTCGTTAATCAGTGTGGCTATATCGTCGCGGCCATTCATGCTCAGCACCACTTTCTGCGTGTTGCCTGCACCAGAAATCTTCATGTCATTCACTTGGCTGACTGGCACGCTGACCGTCTGCTGGTCCTCGCCCCTGCGGTGCATCACCATGTAGTATTCGCGCTCCGCATCGGGAACGGGCTTGTATTCCAGTTCATCGTAAATGTACCGGAACTTGCGCCAGCCCGGGGCATTGCGATAGAGTTCGGCTGTGCCCTGCGGCACATAGAGATAGACGTTGGCATTATTCTCGAATATTTTGTCGTTGAAGGTCTCATCGGAAATGACGGGCGGCACAACCAGATAGCATTTCAAATAACTTAAATTTTCACATTGGCTGAATGCCCCCTCCATTTCAACAATAGTATTTGGTATGGTGAAACCATTGTGGCTGCTCTTCGTTCTTATGCTGTTCGGTTCGAGCTTGAGAACAGGCGCGTAATCTTCAAGATACTCATAGGTGTCAAGATTGTCATAGGAACCAGCCCACACCAAACTTGATTTGGTTTTGTTGAATAAGCCGTATGAAATCAATGAAGTGAAATAGGGATTGGCCTCGTTGGATCTAAATCCTTTGAACCCGCTCATATCGAAGGCATCGGGAGAGATGGTCCTTAGTTTTGGCGGAAGCAAAGTAGTTGATGAGAGTGTACAGCTGACGAAGCTTTGCGATCCTATCTCTTCCAACTGTGAGAACACGGGGGGCGTTCTGAAGTTGGTCATGGCGAACGCCTGTTTTCCCAACCGTGTAATACAACCTAACCAATCGCCGCAGTCGGGTTCGCTGACAGCATAGAACGCCCTGTCGTCTACCTCGAAAGCAGGACTCTTGCTTGTCACCTTCTTTAGTTTGCAGTAGGCAAAGGCCTCCTTTCCGATTCGTTTGACAGAAGCTCCTATGGTCAGTGCTTTGACGTTGGTCAGCCGGAACGACTCGTCGGGTATCACTTCCACCTTGTCGCTGACAATCAGCGTGTCGATATAGCTGCTGATAAAAGCGAAGCGCCCTATCTCGCGGATATTGTCGCCTAGCGTCACCTTGCTGAAATGTCCTTTGTTGTAGAACGCATTCTTGGCGATACGGGTGACTTTGTAGGTAGTTCCTTCATCTGTCACGGTGGCGGGAATGTCGAGCACCACGTCATATACCCCTGAGCGTGTATATCTGACAATTTGAGCCTCGCCGTTGTAAGACAAGCCGTACTCCATGTCGCCAATGGTGACATGCTTTGCATTGTAGGCGGGTCGGAAGCCTATATAAATGTGGGCGACAGGACTATACTTTGGCAGCACTGATGGCTTATAGTAGCCGTCGTAATACCCACCCCAACCATAGTTGAAGTGGAAATAGTCGTTCGAGGTGTAACCGTCGCACACCAAGGCATGCCCGTCCTCATCTTCGTTTGTCGGATAGCCAGCGTAAGGGATGGGACGCAGTTCGTCCAGTTCCTGCTTCATGACACTCATCAGTTCGTCAGCATTCTCACTGGCCATGGACTCTCCGGGTTCATAGTCGAAATTGTAAGCCAATTGGTAGGTATTCCAACCTGTCGGACTGCCATTCGGCTGATTGTACCAGGTACCCATGCTCTTGCCGATATCGGCCATCAACTGGGCGACGGCCTGTGCCTGAGCAGCATTGTAGCCCCAAGCATAATCGTTGAGCATGTTGTCCCAATCGTAGACATGACCAGAGATGTCCTCGCCCGTAAATTGCTGGCTGATAGGGTCGAGCAGACAGCCATACGACTCATGGGGCCACTTGTAGTAGTTCATGATTTGCGCGAACGCCGTAGGCACACAGCCAGAAGGGGCATGGCCGCCATATTCCGACGAGTAGTTGCCAGTGGCCACGGGACAAAGGTTGTTATAAGGTGCCCATTGGTTCCACGTGGTAGTGAGCAGCGGTCCTACGATAATAGAACCGAGGTCTACTGAGGTGTTGATTTTTCTGGGTGAAGAGTAGTGGGTGGCTGATGAGGGATTCTGCCGCAAATGGTCTATCTGTTTAGAATAGCCAGTGAGCAGATCTCTCAGTTGGATGGGAGCATTGGCATAGCAGAACGAGCCATGGTCGCAATAGCCGAGAACGGCATCCGGCGTATTGCTCTCGCCCGAGACCACCACAAAACCCTGGTCATTGCCTAAATTGATAACATAGACATTGTCATGTGTGTCGTTGTTCTGCAACGACTTAACAGTATATGCCAGACTGGGTGTGAAGGCTTTGGGAACCTTCCGCATATTCGTTTGCCGGGCTGTCTGCACCACAGCAAACTCGCGGGCCATCTGCAGGGCTTGCTCCAAGCTGACATCATCGGCCAGCACAACGCTCATCTGTGCCACGACGAGCAGGAGCAGAGTGAGCATCTTTTTCATGACTTCCTGAATTTAAAGGTCAAACGGTTGGTCTTCACAATATAGACATCCTTGCCCATGCCCTGCATGGGGATAGTGGCACAGCCAGCGTCGTCGAGGCGCCATTGTCCCACCATCATGCCTTTCACGCTGTAGAGGGTCACCTGCGCGCCAGGTTCGCCACCGCTGACGGTCAGCATGCCGTCGTGGAAGCCAAACAGCACATCGGCCTGCTGTTGCTCGATGGTGGTGGCTACATTGTCGTCGCTGTTCACCCAGTCATCATCGAACTGAAGTTTCTTCAGCAAGTAGATGGGAAATTGTACGGTGGTCTTCGTCGTGGTCAGCACCAGGTCGTTGCCGTCGTAGCTGACGACGGGCTTCTCTGAGAAGGCGAAGGCCACCACCTGACCATCCTTCTGGTAAATGCTGACGGTGCGTTGCGGCACAGCCTGTGCCACGGTCGCTGCAAGCAGAAATGCGAGCGATAGTAACATCTTTTTCATACGCGTCATGATTGGTGTTAGATGATTTTGTTACATATTAATTACTTTACTATTCTACTGTTGCTTCACCTTTAGCCTTCCCGCCACTCTTCTGCCATACCACGAGGCGTGGCTTTCCGTTCTGCGCCCATGCCCCGAGGGTGGTGAGCATGAGCAGTATGGTGAGGATGATGGTTTTTGTCTTTATTCGGTGATAGGGGGTTAGCTGGTGGTAATGATGGTTAGTTGTTTAGTATGAACTTGAACGTCTTATCGCCGGCCTTGAGGATGTAGATGGGAGATTGTTCTCGAAGAGCGGGAAGCGGGAAGCTGGAATCGACTTTGCCTGAATAGACAAGCTTGCCGTCAAGGGAATAGAGCTGTATGTCTGAGCCTTCTTCGAGTGCGTCGGACAAGAAACCATCGCTGCTCATCACCTCGATGGCGGTGGGAGCTGCCGTCAGGTCGTCGATGATGTTGGTGAAGTTCTTCCAGACATCGGCGGCAGCGTATGCCTCCTTGCAGCCAGCGGGCACGTGGAGCGTGGCCGAAATAGCCTGGTTGAGCAGTTTGTCGAGTTCAGAGTTCGTAGTTCCGTAGCTCTGTGCGCCCACATCAATGAGTTCGTCGTCCATGGTGCAGCCCTCAAGATAGCTTTCGTCCAACAACTTGATGGGTTGCGGTGTGGTGGAATAGTTGAACACCTCTGCGCCATTGGGGAAATTGCCTACGCCGATGGTACGCACGGTGGCTGGGATGGTAAGTTTATGGAGATTGCGGTTGTCGCCGATAGCGAAGTCGGCAACGCGCTCCACAGAGGCGGGCACTGTCAGCTCTCTACGCGTCTCATAGATGCCGTATTCGTTGGGCTGTCCGTCTTTCCATCCGAAGTGGAGGAGCGTCTTGCGGTCTTTGCTGAAGACGGTGTTGTTGATGGCTACAAAGTTGGGGTTGTCGTTGTCGATGATGATGGTGGTAGTATAGTCTAATGGCGCATATCGGCGAAGCGACGTGACAGGCGCATCGCTGCCCACATAGACGGTGCCGCCTGGCATTACCATGCCGAGGTTCCAGCCTATGGTTTCGATGTTGCTCAAGTCGACGTAGCTCAGGTTGCTGCCGCTGAGGCAGTCGTTGCCGATGTGCTTCACACGGCCGAGGAAGATGTCGGACACGCCATCGTAGAAGAAGGCGCCATCGCCGAGTGTCTCAGCAGAGGAATACACATCGGGTTTCTTGCTGCAACGACCGAAGGCCATGCTACCCACCTCTTTGCTTAAGACGGTGATGAGGCTCAGATTGCTGCATCGGTAGAAGGCATAGTCGGCCACGCGCTGCAAGGATGCAGGAACGGTGATGTCTGTCAGTCCGCTGCGTGCAAAGGCATAGTCGCCCAATGTTGTCAGTTGGTCGGGTAAGTAGTTTTCGGTCAGTCCACTCGATGTGTTGTCGGGCGCAGCGATGGTGGTGAGGTTGCCACAATTGTAGAAAGCCCGTTCACCAATTTCCTTGATGGACGATGGCAACTGGATGGATGTCAATGTCTCGTTCTCATAGCATGCCATGCGGCTGATCTTGGTCACGGGATAGGTGGTGCCATCGACGGTGATAGAGGCGGGCACGTTGATGGCCTCACTGGCTTCCGAATGGTTGAGGATGGCTTGTCCGTCGGCAATGTAGTAATAGTTGTCGCCCTCGCGTGTGCTGTACGACGGACAGATGCCGTAGATGAGCTGCTGTTCGAGCCAAGAAAATTGACGGCGATTCTCTATAGATTTGTCGTAGTAGACATCAATGATGGTGGTCAGATAGTATCCGTCCTTATCTCCCGACCAGCCGAAGTTCATGTGGAAATAGCCAGTATCGGTATAGCCGTCGACAACAATGAAGTGTCCATCCATATCAGGAGAGGGATGGGCCGCCAAGATGACGGGGCGCTGCTTGTCGAGGTCTTGCTTGATGAACTCATCGAAATCGTCGGTCTCTCCATTGCCGAGATTCAGGTAGCGCCTGACGAAGCGAATGGAGTCAGGGTTGTAGTCGAAATATTTGGGAAAGACGGTCTCACAACGCGTGGATTGACTCATACTGCCAAACAATCCGTAACCGTAGATGGTGTGCATGGCTGCTCCCACGTCGGCCATGAGCAAGGCCACAGCCTCGCTCTGTGCCTCTGTGTAGCCACCGGTATAATCGTCGAGCATGTTGTCCCAGTCGTAGACGGAGTTGCTGAAATCGCGACCATAGTCGAAGCGAGTGTTGTACGAGGGATTCCAATAATAGCTATAGCTGCCGCGCCCGTACTTGGGATACTTCCAGAATGCCATGACCTGCGCCATCGCGGTGGCACCACAACCAGTGGGGGTGAGGAATTCATTAACAATAGGACATTGGCCGTTGAAGGGTTCCTCCTGATCCCACTTCGTCTTGACCAATGGTTCCACAACGACGTTGCCGATGACGCTTGAAGAAGAACGTGGAGCGAGGAGTGAGGAACGAGGAGTGAGATTGCTATTCTCCCGCAGGCAGTCGATTTGTCCGGCATACTGCTGAAGAAGCGCTTTCAGGTTGCAAGGCGCATCGTCGTAACTGAACGTGCCTTGGTCGCAATAGCCGAGTACAGCGGCCGTTGTGCCTGTCTCACCCGAGACGACCACAAAGCCCTGGTCGCCGCCGAGGTTCACGATATAGACGTTGGCCTTGTCCGAGTGTTCCGACTTCACGGTATAGGCCAGCGTTGGGGTGATGGCCACAGGAGCCTTACGAGCGTTTGTGGCGTGGGCTGTCTGCGCTACTGCGAACGCCCGGGCCGTCTGTAGTGCTTGCTCCTCGCTGATATCGTCGGCGAGGACTATGCTCGCAGTAAACACGAGCAGCAGGGCAAGGATGGTTTGTCTTTTCATCATACTTCAGTCCTATTTGTATGTTTCAAAAATCTTTATGCTTGCTTGGGCGAAGGGACGCCGGCTTTCCTACTGGGCTTTTACCCTCACCTCGTACTGCATCCAGGTGTTGCCCGTCTGCTGCAGGTCGAAGGTATTGATTTCTGTCGGCAGGGTGTAGAGGGGCGACAGCCAGTCGAGGTTCAGCACGCCGTCGAGACCCGTGCAGTCGAGGTTGTACGGCCCTTCCCCCTCGAAGGTATAGACGTAGTTGACACCTACCTGCTTCACGGTGAAGGTTCCTTCGATGTCGTGCTGTATGTCTCCGTACATCATGAGGTTGTAAACGCCGCCGTTGTTATACATCCATTGTGCCCAGGTGGATGGTGACGAGAAGATTTCTTCTACCTGCTCCAGAGTCATGACTTCCTTATAGTAGGAACTGCTGAGGGTGAAGGTACCCTCGCCTTCGTTCTTCACTTTGTCGTAGGAGCCGGTCATGTTGAGGCCGTCCTTGACGTAGAAGATGCCTCCTCCGTCGTCGGGCAGGACGTTGACCTGTTTCATGACATCCGTGATGTCCTCGTACCAATCTGCGAAGTAGATGCCGTCGGTACCACCATCGTCTGAGGGCTCATGATTCATACAGTAGTCATTGGGGTCGCCATAGGCATAGCCTCCAAAATGGAAGAAGTGGTGGACGAATGATGGTTGATGGCTGATGACCGCCGGCACTTCCTCGCCGAGATTGAACTCGTATACAGGTTCGGCCAACCAGTCCTTACCGAACATGTGAACCATGGGATAGACCTTGTAGGCTCCATTGGGATAGGGCGACAATTCCTCTTTGTCCCACAGTACAAATTGGGGCCACATCTCCTTGGGCACGTCCTGACCCATCATCTGGAAGATGTGGTAGTAGGAACGGTCCCACTTCTGTGTCTCCACGAGTTCGTATTCGCCCGCTTCGTTCTTCTTGTAGAGGGCGGTACCTGTCGCAACAGGCGATAGCACGCCTCCCGAAGGCTCGAAGGCGAATACACGGCATGGCTGCTTGGTACCATCCAGTTCGTCAGGGGCGGAACTCCATGCTTCCTGGTCTTTCTTATTGAAGTAGCGGTTGTCGGTGGACTCCTTGCAGTTTTCAAACGACGGTGCGATGGAGACATCGAACGGCGGGAACAGGTTGATGCTGCCGTCGGCCAATGTCACTTCTTTCTTTCCGCTGAAAGCCGTCTTGATCGTGCCTTTCACCTCGAAGTCGGCATCCACCATATGCAGTGACAGTTTGGTGTTCTTCATTAGTTCGTAAGTGCCTGTGTCGTTCCAGGGCATATTGAGTAAGTTGAGTTGTATGGCTCCAGCCAATTTCGGCCCGATATACCATGTTCCGCCGATGTCGGCAGCGAAAAGTTTCTTCAGCACGGGCAGGCTCTTGAATTTCATGGGGAAGAACATACCCGCCTGTACGTAACCGTTTAGCTCTACAGACAAGCCGGCATCGTCGTCGTCCGTCGCTTCCCAGCTGCTGTTGCCGTCAGGGTTGCCCAGTCCGATATCCATCGAAGGCCACCAGTTGGTGATTTCCAGTTTCGACCACATGCCACCTTTCAGCTTGGGTGCCTGTGCCGAGAACTTGACATGGGCATCGCCACGGATGAAAGCATCGGGCGCGATGTCGAGGTAGACCAATGGGAATGTCGCCGGAACGGGAACTCCACCCAACAGTCCTCCCACGCCAGAGGGGAAGAAGTCTGTGAGCTGTCCGTCTACGGTGAAGCCGAGGCCCACACCGAAGTCGAGATGCGAGGTGATACCGATATATTTATCGCCCCAAAGGGAGAGATTCCATGCGGTCTTGATGTTCAATTTGCCATCTATTGATGGATCTAACGTGATGTTCAGCCTGTCGCTGGCATACAAGGGAATATGCCCACCAATGGAGAAGTTGAAGAGATCGCCCTCCCAGGTTCCCTCAGAGCGATGGGGAGCCTGTCCTATGGTGAGGTCGGGGCGCCCAGCGACGCGCCGGCGCAGCAACTGACCATGGCGGTTGCTATCGTACTGTTCCACCATGACGAAGCGCTCGAAGATATCAGTAATGTCGTCAATGGGACTGCACTTCACAGCAATGTTCCCACCCGATGTCTTCACCTCCGTTACTTTGCCGCTCCAGCCATCGTCCACATCGAACGAGGCAAACACGTCGCCCACCTTGGGCTTCAAATTGTCGGGGGTGTTGCCGGCGAAGACGAGGTTCTCGTATTCCGCGTCATGGCTGAGCATCTTGGTGAACAGCTGGTCTTCCGAGACAAGACGTAGGCGGGGGTTGTACTTGATTTCTGGTTGTACGAAACTGACGGAGTCGATGGCCGTGAGCATGATGCGGTAGATAGAGTCGGCGGTGATAACCTCCTGCGAGACGTAGTCGCTGTGTTCCACACCGAGCGTATCAAGTCGCGAATAGCTGATCTTGATGACGTCGTCGTAAAAGAAACCGTCGAAGTGACCGTCATTCTGATAAATGTAGAAAGCATCTGTCTCCGTCTGAGCCTTGAGTTCATTGAATATGGAACAATGTACAAGGAACAGGCCCAACAGCAAGTATTTTACATTGTGAATCGTTTTCATTGTTATCGATTTTTATTGATATGTTTTGTGGAATCGTTGGGTTTAATGGGTGAGAGATAAGATGTTGGTATCAAAGGTTTTTGTGTATCACCTCCGTGAAAGAAGCTACATGGTAATAGCAAGTTCATTATTGGAAGGGTGCAGAAAAAACAATCAGAACTATAAGGTGCTTCCAACGGGTGGGGCATCCTTCAGCGGTGTGGTTCATATATGGGGGTCAGTCTTTACCTTTTCCTGATAACTTTGCGTCCATCGGAAAAGATGTCAATCGGTCCGAAGCGGTAGAGCAGTCGGGAAGTATTGTCAGGTGCCACCTCGCGGATGGCTGTGGGTATCACCTCCTTGTTCGTGTTTCTGACGGGCCGCACCAGCTTCTTGTGGTAGGGAACGGCCAAGCTGAGGTGGGGGGCTCCTTCGTCATCGCGGAAATAGATGTTGTAAGGATAGCCATGTTCTGGTGTGAGTCTTATGCCATTATACGTCAAATCAAAGTCATAAGAATCGTTGGTCCATGCGCGGGTGGTATCGCGCTTTTCGTCTTTTGGGTATGAATCCATGTTCTGCGTGGCTGTCCAATAGGAACTTACCCAGTACGAACTGGCAGATGTGTTATGGGTGAAGGTGATGTAGACGTTGTTGTCGTAGTCGAACGTTCCGGCTTCCAGATCTTCGTAGCAACGGTAACACCTCAGTACGTCGCGCCTCACGCGGCTGTTATAAGTAAGCACACGAAAGAAACAGTGATACAAGAGTTCGTGCCACTGCTCAAGCGTCGGTGTACACCAGTCGTTGCCCCACATCGCTGTGGCGATATCATACCGGGGATCGCCTTGCATGTTTTGACCTATGGTGTATGCCTCGGCTTGCATGTCCCAGAGATTGGTGGAATACTCGATGTCGGCCCAGTAAAACTCCGTTCCGCTCATGTCGCCCTCAAAGGTGCAACCGATGTCGTAGGTAGCCCAAAGTGTGCCAGAGGGCAGGCTGAGGTCGATGTACTCCTGAGAAAAAAGTGATGTGGCTATCATCATCAGCAAGCCACCCAACATTGTCATTTTCTTTTTCATATTTTCAAAAAGTTAAATTATCAGTTACGACATGCCATGTAAGGAAATATTATGTTCTCCTATATGTGTGCATGTATATTATATGCAAAGTTAGCTACAAAGGCAATAGGATAATTAACAATATAACAAAATCGACTAACAATTGACATATTGTTAGTCGATTTCCCGGTTTTGGCCTGCCGCCCACTCCCTGGGAGTCTGCCCCGTCACTCTCTTGAAGGCTCGGAAAAAAGTCATCTCGTTGGCAAAACCTGAAAGCAGACAGACCGACGAAACTTTCTTTTTTGGGTCGTGGCGTAACAGCTGTTGGGCATAGCGCACACGGTAGGTGTTGACAAACTGGTTGAACGTACATCCCTTGACCGTGTTGATGCAGTCGGAGACGTAGGTGCGGTTGCTTCCCAACAGGTCGGCAATGTCCTGCACTTTGAGGTTGCTGTCGAGGAAAGGCTGCTCGTCGTCCATAAGCTGGCAGATGCGCTGCATCAGCTCATCCTGCTGTTGCCTGTCATCGATCTCTTCGTCGGGAATCTCGTCTTTCACGATTATCCTTCTCTTACGTGCGCGTGTATAACGTGTATAATATAGGTATGCGGTCAGGACGATGGCCAACAGACCCAAACCACCCAACAGAAGCCACCACCATTTGATGCTATCACTGGCGGAAGTGGTGGTATTTGGTCCAGTCATAATCCTGTAAACCGTTGCCATGGGATGGAAATTGTCATCGGCGAAGCCGCCGGAGATGACGATGTCGCCATCGGTGGTCAGCACAGGTACGCATGAATAACCTATCTGCAAAGGGTCGGTATAGTAGAGCGTCAGGCGTGCCGGCGACTGCTTGTACTCAACAGAGAGCATGTAGAATCGCCATTCCGTACTGTCCATTCCACCGATGTAGAAACGCCCGTGTAGGCGGTCTGCTATGGGAAAACCATATATGATGGTGTTGCCGTGGAATGTTGTGGGTATCTCCGACAGGGTGGGTAGCAGCTTGAAACGGGTGCCGTCGGTATGCACGATGGCCATCTTACCGTTGTCATCGTAGGCGGCGAACAAGTAGGAATACTCGTCCTTCGCCTCATCTCCGATGGCAAAGATACCGCAGTCCAAGGACAAGTCGAAGCGAATGGGATGCCACTTTTCGAGCAGGGGTATGCGGAACGGCTCTCCCTTCAGACGGTCGGCCACGACACTATCGAAGGGAACATCGTGTGTATTCTTACTGCTGAAGATGGTCACGTCTCCATCGGCAGAGCGAAAGACAAAGGGCACGCCACGCTGAATGGTGGGCGTCTTGAAATGGGTGAAGCGTCGCTTACCGTCGAACAGTTCGATATCGTCCTTACCAAACCAGTTGCCGGCGATGGCCACACACCCGCTGTCCACCTCCAAGGCCGCAAATATGCTGCGCTTGGTGTCAAGACACCCAAAGCCTTCAAAGGTGTGCGTGGCGGGGTCGTACCACTCTGTAGCATGGTGCTGCCCGATGCCGAGCGGCTCGTTGCACCCACCGGCTAAAAACACTTTACCCGATTTCAGGAGCATGGCCAGCCCGTGGTCATGGGTGTAGGTCATCTGTTTCAGGTGCCATCCGTCGCCATCAAGGTATTCCGCCGTCGCTGTTGGCAGGAAACCCGTGGTATGGCCTCCGAACACCACTACCTCTCCGTTGACGCACAACACTTGGTGGCCAGAACGTGGGACATTCAGGTCGGGCAGACGTTCGGCCTCCAACCTCACCTGCGGACATGACTTGCGGCCTCCCTTTTCGGGCGGGCCGCCCGCTGTTGCAGCCGGAAATGAAAGCACAGCGAGGCAGAATAGTGCCAGTAGCCTGTACAGACGGTTTGGAGCCTTCGTTGTTTGTTCCATACCTATCGTGGAGTTCTTTTTTGCAAAAGTACAACAAAAAAGTGAAAGAAGAAAAACATTTTTGTTTTTTTTTGCATGATGCCATGTTGGGGTCGGCGGCATTTAACGTAGGGCTGAGAGGTGAGGGGTGTGAGAGACTACAAATGCCAACCCTACATTAATAATGTAGTCAGCGTAGGTTATTAATGTAGGATTGGAGTATGCTGCAAATGGTATTGCGGTCGATGCTCGGCAAAGTTGCAAACGGTGTGTCGTTATACTGGCAGAGCAGTTCAAAGAAGCGGTTGTCGGCCATTTCGGTGGCTTGGGCGAGGAGGCTTTTCCAAGGCGTGGGTTGCGTCAGGTTGATGCAGATATTGCATGTGTTGGGATGGAGGGCGTGGCCGGTGATGGCTGATGCTGCCTGGTCAACGGGCATGACATCGGGGGTGATGTGGGCTATGGAGGCGGGATAGGCGCGTAACTGACCGAACAGCCGAAGGAGGGAGAAGAAGAGACTCTGGTCGGCATTGCGCTGGAAAAGCCCGTCGGTGGAACGTGGGGCAAGGATGCCCAGTCGGATAATCTGTGCTTGCAGACGTTGACCGGTGAGACGAGTAATGTAAGCTTCAGCCTCTTTCTTCGAGGTGATGTAGGACGAGTGCAAGCCGTTGGCATGTAACACACTGAGGGTGGAGATGTGTGTCAGGCGGATATTGTTGCGGAGACAGAATTCAGCGACGAGGCGTGTTCCCACGATGTTCGTGCGCTCTATTTCCTGATGGGGTGCGAAATAGCGTACATCGGCAGCGCAATGAATGAAGAGGGGTGAGGGGTGAGGGGTAAGAAGTGAGAGATGAAAGTACGTCTGGGAATCGGTGATGTCGCCATCGACCACAACCACGCGCGCGTCATCGTCGAAAGGCGAAGCGGAGAAATAATGCTGATAGGCCGACTGCAATCGTTCGCGAGCCTCTTGCTCAGAACTACCGCGCACAACGCAGACAATGGTGGAGACTTCTTTCTGGCCTGTCAATAATTCGTGGAGGATGTGACAGCCGAGGAATCCGGTGGCACCTGTAAGAATCACCCCACCTCTAATCCCCTCCAAGGGGGAAGGTTCTGTTTGGCAGTCTTGTGAACACAGCAACGTGGCGGCTTTTTTTCTTTGATTTGAAACTGACCCTTGGTTCATCTCCTTATCCTCTGTCGACAGTTTGAGCCGCAGGGCCATCGCTCGTGGCGTTGGATAATTGAATATATCGCCATAGCTGACGGAAAAGCCTGCTTTTCGCAATTCTTCCACCAAAAGCATCGCATCGAGCGAAGTGCCGCCGAGGTCGAAGAAATCGTCGTCGGGTCCTACTGCGTCTAACTGCAGAATGCGGGCGAAGAGGACGGGAAGCGGGGAGCGAGGAGTGAGGAATGAGGGGTGAGCGACTGTGGGACTAAGCCGCGCCCAGTCTATCTTGCCATGACCGTTCAGCGGTAGGGAGGTGAGGTGGATGAAACGCGAAGGCAGCATATAGGCTGGCAGCAACGTGGTCAGTTGTCTGCGCAGGAGCATATTGTCGATGGGGTGAACAGCCTGATAATAGGCCACGAGATGGGTGCTTTCAAGGCGAACGGCGGCCGCCTCGATGTCAGGGACAGCGATGAGCGCCTGCTCTATCTCTGCTGGATTGATGCGGTAGCCACGATGTTTCAGCAGCCTGTCCTTGCGCCCGACGAACTCCAGTTCGCCATCGTTGTTCCAACGGACAAGGTCGCCTGTGGGATATGAAGGAGAAGTGAGGAAGGAGGCGAGAGGAGAGTTTCTTTGCACATTCAAGGCCATTTGTCGCCCAGCCAACAGCAGTTCGCCCACCACACCACGAGGCACGAGCCGCCCTTGCGGGTCGACAACATAGGCGGCGCAGTTGGGAAGGGGTCGGCCGATGGGGATGTCTTCTCGAGAAGCGACAAGCCAAGAGCGGGGAGCCATCTCGTGGAAGGTGGCATCGACGGTGAACTCCGTGGGTCCATAGGTATTGAAAATACGATACGGAGGTACGGCTGCAGAACGGCCGTTTGAAGAACCAGGGGACGAAGTAGCGGAAACGCAGGGGGTGAAGGGATAGAGTTTCTCTCCGCCCAGACAAAGGTAGCTGACGTGTAGCGGGTAGTGCTGTGCCAACAGGGAGCCAAACTGCGTGGTGTAGCAGCCGCCCGTGATGTGGTAGCGCTCCAAGAACTGGTACATCTGTCGCAGATCGTGGCGCTCCGTTTCGTTGGGAATGAAAAGCGTTCCGCCTACGGTCAGCACAGGAAAAATGTCTTCCACCGATGCATTGAAAGCGAACGACGAATGGCAGCTGATGCGACTCTCGCTTGTAATGCCCCACTCACGGACGAGGAAATGCACCAGGTTGGTGAGGGCACGATGGGGTATCACGATGCCTTTCGGCTCGCCCGTGGTGCCAGAAGTGAAAATCATATAAGCGGCGGGCTCTTGACAGGAAGGGGTAGCGTCCACCTGCTCCCTCACCATTCGCCGTCGCTGCTCCGGCCAGGCTTCGTCGAGTGGCACGTAGGCAGCCCCGGCGCGCATGATGCCAAGGGCCGAAACCACGAATTGCAGGCTGCGGCTCGTAGGCAGACAGACGAAAGGCTGACTCACCGACTTCGCCACCTCGGCCGACAAGCGCTCCAGTTGGCCATAGGTGATGCTTCCGTTTTCGTCGACAATGGCTGTCCGGTCGGGGGTCAACCGTGCCTGACGGAGAATCATGTCGACCACGGTTTCGCCTTCATCGAAATCCATCGTGGGTCCCTGCGCCAACGCTCGCATCTCGGCTTCCTCCTCAGGTGTCTGCATGGCAATGTAGCTCAGCGGCGCTTCTGGTTGGAGAGCAAGGTTGCGGGCGCATTCGGCCACGCCCTTGGCCATGATGCCGCGCACCTCATAGCCGCCATCTCCAGTAGCGTAAACGAGGCAGCTGTCGCTGAGTGTTTCCTCCTGATGGAGCTGGAAACTCTGAGCCGGCTTGCCATCGAGGTGTATTTTCTCGATGATGTTTGGACCTTGAAAACCGAAGACCACTGAGGGGCGCTTCTTCAAGTCGCGGTAGAGATGGCTGATGGGATAGACACGATGGCGCAGGGCGGCTGTCAGTTCGTGCTGCACCTGTTTGATGAAGTCACGGGCAGAGAGTTGGTTGTCGATGGTAATGCATAGCGGCAGGCTCTCCACAAACATGCCATAGGCCTGGCGCAGCCAACGGCCCGATCGCCCATGAACGAGCACGGAGAAGCCCACCTGTAGGCTATGGGTGTATTTGGAAAGAACCAAGGCAAAGGCCGCGAGGAACAATCCTCCCTCGAATCCCCCTTGATGGGGGAGGATGCCATAGGGAATGATACTCCTTTTTATTCCCTCAGAAGACGGAAACAGGTGGGTGTCAAGGACGGAGAAGGCGACATCGGCAAAGCGATTTCGATGGTATTGGGCGGCCTTTTGGTAGGCTTGTGAGGCGAACGTGCTCTGTTCGCGCTCCCCTTGCTCGTACAACGCCATGCTGTCGGGCGGCAAAGGCTGACCGTCGTAGGCCAACGGCAGGTCGCGATGCATCAGGAGTGAGGCGATGGTCAGTCCATCGGCAATGCTGTGATGGAAGTCAATGAGCAGGTAAACAGCCTCGGAAGTTTCCGCAATTTCCAATCGGCAGAGGGGTTCGCCGCTTAGTAAATGGAACGGACGGACGAAGTCTTGGGCAATGTATGCCTGCACTTCCTTCTCTGTCATGTGGTGTATCACAACGGGAATGGCAAGCGAAGGGTCGGCATATTGACGGGGCAGCCCGTCGGAGTCAAGAAAAAAGCGTGTGTGAAGGACAGCCCTCTGCCTGATGATCGTTTGCAAAGCTTGTTGCAACCGCCCACCATCCACCTCTCCTTTGTTAAACCGTGCCACCGATGGCAGGTTGTAGCGCAGGCTTTCGGGATGGGCTTCCCAATCGCGAAAAATGCCCACTTGCGCCTGTATGAGGGGATAGTGTTTTTGCATTGCCAACGAGATAACAACAACTGACGATGGAAATCAAAACTGCCCGCCTTGGGAAGGGCTTGGGGAGGGGTTAGAATTTCTTTCCCGAAAGGATGCTCACAGTGGTAAGCCAGATGATTTTCAGGTCGAGCCAGAAGGTGCGATGGGCTACGTAGTCGAGGTCCATCTCCAGTCGGCGCAGCATCTTCTCGAGCGTGTCGGTATAGCCGTTGTAGAGCGTTGCCATCGAGAAGATACCCGGACGGACGGCATAGAGCTGTTCGTAGCGGGGGTCATGCTCCATGATTTGGTCGATGAAGAACTTCCGTTCGGGTCTTGGCCCCACAAACGACATGTCGCCAATGAAGATGTTCCACAATTGCGGAAACTCGTCTAAATGGTGGTCGCGCAGGAAACGGCCCACACGCGTCAGCCGGTTGTCGTTCTCTTCGCAAAGGTGAGGATTGTCGTCGTGTTCGGCCTGCGGCACCATAGAACGGAACTTATAGAGCTTGAAGGGGCGACCGCGGTAGCCGATGCGCTCCTGACTGTAGAAGGCCGGCCCGCCGTCTTCCATACGGATACACAGATAGATGATTGCCACAGGAATGGCAAACACCACCATGGACAGTGCCGACAGCACCACGTCGAAAAATCTCTTCAGCATCATAGTGTCATTCAGGGGCGATAACGAGCGCCTATTTATATAACACGTGTATTGCCTTTTTATTGTGTAGGAAGTATTAAAAAATATAAAATGGTATAAATTTTTTGTCTTCTCACGTTGTCATCCGTGTTATTTCCCATTTTCGTTGATGTTGTTTCACGTTGTCATTTGACGCTAATCCCGACCGTACATTAATAACCTACGCTGCGTACATTATTAACCTACGCTGCGTACATTATTAACCTACGCTGCGTACATTATTAATGTACGGTCGGGATTCGTACTTGATGGCATGGCGAACAATATTGAAAGAAAACATAAAATGTTGCTGTAAGTGGCATGTATTTCGGATATTTTGTGTACATTTGCACGCTTAATAGTGTTTCTACAATCAGACGAACATTCAAAAATCAATAAATACAGCAAGAAAAATGACCAACAAACAGTTTAAGAGAACCACCGTGACATCGGCCTTGCCCTATGCCAACGGCGGTGTACACATCGGCCATCTGGCCGGAGTCTACGTGCCTGCCGACATCTACGTGCGCTACCTGCGCCTCAAGAAAGAGGATGTGCTGTTCATCGGCGGTAGCGATGAGCATGGTGTTCCTATCACCTTGCTGGCCCGCAAAGAAGGCGTGACGCCACAGGACATCGTCGACCGCTACCACAAACTCATCAAGGACTCGTTCCAGGAGTTTGGCATCTCGTTCGACATCTACAGCCGCACCACCTCGAAGATTCACCATCAGTTCGCCGCAGAGTGGTTCAAGAAACTCTACGACGAGGGAAAACTGGTGGAGCAGACCACCACGCAGCTCTATGATGAGGAAGCCAAGCAGTTTCTGGCCGACCGCTATGTGGTGGGCGAATGCCCCCACTGCCACAACGAACGGGCCTACGGCGACCAGTGCGAGAAGTGCGGACGCGACCTGTCGCCCACAGAGCTCATCAATCCGAAGTCGACCATCAGTGGCTCTACACCCGTGATGAAGGAGACAAAGAACTGGTATCTGCCCCTGAACGAATACCAAGAGTGGCTGAAACAGTGGATTCTGGAAGGCCACAAAGAGTGGCGACCGAACGTCTACGGACAATGTAAGTCGTGGCTCGACATGGACCTGCAGCCGCGCGCCATGACCCGCGACCTCGACTGGGGTATTCCCGTGCCCGTGGAAGGAGCTGACGGCAAAGTGCTCTACGTGTGGTTCGACGCGCCCATCGGCTACGTGTCGAACACGGTGGAGCTGTGCGAGAAAGAGCCGGAACGCTGGGGCAACTGGCAGCAATGGTGGCAAGACAAGGACACCAGACTGGTGCACTTCATCGGCAAGGACAACATCGTGTTCCATTGCATCATCTTCCCCACCATGATGAAGGCTCACGGCGACTACATTCTGCCCGACAACGTGCCGGCCAATGAGTTCCTGAACCTCGAGAACGATAAGATTTCGACCTCGCGCAACTGGGCTGTCTGGTTGCACGAATACCTCGTCGACATGCCGGGCAAGCAGGATGTGCTTCGCTATGTGCTGACCGCCAATGCGCCTGAAACGAAGGACAACAACTTCACGTGGAAGGACTTCCAAGAGCGCAACAACTCTGAGCTGGTGGCCATCTATGGCAATTTCGTGAACCGTGCCTTGCAGCTGACGAAGAAATACTGGAACGGCATTGTGCCCGAATGTGGCGAACTGCAGGACGTGGACCGTCAGGCCATCGAGGAGTTCCAAGGCGTGAAGAACGAATTGGAAAAGCTGCTCGACCAGTTTAAGTTCCGCGATGCATTGAAAGAGGCCATGAACCTCGCCCGCATCGGCAACCGCTACATCACCGAGTGCGAGCCGTGGAAGGTGTGGAAGACCGATCCCAAGCGTTGCGAGACCATTCTCAACATCTGTCTGCAGTTGACGGCCAACCTGGCCATCGCCTTCGAACCGTTCCTGCCTTTCAGCAGCAAGAAGCTGCGCGAGATGCTGAACCTCGACGACTTCGACTGGAACCAGCTGGGCAACACGGAGATTCTCAAGCCCGGACACCAGCTGGCCGAACCGCAACTGCTGTTTGAGAAGATCGAGGACGACGTGATTCAGCGCCAGCTCGACAAGCTCGAGGCCACGAAGAAAGCCAACGAGGCAGCCGCCTTCAAGGCCGCTCCCGTGAAGGACAATGTGGACTTCGAGACGTTCGAGAAGCTTGATATCCGCGTCGGACTGGTCAAGGCTTGCGAGAAAGTGAAAAAGTCGAAGAAACTCTTGCAGTTCACCATCGACGACGGCACTGGCACCGACCGCACCATCCTCAGCGGCATCGCCGCCTACTACGATGACCCGCAGGTGCTCGTAGGCCGCCGCATCCTCTTCGTGGCCAACTTCGCACCGCGCAAGATGATGGGCATCGAGAGCCAAGGCATGATCCTCTCGGCCGTCGACTTCGACGAGACTCTGAGCGTGGTGACCACCACTAAGGACGTCAAGCCCGGCTCACAAGTGGGCTAAAGCCCTCAGCCAGCCTGCAGTATAAGTTTCCGTAGTGTACGACACGGCTCAGCCGTGTCCCCACCCCTATCCATCATGAACATCCGCGAACGATACCAACACTTCAAGGAGTGGCAGCAACAGCCCTTCGAATACAAGGAGAACCACGACAGGCATCATTGCAACAACTGCCACCACGACTTCACAGGCCTCTTCTGCCCCACCTGCGGGCAGAAGTGGAATGTGGACGTCGTCACGTGGAGAAGCATCCGACAGGGCATCATGGACGTGTGGGGCATGGGCAGCCGCTCGCTCCCCTACACGCTCTGGCAACTAATGTTGCGCCCTGGCTATCTCATCGGCGAATACATCAGCGGACAGCGACAGGTGAGTTTTCCGCCCGTGAAGATGCTCGTCATCGTGGCAGTGGTCATCTATCTGTTGGAAAAGCTCCTGGGGTTTAAAGTGTTCGACGAGTCAGATATTCTCGACTTGTCCATCGATGGTACCGATTCGCCCATCAATGCAGCTATCTCTCAACTGACAAGTCGCTACGACTGGGGATCGCTCGTCATCTTTTTGTTCATGGCCCTGCCCACCTTCATCGTGTTCCGCAATTCTCCTCGCCACACGCGCCACACACTGCCGCAAGAGTTTTTCATACAGGTGTTTAGCAGCGTACAGTTCCTGTGCCTGATGGTGGTGTGGAGCATTGTCCGCCATGTCTTTGGAATCAAAGACGAAGAAGGCGACATACAGTTGTTCGTGCTGATACCACTCATCATATTCTACAACTATAAGCAGCTCTTCGGCTATGGCTTCTGGCAAACGCTATGGCGCATGGTGGCCTGCTGGATACTTTGGTTCGTACTACTGGGATTCGTCATGATGGCTTTGCCAGAAATCGCCAACCTCGTGACGGGCAAACCTGCCGATGGGAGCAACCTCATCTACATACTGGTTTTGGCAGCAGTCTTCGTGGTGGGAGTTTTCTTCGTCAACATCTTAAACAACTACCATGCAAGCGTACAGAAGCGAAGCAAGAAGTGGCGCCTGGCAAATGTGATGATGTTGATTTTCACGGCATTGTGCTCTTTCACATTCATGATTGCAATATTGGGAATGATGACTAGTAATAGGAACTACAAAACCTCCACGCTCATCATTTCTATTATCCTATTCCTGATTTCGTCGGCAGCCTTCTACGTTTTGTTCAGGAGGGGCAAACCGGCCAAAACTTCCAAGCACGCTGAAGACAATAACACAGGAAAGGGTGAAAAGAACGAAATACGCCTGCAAGATACTGAAGGAGATTCGCAAATAGGTAGATGATTGCGTTTCCCGCAGGACGCGGCTCTATCGCATCAAACTATGAGCATCAAAGAACGATACCAGCATTTCAAAGCGTGGCAGCGCCAGCCTGTTCACCACGTGGAGAGCCACGAAAGCCACCATTGCAACAATTGTGGCCAAGATTTCACGGGCCATTTCTGTCCCACTTGCGGGCAGAAGTGGAATGTGGGACCCGTGTCGTGGGACAGTATCCGCAATTTGGTGTTGGACAAATGGGGCATGTTTAAGAGTTCCTTCCTTCTTACGGTTTGTCAACTCTTGCTGCGCCCGGGTTATCTCATCGGCGACTACATCAGCGGGAAGAAACAGACGAGTTTCCCACCGGTGAGCATGCTGACGATTGTGGCCTTGATCATCATCCTCGCGGAGAAGTATTTGGGCATTGTCATGTTTGGGGACGGCGAGGTCGAGAATCCAGCCGAAGAGGTTGGCGACGCGTCAGCGAATATCTTATTCAACAAGATGTTCGACAGCTACGACTGGGGCATACTTCTGCTCTTTGTCTTCATGAGCATCCCCACCTATTTCGTATTCCGTCATGCGCCCAGACATCCTCGCCATACCTGGCCGCAGGGATTCTTCATTCAGGTATTCAACAGCTCACAGTTTCTTGTAGTCGCCTTGTTGTGTGCATTTCTAAGAACGATATTCGGTTTCCGCAATATAGATAGTAGCTTCGAGGTTTTTGTGCTGATTCCGCTGTTGTTCTTCTACAACTACAAACAACTTTTCGGCTATTCTTTCTGGGGTACATTGTGGCGCATGGTGGCTTGTTGGTTGCTTTGGCTCGTCTGTCTGGGATTCACGAACGAATTCTTTAAGGTGGCCTATAATGTCTACAACCAAGGTGCCCTGTCCGATTCAATTTCTCACATCGTGTGGGCGCTCGGTATGGTTGCCGTGTTTTTCGTCGCCGTTTCTTTTATCAATGCCATCAGTCTCAGAAATAAAAAAGCCCCCGGCAATCAAAAGAGGTGGAAGATACGCAATACCATACTCATCATCTTGTCGGCATTCCTCATGTGTATATTCGCATGGGTGAGCGTTGGCATGGTGGTCAATTCCGCCACTGATCATACGGACTTTCCTATTCAAGCCTTGTCGTTCACCGTTCCACTGATGGTTCTGTCGGGAATCTTCTGCTGGATGCAGGTGAATCAGCGAAGGAAAGCAAGGAAAAGCAAACAAAACAATAAACAAAGTGAAGATGAAAAGAGGGAAGTATGTCTGCAAGACACTGAAGGAGATTCGCAAGCAGGTAGCTGACGCGAACGGTATCGACTATGAACCGACGGAGTGCACCCATGAGGGCGACTGCGCCGGCACCTGCCCTCGTTGCGAGCAGGAAGTGCGCTATATAGAGCGCCAGTTGAACATACGTCGCGCCTTAGGCAAGGCGGTCAGCGTGGCTGGCGTCAGCGTAGGACTGGCTGCACTGGCAGGATGCAAGACGTCAAAGCCGGCAACGCCTCCAGAACTGCTGGAAGGCGATGTGCCTTATATCATCGAACCCGACAGGCCGCTGCGTGGCAAAGTGCCCTTGCCGCCAGAAGAGTATGAAAAAGACCAAGAGGACAACGATACGGCCCAGCAGGCTAAAACAATGGTGGTACAGACCGACACCATCAGCGAACCTATGGTGTTCGGAATGCCTGCCGAGCAGATGCCTTATTTCCGTGGCGGTGAGCGCGCTTTGGAAGCATGGATAGAAGAAAACAAACGTTATCCCGAAGGATGTAAGGAAAGTGGACGCGTCATCGTTTCTTTCATGATTAACGAGGATGGCACGGTGACCGATGGGAAAATCCAGAAGTCCGTTTGTCCGGAACTCGACCAAGAGGCACTCAGACTGGTCAGCATCATGCCTAAGTGGACCTCTGGAAGCATTGGCGGTAAACATGTGTCGATGAAATACACCATGCCTGTCAGCTTCTAAACTTGCCAACTATAATAGTATCAACTCGTTAACTTGTCAACGAACACCACTTCTCCCCTTATTGCCATTGCCCGCCACCGCCTGGCGGTCGACGGCCAGGGTGTCACGACGCTCGTGGCCTTCCACGGATGCCCGTTGCGCTGCCGCTATTGCCTGAACCCACAATGCCTGAAAGCTGATGGCGTCTGGAAAACCGTCAGACCCGACGAACTCTTGGAGATGGTGATGGCAGACAACCTCTATTTCGAGGCCACGGGCGGCGGCATCACTTTCGGCGGTGGAGAGCCGTTGCTGCGCGCCGACTTCATCGCCAGCTTCTGCCATTTGGCCGAAGCCGATGAGCGCATCCTCACCCCGTGGCGCATCTCTCTGGAAACGAGCCTGAACGTGCCGCAGAAGAACGTGGAAACCGTCTTGCCCTTCGTCCACCATTTCATAGTGGACGTCAAGGACATGAACCCCGACATTTACCAGCGCTACACCACACAATGCCAAGGGCCCGTCCTCAATAATCTGAAAATGCTCGCCAGTGTCCAAACGCAAACGAAAGTAACCCTTCGCCTGCCCCTTATCCCTGACTTCAACACGCCCACCGACGTAAGCGCCTCTCGCCAACAATTGGAGGCGATGGGCTTCGACGACTTCGACGAATTTGAGTATATAAAAAGCGCGTGCCAACACGCAGGGTAATCTTCCCTGCGTGCTGACACGCACTAGTATCAGAAACTAAACGCGATTAATCCTCTTCCCAGAAGCTACTATTATTATTCGAGCCGAACTCACCGTCATACTCCTCATCCGAAGGTGTCACCGTCTGGTTGTCATCGTCAGGATTAAGAATGGAACCTGCGGCCATCAACGTGTCTACCATCACTTCTGTTACGTCGATGCTGGGCATCATATATATCTTTTTCATTTTCTCTTTCTCCTATTATTATTTTGTTTGTTTTGAAAGAAATTAGAATAATTGGAAAGAATTCCATTCAGAAATGAGAATCAATCGTTCTTATAATCTCTGGACAAAATTATTCTCATTATTCCAATTTCTTTCTTCTACCCTATTACTTAGATTACTTTACCACGAACTTCTTGCCGTTCTGGATATAGATACCCTTCTGGGCGTTGTTCACGCGGCGACCCTGCAGGTCATACAGCTCACCCGTGAGCTCAGCATTCTCGATGGTGTCGATACCTGTTGCCTCACCGATAATCATACCGTCGCAAACGAGTTTAGCATTCTGTGTGATACCTTCGAAGTAACCACGGAAGGCCTTCATCGAAGCACCTTCACCAGCCTTCCGAATCATTCCATCAGGTGTCACACCGTACTTGCCAATCATCGTGCCAGCAACCATCTTCACGTAAGAACCTTGGAAGATGGCGTCACCATCAACAACGTATCCAGCCTCAGCACTCTCGATATTGACATTCTGGAAGGTCAGTCCGTTGATGCCGTTCGCAGCATAGATCACGTAAGGAGTAGCAGCAGCCAGCTCAGTGGTGGTCTCCAGATTGACATTGCCGTCAAAGCCTGTGAATGCCCAAGCCTTCACACCCTCACCAAGAGCAGTGGTCGTGGTAGCGAACGGCAGGCAGATAGCAGCAAACTTACCAGCACCCATGGTGAACTCAACAGTCACCTCGTCGTAAGTGCCAGCAACCACCTTGCTCTCTTCGTCGTTTTCAGAGAGAACCAGGGTTGAACCACCCAATGTGTAAGTACTCTTACCATCATTGCCACCATCAATTGAGGTGATTGTATAAATGGCACCATCATAGAAGTTCTCGCCTGTGATATCCTCAGTCTGGTTCCATACGTTATTCCAGCTATTCACTTCTGCTGCACCATTCATTCTGGCAAGAATAATAGAGGTGTAAGCATCATTGAAAGTAGCAGTGTAAACACCTTCGGCACCTTCTACAGTTGTGAAGTTAGCCCAATCCTCAATCTTTTCTGCTCCTTCTCCCTTCCACATATAGACTGCATAACGCTCGTTCGCATCTGCAAGATCCCAAACATTTGTAGGCTTCAAAGAAACCGTCTTAGTTGGTTCTGTCAGACCATACATTTGCTGAATATGAACATACTTACCATTAAAACCAAGCCAGATATCACCTACGGGCAGATTCTCCAAAGTGTAGACCTGATACTCACTATTACTCATATCCGAGGCAGAAAGAGAAATCAACGTGGACGATTCCCATGTACCTTCTGTTGTCTGATAATAAACAGATAGCTTGTCTCCATAATAAGTCGAAGAATTCTCACGTTTAGCTGTAAAATAGAATTTGTCACCTTCATTCACAATCAGTCTTGAAGTGGTAAGAAGGGTTAAAGCGTCTGTCGAATATGCATTCCTATCACCACCACTTCCGTTCATCTCGAACTGCTCTTCTGTCGTATAATTATCCCAAGACTTAGGAATATCGCTGTTACGGAAGTCAACATAGAATTTCCCTTCTTCCACGACATTAGTTCCTGTTATCATGATTGTTACATCATCTGCATAGTCTGCCGAAATTGTCATCGCATCATTATAAGCCCCCTCCGCATTAAGGGTAATACTTATAGTTGCATTTGCACCCGCTGCAAGTTCTGTCGGGACATTGTCAATAGTAACACCTTCACCAGTAGCAAAAATAATATTCTTCAAAATTCCTGTTCCACTATTTGTGAGGGTAAAGGTTTTAGTGGCGGCTCCCAACATATTGCCAAAAGCAATCTCCGAAACAGCTGTCATTGTATAAGTAGATGGTGTGAAAGTGCCAGTTGTACAATATGACCATCCAGAAATAGTGTACAGCGCGTTATCGGTGATTGTGGTAATGTCTTGCGTCTGATTCCACTTATTATTCCAGTTGTTCTCTGTTGTTGATGGATCCATTCTGCAAGGAATAATCAGAGTGGCTCCTGTAGGAACAGATGCTGAATAGATATCGTACTCTCGTTCAACAGCTTGGAAATCAACCCATGTCTCTACATTCGTGATTTCATTCTTGGTATAAAGGGCAAAACGAGCATTATCAGTTTTCCAAGAATCATTCACAGCCAAATAAACGGTTTTAGGTGAAATCACAATATCTTCTGCCGTGAAACTTATAATGAATACTTTATTGCAGACTAGTTTAACATAATAGTTTCCTTCAACAGGAAAATCTGCAACCATGTCAACGGCACTACCCGTTGTGGCATTCATGTCAGAACTAAGATCTTTTGCGAGGTACCAGTTATTTTTGTCTGTTGAATAATAAACTTTAAGAACTGAAGTAGAGCCACCATTGTTATTACCATTGATAGTAATTTTCACTCCGTTTGATGAAGTATGAGTAAGCAGCGGTGATATAATTTCCGTATCAGACAAATAATTACCGCCGGCATAATCATATATACCATCACTCCATTCGTTCCAACGACCAGATTCCTTTGACCAATCGGAACTGTTAAGAATTTCTGGACCTGTAATTGAAAAGGCCCACGCTTGCGTCACTCCCATCACGAACAGGAGAAACGCGAAAAGAAAACTAAATTTTCTCATGTTTTGTAGTAATTTAAATTGTTATGAAATTGATTGAATTGATATTTTTCGGAATGTATGCCGCACATCGCGGCAGCGAGAAGATGATAGCCCCATGTAGTAGCTTTTTCTTTAAAGAAATACGCGTACCTTATATATACACTTGAAATCGGCTGCAAAAGTACTTATTTCCCATGAATCCTCCAAATAATTTACAGAAAAACTTCATATTTCGCTCTACATTCGCAAAAACGTGCATTGCCGAACCATCGGAGAGGACTTTTCAAACGCTACAATTGAGGGACATTCTATCATGTCTATTAGTAGTCACTTCGCCTTGAGAAAACGGCAACGACGAGTATTGACGTGAGGATTATTCCAACAAAAAAGCGTCCCACTCGTGATGAAAAACAAAAATTAGCGTTCATTTCTTGCAGATGTCGCAATAAAGCCGTATTTTTGCATCAAAAATAACAACATGACCTTAAAATACGATGTTCTGGTGATAGGCGGCGGACATGCTGGCTGCGAGGCAGCCTGCGCGTCGGCACGGATGGGGGCACGCACCTGTCTGGTGACGATGGACATGAACAAGATTGCGCAAATGTCGTGCAACCCAGCCGTCGGCGGAATCGCTAAAGGCCAGATAGTCAGGGAGATAGACGCTCTTGGCGGTCGCATGGGCATCGTCACCGACCTGACAAGCATCCAGATGCGCATGCTCAACCGCTCGAAAGGACCCGCCATGTGGAGTCCGCGTGCCCAATGCGACCGTGAGAAGTTCATCCGCACCTGGCGAGAACAGCTCGACCAGACCGACAACCTCGACATCTGGCAGGACCAGGCCGAGGAGCTGCTGGTTGAAAACGGTGAGGCGGTGGGCGTGGAAACCATCTGGGGCATCACCCTCAGGGCAAAAGCCGTAATCATCACTGCCGGCACCTTCCTCAACGGATTAATGCACATCGGCAGAAAGATGGTGGCGGGCGGACGCATCGCCGAACCCGCCGTGAAGCATTTCACAGAGAGCATCACGCGCCACGGCATCACCTCGGCACGTATGAAGACAGGCACTCCCGTACGCATCGACCGCCGCAGCGTACACTTCGAAGAAGCGGAAATACAGCCAGGTGAGGATCCTATATACGGTTTTTCGTATATGGATATTCCAAGAACATCGAAACAATTACCCTGTTGGACGTTCAACACCAATGCAGAGGTACACGAAATCCTACAGCGTGGACTACCCGACTCACCACTCTACAACGGACAAATCAACAGCATCGGCCCGCGCTATTGCCCATCGATAGAAACAAAACTGGTCACCTTCCCAGAACGGCACGAGCATCCGCTCTTTCTGGAACCAGAGGGCGAGAACACCAACGAGATGTACCTAAACGGCTTCTCATCGAGCATGCCGGCAGAAATTCAGATAGAAGCGTTGCGAAAGATTCCTGCTCTTCGCGATATCAAAGCCTACCGACCAGGCTACGCCATAGAATACGATTTCTTCGACCCAACCCTACTCTACCACACGCTGGAATCGAAAATCGTGCGTAACCTCTTCTTTGCAGGACAAGTAAATGGCACAACAGGTTACGAAGAAGCTGCAGGCCAAGGCCTCGTTGCCGGCATCAATGCCGCCCTCAACGTTCAGTACGACGCGACTCTGTCGCGTCAAATCCAACCAGGAGAAGGCTTCATAATGAAACGAGACGAGTCATATATCGGCGTACTCATCGACGATCTTGTGACCAAAGGCGTTGACGAACCGTATCGCATGTTCACCTCACGCGCAGAATACAGAATCCTTCTCCGCCAAGACAACGCCGATGAGAGACTCACGGAGATAGCTTATCAATTAGGAATGGCCACACGTGAACGTTACGACTGGTGGATGGAGAAGAAAGGAAATATCGAAAGAATTATTGATTTCTGCGCCAACGCGCCCATCAAGGCAGCGGAGGTGAACGCAGCCTTGGAAGCAATGGGCACTACCCCACTCCGTGCAGGATGCAAAGCCATCGACCTGATCGGGCGCCCGCAAATCAATCTCCGGAAACTATCTGACCTTGTGCCTGGATTGAAAGACGTACTTGAAGCACCAACAAACCGCAAGGAAGAGATAGCCGAAGCAGCAGAAGTAAAAATGAAATACAGTGGTTATATAGAGAGGGAAAGGGAAATAGCAAAAAAAATGAGACGGCTTGAAGACATCAAAATACGAGGACGCTTCGACTACGACTCGCTACAATCACTATCCACCGAATGCCGACAGAAGCTCAACCGCATCAACCCAGAAACCTTGGCTCAGGCCAGCAGAATACCAGGGGTATCGCCCAGCGACATCAATGTACTGCTGGTTCTCCTTGGGAGATAAATGAATGTTTCACATGAAACAATCAAAACGTAAGTTATTCAACATCAGCGAATAAGTCAAACAAAATAAACATATAACGTATGAACAACGAAGTGTTAATGAAGAATTTGAGAAGCATCCAAGATTTTCCGGTGAAAGGAATAAATTTTAGAGATGTAACAACTCTGTTCAAGAGTCACGAGTGTCTTGAAATCATGCTTGAAGAACTCTACGAAATCTACAAAGACAAGGGCATCACAAAGATTGTAGGCATCGAGAGCAGGGGATTCATTATGGCCTCAGCCTTAGCCGTGAAATTAGGCGCAGGCATCGTGCTATGCCGAAAACCAGGAAAGCTGCCGGCAGAGACCATCCAAGAAAGCTACACAAAGGAATATGGAACAGACACCATCGAGATTCACAAAGACGCCATCGACGAAAATGATGTGGTGTTGCTCCATGACGATCTCCTCGCCACAGGTGGCACAATGAAAGCCGCCTACAACCTGGTGAATAAGTTCAACCCAAAGCAAATCTACGTGAATTTCATCATCGAAATCAGCGACGAAGGTCTGCACGGCCGCGATATCTTCGACCCAGGCACAGACATCACAACGCTCATCAGCGTCTGATTATCAAAACAAGAACACCAATTGAACATGAAATTCAAGAAATTAATATTGAAAAGAATAATTGAAAAATTATTCATGGGCCATTGATGATAATTCATGTTCACCTAAAGAAGATTCGCGTTGAAAGAAAGTTTCACGTGAAACAAACACGTTAAGGAAAGTGATAAGCAAGGAAAATAAGGAAAAGCGACTTGAACACATAAAGAACATTGTGTTGAACATGCCTGATAAACCAGGCAGTTACCAGTTCTATGACCAGCAAGGAACAATCATCTACGTAGGTAAAGCCAAAAACCTAAAAAGTCGCGTTTCCTCATATTTCCACAAGGAAGTAGATCGCTTCAAGACAAAAGTGCTCGTCAGCAAAATTTGGAACATCACCTACACGGTGGTGAATACTGAAGAGGATGCTCTCCTCCTAGAAAACAATCTCATCAAGAAATATAAGCCAAAGTACAACATTCTGCTGAAAGACGGCAAGACCTACCCCAGTATTTGCATCACAAAAGAGTACCTTCCACGCATCTTTAAAACACGAAACATTAACAAAAAAGCAGGTACATACTATGGTCCCTACAGCCATATAGGAAATATGTACTCCATGCTGAGTCTCATCAAGGAGCTGTATCATCCGCGTACCTGTCGGACACCAATGACAAAAGAAGGCATTGCCGAAGGACGATATAAATTGTGCTTAGACTACCATATTCATAATTGTGCAGGCCCGTGCGTAGGAAAACAATCGTGGGAAGACTACCAAAACAATATCAATCAGGCACGCGAAATCCTGAAAGGACGCTCAAGAGATGTTCAAAAAGTGCTCTTCGAACAGATGCAAAAGGCATCAGAAGAACTACGTTTTGAAGACGCAGAACTACTCAAACAACGCTATCTGGCGCTGGAAAGTTACGTATCAAAAAGCGAGGTGGTGAGTCACGTTGTCGACAACATCGACGTCTTCAGCATTACGAGCGATGAGAACAATGCCTACATTAACTTCATGCACGTCACCAACGGAAGCATCAACCAAGCAATGACCTTCGAATTCAAGAAGAAACTCGACGAACCGGACGAAGAAATCCTATCGTTGGGTATTGTGCAAATACGAGAACAAGTAGGTAGTAAAGCTAAAGAAATAGTTGTTCCTTTTGAGCTGACAACAGGTATCAAAGATGTGACTGTCACCATCCCTCAACGAGGCGACAAGCGATCATTGCTTGAACTGTCGCAGATGAACGGCAAACAATACCGTTTCGACAGACTAAAACAAGCAGAGAAACTCAACCCAGAGCAAAAGTTGACACGATTGATGAAAGAACTGCAAAACGCATTGAAGCTTAGCAAGTTACCATATCAGATAGAGTGCTTCGACAATTCCAATATATCAGGCACAGACGCAGTTGCAGGATGCGTGGTGTTCAAAGGTATGAAACCATCAAAGAAGGACTATCGGAAATACAATATCAAGACCGTTAGTGGACCTGACGACTACGCATCAATGCAAGAAGTGGTGCGCCGTCGTTATACCCGGATGATAGAAGAGGATACTCCCCTACCCGACCTCATCATCACCGACGGTGGACGGGGTCAAATGGAGGTGGTCAGACAGGTAGTAGAAGACGAGCTCCACCTGGAGATTCCCATCGCTGGATTGGCCAAAAACGACCGACATCGCACCAATGAACTGCTCTTCGGGTTCCCACCTGTCGTCATTGGTATGAAGACCGACTCAGAACTATTCCACATCTTAACACGGATTCAGGACGAGGTTCACCGATATGCCATCACCTTCCATCGCGACAAACGATCGAAGAATGCTCTGCACTCAGAACTGGAAGACATCAAAGGGATTGGTGAGAAAACGCGCGAACTGCTTCTGAAGAAACTCAAGACAGTGAAACGCATCAAAGAAACTGACATCGACACATTGTCAGAAATCATTGGTCGGGCAAAAGCCGAGATACTATTCAACCATTTTAATAATTAGCAGAAATTAAGACTTTTGTGCCATTATGTTAAAAAACAAAAGATTATCAACGTAGAACGAAAAAACGAATTGTAAAAGAATAATCAAATATATTTTGGTTAATTAATTGTAATTCAAATACTTCCTTTAAAAATTAATTCAAAAAAACTATCTCAAAATTCGAAAATTTGAAAACGACTTGGCAGTTGGCAACGTTTTTTGAAAAAATGAAAAGGAGAAAAACAACAATTATTAAAGAATGTTTGTATGATTCAATATTAATTTGTATTTTTGTAGGCGAAAATAAATTACTTAAAAAGAAAGGACGAAAAATGAACAAAACTACTTTTAACTATCAACGACATCCAAAAATTGTCTTGTGGAGAGAAACGTATTGGAAACGAACAGCACTTACTTTGGTGATGACGGCTCTTGCCATTGCCACATCATGGGGTGCAATGACAGGATCGGGCACACAGAACGACCCTTACATCATTCATAATTCGGACGACATCTCTGTTCTCAGCTGGTACATGAGTACCGATGAATTACGTGACCAGTTCATTCGCGCGTACTACAAGCTGGCAGACAACTTCGACAACAGCAACAACCCGACCTCCTACTCTATCGGAACGAACCTGGCTCCGTTTGAAGGACATTTCGATGGTAACGGCCGCACTCTCTACGTGAACACAATAGTCGCCGACGGCATAATGGGAGCAGCTCCATTCGAGGCAGTGAACGGAGCAACAATCGAGAACCTCAATGTGGCGGGCACAGTCAATGGCAAAGGCTATCACGCTTCAGGACTAGTAGGCATAATAACAGGTGGTACGGTCACCATCCGTAACTGCAACGTTTCAGCCACCGTCTATGACAACGCTTATGCGGGCGGTTTCGTAGGACATGCCGGCAGCCATAAACTCATCATGGAGAACTGTGTCTTTAGCGGAGTTATCAGCGGCTTTGCTAACTACGCAGGAGGACTGTTAGGCTGGTGCGAAGACCTGACGCTCACCATGACCAACTGCCTCTTCAAAGGCACGTTCTCAGGTACAGGCAAGTATCACCCTGTAGGCGTTAAGTACCATCCTAAGACGGTGAACGCCACTGTGACCAATGTATACTATCTGAACACCATCACACCCACTGTGACAGGCAACAATCTCATTCCAGGCGCTGATGGCACACCAGTGAGCCAGACACGCATTCCTGGTGAATGGACTGTAGCAGTGGTGGCTGCCGATGGCAACACCTATTACCTCCCAGGTACATACGCAAACGTGACCTTCGCCGAAGAAACAAAAGACTTAGAAAACTGGAGCATCTCGCCAGAAACACCTGAGGATATAGGTGCTACAGTAACCCTCGCCTATTCGGGCTCAAAGAAGGTAAAAAGTGTGTCCGTCGGTATTCCATGCAACGGTGACCTCACCAACATCAAGAGTCATGTATACGTGCCTGATGGCGCAACACTTACAGGAACCTACAGCCATTGGGGAAAGATCACCATTGCCGATGGGGCTATCGTAACGCTACAGGATTTCACCATCAGCAGCTGGAACTGGGAAATCTGCCCATGGGCAGGCATCAACTGCGAGGGCGATGCCATTATCATCCTGAAAGGCACAAACTATGTGAAAGGATACCACCACTACTACCCCGGCATCCATGTACCTGAAGGCCACACACTAACCATACGCGGAAATGGCATACTAGAGGTGCTCAGCAATGGCTACGGAGCAGGAATTGGCGGCGGCAATGAGTTATCCTGCGGCAACATCCGCATCGAGGGTGGTACCATCACAGCCCGCGGCGGTATTCGAGCTGCTGCCGTCGGCGGAGGGGAAAATGCTGCTTGTGGCGACCTGACTTTCACTGGAGGCATCACCTCGCTCACTGCCATCAAAGACGAATATTCTCCTTACAGCATCGGTCCGGGTGAAAACGGAACCTGTGGCACCATTACCGTTGGCAAGGATGTGATGGATCCCATCGTAGAAAGTTGTACGCTCAAAGGATCAAGCGGTGGCAGCGACGATGACCCAACAGAATCCTATGAAAGGGCCACTTTCTATATCCCAGTGGAAGTGACCCCCGGCGAAAACGGCAACACGTGGACTTTCGTCATGCCCCAAAACAATGTACAGGTGAGCGTAGATTATGCCTCGTTCGATGTGGCCTTCGCTGAAGACACAGAAGACGTCGAGAACTGGAGCATCGTGCCGGATAATCCCGTTGACGTGGGTTCCACCGTCACCCTCTCCTATGCTGGAACGAGACAGGTGGAAAGCGTCATGGCCGAGAGTACTTGGAATGGTAATCTCCCCGATTTATGGTGGGATGTCACAGTGGTCGACGGCATGACGCTGACCGGAAAATTCGGCCATTGGAAGAAGATATCCATCGCTGATGGTGCCACGGTGACGCTGCAGGATGCGACCATCGAAGGTCTTAATTGGGCTATCTGCGAATATGCAGGCATCAGCTGCTTGGGCAATGCCACCCTTATCCTGAAAGGCACGAACTACGTGAAGGGATTCCACTATAATTATCCTGCCATATACGTACCCGAAGGCCATACACTGACCATTATCGGCGACGGTTCGCTGGAAGTCATCAGCAACGGTAGTGGTGCAAGTATTGGCGGTGGCCAAAACATTTCCTGCGGCAACATTGTCATCAAAGGCGGTACCATCAAAGCCACAGGCCGTGGCTATTCTGCTGCCATCGGCGGTGGTTATAATGCTGCATGCGGCGACATTACCATCACCGACGGTGTGGTCTCTGTCACCGCCATCAAAGAAGGCTCAGCCCTTTATACCATCGGCCCTGGCAATAACGGAACCTGCGGCACAATTACCATTGGTGGCGAAGTGACAGATCCCATCAACAACAACTACACGTACGAGGGAACAGGCAATGGTTCAGAGACCGTACCAGAGCCTATGGAAAAGCCCTGTGTCGTCTTACCCATTGAAGTGAAACCCAGTGAGACGCCCGGTACATGGACCTTCACTATGCGCAACGCCGCTGCGACTGTGAGCGTGAACTATGTCATTCCTACGGGCATTGAGAACACAGAGCAATCACCCTTGAGCAAGGAGCAGACCGATCGTTGGTACATGCCCGACGGCCGCAGACTGAACACTAAGCCAACAGCGAAGGGGGTCTACATCAACGGCGGCAAGACCGTCATTATCAAGTAAAAACATGAGAGCAGTAATACAGCGCGTGAGTCGCGCATCTGTGAGCATTGAAGGCCACGTAAAGTCGGCCATCGGCAATGGTTACCTGATCCTACTTGGCGTGGAAGCAGAAGACACGCAGGTCGACGTGGAGTGGCTGGCCCGGAAAGTGGCCGCCCTTCGCGTGTTCGACGACGAGGATGGTGTGATGAACCGCAGCATCCTCGACGTGGGCGGTGAGGCCTTGGTTGTGAGCCAGTTCACCCTCTTTGCATCGTATAAGAAGGGTAACCGTCCTTCGTGGTTCCGTGCCGCACCGCACAATATCTCCGTACCTCTATACGAGGCTTTCTGCAGAGAGCTCTCCACGCTTTTGGGCAGGCCTGTAGGCACCGGCGAGTTCGGCGCCAACATGCAGGTGGAAATTGTCAACGACGGACCGGTCACCATCTGCATGGATACGAAGAACCGCGAATAAAACAACGGATTGATTTCTTAACAACGGATTAAACGAATTATTATTTATAGGATAATGAAGGGAATAACAATTCGGAAACTGAGAAAATGGTACAGGGACTGGGGAATGTTTTTTATCATCCAAGTATTCCTCTTGAGCCATTTCTACAAATGGTGCATTCCCCTTTCGAGCATACTGCTCATCGCTTTCATTGCCACCGAAATACTCCATGTGTTCGATTTCAAGCACTCGCGGTTCCACCTGATGTGGAAGGAGCCGGAGAAGTGGAAACGCTTCAAGCGCATCTACCGCTATCAACTGTACGTGGAAAAGATTGTGACAATACTTCTACTATTGCTCATCGCTTTCATCATCGGAGGTCTGATACTGAAACAATAACCCCTAAATAGTGAAATCATAAATAAAAAAGATGACCATCAAGGAAGCACAACAGGCTGTTGACCAATGGATTAAAGAGTACGGAGTGCGCTATTTCTCGGAGCTCACCAACATGGCGTGCCTCACGGAAGAGGTAGGCGAACTGGCACGCGTCATCGCTCGTCAGTATGGCGACCAGAGCTTCAAGCCAGGCGAGCAGCCCAACCTCGGCGAAGAGATGGCCGACGTGCTGTGGGTGCTCCTCTGCCTGGCCAACCAGACCGGAGTTGACCTCACCAAGGAGCTACAGAAAAGCATCGAGAAGAAGACTTTCCGCGACCGCACACGCCATTTGGACAACCCGAAGCTTAAGGCTTGAAAAGAGGAGAGAGAATGTTCACTTCACCACGTATTTTTTTCCGTCCCGGATGTGTATGCCGGGACGGTTTGATTGTATGCGCTGTCCACTGGGAGAGAACTCACCGCCGTAGCTGATTCTGTCGGCGGTGGGTTTACAGATGGCGGTGGCTGTAGTGATGATGCGTGTCGGTACGGTCTGTCCCTCCACATAGTAGCCGTGGTTGACAAAGTCTATGCCATCGTAGATTTTGGTATTCCCCCCGTTTTTCGAAATGATGAGATACTGCGGCGCTTCGGTGGCCTTTGTCTGCAGCCATTTATAGATGTTTTTACCAGTGTCCGTCTGCCCCATTAGCGTCATGCCATCGCCTGGCCACGACGAATGGGTACAGTAGGCCTCTCCACCGCCCAGCGAGCCCCATGCCCAAACGGCATACGAATCAGCAGTAGGTGTCTCGAAAAAGATACTGATTTCGTCACTGCTGTCGAGCGTAGGTATGTAGGCCTCAGGGGCGGGAGCATCTTCCTCAGAGTAGACACCTTTTACATAGACGCGATAGCCTTTCGCGTCGAGGCTGAAGACGTGCGTCGTGTTGAGCGTCACCTGCTTGCGGCTCGTGCCATTGCTAATGGTCTCGCTGTCCAGCCAGAGGCTCCATTCGCCCGCTGTCAGCCCCGTCAGCGTAGCGCTGCCCGCCGTGTTGGCCATGTTGAGGACTACCAGCACTTCAGAATCATCCACCTTACGCCGAAAGGCCAATACACTGGTGTTGTTGGTCACCGTCACCCACTCCACGTCAGTCCTGTCGTCGAGTGCTGCTACGTCGTGTTTCAGTGCACAAAGTGTTCGCAGCGTGTTTTTCATCTTAGTGTCGGTCGATGTCCAGTTGATTTTTGTGTCATGGAAATAGTCCAGTATTTGGTTGCCCCCTGTTTCCTGTCCGTTGTAGATGAGTGGCATGCCGTAAAGCGTATGTGCCAATACGCAGAGTGCATAGCGGTTTTCGCCATAGAGTGCGGAGAGCGTATGGCCGCCGTCGTTGAAATTCTGGTCGTGGTTGGTGACATAGAGCATGCGGGTGAACGACTGTTCGCGCGAGTTATCAAGCAGCGTATTGCCAAAAGCTTTCAGTCGAGCGGCAGCATAGCCGGCAGGGCCGAAATTGGCCAATTGGCTTTGGAATTGCCAGGCATAGTCATAGTCGAAGCCCACGTTGGCCAGCCGCTTGGCATCCTGAGCAATGTCGCCCTCTCCGAGGAAGGTGATGGTCTTCCCTGCTTTATAGCCTTTTATCTCTGGGATGGTCGTTTGCCAATAAGAGGTGGGAATCTCCGGGCTGCTGATATAGTCGCAACGATAACCGTCAACATCTGCCTCGTCAATCCAGAACTTCAAGCAGTCGTTCATGGCCTTTTGCAAGGCGGCGTTGCTATAGTCCAACTGATAGACATCGCCATAGTTGTTGGGATGGACGAAGCTGTCACCCCGCTTCTTGTAATACTCAGGATGCTCCGTCACCCACCGGGCATCCGTGGCCGTGTGGTTGGGCACCCAGTCGAGCCACACCTCCATATCAAGGTTATGGGCAGCCGTCACCAGCGCCTTCAGGTCGGCAATCGTCCCGTACTGAGGGTTCGTCTGCTGGAAGTCGGTGGCAGCGTAGGGACTGTTGATGCCGCCCCCACGTGGATAGATGGGCATCAGCCAAACGATGTCGATGCCGAGGGTCTTCAGTTCACCGAACTGTTGCTGAGCAGCCGCGAAAGTGCCTTCTGCCGTAAACGAACCGACGTTCATTTCGTAGATTACCCTACGGCCTGCAGGACGTTGTCCACTGCCGTTGTTGATGTCGTCGACAAAGTCGCTGGCACTCATTGTCAGAGCAATTAACGACACCATCCATACAAGGTAGAATTTTGCTTTCATATCTTCGTGTTTATTGAAAAGTGGGCTGTCCGTTCTTCTCAGAACAGACAGTCCGTGATGATAACTTTAACATGATAATAACAGTATGCCTTTTAGATGAAGCAGGCTATTACTGTATGCTTGCATTTTCATACGGATAATCAATCCGCGCTTTCTTCATGCGCATCAATTGGCGGTAAATGTGAAACTTTGATTAGCTACGACAGTGGCAATGTCCTGCTGCACACCGTCGCCTTCGCCATTGAGGATGAGATTGTAGGTACCACCGTCGTTGGGCAAGGGGAACACCAGCGTTCCGCCTTGATTGCTGGTTGGTTTGATGCCACGCCAGCCACCATAGATCTCACCATCGCCCCAGGCATAGAGATGCGGGTCGCTGTAGCCGGCATTGTTTTGGATGGTCACCGTGTTGGGCGACTCCTCCCAGCCATTTGCCACATCGAAAAAGTGGCTACCCACAGTCTTTACCTCCGGTCCGTCGATCTGTGGACTGCCGTTGTCGTTCAGGATGAGGTTGAACGTGCCGCCAGCGGGCAGCTCAAACAGGCACCAGCCGTTGGCTGTCGTTGCCTTGGGTGCAGCTCCTGGCCATTCGCCGCAAGCTTCGCTGTCGCCCCACACATAGAGATGGGGATTGGCAAAGCCCACACTGTTTTTCACAGCGATGATGACCGTCTCGCCTACAGGCTGAGGATCAGGACCGGGCGTATTGCCACCACCCTGATAGTCCTTGCTGATTACCTCATAACCGCCGTCGAAGATGCGCAGATAAATGTCGTGGTCGATGGTGAAGTTCAGGTCGCCACCTTCCCACTGCACACCGCCACCATTGTTGTTCGGTATCAGGTTCAGGTTCAGGCCGGTGTTGCTTTCACCAAGGTCGAAATACGTGTAGGTCAGGCCGTTGATGGTCTGCGTGCCCGTGGCGGGCATGCCGGGCCATCCGCCGAAGGCTTCGGCATCGCCCCAAGCATAGAGGGCCAGGTCGGTCTGGCTCGACTCGTTGAGGATGAAGAGCGCAAAGCCGTCGTGTTTGACGGTGGGCTCCAACTCCACCTCTTCCACGCCTTCGGCCGTCACGCGTAGGTAGATGTTACGGTCGATGGTGAAGGCGAAGTCAGCCAACTGCACGCCGTTGCCACCATTATTGAAGATAAGGTTCTCAGCCAGTCCCGTATTGGCAGCTCCCATGTCGAAATACTTCCATGTGATGCCACCCTTCTTAACCGTTCCAGTGACGCTCATTCCAGGCCATCCGCCGTTCAGGTCGTTCACATCGCCCCACATGTAGAGCGTAAGGTCGTCCCAGCCTGTCTGATCGTCGACATAGACTACGAAGCCGTCGTGGTCAACCTCTTCTTCTTCCTCATCACTGCCCGAGCGGTAGTAACTCTCCCAGCGCTGTCCCCAAATGTTGGTGAAGGTGCCAACACCAGGATTGTCCATATGCTGAGCCAGTTCACCGCCGATGGTATATTCCATTCCCTGTGTGACAGAATAGAAACGGAAACCATTGGACAGGTTCTTGCCAGCCTCAAAGGTATTAGGATCCAGATAGATGCCCCATTTCACATCGCTCTTGGGGGCTTTCTGCGCCAACCACATCTCGTTGCCGATGGCAGCACTGTCGCCGTTGAAGGCTCCCACGATATAGATTTCCTCGTCGGCCGTTGTGCCGAAAGGCGCAATAAACTCCAGCAGGATGCGGTCTGCGCGCGTCTCAAACTGCTGACGCTCATGGTCGAACACGATATCATCTTTGTCCGAACAGCTGCTCACCAGACCCATCAAGGCCAGCACAGTCAGCATCAGACTATATATTTTCTTGTTCATGATCTTATTTCCTTTTAAATTCGTTGATTACGTTGTCAAAACTCCCATTAGTAGTTCGGATTCTGGATGAGTCCAGGGTTCACCGACAATGCCGACTGCGGCAGCGGATACCACTCATATTTGCGGTCGCGGCGGTCGGGCAGGTTCACCCCATCTTCCGTGGCGCGTCCCCAGAACCACCATTTGCCCTGCGTGAACTTATCGAAGCGGCGCAGGTCGGTGCGACGACGATTGCCTTCGCCCAAATACTCCTTGCCCCACTCAGAGAGCATCCAGTCCATGTCGAACGTATCGAAGCCCGGTCCGGGAATGCTCAGCGCAGCCGTGCGGTTGGCGCTGGTGAAGTAGCGCTGGCGCACGCGGTCGACATAGTTCTTGGCTTCGGCGCTGTTGCCCTTACGCATCTCACACTCAGCAACGTTGTAGTAAGCCTCAGCCAGACGGAACTGTACATCGTCGATCGACTTGAATCCACCCTGGTCATCATTTGGGTAGAGCGGGTATTTCACCAGACGTACACCCGAATTGGTCTCACCCCAGCGTGGGTTCATCACCACCTCAAGGTTGCGTCCTTGGTTGAGGAATGTACCTACCTGGTCGACATAGACAAGGTCCTGACCGTCGCGGTCGGCATCAGCCTTCAAGACATCGCCCGTACCGAAGTTGGCACGCATAGTGCCCTTGAGGAACATACCCGGTCCGTGGGTCTTCGTCGTGGTGTTGTAGACGTAGTTCTGCTTGCGGATGTCGCGATCGTCGAAACGCTCGTAGGGAGCACCTAACTTGTCGCCGTAAGGGGCATCAAGGAAACAGACAGGATTCTCCGTGCCACCAGTAGGCAGGACTGTTCCTGAATTGTCGAAGGAAGGCACCAGACAGACGCAGTTCCAAGCACCGATGCCATCGTAGCTCTGTCCGAAGTAGTCGGCATAGCCATACCACATGCCCACCATCGTGCGTACATTGGAGATGGCATTGGCAGCACCCTGTCCGTCTTCAGCAGCCAAAGCGAAGATCACCTCAGGACTCTTCACGTTGTCGATGCTGTAGAGGTTGCGGTAGTTGTCGTCGAGGCCATACGCGCCATAGACGCCATTGATGATTTCCTTCGAAAGCGCCTCACACTCGTCGTAGTGTTTCTCGCCGATGAAGACCTCCGCATTCAGCAGCAGACGAGCTTTCAGCAGGCGGTTCATGCCCTGATTGGCACGGTTGGCGGTGGAGCGTGTTCCGTCTTCTTTCGCCAGATTGCCCACCGTCTCATCGAGCTCTGCAGCGATGAAGTCGTAGATCATTTTGCAGGAAGTGTTCCAGTCGGGATCAGCTGTGCCTGGCACATTACTGCTTGCCGAGGTGTTCAGCGGAAGTGCACCGCCCCACAGCTCAAAGATACAATAGTAGTTCCATGCACGAATGGTGCGCACTTCAGCTACATATTGTGACAGTTTCTCTTCGCTCATTCCCAGCGTAGAAGCATTCAAACCCTCCAGGTCGTTGAGCAGAAGGTTGGCCAGTCCTACGGCCGTCCATGCTCCTGACCATGCATTCTCGATGATGGTAGACTCCGAAGTCCAGTTATGCCACGACAGCACGGTCTTCATGGCTTCGTCCCATCCCCACTGTCCGCCGTTCCATACACGCCAAGTGAGCTGGTCGGCAGGATACTCAGCCAGATGGAAGAAGTTCTCGCCAGCCAATGTCGAGGATGTCTGGTTGTAGATGGCAGCCACGGCACCCTTCACGCTGGCCTCGTTCTGGTAGTAGATAGAAGAGTCGATGCGGTCGTACACTTTCTCGTCGAGATCAGTGCAGGCCACCGTACCCATACCCACTGCCAAAGCTATGATGCTATATTTGATTGCTTTCATAACGTTTATTGTTTTTTATTGTCGTTGATAATAATACGTGATTAATGGAATCGCAGCGTGACGCCCAAACTCAGCTGAGTGGCCTGCGGGTAGGCACTGTTGGAGTCGATGCCCGGCGTGATGCCCGTCGAGGTGACGATAGAGGGGTCGTTGCCCTCATAACCAGTGAGCGTGAAGAGATTCTTTGCTGTCACATAGATGCGCAGGCTCTCGATGAGGTCGCGCTTCTTCATGGGGAAGGTGTATCCGAGTGTGACGTTGTCGAACTTGAAATAGTCGCCATTTTCAAGGAAGTAGGTGGAGATGATACCACCGCTGGCCTTCACGTCAGCATGGTCGGTATAGGCTGTGCGCAACACGTTGTCGGTACCAGCGCCCTGCAGTCCCATGCCATATTTGCGCATGTTGAAAATCTTATAGCCGAAGGCACCACGGAAGAGTGTGCTCAGGTCCCAGTTCTTATAGCGGAACGTATTGCTCCATGACAGGAAATGCTTGGGGGCACCATTGCCAATCTTGCGTTTGTACGACGGGTCGGCCTGTGCTGCCGGCACCTTGTTGCCATTGTTGTCGTAGATCAACAAAAGTCCGTTCTCGTCGATGCCTGCATGTTCGTATCCATAGAACTGGCCTATCTTGCCACCCTCTTCCACGCGGAAGAAGTATTCGCTCGAACCGGGGCCAGGTTTTCCGTAGAGGTCGAGATATGCCATCTTGTAGACATCGCTCGACAGTTTGGTGAGTTTCGTATCACCCATGCTCCAGTTGACGCCTGTGGTCCATTTCAGGGCACTCTTGGCAAGCACATCGTATTCCAACGTCACTTCAACACCCGTGTTTTTCGTTGTTCCCACATTCACGAGAATATTGTTGTAGATAAACGGTGGCTGCGGGGCAGTGTAGTTGTAGAGCAGGTCTTGCGAACGACGGTCGAAATACTCCACGCTACCACGCAAACGACTGTTTACAGCCACGAAGTCGACACCTACGTTGAAGGCTGTAGACTTCTCCCAAGCCAAGTCAGGATTGGCATTGAGCGAAGGAGCATAACCATTGATCCACTGATTGTCCATGTAGTAGGCACCATAGCCGCTATATGTCGACAGCGAGCGATAGGCATCGAAGTCGGAACGACCGGTGACACCGTATGAGATACGAGGTTTCAAACTCTGGAATGTTGTGGTGAGACTTTCTGCGAACGGGGTTTTCACGATTTCCCAAGCGATAGAAGCCGATGGGAAACTACCCCATTTTGTGTTGACACCGAATTTGGTGCTACCCTCGCGACGCAGCGATGCGGTGGCGAAGATCATATCGTTGAAGTTGTAGTTGAGGCGACCGAAGAAACCGATGAGGGTCGATTCCGACGAACCAGCCCAGAGGTTGGCTTTTCCGTCGCGGAGGTACGAACCATTGGCGATGCCATGGTAGGTCATGTTGTCGTAGACAAAACCCATGTTCTCGTTGCCACTCTGCTCCCACTTACTGCGCTCCCAGGAGTAGCCCAAAACGGCTTTCAACTGGTGAGCGTTGAGTGTAAGTGTGTAGTTGACGAGCCATTCCAGGCGGTTTGTCCACCACTTCTGGTAGTTGATATTGGCACGTCCAGCATAACCGTTCCAGTAGGACTCACTGGAGGTGGAGGGCGTGTAGAAGTTCGACTTCAGGTCGTTGTACTGCAAGGCATAGCTGAGCGATGTGTTCAGGTTGTGCTGTTCCAGTTGCAGTATGTTCAGTTTCACGTCGGCGTTTCCCAGCAGATAGATGCGGTTGCCGTTGGAGACGTTCTCGCGCAAGTCGTTCACCGGGTTGTGGATGTCTGTAGGAGAGTTGGGCTGATAGTAGGTGCCATCAGCGTTTTTCACGGGTATGGTGGGGTTCATGGTCAGAGCGGTGTCAAAGAGTCCGTCGTTGCCCCAATCTTCTTTTACCTTGCGTGCGGAAAGCGAGGCATTGAACTGCACGCGGTTGTTGAGCACACGCTGCTCACCCACGAATCGTGCGCCATACTCCTCTCGACCAGAAACGATGTCAAGGCCATTGCTTTTCTTGTAGTTGGCCGACATGCCGAAGTAGCCGTTTTTCGTAGAGCTGTCAATGGAGAGATACTGGTTGAGGTTATAGCTTACGGGGCGTGTGATCTCGTCCCACCAATCGGTGTCACCGCCATAGTCCTGACCACGACGCGAACGTCGGAACTCATCGGTGGTAAGGATGTCGGGCTTGGGTTTTGCCACGTTCAGGGCGATATAGCTGTCGTACGTGATGTTGGTCACGCCAGCGGCTCCCGAACCTTTCTTGGTAGTGACGAGGATGACGCCGTTAGCGCCGCGAGTACCGTAGATGGCAGCCGAGCCAGCATCTTTCAAGACGGTGATAGACTCGACATCCTGGTTTGCGATGTTACGCAGGTCGCCTCCGGCAATACCGTCGATGACCACCAACGGCCCGTTACTGGCTGTCAGTGACCCAGCGCCACGCACCTGGATCTCGGTCATCGAGTTGGGGTTGGCTTCAGCCGTCGCTGCTACGTTGAGTCCGCTCACCTTGCCTGCGATGAGAGCCATTGGGTCGGTAGCGGCGCCTTGGTTGAACTGCTCCTTGTTGATCTGAACCACGGAGCTTGAGATCTCTTTTTTGGCCAGTGAGCCATAGCCCACGACCACCACTTCATTGAGCTGTGCCACGTCTTCTTGCAGCACAACTTCCATTCCGTCCTTGGCGCTTACCTCCTGGGGGTTGAAGCCCACATAAGTAATCACCAGCTTTGTTCCTGCCTTGCATTGCAGCTCGAAGTTACCATCGAAGTCGGTGATGGTACCGCCACTTTGGTCTTTTAGCGTGACGGTTGCCCCGATGATGTCTTCACCGGTGGCATCTTTGACATGCCCCTTGATGCTGGTCTGTGCCGCGACATCAAAGGCAAAACACGCGACTGTCAGTAAGACTGCCAATCGGCAGCATAGTTGTTTTGCTTTTTCCATAGGAATTGTGTGATTAGTTAATAAATAATATTGTGTTGATGATGAATGAGAAGTTAGGGGAAGTTTCGAAGAGCAGGGAGGGCTTAAGGGTTTAACTTTTCTATTCTGATGGCTGCTCCTCCGCTTCTTGCGAGGTTAAGGACGAGAGATGTTTGATGATTGACCATGATTTGCCGGATAGTCATGGGATAGGGATTGGTCTCATAGTCGGCATCTGGTCCGTCCTCATAGATGACGGCCCGATAAGGAGTATCGGCATCGAGGAAGTCGAGGGGCAGTACGATTGTCCGGGATTGCTCATTGGTGATAGCCCCGACAAACCATCGTTCGCCGTCGCGTTCCTTTCGTGCGATGGCGACATACTGACTGATTTCGCCGTTGGGCACGATGGTTTTTTCCCAAGTAGTAGGGCAACTCTCGATAAACGTGAGTGCCGGCTGTCCCTCGTAGTTCTCAATGGCGTCGGCAGCCATCTGTAGGGGACTGTAGATGACAACGAACTCAGCGAGCTGTTTTGCCAGTGTGCTGTGAGGATGAGTGCCTTTCACAACCTCGGAAAAGTTGAAGATGGCGGGTGTGAAGTCTGTAGGTCCTGCGAGACATCGCGTAAAGGGTAGTGTGACAGTATGTGATGGGGGATTTCCTCCCTTTACATCCCAGGCGTTGTACTCCTGTCCGCGCACTCCCTCTTGCGTCATGAGGTTAGGCCATGTACGCTGAATGCCTGTGGGCATGGCCGGCTCATGGTTGTCGATCATGATGTGATGTTTGGCTGCCGTTTCGATGACCTTCCGGTAGTGACGTATTCCGTATTGCGACTTCGCCAACTCTTTGCCATCGAAAAGGTGGCCCACATATCCTGTCTTGACGGCTCGAATGCCGAGTCGGCTATACCAAGCGAAAGCTGAATCCATCTGCTGCTCGAGGAGTCGGGTGTTGCCCCACGTCTCGGTATGTCCGATGAATCGCACACCCTTTGTCAAAGCATAGTTGCAGACCTCTTCGATGTCGAAATCGGGATAGGGTTGCAGGTAAGAAACTTTCTCTCCTTCGCCCCATCCTACGTTCCATCCTTCGGCAAGTACGCCGCTGAAGCCATGTCGTGCGGCGAAGTCGATGTAGCGTTTTACGTTTTGTGTGGTTGCCCCGTGGTTAGGTCCCATATCCCAGGTATTCTTTTTCTTGTGAATGCTCCACCAGATGCCGATGTATCGTCCTGGCTCAATCCATGAAGTATCCTCAATGCGTGATGGTTCGTTGAGATTGAGCATGAGGCGCGATGTGATGAGCTGCCCTGGCGTTTTGCAGATGATGACGGTGCGCCAAGGCGACTTCGTTTCGCCTTGACAATAGACTTTCACTCCATTCTGCCATGGAGTAAGGGCGGTGCGGAGAGTGAGGGGCGACGCGGCGAAACCGCGTGTCACAGAACGGGAGTCACCTTCCGACTTTCCCAATGGGAGGTGAGGGGTGACGGGCGTTAGGTTGATGCTTGCATAGTCTTCGAGAGCGGCTTCGTGGATGGCAAGATAGATGGAGTCTTCATACTCTATGGTGAGTGGCGTGCAGACCGTGTCTTTGCGGCTGAGGAGCTCGGCGTTGTAGATGCCTTCGAAGTACTCTGTGTGGTTGGTTGGAATTGACCAAGCCTTGGCATCGTGTGCCAAGGTTATCTCGGTCAATTCATCCTGAATGCAAAATCTTTCACCTTTATTGATTGTCGGTAGAATGTATCTGAATCCCACTCCGTCGTCGAACACACGGAACACGACATTCATGCGTTGGGGAGCGGAGGACGATGTGGCAGAGGTTGAGGACAACGTGGCGGAAGCACGTTGCACAGGACGAGGTTTTTCTTGGAAGGAGACCGTGAGTTCGTTGTAGTGGTTGCGCACCTCACGTTCTTCGCCCCAAGGCTGCGTCCATGTCTCGTCCTTGGTATCGTAGCTATGGCCCACCATTCTTACATTCTCGCCCAGCCAGCCACTGTCGAGCTGAAAGCCAAGATGAGAGGGACAGATGAGCGTCTTCCCATGATACTTTACCCAATAATAAGGTTTGTTGTCCTTCACGCCGACCGTCACTGTAATGCTGCCGTTGGGAGAAGATACAATCACATCCTTTGCGTAGCCATGAGCCAAGCTGCAACAAAGGAATAAAAACGCCAATCGAACTACTCTAAAATGAAGCATGTTGAAAGAATTAATTTTGATTGTTGATAACGATTTCGAATGCAAAAGTAGCACGTAAAACCATGATAGGCAAGACTATCAAGTAAAAATCTAAATCAAGAAAAACATAACCCACTGATTTACAAGCTCATTACACCTATAGATAGTTGAAAAAATCAAAACATTTGCAAGCCGTTTATACCTTGATTTTTACCTTTATAGGGCGCCCGTATTTGGCGATGTCAGGGAAAATGCCTACCTTTGCGACGAAATTCACTAACCCACAACACCAAACTGATGAAGAAAGCCATAGTCTACTTCTTTGCAACCTTACTCTTCGCAGCATGTGGAGCTCCCCAAGGCGACTCGCAGTCAGCCGCCCTATACCATAAACTCGACAGCCTCATAGCCTGTCATGATGATATTGTGGCTACCAAGGAGCAACAGATAGCTTCGCTTTTCCATGGCCTGCATGGTGTGGAGCTGACCGCCGAGCAAGAATACGACATAAACCTACGCCTGTATGATGAGTACCTCGCTTTCCGATTCGACTCCGCCTTCCATTACATCAACCGCAACATGCAGAGCGCATTGGCTGCCGCCGACCCTGAGCGTCGTGCTGTCAGTGCCATACGGATGGCACACATTCTGAGTGTGTCGGGCATTTTCAACAACGCCCGTTTGCTGCTCGACAGCATAGAGCCTTTACAATTGACAACCGCCACCCGCGTAGCCTACTACAACCAATGGGCCGAACTGAACCTGTATCGATCGGAGATGGCGCAGTACACTCCTTATTTCATGCAATACATCGATAGTGCCCAACACTACCGCCAGCTGTTGTTAGAGATAGCGGACAAGGCTTCGTTTGAATATAAGGCAAACCACGCCAGCTATACCTGCGAACAAGGCGACGTGGAGGGAGCCATCCGGCAGTTTGAGCAATATCTTCCCTCGTTGCAGCAGGGCGACCGTCGCTACAGCATAGTGGCCAGCACCTTGGCTTATTTCCATTGGAAGAACAACAATCCCCGACAACAGGAGCACTATCTGCTGCTCTCAGCCATCAGCGACCTGCGCGGTGCCATACTCGAGAACAACGCCCTGAGAGAACTGGCGGCAATCCTGATGGAGCGCGGCGACTACGAGCGTGCCTATCGTTATCTCTCACGTGCCAGCAACGACGCGCAGCAATACGGCAGCAGGTTGCGCAGCATGCAGGTGGCGCGTCTGACACCTTTTATCTCGAAGGCCTACGACACGGAACGTTCGCTCGCTCAGGAGCGTACCATCCGTTTACTTATTATCTTGACAGTGATTGCCTTATTGCTTGCGGGCTTCATCATCTTTACCATCTGGCTGCTTTACAAGCGTCGGTCGGCCAACCAAAAGATACACGAAATGAACAAAGAGCTGACCAACCACAATCAGGTCATGCAAGCGGTGAACGATCAAATGCGTTTGCTGAACGCTGAGATGAAAGAGGCCAATCGTATCAAGGACGAGTACATAGGCCGCTTCCTTGAGTTGTGCAGCAGTCTGATACACCGCGGTGAAGAGCGCATGAAACAGTTGAACCGATTGGCACGAGACCACAAACTTGACACTCTCTATGCAGAATTGAAGAACAATGGCCCTATCAGCAGCGGTATCCGTATGTTCCACCAGAATTTCGACACCGCATTCCTGAACATCTATCCGAATTTCATCAGCGAGGTAAACCGCCTGCTGACCACTGACAACCAGTTTGTGTTGCTCGACAACTCAACGAAGCTGACCACCGAGCTGCGCGTGCTGGCATTGATACGCCTTGGCATCACCGACAACCAGAAGATAGCCGAGATTCTCCGCTCGTCGATTACGACCATCTACACTTATCGTTCAAAGCTGAAGGCGAAGGCTGTACAGAAGGAAACTTTTGAGGAAGACATCCGAAAGATTGCCTCCTATTGAGGGATTCGAGGAGTGGGGAGAGACCACTGGAAACGGCATACGAGGCAGTGGGCAGCGTCTGGTCATCACTTAACCAACGTTTGGTTAGGCGATAACCGATATTTGGTTAGGCGATAACCTGACGCTGGTTATGCGATAACCAGACGTTGGTTATCGGTTAACCAAAAATGGGTCATGATTTTGGTTAAAATCTAAGCGAACAAAATATGGGCTAATGGTCTAAGTCATAGACCGTTACATAGTGATCGAACTCAAGGCCTTCGGTGTAACCTTTCTTGCGGAAGAAGCCGATGATGTGCTCCTGCTGCTCCGGCGTGAGCATCCTTCGGCCTAATTTGTAGCGCGAATAGGTGCCCATTCCGCCCAGATATGCCCTCATCTTCTCGCGCAATACGGGGCCGTCCTTGACCTTCACCTCGGCAAAGAGCTTGTCGAATCCCCACGCCATCCGCATCAGCTCTGCCTTCTGGAAGTGGGGGCAACTGCGCAGTCGCAGCACGGTGGGCAGCACCGTCGGGGCCACCGTCAGCCCCTTGTCCACCTGCTGGCCCACGATATAGCGTAGGCATTCCTCGTGCTTCTGGCACTCGCCGTTGAAGCAATACACATATCCTGGCGGCACTTGCCGCATGTCAATCTCGATGTTTGTCTGTTTTTCCATAGTCGTCTCCATGTTTAAATCGGGCTTCTATATAACTAATGGTTATTACCGCTGGTTTGCCTGAAGGGCGGGCGCACTTCCAGTTGGAGCTGCAAAGATACAAAAAAATCGGTTAAGCCAAGAAAGAACAGACAGATTCTTATTCTTTTGAGTTTACGTCCTGCTCCCTGCATTGGATGGAAACTGCGTTAAAAAACGGCAATTTGGCAGAATATCATTATTATATTTTGCCGTTTGGTGTATTTTCGTTATCTTTGCGGCAAATTACACTCAATGAGCCTATGAAGCGGAAAAACAGAACGCCCTATAGCCTAGAGTTCTAATAAGCTATGTAACGGAATAAATAACTATTAATTAACAAGTATACATTATGATGGAAGAAAAGAAATGTTGCGAGTGCGGCCACGACCACAATCATGAGCACGCACACCACGAGACTGAGACCGTACACCGCCACACGGCTCTGAAGAGTAAGTATGAACAGGCGCTGGAAAAGTACAACCTGAACGTGAGCGACGAGGAAGTGGCTCAGGCCGTCAGGAAGATCGTCGAGGAGAAAGTGCCGGAGAACAACACACCCGAAATCAAGCGTTTCCTCTTTGGAAGCATCGAACTGACCACGCTGAAGACCACGGACTCTGACGAGAGTGTGCTGGCCTTTACAGAGAAAGTGAACCAGTTTGATGCAGCCTACCCTGCCCTACCCCACGTAGCCACCATCTGCGTCTATCCCTGTTTTGCCAAAATCGTTCACGACACCTTGGAGGTTGAGGGCGTGGAAATAGCCTGCGTGTCAGGCAGTTTCCCCTCATCACAAGCACTGATAGAGGTAAAGGTGGCCGAGACCGCTTTGGCCGTGAAGGATGGTGCCACGGAGATTGACATCGTAATGCCCGTGGGCAAGTTCCTCTCAGGCGACTACGAGGGCGTCTGCGATGACATCAACGAGCTGAAGCAGACATGCGGCGAGGACGTTGCCATGAAAGTGATCTTGGAGACAGGTTGCCTGCGCAATGCTTCTGACATCAAATGCGCCAGCATCCTCTCGATGTATGCCGGCGCTGACTACATCAAGACATCAACAGGCAAGGAGAAGGTTTCCGCTACGCCGGAAGCTGCCTACGTGATGTGCCAAGCCATCAAGGAATACTACGATGAAACTGGCATACAGATTGGTTTCAAGCCCGCAGGTGGCATCAACACCGTGACCGATGCACTGACCTACTACACCATCGTGAAGGAAGTGTTGGGCGAAAAGTGGCTCACCAACCGCTGGTTCCGACTGGGCACCAGCCGACTGGCAAACCTCCTGCTCTCCGATCTGGAAGGACAGGAAGTGAAGTTCTTCTAATAGAGATGGGGCAGAAGAAACGCATCTTCTGCCCCACCCTATTGTTTTGAAAAAATACAATCAATTGACCTTTACTAAAGTGTTCGTTGCTACATTTACCTGTATTTCATACCCTGCAGGTATTTCAGCCTTCGACCCGCAAATAAAGCAAGCAGGCCATACAACCAATGCAAATAACAGGACAGAAAGAGTTGTTCTGTTCTTTCCTGTAACATACAAATCACCATTGGTCAGTGGAATCATTTCACCATTGGGAGTAACTAATTCATTGATTCTGATTCCTAAGCGGCCCTTTGTGCCCCACCAAGAAGATTTCTTTGCTTCATACACAACACCATTGACAGTTGTTCCATAAGGAATAGCAGTCACTCCATCAACATTAACATCACGAGAGACAGGTTCAAAGAAACCAAAAACAAAGCGTTAGCAAACGCATTCCAAAATGTAGTTGCATCCCTGTACCACTCAGAAAGCAGTATGAGTACGCGAGTGCAAAGGTAAACAAACTTTCGTTAATGACAAAAGAAAAAAGAGAAAAAATAATTATTCTTCCGCTTTTTTTTGGTTACATAGAAAATTATCATTATATTTGCGGCGAGTTATTCATATTTTATCTACAACAAAATGGAATATTCACAAGTCATCAGTAGAATCCAACAGGTTGCAAGCACGGTGTTGCCAAAAGGTAGTTCACTTTATCTCTATGGCTCGCGTGCCCGTGGTGATGCCAATAACGATTCTGACTGGGATCTGCTCATTCTTTTGGATAAGCCAAAAGTGGAAAGCTGTGACAAAGATAACATTGTATTCCCTTTTGTTGATATGGGATGGGATATCGGAGAAGATATAAGCGCCCGTGCTTTCACGAGAGAGCAATGGTACAATAGCCCCCACCCCTTGTTTTATTTTAATGTAGAAAAAGATAAAAAAGTGTTATATGAGTCTTAAAGATAGTGACAGACGGATTATCGTAGAGCTTGAATTGGAAAAAGCAGAAAAGACCTTTTCCCAAGTTAAAGTGCAAGTTGAGGCAGAACTATGGGACATGGCGGCAAACAGACTTTACTATGCATTGTTCCATGCTGTCAGTGCTATGCTAATTCTTGACAAACATGAAGTGGGAACGCATAGAGGCGCCGTAAGCAGATTCAGTTTGTTTTACATCAAGCCAGGTATTTTCACTAAAGAAGAAGGACGATTATATTCACAACTACAAAGCTTACGAGAGGATGGAGATTACAATTGTTCTATTGATGTTATTAAGGATGAGGTAATTTCCAAAATAGCACCAACGCGTAATCTTATTCAAAAAATAATCTCATATATTCAAGAAAGAATATCTTCTGATTGTCAATGAGAGTGAAAGAACAATTTCTTTCGGTTACTTATTCCGACAAATAACATACTCCAAATAGGCGTTGAAAGAGCGGTGCAGAACATCGTTATGGACATGCTCCGAGATATATTGGCGAGCCTCCTTGGCAATGTTTTGCATCACTTGCTCGGCATATTCTATGCCTCCATATTTCTTGGCATACTCCACAAGGACAGCGATCTCATCGGTGTTGATGGTGCCAGCTTTCACCTTCTTGGCCAACGTTGTCATCGCCTCGAAGGGCGTATTCTTCAGCGCATAGATAACGGGCAGGGTCAGTTTGCCCTCTGCCATATCGTTGCCGGTAGGTTTGCCAATCTCCTTGGAATCGAAATAGTCGAAAATGTCGTCGCGTATCTGAAAGATCATGCCTATATCGCGTCCAAACTTCCGAGCGGCTTCAAGCTCTCCATTATCAGCACCTACGGACAAAGCTCCAACGGCGGCACACGACTCAAAGAGGGCGGCAGTCTTCTGCTGAATGACCTGATAGTAAACTTCTTCCGATATATCTCGGTTTTGAATGTTCGTCAGTTGGAGAATCTCTCCCTTAGCCAAAGCTCTGCCCAGTTCGGCGATTTCACGCACAATGACCTCACTGCTTGTGCGGCTGACACTCAAGAGCGACGTGCTGAGCACATAGTCGCCAACGAGCACAGCCACCTTGTTGTCGTAGACGGCGTTCACAGAAGGTTGCCCACGACGTTCGCGGCTTTCGTCCACCACATCATCGTGAACAAGCGAGGCAGTATGCAACAGCTCCAAGCCGACGGCAGCATCGAGCGTGCGGTCGTTGACCTGCCCCAGGTTCTTTGCCACCAGCAAGATGAGCATGGGACGCATACGCTTGCCCCCTTGGTTGCGAATGTGCTGCAAGGCGGCACCAAGCAATCCGTCGTCGTGCGTCAGCGACTCGTTGAAGAGATAGATAAACTGTCCTAACTCAGCCTTAATCGGCTCTGTAATGCGTGATAAATAGTCCATTTTGATGTTTTTAGGTCACAAAATTACAATTTTCCGTTGATTTATGAAAAACTTTTTGTAATTTTGAGCGCAATTTTATAGAATATTTATGGATAAAGTATTTCTTTTAGACGCATACGCATTGATTTACCGTGCCTACTACGCCTTTATCAAGAACCCGCGTATCAACTCCAAAGGGCAGAACACGTCGGCCGTTTTAGGTTTCTGCAATACGCTGCATGAGGTAATCGAGAAGGAGAAACCCACCCATCTTGCCGTAGCTTTCGACCCCCATGGGCCGACCTTCCGCTCAGAGGCATTCCCTGCATACAAGGCCCAGCGAGAGGCTACTCCCGAGGACATTCATGCTTCGGTGCCCATCATCAAGGATATCTTGCGCGCCATGAACATCCCCATCCTACAAGCCGACGGCTTCGAGGCCGACGATGTGATTGGGACGATAGCCACCAATCTTCGTGGGTTCGGAGAAATCTTCATGCTCACCCCCGACAAGGACTACGGACAGCTGGTGGGCGACAATGTGTTCATCTACCGTCCACGCTTCGGCGGTGGCTACGAGACATTAGATGCAAAGGCCGTCTGCGAGAAATATGGCATTGAGCGCACCGACCAGGTGATTGACCTGCTGGCGCTGATGGGCGACTCAGCCGACAACTTCCCCGGCTGTCCTGGGGTAGGGGAGAAGACCGCCGTGAAACTCATTGCACAGTTTGGAACGGTAGAAAACATGCTTGCCCATACCGACCAGATAAAAGGCAAACTGCGCGAGAAGGTGGAGGCTGCCATCGACGATATCAAGATGTCGAAGTTCCTGGCCACCATTCGCACCGATGTACCCATCGACTTCAACTTGGAGGACTTAAAGGTCAACGAACCCAACGTCGAGGAACTGACACGCATCTTCAACGAACTGGAGTTCAAGTCGCTGACGGGGAAGTTTATTTCGAGGAGTGAGGAGCGAGGGGTGAGGAGCGAGAATAGCAAGAAAGTACAACAGCCTGACCTCTTTGGCGACTTCGCCCCCCAGCAAGCGGAAGAAGTATCTACGCCCCTCTCCCTTTGGGGAGGGAATGGGGGTGAGGCTACCCTTTCCTCGCTCCAAACCACTCCACATGACTACCATCTCATCGAGAGCGAAGCAGATGCTCTGACCCTCTGCCGTCAGCTTTTAGCCGCTGAAGCCGTAAGCATGGACACGGAGACGACCTCCACCAACGCGATAGACGCAGAGTTGGTGGGACTGAGTTTCGCAGTGAAAGAACACGAAGCATGGTATGTGTCCATACCCGCCGACCGCCAACAGGCACAGCAGATGGTGAGTATCTTCAAACCTGTCTACGAAAGCCCGACGATCTTGAAAATCGGACAGAACATCAAATATGATCTTGAAGTGCTGCACAACTATGGCATCGTGGTGGCAGAACCCATGTGGGACACCATGATTGCCCATTACCTCATTCAGCCCGAACTACGCCACAACATGGACTACATGGCTGAAACCTTGCTCAACTACAAGACCATCCACATCGACGAACTAATAGGACCCAAAGGGAAGAACCAACGCTCGATGCGCGAACTGTCGCCTAAGGAGGTTTATGAATACGCCTGCGAGGATGCTGACATCACCCTCCAACTGAAAAACAAACTGGAGCCAGTGCTGAAAGAAAAGAACGTCGAGCAGCTGTTCTATGAGATAGAGATGCCCCTGGTGACAGTCTTAGCCGAAATGGAGATGAACGGCGTTTGCCTCGACACCACATCGCTGAAAGAAACGTCTGAGGTGTTTACCCAACGCATGAACGACCTGGAACAACGCATCTACGAGCTGGCTGGCGAAGAGTTCAACATCGCCTCGCCGAAACAGGTAGGCGAGATTCTCTTCGGAAAAATGAAAATCGTGGACAAGCCGAAAAAGACGAAGACAGGACAGTATGTCACCAGCGAGGAGGTGCTTCAACAACTCAAGGGGAAGAGCGAGATTATCGAGGATATCCTCGCTCATCGTGGACTGAAAAAACTCTTGGGAACCTATGTCGATGCGTTGCCGAAACTCATCAATCCGCGCACTGGTCACATCCACACGTCGTTCAATCAAACGGTGACAGCCACCGGACGGCTCTCATCGAGTGACCCCAACTTGCAGAACATTCCCGTACGCGGCGAGGACGGAAAGGAGATACGTAAGGCGTTCATCCCTGAGCCAGGCTGCCTGTTCTTCTCAGCCGACTACTCGCAAATAGAGCTGCGCGTGATGGCTCATCTTTCGGAAGACGAGAACATGATACGCGCTTTCCAAGACGGCTACGACATCCACGCTGCCACCGCTGCCAACATCTACAAGAAAACCGTCGACGAGGTGAGTCGCGACGAGCGCACAAAGGCCAAGCGCGCCAACTTCGGCATCATCTACGGGATTACCGTATTTGGACTTGCTGAGCGATTGGAAATCTCGCGCGACGAGGCTAAACAGCTCATCGACGGCTATTTCGAAGCCTTCCCCAAGGTTCATGAATACATGGAAACCTCAAAGGAAATGGCTCGCCAGCAGGGATATGCCGAGACCTTCTTCCACCGCCGCCGCTACCTGCCCGACATCAATTCCAGGAATGCCACCGTGCGCAACTTCGCCGAGCGCAATGCCATCAATGCACCCATTCAGGGTTCTGCCGCCGACATCATCAAGGTGGCGATGATTCGCATTCACCGCCGGTTCAAGGAAGAAGGTATCCGCAGCAAGATGATCCTGCAAGTACACGACGAACTGAACTTCTCTGTCTATCCGGAAGAGCGGGGTAGGGTAGAGGAGATTGTATTGCAGGAGATGCAGGCAGCCTACGCCCTGCGCGTCCCCCTCGTGGCCGACTGCGGATGGGGCAACAACTGGTTGGAGGCGCACTAAGCTCAAAAGGCAAAGAAGAGCAGACAACGGCAGAGCTATTGCTGAAAGAAAAATGATGGATTTTTGAATATTTAATGATTTTTCTTTCATATTTTCTTTGAATGTCGAAGAAATGTATTAACTTTGCACGCGTTCTGAAAGTATTGAACATTATCCACTAACAATAACAACAATTTAAAAAACTTGAGACATGCAAAACACAGAGAATCTGACAAGGAGCCAGCAGCTCATGGAGCTGGAAGAGAAGTATGGCGCACACAACTATCATCCGCTGCCCGTTGTTCTGAACGAAGGTAAAGGCATCTACGTATGGGATGTAGAGGGAAAGAAGTATTTCGACTTCCTTTCGTCTTACTCCGCCGTGAACCAGGGTCACTGCCACCCGCGCATCGTGAAGGCTTTGAAGGACCAGGCCGACAAGCTCTGCCTCACTTCACGCGCTTTCTACAGCGAACCATTCTGCGAATATGAGAAGTTCATGCACGACTTCTTCGGCTACGACCGCGTACTGCCCATGAACACAGGTGCCGAGGGTGTGGAGACCGCCCTGAAGCTGGCCCGCCGCTGGGGTGCCGTGAAGAAGGGTATTCCCAACGACAAGATCAAGATTATCTGCTGCGAAGGCAACTTCCACGGACGCACCGTGACGGTCATCACCATGAGCAACGACCCCAGCTCTTACGCCAACTACGGTCCGCTGACTCCCGGATTCATCCGTATCCCCTACAACGATGCCAAAGCTCTTGAAGAGGCTCTCGAGAAGTATGGCGACGAAGTCTGCGGTTTCATTGCAGAACCCATCCAGGGCGAGGCTGGTGTGTTTGTTCCTGATGATGGCTATCTGAAGAAGTGCTACGACCTCTGCAAGAAGCACAACGTGCTCTTCATTGCCGACGAGGTGCAGACGGGTATCGCCCGCACAGGCAAGATGCTCTGCCACCAGCACGAAGGCATCCGCGCCGACATCGTAATCCTGGGTAAGGCCCTCGGCGGTGGTGTGCTGCCCGTATCGGCTTGCTTAGCCGACGACGACATCATGCTCAACATCCTGCCCGGCGAGCACGGTTCTACATTCGGTGGATTCCCCTTGGCAGCCCGCGTGGCAATGGAAGCTTTGAAGGTGGTTGTCGACGAGCATCTCACTGAGAATGCTGAAGCCATGGGTAAGGTGTTCCGCGAGGAAGTGATGAAGATCAACTCGCCGTTCATCGTACAGGTACGCGGTAAGGGTCTGCTGAATGCCATCGTGACGAAGCCTATCAATGGCAAGACCGCTTGGGACATCTGCCTGAAGATGAAGGAGAACGGACTGCTGGCCAAGCCGACCCACGATGATATCATCCGCTTCGCCCCGCCACTCTGCATCAACGAGGCTGAAATCAAGGAGGCCATCGCCATTATCAAGAAGACTTTCGAGGAAATGGCTTAAGAGTTTTGACCTAAAAGTGAGGAGTTAGAAGTTGTTTGCGCAACACTTCTGACTCCTCACTTTTTTACGTTCTATTCCTTAATTGATAAATTCTCCCTTCATCGTCGATGAGGAGAATAGTGAGCGAACCATTTGGCAACAACGGGCAACAGTGTTGTTCGCAATGGCGAATCACCACATTGGCAAACGCTTCAATTGACAGAGGAGACATTCGTTCCCAAAGCTCTCGGGCCAAAGTGATGTCGCTGATGTCAACATCACAGCCTGCTTCTAAAAGCATCTGTCGGATGAATTGCTTGTCCATCGTAGCCCGACGGCTATGTGTGTCAAGGTGTCCGGCCGCCAGCTTCACGGCTTTTCCTAACATCACACCAAGGGTGACGTGGGCAAAGCCCAACTCATCAGCCATCTTCAAAGTTTCCCCGATATAATTGCCATACTCCACAAAAGCCTGACGGGGTAGGGTGGGATAGAGGGCGCGAACGAAACGCTCACTCTTCGCACCACTATTGATGACCACACGATCGGCACCTGATGCCTTTGCCACCACCATACACTTGCGGATGCTCTCGATGAAGGCCTCTTCGGAAAAGGGTTTCACGATGCCCGATACGCCGATGATACTGATACCTCCCTCGATGCCAAGACGCGGATTGAACGTATGCTGGGCGATTTCTTCGCCATGAGGCACAGAGATGGTCACCCTTACGTTCTCTTTAATATTGTTGCGCATCATCTCTCGCGGCCCCTTATTGATAGCCGGTTCTCCGGGAGGAAAGTCGAAACCCGGAAGCGTGAATCGACCTACGCCATCGCCGCCAACAATTTGGAAGTGATCGCTCGGCTCAACACTTGCCCTGATCTCGATGCCATTGGTCACATCGGGGTCGTCGCCAGCATCCTTGAAACAAGAGGCATAGCCGTCGCCATACTGCACAGGAACATGAATGGTTTCGCCATTTGGCAAGACAACAGACACTTCTTGGGGCAGCTCTTTTCGGCCTTCATTCAACAACAACGTTGCAGCAATTGCTGCTGCCGTGGCACACGTGCCAGTTGTCAATCCGCTGTGCAAGGGATAGAATGAGGGGAGAAGCCTTTCCACCTCACGGCGCAAGCCATTGGGGCCATCGACCGTTGACAACAGATTATAAGCAGGGTAGGGGGGGCGTCGGATGGCAAAGAGCGGCACACGGTGCATGCGTGCTGCTTGTTCCTTTTCCAGGAAACCACCACTTCTTCCACTCTCTTTTGTCAAGATGGCCTGAGGATGCAATCGCCCTATCAGCTCATGCGTGTCTTCATGCTCGTAATAAACCAGATGGTCTTCAGGAAAACCGGCATACTGCCCAGCCATCTTACGCGACGCATCGCGGTCGAGAATGCGGAACCAACACTCGTGGTTCTGCCAATACGGAAGCAGTTTCCCCATGGTTTGTACGCCAGTCAGTGCCAAGAGCTTGTCTACGCCGTGGTCTTCCAACCTGCGGATAGCGTCGTCATAATCGTCGCACCACATAATGCCATCGGTATGCTCTTCGTAAATTCGCTCATAACGGATCACAGGCAATTGCAATTGTCGTGCCGCCTCGCAAATGTTCTGGTGAACCTCCACGGCAAAAGGATGGGCAGCATCCACCAGTAAACGCACCCCATGCTCACGACAAAAAGCTACGATTTCCCCCGTATCTTTTCCACCCGTCAGGCGAATGCCATGCGTCAGTTTCACTTCCTGTCGACTATCGCGCGTGGAATAAAAATAGGAAGAGCCACCTTCTTCGAGCACCTCTACAGCCATGCGGCCTTCTGTTGTTCCTCCGAAAACTAGTATCATAAGCTATCTTTCTGGGTCTGCAAAAGTAGTGTTTTTTTGGCATACTTACAAACAATTCAATAGTTTTTCGAACCTTTTAAATGCATTTCTTAACCAAGAAGCAATTGATTTATATCAAAAAAATAGGACAAAAATCAAAAAACACTGTCAATTATTTGGTGTAATTGACTGAAAACCCGTACCTTTGCACCGTGTTCGAGAGAACACTGTTCTCATAAGAAAGTTTTCATAGGTTAGTAGTTTGATAGATTTAAGGTAAAGATTATGTTATTAATTTTTCAGGAGGCCGAAGTGAGTGATTCATATCGTCCTTCTTTTTTTGTGCCCTTTCAAAAGTAGACAGAATAGCAGCTACTGCAAGAAAGAAGTCTAAACAGAACTTAAAAAATAGGCTTATAATCAATAATTTACATAATAAAAATTGAAAAAGAAGAACTATTTGCGGATTTCTGCTTAAATTTGCAAGCTAAAAAATAATCATTCGAATCAATGAAGAGAATATGGATGCCCCTCACGCTGCTGCTTGCCGCTGGCATACTCTGCAGTTCCTGCTTGGGCAACGAAGACGAGGAATACACTTATTACGACGACACAGCCATTACGAGTTTCTCGCTCGGAACGCTTAAATGCTACCGCCATCTGCTCACCAAAGACGGACGCGACAGCATCGTCACTACCAATGTCACTGGCAGCAACTATAAGTTCTACATCGACCAGGAGCAACGAAAGATTTTCAATCCCGACTCGCTTCCCTATGGCACCGATGTGACAAAAGTGTTGTGCTCCATCACGACCAAGAATGCCGGTACGCTGGTGATCAAGCACCCGCAGAACGACTCCATCATGTACTACACCAGCAGCGACTCCATCGACTTCTCGGTGCCGCGTACCTTCTATGTCACTTCGCAAAGTGGCAGATACTTCCGCTCGTATGAGGTGCATGTGAACGCCCACCAAGAAATAGCCAACGATATGGTGTGGAAACAGTTCACGGCTGAGGAAGGACTGGCCGCCATGCAGCAGGCCCCACTCATTGAACGTATGGAAATTCCATCGTGGGAAGGTGAGGAACTGGACAGCGACGCCTCCCTATTGCCAACGGAAGATATCACCGTGACCCATTTCCCCCTGCGCACCAATAGCGATGTGGAGCAGATTGTGGTTGTGGGCAACCGCAGCCTCGTCGACTATCCCGACGACACATTGGCCGTGGTATGGAGCAAAATCATGGAAACGGGTGCCACCACCCATCCTCACTCATGGATCTATCATAACACCACGGGGGTGCGCTATCCGCTACCCAGACTGAAGAGTCTGACCACCGTCTATTATGACGAGCGCATTCTCGCTTTGGGCATCCAACCTGACGGCACACTGAGCAATCTCTACGTAAGTCGCGACGGAGGCATCACCTGGAAAGTTGACGAGAACTACACGCTTCCCGAGGGAATGACAGCCTCAGAGCGTGTCACGATGGAAGTAGACCAGAACAACTATCTGTGGATTACCACCGACGACAATGCAGTATGGCGCGGACGCGTAAACCGCCTCGGATGGGACAATCAGCAGACAGTGTTCACCCGCCAATGAGCCGCACAAGACAACGCTAACAAGCATCAATCATACTGCCCACACGCATCACCAAACCCACAAACAGCATGCTACGCAAAACTATAGTCATCGCAACGCTCCTCATGGCTGCCACTACCCAGGTAATGGCACAAGCCGATGAGGAATACCGCTTTGAAGTGGGCGGCGGCATCGGACTGGTATCGTATCTGGGCGATTTCAACAGCAGCATCACGGGCAGCATCCAGCCCATGGGTACACTGCTTCTACGACGGGTCATCAACCCTTATATGGACGTGACGGCTACCCTATCGTACGGCCAATTGAAGGGAAGCACTTCAGGCATGGAAACCTGGTATCCTGAATACCAAGACCATTCGTACTCGTTCAGCAACCCACTCGTCGACCTGTCCTTACGCTACGAGTATAACTTCTGGCCCTACGGAACCGGACGAGACTACCGCGGAGCGAAACCACTGACACCGTTTATTTTCGGCGGACTGGGCGGCACATACACCAACACCACGGGAACCGTACTGGCCACCAACCTGCAATTGGGTGCCGGTGTGAAATACAAAGTGGCACCACGACTGAACATCGGGGTGGAGTGGGGCATCCATTTCACCACCAGCGACAAACTCGATGGGGTAGAGGACCCCTACCGAATCGTCAGCACGGGCGCCTTCAAGAACAAGGATTGCTATTCGGCTTTCCAACTGACGTTCACCTACAGTTTCTTGGCAAAATGCCGCACGTGCCACAACGAAGACGAGTGAGCATCGAATATAGAACATTGAATACTACACAATATGAATTACGAACCAGACAGAATCCCGAAGCACATTGCCATCATCATGGACGGCAACGGACGCTGGGCCACAGAGAGAGGAAAGGAGCGCAGCTTCGGCCATCAGGCAGGAGTGGAATCGGTGCATAAGATTACGTCGGAGTGCACACGTCTCGGCGTGAAATGGCTCACCCTCTACACCTTCTCCACAGAAAACTGGAACAGGCCTATCGAAGAAGTTCAAGCCCTCATGGGATTGCTCATGACCTCGCTGGAAGAGGAAATCTTCATGAAGAATAATGTGCGACTGCAGGTCATCGGCGACATGGAACGCGTTCCGAAAAACGTAAGGGAAAAAATAGAAGAGACCATCGAGCATACTGCCAACAACGACTCTATGACTCTGGTCATCGCCCTGAGCTATTCTTCGAAATGGGAACTCACCAAAGCTGTCAAGAACATTGTGGCCGACGCACAAAAGGGAGTCATCCAACGCGAAGACATCAATGAAGACCTCATCAACAACTATCTGGAAACGGCCCATATGCCCGACCCAGACCTGCTGATCAGGACGGGTGGTGAGTTGCGCATCAGCAACTACCTGCTTTGGCAGATAGCCTACTCAGAACTGTACTTTTGCGACACCTACTGGCCCGACTTCGACGAGGCGTGTCTGCACAAAGCCATCGAGAGCTATCAGAACCGCCAGCGCCGCTTTGGCAAGACTGAAGCCCAGATAGAGCAGGAACTCAGGGTAAAAGGATAATACGAACAAAAAGCCAAAACAAACCCCTTCATTCCCCAAATCGTAAAAACTGAAGAATGAAAAGATTAAAAGCTTTCACAATATACGCACTTCTGGCCTTTGCCACCGCTTCACAGGCTCAGGAAAAAATCGTGAACCCTGACATCTCATATGCCGGAACACCCCGCACTTGCACGGTGGCTGGCATCAACGTCAGTGGCGTGGATGGCTATGAGGACTATGTGCTGGCCGGTATCTCAGGACTGACCGTAGGCCAACAGATCAGTGTCCCCGGCAACGAAATCACCGATGCCGTCAAACGCTATTGGAAACACGGACTCTTCTCGAAAGTGTCTATCGCCGCCGACTCACTCATCGGCGACAAGATATACCTGCACATCTACTTGGCCTCGCGTCCGCGCGTATCCACTATTAACTATACAGGACTGAAGAAGTCGGAGCGCGAAGACATGGAGGCTAAATTGGGTCTGCTCAAGGGTAGCCAGATTACACCTAACATGATTGACCGCGCAAAGATCCTTGCCAAGAAATACTTCGATGACAAAGGATTCAAAAACGCTGAAATCACCATCAACCAACGCGAAGACGTCGCTGGCAAGAATCAGGTAATACTCGACATCGACATCGACAAAAAGCAGAAGATGAAAGTGCGCCAGATTATCATCGAGGGAAACCAAGCACTGAAGGACTCGAAAATCAAAGGCGGACTGTTCAAGAAGGGCGCCTTGTCGAAAACGCACGAGGCCGGCAAGCTCTCCACTTTCCTCAAAGCCAAGAAGTTCACCCCGGAACGTTGGAAGGAAGACAAGCAGAAGCTTATCGACAAATACAACGAATACGGCTATCGAGACGCCACCATCCTGGAAGACAGCGTATGGAATGTCGACGACAAGCATGTCAGCATTTACATCAAAGTGAACGAAGGCACGAAGTATTACCTTCGCGACATCTCGTGGGTGGGCAACACCGTGTACCCTACCGACCAGCTGAGCCGCGTGCTGGGCATGAACAAGGGTGATGTCTACAACCAGAAGCTGATGGAGAAACGCTTGTCGCAGGATGAAGATGCCGTGGGCAATATGTATTGGAACAACGGCTACCTGTTCTACAACCTGCAACCAACAGAGGTGAACATCGTGGGCGACAGCATCGACCTCGAGATGCGCATCCAGGAAGGTCCGCAGGCTCACATCAGCCACGTACGCATCAACGGTAACGACCGCCTCTACGAGAACGTCATCCGCCGCGAGCTGCGTACAAAGCCAGGCGACCTTTTCTCCAAAGAGGCACTGCAACGTTCACAGCGCGAACTCGCATCCATGGGCCACTTCGATCCGGAAAAGGTGATACCCGAGCCCAAACCTAACTATGAGGACGGAACGGTAGACATCGACTGGAACCTCGTGCCCAAGTCGAACGACCAGATAGAACTCTCGCTGGGATGGGGACAGACTGGCGTCATTGCACGTGTAGGACTGAAGCTCAACAACTTCTCCATGGCCAACCTCTTCAACAAAAACAAGGAACACCGTGGCATCATGCCCATCGGCGATGGTGAGGTAATGTCCATCGGCCTGCAGACCAACGGCCGCTACTACACATCAGGCAACATCAGCTATCAGACAGGATGGTTCGGCGGAAAACGTCCTATCCAGTTCACGGTGGGTGCCTACTATTCGAAGATGAGCGACATCTCCAGCAACTACTATAACCAAGCCTACATGAACAACATGTACAACTACATGTACGGCTATGGCAACTACGGATACGGTTACGGCTACAACAACTACGAGAACTTCTACGACCCCGACAAGAACATTCGCGTGTTCGGAGCCAGTCTGGGTTGGGGCAAGCGTCTGCGCTGGCCCGACGACTATTTCTCGCTGGGACTGGAGCTGGGCTACTCGCGCTACATGCTGCGCAACTGGAACTACTACGGCCTGATCAGCAACGGTAACATGAACAACCTGAACTTGGGCATCACCTTGTCGCGTACCTCTACCGACAACCAGTTGTTCCCACGCCGTGGCTCTGAGTTCATGGCATCGGTATCCCTCACACCGCCATGGTCGCTTTGGGACGGCAAAGACTATAAGAACCTGGCCATAGACAGCAAGGCATCCGACTATACCGAACAGCAACAGAAGAAGTATCGCTGGATAGAATATCACAAGTGGAAGTTCAAGAGCCGCACCTATACCGCTCTGACCAATGGCGCTAAGTGCTTGGTGCTCATGACGCGCGTGGAGCTCGGCATCATCGGTTCCTACAACAAATACAAGAAGTCGCCCTTCGAGACATTCTATGTCGGTGGCGACGGCATGAGCGGCTATTCCACAGGTTTTGCTGAAGAGACCGTCGGCCTGCGTGGCTATGAAAACGGCTCCATCTCGCAGAATGCCTACTATGGCAACAACAGCATCTACAATCCCTCAAGCAACGCTTACGCCTACGACCGACTGACCTTGGAGCTCCGCTACCCGTTCATGCTGGGCAACACCACCATCTACGGTTTGGGATTTGCAGAGGCCGGTAACGCTTGGGTGAACACCAAGAACTTCAACCCCTTCGACCTGAAACGCTCCGCAGGACTGGGCGTGCGCATCTTCCTCCCCATGGTGGGTCTGATGGGTATCGACTGGGCCTATGGCTTCGACAAGGTATACGACTACAATGGCAGCAAGATGACGCGCGGTGGCAGCAATTTCCACTTCGTCTTGGGACAAGAGTTCTAATTGGCCTTCAGTCAACCGCAGATGTTAGTTCATAATCGTCAACTACAAGAAACAAAAATTGATAATAAATGTGAACAACAGACTTCGGCCATGCAACGTTTGCAGTACACACTCGTCATAAGATTGTCCGCCAAATCACAGTGAATCTGAAACAACATAATAACAAAAAGAAAGAGAAAATGAAAAAACTGATCACATCATGCCTCATGGCCATGATAGCCTTTACGGCAAGTGCACAGAAAACAGCGCTGCTCGACATGGAGTACATCCTGAAGAACATCCCTGCCTACGAGCGCGCCAACGAACAGCTCAACCAAGTGTCGCGCAAGTGGCAGGCTGAAGTGGAAGCCCTCAACACGGAGGCACAGACCATGTATAAGAACTACCAGAACGAGGTGGTCTTCCTCTCACAGGAACAGAAGAAAACCAAGCAGGAGGCTATCATGGCTAAAGAGAAAGAAGCCAGCGACCTGAAGAAGAAATACTTCGGACCGGAAGGCGAGCTCTTCAAGAAGCGCGAGAGCCTGATGACTCCTATCCACGAGGAAATCTCCACCGCCGTACAGGACATCGCCAAGCTCCGCGGCTACCAGATCGTCTACGACCGCTCATCTGCCGGCATCATCTATGGATCACCGCAGATTGACATCAGCAACGAGGTACTCCAGAAACTCGGCTACGGCCAATAATAAAAACAGAATCAATCAATAACAACAAAACAAAAAGCAAAAATGAAAAAAGTTTTAATCGCTATCATGATGCTCCTTCCCATGGCATCATTCGCACAGAAATTTGGTCACGTCGACATGAACAACATCATGCAGACGCTTCCTGAACTCTCAAAGGTCAACGGTGAACTCGAAGCCCTCGGCAAACAGTATCAGAACGAGCTGCAGGCCATGCAGGACGAGATACAGCGCAAGGCCGACGAGTACGACAAGACAAAGTCGACCATGAACGCCACCAAACAGCAAGAGACTGAGGCCATGCTCAACGACCTCATGCAGAAATACCAGCAGGCCCTGCAGGACAACCAGGCTGCCTTCAACAAGGCTCAGCAGGAGAAGATGGCTCCCATACAGGAGAAGATCTACAAGGCCATCGAGAATGTGGGTAAGGCCGGCGGCTATGTCTACGTCATGCAGACGGGCTCACTGCCCTACATCAGCGATACGCTCAGCAAGGATATCACAGCTGAGGTGAAGGCTGAACTCAACAAAATGAAATAAGCAGGCGGATGAAGAACAGACTGCTTTCACTCATCATCATGGGCCTGTGCCTGCCTCTCTTTGCGGCAGCACAGGCTCATTTCGGCTTTCTCAGCTACAGCCGTACGCTGCAGGCTATGCCCGAATATGCCATCGTGCAACAACAAGTGGCTGCCCTTCACGCGCAGTACGACCAGGAAATGAAGCGCGCCGAGGACGAGTTCAACAAGAAGTACGAGGAGTTCATCGAGCAGCAGGGCATCTTAGCCACACCCATCCGTATGAAACGGCAGGCTGAATTGCAGGAGCTCATGGAGAAGAATCTCGCCTTCCGCGATGAAGCACGCCGACTGCTCAGCGACGCTGAAGCGCAACTGACTGCTCCCCTCTATGAGCAATTAGACAAAGCCATTCAGACCGTCGGACAGCAGCGTGGCTATGCCTTTATCCTCAACACCGACGGACACGCCCTGCCATACATCAATCCAGAACAAGGCGAAGACGTCTCAGCAGCTGTCGCCGAGGCTCTCAACTCTCAACCTTGAGCATCATGCATTGAACGCAGAACCCTGCCTTTATGCTCAGTAAACTATGAAGAAGGAAATCTCGCTCCTCGCTCCCCACTCCTCGTTTCTCGAAGAATCAGGTCCTATCGGGGTGTTCGACAGCGGCTACGGCGGACTCACCATCCTACACGAAATACGCCAGTTGCTGCCTCAATACGACTATCTGTATCTGGGCGACAATGCCCGCGCACCTTATGGGCCGCGGTCTTTTGAGGTGGTCTATGAGTTCACAAGGCAAGCAGTGCAGAAACTCTTCTCATTGGGCTGCCAGTTGGTCATTCTCGCTTGCAACACTGCCTCAGCCAAAGCCCTGCGCTCCATCCAACAAAACGACCTGCAGCATCTCTCTCCGCTCACCGCTCACCATGTACCCCAAAAAAGAGTCCTCGGCATCATCCGTCCAACGGCAGAGATCATTGGGCAGCTCACACAGACACGCCACGTAGGCATCTTGGCCACAGAAGGTACCATCAAGAGCCAAAGCTACACACTCGAAATACAGAAACTCGCGCCCGATGTACAGGTCACCGGCGTGGCTTGCCCCTTCTGGGTTCCCTTGGTGGAATACAATGAAATGGACTCCCCGGGCGCCGACTACTTCGTAAAAAAACGCATCGACCAACTGCTCATGGCCGATTCGCAGATAGACACCATCATCCTCGGCTGCACGCATTACCCACTCTTGCTCAACAAGATCCTGAAATACGTGCCCCGCGGCATCAAGGTCATCTCGCAAGGTGAATATGTAGCCAACAGCCTGAAAGACTACCTGCAGCGCCATGCCGACATCGATAGCCGCTGCACCAAAGGTGCCTCTTGCCGCTATCTGACCACAGAAAGCGCGGAGAAATTCCAAGAGAGTGCCCTCGTATTCCTCCGCGAACATGTCAACGTCGAGACCATTGAGCTCGATTCTTAATTCCTCTTTTCAATATTTCCCTTTGGTATCAGTATTGAGGTCAAAGCCTCACTTCTGGTACCACTTGTCCATCCAGCAAGTTGATGATGCGCTGGGCATAGCCGGCGTCGCGTTCCGAGTGGGTCACCATCAGTACGGTGGTGCCTTCTTGATTCAGTTGGGTAAGCAGCTGCATTACCTCCAGGCCGTTTTTCGAATCGAGGTTACCGGTGGGCTCGTCGGCGAGAATCAGCTTGGGGTTCATCACAACGGCACGGGCGATGGCCACACGCTGCTGCTGACCACCAGAGAGCTGCTGGGGGAAGTGGTGTGCGCGGTGGCTAATAGCCATACGGCGCAGCACCTCTTCAACCCTCGCCCTGCGCTCCTTCTTAGGGACGCCCAGATATGTTAATGGCAACTCAACATTCTCTTCTACATTCAATTCATCAATCAAGTTGAAACTCTGGAACACGAAGCCTATCTGACCCTTACGAACCCTTGTGCGCTGGCTCTCTTTCAGTTGAGCTACATCCTCACCATCGAGCCAATACTGGCCGCTGGTAGGATTGTCGAGCAGTCCCAAGATGTTGAGTAGCGTTGACTTACCACAACCTGATGGACCCATAATGGCCACGAACTCACCTTTCTTCACTTCGAGCGACACGCCGCCCAATGCTACGGTCTCCACCTCTTCCGTGCGGAACACCTTCTGAATGTTTTCAAGTTTAATCATTGTTTATTCTGTCTTAATGATTTCTTGATGCAAAGTTACGCCATAAAAACGAATCCGCCAAGGTTTTTCACCCTGGCGGAAGCAGATTGTCTAATTATTAGACAACTCGGCGTATGATTATTAGACAACTTGAGGTCAGATGAATGTCCGTTTCAGCCAGAGATCGAGAAAGCGGTCATAGACGATATAGCCTTTCGGAGTCTGATAGACGAGATCCTTATCCTGCAATAGCGCCAGTGCTTTTTTGATGCTGCTGGCACTGGGCAACTCATGCTTGCGGATGAAATCGTTGGCCTGCAGCTGTGCTACGCAACTGTCCTTGGCTATAGCTATCAAGAGGTTACGCTGGTTGTCGGTCAGGAAAGTCATCATCATCTCGTATTGACTCGACTTGTCTTTAAGAATGCTCAAAATGGTCTCTCGCACCTGCTGATAGTCTGCGACATGGCGCTCAGACTCATAAAGGCGGTTCAGTACAGACTGGAGATACCACGTATAACCGTCGAACAGATTGTATAATTGCTGGAACACTTCTCTGCTGAGAGAGCCTTTTTTCCCTTCGAACCATTTCGAGGCAAAGTCGTAATAAACCTCCTCATGCAACGGTAGGAGTGTCAGCATAGCTGTGCTCTGATAGAAGGGGCGCTTTGGCGAACCAAACATCTCGTACATCAGGTGCTGTTTGCTGCCAGAGAAGATAAAGTGGACATTGTGGATGAACTGGATATATGACCTCAGGAGTGCTTCAGTGCCCTGTTCCGGATATTCGGTGATGGTCTGAAACTCATCGATGGCTACATAAACCTCCTTGCCGCTCTGATTGAGATATTCGAAAATGTTTTTAATCGTGTATTCAGTGTTCGTGCGTTCAATAGCGACGGATACAGTGGGGGCTCCCGTCACAGGGTCGGGACTGATGGTTGGCCTCCAGTGGCTGAAGTAACTCAGTACCTTTACCATCGGAGTCCGCGTGTCGAGCAGTCTTTCTTCCACAATAGCCTTGCCCAGCGTCTGTACAAAGTCATACTGATTCTGGGTGTGAAAGATGTCGATATAAATGCATACCGCGTCTCTATTCTGCTGTTTTATGCGATTAAAGACATGGCTAATAAGTCCCGTTTTTCCGATTTTCCTTGGGGAAACGAGTGTAGTGTTACGCCCATTTTGGAGATTTGAAATCAACTTTTCCGTCTCTTCTGTTCTGTCGCAGAAGTACTCAGGTCCTTCATATCCCTCGTATATAAAGGGATTCCTCGGTTTAAATGTACTCTTCTTTGCCATCGTCGCTATTTCACTTTTAGTATTTTACTTTTGGTGTAACACTTTTCGGACGATGCAAAGATACAATAAACTATTGATACAAACAAATATTTTGGGCGAAATCTACCTAAAATGGTATAGATTTCGCCCATTTCTATGGTTAGAGCCGCTCTATTCTGTCTTAATGTTGTTAATTGGATTCTCTGAAGCGGCACGCCAGCTCTGGACGATGACGGTGAGCAGCGAGATGATGAAACAGGTAAACCCGGCAGCTGCGAATATCCATGGGCTGAGCGCGATGCGGTAGGAGAAATTCGAGAGCCAGTCGTTCATGATGTACCAAGAGATGGGTACAGCGATGACAAACGAAATCAGCATAGGGATGGAGAACGTGCGGAGCATCAACAGCAGCACCTCTCTCGATGTCGAGCCCATCACCTTGCGGATGGCTATCTCCTTTTGCCGCTGACGGATAAAGAAGAGCGACAGGCCTACGTAGCCCAGCACCGAGATGACAATGGCGATGAGGGTGAAAAGCGATACGATGCGCAGCGTGTTCTGCTGGTCCTCGAAGGTTTCGGCGACGCTCTCGTCCAGACTGGTGACAAGCCATTTTAGATCAAGATCAATATCGTTGCTGCCTAACCCCTTGACCATCTCGACGAAAGCCGCCTTTGCCCTCTTGTCGCCATTTGTCTTCACCAAGAAGCCTGGCCACTCCATATCGTCCTGCAGGCGAATGGCGAAAGGCTGCACATCCTGTAAGATATTGACACGCCGGAAATCACGGAGAACGCCCGCAATGGGATTCTTCTGTCCGCCACCCCAGTCTATCTCACGGTCTTTGTCCGTATAGCCCAACTGTCGCATGGCTTCCTCGTTCAGATAATACCCCCTATCCGTAAGGCCATGATCCTTCAATAGTTCCAGCCCGTAGAGCTTGAAGGCCGTACTGTCCATGTCTGTCCGAAGCAACTGCACTTTCTTGTCGTCTCTGACTACGGTACGCGAACTCCAACTCAAACTGGAGAAGGTTGTCCCTTGAAACACGCCAATCCCTTCCACAAAGGGCATCTTCTCCAGCATGCTCCTGGCTGCCTGGAATTTTCCCTGGGGGGCATAGACATAATACAGGTCCTTGGTGTTATAGCCCAAAGGCGCATGAAGGAGGTGATCTAACTGCAACCAGATGACGAGGGCAGAAGTCAGCATCGTGATCGTGATAACATTCTGCAGGATGATGAACACCTTGCCCAGCACCATCTTAGAGCGATAGCGGAAGCTGCCTTTCACGATGTCGATGGGCTGGAAGCGCGAAATCTGCCACGAAGGCATGATACCAGAGATCACACCAGTCAGCAAGACGAACCCCATGCTGACCGCTACGGTGTCCATACGAATATCGTTCATCAGGTCTATCTTGCCCTTGAACAGTTCGGCTGCCTCGTCTTGGAAACAGCAGGCCAAGATAAAGCCTACGACGAAGCAGAAAGCCACCATCAGCGCAGACTCGACGATCAACTTCATGGAAATGATGCGCTGGCTGCTGCCAAAGAGCCGCCGCGTGGCCATTTCCTTGGCGCGGAAGCCTGTATTGGCTACGGTCAGGTTGATGTAGTTGCTCACGGCGAAGAAGAGAATGGCCAGCACGGCTGCGAGCAGTATCTGGAGCCTCGTCCTGTCACCCTTCAGCATGCCGGCACCCTCATTCTGCGGTGCGAACATGACGTCGGTGAGCGGTGTGAGATGGAGTACATATTCCCCCCAAGCGTTCGAATAGTTCTTTTTCAGGTAGTCTTCCATCTGCTTTTTCTTGTTTTCCAGGTTCGTGCCTGGCTTCTGCATGAGAAAAGCCTTGATAGCGCCCGTAGAACTGTAGGCAAACATGTTGCTTTCGAGTTTGTAGCCCACCACTTGCGGGTAACGCTCCATATTGGCAATGACCTGCGTCTCGTTAGGCAGCACAGTATGGTCGAAGTCCTTGGCGACAGCGCTGACGGTATAAACTAAAGTGCTGTCGTAAGGATCGTTATCGTCAGAACCAACGATATGCACATGGCGCTTGCCCACAATCTGCAACGACTCCCCGATGGGGTTCCTGCTGCCAAAGAGCCTGTTGGCCAGCCGCTCGGTAATGACGCATTTGTCTGGAGCATCCAAGGCTGTCTGGCGGTCACCTTTCGTCAGTTCAAAGTCGAAGAACTGGAAGAAAGTGGAATCTGCCAGCATGATGATACCATCCTGAGCATCTTTTGATTTCACCTCCTGCTGTCCATATCTAATCTTACCGTCAGCACTCAACACGCAACAGGTCTTGTCCACCTCCGGGCACTGCTTCTTAATCGCCTCTGCAGCCTGCGGCCACATAAAGAAGTCCTCGCCACTACCCGTCAGATAGATGCGGTCAGCGTTCTTGTGCCACGAATCGATACTATATTGGCGCCAAGTATAGTCGCCCATGAGAATGATGAACATCAACGACACCACCAGCCCTGCTATATTTATTAAGGTATATAGCTTGTTGCGCGAAAGGAATCTGAAATAACTTTTCATATTACTCTGTTTTGATACTATTGATGGGGTTCTCGTTGGCATTCTTCCAACTCTGATAGGTCACCGTCAGCATGGTAATCAGGGTGATGAGCAGGAAGGACACCAAGAACAGCAGGGGCGAGATGGCGGTGCGGACGGCGAAGCCCTCGAGCCAGTGCTGGCCCACCAGGTAGCCGATGGGAGCCGCCACCACGAAGCAGCCTAACAGGATGTAGAGGTATCGCCGCCAGAACATCATCAGGATTTCCTTCGTAGAGCTGCCGAACACCTTGCGGATGCCAATCTCCTTGCGGCGGTACTCGCTCTCGAACATCGTCAGTCCAAACACGCCGATGATGCTGATGAGGATGGCCAGCAGCGAGAACAGCAGAATCTGCTGGGTGAAGAGCCTTTCCTGATGGTACGATTTCTCCAGTTCATCGTCCACATAGCGCAGGTCACTGATGTCGGGCTTGTTTTCGTGCTCGTATTTAAGAACCACTTTCAGCACTTTCTCTTTGGCCTCCCGCTTGTCTACGCCCTTCGCCACACGCACTAAGAGGTGGTTGCGCCAGGAACCGTCGCCCCAATAATAGTTCTCACGACTGGGCACCAAGAAGGCTATGGGCTGCTGACTATCATCCACGCGCAGGGTGGTATACTTGATGTCCTCGCAGAAGCCGACGACGGGCATGTCTTCGTCATTGATAGGCTTATCGACGGCGAGCCAGGGATATTTCTTCTTGGCCGACTCGTTGAAGATATACACGTCGCCGTCGGTCTGGCGGAAGTTGCGGCCCTCCACGATGTCGATGCCCATCACGCTGAGGAATCGCCAGTCGACGAACATACAGGTAAACGTCATGTGCTTGTCGCCTCCGCCCCTGCCCCACGTCTGATAGTGGTCGCTGCCGCCCAAGACGTACTGGGCCAGACAGGCTCCCTCAATGCCGGGAATCTTGCGCAGGTCGGCATCGATGGCATCGGCATGATTGCGCGTGTCGGGCGCTGTCGGCACCACCATCACTTCGTCCTTG